>NZ_JAIXHL010000012.1 GCF_030145815.1 Sphingomonas sp.
CCAGGCGTCCGCATAGGCGTCATAGACCGCGACCTGATCGGCCGTGAGCCGGTGCTCGAGCGGCATATATTCAACGCCACGAAACGTTAGCGCCCGTGCGGTGTAGAGCCCGAGCGCCTTGAGATCCCGCGCCACAATTTCCATCGCCGCAATGCCACCATTGGCGATCGCGGCCATGAACGCGTCCCGGCTCTCGAATGCGCTGCCAGGCCCCCAAAGCCCCAGTCGCGTCGCATAGCAGAGATTGGCCGGATCGGTCGCGCCGGTCGCGGAAACATACAGTATACACGCGCGCGGCAATAGATTCTGTAGCCTGACGCCTGTCAGCCCCTGCTCGGACCCCTTCTGCGCACCGTGCCGGGTCTGAGTACCCGCAGCATTGGCAAGCTCATGCGCCTCGTCGAACGCGATCACGCCTTCAAAATCACACCCGAGCCAGTCGATGACCTGGTGAAGCCTGGACTGGGCGTCTTCGCGCTGCGAGCGCAACGTCGCATAGGTCGTAAACAGGATGCCGCTGCCCATCTTGATGGGAGTGCCGAACGCAAAGGCGTCGAGCGGCTGGATGTCGATCGGCAGGCCGCCGAGCGCCGCCCAGTCGCGGCGCGCATCCTCGATCAATGCACTGCTTTTGGAAACCCAGACTGCGCGGCGGTGCCCTCGGCACCAGCGGTCGAGGATGCACGCTGCGACCTGCTGCCCCTTGCCCACGCCCGTGCCGTCTCCCAACATGAACCCCATCCGGTAGCTGTGCCCAGTCGCGTTCGGCTCCAGCACGGTGCCGACGTCGTTCGGTAGGTGCTTTCCCGGGAGGTCGCGCTCAAACGCCTGACCGGCATAGATCACGGTCTCGAGCTGCGCATCGGACAGTGCGGCGACCGACCGGGGCGGCAGCATGGGACGGTATTGCGGTGCCGGCGGTACGATCGATGACATCGCCACCGACTCAACGAGCTGGTCCGGGTGCGGCGCTGCGTCGGGAATCCGCATACGGGCAAGGCGCCAGGGCACGTAAATGCCGATCTGCTCCGCCCCTGCGGGCGGAACGTCCAGAACCTCATAATCGAGCAGTCGCGGGACATTGTCGAGCGGTTGGACGGTGAGCGGGGCTGCGATCCGGTTGGGCTTGAGGGAATCGAAGAGGCCCGCACGCCAGTCAGCCAGGCGGCTTGGCAATGCCGCGCCGCCGCTGGGCGGAACACGGTCGTTACTCAGTCGCGGCGGAAGCGCGCGCACAAGGTCCAATGCCTGATCGAGCGAGGACACGGTGGCGCACTCTACCAGACCGGTCCAACCCTTGTCGAACACGCACAAGCGAACCGAGACCGATGTGCCATGTTTGACAAAGGGCTGGCCGGAGATCGTGATCTCGGCCCGCGGTGGCACGGCGCGTGAAACGCTTCGATAGCCGTTCGCGCCCGCTCCATCCGGCGCAAACGCCGAAGGCATGATGGCGACGCAGCGACCGCCCGGCGCAAGTCGCATCAGCGCCGATCGCAAATGTCTGGCTCCTGCATGGCGGTCGCGACCGCGCTGCGCGCTGCGCGAAAAAGGCGGATTGATCAGCACAACGCTTGGCCGGACAGCGGCGGGCAAAGCGTCGTCGATGAATTCGGCGTCGATGGAGAAAACCGTGCCGCCGAACCCGGCTTGCAAGATCGCGGCCCGGGATGGATCACGCTCGTTCAGGACAAGCGTGCAGCCTTGCCGCCGCCCGAATGCGGCCAACAGGCCAGTCCCGGCGGAGGGCTCAAGCACTACGTCGTCGGGACGCAACGCCGCGGCTTTGGCGGCGAGCCAGGCCAGCGGCAACGGCGTCGAAAATTGCTGGAGATCGAGCTGACGCTCGCTGCGATAGCTTTGCGTCGGCAGCGCGCGACCGACTGCCTCCAGTGCGCGCAGCACGCCATAATCGTTCGGTCCATCAACGACAGGCCATGCCGGGTCGAGTAGGGCCATGACCTGCGCCAGTTCGAGTGCGTCATACGCGTCGCGCATCGACCAGACGCCCGACGCATCGGAGCCGCCGAACATGTCAGTCATCAACGTACCAAGCGATCGACGCGAAATCGCAGCGCCACTCTTGATCCGGATCGCAAGCGTGCGTGCTACTGACGCGAGTTGGGCAGCCCGACCGGCCCGTCCATCCGCACCGGATTGGAAGGCAGCATCAAGGGAATGTGGATGGGACATTGCAGATCTCCGGAAGCAGCGACAAGGCCCGTTGGCCCACCACCTCGCCCCCCCTCCCTCCGTCGCCGCATGACGCAACGATTGCGCGAACGCGGAAGAGCTTGGCGCGACGGCATGCGAACGTGAAAGGGGCCGCGCATGCGCGGCCCCTCGCCGCAAAGGCGATGCTCAGGCCGCGTCTGCGATGGCTCCGCCGTGGAGCTCCGAACGAGGCGCTTCATTCCCGCTGGGTTCGCTGATCCGTTCGTCAGCAACCTGCATAGACGCCATGCAATCGCTGCGCTCCTGTTTCGGTTCAGGTCCAAAACGCATTGCAGCGGGAAGCCAGCTCAATGCGCGTTCCCTGATGTCGGCCTCGACGATGACCTCACCGCCAAATAGCTTTTCGGCGGCAGCGGCTAGATCGAACTTGCGGGAGGCCGCATAGCGGCTCCTGAGCTCTTGGCCGCCAATCGCTTCGAAGAGTTTCAGGATGGCAGGCTTGGTGATCCGGTCAAAGAAGCTGCGCGCCGTGGGACGCCACCAGGCTGCCACGTCGATCCCGAGCTTGACGCCGAGATGGTTCAGGAAGCCGCTACCGACACTGCCATCGGGAACCGCTTGCAGGGTACGCGCCACGGCCCAGCCGAGCCAAGCCGCGCGCTTCGGGTCATCCAGCGCGCAAAACGCGTCATAGCGCTGCTCGATTTCCGTGGGCTGTGTCCAGCTGCGGTCGAGGGTCTCGTCCAGCTTGGCCCATGCTTCGGCTGCAGGCATTCCGCTCTCAAACCCCGGCACCCGTGCACTGGGCGCATTGGCGCGAAGCTCGCTCGGCATGCTGTAATAGCCCGACAAACGCGTCGCATTGTCGACCATGATGAAGGTACCAAGGTCGAGGGCGAAGTGCGGATCGCTCGCGACATGTACCGCCAGCAATTCGGTCTTCATCGTCGCCAGCTCATCCAGCAGTCGCTGGCTATACCGGACCTCGGGCGCACTCTCCTCTGGATCGTCCTCGCCGACATCGGATTCCGCCCGTTCGCGGTCGGTTGGGTCTTCCTGCTGGATCGGCTCGGCGTAAAGTTGCTCATGGATCCGGGGCTGGCCATCCGAACCGATCACGACATAGGCGATCGCCGCGGCACGCTGCGCATCGCTGAGCGTCTCGCCCGCGTCCCCGATCGCATCAAGTTCCGCTTCCAGGGCCGCAATGCGCTCGGTTTGCTGCTCGCTATAGCCCTCGTCCGACCCGGCGACCTGTTCGAGCGCCGTCAGCTCGGTCTCGATCTCCTGCTTGCGAACCCGTGCTTCCGGCCGCAGCGGGATGGGTTCGCCACTTACCCGCACAAGTCCACTCGTCTCGATATAGGGGACATGCGGGCCGGGTACTGCGCGCACCTCTGCAAACCCTTCGCGGTCGCGCAGCGCTGCCGCTGCAGCAGCAAGTTTTTCCGCGGCAAGACGGTCGACGATCTCGCCATCGAGCCAGATCTCCGAAGCTGCATCGGAGAAAAGATCTCCATCCACGCGACCACCTGCGGCCTCATAGTCGTGACGGCCGACGAGCATCGCCTTTGGATCTGCGCCCTTATAGGCGCCCGCTGCAAGCCGGCGCCGGATCTCGCTGACATTGCTCGCGTAGTAGCTGTCATCCATCTGCTCGAACACGCTCGCCTGGCGCGCCGTGTCGGATGTGCTGGCATATGCAATCGCAACGTCGAGCGTGATCGCGCCTTCGCGCAGGGCCTCAAAGATCGGCTCGGCAAGGTTGGCAAGGCGCAGCCGACCGCGCACGAAGCGCTCGGTCAGACCGAATCGCTTGGCTACATCGGCAGGAGTCTTGTGCTCGATTTCAATGATGTCCTGGAAGGCGCGGCAGGCATCGGCAGGGTTCATCTCGAGATTGAAGAAATTTTCCGAGAAGCTGATCTCAAGGACATCCTTGGCATCCTTCAAGACCTTGATCGGAATCTCATAATCGGCAGGAAAGAGGCCGGCCGCGATATTCGCGAGGACGCAATCGAGGCGACGCCCGCCAGCGCAGATCCGGTAATGGCCTTTCTTTCGAGCGACCGGCAGCGCGACAAGATTTTGAATTATGCCATTGGCGGCGATATTCGCAGCGAGTTGCGCGTCGGCGACGGGATCGGAAGATTTACGAACGTTTGACGGCGACTTGGTGCAATTAGCTGCCTTGACGAATATGATGTCGGACATGGATGTTCACTCCAATGCGGACGGACTGACCTTCAGACCGCAAGCCGCAACCGACCAGCCTCCCCCTTCCCTTCCTCCCTCAGAACATCGTTCCAGTCCTTCAGGCCGGACCAAGGCCAGACCGTTTGGATCTCGATCGCCAACCCGGCATAGGCCGAGCGGGACAATCGCTCCGCAATGCGGCCACTGCGGTCGGCATCGGGGAGGAGAACGAGGCGGTGAACAAGCGCGGGAATCCTGATGTGAGGGAGGCGCTCGCCGCCCAGTGTTGCCCACACCGGAATTCCAAGGAGCTGCATCGCCGACAGCGCAGTTTCAACGCCCTCGGCCAACCCGAGGACGGAACCTGCCCGGGCAAGCTTTACCGCACCGGCACGCGGTCGCCCGAGCGCGAGCTTGGGCTTTGCAAGATCAGTTGCCAGCCCCCCTCCCGCCGGACCCAGAAACGTCCGCTGCACGGCAACCAGCTCGGCGCCATCATGAATGGCGGCAATCAATGCCGGACGAAAACGGGCCATGTTACCACGCCCCAGCGGCGTCGCGTGAAGATAGCGCAGCGCCCAGGGGCGCGCAGTGATTCCGCGGCCGGTCAGATAGTGTGCGCCGGGAGTATCGGCGAGCGGGCGGGCCAGATCCCAGAGCCGGCGCGCTTGCGCAGCGAATCCCGTTGAACGGCAGATCACTGTACCGCCGAACCGTTCTACCGGTATCGGCAAGTTTCGACGACGCAATGCCTTGATAACATCGACGGTTCTGCAGCCCGCGAAACATTTGAACAACAAGCTGGTCGTCCCGACGCGTACCGACAGGCTCGGCGTGCGGTCGTCATGCGCAGGACAGTGGCACATTGCGCCGCCAGGGCGCCAAAGGCCCCCAAGGGAACGCACAACTTCGGCGGCGGCATCGTGCAGTCGGTGGCTTGGATCGATGGTCGACATCGGCGTCTCCTCGCCTAACCACCCCCTCTCCACGTTTACCCGATCGATACGACCTGACTGGAATCATTGCCCGTCTGCCTTGACCGCAGACTATGCTAAGTTGGACCGACTGGACTGGAGAGGTGGCAGATAGCCGACAAGGCACGAGGCCGTTCCATGCACAGCAAATTCTACGACGAGATAAACCGGTTCCTTTCCATCAGGGACTGTGGGCAGTTGCAGGAGCGGCTTGAGGCCGCGACCTACGATCTCGGGTTCAAATGGTATGCGATGGGTCATCACGTCGATTTGCGCGGCCCGCCCGACGATGCGTTGCGCCTCAGCAACTACCCGTCTGGCTGGATCGACCAGTCGCTTTCCGAACGTTATTATGTCAACGATCCGATCCACCGTGCGAGCACTCGAACGGCGACCGGCTTTCGCTGGTCCGAGGTCGGTGCGCTTATCCGCCTCACCGAGCGTGATCATGACATACTGGAAGCTGCTCGGCGTTATGGACTGGGCGATGGCTTTACGGTACCCGTGCATGTGCCAGGCGAGTATCGCGGAACCTGCTCGTTCGGCACTCCGTCGCCTGACGATCTGGGCCGTGGCGCCCTGCCACTGGCAACCATGATCAGCAGCTACGCATTCGAAGCAGGGCGGCGCATCTTGCGGGCCGAGCAGCGTACGGCAGAGCCAGGCGTGAGCGTGCCGCTGCTCACGGATCGGCAGCGCGATGCTCTGGTGCTGGTAGCGCGCGGCAAGGCAGATCCCGAGATCGCGCAACTGCTCGGGATCTCGCCGGCAACTGCGCATGAGCATGTCGAAAATGTGCGCCGGGCCTATGGCAATGCACAACGTCCGTTCCTCATCGTGCGCGCGCTGTTCGACGGGCAGATCTCGTACAGTGAGGTGCTGCGCCGCTGAGCAACCCTCTGATCAGGGGGTGTCCTGCGCTGGCGATCTGCAGGAACTGAGCTGCCGTCACAAGACGGGAGCACGACATGATCCAGACACTCCATGGTAGCTGCGCACCAGGCACCTGCGCGGTTCGCGACAACATGCATCGAGCTCGCAAGCGCGTATTCGTCGATCTGCTGAAATGGGACGTGCCGGTCGTTGCAGGCGCGTTCGAGCGGGACGAGTTCGACACCGATGACGCGATTTATCTCGTCAGCGCCGCAGATGATTCAACCCATCTCGGCTCGTTTCGCTTCCTGCCAACCGATCGCCCCCATTTGCTCGGCAAACTCTTCCGCGATCTGTGCGATGGCCCCGTGCCGAGCGGACCGCACATCCTTGAAATTACGCGGGGATGCCTGTCGCCCGATCTGCGCGCCGCCGCGCGCCTGCGACTACGCAATGAACTGATCAGCGCAGCGGTCGATTATGCGCTTGAAAACGATGTATCGGCATTCACCTGCGTCGCCGATTCGAGCTGGCTGACCCAGATCCTCTCGCTGGGATGGGATTGCCAGTTGCTGGGGATGCCCAAGCTGGTCGGCGGCGTCGCGACCGGAGCATTGCGGATCCGCATCGAGCCCGGGACGATCGGACTTCTCCAACAAGCCGGTACCTACATCTCACCTGGGCTTCGCGGCTCGGCCACGCCGCCCCTGGCAGCATGAGGAGCCCTGACATGACGCTCCACCAACCTGCCCCATTGACGGATAATGTCGCTCAATGGACCGACACCCTGCTGCGTGACGGTTATTGTATCATCCCCGACGCAATCGAAACTGCTGCGGTCGATGCGCTTGCGGCGGATCTGGCTGCCGTATTCGACCTCACCCCGCCGGCGACCGGACCATTTTATGGCAATCGGACCAAGCGGTTCCACGGGCTGCTCGGTCGCTCAACCAAACTCGACGCCTTTGTGCGTGATCCGCTCATCCTGTCTATTGTCGAGACCATCCTCTCGCCCGGGTGCGAGGCCATTCAACTCAATCTGACACAAGCGATCGAGATTTTGCCAGGTGGTCGCGAGCAGCCGCCGCACCGCGATCAGGATATGTGGCCAGTACGCCAGCCCGGCCTCGAATACCTCGTCAATGTCATGTGGCCCTTTACCCATTACACGGCCGAGAATGGCGCGACGGTCGTCTGGCCGAAAAGCCATCGGCGTCAGGACGAGATCATCCTCGATCCGAGCGAGGCAATATTTGCAGAAATGCAACCCGGCGCAGCCTTGCTGTTCCTCGGCTCGACCCTGCATGCAGGTGGTGCCAATCGTACATCCCTATCCCGGCGTGGCATGATCATCAGCTATAGCCTCGGCTGGCTCAAACCTTATGAGCTGCCGTGGCTCGCCTATCCCCCCGAGATCGCGCGAACCTTTCCACGCGAACTGGCGCAGCTGGCTGTTTACCGCTCGCACCGTCCCAACCTTGGAACGTTCGAAGGGAGGTGTGCCTCCCATCTGCTCAGCTGGGACGGGGCACCGCAAGGGGCGATCGATGCGCTTCGACCCGAGCAGGAACTGCTGATCGAGCAATATTATGCGGGCGCATTTGATGGGGTACGAAATGGCAATCCCGCCTTCCGTCGTGCATGACCATGCACCGCTGCATGGCGAAGCGGCGCGCGACATTGCCCGTCTGACGATCAGAACCAGCGGCGCGCTTGGCGAGCTGCTCGGGCGCGAACTCTTTTCGGTGCCTGCACTCGACATGTTGCTTGATCTCTATGCGCGTGCCGATTGCCGGCCTATGTCCCTGACAGGTCTATGCGGCGCTACCTCCGCTCCGCCGCGTACGGCACTCAACATGATCAACCGGATGGTCGATCGCGGCATACTCGAACGCGCGCCCGATCCGGACGACGGCCGCCGCATTCTTGTGCGATTTTCACCTGAAGGCGTGCTCTTGGTACAAGATATTTGCCGGACAATCTTTGCCTTATGGCGACCGCCCAACACGGCAGTGTGACACTGCACTTGCGCCGCGCAGCGCACTCGGGCAGTCTTCCGCATCGAAGCGAGAAAGGCCGGCACCGCTTCGGACAATTATTGCCTGGCATCACGAGCGCTGAACCGCGAAGGTTCGCCGCAAGCATCGGTTCCCTTGTCGGCATCTTCGGGATGCTGTGCTCGTGTGCTTTTCGTCGATTGATACCGACTTGTCGGGTGTCGCGCCTGTACCCAGAGGCGCGTGAGGCAATGCGCGATCCGATCGGGCCCGACGCCGATGTCGCACAGAGCGACGACAATCGTCGCTGGCTTGCCGCCTTTTATCGCGAGCGAGCGCCGGCACTCAGTCGCTATCTGCGGTATCGGCTGCAGGGAGCCGATGGCGAAGACATCGTCCAGGACGCCTTCGCGCGGCTCGCGCGTCACCGTTCGCTGGCAGCAGTACAGAACCCAGACGCCTTTCTTCGGCGCATCGTTCGAAACCTGCTCATCGATCGCACGCGGCGCGCGGCAGTCAGGCCGCAACTGGTCGAACTCGATGCGCACGAACCCCAGGTTCGAGCCGATCAAGCGGATCATATAGAGCTAGTGCAGTTGCAGGCGGAATATCGCAGGATCGTGGAAAGTTTGCCGCCGCGCACGCGACAGGTATTCCTGCTCCATCGCGTCGAGGGCCGCAGCATGAAGGACATTGCAGCAAACCTCGACATCAGCTCAAGAACGGTCGAATGGCACGTCGCCCAAGCCATCCTCAAGATCGGCGAGGCCCTCGAGCGAACATGACCGGGCCAGCGGAGGACCAGATGCGCCCGTCGGGCCAGCTGATGGAGGAAGCAGCGACGTGGTTCGCGCGTATGCGCGGTCCGGAGGCAGAGGAGCATCGCGGAGCGTTCGAGGCCTGGCTCGCGCGTGGCGCACTTCATCGCAGCGCCTACAACCGGGCGGCGGAGATCTTTAGCCTGGGCAGATGCCTCGAGCGCGGAGCCGACGAAGACGCCGCCGGCCCGGGGCGCGCCTATTTTGGCTGGCGCGCAGGGCCGGTCTTCGCAGGCGCAGGCGCAACTGCCATTCTCTGCGTAGCGATCCTCGCCTGGCAGTCGGACCGTTTTGCGGTCCGGCCCGAGCAACAGCAGCGCGCCGGGTCGTCGCCCCAGTCGGATGGTTCCATGCCCCTCGCCCGCCTCGAGCTTGGCACGGGACCGGAGCAACGCCTGGAGAAGCTCATTGATGGATCTCGAGTGACGCTGGCACCGGATAGCCGGCTCAAAATCCGGTTCGACCGGAACCAGCGGCTATTGTGGCTCAGCCATGGCCGCGCTCGCTTCGACGTCGCCCATGAGCAAAGACCGTTCACAGTCGTCGCGAACGGCACGCGCATCACCGCTCTTGGAACCATGTTCGACGTGGCGATCACGCCTGAAGACCGAGTGACCGTGAAACTTGTGCGCGGTGCCGTGGATGTTGCTCCCCCAATGCGTGGAACTGCGAAGCCTGGGCCGACCCGGCTGCATCCCGGCCAGACGATGATCGTCACAAATGGAAGCCCAACCGCCATCCACTCAGAAAGCGGCCTGACCGCTCGCGGGTTTGCCGGTCCGCACGCAACGACGAACGCTCCTATCCGCGATTTTGATCGGGTTCGGCTTGCCGATGTGGCTGCCGAGAGCAATCGGATCGGACAGCTACCGATCCGGCTTGCCGACGCGCGCCTGGGGGACATCCGCGTCTCTGGACGGTTTCGCGTCGACGACAGCCAGCAGCTTGCAGATCGGCTCGCCGCCGTTCTCAATCTTCGGGTCGATCGCAGCGATCCATCGCACGTCACCCTGACGACGAAATAAATTTTCGTCTGCGCCCCGTAGTCCGACGATTTCCGCGTCTGGTCCTCTGCAGCGCTCACAATGGCGCGCATTTGAAAGGGGACGGGAATGGCAAATCGGAATGTGCGGCGTCTGTTGGCGAGCGCGGCTTACGCGCTCCTGCTCACTGGCACCGTGGCCGCCGCGCAGAGCGACCAGCGCCAAAGCTATACGATCGCATCGCAGAGTCTCGGCGATGCGCTCAAGGAACTCGCGCGACAGTCCGGAAAGGAAATCATCTTCGCAGCCGCAGCGGTCGAGGGTCGGCGCGCGCCTGCGCTACGAGGTCGCTTCAGCACCGCCGAAGCCTTCGAGCGCCTGCTTCGCGGCACGAACCTCGTTGCCCGCTTTGACGAAGACGGGATCCTGATCGAGGGGCGAGCGCAGGCGCCGGGCGAAATAGTCGAGCGCCCGGCAACCCCGGACGAAGTCGTCGTGACAGGCTCGCGCATCAAGGGGCCAACTCCGATTGCACCAACGATCGTGCTCAAGCAGCGCGACATCACAGATGCCGGATTCTCTAATCTCGGCGACCTGATCCGATCGATTCCGCAGAATTTTTCAGGCGGGCAGAACCCAACGGTCGCCGGCGGCGGCAACCAAGGCGGGACCAACCAGAATACGACCTCGTCCTCGACATTGAACCTGCGCGGCATCGGCCAGGATGCCACGCTGACGCTGCTGAACGGACATCGGCTGCCCTATGACGCGGTATCCCAAGGCGTCGATATCTCGGCGATCCCTCTTGCGGCGATTGACCGGATCGAGATCGTGACCGACGGCGCATCGGCAATCTATGGATCGGATGCCGTTGGCGGGGTTGCCAACATCATCCTCAAGCGGAGCTTCGATGGCGCTCAGACCTCCGCGCGCTACGGTCTGTCGACAGATGGCGGCAACGAACAGCGCCAATTCTCACTGGCCGCCGGTACCGACTGGCAGTCAGGCGGCTTCCTCGTCACCGGCGACTTCAGCCGGTCGACATCCATCCTGGCCGGGGATCGAGACTTCACGCGTACGCTCCACCCAACGGCGACGCTGGTGCCAAGCCTCGAGCAATATACAGCGATTCTGAGCGGCTATCAGGAACTTGGCAACGCCGTCCGCTTCGAGATTGACGCTACCTACATGCATCGTCAGTCCCGTCTGCAACTGGCTTCGTCCACAACCGCCAGCTATCTGACGAGCGGCGCCCTGGCGCGGCCGGAGGTCACCAGCTTCTCGGTTTCGCCGTCGCTGGCGTTCGATATCGCACGGGGGTGGGAAGGCTATGTCGAGGGCACCTATGGCGAAAGCCGCACCTCGGTGCAGACCGATGTTTATTCTGGCGGGGCGCTGCTTCAGACCGCGCTCGTCGATTACAACAATGTCCTGAAGGCCGGCGAGGCCGGGATCAATGGCACGCTTCTGTCGTTACCGGGCGGCGGGCTCAAGATTGCGTTGGGCGGAGGTTACCGATCCAACACCCTTGACTTGTTCACGCGCTCGGTCGCGTCCGGCACGCAGCGCGTGTCAGCCGATTTCACTCGCTCGCGTGACAGCCGCTATGGCTTTGCAGAACTGCGCGCACCGCTCATCGAACCCGGCAACGCGATCGGCCTGGTGCACCGGCTGACGTTCAGTGGCGCGATCCGATACGAGCATTATGACGGCTTTGGCGGGGTTGGAACGCCCAAGCTTGGCATTTTGTATTCGCCGGTGCCAACGCTCGACCTGAAAGCGAGCTGGGGCCGATCATTCAAGTCGCCGACGTTGTATCAGGAGTTCCAGTACAAGTTCGTCGCACTGCGCCTGGCCACGGCATATGGGACGTCAGCCTTCCCGGCTGGGTCAACCGTGCTGTACATTACGGGCGGCAATCCGGACGGGCTGCAGCCAGAACGCGCCGAGAATTTGAGCTTCACGCTTGCCTGGCGTCCAGCGTTCCTATCCGGCGCGCTGATCGAAGCGAGCTATTTCGACATCGATTACAAGGACAGGATCATTGCGCCGATCAGCTCGTCGCTCGGTCTGTTCGCCGATCCTAACTACGCGCATTTGATCACGCGGGCACCGACTGCCGATCAGATTACCGCCGCCTTGGCCGATGCCCCGGCGGGACTGTCAAACCAGGCTGGCGTGCCCTTCGACGCATCACGCGTTGTCGCGATTGTCGATGGCCGTCAGCGCAATTCATCGCGGCAAGCGATCAAGGGCGTCGATCTCAACCTGCGCTACGGTTTCGGCATCGGCTCGACTGGCACGCTGACCGTGCTCGGTAGCGCAAGCTATATCGAAAGCGAACAGGTGCTCGTGGCCGGCCAGCCGACGGTTCAACTGGCGGGCACGATCTTCCGAATTCCGCACTGGCGCGCGCGCGGCGGTTTTGGCTGGCAGGATGGAGGTCTCAATTTCACGTCCTATCTCAACCATGTCGGCGGCACCGAAGACCGGCGCATTACCCCATCTGTCGACGTCGGTTCATTCACGACGCTCGACGCTGCGATCACCTATCGTGTCAGCGCAGCAGGGTCGCCGTTTGACGGGCTCGAACTATCGCTTGCCGCGTCGAACCTACTCAACGCCGCCCCTGACCGCATCAGGCAGTCGCTCTCGATCGATCCAACCTATGACTCGACCAACTACTCGCCGGTGGGCCGTTTCTTCAGTCTGACGATCCGCAAGACATGGTGATGTGGTTGCAAAGGCGCCTTGTCGCCAGCGTCAGCCCGCTCCTGCTGGCGATTGCGCTCGCGGCAACGCCGGCTGCCGCGGCATGCGAGGATGTCGTGCCTGCGGAGCGGGCGGCCGTGCAGCTTCGAGACATCGCGCCGCTGGACCTCGTCCGTCTGCGCGACCTCGGCACTACGGCCGACATGATGATGAACGGCAGCCCGATCGGCGTCTCGCCCGACGGTAGCAAGCTCGCCATCCAGCTACGGCGTGCGGAGCCAGCGACCAACAGCTATTGCCATGCACTTGTGGTGATCGACCTCGTCAACCCCTCCACGCCCCGCATTATTGATCGTGGCGGAGATTATATCAGGTATCGCTTTCAGCGCGGGCCGATCGCCTATTATACCGCTGGCAACCCCCTGCTGATCGAGCCGATCTGGTCTCCGGACGGTCGTCATGTGGCTTTTCTCAAACGTATATCCGACCATGTCCAGGTCTGGGTTGCCGCGAGTGACGGATCGGGCAGCCGCCAATTGACAAGCGCGCCGGTTGATGTGGAGGCGTTCGATTGGGTCCCAAGCGGACAGGCGATCGCTTTCCAAACCCGACCCAAGCGCATCGAAGCCTTGCAGGCGCTTGATGCGGAAGGGTTGACCGGCTTCGTCTATGACCATCGCTGGTCGCCGCTTGCGCGCAACAAGCCCTCGCATCGCGAGCCGACCGAGGCGTTGATCGAAACCGTCAATATGGATGGCACGGTTCGGGCGGCGACCGCGGTCGAGCAGCGGTCTCTCACCCGCCTTCAGGAGCGCCCCGACGGCGCATTCTGGTTCTCGTCAAGTGCCGCTGGTCTTGCCTGGTCGTCCAAAGGCGAGCGCAGCCGCGCAAATGTCGATGGCACGCTCAAGGTGCGACTGCAGTCCGGCGACGTGATCCAGTGCGCCGCCGAAAGCTGCGATGGACGCTTCAGCGGCCTTGCGCTGAGTGACGATGGGAAGCGATTGCTGTTCCTGCGCCGGACGGGCTGGGGCAACAGCCAGGATGCGCTCTACATCTGGCAGCCAGGAAGAGGCGTGCCACGGCATCTACTAACCACGCGCGATCGCTTCCTCGGATGCCGCTGGGCAAAGCAGCGAATTGTCTGCGCACTCGAGCAACCCTCCCGCCCGCGCCGGATCGTGAGCATCGACCCGACCACCGGCTCGATCGGTGAGATCTTCGATCCCAACCCGGAGTTTCGGCACCTGCGGCTCGGACCGGTCGAACGCTTGGAATGGCGCAATGATCGAGGCGTGCCGGTCTATGCCGATCTGATACTGCCGCCCTCGCGCCAGCCTGGCGAGCGCTTGCCGCTGATCGTGGTCCAATATCGCACGCGCGAATTCCTTCGGGGTGGCACGGGAGACGAGTACCCAATCTTCGCCCTCGCTGCGCAAGGGTTCGCCGTGCTCAGCATCGAGCGACCGACACATCTGTCGCAGATGCAGCCGACCGAGTCTCAGGCCGAACGCGCGCAGCTCGATTATGGCGACTGGGCCGATCGCAAGAGCGTGATGTCCGCATTCGCGACCGGCATAGAATTGCTCGACCGTCGCGGCCTGATCGACCCCAAGCGCGTCGGCATCACCGGCCTGAGCGATGGTGCGGTTTCGGCCAAATACGCACTGCTCAACAGCGACCTGTTTGCAGTGGGTGCGCTCGGCGGTTGCTGCACCGAACCCAAGACCCATGCGCCCCTGCTCGGTCAGCAAGGCTGGGACCATCTGCGGACATATCTGTACCCGCGCTACATCGATGACGCCCCGGCCTTCTGGGGCTCATTCTCATTCGCCAGGAATGCAGCGCGCTTTCGCACGCCGCTGCTCGTCCAGGCCTCCGACGATGAATATCTCGCTGCGCTAGAGACCTTCACGTCGCTTCGCGAGGCGGGCGGCATCATTGACCTCATCGTCTTCCCCGATGAGCATCACATGAAATGGCAGCCCGCGCACCGTCTCGCCATGTACAACCGCAACATTGCGTGGTTCAGCTTTTGGTTGAAGGGTGATCCCGGTCCGTTTGCGCGGTGGGTCGACGTGGTAAGATGGACTGAGCTTCGGGACCGAGCGGCCAGAGCCCGGCCTAGTTGAGGCGGGCCCGGATCCAGGACTCCGCGTCGCTCAGCGTCAGAACGCGCACGTAGGAATCGCCCTGCGCGTCGATCGGGTTCTGGAAAAAGGCTTCGATCGCTGTGCGATCGATAAGCTTGCGACTGCTCAACTCACCCTCCAGCAACTGCTCCCTGATCGCCACCCGATAGCGGTCGACGATCTGTCGGTAGAAGGCACCGGGCCCTCCTTTCGTCCGCCGCCCGGTGATCGCTGCCGGGAGCAGATTCGCAAACGCATCTCGTGCAACCGCTCGGTCCCGCCCGCCCTCAATCCATTGCCAGGTCTGGATCGACAGGCAGAGCTCAAGGATTGGCTGCGCCAGCAGCGGTGTGACGAGCTCGATCGGGTCGGCGCGGGGGAAGCCCTCGCTGAAATTCTGCGGGCGCAAGAGTGCTGCAATGTGCGCAGCCCGACCGGGCAGAGCGCCAACGGGCGCGTCCAACCAGCTATGCTCTGCGGCCGCACTCCCTAGCGAGGCCGCGAGGTCGGGATGAATGAAACGCAGGTCGCTCGCCCAGCTGTAGGCGGCGGCACTTCTGGGCAGTTTGAGCAACGCGCGCGACATGGCCTGCCAGACGCTGCATCCGGTGAGTTCGCAGACATCCGCGACGGTCCGCCAGGCTTTCATCCGCTGCCCCCGGGATTTCAACCGGTCAGCAATCGACGTAGCGGACTGCGTAAAACAGAATATGTTGTCGCCACCATTCCCCGAGAAGACGGCATCGGCGGCGACTTCGCGGGCGAGTTGAAGGTTCACCGCGTCAAACGCCTGACGGCCCGGAGACCCTACCGGTCGCGGCAAATGAAGGGCGCTTGACCGACCGATTGTGACGTCGTCCAAGCTGTACGACCGCTCGACAAGTTTCAATCCGGTGTGATTGGCCACCATCGAAGCAAAGCCACGCTCGTCACCTTCAGGTCCCGAAGAAATGAGATTGAGACAGGTCGTATTCGTGCCGGCCAGCGCCGCCGCGACAATCGAGGAGTCGAGCCCGCCAGAAAGACAAAGCTGGATCTGTGAAAACGGACTGGCGAGCGCCCGAACGGTGCCAACCACTGCGGCCTGAAGCGCCTCGCGAAGATCGCATCGGCGCAATCCGTTCGGGCGCACATAGTGCCAGGGCGACCACTGCTGCCGCAGCGCGGCGTATTGCGCGCCGCCGACGCCCAGCACCCAGCCTTGCGGGATTTCGTATATATCGCAAAGTACGGTTGTGGCGGACCGAAGCGCTGGTCGCAGCAGAGACGCAGCCATGGCGTGCCAGTCGATCGTCGGAACGACCAGCCCCGCCGCAACGGCGAGGTCAAAGTCCGAGAACAGGAAGATTGCGTCAGCGGTTTCGCGAACATAGCAGGGCAACGCGCCGCTCGGGTCTCGATATATCTGCGTCGATCCCAGAGCGCATCGCGATATGGCAACATATTGTCCCCAAAAGCGATCGGTGAGCAACGTCGGCAGGTCTTCATGCTGCTCGAAGGCGGGACCCAGCGCGACAACCCGCTGGGGTCGATCGGATCGCGTGAACAACCGCCCAAGCACAAGTGCCCGGCCCGATGCGGTCTTCATTACCTGAGCGGTTTCGCTGGTCCACAACGTCAATCGCCCGCTCATCGGCACAGGTTTCAGGCCGAGCGCCGCCAGCGGAGCGAGTGCGACCGCGGCATGACCGCCTTTGCCGCGTTCGATCATCGCAAGGAAGCGAAGCGCCATCAGATGGCCAGGATTGGCCGGTAGCGCGCCACCCGTTCCCGCCTGTCCCCGATCACCATGTCGCCGAGCTGGATCCAAGCATGCGCCGTGAACGGATAGTCGCGCACGCCCATGATGAAATCCGGGCGATGGCCGCTGCGCACCAGCAGGTCGAACAGGCCGACGGCTTTCATCAGGCAGCGCTGATGTGGAGAGATGATCAGGTCCGACGCACGATGGGCTGCGGCAACCTGCTCGATCGCGCGAAAGCGCGTCCCGGGCTGGATGTGCATGAGCCGGCCGATGACTGTCCCCAGCCCACGGCGACGCAGTTCATGTTGTGCGCGAAGCTGCAACACAATTGCCAGACATGTGAGGCCCAGCGGGGCAGCACCTTCGCCGATAAGGTCGCGCACTGCAGTGACGGCAAGAGTTTCGGCTAGCGGGCGGGCTGGATCCAGGGTGACGCACAGCAAGCCTTCGTTGAGCAGCGGCTGAAGCTTGGCCTCGTCAGATCCCAATATGGAAGTTCCGTCGATGGCCCGTATCAGCGCACGTGTTGTCTCCGGGGAGGCGCCAAAATAGCGGTCACGCGCTACATCGAGAAAGATGGAGCGCTCGCCCAGCAAGCAGAAATGAACACCATCTGGACTGGCGAGATGCATGGGCGGGCGCTCCAGACAAAGGGGCGCACGGCAAGAGCCGCGCGCGCTCATTCAGTCGTCGGAAAGACCGGCCTCGAGCTTCTGCAGGCCGAACTCGTCCGGCTCACCGCCAACCGGGATGCCCTTGGTCTCTTCGCTGGCGATGCCCAGCTCGATCACGTCCTTTTCCATGGTACTTCTCCTTGCATGGTCTGACGGAATGTCAGCCCTGCAAGTATAACTGTCATGGAAGCCGCCCCGACGAGATATTCTGCGCAAATCCTGCGGAATATATGCGGGCTCGATCAGGAAATGCTGCATTTGAACCCGTAGATCCGCAGGTTCACTTCCTGACAAGCGCTCCGGCTATTGCAACGACATGGTCGATCCGACGCCGGTGATAGGCGATAATTCGCCGGCGAAGGTTTGTCCGGACATCAATATTACCGTTTCGGAGAAATGTGCGGAGCTCGCGATCCGGGTCATCGAACAGGCGGGCTTCTGCGAGTCGGGGGTAATGCAACCGCTGACTCATTCGATCGATCTGCACTGCGAATTCCGAGTTGCCGGTGGCCTCGCCGATTGCTCGGAACAGGATCGCCGCAAACGCGACATGGTCGCCAGCCGTCATACCGGGCCTTCGGTCGCGAAGGAGCCTCAGCGAACCCCGCAGAAGTGACGCGTCGGTGAGCCGCAATGTGCCAAGGAGATGCTGCGCATTCCAGACATAGAGGCCGGCCAGCACATCGATGTCGGGGCATACGACACGCATGCCGCCATCTGGATGTGCTTCGAAGAGCTGCTCGCCGACCATGCGCTGGATCGCCTCTCGCACCGGCGTCGTACTCGCGCGGTGCCGATCGGCGACGGCATGGAGATCGAGACGCATGCCGGCATGGAATACCCCATCGAGATATTCCTCCTTGAGCGCGCGATAGACGCGTTCCTGGGTACTGGCGTCTGGCAGCATGGCTAGCCCGCCGCTGCGCGCGGGAGACGCCATCTGGGGGTCAATGCCGCAGTCAACTGATCGAGCTGGTGCTGGGCGATCGTCTCGACGCAGAGACGCTCGAACTCGCGAAGATCACCCGCGAGCTGGCGCGGGAATGCCATCTTCTGGCTCGCGAACATCAGCGGGATCAGAATGTGACCCGTCGAAATGTCGAGCTGATAGGCGCAGCGTAGATGATCATCCAGCCGCACCTTGGGATTGCCCGACTCGACCTCGCGGAGCCAGCGCACGCCCATACCCAATGCCTGAGCCAGCTCCCGCTGTGTCATGCCCTCGCGCTTACGGGCTTCTTCGATCCGCCGCCCCGACCGCTCCTTCACAAAGGATAGCGGACCGTCGGCGTCGGGCGCGTCAGTGGTGAGCGACATCTACGCGTCTCCCTATCGGAGAGTCCGCCTGCCAAGGCCTGATATGTGGGTGGTAAGGTGTGTTACACACCTGGGTCAAATTGAACTTCGGCAATTATTTCGCGAATTTCAGCTGCATCTGTGTCGACGCCAATTGATCCATTTTGGACCAATGCCGTAATACTCTCACGCTGCTCATTGCTGCCGCGCATGCCCCTCTCGCAAATAGTCCGGGCAACCAATGCCGACCGTCGGTGGGGGCAACCAACGTGAATTTACCCGGCATTCGCCACGATCGGCAAAATGCGGGGTAAATGTTGAAATTCTGCCATTTACCCTGCATATCGATCAAAGCGCGATTTTGCAGGGTAATCATGTCGATTCAGCCATTTTCGGACGAGCAAGCCCGAATCATCGTCAATCTCGAGCAAGCCTATGAGGTGTGGATGGAGACACTCCGGACCCTCAACGACATGCCATATAATATGCGCATCAAGGAGGTGTCGGGACGCGAATATCTTTATGAAGTGACCGATCGCGTGGGAAGCATGAAAAGTAAAGGCGCGCTCGATCGCGAGAAGCGGGCCGAATTCGATGCATATAAGTCAGAAAAGGCCGCACTGAAGGATCGTCTGGCGCAAAGCAAGGACAAGCTCCGGGAGATAGGCAGCCTTTATCGCGCGCTACGCCTGCCGATGCTTCCCACTGATGCCGGCAAAATTCTGCGCGAGGCAGACCGTATGCGGTTCCTGGGGGAACAAGCGATGGTGGTCGGAACCAACGCCCTTATCGCTTACGCGCTGGAAGCCAACGCATTCATTCGAGACGCTCCGGACACGACGATGGATTTCGACATGGCGCTCACGGCGATCGACGCCGATGATGACCGGCCAACCTTGTGGAAGATCCTGAAGGAGGTCGATGCGACCTATACGGTCAACAGCGAGCGACCCTTTCAGGCACGCAATGCGAAGGCCTATGAAGTCGAAATCCTCGCGGCACCCAGCCGGTTGCAAGGTCAGACCGCGCGCGACAAGCCGCGGCCGGTGCCGCTGCCCGAACAGGAATGGTTATTGAACGGTCGACCGATCAGCCGGGTCGTCGGCGTGCAGGATGGTGAAGCAGCACGCCTCTTCGTTCCGGATCCGCGGTGGTTCGCCTTGCAAAAATTGTGGATGGCCGAAAAGCCCGAACGAAACCCGCAAAAGAGGCCAAAGGATGTAAAGCAGGGCATGGCCCTGCTCGACGCCGTCGCGCAGACAATGCCGCACTACCCTCTCGATCGGCGTTTCCAGACCGAGTTGCCTCCTGAGTTGAAGCCGCATTTCGAACGCTGGGCTGAACGTTCAGAGAGACGCTGATCAGCACTATCGGCTCGTCGTCAAGACCCCGACGCGCATCGCTCCGATTGATCGGCACGGCGCGCGGCACGCTCTGCGCGATCGACCGCATTCAACAGGTCGCCGGCTTCAGCCCGGAGTGATTGCTGAAGTGCGACAAGATAAATGCTCGCAATCGTCGGGACCTCGCCATCGACTAGAACGCGCTGGGCGATTGCAGCAGCGGTCTCATTCAGCCCCTTCGGCGCGCCGAGGTAATATTTGCTGCCGCCACTATACCCAAAGGATGGCAAGCCTCCCAACAACGCCTCGATTGCCTCTGGCGGAACCGTCTCAAGATGTGTCACGGCGAGCTGCAGCGTCGTGCCCCAGGCAAGGAGTTGGCGCGTAGAACGTATCAAGTGGCAATGCGCTTCGATCAGAAGATCCCGACCGGCAGGCGACAGCTGCAACTTGAACGTCCGTGACCGACGGCTCACCGACAGCACTCCATTCTGGCCGACAACGACACCCCAGCCCGCGCCCCTGGACCCACCGCCTTGAGGCAGAACGGCACATTAATGCCCTTCAAACTCATCCGCATCTCAAATGAAGGAAGTAAAGTCCTTCTGCGACGTTGCCATGACTTTCGCGCATGGCGCTGCCGGTGCGGTTGTTCAGTGCCCTGACGATTGTCGATCACCCTCGAACCCCGCATTCCACTTCTCATCTTCAGAAACGCGAGCACGAAGCTCGCAAGTCGGAAGATCCAATCAAACAACGCGCATTGACCTGCGCGACCAGGAGAAGTCGTCATGCCAATGCGGTCATGGTGCATAGTCACCCTTGTCCTTTTGCCCAGTGTTGGAGGCCTGACGCCAGCGCACGCGCAGCACTATCGCCCCGATGCCGAAGGTTTTCCCTGCGCCCGGCGCGACCCCCTCACCATTGTCGCGAACGAACAGGGCTTCGCCATCGAGACCATCCCGAGCACGCGGCCGGTTTCCACGCTCAAGCGCCCCATCGCCATCCGCATCGGATCCAGCCTGAAGATCGACCGCGCGGTCATCGAGCGCGCCGCAACGTTCAAGTCGGAGGCCCGCAATGCAGAGCGCCGGTAAGATCGCCCTCGCGGCGGCGCTGCTCGCTTCCACCTCGGCGTTTGCACAGGACATGGAAACGGACGGCGAACAGCCACTCGCCACGGCGGCGCGGGAAGCGCAGCAGGCTCTACGCCAGACCTTCACGAACCTGCGGTTCGAGGACTTCGGACCGGCGCCTGTGAAGGGGCCGCTATATCAGGCGAACGCTGGCGGGAGAATGCTCTATTTCGCCCCGGAGAGCGGACACCTGTTGTTCGCCGCAGTGTATGACCGCAACGGGGTCAACGTGACTGCGCTCGCGCAGGATGCAGGCGCTCGCAAGCGGCTTAAGTCGATCGACCCCGCATCCGCACTGGCGATCGGCCCTGTCGATGCCCCGCAGGTCATCGAGTTCACCGACCCCGAATGCCCCTATTGCCAAGCGCTGGACCGATATTGGTCGACCAAGGCCGCCGAAGGGAAACATGTCCGCCGCCTGATCTTCTTCGTGAGCGGAGTCCATGCGCAAGCCGCTGCAAAGGCCGAGCATATCCTGTGCGCCGAGGATCGCGCGGCTGCGTACGAGGCCATCTATTCCGGGAACACGCCAAGGACCCTGATCAAATGCGCCGATGGCGCGCGCGATGTCGCGGTCCATGGCGAAACGGTGCGAAGACTCGGGGTCTCCGGCACGCCGACCCTGTTCCTGGGCGAGAAGATGATCTCGGGCTTCCAGCAGGCCGAGATCGAGGCCTGGCTGGAAGAACAGAGCACGAAGATCAAGCCGTCGCCCTGACCCGGGCAAAGGCGAAATGGCTCGCTTCAATTCATTGTGGCGGGTCTCGCCCCGGGGGCTCAGCGCGTCGCGCTGGACGCGAGAACGGGATGCCGGCGGCGGCGCTCCCCCATGGAGCCGTCCAGCGTCGCAACCGGCCGGAAACGATCACCTTCGTGCCGGCAGGCATAGCTTTGGACCGCTCCCGACACATGGAGACCATCGATGTTCAAACTGAATTATACGCGCGCACTCAAGACTGCCGATACCGCCCTGCTCGTAGCGCTGGCGCTCGTTGCCGGGGCAGGCGCTGCCCATGCCTTTGCCGCGCCCCAGACCGGGGACCTGGGCTACGACATCTACAACATTGTCGTGAACCAAGGCGTCAAGGGGCCGCTCGGCTTTGTCGGCGGCGTGGCCGCCTTCCTGTTTGGCGTTTCGCGTCTGTTTTCGAACATCATGATCGGCATCCCGACGATCGTCGCCGCCGTCTGTCTGATCAAGGCGGACTCGATCCTGCAGACCTTCGGGATGGTGATCTGAGCGCAGGCCGCCGCGCTGGCGCGGCTGCCGCAACGAGCTGGGGGGCGAATGGTCGCCTCTCGGAAATCACGCTCGCGCGTGATGAAGCAAGGGAGAAGGGTGTGGACGAACGTCTTCCACAATTTCTGCACCGGCCGGTCCAGATCCTCTGGTTCGACGCGCAGGAATTCATCGTCGTGATGTCGACCATCTTCGTCGCCGTGATCGTCGGCGGACTGGTCGGGTGGACGCTCATCGGCGCTCTTCTCCTCTTCATTCCCTGGAAGCGCACCAAGCCGCGCGGGTTCATCCCGCATGCCGCCTGGCGCTGGGGTCTGCTGCGCTTTCGCCACTATCCGGGTCCGACCCAGACCCGCTTTTACGAGTAGCGGCACATGGCCCATCCCTTCAGGCACAAGCCCCGGTCGGACATGATCGGCGACACCCGGCCGAGCTGGCACCTCCACCGCTATCTGCTCGGCTCGGCAAATCTCTTCGACGAGAACCGGCTGCTCAAGTTCGCGATCGCAGGCTTGTTCGGCATCACGGCGGTGCTTGGAACGCTGCTTTATACCTCGAACCTCAACCAGCGGACAGTGATCGTCCCGTTCGGTGCGAGCGGTGATCTATATGTCACGGGCAACAAGCCTTCCGAAGCCTATCTGCGGGCGATTACGCGCAACATCGTCAGCCTGTCGGGTACCTACTCGTCCTATTCGGCCGACCAGCAGTTCCAGGAACTTCTGAGCCTGGCTCATCCCTCGGCGTATAACGGACTGCGCGACAGTTTGAGCGAACTTCTCGACGAACTCTCGCGCAACCCGACCTTGTCGATCGCGAGCTATGTTCGCAACGACCAGCCGGTCACCTTTACCGCCACCGAAATCGCGGTGCCGGTCGAAAAGGTGCGCGTGATCGGCGGTGTGATCCGCAAGTTCCCCGGCACGCTGCGCATCAAATATGTGATCGAAAATGGTCGGTTCTGGCTGACCGCACTCCAGGAGGAGAATTTCAATGCCGATCCTCGGTAGGCGCTCAAGCCTTGTCTTGAGCGGCGCGCTGCTGTGCGCCGCCGGCCCCGCCCTCGCCCAGTCGATCGCGGCCCTCCCCGATCAGACGAGCCGGATCCGCCTGTCCAACCGCGACGTCAATCACGTCATCTGCGTCGGCGGCGAGATCGAGGATGTCAAATTCTCGGCGGAGAAGGGGATCGCGGTCGAGCGGGGCGGCTCGGACGCGTGGATCAAGTTCCTCGTCACGGAACTCGACGAGGCAGGCATGAAGACCCGCAGCTTCGTCACGGCTCCTGCGGAATTCTATGTCGCGTGCAACAACGCGATCTACCCGCTCTATGCCGAACCCTCGGACATCCCGGCACAGACGGTAACCCTGGTCCCCGGAGGCGCGCAACGCGCGCGCAGCAACGAGGCGCTGCTGGGTCCGCTTGTCGAAGAAGAGCGTGCCGTGTCGATTGCGCTTGCACTGTTGCAGGACCGTGTGCCCGGCTCGTTCACCGAAGTGGCTCCGGGTCTTGCGCGGCTCGCCATTGCCGATCTGCCTGGCATCGAGGTGCGCGAACGCCGACGGCTAGCGATCGAGGGCGCTGGCCTCACCGCCAGCGAATACATCGTTACGAGCCCCGTTGCGGCGACCCTCGACGAACGCGCATTTCTCGACACCGCACTCGGCACCGAGATTTTTGCAGTCACGCTCGACCGGCTGACCCTCGCGCCAGGCGAGGCAGCTCGGCTGGTCGTGGTGCGTCGGAGCACAGGGCTGTGACGGACGATCGCGATCGCGCCAACCCTCGCTCAGGAGCGCGGCTGTCCCCCGCGACCAACGGGGGGCGCCCGCCCTCAGACGAGCGCCCGGCGTTGTTCGATATCGCGCTACAATGGGAACGCCTTACCTCCGATCAGAAGTTGCGGATGAAGCAGCTTGGCATCGCCGTAATGATCGGGATCGCCGGCATCGGGCTCTACACCGCCAGCACCGGCGAACCGGACGCGCCCCAAAAGGCAACCGAAGCAACCAAGCTCGACATGGGAGCGGGACTTCGCGGCGATAGCCTCGAGGTCAAGCTGCGCGGCGACCTCAAGAAGATCATCGATGGCCAGACCCTTCTTGGCGACCGGGTCACCGCGATCGAGGAAGGCAAGACCGGGACCGCGCCGGGACGCGGCACGATGACCGATGATCCTGAGCTGCCCCCGGCGCTGCCGGGTGAAGTCCCGACCTATCCGCCCTCCCCTCCTGACGCGTCTGCAGCCGACAGCCTTCCGCCGGTTCCGCCGATGCCGACCGTCCCAGAGGCGCCGCCGGCTCCACCGGTCGAGCGCCGGCTGGGCGCCATCGGTGCGGCGACCATTGCGGCGCCGGCAACGCCGGACGCCGAAGGCTCAAAAAAAAAGCTGCGCACGATCTATTTGCCGCCTGGTTTCATGAAAGCGCGTCTGCTCACCGGCATCGACGCGCTGGCGAGCAAGGATGCAACCAGCAATCCCGAGCCGATCATCGCGCGTGTACAGGCGCCCGCCGTGCTGCCGAATGAGGTCAAGGCGAACCTTTCGGGCTGTTTCGTGGTGGGCAACGCCACCGGCAGCCTCGCCAAGGAACGCGTCGAGGTCCAGCTCGTATCGATCTCGTGCATCGACTTTGAGGAACGCGCCGTTGTCGATCAGCCGATCAAGGGCTTCTTCGTCGACGCGGATGGCAAGAAAGGCCTGTCTGGCAAGGTCGTGACCCGTGCCGGGGCAACGCTCGCGCGCACCTTCATCGCCGGCACGATCGCGGGCATTGCGCAGACCGTCGAGACTAGCGTTGGCGACGTTTCGACTTCGGCGCTCGGTTCGGTGCGCTCGCTCGACCCGACAGACGCCGCCAAGGCGGGCGTCGCTGGCGGCTTCGCCAAGGCGTCCGACAAGCTCACCGAATTCTATCTCGATCTCGCCCGCCAGGCCGGCCCGGTGGTCGAGGTAGGCGCCGCCAAGGACGTCGTGGTGGTCATCCAGGAAGGGCTCGCGCTCGAAATCAAGCCGACCATCGGGAGCAAATTCTGATGCCTGCCGCCATCGCCTTCACCGGAGCAATGCTGATGCGTTCTTCCCGTCTTCGCCCGCGCTGCGTGCTCGCCTCGGCAGCGGGTGTCCTCCTGTCCGGCTGTGCCACACTGGGCTCGATGATGTCTCCCTATCCCGAGACGTTCAGCTGCAAGAATGACGACCATGGCCAGTGTATCCACCCCGAACGGGCGCATGCCGATGCGGTAGCGGGCGTTGTTTCCAAGTCCGAAGCGGAGGTGACGAACGACCGGAAGATCCTCAGGGATCAGGGCAACGCTTCGCGGGGCGGCAGACACCACAAGTCTGCGCCGGACGCGTTCGGCAGTTATCGCGCCAGCCTCTACCACGAGCTCAAGGGACTGCTCGAAGCGCCGGTCACGCCAATGCTCAAGCCAGCACGGACGGTGCGCACGCTCGTACTGCCATATGCCGATCGCCAGCGTCCCGATCGGCTCTATATGCCGCGTTATATCTACTCGATCCTAGACAAGCCCGTCTGGGTGGTCGGCGGCACCCTGGTCTCCGCACCGTCGCGCGCTGCACAGGCACCCGTGCTTGGCCAGATCCAGGAACCGTCCGCCGAAAGCGCCGAACTGCAGCCGAGCCCGCAACCGGAGCCGCACCCATGAGCGCGCGCGCCTCCAACCTGAGCTTTGCCCGGCTGCGCAGGAGCGTGCGTCGCGACAGCTTCTCGGATTTCCTGCCGCTGATCGCCTGGGACGCGGCGAGCGAAGCCTTTCTGTGCGTCGACGATTGCTGGGGCCATGGCTGGGAGATCGTTCCGAGCGCTTACCTGTTTGCCCATGTGCAGGGCGCTTTGCAGGGTCTGCTCAACGTGCACTTCCCCGACGGTACGGTGCTCCAGCTGCACACCTTCGCCGACCCGCTGATCGACGACACGCTCGACGCGTTCCTGGATCTCAAGACGCGCGACGACCCGCTGATCCAGGCTTCCGCGCGCCAGACCCGGGCCTATCTGAGTGCGGGCCGAGACGGTCTGAAAGCGCTCCACGACATCCCGGTGCGCAACTTCCGAACGTTCCTCTCGATCAAGACCCGCCGACCGCTCGACGCGGATCTGCGACGCCAGGTCGAGGAACAACTGGCCAAGCTTGGAATTCGACGGCTCGCGCCCGAGGAAATCGTTGCCTTCTATCGCCGGGTATTCAACGGAATCAGCAAAGCCGCGCCCGGCGTGTTTGCCGATGGCACCTCGCTCGACGCGCCGCCGATCGCCAAGCAGATCATCGATGCCGGGCCGGACCTTGCTTTCGAGGGCCCGGAAGTATTTCTCGGCGATCAGGTCGCGCGCTGCCTGACGCCCAAGGCACCGGCGCGACGGATTACGGCCGAACGCTCCAACCGGCTGCTCGGCGGGATGCGCGGGAGCGCCGAGGACAGCGACCAGATCGGCGGTCCGTTTCTCTATACGCTCAACATCCTGTTCGATCACTCGCAGTTCGAGATTCACAAGCGCGCGCAGATCCTCTCGGCGCAGAAGGCGGCCGGCTCGTTCGCCGTGGAGGTCGGCAAGCAGATCGAGGAGATTGGCTGGATCCTCGACGAGGCCGGCAACTCCAAATTCGTTCGGGTCATCCCGTGCCTCTGGGTGTTCGGCCGCGACCGGCATCACGCGCGCGAACTGGCCGCGCGTGCCAAGCGGTTATGGGAGAGCGAGCCCCTCCCCTTTTCGATGCAGGAGGAGAGCTATCTCAATCCGACGCTGCTGGTGATGAGCCTGCCCTTCGGCCTCTATGCCGACCGCACAACGCTGCGCATGCTCGAGCGCGATTTTCGCATGCCGGCCAAGGCAGCGGTGCTCATGTCGCCGATCCAGACCGATTTTCGCGGCGGCGGTCGACCGGCCCTGCTCTATGCGGGGCGCAAGGGCCAGCTGGTCACGCTCGACCTGTTCGATCCGCGCATCAACAACTATAATTTCATTGTCTCAGCCGAGAGCGGCGCGGGCAAGAGCTTCCTGCTCAACAATCTCTGCCAACAATATTATGCCTGCTCGGCGCTGATCCGCATTATCGATATCGGCGGGAGCTACCGCAAGCTCTGCACGCTCTGTTCGGGCCGCTATATCGATATCGGCGAGGAGCGGCTGGTCCTGAACCCCTTCGACATGGGTCTGGCGCTCGATGGCGACGACAAGCAGTCGGCGATCACCATGGCCGTCGCGATCGTCGCCGAGATGGCGAACGCCTCGACCCGCAAGGGCGTGACCACGTCCGAATGGAATTTGCTCAAGTCCGCAGTGCAATGGACGATCGACACCGGCCGTGCCGACTTCGGGGTCGATGCGGTGCGCGAGTGGCTCGGTACCTATCCCGCCAATACCAGCAGCGATCTCGATCGCGTCGACCATCTCCTCCCGACCGCGCGCGAGCTCGCCTTCAACCTGCGCGATTTCGGCTCGGACGGTGCCTATGGACATTTCTTCAACGGTCGCTCGACGTTCGACATTCGCAACGACGAATTCGTCGTCCTCGAACTCGAACGCCTCAAATCGATGCCCGACCTGTTCAACGTCATCGTCATGGTGGTGGTGAACGCTGTCACGCAGGAGCTGTATCTATCGGGGCGCGACCGTCCTCGCTTCGTGCTGTGCGACGAGGCGGCGCAATTCATGACGCGCACCGACGGGCAGGATCTCTCGCGGCTCGCCGAGGCGTTTGGCCAGGGGTATCGCCGCGCCCGCAAATATCGCGGCGCATTCGGTATCGTGCTGCAATCGATGAACGATCTCCAGCTGTTCGGTGGCACGGGTCAGGTCATTCTGGAAAATGCTGCGACGCGCTTCCTGCTGCAGGGATCGACCTATGACCGGGCGGTCGAGAACAAGATCCTCGATTATTCGGGCTTCGTCCTCGATCTGCTCAAGTCAGTCCGAAACTCCAAGCCCAACTACAGCGAAGTCTTCATCGACTCGCCGCTCGGGCTCGGAATCGCTCGGTTGGTGGTCGATCCTTTCTCCTACTGGATCAATACCTCCGCGCCCGAGGAGGTCGCCGCGTTCGACGCTCTGATCCAGCGAGGTCTCTCGCCGCTCGAAGCGATCTGCCGGCTCGCCGGCGTCGATCCTGCATCGATCCCCGAGATCGGTCGTCAACCCAGCATTGGAGTTGCCTGAGCCATGCGCCAGAAGTCCCATGTCCGTGCAGAGCAGGTTCCACTGCGATTTGATAGCGAAGCCGATCTCGAACTGCTGATCGAGCGCCGCGTGGCATTGCATCTGGAAGCCGGGGCATTCCGCTGGCGGTTCCGTCTCATCGCACTCGATACGGTGCTGCTGATCAGTCTCGTGCTCGCTACCGGTCTCGCCGTCGGCGAGTCGGCCTACACCGTTGTGCGCACTGCGATCCTGGTCGGGGCATCGTGTTTCGCAGCAGGCATGCTGCTGATCGGTCTCTCCTCCTCCGCCGCGAAACTGCTCGCGCGCCTGCGTCAGCGGAGAATGCCATGAACGGTCTTGTTGCGCCCGACCCGTCGCCCGGTGCGCTGCGGCTCGCGATCGGCGGCTATGTCCTCCTGTTCGTCGAATTCTACCTGGCGATGCTACGCCCCGACCTCGCGCTGGAGCTGCGCTGGGTCGTCTGGCCGGTGACTCTGGTCTCGGCCATTTCGTTCGTGGCTGCAGTCTGCGGACTGCCAACGCCCAAGGACTTTGGAGGGCGCGATGGGCACTGAGAGCGGCATGCGCTGGACCGTGATCGGCCAGGGGCTCACCATTGCCGCGCTGCTGGCCGGCGCGATGGTCATTGGACTGACGGGAGTCGCCGCCGCGCCTGCAGGCCCCGTGCAGCTCAAACAATCGACCATCGGTCGCGTCTGGCAGATCGCGGAGGTCGACGCCATGGCCGAGATCGCCGCCAAGGTAGCAAAGCTGCCAGGCGACATGCGCCAGCAATTTGGGCCGCGCCACAGATGGTCGGCGCTGCGCGCTGCAGCGCTCGATCCGGCCCCAGCTGATCGCGTGAGATCGGTCATCCCCTTCTACACGCTAGATTTCGACGTGAAACTGCCCGACGGACGCATGCTCTATCCAAAGGGCTACAGCTTCAATCCATTGACCTATGTGAAGCTTCCGCAGCGTCTGGTGATCGCACATCCGCGCGACCTAAGCTGGGCGCTCCGAACAGCACGACCGTCAGATTTTGTGATCGTCACGGCGGGCGATCCCATTGAACTTACCGAGCGCAGCGGGCGCGCTATCTATCTGCTCGAAGAGCGGATGAAGACAAGGCTTGGTCTCACCGTCGCCCCCGTGATCGTCGCCCAGTCTGGTCGCAAGCTCATCCTTTCAGAGTTTGGACCGTTCAGCCGAGCCAAGAAGATGAGACCCGTCAGATGATCAAGTCCGCACGCACCCTGCTGGCGTCGCTTGCGCTCGGTGTGGCTGCCCCGGTCATCGGGACCAGCCCCGCCCAAGCTTCTAAATGCCCGACCGGCACCATGTTCAATCCGATCACCAAGGTGCGCTGGAACTGCATCTTCCCGATCACCATCGGCGGGGTGAGGATCGGCAGCTACGACAAGCTGGACAAGGCGCTCGACGCGCAATCGGCCTCGGCACCGCTGTGTGCGTGCCGCAAGGGTCTGCAATTCTGGTTCGGCGTCAAAGTGTCCTTCTGGTCGCCGAACCGCATGATCGATGTCGTCACCGAACCGGGCTGCATGATGGCGCTCGGTGCCGACCTCATGGCCACCGGCGGCAAGCTGCAGGGCAGCCAGAGCTCGATCTCGGATGGAACGAACACCCGCAAGATGTTCGCCCAAATGCATTATTACATCTCGCCGGTCTGGAAGATGCTCGACATGTTCACCGACCTGCCCTGCATCGAGGATGACGGCTTCGATGTCGCGCTGGTCACCGAGGTCTTGCCCACCTGGCAGTCGGGTTCGCTCGGCGCAATCATTCAGCCCGAGGCGATCCTGTTCGGCAATCCCGCGGCTGGTCTTGCCTGCATGGCAGACAGCGCCGCTGCCGCGGCAGGCAAGGTCATCGATCCGCTCTTCTGGTGCATGGGAAGCTGGGGATCGACCTATCCGATCGCCGGAGACATTCATTTCGGGGACAGTGTCGAGGCCTGGGCGGGCCTGGCCGCGCGCGGCACCTTCATGATGGGACGCCTTGGCGCGCTCACCATCAGCTCGAGCGATGGCTGCTCGTTCCGCCCCAGTCCGATCTGGACCAAGTCGCGCTACAAGCTCCAGCTGATGGAGCCGGTCAAGGGCGGCAAATGCGTCAATATCGGCCGGCCCGGCGCGCTCTGGACGAGCGGCAAACATGCCCCCGGCAAGGACAATTCCTAGTTCATGCTCTTCGAAAAGGTGATCTGCTGCGCCGGGATTCCGGTGCCATGAGCGGATTACCTCCCCCACGTCGCGCGCACTGGGCCGGTTTCATCTGGTCTGCCCGCCAAGGCCTGGATGGCCGACGGCTGGTGCGTGTGGCGGGAGCGGCGCCACCAAGCCCCCTTGGCGCCGCTCCACCCCCGGCCAGCGCGGCCACCCTCCTCCGACGGGTCAGGTTCCCCTCCCAGACCTGTACCATAGCGGTGGCCGCGCTGGTTTCATTCTCGACGACCCTGGCACATCCCATTCAGGACCCAGAGCCGCAAAGCGTCGAGGCCCGCGCCCGTGCGGCGGCGGCGGCATCGCGCGCCCGCGCAGGCGAGAGCGAGGCGATTCAGCGCAACTATGTGACTCCGGGACTTTCCGGACAGCCGATCGCCACGATTGACGGCAAACGGAGCTTCAACGCCAACCTCGCGTGTCAGAAGACGAGCACACTTCTCGAGATCCTCGCGCAACCGGGCAGCGGCGGCGATCTCACCACTGTCCAGATCGCGCGCGACACCGATCTCGACGGCACGATCGACAGCCGCTCGACCCTGCCGATGCCGATCTCCGGCCTGTGCGCCAACGGCGTGATTTCGTGCGAGCCCGGCAGCTGGACCCAGTGCCGGCCCTTTCGGTGGGACGTGGACACGGCCCGCAATCTCAAGCTCAGCGCCGTGCCGTTGACCGAGCTTTCAGGCTGCTATTGCCTCAACAACAGCTGCGGGACGAACCTCGTATGGGGCAATCTCGCCGGTGTACTGCGCGATCTAGGGGGCGGCATGGTCGGTGCGCTGACCACCGCCGATCCGCGGATCGGCGTCGCGCAGGCAGTGATCGACGGGCCCGTGATCCGCTATGTCGGCGCCCAGTCCACAGCCTGTACGGCAAGCCCCGCCCTGCCCCAGAGCAATTATCGCGCGAACCCGGTCACCATCGCCGCCGACGCGCAGACGGCGGCGAACAACAGCCCGTTGTTCCAGGCTTTGTCCGGATCGCCTGCCGGTCTCGGCAAGGCGCAGCAGCTGCGCCATTGCACGATCGAACGACAAGTCAGGGTCGAGGGCGCAGACCTGGACGCGGTCATTCATCGCATATCGGGCGGCTACGCCGCCACGCGCACCGTCAACCAGATCGAATTCCTGATGGGCTCGCCGGGGGACAATTCGCTGCGTGGCGGCAATTGCAGCCTGATCGACTTCCGCATGAAATTGCGCGTCGAGGATCCCGACCGGATCGTCAAGGCGCGCCTTGCCGACTATTTCGCCGATGACTGGGCGCAAATCCGCATCGATGGTGCGCTGATCGCTTCGGGCCCAGCGTCATGGGGATCGGAAGGGCTGCCGCCAGGAGAGTGCGAACGCGGGCGCGCGTTCCATGCCACCCCCAATCTCGACCTCAAGCCCTGGCTGACTCAAGGCGACCACGAGCTTTGGCTACGCGTCGCTGTGGCCGATGGCGGTGAGGCACGCGCAAGGGTGCTGCTCGAGCTCGACGACGCCTGCAGCACCCGCGAGCAGCTGGTCGATCGCTGCGCCATGCTGGCGCGCGATGCCGATTGTCGCCTGCAGGACGAGTTTGTCGATGGGGTCCAGACCTTTCGCAACGGTATCAACACAGGCTTGCGCCCGCTGCCGCAATCCCGCCAATTTGGTGCGTCTGCCTGCGCGGTGGAGCTTCAGCGCGACTTCTTCCTGCGCGACCGGATCTATCGCTGCGAAGTCGACAGCAATGCGCTTCCCATGCCGGACCTCAGCCGTAGCGCCTATATCCTCGACCGCTCAACCGAGACGCTGCTCGCCGATCGCACGCGCACTGCGACGGGCGGCACAAGCGAGACCATGCGTCCCTTCTCGTTGCCCCACCGCGGCAGTGTCCCCGCCTGCGAGCCCATTTGCAAGACCCGCGCTCCCACGATCAACGCACAAGCCGCCCCACAGGGCGTGGTTGGAAACCAGCAAAATGATCCGGCTTCATTCGACACCTTCTACCATAGCTGCGGGGCGGAGAATGTCTGCCCGCTCGGCCCGGGGGAGCAGCTGGTCTCGGCCTGCGGCTGCCTCGATGATTTTCCGGAGGCGGTCGTGATGATGCAGACCGTCCGCCTCGCGGGTGCCGACCTCCTGTGCACGGCGACACCTCAATGAGCCCGCGCAGCTGGTTCCCTCCTTCCAGGGTCGCGCTGCTGCTGGCCGCATTGGTGACGTTCATTCTGGTCGTTCAGACAGCTTCGGCGCATGGCCGTGCCATTGCCGGCCCTCCCCCTGCCACGCGCACCGCCTCGGCTTTCCTCGCCGCCTCAACCACCAAAACGACAGTGCAAATATCCGAGCAACCGCCGAGCGAGACCGGTCCTTCCGGGCCGATCCGGCCCCCTCGCGAAGTCGAGCCGCCGCTATGGCCTGAAGATCGCGATGCGCCGTCGGCGCCGCCGTATCCCGAAGAGCCGGTGCAGCCACCCGCGCCACCGGACGGTCCGCCGTCGCTGCCGCCTGTCAGTCCGCCGCCTGCTATTCCCGCCCCCGGCGCTGGGCAGATGTGCGTGGCCGATCTCAACGGCAATGGCGATGCGGCGGATCCCGGGGAGGTCGCCGGCTGCGTTCGGGCCGCCCCAGCGGGCTGGCAATGCCCGCTGCAACAGATTGCCTGCGACATGCAGCCCGACGGAAACTATCTCTGCCCGCTCGGCACCCAGCACAGTTGTGCGATTGTCGCGGGCAGCGCCGTGCCGAGCTGTTCACCCAATCTCTGTGCCGACCCCGCCGGGACACCGGTCGAGGTGGTACCGCCGATCGATGATCCGGGTACTCCAGCCGATGGTGGTGCCGATGCGGCAGGCAATTGCCTCGGCCGGATCGAGATTTTCAGCGGTCGCGGCATGCGCTGTCGGCCGCCCGGACTCGGCAACACCTTCCAGAATTGTTGCAAGGACAAGGGCAAGATCATCAAGGACGGAATGGGGTCGGCGATGGGCTCGATCGGCACCAAGATCGCTGTCGTGAAGGGCGTGTTCAACGGGATGAGCGCGGCGTTCGCGGCCTTGCAGGCCGGTGCCACCGCCAGCCAGGCCGCGAGCGCAGGCGCCAATGCGCTGATCATCGGCTTCGACCCGACCTCGATCGCCATCAGCCTGGCTGTCAACTTCATGGTCGAGCTGCTGTTCAGTGGCTGCGACCAGCAGGACATGGAAACCGCGATGCTGCGGGGCTCGGGCATGTGCCACGAGGTCGGCAGCTATTGCACCGCCAGCTTTCTCGGCCTGTGCCTGCAAAAGGCCAGGGGTCATTGCTGCTTCAACACCAAGCTCGGCCGAATTCTTCAGGAGCAGGGCCGCCCCCAGCTCAAATCGTTCAACGGCATTGGCTGGGGCACGCCCAAACAGCCGATATGTCGCGGCTTCACGCCGGAAGAGTTTCAGGCGCTGGATTTCGCAAAAAATGGACCTGAGCGAATATTACGCCGAGATTGAGGCCAGAGCGCAATCGACCATCGAAATCGACATGAAGGACAAGATCGATGCGTATCTCGACGCAGTCGGTGAATAGCATGACGGCCTGCGTGCTGATCCTGCTGGCCAGCGCAGCGCTGGCCCAGAATTCCGCCAGTGAGCGGATCGAGCGCGAGGGTGGCCCCGCTATGCAACGGCTCGAGCAAGCGCTCAAACAGGCCAGGCCCGCCGAGACCGACGCAGCCACCCCACGTCTGCCGCCCGACCCGCCGCCCGACCTGCGTCGCCGAGCATTCCAAGGGCTGCAAAAGCATCGTCCGTCCGCCGACCTCGTCCGCCGCGCCAGCGAGGCCGCCGCAGCGGGTCAGGCGCAGCTGGCGGCGCAGCGCGAGGCGATGGGCAAGCGCTTGCGTCAGTCGCTCGGCCTCGAGCCGGGTGAGTTGGAGGAGATCGCGAAAGCGGTCGCCCCCGTCCCCACTGGCTGGGTACCGGTCCTGTTCGTCTCGTCCTCAATACCTGTGCCTGTGTTGCGCAGCTATGCAGCACAGCTCGAGCGCGTGCGCGGCGTGATGGCCTTTCGTGGGGTCCCGGGCGGGCTGCGCAAGCTCGGGCCGATGGCCAGGCTCACTGCACGGGTGCTGCGCATCGATCCCGGCTGCGAGGGACCAAGCTGTGTGATGCGCGACGTTCAGATCATCATCGATCCGCTGGTGTTCCGCCAGCATGGCGTCGCGCACGTGCCGGCGCTGGCAATGATCCCCGGCGACCCGACCCAGCCCTATTGCGAGCGCGAGGACGAAAGCCCCCGCGCGAACATCGTCATTTATGGCGACGCCGCACTTTCTGGACTGATCGACGAATATCGTCGCCTCGGTGGCACCAAGGAGGTCGAGAATGTTCAGGCTCGTCTGGCTGCTCCTTGAACTCGGTGCCGGGTTGCTGCGCGAGTTCGCTCGTCTGCCCCGCCGGGCCGCCGACGCTTTACGTGGCAACGACCCCGGCACAGCCACGGGTACCGACACGGGTGGCAGACGGCTCGTTCTGGCGACTGCGCTGGCCGGTTTCGCAGGACTCGCAGCGACCCTCACCTTGCCCGGTGTCACGCTGGTGATGAGCCCGTCGATCGACGCCTGGGCGGTTCGCCCGGCCCCAGGCGCCATCCGGAAGGGCGATCTGGTGCAGTTTTCGCTCGTCCACCCGGTGTCCGGCCCAAATCCGGTCAGCGTGACCAAATATGTCCTCTGCATGCCAGGGGAACGGCTGCGCATCTCACCGCCGTCCGACAGGTCAGCGGTCCGAGCAACGGCTGCCTTTTTCTGTAACGATAGCCTGATCGGCGTCAGCCTCGCGCGGGGCCGGGGCGGTGTGAAGCTCAGCGCGGCGCGGATCGCCGGAACGGTTCCGCCGGGGTTCGTCTATATCGGTTCATCGCATCCCGATGGATTTGACAGCCGGTATTTCGGCCTCGTGCGGATCGATCATTTGCGGCGCATGGAGCGGCTTTTCTGACCGAGCAGACGCTTGGCCCGGGACATGTGGAGAAGTGTGGACGCTCGATACGCCGCGGCGCCTTTCGTCACGTCTTCTCATCCCGTCAAGGCAAGCAAGGGCAGTTGCGGATCGCCAGATGTACAAGTTTAGAGATCGTTACGCCGATCAGTCGAACGTCAATTGTGATCGGATAGAGCGAGCGCAGCTGACAGCGGCCCGGCAGCGCAGCCTATCGGATAGCTCAGCGGATTGCGCGTCCCCCTGACAGGGCTCTTCACCAGCTCGAAATATGCCACCCAATGCAGTCGCGCAGGGCAACGCTGCGTAAGGCAGGTCGCCTTGCCTCTTTGCAACACCAAGACCGGGGTCAACCGTCCTTATATGGACGATGCGCTAGTGCACCTCTCTCGTCTCGGGGGAACATTCAAATGACAGACGCTTCCGCGGCACTTCCGCCGTCGGTCAGAACCCTCATCACGTTCGTGTTTCGCAGGCGGAATCGTGATCTGTCAGTCGCCGAGTTGGACAAGTGCTTGCCCCGATCGCGTGTCCCAGACCCGTCCGACAAGTTCGTCGGCGCCTGACAGCAAGAATTGGCCATTCTCGCAAAACGCGAGACCCGTGACTTTGTTGCCGTGCAGCAGGGTGTGAAGCACTCTTCCGGTCGCAACCTCGATCACAAGGATCCTGCCGCCCTCAAGCGCCAAGGCAGCGAGTCGGCCATCAGGGGCTAGAGCTGCACGATGCACATAGTCCGATCCTTTGAAGAACGGCCGCATCTGTTGATCGCCAGGCCCGAGCAAACAACTGGTACGTCCCGGTGCGAACATCTGTCCTGCTGCGGCCCTTATATTGTGCAGGAAGCAGTCCTCGCTGGCCACCGGACCGACCAGCTTTCCGGTGACGGCATCATAACGTTGGGCGATATCGCTCCCAGGCAAGCCCGGTGCGATCACGATGACCAGTGACCCCAGGAACACCGGCGCCGTGTCACTCTTCCCCATCGAGCCGATACGCTGGCCATTCACCGCATCCCACAGAATAACCTCGTTCGACTCCTGCAGCCGCCCGGCAAGTCTCTTGCCGTCCGGCGATAGGGTAATGTCTCGAATATCGTCGCCGGGGATCGAGACCCGTTGTTCGTCGGCGCGAAGAATGAGAACGCCGACATCATGACCGACCGCAATGGTTCCATCACCGGCATGCGCAACTCCATGAGTGATATCGTCCAAGCCTAGCGTCCGGGTCTCCCCGGTAACGACGTCGATGGTGAACGCGCGATAGGCACGGACCAGCACCACGGTCGGTGCAATGAACTGGACCGAGTCGACCCAGCCGCTCACGCTCGTCATGCGCAGTTGGACGCCACTGCGCGCGTCCCAGACGCGCAGCGTGCGATCACGCGACCCGGTGACAGCAAAACGTCCATCTGGAGAAAGTGCAACCGCAGTCAGTTCTCCTTCATGGCGTGCGATGGTCGGATGCCCGGCATCGGCTACGCTTGGTGCTTTCGTGACTTTCGGATCTGTAGTCGCTGACGCTCGCGACTGCCGCGCCATCCACGCGGTTGCAACATGCAGACGGAACAGCGAACGGAACCGGTCGAGCCGAACCTGCTGCGCACCGGACAATGCAGCGGTCGCTGCACGCACAGGCGTAAGTGCCTGACTTGACTGACCAGCGCGCAAGCGCAATCGCCCAAGACGTTCGCGCGCATCGATCATCGTGGGGTTGGCATCGCCGAAGCTGCGCTTGATGATCTCAATTGCATCGACGATCAGTGCATCGCCCTGAGCGACGTTCCCCTGCAATGCGTAGCCCTCGCCCAGCGAGATGCGTGTCTCGACCGCCAGAGGTGTTTCACCATAGTTCCTGCTGAGTTGCTTGAGCAGGTCGACGCGTAGCGCCTGAGCCTCTGCCAGCCGACCCAGCAGAGTCAATGCTCGCGCCTTAACCAGCATTGCTCGCCCTACATATCTGCCCGAAAATGACGCGGTCGAGCCATAGAGCTCATAGGAACGTTGGGCGGAGACGATAGCGGCTTCTAGCTGTTGGGTCTCCAGCTGCGCTTCGCTCAACACAGCGAAGATGTGGCTCAGTATTTTCGGCGGATATTTCTCGTTGCGGTACAACGCTGATTGCTGGGCTGCCAGCGGCGCAAGCATTGCTCTAGCCTCGGCGAACCGACGCTGGCGGAGCAAAAGCTCGCCAAAGGCGAGCGTCGTGCCCGGCAGCATATGGGGGTTCGAAAAGCCCAGAGCCCAACGATAGGCGGCCTCCGCCTCGTCATCCAGATCGAGCTCAACAAGACGGCGCGCGGCAGCAAGATAATCATAGCCGTCTGCACGTTCGCTATCCCAGCGGGCCATCTCCTGTCGCTGCAACAAAGCGACCAGTGTGCGCAAATCGTCTGCTTCGGCGGCTTCAACTTTTCCCATCGTCCGGCGCAGATCGGCGATCGCGCAACGATGCGCCCCGCCCGGGGGCTCGATACAGCGTTCACTCGGTCTAGCCCGCGACAGATCGACGATCCGCAGCGATCGATCTGCGCCGATCGCAACATGCTCTCCGTCAGATGAGGCCGCCAGCCATTGGCCATCCTCACCGAAGTCGAAAAGCGCTCGTGTAGAAGCGCTCGCAGGGTCGGCCAGCATCAAGGTCTGATCGCCGACCCATAGCAACAGGCGGCCGTCGGGCCCGGCAGTCATGCCTGTGATGTCCCGCTGGTCCGGCGTATACCCGACCAAACCGCGGCGCGTCCCCGTAGCTGGATCGCGCACTTCCCATGCGTGGCCCCGGTGAGATGCGACAGACCCGTCCGCACGGGCGAGCAACTGCGTCGGCACCCTCGCAATCGGATAGCTTTGCACGATGACATTGCGTGCAATGTCGAGCAAATAGAGCCTGCGATGATCGACGAGGAGCATGGTGTCGGCCTCCGCCTGGAGCGGGGCCGACGCGAAGATTGCCGGAAACAGCCGACGCGATAGCTGCTTTCCGTCGCGATCCAGTACGATCAGCGTATCCCCCGGACCATCGCGCGACTGGTCGAGCACAAGCAAGAGGTAACGGCCATAGAATCCGCCATCCTCGAATGTTCCCTCGCTTGCGCCCAATGACGTTCCGCGAGTAAGGTCGAACAGCTCGGAGCGCTGTTCTTTTTCATAGGAAACGACAAGCTGCTCCCCATCGGGCGAGAACAGAAATGTTGCATAGGGCTCGTGCGGCAAAGCATGGGTCAGCAGCGTCCGACCGGAACCAATCTCAAGCACCCGGATCATGCGGGCCGACCGGATCAGCACACGACGTCCATCAGCTGACAATTGTATGTCGTCGACCTTGAGCGACTCCCGGAGTAGAATACGCCGCCCTTCAGACGATTCCTGGGTCACAACCCCATTGGACCAGGCAACCGTCAGCACCTTCTTATCGCCGACAAAGGCGGCGGCTTTGGGATAGGGTAGCGTCGGCAGCTGCGCTGCGGCTCGCATCGGAAGGGTGGAGAGCAGGATCACGGCGAAAGCGCCTGACAAACGCCCTGCTTTTGCGAACTTCCACCTCATGCGAACCTTGCTTACCCGCGTCACATCTGGCCGATGCTGACATCAACTGCTGGTTTTACGCAACTGATCATCACAAAGCATCTGAAGGCAGATGCGATCTTCCAGTGACGCGCTCCCCTGAAACTCCGCCAGTCTGAGCTAGAGTCCTTCATGAACGAGGACGAGGATGAACCGCAGCAGGTTCAACGGGGAGCAGATTTTCGGGATCTTGCGGGAGCAGGAGGCCGGTCCCAAGACAGTTGACGTGTGCCGCAAGCACGGTGTGAGCAGTGCGACGTTCTACAAGTGGAAGGCGGCTTATGGTGGCATGGACGTGTCGCTGGCGCGCAGTGATGAAGTTCACCCTGCCGTGATGATCGGATGCTCGAGCCGAACCACATCGAGCAAACGCTCCACCTCGGCAATCTCGCGCGACGTGCCCGTAGGCGTCACCGACCAGTTGCAATGCACATGCGTCGCCGGGTCATGAACTCGAACCGGTCCGACCACGGTTCGCCACCGGCGAAGTGTTCCACCCGCCTTGCGCATCAAGGTTCTGACAAGGTGATCGTGAAGCTGGCTCGCGGTCATCACCTCGCTTTGCACCGCTCAGGGGACCGTCGCAAGCAATGCTGGCTCATGTAGATTCCGTAACGACCGGAGCGAGCCCCTCGCATGAGGAGCCTCCCAAAGGCTTCGCATGAGGCGATATCCGGGGTATCGACCCTTTGATGATCAGGCACTCCATCTCCTTGCTTACCACGGCGCTACTCCTCGGCGGGTGCCTGAACGCGGGTCAACCCACAGCGCGGCAAAGCGACGGTGGAACACTCAAGATCACGAGCTGGAATCTCGAGCATCTCGCGGAGCGCGATGGACTTGGCTGTCGTCCCCGCACAGCTGTCGACTATGTCGAGCTCAAACGACATGTTGAAGCACTCGACGCGGATGTGATCGCATTCCAGGAGGTCGAGAATGCGGAGGCCGCCCGGCGCGTGTTCGATCCTCAGCACTATGAAGTCGTTATGTCGACGCGCCCCGCGAGCGGCCGTGGTGGCCCCTGTTACGGAGCTCCTGGCCAATCGATCCGGCAGCAGGCGGTCGGATTTGCGATCCGCAAGGGTGTGCCATGGTCGCGCAACCCCGACCTGGCCGATCTGGCGCTCGGCAATCCCGATTTGCGCTGGGGCGTCGATATCACGATCGGGGGTCGTGCACCGGTTCGTCTGCTCGCCATTCATCTCAAGTCCGGGTGCAACTCCGGACAAAGCCCCTCCGATCGCAACTGCCCGGTGCTGTTCGACCAGCTGCCGGCGCTGGAGACCTGGATCGATGCGCGCGCCGCCGCGGGAGAAACCTTCGCTGTCCTTGGCGACTGGAACCGGCGGCTGGCGGCACGCGGTGACGCATTTTATGCAGAGATCGACGATGGCAATCCGGCGGGCGCAGACCTGACGCTTGCTTCAGGCGATCGGCGCGCGACCTGCAAGGCGCGCTATAACGAGTTCATCGACCATATCGTGCTGGGTGCGAAGGCAACCGCACGTGTTAAGCCGGGCTCGTTCGAGGAATATCGCTACGGCCTCCCTGAGGACCGGCATCCCTCGGATCACTGCCCGGTTTCTGTGACATTGCAGCACTAGAAACCCCCTTCCGATGGGGCGATTGCCCTACTGAAGATATTTCCCCACCATGCCGACAGTCCAGATCGACAGCAAATGACCCACGGCCCAAGTTCGCCCGGGCATAACATTCGCGTCGTTACGAGGCACGAGAACGCGCCTTTGGGTGGTTTACTGCCCCGCCCGTTGCCGAGCCGATCATTCTCCTCAAGATCGGCGCCATGGTTAGACACCGAGCCCCGATCATCAGATGCCAACGCCGCGGTTGCCGTCGCGCAAGCCGTGCGTTGCCCGGCTACGTCCTGGCTGGTGCGGCAGCGACGCTCACCAGCCTCGCCATACCGTCGACAACGGCACAAGAACGCAAAAGTCATGGACGCGAGGAAGCCAAGCAGGGCTATTGGTGGTACGTGCCTCGGCCAGCGCAGGATGCGCCTGTTGCGCCCGAGGCGCTAGTAAAGCCCGACATTCCGCCAATGGCGCAGCTCGCGGCCTGGACGCCACCACGGATTCGCAAGCTGATCGAGCAGCAGCGCGACTATGCCGCGACGGTGCTGACCGTCGAGGCGGTCGCGGATTTCTGGCGCCTTCAGGATTTTGCACGTCGCAAGGCGCGGGCCTTTGCCGGCGTCACCCAGCTCGCCATGCTCCAGAACCCCGAACTCAACTCCAAGTCGGCCAATCCGATGGTCGGCAATGCGCGCGCCGAACAGACGGCGCAGAAGGATGCAATCCGTCGTGCCTATTTGCGCTCTCAGGCGAGCGGATTCGCGCTGGTCATGTTTTCGCGCACGGCCTGCGGATATTGTCGCGTGCAATGGCCGATCATCCAGCGCTTTCAGGAGGAGATGGGCTGGCAGGTCACGCTGATGGATGTCGATCAGCGCCCCGAATTGGCGCGACGTTATGGCGTAGAGATCACACCGACCACCATGGTGATCCGACGCGACAGCGTTCAGCGCATGATCATCGCGAGCGGCGTGGAGACCTATCCCAACCTCGCACAAATGGCCTTCCAGGCGACAAGGTTGCTGAACGGCGATATCCGCCCGGAGCAATTCATGACCGGCCCCGGCGAAGAAGACGGCTTTTTCGACGCGCTCGCCAACGGCCCGGTATCCGCCACGGACCCGCGCGCGCTCGGCGGTGACCTTTTCTCTGCCAGCTCAGGCCATAACCAATGACAGGCTCAACGCGTCCGCCAAGCTTTGCGAGCGCTTGGACGTGCGTAAAGGAACGTGGCGCTCACGCCGTGTTAGCAATGGCGGCACTGGCGATCGTAACGCCACGTCCTGGCGCCGCGCAGGTGGTCAATCGTGATCGGGCCAGGGCGGCAGCTGTGCACCCGGTCGCCGACATCCGGTCGATGCGCCATTGGCTCGCCCGCGTGCCTGTGACACGGGACTTTCCGCCCGATCTCGCGGCAACGCTGAGGGCTCAGTCATCCCTCCATGTCGTCGAGATGACCACAGCGCCGGGGTGCCTGCCGTGCGCGGATCTCTGGTCGCGCCTCGGTCAGCTCGCTGCAAGATATGGCTGGCAGGCGCGGACGATCTCAGGCCAGGATGCTGCGCTGAGGTCGGGACGCCTCGGCCTGCCCTGGGTCGGGCATCCCGTCGCTTGGGTCAGGCCGCACGCCGATCCTGGCCGGGTGATCCCGATCGCGATCGGTACCGATCACGGCCCCAATCTGACCCGCAATCTCTATCTGGCGGCGAAGATGCTGAGCGGAGTCCGCCCGGCAGTCGCGGTGCGGGCCATGTCGAAATTTACGGGTATCGTCGGCGCGCCAGCGCCCGTTTTGAAGAGACGGTGAGCATGGCGGGCTCGACGTCAAGATCATCTCAAACGTGAAGGGTACACCATGCGCCGCCTCGCGTGTTTCAAGTCCTCGTTTTGCATCGGAATCGGCGTCGCTTCACTGCTGAGCGCAGGACCGGCAGGTGCACAGAGCTGGGCCGAAAGCTGGTTCGACAACGTCACCTATTCGAGTCCGGGCAGTTTCGAGGACCAGACACGCGGCTATTTGACGGCAGGCGGCATGGCTGGCCGGGTCGACGTCCATAACGACTATCTCATGTCGGTTAGCCTGCCCAAGGTGCGCGCCGGTTGTGGCGGCATCGACATGTTCCTGGGTGGCATGTCGTTCCTTGACCCCGAATATCTCGTCCAGAAGCTCGAGAGCATCCTTCAGGCCGCGCCGGCGGTGGCATTTCAATACCTGCTGGAGACGCTTGACGAGAAGATGGGGAACATCATCTCGAAGATGGAGGCCGCCACCAATTTCCTCAATTCGATCCAGGTCAATGATTGCCGGCTAGCCAACCGCCTGGTCCAGATTGCCAAAGGCGATGACACTATGTCGGGGATCATCGAGGAGATGACCGGCTACCGCTCGGTGAAACAGGGCTTCGCGAAGAGCTTTCAGCAGTCGCGCGAGAGGATCGAGGCCAACAGCAACAATCCCACCGAGGATCTGAAGGACGCGCTCGAAAACTGCCCGCCCGAGGTCACCGAGATCTTCCGCACCGGATCGCTGCTCGACAATGCCGCCGCCCGGATCGGTGCTGCCAACTGGACCGCGGTCATGCGCGCCCGGGTAGGAGACGTGTATATGCGGTGGAGTGCCACCGACAAGGTACCGATTTTCGCCGCAATCCCCGCCTGCGCCGGCCAGGACACCGAGAGCGCGCAGGACTTTCTGACCGGGCAAGCCAAGCGCCGCGCTCTTAACCTCCCGCCAAGTGCTGACGATTGCACGCAGGACGGGGCAGGACGCGGCGCGCTTGCATTGACCCGGGAGCGGATGGAGTCGATCGCCGCAAAGATCCGCACCCGCAGCGCGCTCAGCACAGAGGAGCGCCAGTTTGTCGCCAATGTGCGCACCCTGCCCGTCTATCGCCTGATCGAATGGGGCGTCCGCCAAGGCGTTGTCGACTCGGTGATCGCCGACAGCGACGAACTGGTCGCGCTGAGCATCGCCTATCAGATGCTGAACGACCTGACCCGCACGATCGACTTTGCCCTGAACAACGCCGAGCGCGGCGTCAGCGCGGCCGGCGCTGCCGACGGCGCCAGCAAGCAGGTCTGCCAGACACGCATACTTACCAAGGGAGTCGAGCAGCTTCGCGACCTGCGCGAAGAGGTGCAGCGTCAACGTGCGCAGATGCGCCAATCCTATCTCGCGGCGCTCGGGACGAGCAACCTCTCGGCAAACTATGCCGGGCTGCTGCGCGAGCGCGACCGGGACGCGCGCAGTGCCGTTGGCGCAACCGTCGCACGCAACCGGTGAGGACAGGATATGGGCTCGCCACGCTGGCCGATCGCCGTTCCCGCCCTGCTTGCGACCTCGCCTGCTGCCGCGTTCGAGGCAAGCTTCCACAGCTATGGCGGCTTCCAGGAAACCGTGGATGCGTTTCGCGCTGTCTCGCTGATCTTTTCGGATTCACGCTACGAGACACTAGTGATCCTGATGGCAACCGTGGGTATCGGTCTCGGCGCGCTGCTCGCCAGCGCGCGCGGGTCGGGCATGGGCCTCGTGGCATTCGGATTTCAAATCCTGGTCGGGGTCGGCCTGTTTATCGGCATGGTCGCCACGACCGGCACCGTGCACATCTATGACCGCGTAAAAAATGCCTATGCGGCGGTCGGCGACGTTCCCGTACTGCTGATCCTGGTGGCGGGCACCACGAACATGATCGAGCGCGCCATGGTCGAGACGATCGACGACAACAGCATCGACCCCAACACCAAATATGCTTTCAACGGCGGGGGACACGCATTCGATCTGTTCCTCAATGCGGTCGCCTCCCAGCGCATGCTGGCAGACTCGCATCTCGACGCGACACTGCGCGACTATGTCCGCCAATGCTACCCGGTTGCACGGGTTTCGCCCGCTTATGCGATCGACGATGACAAGCTTTTCCGGACCGCGATCGATCTCCCCACGGCCTTTGCTGCCATGGCGGGTCCTTCGACCTTTGCGACAGTCTATTCCTCAGCGAACAAAGGCGGGACCACGATGAGTTGCGAAGAGGCGTGGAACCATATCTCGACGCGGCTTTCCGACCCGGAGCTCTTCGTTACCCAGACCAAGCGGGCATGCCGGGCAACCGGTTTCCTCTTCGACTCGCCCCCGCAAAAGACGCGATGTACCGAGCAGCTCGGCGCGCTCGGCAATCTCATCTTCCAGCGGCCCATCTCGGCACATAGCCTGTTCACCCATGTGCTGCTCAGCCGGACCGTGGGCGATGTGCTGCTGGAGGACAGCCCGGCGGCAGCGGCGCGTGTCATGGCCAATCGTGCGATCCTCACCAACGGATATAGCGGGATGGCCGTCGCCAATGACTGGATTCCCAAGGTCCGCGCCACGGTGTTCGCGGTGATGCTGTTCATGGTTCCGGTCGCGCTGCTCTTCATTCTGACGCCCATCAACCTCCGCGTTGCGAGCTTCACGCTAGGGCTGTTCGTCTTCGTCGCGCTCTGGGGCGTGATCGATGCCGGCATCCATCAGTTCGCGCTGGGAAGCGCATCGGCGGCAATCCAGGAGCTCAGCACCCAAGCTTTTGGCGTCGAGACCTGGCTCGCGGCACCCGACGCGGCGAGCAAGGCGCTCGCCGTCTTCGGGAGCCTGCGTACTGCTGCAGCAGGCATTGCCGGAGCCTTTGTGTTCACCGTCTTCCGCTTCAGCGGCAATGTGTTTGGGGCGTTCACCGGAAGCGCACTCGGCGTTACCGGCCAGGCGACCGCAGCCGCTGCACCGATTGCGACCAGCGAGGGGCATGCCGCCGCGCTCGAGCGCCAGGCTTCGGCGATGGGCACGCGGAACCGGGTCGCCGCGGCGACAGGTTTCGGCGATTTCGGCGAGCGCAGCAGCTTCAGCGCGACCCGGAGCTTTGGCGAGGCTGGAACGCTGCTCGGTCGGCACCCGTCAGCCGGCGGAGATACCGCCCTTGCCCTTGGCACGCTCGACGCAGCACGTCAGATTGGCGGGTTATCCCCCGCGCTCAAGGGACGCGGCCTTGCCGACCCGCAGGTCGCACGCGCGCTCGAGGCCAATGCCGCAACCAGTGCGATTCACCAATTTGCGGAGAAGGACGCGCTGCGCACACTCGGCACAAGCTATTTCGGACAGGGCGAGGCGGGAGAGCGCGCATTTGCCGCCTTTGCCCAGAACCTCGTACAGTGGCGCGCATTCGGCGATCAGCGCGCCTATGACATGATGCTCCAGGGTGCGCAGCGCCATTTCGAGCGACGAGGATATTCGCCCAAGGACGCCGCGCTCAAAGCGAGCGGCGTGGTTAGCGAGGCGCAGAGCGACCCCCTGTTTGCCAAGCTTGTAGCCAATAGCTTCGACCAGGAACGGCTACTGCGAAACGACCTCACCCAAGCGCAGATCGCCGCAGGTGCGATGGAGGGCCGTCGCGACTCTGCCGGCGACCACGTCATGCAGACCGAACGCGCCAATGTCGCGACCGAGCAGGCTCTGCGCACCGGCAGCAACCAGGGCCAGCGTGACGCTGCGGACATGCTCGGCCTTCGCCCAGAGGATACCGCCCAGCATATTGCCCTCATCAATGCGCTGTCGGGAGAGGCCCGTTTCTCCGCAATTGCCCAGCTCGGGCAGGCGACAGGCCGGAATGAGGCGCAGGTCACCAAAGCTATCGAGACCTATAACGCCGCAACAAGTCTCGGCACCGCCGACGGCGCCACTGCTCAGGCGCGACGCGAAGGCCGCAGCGTCTATGCCCGCACCAAGGAAGCGGCTGGCTATGACTTTGCCGAGCGCTCAGGCAAGCTCGACGCCCAGCGCGAGGTCGGCACAAGCGGCACGCGTGCTGCAGCGCGGATCGGCGAGCAACGACGACAGGCCGACAATTTCGGCTTTGCCGAAGGTGCTGCTGCCGCCGGCACGTCCACCCGCGAAGCCGCACGTCTCGACAGCTTCATCAGAACGCTTAGCCAGACCGCCGGCAATCAGATCGACATGGCCAGCGGCGGCGCAGCGGGTATCACCGACCGCGCCCGCAACGAACGCACTACCCGCATGGTCGAGAATGAGCGTCTCAGTCGCATTCAGGGATTGCTGCGTGCGAATGGCGTCGCCATGTCCAAGCGCGACCTGGCGCTCGCCCAGAATGGCGACCTCAGCCTCAATGTCAGTCCGAAACAGGCTGAGCAACTGCATCGCGCAGGACTTATCAACGTCAGCCAGTTCGGCGCGATCGCGCAGGGCGGCCAGGCACATTTCAGCCTCGCCAACAACGATGTGCTGGTTTCGACCGCCACGTCGTTTCGGCAATCCGGCCGCTACGACAGCAGTACCCGGTTCGAAGCGGGGAAGCAGGCGGGCCCGGACTCAATCGAGCATTTCATGGGCGGTGGCGAAGCTGGCCAAAAGGCGCTCGCGGCATGGCTGCAGGGCGGATTTCGAATGGACCGTACCGGCGAATGGCGGATCGCACCGCAGGTCGCAGACACGCTTCAGCGCGATATCGGGGCGATCCTCGCCCAGACCGGCTGGCAGCGTTCGCTAACGCGTACCGCAGACAAGCAATCGATCATGTCCAGCAACTTCGGCGTGAGTGTGGGCGCAAGCATGTCCGCAGGCGGCGGCAGCGATGGCTCCGCCCGAGGTTCGGAGACCGCCCGCAATCGCAGCAGTCTGGGCCGTGCAGGGGGCCAAATCGGGTTTGAGAGCAGGGACAGCGGTATGGCCGGGTCATCGGCACGATCGTCGCTCGACATCGTCAACTACGACGTGCGCAGTGCCATTGCCGCAGCCGAGGGCGTGGCTGCGAAGTCGCGCGAGCCTGCCGCGGCATTCTCGCGTGAGCTCTCGCGTCAAATCCTCGGAGCCGACGGCCTGCGCGCCAAATATCTGCAGGATGCAGCGTCGGGCCGGGGTACATGGGATTTTACCGCACCCCTTACGTCGATGGAGCAGTCATCCGTGCTGGCAACCGGTCGGCATGCGACCGATCTCGACCATGGGCCGGGGGATGGGGAACCCAAACATCGCGCGCAAAAGGACTAAGACGGTCCATCCATGTGGCAGGCCAAGCCTACCCATTGGGCGCCGGATCGGGGGTTGGTTTGATCCATCGCCGGATGCGACATGCCCGGTTTGCGATAGGCTCCGATGTCGTGATCGAACCACGGTTCAGCCGGCGCGTAGTCCGCGAGCATGCGGCGAAGACAGCCAAATCCCAGAACCAGTCCGGCGGTAAGCGGCGGGAACGTCAGATTGGTAATGACGCCAACCGCGCTCGAATAGAAGCTGGGCACCACGGGTCCTGACGCAAGTCCTGCAGGCAGCCAGTAGAGGGGCATCGCGATCCACCACGCCTTGGCGTACCAAGGTCGCCAGAGACAGGTTGCCATTCTCAGATCGCTCAAGGCCCGTGCTGCAATTTCCGGATCGAGTTCGACCCGCAAACTCGAAGACGATTTCATTCCGCCCTCCCCTGACGATGAAGTCGTGTAAGCTCATGGGCGTGCGACGATTGAATTTAGCCATGCGGCATGCGTCGATATCGACCGTTCTTTCGATCGATCAGCTGGTTTCCGACGCCCAAGTTCACTCCCTCATCCAAGTCGCCCCTATTGACCCCCAAAATCTTCCCTCCCTGCCCGTCTATGACCAGATAAGCCCTGCGGCCTGCGTTTTTTCAGCGCACGCTGCTGGCCTGCGTCGTTTAGCTGTATCGGTCGCGACGCACGCCGGTCCAACCTTGATGCCGGTCAATCCATCAGCGAGTGGCACAAGCTACGTCCCCGGTTTTGCGAGGCGTTACGCACGTTGCGCCCATCCGCACCAGCGAGACCGGCGCGAGCAAGGGGCCGCACCGATTGCCAGATTGTTCCATCACCAGCGGCGACCGTCAGCTGGATCCCGCAATGTTTAAGGCCGCCTGCCCGTAATGGTGACACTGCCCGAACAGGACGAGCCATTAGGCCCGCGGTACGACCAGGAAGTAGAGCCGGTGATGGTGTTGCTGTCCGGAATACGGATATTCACCGTTTCAGTGGTCTGGCCCGGATCGTCCTCATAGGTCCCGCTCCAGCTCCCCGACAGGCCGGCCGGGTCGTCCTTGGATGCCATTGTCAGATTGAGAGTCTGGCCCGCATAGCTGGTTGTATAGAGCGTGTCGCTGACCTTGCTGACACCGACGTTCACAACATTGGTTTCGTTGGGGCAAAGGCCCGGCGCACTCTGGCTTGATGTAACTGAGCGGAGGGTAACCTGCCACGAACCCTCGAACTGACGGTTGACCGAAATCATTACCGTCGCGGTCCGCGAATACCCATCTTCGTTCCGCGCGCGGTAGCGGAAGCTATCCTGGCCGAAGAAGTTACCTGCTGGCGTATAGGAATAGCTTCCACTGGATTGCAGAATCAGCGTGCCATGCTGCGGCTGCTGGACAATCTCGAGACTTGTTTGTCCGCTCGCCTGGACCGCGGACTGAATACCCCGTCCCTGAATGGCGCTCGCCGAGCCGTCCTGGGCTGTCGGGAGCGTCAGCGACAGCTGGGCAGGCACCGCGACGGTCGGGTTCCCGCTACTCGCCACATTGATCGTGAAGTTGATGAGTTCGGTCCCCGGCTCTGGATCGACGGCGCTGAAGGTCGTGACAAGATCGCTTCCCGACGGGCGGTAGGACGCGGTCACCTTGCCGCCCGAACTGAGCGACAGCGAGACGGTCGATGGCGGCACGAGCTCGGTGGTCTTGCTTGAAGCGACGCTCACCAGGCGTGCAAGGGTATCCGGCACAAGCCCCACTTGTTCCCCAATCGCCAGGAGCCGTCCCGCGCTGTCCTTGACCTGACCGGCAACGCTTTCGGCAAGGCCCACCACGCGTTCCACCCGGACGGTTGTCGGCTGCTTGTTGCGAAAGGTGAGTGTCCCGGCCAGGGGGCTTACATAGATGAGCTTGTCCCGCATTGGACTATGGCCAGTCATGGAACTGGCGGCAGGTAGGAAACTGACGGCATCAATGGTCAGGCAGTGTTCGAGAATATTGTTGATGTTCGGCAGGACAAACTTCTTGAGAATCAGCACTGCGCCGACAAAGCCGCCGGCACCGACGGCCACCCCGACAAGTCCGCTTGCGGGGATCGATGCGACACCATCGGCTGTGACGGCGACCGCCGCGACGGTCCAGACAACCCCGAGCACGAACTTGCTGGCTGACGCGTCGCAGGCCGGCCCGTTGAACGACTGGGCGGCGAGCGGATTGGCATTGACCGTAATCGAAAGCGCCGCTTGACGAACCTCTTCAACAGACGCCGTCGCCAGTGCGGCGATGCCTGCGTCAAGGTCGTTCCGCGCCCTGGTCAATTGCGTCTTGACGGTTGAAGCGATCGTAGGGTCCGCTAGCAAGGATGATAGTTCGGCGCGCTGGGCAGCGAAATAGTTGCTGACCACCGTGCGTGGATCGCTGATCGTCGGCCCAGCGGCCATCTGGACATCGAAGCTGTAGATCTTGCCGTTGATCGTTGCCTGCAGCCGATTGGCACCCGGAGCAATGCCCTCAGGCGTCACAAAGGCGAGCCCCTTCCCGTCTGGCGACCGATACAGGGTGACGGGCTTGCCACCGAGTTCGCCAGTATAGCTCGTCGCGGCGAGCGTCAGATTGTCGGTCAGGACAACGCCCCATTCGAGGGGCTGAAGGGTCGTGCTCGAGACACCGAGTGAAAGGCGGGCGGTCGGCACGGTGACCGCAATCGAGACGGTGGCGGATCCGGCATTCCCCGCAGCGTCCCTCGCTGTTGCGGTACAGCGAATGGTTCCCGCCGCGGTCGACGCCTGGGTCGTCAACAGATTGCCGACCAGTGTTCCACCATCGCAAGACAGTGTGAACGTGGAAATCGCCCCGTCCTTGGCGTCGTTCGCCGCGACGCTCAACAACACGCTTTCACCCGCCTGAATCGTGCTTTGTGAGCCGCTGATCGTGACCACCGGCGGCGTCGTGTCGGCCGAGGGCGGCGCCGACACGGATCCGTCGCCACCTCCCGAACAACCCGCCGTTCCAACCAACAGACAAGCGATGAGCGCGCGTTTCATGGAAAGTTCCCCAGGGATGCAGGTCGGCGGCGAGCCGTCTGGCCCGCCGCCCTGGTCAGAAGTGGAAGCGAAGACCCGCGGTCAGCGCACTGCCCTTGATGGTTCCGGTCTCGAAGCCGGAATTTGCGTCATAGGCTACGTTCTTGCCGCTAGTGCTCCGGTAGCGATAATCGAGCGTCAGCGAGACACCCTCGGTCACCTTGGCAGCAACGCCTGCGCCCAGTTGCCAGCTGAAGCTGACGGCGCCCTCGCCGTCGCTCTCGAAGCCGGTCGCACCGATCCCGCCCCCGAAATAGGGTGTGATGCTGTCACCGATCGGGAGATCGACCCACAGGTTCGCAAGCGCGCTCAGCTGCCGGATTCGACCGCCATCAAATCGGATCGTGTTGCCCGATCCGGTACATGCGGAGGCCTCGAGATAATCGCAGATGTCCTGAATATCGGTCGGGTCCAGAACGACCGCCGCGCCGTTTACCGACTTGACCGTCAATGACGCGAGACGGTTACGAGCATAGCTCACCTCCACATCGGTCCGCACCGTTCCGAAGTCGTAGCCGATTGCCCCGCCAAACGTCGCTGCGGACTTGAGGTCGGCCGTGGTATCCGCCGAGTCCGTGGTACCCGTGCCGCCGAAAGTACCGGTCGTGTCATAATAGCGGATATCAGTGTCCTCGGCCATGTTCTGACCGGCCGAAAGCGCAACATAAAAGCCCGGCTCGTTCTGGGCGTGGGCGGGTGCCGCCCACAGGATCACCGGCAGGCCTGCTGCCGCCAGCCAAATCGAACGCATATCATCCCTTTCGAAGATTTCCCCGAGACAACACGTGTTAAGTGCTTGTCCGAAACCGAGACTATTGTAGTTTCCCGGGATAAGGCATCGGCCGATTGGGCGATCCGGATGGGTGAGATGGATATGGTTTCGGGGGGAAACTACGGTCACGAAGATAGCGCGTTGAAAGCAATCGTGGCGGCACGAGAAGTGCGCGCGAACACGGCCATGACCGTTCTCGGACTTGTGGTTCTCACGGGGACCTTCGCGTTCGTGGTGTTTACCTTCCGATCATTGGTGGCGCCTTGGCTGTTCTGGCCATGGGCGGCCGGCTACACCGCACTGCTGGCCGGACTCGGAATGGTGATGGCAATTGCGCGCAACGAGAAGCGCGATCCTGACGCGGCTGTTCGCCTTTGGCTGCCGCTGGCGAAGGCGTTGATGCTAGGGGTCAATCTGCTGACTGCGCTCAGCATATGGCTGCTGCTTCCGGCCGCCGGGCCGGAACTTCGGGCTTTGATGTACGTCCTGTACAGCTGGTTCCTCATCGTGCAGATCATGGCGACGAGTCAGACGGCCGACGGGACGCCGGTAGCCATCGTCGTTCTGCTCGGGTCCCTCATCCTCTTCGAACTGACTCGTGCCGGTCCTCATAACCTTGCCATCGGCGGATTCTTGTTTCTGTTCGGTAGCGCGCTGTTCGGGTTTCGGGGGCTGATCAAGCGGGCACTTGCACAATCGATCGAAGCCCAAGCGCTTGCCGAGCAGAGGGGCGCGGCGCTCAGCAAGGCGATGCATGAAGTCGCCGCCCAGCGCGACGCCATGACCGCATTCATCGCTTCGGCCACACACGATCTCCAGCAGCCGGTGCAGGCAGCGAGCCTGTTTTTCGATCAGGCAGTCGGATCCAAGCAGGCCGCAACGCGTGCGCGTGCGATCCTCGGCGCACGGCGTGCCTTTGCTGCGACCGAGGCATTGCTCCAGGCAATGCTCGAAAATCTGCGTGTTCGCAGCGGGGCGCAGGTTGTGCGTCCGGTACGGTTGATCCTTGGCGAGATCGTCGATGAGGTGCTCGCTGAACAGGCAGAAGCTGCGAACCGCGCAGACCTTCGCGTGCGGCCGGTCGCCTTGGGCCATGAGATTGTTGTCGATCCGATCATATTTCGCCGGGCGATGAGCAATCTGGTGGTCAATGCCATCCGTCATTCCGGTGGGTCGCGGCTGTTGATCGGCGCGCGGCGGCACGCTGGCGAAGTCGCCATTCATGTCATCGATGATGGCCGGGGCATCGACCCGAAATTTGCAGGCATGCTCTTTGAGGATTTTGCGCGCGGCGCGACCGTCGCCCAGGACGGCAGTTTCGGGCTCGGCCTGTCGACCGCGCGGCGATTGGTACGCGCGATGGGAGGCGATCTTGCATGCATCGCCAAGACCGCGCGAGGCGCCCATTTCGTTCTGACGCTGCCGAGCGCATCGATCGCCCAACTCCCCGCTCCGTTGGCAGCGAATGACGAAGAACAATGCATAGCTGTTTGATCTGTGACGATCATGCGTTGGTCCGCGATGCGCTATCGCTCGCAATCGGGTCTCGCTGGCCGGATACCGAAATACTGACCGCCACCGACTTCGATGAGGCGCTGCGGCTCGCCGCACGCTCCCCGGATGTCTGCCTCGTCGATCTTTCCATGCCCGGAGCCGCGCCCCGCGAAGGGATCGCGGCGCTTCGCGCGGCCGCGCCGCGGGCCAAAGTCGTCATCGTTACAGGTTCGACGGACGATGCGCTGCTGCTCGACCTGATCGCTGCAGGTGTCGATGCGTTCGTGCCCAAGACAGCGTCGAGCGGCGTTGTGCTCGCTGCGGTCGGACTTGCTCTGATGGGCGAGCGTTATCTTCCGCCGCGGCTCGCGGAACTGCTTAACCCAGCGAGCTCCCCCGGCCCGCAAGCCGATCAGGTCGAAGCAGACGATCGTCGCACTCCGACTGCCCGTCAGCGCGATGTTCTGCGCCTCATCGCTGATGGAAGGTCGAACAAGGAAATCGCTCGGTGCCTTGGGGTATCGCCTGCAACCGTCAAAAGTCATGTGACCCAGGCGATCGCAGCCGTTGGGGCGCTGAACCGAACTGACGCCGCGATGCGGGCACGAACCCGGGGACTGATCTAGCGCGTCAGCCGGCCCGGTTCCCGCCGGGTCGCCGTTTAGGATGTGCGACCACCGGAACGACGCTCGACTCCTGGACGATCGACCTCGCAAGCTGACGATGTGGCGAATCCGCCCCCCAATCTCGACCTGCTCGCCATAGCTAACTGGCGTCGCTGCCTCGGCCTCGGCCGGCATTCTGCGCTGTAGCGGACATGGCATATGGGGCGTTTGTGGCAGCACTCCATCTGGTATCCACGGCGCTACGCAGCCGATGGCACAACCCCAGGCGCACACGGCCTTCAGATGTGTTGCAGCAGCCTCAAACTGAGGAGGCGTATCGAACGATTTTTCGGGACGTACAGACGTTACTGAACGGGGTGTTGCTCTGGCACTGCTCAACAGGCGGCCCCCCTGGCCATGGCAACACGCGCGACATTCGGCCGACCCGAGCTTGACATGGCGTAACACTGTTCTAGTGTGCCGGAACACCGAATCGGAGGCGAGATGGGGTTCAGTATCGATCCGCACGCGACACGGCCGATCTACGTTCAGATCATGGACGAGGTGCGGCGGCTCATCGCGCTTGGCGATCTTCGGGCGGACGATCCGCTGCCATCGGTGCGCCAGCTCGCCGCCGATCTTCGGGTCAACCACAACACGATCGTCCAGGCTTATCGCGAGCTGGAGCGCGACGATGTTGTCTATGTTCGGCGGGGCCAGGGGACCTATGTCGCTGCGCAGCGCGAACCTGCGGTCGGTCGCGCGAAGCTGCTCGGCCAGGTGGCCGAACGTGCCGCGACCGACGCGCATCGCTACGGCTTCACCACACAAGAACTGATCGCGGCACTGGCGCAGACGCCCGATGCCAAGGGAGACGCGAATGCATAGCCCCGAAACCGGATCGGTCGCAGTCCGGACCGAGGGATTGATCAAGCGTTTTGGCCGCGAGGTCGCGCTCGACGGGGTGTCGCTGTCAGTGCCGGACGGCGGTGTCTATCTGCTCGCCGGAACTAACGGGGCGGGCAAGAGCACGCTCCTGCGTGTGTTGCTCAATGCCGAACATCCGGACGCCGGGCATGCGCGCGTGCTCGGCCTGGACGCCGCGCTTGCAGGTCCGGCGGTACGCGCACAGTGCGGCTATGTGCCGGAGACCGGCGAGGGCGCCTATCGATGGTTGCGCGCCGACCGGTTCCTGGCGCACGTCGCGCGCTTCTATCCCGGCTGGGACAGCGGCTATGCAGCCGAGATTGTCAAGCGGCTCGGCGTCCGGCTCGACCGGCCGCTCGGCACGCTGTCCAAGGGGCAGGCGCGTCGCGTCCAGATCGTGGCCGCGCTCGCTCATCGACCGCGCCTCCTGCTGCTCGACGAACTGACCGACGGTCTCGACCCGCTGGTGCGGTTTGAGGCGTTGTCGCTGCTTGCAGCCCATCTTGCCGATACCGGCGCAACGGCGATCCTATCGACCCATCTGGTCGGAGAAGTTGACACGCTGGTCGATCGTGTCGGCGTGCTGCGCGCTGGCCGCCTCATCGCGCAACAGCCTCTGGACGCGCTGGTGTCGCGGGTCCGGCGCTATCATGTCGATGCGCCGGATGGTTGGACGCCGTCCGACCCGCTCACCGCGGCGATCCTGCGCCGCGATCCGTCGATTGGCCGGGCCGTCCGGCTGGTTGCGGCAGGCACGGAGGACGAGATCATCGCCGCCGTCGTCGCTTCGGGCGCGGTCGTGCGCGACGTCACTGCCGTTGGACTCACTGATATCGTTCCGATCCTGCTCCAGTCGGAGAACAGCCATGTATTCGCCTGATCCCCGCGCCTTACCGTTTCGCTCGATTCTGGCCGAGCAGGTCCGCGTGACCGGTTTCGCGTTGCTGCGCGAAGGCGCACTGGCAGCCGCAGCGCTGACGCTGATCTGCACGATCTCTCTGTTCGCTGCGTGGCGCTATGACGAGCAGCTGTATCTCGAACCCGAGCTATTGTTACCGCCCTTGTTCGTCGCCGCCCTGCTGCCGTTCGCGGTGTGGAAGGGCGACCGTCCATTCGACCGCGCGCTGCTATGGACGCTGCCGGTCCGTCGTCAGGAGGCGGCGATTGCCAAGGTGCTGGCGGGCGCGGCCTGGATGATGCTCGCAATGCTCATCACCTTCGCTGCGCTCGCGCTTGTAGCACTGTCGAGCGGTGGCGGGGTGGGCGAACAGGAAGTGCGGATGGTCGAGGCGACCGCAGACGCCCTGACCCGTCACGACTGGCACACGCCGGGGTGGATGTGGCTGGTCCCGTTCGTCGCAGGCCTGATCGTCTATCTGATCGCAAGCGCTGCTGTATTAGGGTTTCGCTATCCCGTACGGTGGATCGCAGGGCTGGGCGTGGGGGCTGGCCTGTTCCTGTCCGCCGCCAACAATCTTGGCCCCCCGGGCGGGTTCGAACGCGCGATCGCGCAGCTATGGGGCTGGTGCGTCAATGGTCCGGTCGGCATCGACTTCCTGTTGAGTGGAGGGGAGGGTAGCCTTTCCTATTGGCGTCCAGGAACAGGCAAACGCTACGTCCAGATATGGACGGCACTGCCGGCGATCAGCGGCTGGGCTGTCGCCGCCGGAGCCTGGCTCGCCGCTTCGCTCGCCCTGTTCGGCCTGGCAGTCCGCCGCCACTGGGAGCGCTAGGCCCCAGCGCCTCCCGCATTTCACGAAAGGCTCATGTCCCGCTCATGCCGCTCACCCGGCACGCGCGATACCCCGTCGCGCACCCAGTTCACCCGAAAGGTCCTGCTCCATGCTCGTGTCCCGTCTTGCCCTCGCGTTGCTCGCCGGCACCGCCATCACCGCCGCTGTCGCCGCCCACGCTCAGACTGCACCGTCACCGGCCGCGAAGCCGCAGCAGGAACAAAAACCTGCCCCTGCCAAGCCCGAGGAGGTGGTCGTTACCGGCGGCCGTGAAGCGGTGACCGTTTCGACCGACCGAATGAGCTTCGATGTCGGCAAGGATCTTCAGACCCAGACCGGAACCGTCGCCGACGCGCTCCGCAATGTCCCCGGGGTCGAGGTCGATCTGGAAGGGCGCGTCAGCCTGCGCGGTGATCAGGGCGTCACCATCCTGATCGACGGACGCCCGTCGGCGATGATGCGCGGCGAGTCGCGCGGCAACGTGCTGCTGACCATGCCTGCGGGGCAGATCGAGCGGGTCGAAGTCATCACCAATCCCTCCGCCGCGTTTAGCCCGGAGGGATCGGCGGGGGTCATCAATCTCGTTACCCGGCGCACACGAAGCAACACTCGTTCTGTAACGGTGCGCGCCAATGTCGGTGGCGAAGGGCGCGGCGGCGTCAGCGCGAGCATCGCAAACTCCGCCGGGCCGCTGACGCTGACCGGTGAGCTTAACTATCGGCGTTTCACGACCGAAAGCGGCCTGGTCCAGGACCGGGTCCGCATCGACGGCAGCGGCAACACGCTGACCAGCCGGCAGGAAAGCCTGCAGGACAACACGCTGTCGGCACGCAGCGCGCGCTTCGGCATCGACTACGACCTCGACAAGAAGAACCGCCTGAGCGCCGAGTTCAACTGGCGCAACAACCGCGTCGAAAGCGATCGCGACGACAGCGTCGTCGGGGCTGCGGCGGGCGGCGGCTTTGACCGTGAATCGGATATGGCCATGCGGATGCGCGCGCTGGGCGGTCGGGCGTCGTGGCGCAAGACGATCGCTACCGGCCATGAGATGTCAGCCGATGTCGAGCTGGAGCAGTTCCGCATGCGCCGCGAGATTGAGGGGATTACAACCCCTACGGGAGGTACTTCGACTTACGAACGTATCCGCAACGCCGGCGACCGATCGGACCTCAACATCAAGCTCGATTACAAACGGGCGATGGGCGAAGGGCGCTCGCTCAACATCGGCTATCAGGGCGAGATCAGCGACACGGATTTCGACTTCCAGGGCGCACGGGGCGGGAGCTTCGACACGCTGGCCCCGGTCGCCGGACTCACCAACCGCTTCGATCTGCGTCAGAGCGTCCATGCGCTGTTCGCGACCTATCAGATCGATACCGGCAAGCTGGAACTTCAGCCAGGGCTGCGGCTCGAGCAGGTCGATCTGGACCTCAATCAGATCACCGACGGGGTGCGCGCCAAGAACGACTATTTCCGCGCCTATCCCACGCTGCATCTCGGTTACGAACTGTCGGCAAGCCAGAAGCTGCGCGCGAGCTACAGCCGCCGGGTCCAGCGCCCTTCGGGTCAGGACCTGAACCCCTACACGCTCTACATCGACCCGCTGAACCTGCGCCGCGGCAATCCGGATCTCCTGCCCGAAGTGACCGACTCGTTCGAACTGGGCTGGCATCTGCGCAAGGGCGGAGCCCTCTATTCGGTTACCGCCTTTTACCGCACCTCGCGCGGCGGCGTGACCGATGTCGTGACCGATCTCGGCAGCGCGTTTCTCACGACGCGCGCCAATCTCGCGACCGGGGAGCGCGCTGGCGTAGAGATTATCGCCAATGGCAAGCTGTCCAAGACGCTCAGCTACAATGCCTCTGCGACAGTTTTGTGGAACGAGATCGACGCGCGGATCGGCGGAGTGGCGGCACCGCGATCCGGCACCACCGGAACGCTGCGCGCCAACCTGACATGGCAGCCGACCCAGAAGGACTATGTGCAGGTCAGCGGTTTCCTGTCGGGAGATCAGCTGCTCGCACAGGGCTATCGCCGGTCGGACGGCGTGCTCAACCTCGGCTATCGCCGCAAGCTCAATGACCGCTTCAGTCTGATGCTGACGGCGCAGAATGTGCTCGACACCGCCAAGCAGGTGACCTTCATCGAAACACCGACATTGCGCGACCGCTTCGAACAGCGCGGCGCGGGCAGGATCCTATTGTTCGGTGTGACCTACACGCTCGGCCAGAGCAATCGCCGACGCAACGACCCTGGCTTCGACTTTGACCAAGGGGGAGTGCCGCAGTAAGCGCTGACCTCATCAATGCGCGGCCTAGTGGTAGTTACCTTTCGAAATGCAGCCCTCATCCAACCTTGGCCAAGTCAACATTGTCCGGTGATATGGTCGCGACTTCCGCGCCTTGCGGGTCGTGGGCAGTTCCGGGCTGTCCTGAAAACGCGCCGGCGCTTACGGGGCGGATTGTCTTGAGCGTAAATTGGATTGATCAGACGCTTGGGTTGCCGCCCCGTGACCGAGCGACATGCTTGTCACTATTTGCTGGCCTCTCCTGAAACAAGGAGTCTGGTTGCATCGCTGGACCCAGCAGACGGGTGCGCATGATCAACTGAAAGGCGCAGCGTATCGCGAGTGGTGTGACGTTGCGACCGTGACACTGCGCGTGTCGCGCAAGCGCCGGATAATCCGGCACATCGGGCAAAGCCGCGTCCACGTGCAGTTCTTCCGCGCTCGACAGAAAATCGATCGCCTGCTGCAATTCGCTGGGAGTTGGCGTGTTCATTGCTCGCCGTCTCGCGACCGCATTTGCGACAGAGCAAGCAGCGCCGCAGACGCGGTGAAGACGCGGCGCCGCGGTGCCGAGCTGACTTCGTTCAAGGGCGGCGCTTAAAAGGGTATCGATCTCGCGCAAGTAGGTAGGATTGCGCCAGCATGCCAGCCTCAAACCGGCCTAGAAGGCGACGTCGGACGCGGATCCGGCCTTGCGGGCCACCGGCCCTCAACCCGCATCGGCCTGGCCCCGGCATTGCAGCGACACGCGCGCCGCCGGCGCTTGAGCCGTCAGTCGCAGATGCCGCGTCGGACACGTTGAAACCGGGCCGCTGTTGCGCCCGGCCCTCGACCTTGCAGCACCCGGCAAGATTGCGGCGCCCCCGTCGTTGCACTGGCGGTCAGGCTGAGACCCCAAGCGTAACCGCCATCCAGCCATTCTGTGCACATCGCTCGGGCTGGTCATGTCACACGGCGTCGCCGGCATATAGCAACGCCCCGTTAGCGTTCTCCAGTTACGCAGCCGCATGACCCAGGAACTTGACCGCTCGACCCGGCTGGCCCTTCTCATTGACGCGGACAATGCGTCCCCGCGGATCGCCAAAGGCCTGTTCGAAGAGGTAGCGTCGATCGGGGAAGCAAGCGTTCGCCGAATCTATGGTGACTTTTCAGGCATGCAATTGAAGGGCTGGTCCGAAGCGCTCGCTCCTTTCGCGATCATTCCGCAACAGACACCGGCTAACACAGCCGGCAAGAATGCGTCCGACATTGCGATGGTCATCGATGCGATGGACCTGTTGCATACCGGACGATTTGGCGGCTTCTGCCTGGTATCGTCCGATGGCGATTTCACGCGGCTCGCTGCGCGAATTCGCGAGCAGGGCGCCGATGTCTACGGGTTCGGCGAGCGCAAGACGCCCCTGAGCTTCCGCCAGGCATGCAAACGCTTCATCTACACTGAAAATCTGTTGCCCGCCGGAAACGCGGCGCATGCGACCGACCAATCCGCATCGCCCGGACCGGTCATTCTGAAATCGCCCCCGCACGCTGCCATCCCGAAAATCCGCACAGCGCTAGGCCAACTCGATGACACGGACGGTTGGTATTTTCTTGGTGCGGTCGGCAACCGGCTGTCGGCACTGATGCCCGACTTCGATGCGCGCAGCTATGGTTGTCCGAAACTGGTCACCCTGATCGAGCGCTCGGAAGCGTTCGACATCAGGCGCGACAATCTCATGGTCTATATTCGGCCAAGGAGCGGGTCCGACCGCCCCATGCAATAGCGCCGCGCGCGGCGACACCGAGCATCGGAGTTGATGAAACTAAAAAGGGCGTCATCGGGCAGCCGGCGAATACGGGTCGGGGTCGCTCGCATTGTGGAGGAATGAACCCAGCTCCCGGCGGAGAGCCAACCGACCTCCCCCACCCCCCGTACCCAGGCTGTGGCACACCAAGTCGGAATATGCAGCCCCGCCCTGCCGTGGTCTGCCTCGGCCGCAATAGACCTCGGACCCGATAATGCGCGCGTTGCACGTGCTTCATAAACGCCCAGCTGGAAGCAATCGCTCCGCACCGTGCATTGAACCGATTCCGCAAAGTGAGCCGCTCACAGCTTGTGATGCATGACTCAAGCGCAACGTCGCCACGCCGCGACACCGCCAGGCGCATCAAGATCCGGAACCAGACAAATGAGCAGACAATTCAGCGCGCGGAGATGGAGGATCGACCATCCATTGTAAAATCTCAAGACCTGCCATCCGCGCCAGGCCAGCCCCGTTAGCGCGGTTCCTGCCCTACCCCCTCACCGAGCAGCTTCAACGTCTCGGCGTCAGCGACGCCCCCGAACCAACGGGCCAGCGCATCCTCGAAGAGCGCCAGCGGCCGCGCCGCCTCGAACAGAGTCAACGACGAGCGCAGCTTGAGCGCGTCCACCTCGCCGAACACGGCAATCGGATCGGCATTCGGAAGGTCCTGAAGTTCGCTAACACACTCGAGATAGCGCGCACCCAGCACCGGATGGCGCAGATACGCCCGTGCCTCTTCGAGCGACCGGATCGCATAGTGTCGTGCGGTTTCACTGCGGCCCAGACCTTCGAATTGAGGGAAGACGAACCACATCCTATGTGATCTTTTGGAACCCGCACGAATCTCGGCGAGCGCCTGCTCATAAACGCCATGCTGCGCTGTCACGAATCGCTCGAGCTCGACGTCCCGAGTTCCGCCAAGTTCAGTCCCGCCCACGCCGTTTCCCCCTTCGAGCGAATCCCCGCTTGTTCCCGCATTGTTCGTAACATGACGCCAGCCCATGTCGATGCGCTTCATCGATGAAAGACCGGAGCCGAAGCAAAAGCCAGCCACCGTACCAACCCGGCTTGCGGATGTTCTTTATATGTTCCACATCTGCGTCGTGAACAGAATAGCCCCCGATCAGATTGCCGACGCCATCCTGTCAGCCCCGGCCTGGGTCAGGCTCGGGATCGCCGCTCCTGGTGAACGGCTGCGCAGGCAAGCGGCGCTCGAACTTGCCCGCACGATCATCGGCGAGGACCAGCCGGACGATCGCAACCAGCTTTGTCTAAGACTGTGACATGGCGGCCAAACATTTGGACGGCTATGGCCAGGACTGGATCGGGCCGCCGGTCGGATCAGTTTCCGCCATATCCCGGCACCCATTGGCCGCTAGTGCCGCACCGGGACGTCCACCGTATCGAGCTCCAGACGGCAGTGGCGGATATGCGCCGCCAGTGCGGCCCGAATATCCTCGCACACCTGCACATCAGCCACGGCATCGGGAAGTATCTGCGCATTGACGAGCAGTGTGGCGATCACCTCCAGCAGGCCATCGATGGTCGCGCCGAGCTCGAGGGGCTGCCCCGATCCCTCGCTCGGCGCGCTTCTGGCCATCGCGACAATTGCGTCGACAATTCCGAGAAATACACGGCGCTGAGTCTCGGCACTGACCAGTTCGGGATCGAAGATCACGCGCGTCAACCGCTTAGAAAGTTCCCAGCGCATAGGCCGCGCTGAAATAGCGTTCGATCGCGCGCAATGCGCCATCTGACAGCGAAATCATGTGCCGCCGCCTGTCGCGTTGGTCGGGTTGACGAACCAACATGCCCGCGTCGGTCATCGACCCGATCCACCGCAATGCCGTGGTCGGTGGCGTCGCCGCCGCAATGCAAAGGCTTGAGATCGAGACCTCCCGTCCTTCCAGATGGGCAGCATAGAGGTCGAGCAACATGTCCCAGGCCGGATCGGCAAATAGCCGGCTGTCGAAATATCGTTCGCGCATCCTGCGCGCCCGGATGGTCCGGCGCACAATTTCCGCGCGACCGGTCGCGTCCAGGGTCGAGACGAACGCCGAGCTCTTTGCGAGCCCCGTTTCCGCTGCGAGCACCTGCACGGTCCGGGCGATCTTGTCGATATCTTCGCGCATGACTTCAAGGTCATTGTCTCGCGCGCCGGCGCTGTCGCGCAATATGAGTTCTCGCGGTCTAAAAACTGCCTGATCGAGCGCGGCCCTGCGATCCGCCGCAGTCGGCTCGCACAACAGCAGCGCTTCGATCGGCCAGAGATGGCCAGCAACCAGATCGAGTTGTTCCAAGGGCGTACTGGCTACAAGAGGCACGCCGGTTTCGGACGAAAAAGCTGCGAGCCGGTCGAGCAGACGCCCGAGATCCGCATGTGGCGTCGATCCGACCTCAAGAACCAACACATCGGCCAAACAATCTTCCAGCGCTAAATGCGCCGTATCGATGGTTTCATGGAGACGACAGGAAAGACCCGCTTGCGCGATTGCCTCAATCGCAGCATCGGTTCCCGGTCCCTCGTCACCGAGGAGCAGAACAGACCTGCCCAAAGATTCGATCGAACCGAAGTGTCGCGGGTCCATAGCTCTCGCTTTCAATTACACCAATACGGCGCATCCTATCCAAGCCCGGCGCGATCCACGCGAACACTTTGTCCGTATCGGATGCATTTGAGTGCGCAGGCCGTTGCAAGAGCAGGACACACCCGGACATGAGATTTTGGGCGTGGCCCCGCCGACCATAGCCGTCGTGGCGACCGGCTCCGTTTTGGACTTATCGACGGTTAACGATGTTTATATCGTCTCAGCATGAGCAGCGACTCATCCCCCGACGGCAGCGATCGCTTGCCGATCGTTTCCGAGGTCGAGCTGGATTGCATCCGGCTCGCTGGCACCGGTGCGAGCTCAAAGGTCATCGCGCGGCAGCTCGGCCTCTCGCACAATACCGTGAACGTCTATGCATCGCGGGTAAGGCGAATTCTCGGTGCCGGCGATCGCTACGAAGCGGCCCTGCTGCTGAGACGCCATGACGCTGGAGAGGACCTTAAGAAGTTTAAACTTAATGCAGAGCTGCTTGAAGCGAACACGAGAAAGGTCAATCCCGACAAGGCTTTCTCCGCTCCGCCGGAGATGGCGATCGGGAGCTTCCTTCGTGAAGATCGCGCAGAGTTCGACCTGACGATCCCTGCAGGAAATCCCGATCCACTCACGCAATTCGGGAGCTGGGGTCGAGACAACGCACTGAGTTCCGGTCAAAGGCTGTGGTGGATTGCCAGGACAACCGTCCTTGTGATCCTGGCGACGTTCCTCGCATTCGCCGCAGTCCAGTCGCTGGATGCAACGCTAACGAAGCTCGGCTTCATCAACTGATTGGCTCAATCGCTGCAGCAACAGCTCTGCCGACGGCGTCGGCGGAAAGGGAGACGTTATGCCGGAATTCAAGGAAAGCGAAATCAAGCTCGCAAGCGCCGCCGCGACCGAGGTCGCCGAGACATTTCTTCCTGCAGAACACGCCCAGGGCTTCGCCGCGCTTGACGGCGCGCGCGCCCTCGCAAGGCTGTTGGAGCTCAGCGAGAATCCGATCTTCCACGGTCGACTCGCGACCACCGCACGCGCTCTTGCAGAAGGCACGCAGCATTCGGTCAACGCCAAGTTTGCGTTCGAGTTTGCCCATGGAAGCTTCATGAAAGCTGTCGGACGCACGCCACTTCCCGAGCATGGCTGGGGCTGCCCCGGGCCTACCTGCCCATGGGACCTTGGCAAACCGAGCGGTATGGCTCCGGACCAGCAAGGTGCGCCGGTCGTTCCTGCTGATCTGGCCTAGCTCAGATTGACGGGGCGGCGCGACGATGTTTCGATACGGCAATGGCCTTCTTCATCGCATTCGTCGCGCTGCTACTCTTCTCGACCGGGTTCGCTGTCTGGAAGGGCGGCGCACCCGAACGGATCGCAGCGGGTCTGTACTGGACGGCATGGCTTGCGACCCTCCTCGCCAATCCGGTGGCAATGAACCGGTGGCGCACCATCGAAATTGGCTACCTACTCATCGATCTGTGCCTGCTGGTTGCGCTGACGCTACTCGCACTACGGGCCAATCGGCACTGGCCGATGGCAGCGGCCTCGCTGCAGCTGATCATCGTGATCGGGCATTTCGCCAAAGCACTCGATCCGACCCTGCTCGGGTCGGCTTATGCGATCATGTCGGTGTTTTGGCCCTACCTTCAGCTGATCATACTGGCGGTCGGGACGCGGGTGTATTGGCGGCGGGTCAGGATCCAAGGGGCCGCGGCCTCCTGGTCGCGCTCCTTGCCCCTGTAACATCAGACCCGGACACGGTGGGTGAGCTCCTGCTCGCGCGGCTGGGTTCGCTTCCCCGCATTCTGGCCACGGACGAACAATGCCTGACAGCGATCGGCATCTCGCCTCAGACTGCTCGCCATCTTGCCCTGAACCGAGCCGTGCTTCGCCATGTGCTCAAAGCACGGCTCGTCGATCGGCCGCTGCTCGCAAGCCTCTCCGCGGTTCGGGATTATTTGACGATCGAGATCGGCCATGCACCGATCGAGACCCTACACATCCTGTTCCTCGACGGCCGCAACCGCCTGATCGACGAATTGGTAGAATGTGGCGAGGTTGATCAGGTGCACTTCAGCATTCGAGCCATTGTTCAGCATGCCCTGATCGTGGGCGCTGCGGGACTGATTCTCGCGCACAACCACCCGTCTGGAGACAACGCCGCGAGCAAAGCTGATCGCGAGGTTACACGGACCTTGGCGCGTGCCCTCATTCCCCTCGGGATCAAGCTGTTTGATCACTTGATCATTGCCGGATGCGAGGTCCGCAGCCTCCGATCGGAAGGCATGCTCTAATTGCACGGGTTCAACTCCACGACGCTCGTACTCGCCGATATGCTCGTTGCGAGCCCAGCCATCACCGCACTCCGGAGGATCCGATTGAAGCTCCACTTTGATGAGAACAACGCGCAGCAGTCAAAATGCCCGCAGGCCCATGTAATTCTGTCGTCAGCGGTAAAGCACCTGCCGCGGATATCGCGCACACGCCTCACTTCCGAAAACCGATGTTCGCATGCGACATCAGCCGATCCACTTTTGCTCCTGTGGTTGCCAATTTTTCGCTTGATCCCTAGGACGCTCGTGCGCAATATTCAGAAACCCGCAGATTTCTGCGGGGTTCGGGGATGCTTGGAAACACCTCCAGCAGTCGCAGGATGAACTTGTAAACCGAAGGTCGCGGGTTCGATTCCTGCAACCGGCACCATTTTCTCCGTCATCCCATGCACGGCCACGTCACGAACGATCGGTGCCCCCATCAATCCGGGTCGAGTACGAACATTGCCCGCCGAGCGGTCGCGATATCCGGTGCGCCTTTCCACGTGATGCCGATGTCGCGTCGCCGCGCGCCGGGCCCCCGCGAGCGGACCTCGGCAAAGCGCGAATCCTGCGGGCGGAAGATCGCGGTCTTGGTCCCGTCGCGCGCGGTTCCCGGCATGCTCGCCCAGCCATCCGGGTGAATGTGCGCATCCATATGGCAGTCGATGAACACCGCCTGCCCGATCGCGGCGGGGTCGGCATAGCGCCCGTCCGGAAACACCGTGGTCGGATGCCAGGGTCGGCCCAGTGCGACCGAGCCATCGGCAACCCCCGCTTCGCGCGTCAGTCGCGAGCGATAGATGACGATCCCGATCGGCTGGCTGATCGGCGTCGATGGCGCGGTGACGAACGAGGCGAAGGCCTCGCCATCGGTCGCCGCGCCGCGCCGCCGCGTGCGCACCTCGCTGCGCTCGATCAGCAGCGTGCCGTTGCCGAAGATGAAGTCGACATTTCCGGCGATCAGGCTGTTGCGGATGATCGCGCGCTTGCCGCGGGTGAACAGCGTGTCCTGATAGCCGAGCAGCGCGACGCGATCGAACAGCACCCGGTCGCTCGTCGTATCGAGCGTGACGGCGACCGCCTGACTATTGGAAATCTTGCGCGGATCGCGCTCGGGCAGCGCGTCATTGGCGAGATAATCGAAGTCGTTTTCGATCGTCATGCCCGAGATCAGGACCTGATCGGCAGCGACTGTCAGCGTCGCCGATCCGGCGGTGCCCCAGCGGCCGCGATCATAATGCGCAGCATGTTCGGCGACCGCGTCGAAGTGCAGCCGGGTGCGGCCGATCCCGCGCCCGATCAGCCGGATGCGGTTGCGGCGGATCGTCGGCTTTTCCCGAAACGCGCCTGCGCCGACATCGATCGTGACCCAGCGGTCCGACCGGTCCTGTTCGGCGGCCTCCAGCGCTGCGCCGATCGTAGTGAAGCAGCGCGGCTGCTCGGCGCAGGAGGCGCGCACCTTTAGCGGGGCCGGCTTGGCAAGTGCAGGTGCCCCCGCCGTGCACAGCAAGGAGAGAAACAGCGCGGTGAGAGCGGTCTTCATCAGCGGTCCCGGAGAAAGCGGTCAATCTCTGCCGCGACGCGCGCCAGATAGGGGTCGTAGAGCCAGAAGGTGTGCGGCGCGCCGTCGAACTTGACGAAGCGGTTGCGGATACCGTGACGGTCGAGCGCGGCCTGCACGCCGACCCGGCCGGCGGTAAAGCGATCATGGCTGCTGCCCAGGATCAGCGTCGGCGGCGATTGTGGGCCGACATACGTCGCGGCGCTGGCGGCGCGCCAGCGCTCCGTCTGGCTCGCATAGTCGCCGCCAACCCAGCGCGCGAAGGGCGATGCGGCGCGGGCGGCATCTTCATGGCGCAGCGCCAGCGGATCGGTCATGTCGAGCACGCCGTCGAGGTCGACCAGCGCGCGCACCCGCGTGTCGGCGCCCGCTTGCGGCGCGAACGGTCCGGCCGTCGCCGAATAGGCGAGCAGCGCCGCCATCTGCCCGCCCGATGAGTCGCCACCCAGTGCGAGGCCATCGGGTCGCAGCCCGAACTCGGCGCTGCGCGCTTTCACCCACAGGATCGCGGCATTCACGTCGATCAACCCGGCGGGATAGCCCGCCTCTGGCGACAGGCGGAATTCGGGCATGAACACCGCATAGCCGCGCTGGGCGAGCAGATTGGCGAGCGGATAGCTGTGCGACTTGTTACCCGACGCCCAGGCACCGCCATGGATCAGCAGGATGCCCAGCCCGTTCGATCGGCGCACGGGCGGCAGGAAGATATCGAGATGAAGGTCGCGCTCGCGGATATGCCGGTAACGCTGGTCGAAGAGCATGCGCTGGCCCTTGGCGGTGCGCAGCTGCGGCAACGTGATTTCAGGATGCGCCACGCGGTCCGCGGCAAAGCGCCGCGCGACGTTGAAGCTGTCATCGATCGGCAAAAGGCTCTGCGCCGCCACGGGATTGGCGACGGCGCAGAGCAGACCCGCGGAGAGGGCCGCCGGTTTAAAAACGCAGGCGAGCGCCGACAAACCACTGCGCCCCGGTGTGCGTGTATTCCCGGGTAAGGTCCTGCGTGCCGTCGCCGGTGCCATAGATGCGCTCGACCTCATCGGTGATGTTGATCCCTTCGACGGTCAGCGTGAGCTGCGGCGTCACGTTGTAAAAAGCCGAGAAGTCGACATGGGTCGGCCCGTATTTCCGCTCCTGCGCATTGCCGCTGCTGCCAGGCTGCGACAGCAGATAATCGTCGCGCTTGTTCGCCGAAATCCGCGCCCCGAACTTCTTCGAGTCATAATAGACCGTGAGGTTGTACGAGTTGCGCGACAGGCCCGTCGAATCCCGTGCCGAAACATAGGTGTAGTTGGATGCCACGCCCAGGTTGCGCAAGGCGCCGGGCAGGAAGGTGAAGGGCTGATTATAGGTCAGCTCGATCCCCTTCACGCTGTTGCCGCCGTCCGCGTTGAAGGGGATGGTGAAGGTGTAAGGCACCAGCGCCGGATCGGCATTGTAGGACGGGTCATATTGCGGATCGGCATAAATGGCCGGCCAGAAGGCCGGGTCGACCATCTGCGTCACAACCCGCGTCGTCAGCGACGTCGTGATGTCCTTGTTGAAAAAATTGACGGCCAGCAGTCCGCCCTTGCCGAAATACCATTCCAGGCCCGCATCGATGTCGTTCGACTGATAGGGCTTGAGGTCCGGATTGCCGAGATTGCCGACGGTGCGCGTGGTGTAGCCGAACACGGGTCCGGCAATGTTCAGCGTGCTGAGGCCGGGTCGCGTCATGCTGCGCGAGTAAGCAAGGCGTGCGACCAGCTTGTCGGTGATGTCCAGCGCCAGGTTCATCGACGGCAGATAGTTTTCGTAGCTGCGCGTCACCTCGACCGGCTGGCCGGCGATGGTCGCCTGCGAGCTCAGATTGGTCTTGACGTAGCGCAGGCCGGTATTGGCGCGCAGCTGCATCCCGCCAAGGTCGAAGGTGCCGTTGAGCTCGACATAGCCCGCCAGCGTCTCCTCACCCACTTCCCAGCCGGCGCCGACATTGGTGGTGTAGCCGCCGGGGATCAGGCCGCTGCTGGCGATCTTGTCGAAATCGATCACCGCAAAGGGGTTCAACCCGATGCCCTCAAACCCCTGACCGAAATTGGGATAGGGAAAGGCGCGCATATAGGTCGACGGGTTGAAGTTGACATTCGCCCCCGCCCCCTCGCCGTAGCGGACCTTGCGGTTGTTATAGGCAAAGCCGGTCTTGGCCGAGAAACCGCTGTCATCGGCATAGGTCAGGCCGAGCTTGCCGGTGTAATTTTCCTTCAGCACGGTGTTGATGCGGTTCGCCGCGGTCAGGGCGTCGACATAGTTGGTGAACACATTGGGATCGTAGGATCCGAAGCTGACCACCGGGACATAGGGGTTGGTGCGATAGTCGTAGGAAAAGGCGTGCGGCACCGAGCGCGCGTAGAAACGCAATTCCGTGCGGTCGGCGTCATCGCTCGCCTTGCCCAGCAGCCCCTCAATCTTCACCCGGTCGGAGAGTTCGTAGCTGCTCGACAGCACGAACTGCTTGAACTCCGACGTCGACTGCTGGTGCCGGCTTTCGTACCAGGAGGTGACGTCGTTGAATTGCGCCGCGATCAGCTGTCGGCCATCCGGTGCAATCGTGAAGGCGACCGGCGTCTGGCCGACAAAGCCGCCCGCCGGACCATGGGTCAGCAGCCACTCCATCGAATTATAGCTATAGCGGTCATTGTCGAGCCGCGAATACAGCGCGTCGAACGTGACGAGCAGCTTTTCGGTCGGCTTGAACTGCAGTGACGCGGTCAGGCCCAGCCGCTTCTGGTCATTCCCGAAAAAGTCTGCGCGCGGCAGGCGCGGCGCCCACAGGCAGTCGAGCGGATCGGCCGCTCCGCACGCGCGCGGCGTGCCGGTGACGGTCGGGTTGGTGTCGGCCCAGGAGTCGCCGTTGACGTAAGGGCTGATCCACAGGACGCTCGAATAGCCCTCCTGATACACGGTGCGCTGCGAATAGGCGGCCGACAGCAGGATGCCGATCGTATCGTCGGCAAAGGTGTTGCTGACGACGGCAGCGACGCGCGGATCGACCTTGCGGGTCAGCGAATTATATCCGCCCTGCCCCGACACGAATGCGTTGAAGCCCGGATTGTCGAGCGGCTTGGACGTGTACAGGTCGACCGTACCGGCGATGCCGCCTTCCTCGATCGACGCGGTCTGGGTCTTCTGGATGTCGATCCGGTTGAACAGTTCCGACGCAAAGATGTGGAAGTCGAATGCGCGACCGGCGTTCACGGTGAAACCACCCGAATCCAGCCCGTCGCTGCTCGCGGGAACTTCCATTCCGTTCAGCGTCGTCCGCGTGAAGTCCGGCGCAAAGCCGCGCAGCGTGATGTTGCGGCCCTCACCGCCCTCACGCGAGATGGCGACGCCGGGGAGGCGCTGAATCGATTCGGCGATGTTGAGATCGGGCAGCTTGGCGATGTCTTCCGCCATGATGCTCTCGATCGTGTTGACCGCGCGCCGCTTGTTCTCCTGCGCGCTCTGCAGCGACTGGCGAAAGCCGGTGACGACGATCTCTTCGCCCGGGCCGGTGTCGTCAGCGGCGCCGGTCGCGGCATCCTGCTGCGCAGGAAGTGCGGCCGGAGCGTCGGCACCGACCGCGGCCGAAGCCGTGACTGCCGGGGTGACGGCTGCCTGCGTCCCTGCCGGGCGGCGCTTGACCACCATCGCCCCGCCGACATCGACCGCGATCAGATCGGTCCCGGCGAGCAGCTGACGCAGCGCGACCGCGACATGCATGGTGCCCTTGACGCGATTGACCTTGAGCCCGTCGACAATCGCCTGGGGCGCGAGGATCTGGATGCCGGCCTGGCGTGCGAACTGGGGGATGCCGGTCTGCGCCGATTGCGCCGGCACGTCGAACCGGCGGATCTGCGCCGCCGCTTCGGCCGGTGCGACGGCCAGCACGGCAACCGCCGCAACACTGGTCAACAGGATGTGATTCATCGTGCGCATTTGCGCTCCTCCCCCAAGTTTCCGCGCTCGCCTTGTGCGATGCTGCGATCAAGGGGGAAGAGCGGTGCCTGACCGAATTTCCGTCACTTGGTCGCGTTTTTATTTCGCGACAGGCTGATTTCTTTCGCCGTGACCGTCACCTCGGCGTCCAGCGTCGCCTCCAGCGTCCGCGCAAATCCGGCCGGATTATTGAGCTGAAACAGTCCGACCAGCCGCTCACGGCCCAGCGCCGGATCGCGCACGACGAGCTGTTGCCGGTTGTAGCGGTTGAACGCCGCCACCGCCTCGTCCAGCGTTTCGCCTTCGAGCGCGATTTCCCCCTCGCGCCAAGCGAGCGAACGCTCGATCGCGCTCGGCGCGCTGCCCGTCACCGGGGCCGTCCCGTCGCTGCGAAACGCGGCGAATTCGCCAGCCTCGAGAATGCTGACCGCGCCGCTGGCGTTGGACGCCCAGATCGCAACTCGCCCTTCGGTCACCGCGATCCGCACATCATCGCCCATCCGCGTCACCGAAAATGCCGTGCCGACCGCTTGCACCTTGGCGATGCCGGCATCGACGATGAACGGGCGCTGCCGGTCCTTCGCCACCTGAAACCACACCTGGCCGCGCGCAAGATCGATGCGGCGCGCGTCCTTCGCCAACGCAATGCGCAATTCGCTTTCGGCATCGATCGCCGCGATCGATCCGTCGGCGAGCGGCATGCGCCGGATCTCACCCGGGCCGGTCGCGACATGGTCCGCCGAAGTCGCGCGCAGACCGATCACCGCCGTGACAGCGGCGGCGGCGGCGATGCTGCCGGCCCCCGCCAGGACCCAACGGCGGCTCCGCCACGCGGGCGCCGCCGGTTCCTCGACGACGCCGACGGGTTCTGGCGCGATGGCGCGATCGATGCTGCTGAGCGCAGCCTGCGCCCGCAGCAGTGCGCCCGCATGGCGCGGATGCTCCGCCAGCCAGGCGTCGAGCGCCACGCGCTCGTCGGGCGAGAGCGGGTGCCGCAGCGCCCAGCGCGCGGCCTGGGTTTCGATTGCGTCACGCATTGCGGCGCTTCCTCCGCGCAACGCTGGGCTCGGCCCCGGCATCCGGATCGGTCAGCAGGCGCAGGATCGCGCGCAGGCTGCGGCTCGCGTCATTTTCGACGACCGCTTCGGACACCCCCATCGATTGCGCGATCTCGCGCTGCGACATGCCCTCAAGCCGGCGCATGATGAAGATGGCACGGGCGCGCTCGCTCAACGTCGCCAGTGCGGCCTGCACGCGGCCCAGTTCGCTCCGCGCCATCACGACATCCTCGGGTGACGGGTCGTCGGAACTCCACTCGATGTCCAGCTCGGCGAGCGCTTCAAGCCGCACGACGCGCGCCGACTTCAGTTGGTTCTGCAACAGATTGCGAGCCACGGCATAGAGATAGGCGCGCGGCTGGGTGATATGCGCCACATCGTGCAGGCGGGCGAGCCGACAATAGCAGTCCTGCACGATATCCTCGACATCGCTGGGCGATGCAACACGCCGCCGCAGCCAGGATCGCAGGTCGCGTTCCAGGGGAAGGATCTCGCGACCGACCCATTCAGCTAGCTCCTCGCGCGTGGTGATACCCTCTCCCCCCATGCGCATAAGAGCCGCATTCGCCGGGTTTCCGTCAAGCGCGCGAAAATTTAGTTGCAGAACGGCGCGCGCGGGGCAGGACGGTTACAAGGTTACGCCACGTTTCCTGATGTCTTCCAGTGGTCGAGCGCGGTGGACGCTATTCGGCCCGGCGCTCGATCATCTTCTGCGCCTCAAGATAATTCAGGAATTCGAGCGTATCGGCTTCGACCGTGGCCAAGGGTGCGCGATAGGCGGCGGCGAGGGCGGCACACAGGTCGCCGACCCGCACGGGCGTGTCCAATCGTTCCCAGATCGCACGGCTGGTCACCTTCATCGTGTAATAGTGGCCGGTCTCGATGCTCATCAGCACGGACTCGTCATCGACGCTGGCGTCGAGCACCGTGCCGCTCCGGACCACAATTGTTTCAAGATCGATCATGATCGTGCGAACCCTTCCCAATGCGCCCCTATAAGCCCGCTCGCGCGGGGTGAACCCCAACGCTTCAGTGATTGCCCCGCTCGCTCCAGCGGATGAAGCGGCCGGTCTGGACCGCGCGCGGCAGCAACTGCGCCAGCTCGAACCGCCGGGTTTCGGCGGCGGCGGCATCCTCGGGCCAGGTGTCGAGCAGCTGCTTGAGACGCGGGAGATCGAGCATTTCGGCGGCGAGCGGCACCTGGGCCAGCCGCTCGATCTCCGCCGCGAAACTCTCGCGCTGCGCGGTGATCCGCGTGAACCATTCAGGGTTTTGCCGCCCGAAGCCGCGCTCGGCCAGCACGGCTTCGGGCAGGCGATCGGCGAGCACCCGGCGCGCCAGGCTGCGCTGCACGCCGCCCAGCAAATACTGATCGCGCGGGATTGCGAGGCAAAATTCGGTCAGGTCGGGGTCGGCCAGCGGGTCGCGGAGCTCCAGCCCGTAATAGGCGCGGACGGCGCGAATGGTCTCGATCATGCGGACCCGCTGCGCGCCCAGATGATGCACGATCAGCTTGCGGCTGTCGCTGCCGTAGAGGGCAAGACCATCCTCCCCCTGTGCCGCAAGCGCCGCGTCCAGGCCCACTTGTGCCGCAAAATCCGACCGGATCGCGGCATATTTGGTGGAGGGTGCCGCATCGCCATGGCGCCAGCGCCACAGGGCTGCACGCAACTTGGCTGGCAGCGCGGGAAGCAGCACCTCCCCCTTGAGCGTCCCCCACAATGTATTCTGTCGATACCGCGCCGCGCCGGGAAGAAGCCGGATGAGCTGGTCGATACGGCCCGCCCGGGCCAAATCGCCCAGCCCACGCATCCCGCTATAGCTGAGCGTCAGATTGCCCGACTGGCCGGTCAGCAGAACATTGTGCCCATTACCCTGCGCAGTGCGATAGGCCGGGTCGAACCAGCCAATGTGATTGGCATTGATCACCGGTCGCCCCCCGGCGACGAAAAAGGCGGTTGGGTCCAGCTCGATCGACGCCGGATCGTCCGAATGACAGAAATGCGGCTGGAGATTGGGATAGCGCGCGGCGAGTGCGTCGACATAAGGCCGCTCGCGGTCATACCACCCGCCCCGCTCGGCAAGCGTACGGCCCGGCGGCGGCTCGACCGTGTAGGTCGGTAATGACTGCGGGGCGAGGATGCGCGCTGCCGACGCCGCCACTGCCGCGCTGTCGAGCCCACCGGACAGGGTCACCCCCGGCGTAGTGGCGGCGCGGAGGCTGCGCCGAACCGCCTGATCCAGCAGCGCGCGCGCCGCCTCGACATACGCCTCCGGCGATTTCAGCTGCACGCGACGGCTGGGATCGAGCCGCCAGAACGTGCGCTCCTGCACACCGGCCGGGCCGGCGATGACATGACACCCGGGCGCGACGAGGCGGATATCCTTGTACAGTGTGTCGGCCGGGTCGCCGACCGCAGCGGTGAACTGCAGCGCCAGTTGCAGCGGATCGAGCTGCTGTGGAACGCCCGGAAATTGATGCAGCGCGCTGAGCGTCGTGGCGAACCAGACCCCGGCCGGGCGCGCGTGCCAATAGATGGTCCGCAGCGCCATCGGCGCCACGAACAGATGCAGGCGCCGGTCACTTGGATCCCATAGGGCGCAGGCAAAGTCGCCCTGCAACCGGTGCAGCGCATCGAAGCCATATCGGGCCAGCCACGCCGCTGTCACTTCGGAGTCCGGGGTCCGCGGGCGCAGGCCGAGATCGGCAATCAGCGCCGCCGGATCGAACAGATACCCGTCGAACAAGACGACGCGGCCCGCCGCGTCAGCAACCGGCTGAAGCTCGACGCGGTCTTCCGCCGTGACGATGCGCTGGGCAAGGGCCAGCGACGCGCATGCGTCGCGCCACACGCGCGGCTTGGAAAGGCCCGCCCCGAGAAAGGGCGCGCCAGCCCGCGCCTGATCCTGCTCGGTTAGCGCGTCAGCATTATACGCGATGTGACCGCGAAAATCGCTCACGCGCTACGGATGCAGGACATTGCCTGATTTCAGGACTGGGTGAAAATGCCCAGGCCGTCGTCACCCGGGTTGGAGTCCAGCTGAGTGAACTCGGAAATCGAAAAGGTTTCGACCGACTGAAGCGGCGCGATCCACTCGGCCGACGTCGATTCCGGCGGCACCGAACCCGTCAGGGTCGCACTCATTTCCTGCTTGTCCATGTTAATCGCTCCCTCTTATGTTCCGTCCGGTCCTCAGACCACCGCCCGTTCAGGACTGGGTAAAAACGCCCAGCCCGTCGTCACCCGGACTCAAGTCAGACCGCGTGAAATCGGAAACTGAAAAGATTTCGATCGACTGAAGCGGAGCGACCCAATCCAACGACATTGTTTCACGCGACACCGAGCCGGTCGCAGATGTACCGGTTTCCTGCTTGCCCATCGCGATCGCTCCCTCTTAGTTCCGATCCGATCCTGCAGCTTGGCAAGAACACGTGCCAGACCACCCTGTTGCTCGTTGCGGTATTGAAACGCGCACCGGAAGGCAACCGGAACCAGCCATGGAGCGGTCGTTTTGGTGCGAATTGTTGGGCTTGATCGGGCAGCGCGCATGCCGCGCACGGGTCGCGCCGCGCCGACTTCACTTTCCCCTCGCCTTTCACGCATGCGGCGTTAAACATTGCGCCAGCTGACAACGTTATCAGGAGAGGGGCTTTGGCCGCACCCGTCACGAATATGAGCTCGACCGACCCGAATTCGGGCGATCCGGGCGCACAGGGGGTCAACGCCCCCGACCTTCAGGTCTTTGTCTTCGCCCTATTCTTCATCTTCGGCGGCATCACATCGCTCAACGACGTGATCATCCCCAAGCTGAAAGAGCTGTTCACGCTCAACTTTACCCAGGCGATGCTGATCCAGTTCTGCTTCTTCACCGCCTATCTGGTGGTGGGTATCCCGGGTGCGAAGCTGGTCAAGAAGCTGGGCTATATGCGCGGCGCGGTGGCGGGCCTGGCCATCATGATCGTTGGCTGCCTGCTGTTCATCCCGGCGGCGCAGACCGCAACTTACGCGCTGTTCCTCGGCGCCTTGTTCGTGCTGGCAAGCGGCGTGGTGATCGTGCAGGTCGTCGCCAATCCGCTGATCTCGCTGCTGGGCAAGCCAGAGACTGCGCATAGCCGCCTGACCTTTGCCCAGGCGTTCAATTCGCTCGGTACGACCGTGTTCCCCTATGTCGGCGCGATCGTGATCCTGGGCAGCCTTGCCGCCGTGACGGCGGACCAGTTGTCGGGTGCCGAACTTGCTGCCTATCGCACGGCCGAAAGCCAGGCGATCGTCAACGGCTATCTCGGCATCGCCGCAGCGCTGGCCGTTGTCGCCATCGCTGTCTGGGCCTTCCGCAACCGGCTTCCGCACAGCGCCAACACCATGGGCGACAAGGAATTCGTCAGCGTCCCGCGCTATGCCGCCGGTCTGGTGTTGTTCATCATCGGTGCGGTGCTCGCCGTCCAGGTCAATGCGATCGCCGGTCTTGCCCTGATCATGGCCGCTCCGATCGTCTGGCTTTATGGCAACGACCTGCTCTCACGCCGTCGCTTCAGCTTCGGCGCGCTGTGCATTTTCCTCTATGTCGGTGCCGAAGTTTCGATCGGGTCGCTGATCATCAACTATCTCGCGCTCGACCGGGTGCTGGGCCAGCCGGAATCGGTCATCGGCTGGATGGTCTCGATCTATTGGGGTGGCGCGATGGTCGGTCGCTTCATCGGGTCGGCACTGATGCGCGTCATCAGCCCGGGCAAGCTGCTTGCGTTCGTTGCGATCGGCGCAATCACCCTGATCGTGATTTCCGCCAACACGACCGGCACGGTTGCCGCTTATTCGCTGCTGGCAATTGGCCTGATGAACTCGATCATGTTCCCGACGATCTTCAGCCTGGCCAGTGAGAAGCTGGGCAGCCGGGCGGCGGACGGGTCGGGCATCATCAACGTCGCCATTTTCGGTGGCGCGGTCATCCCGCTCGCGACCGGTGCGATTGCCGACAACACCGGCAGCCTCGCCATCGCGTTCGCGCTGCCCGCCTTGTGCTACGCCATCATCGCGGGCTTCGGCTACTACGCCCGTCGCCCCTATGACGGGCCGGTCGCGGGGTAAGGTCCGAAAAGGTCGAAGGGGCCGGCGGGAGGGATCGCGCCGGCCCCTTCTTCGGGGGATCTGAGAGGGGACGTGCAGTCAGCGCGTCCCCTTGTTTATGTCAGGCCGCGATCGCGTCCTGGCTGGGCAAGCCGGGCATGGCGTCGACCCAGTAATCATCGACCGAGCAACCCGGCACCAGCGAAGGGGCGCACAGCAGGGCCACGCAATCGGCGAGCTGCGGTGCTTCCATCGGGCCGATCGTCTCTTCGACCATGTCCTCGCACCCGCCGGGCGCGGCCAGCAAACGCGCGCGCGCCGCGTTCCACAGGCAGGTCGCATCGGTCAGGGTCAGCGTGACGCTCACGCGGAATTCGGGCTGCGGGCCCATGCCCCAGACGCGGCGGTCGGGGTCGTTCTTCAGCAGTTGCGTTTCCCGCGGGTCCATCATGCTCGTTCCCTGATTTCGAGCGCTGTACTCTGGTTCCAAATGCCGGCTGCGGGCCCGGAACGAAATACTGCGCGATTACCTATTGTAGAACTACAATGCCGTCGTGACGGCTGAACCTATGCCGCCTCCGCCGCTGCTGAGAGGCTGGCCAGCGCCCGCGAATGCGCACCCACGATGCAAAGTTCGGCATAAAGCCGGTCCCACATCGTCGCGGGGATGGTCAGCATCGCGTCGTCGAGCAGATGGCGGCGCACCTCGATCCGCACGACCGGATCGTGCGAGAGGCTGAACGTCGCAGCGAGCGGGCCGTATGAGGTTTCATCGGGCAGCTGCTGACGTCCCGCGAGCCGCGCCGCGACGAGATAGCCGCACAACAAGTCTGCACCATGCACGTCGAGCCACGTCGAGCGTGTCAGCCGCCATATCGGTCGACTGGAGCGCGCTCACGGTGCCGCTCGACGCCTTCAGCAGGTTGGTGCCATTGAACTCGCTGGAGTCGATGACGGTTTCGATCTGCTCCTTGAGCCCATCGAAATCTGCTGCGAGCGACGTACGGCTGGCCGAGTCCAGACCCGCGTCCGAAGCTTCGATCGCCTTGGCCTTCATCTGGTTGACGAGGTCGGAGATCTGCTCGGCACCGGCTACCGCGACGTCAACCGTGCTCTTCGCACGGCTGAGCGACGAACCGACCGACTTCAGGCCACCCAGGTCGCCGCGAAGCGTCTGAGCAACGGCGAAGGCAGCCGAGTCGTCCTTGGTCGACGCGACGTTCATACCGGTGTTGATGCGGCTCTGGGTGGTAGCCAGGGACTTGTTGGTCTGATTCAGGCTCTGGAGAGCCGCCATCGCGCCAACGTTCGTGTTAACCGAAAAACCCATGATCATATTCCTTCTGGAAAGAGTGGCCGCTTCTGCAGCCAGGCCTAGGACGCCGGCCCAGCGACGGGCTGCACAGCGCCTCCCGCTTTTGCATTGTGGGAGGCCGGAGGGTGATCCGGTCGCGACCGGGCAATATTGATGGTTAGCAGCGGGTTTAGATTCATCACCGGATGTTGCGACGCACCCTTGTTGGGCGATTCTCGACCTCTGCACGACCGCGCGAGCCGTTACGGGTCTATATTGACCGGACGAGAGGGCGCTCATCGCGGCGCCCCCGATTTGCGACATTCAAGGGCACGAAACCGATGCAGAATTGGCCGATCTGGCGCAAGCTTGCCGCCTCCTTCCTTGTTCTCCTGCTGACCTTTGGCGGGGTCAGCGCGCTGATCGTCAACGCGATTGGTGGTCTTGAACACGCGCAGACCGAAAAGGCGAACGCCCATACGGGCGCGCGCGCCACGCAGACCCTGCTGTATCTGACGCTGGAGCAGATGAACGCTGTGCGCGGCTTCACCATCCTGGGGCAGCAGGCCTTTTACGAAACCTATGTCGAAAACCGCGACAAGGTGGCGGAAGCAGTCGAAGAGATCCGAACAGTCTCGCAGGGGCATGATTTCGGCGGCATGATCGACGAATATGCGGCCGCCACTGCCGAGTGGCAGAAGGACAAGCTGGAGCCGACGATCGCGCTGGCGCGCAACCCGGCGACGCGTGCCGAGGCGCAGGAGCTGGCGGGCAAGAAGCAGCTCAGCCGCATCCGTGACGCGATCAAGGCGCTGGACGCGGCGCAAAAGGATCGAGTTGCTGCCGCCGATGCCGAGGAAGCCAGCCTGCGCGCCGGAGTCCGCTGGACGCTGGGCCTGGGTGTCGCGATCATGCTGGCGCTATCGGGTGGCCTCGCGTTCCTGCTCAACCGCTCGATCGCCAAACCGGTTGCCGACATGGTCGGCAAAATGGGCCGACTGGCTGCGGGCGATCATGCGGTCGAAGCCGAGACCGGCGCGCGTCGCGACGAGATCGGCGACATGGGCCGCGCGCTCCACGTCTTTCGCGACGCGGCAATCGCCAAGGAGGCGGCCGAAATCGCGAAACGCGCCGATGAGGCTGAACAGAAGAAGATCGTCAACCTGCTCAGCGGCGCGCTGAAGCGGCTGTCGGCGGGCGATGTGTCGCACAGTATCGACGCCGATGTTGCGCCGGCCTATCGCGGGCTGCGCGACGATTACAATTTGGCCGTCGCGGGCCTGCGCAACCTGGTCCATGCCGTCAGCCAGAGTGTCGAGGCGATCCGCACCGGGACCAGTGAGATCGCCAGCGCGACCAACGACCTGGCGCGCCGCACCGAAAGCAATGCCGCGTCGATCGAGCAGACTGCCGCCGCCGTCACCCAGATCGACGGTAGCGTCCGGGCCAGTTCGACTGCTGCGGGCGACACCGTCGCGCGTGCCGACCGTGCGCATGGCGCCGTTGCATCGGGTCGGGCGGTCGCCGAAGAGGCGATGCAGGCGATGACCCGGGTATCGGATAGCGCCAAGGGCATCGACGACGTGATCGAAGGGCTCGACAAGATCGCGTTCCAGACCCGCGTGCTTGCGATGAACGCCGCCGTCGAAGCCGGTCGTGCCGGTGAAGCGGGCCGGGGCTTTGCGGTCGTCGCCGACCTCGTGTCGGCGCTGGCGATGCGCGCCGAGGAGGAATCCAAACAGGCCCGCGAACAGCTGACCGCGACCCAGGTCGATATCGAAGGCGCGGTCGAGGCGGTGCGCCGCGTCGATTCCGCCTTGGTCGGGATCGCCAGCGATGTGGAGGAGGTGAACAGCCTGCTCGGCACGGTCGCGGAGGGCAGCCGGTCGCAGGCGATGGCAATCAGCGAAGTGTCCGGCGCGATCCAGTCGCTCGATGGCGCGACCCAGCAGAACGCGGCGATGGTCGAGCAGACCTCCGCTGCGGCACAGACGCTGAGCACCGAAGCGGACCGGCTTGCCGAACACGCCAGTGCGTTTCAGCCGGGCAGCGATCGCATGACCACAGCGCAGCGCCTCGCCGCCTGATCATTCCCCTTTCGCGCTGCCTTCCCGGAGCGCGAACGGCCCGCCCGTCGGATCCCACCCACTCCCTCGTGGTGGCGGTCCGGCCGGGCGGGCCGAATGCGTTTATCCGCGACCCAACCGGCGTCAGCCGGTCGGCGCAGCGCCCGATTACCGCCCGCCCGAAGCGTCGCTGCCCGGGCGGCGATAGACTTGCTCGCCGCCGACCCAGGTTTCGATGACCACCGTCGCGCGCAATTCGCTGGGCGACGCGAGCAGCGGGTCACGATCCACGACGATGAAATCCGCGCGCATCCCCGGCGCGAGATGACCGAATTTGGTCTCAGCAAAGCCGGCATAGGCGCCGTCCAGCGTGAAGGCGCGCCAGCTGCGTTCGCGTGTCAGCGCTTCTTCCGGTCGCCAGCCGCCAACCGGCTGGCCTTGCGCGTCCTGCCGGGTGAAGCCCGTCGCCCAGCCTTCGAACGGATTGGGGCTTTCGACCGGATAGTCGGAGCCGAACGCGATGCGCGCGCCGCTGTCCAGCATCGATTTCCAGGCATAGGCGCCCGTCAGCCGAGCCGCACCGACGCGCGCTTCGGCCATGGTCCGGTCACTGCTCTGATGCACCGGCTGCATCGATGCGATCACACCGAGCTTGGCGAAGCGCGGCAGGTCCACCGGATCGACCACCTGCGCATGCTCGATCCGCCAGCGGCGGTCGCCCTTGTAGGTCTCGCCAACCTCGGTAATCGCGTCGAGCACCTGCTGGTTGGCGCGGTCACCGATGGCGTGGATCGCGAACTGAAACCCGTCCATGGCGCCGCGGACGAGCAGGTTGGACAGCTGCGCATCGGTCAGGAACGGCAGGCCGCGATTGCCCGGCACGTCGCTATAGGGGGCCTTGAGCCACGCCCCGCGCGACCCGAGCGCGCCATCGGTGTAGAGCTTGATCCCGCCCATGCGCAGCTTGTCGGCATAGAGCCACGGCGTCGGACCGCTGCCGCCGACGCGCAGTGCGGTTTCGACGCCGTCCGAATAGGACATGATCCGCATGCGAAGCAGCCCCAAATCGCCCATGCGACGATAGGTCAGCCAATCGTCAACACTGGTGCCCATGTCGGCGCTGGCGGTGACGCCCATCGACAGCAGGATGTCCTGCGCCTTGATGAAGGCGGCGTTGCGGTCGCGTGGTGTGGGCTGGGGCAGCGCCTTTTCAATCAGCTCCATCGCCGCATCGACGAACACGCCGCCGGGCTTGCCCGCGACCAGCTCGATCCGACCGCCCGCCGGGGATTTGGTTGCCGGGGTGATGCCGGCTGCCTTGAGCGCAGCGCTGTTGGCCCAGCCGGCATGGCCATCGGCGCGGACCAGCCAGGTTGGGACGTCACCCGTCGCCGCATCCAGCTCCGCGGCAGTGGGGAAGCGGCCAAGGCCCCACACTTCCTGGTTCCAGCCACCGCCGGTGATCCAGCGCCGCGTGGGGTTCTCGGCGGCATAGCGACGGATCGCATCCTGCGCCTGCGCCAGCGAACGCGTCGCCGACAGATCGAGCGCGAGTGCGCGGAAGCCGAGGTTCATGACATGGCCGTGCGCGTCTACCATGCCTGGGATGACGACCCGCCCCTTGAGATCGGCGCGCCAGTCAGGACGCTCGGGGCGCTTCTCCCCACGCTTGAGCAGCTTCACCACCTTGCCATCGGGCGACATCACGATGCCGGTGAAGCGGACGACCTCACCCTGCTCATCCAGCGTGATGCCGTCGACATTGTCGACCAGCGCATCGGCAAGAGCGGGCGCGGGCAGCAGCAGCGCGGCGATCAGGGCGAGCGAAACAGGAAGGCGCACAAGGGTCTCCGAAAGCGGTGGTCGGGCGTAAACCTGACCTTGGCGGGACTTTCGAATAGGCGGTGTTCCCCCATCGCGCCAGATGGTCTAGGGCCGCGCCACCGGCCCGGCGGCGTTTCCGGGATTGCGAAAGAGTCACAATGGCAACTCAGGCTGCGTCCGCCCCCACTCCCCTCCCCCTCGCGCTGGCCGATGTGCAGATGGCGGCGGAGCGGATTGGCGGGTCGATCGTGCGCACGCCGACGCTGCACAGCAAGACGCTGTCCGACCTGACCGGCGCGACCGTGTATCTGAAGTTCGAGAATCTGCAGTTCACCGCCGCGTACAAGGAGCGCGGCGCGCTCAACACGTTGCTTCAGCTTGACGCGGCGGCGCGGGCCAAGGGCGTGATCGCGGCATCGGCCGGCAACCATGCCCAGGGCCTGGCCTATCACGGCAACCGTCTTGGCATTCCCGTCACGATCGTAATGCCCAAGCCGACGCCGACGGTGAAGGTGACCCAGACAGAGGGCCATGGCGCGAGCGTGATCCTGGAGGGCGAGACGTTCGACGAGGCCTATGCCCATGCGCGCCAGCTGGAGGCGAAGAATGGCTACACCTTCGTGCATCCGTTCGACGATCCGCGCATCATGGCCGGTCAGGGCACGGTGGCGCTGGAGATGCTGGCCGATGCGCCCGACATCGACACGCTGATCGTGCCGATCGGCGGTGGCGGGCTGGTGTCCGGCATGGCGACCGTCGCCAAGGCCGCCGATCGCGCAATCGAGGTGGTCGGCGTCGAGGCCGAGCTGTTCCCGTCGATGTACAACCGCGTGAAGGGCACCGACTTGGCCATTGGCGGCGACACGCTGGCCGAGGGTATCGCGGTCAAGGAGCCCGGCACGATCACCGCGCAGGTGATCGAGGCGCTGGTCGACGACATCGTGCTGGTCAGCGAGCGCAAGCTGGAGGAATCGGTCAGTCTGTTGCTGCAGATCGAAAAGACCGTGGTCGAGGGCGCGGGCGCGGCGGGCCTTGCAGCGTTGCTGTCCAATCAGGAACGGTTTGCGGGCAAGACGATCGGCATCGTGCTGTGCGGCGGCAATATCGACACGCGGCTGCTCGCCAATGTGCTGCTGCGCGACCTTGCCCGTTCGGGCCGCCTCGCCCGTCTGCGCATCCGCTTGCAGGATCGCCCCGGCGCGCTGTTCCATGTCAGCCGCATCTTCCACGAACAGGGCGTCAATATCATCGAGGTGTATCACCAGCGCGTGTTCACCTCGCTCCCTGCCAAGGGGCTGATCACCGACATCGAGTGCGAGACCCGCGACGGCGCGCATCTCGACCGGCTGATGGCGGCGCTGCGCACTGCGGGCTATGCGGTGAGCATGGTGGAACTGGATTGAGGGTTTTCCACAGCCCCGCGATGAACTGAATCGGGCGTGCGGCGAACCGAGTCGCGTTGCCCTCCACACCGAATCACCACTCCCGTATAACTGCGGTGCGCGCGCCGCTTGGCTGCGCAATCCCGAAAAATCACTGAACCGGCGTTAACCCATTTTCATGGTAAATCGGCTTTTCATCGTGATTCCGTCGCTTCATAAGGGTCACGTCCGACGCGATTTGCGTGGTTTCAAGGGGGCGAACGGGTGACGGCACTGACGCGCTTTCCACGGTTTTTCGTGACCAGCCCTTCGGCGTGTCCGTACCTGCCCGGGCGGCAGGAGCGGAAGATTTTCACCGAGTTGAACGGCCCGCATGCCGGTGAGCTCAATGATGCGCTGGGCCGCATCGGGTTCCGTCGCAGCCAGTCGGTCGCCTATCGGCCGAGCTGTGTCGGGTGTAACGCCTGCTTGTCGGTGCGCGTGGTCAATGACGAGTTCCGCCCCAATGCGACGCAGCGCAAGCTGATCCGTCGCCATTCGGACCTGTCCGTCACCGCGTGCCGCCCCTGGGCGACCGAGGAGCAATATGCGCTGCTGCGCCGCTATCTCGCCGCGCGTCATCCCAGCGGGGGCATGACGATGATGGATGAGACCGACTATGCCGACATGGTCGAACAGTCGCCGGTCAGCACCTATGTCATCGAATATCGCGAGCCGGAGGAACTGGGCGGCGAACTGGTCGGGGCCTGCATCACCGATCAGCAGGCCGATGGGCTGTCGATGATCTACAGCTTCTTTGCCGCCGACCACCCCCAGCGGCAGGGACTGGGCAATCTGATCATCATGGACCATATCGTCCGCGCCCGCAGCGCCGGGCTGCCCTACGTTTACCTCGGCTATTGGGTGAAGGGCAGCGACCGGATGGCGTACAAGACGCGCTATCGGCCGATGGAAGTGCTCGGCCCGAATGGCTGGTCGCGGATGCCGGACGATGCCGATGCGACCGTTGCCGAAGCTGCGCCGCAACCGATGCGGCTGCGCGCTTTCGCCTGAAATCAGGCGTCGCCGTTCATCCGTTCGACCTGAAGCTCCACCGACAATTCCTCAACCCCCTCGCCCTGGCGGATGCCGACAATTGGCGCGGCGCCGTTGAAGTCGAGCGCGGTGGCCATGCGGACATAGTTGGCGTCGGGGCTAATTCCGGCGGAGGGGTCGAAGCCGACCCAGCCCAGCCCCTCCACCCAGGCCTCGGCCCAGCCATGCGGGGGACACGTTCCCTCGCCGCAATTGCGGTAACCCGAGACATAGCGGGCAGGCAGGCCCAGCGCCGAAACTCCGGCGATAAAGATATGGGCGAGGTCGCGGCAGTCGGGATCGCCGCCCTCCAGTGCTTCGACGGCGGTCGCGCCGCGATCGGGGCGGTCAGCCGCTTCGGGGAAACGCTGGCAGAGCGCGCCGTTCCAGCGGTGCAGCTGGGCAAGCACCTCCCCGCTTCCCGCCGTGTCGCGCGCCCATTCAGCCAGCATCGCGTCGGGGGTCGTGCGCGCGGTGGTGCGGCGGAACATCGGCGGCGGGAGCAGTTCGTTGCTGCCGCGGACCAGCCCATCGGCTTCGGTGGTCAGCACCTGCCCCGCCACGGTAAGCTCGATTCGGTCGATCGGCCCTTCGGCGTACAGCATCGTCACGCGGTTCCCGAAGCCGTCGATCGAATCGCGCAGCCGCACGTCGCAATCGACGTCGATGCGCCAGTCTACCACGGTCTGGTCATGCGTGTCGCCGGGCGTCAGGCGCAAAGTCTGAACCAGCCGCTGTTGCGGCTCACTAAAGCGGTAGCGGGTCTGGTGGTCGATCGCGAGGCGCATCAGAAAAACCTGAACTGGCGCGCAATGGCGGCGTCGAGCAGCGCATTTTCGCGGATGAAGGCCTGCAGATATTCGTGCAGGCCACGGACAATCACTTCATGCGCGCGGGTCTTTTGCATCCGGGCGATGCGGGCGCGGGCCATACGGTCGGCTTCCCCCTGAAGTCCGGTGCGCTTGGCGAGAGCGTTGAGCTGCTCGACCACCTCCTCGACGCATCCGGCGAGGCTGCGGGGGAGTTCGGCGCGAGTGATCAGCAGGTCGATGACATTGGCCGGGCGGAGGCCGTCGCTGTAGAGCCAGCGATAGGCGGTGACCGCCGACACGGTCTGGAGGATCGTCGTCCACTGGTCACGGTCGACCAGCCCGCCGACCTTCTCCCCTTCGGGCAGCAGCAGATGGTATTTCACGTCGAGCAGCCGCGCGGTGTTGTCCGCACGCTCGATCGCGGCGCCGAGCTGAATCAGCATCGTCGCCTCATTGTCCATCATGCGGTGGATCGCGCCTTCAAAGCCGCGCGCTTCGGCCATGACCCCTTCGATCAGCGAGAGCGTCGTCGTCGTCCCGCCGGGACTGACGCGTTTCGCAAACAGCAGCCACAGCCGGTTGATCGCGGTCCATGCCTCGCGGGTCAGCGAGGTTCGGACCGCGCGGGCATTGTTGCGCGCTTGCTCCAGGCAGCGGACGATCGATCCGGGGTGGCTCATATCGAGCGTCAGGAAATGCGCCACCGGCTGCTGGCTGATCGTCTGGTGCGCGGCGGCATAGGCCTCTTCGGTGTAGGTGACGCTGAGCGCGCTGGCCCAGGCAGCCTCCCCCGCCGGGCGGGCCGACAGGGCGTCGAGGCGGACGGTCGCCTCGACCAGCCGGGCGATGAAATCGGCGCGCTCGACATAGCGGCCGAGCCAGTAGAGCGACGACGCGGTGCGAGAGAGCATGCGCATCAGCCGACCACCTGTGTCTGTTCCTGCCCCTGCACCGGCCCGTCGGGCATCAGGACGAAGCTGTCCTTGGTCCCGCCGCCCTGGCTGGAATTGACGACCAGCGACCCTTCTTTTAGCGCGACGCGGGTCAGGCCGCCGGGGACGACGCGGACGCCGTCGGAGCCGGAGAGGACGAACGGGCGGAAATCGACATGGCGCGGGGCGAGGCCGGTTTCGGTGACGGTCGGCACCGTCGACAGCGCCAGTGTCGGTTGCGCGATATAGCGATGCGGTTCGGCGATCAGCGCGGCGCGGAACGCCTCGATCTCTGCCTTGGTCGCGGTTGGGCCGACCAGCATGCCATAGCCGCCGGAACCATCGACCAGCTTGACCACCAACTGGTCCAGATGGTCGAGCGTGTATTTGAGCGCATCCGGCTCGCGGCAGCGCCAGGTTTCGACATTGGGCAGCTTGGCTTCACCGCCGGAGTAGAATTTCACGATCTCCGGCATGTAGCTGTAGATCGCCTTGTCATCGGCGATGCCATTGCCCGGGGCGTTGATCAGCGTGACATTGCCGGCGCGGTAGGCGGCCATGATGCCGGGAACGCCGAGCATCGAATCCGGGCGGAAGACGAGCGGGTCGAGGAAATCATCGTCGATGCGGCGATAGATCACATCGACGCGGACGCGCCCGGCGATGGTCTGCATATAGACGATGTCGTCATCGACCAGCAGGTCCGCCGCCTCAACCAGCTCCACGCCCATCGTGTCGGCGAGGAAGCTGTGTTCGTAGTAGGCCGAGTTGAAATGGCCGGGGGTCAGCACGACCGACACCGGGTTCGCGCCGCTGCGTTCCGGCGCCACCGATCGCATCGTTTCGCGCAGCATGTCGCTGTAGCTGTCGACCGCGGCGACGCGGAAGCTGCGGAACAATTCGGGGCAGAGGCGGATCATCGCCTCGCGGTTTTCGAGCATGTAGGACACGCCCGACGGGGTGCGGGCATTATCCTCAAGCACATAGAATTCGTCGGGGCCGGTGCGGACCAGATCGATGCCACAGATATGCGCCCAGACATCGTGCGGGGGCCGGATGCCGACTACTTCGGGGCGGAATTGCGGGTTGAGCAGCACCAGCTCAGGCGGCAGCACCCCTTCCTTGAGGATGCGGCGCTCGCCGTAAATGTCCTGGAGGAAGGCGTTGATCGCCTCGACCCGCTGAACCAGCCCTTCGGACAGACGCTGCCATTCGTCATGCATGAAGATGCGTGGAACGATGTCGAACGGGATGATGCGTTCGCTGGCATCGGTATCGCCATAGACGGCAAAGGTGATGCCGAGCTGGCGAAAGGTCGCTTCGGCCGATTGCTGGCGGCGGTGGAGTTCGGCGTGCGGGGTTTCAGCCATCCAGCGCGCGAGTTCGTTGAATTGCGGTCGCGGCTTTGCCGGCCCACCATGACCCCAGATCTCGTCGAACGCGCGGCTTTCCCCCATCAGGCCTCCAAAGTCCCGAACCCTGTTACGGTTCCATGCTGCAATGCTTTGTTGCGTTGCACAAGGGGGTGTGGAGCGGGCGGACAAAGCGGACGTAAATGGGGGTGTTTTGGGGTGGGGCGACTGGGAGAGGGCGGGTTTGGGACTGGGACGCGACTGTTAGGCGACGGCGACGCGACAGGTGCGCGACTTTGGCGCGACTGGGGTGTCAGGCGAGGCGGAGTGCTGGGGCGAACGGTCGGCGGCATGGGTGGAACAGATCAGGAAATTTCCAACTTGTATCCAACAAAATGCAGGGCGAACGGCTCTCCGATAAATGGCAGCAAACGAACCATTTGCAGACCTCAGAAGACTGTTAAACGATTCGCATCATCGTAGATTTGGCCGCACTCATACGGCCCATCGTTGCTGTAAATGCGCAAAGTATCGCGTTCGAAAGTCAGAGTAAGGCAGAACGGCTCAACCGAACAGTCCTTCACTTTCTGCCCAATCAGAAGATGGACGAAGAGGGGGTTAAGCCTGTCCTTGTCCGTATTGTGGCAGCGGACCACTCCCGCGCTAAGGGTTGGGTGAGGGTCTTCTTTTGCCTTCTGGTGGCTGAGGCGAGCGTCTAAGAAGAAGAAGAAGAAGACCCTCCCCAACCCCTCCCGCAGGCGGGAGGGGCTAAGTGAAGTGCGGGAGGGCCGCGTTTCAAATCCTCCCCGGCACGGGGAGGTGGCAGCGCGTAGCGCTGACGGAGGGGGCCCCAGGCACCGGATGCCCTTGCCTCGGGCCCCCTCCACCATCCTTCGGATGGTCCCGCTGGCGCTGTGCGCCGTCTGCGACTCCCCCGTTCCGGGGAGGATTATTCTGGTGCCCCCCACCTCCAAATAAAAAGGCCGGGGTTTCCCCCGGCCTTCTCTCCTTCCCTGCCCCCTATCACAGGGAAGGAAAGCCTGTTCACTCGGCGTATTTGACCGAGCAGCCATAGGGCGTGGTCTGGGCGACCGAGACGGGCTTGCCGGCCTTGAGCTCGTTCAGCGCGGCGAGGACGTGGTTGCGGGCCGAGCCCATTTCCTCGACGCGGGCGGCGGGCTTGTCGTCGATGCCGCCCTGAAAGCGCAGCACGCCCGCGCCGTCGATGATGTACATGTGCGGGGTGGTCTTGGCGGCATAGCCCTTGCCGACCACGCCCTTGGGATCGAGCAGGTAATGCGCCGGGCTCGCCTTCTTGTCCGCGACCCACTTGGTCGCCTCGGTGCCCTGCATATAGCCCTGCTTGCCCGGTGCGCCCGAGTTGATCGTCAGCCACACCACGCCGCCGGCTTTCGCGGCGGCCTGGGTCTTTTGCATGTTGCCTTCGTAATGGCGCTGCACGAACGGGCAGCCGGGGTTGTTCCACTCCAGCACCACCGTCTTGCCCTTGAAGTCGCTGAGCTGGACGGTTTTGCCGCTGGCGTCGGTCAGTTTGAAATCGGTCGCCTTTTGCCCATTGGTCTGTTGGGCGGCGGCGGGGATTGCGAGGGCCGCGAGTGTCGCTGCGGCAAATGGGATCAGTCGGTGCATCGGCTCATCTCCTTGATCTGCGGTTCATTTGCCCCCGGTTAGCTCGGTCAACATGCCTTGGGTGAGAAGCTGCGGCAAGACCTGAGGCTCGGTCGCACCCGCCGGATACCAGAGGTAGAGCGGCACACCGGCGCGGTTGTGGCGTTCGATGAAGCGGCCGAGCGCGGGGTCGCCATCGGTCCAGTCGCCGACAAGGACGGTGACCCCGCCCTTGGCGAAGGCGTCGCGGACGGCATCGGTCTCGATCGCGGCCTTTTCATTGACCTTGCAGGTCACGCACCAGTCGGCGGTGAAATAGGCGAAGACGGGTTTGTTCTGGGCGCGCAGGTCAGCGAGCCTGGCTTCGCTGAAGGGCTGCGCGCCGGAGACACTGGCTGCGGCAGCGGCGGGCTTTTCGATAGTGCCGACCAGCCACATGCCGCCGATCACGATCGCTAGGCTCATCACCCAGGCGATGCCGTTCCCAGCCCCGCGCGCCTGCCGCCGCCCGAGCGCCCACAGCACAACGCCGAGCGCGAGCGCGACGGTCAGGCCGGTCGCCATGCCGTTGACCCCGGTAAGGCCGCCCAGCACCCAGGCGAGCGCGATCGCGGTGAGGAACATCGGGATCGAGAGGATCTTGCGGAAACTGTCCATCCACGCGCCGGGCTTGGGCAGCATGCGGCGCAGTGCGGGGACGAATCCAAGCAGCAGGAACGGCAGCGCGAGGCCGAGGCCGAGTCCGAGGAAGATCAGCAGCGCCACATACCAGGGCAGCACGAGCGCGGCGCCGAGCGCTGCACCCATGAACGGGCCGGTGCAGGGGGTGGCGATGAACGCGGCGAGCGCGCCGGTCAAGAAGGCACCGCCACTGCCGCCGCTGGAGAGCCGACCGGCGAATTTCGGCGTCATCAGTTCGAACAGCCCCGCGAGGTTGAGCGCGATGCCGAGCACGAGGAGCAGGAGGAACAGGATGACGCGCGGGTCGGTGAGCTGGAACGCCCAGCCGACGCTCGCCCCTGCAGCGCGCAGGCCGAGCATGAGGCCGCCGAGCGCGAGGACGACGAGGACGACGCCTGCGGTGTAGGCGAGGCCTTCGGCGCGGGCATGGGCTTCGCTCGTGCCGCTCTTGGCGAGGCTCAGCGCCTTGAGGCTGAGGATCGGAAAGACGCAAGGCATGATGTTGAGGATCAGCCCGCCGAGCAGCGCGCCGCCGAGCGCGAGCAGGGCGGCGCTCCAGTCGATGCCGACTGGCGCTGCGGGTGCGGCGGCGACGGTGCCGGGAACGGCGGTCAGCGAGAAACCATCGCGCTCACCGGTGGCGAGGATGCCGTCGAGCCGTTCGGGGACTTTCGACCCGGCCTTGACCGACAGGATCAGCGTGTCGCCGTCGCGGGTCACGCTCTGCGGCGCGGAATAGGTGACGGCGTCGGGGGTCTGGGCGAAGAAATAGGCGTCCTTCCACAGATCGACCGAAGCGGGGAACGGGATGGCGATGCGCAGCGTGCCGTCGGTGACCTGGAACGTCGCTTCGCTGCCGAGCGGCTTGGGGAGCAGGCGGCGCCACTGGTCGAACTGCGCGCGGCGTTCGGGGGTGATGCTGCCGTCACCGACGGTCAGGTTCAGCGTCAGATTTTCGGTTTCGGGGACACAGATTTCGTCGGTGCAGATGAGGTAGTCTGCGCGCACCGCGATCGGGAGCGCGGTGCCGGGGGCGAGGCCGGCGGGGATCTTGAGCGTCGCGAACTGGGTGTAATTGCCCTTGTAGATATAGTTCATGATCCCGGCGATCATCAGCCGCGTCGGCACCGGATAGCGCAGCTCGCCCGCCGTCACGCCTTGGGGCAGCGTCCAGTCGAGGCGGGTATCGAGGCCCGCGTCGCCGGGGTTCTTCCAATAGCCGTGCCAGCCGGGATTGGGTTTGGCGACGAAGGCGATCGTGACCTCGCTGCCCGGCGCGGGGGTGTCGCTTTCGGCGACCAGATCGACGGTGAGGTTGTTCTGGCCCGCAGGCTGGGCGGCGGCGGGCAGCGCGAACAGCGCCAGCAGGAATGTCACCAAAGCGAAACCGAATCTGCGCATTGCCAGCCCTTGCCGTACCGATGTCGCGGGAACATAGCGGGCGCGGCCATTTTTGCCATGCCGGAGGGTTCATGCTCGCTCGATTGCTCGCCACTGCCATGCTTGTCACCGTTCCGGTTGCGGCACAGGAAGCTACTCCCGCTCCTGCCCCGGCGACGCCGCCCAAGCTGATCGTGGCGATTTCAGTCGACCAGTTTTCGACCGATCTGTTCGCGGAATACCGCCCCTATTTCACCGGCGGGCTGGCGCGGCTGGCGGGCGGCGTGGTGTTTTCCGGCTATCAGAGCCACGCCGCGACCGAGACCTGCCCCGGCCATTCGACGATCCTAACCGGCAGCCGCCCGGCGCGCACCGGCATCGTCGCCAATGACTGGGTCGACCTCAAGACCGGACGCGAGGACACGACGATCTATTGCGCCGAAGACGAACGCGTTCCGGGCAGCACGTCGGAGAAATACACGGTGGCGCCGGTGCATCTGATGGTGCCGACGCTGGGCGACCGGATGAAGGCGGCAAGCCCCGCGACCCGCGTGGTGTCGGTCGCGGGCAAGGATCGCGCGGCGGTGATGATGGGGGGCAAGTCCACCGATCAGATCTGGTGGTGGGGCGGCAAGGGCTTTGTGAGCTATACCGGCACCGCCGAGGCGCCGGTCGTCGCGCGCGCAAATGCGATGATCGCTGAACGGATCGACAAGGGGCAGCCCGCGCTGGAGCTGCCCGATTACTGCAAGCCGCGCGATGTTGCCGTGACGGCGGGGAGCCGCACGGTCGGCACCGGGCGGTTCGAACGCGCAGCCGGCGATGTCCGCCCGTTCCGCGCTTCACCCGAGTTCGACGGCGCGGTCCTGACGCTCGCCACGGCATTCTTCGAAGATATGAAGCTGGGCCGGGGCGAGGCAACCGACGTGCTGATCGTGGGCGCGTCGGCGACCGACTATGTCGGCCATGGATTCGGCACCGAAGGCACCGAAATGTGCCTGCAGCTGACCCATCTCGACCGCCAGCTCGGCGCGTTCTTTGACATGCTCGACCGCAGCGGGGTGGATTATCAGGTGGTGCTGACCGCGGATCATGGCGGCCACGACCTGCCCGAGCGCAATGTCATGCACGGCGTCCCCGATGCCGCGCGCGCGCAGGCCGGGCTGTCGTCCAAGCCGATGAGCGACAAGGTCGCGGCGGCGCTCAAGCTGGGTGAGCAGCGCGTCCTGTGGGGTGGCAATTTCGGGGATATCTATATCGACCCGAAGCTCGCCCCCAAGCTGCGCGCCAAGGTGCTGGCAGAGGCGGTGGCGCAGTATCGCGCGCATCCGCAGGTAGCGGCGGTGTTTACCGGCGCAGAGATCATGGCGACGCCCAGCCCGAGCGGGCCGCCGGAAAGCTGGACGCTGATCCAGCGGGTGCGGGCATCCTATTATCCCGGGCGGTCGGGCGATTTCTATGTCGCGCTCAAGCCGCGCGTCACGCCGATCCCGGTGCCGGGCGGCGCGGTCGCGACGCATGGCAGCATCTGGGACTATGACCGGCGCGTGCCGATCCTGTTCTGGCGCAAGGGCGTGACGCCGTTCAACCAGCCCAATGGCGTCGAGACCGCCGACATCCTGCCGACGCTGGCGAGCGTCATCGGGTTGAAGGTCGATCCGTCGGAGATTGACGGGCGGTGTCTCGACCTCGATTCGGGTCCGGGAAGCACCTGCCGCTGAACGTCTCGGCGTCGCGCACCTACCCGTTCGGGTAGGCCGCGCGACCCAAGCGGTCGATGTGCGGCGATCCGACGCTGCCTAATCTCATCCTCGTAATCCGGCCGGTGGGACCCGGCACGAAGCGAGGAGCCAAAGGCATGACCATCACCGCCACCGCCGCACCGGCCAGCACGCTGCTGACGCCCGGCGATCACACGCTGATCCTGATCGACCACCAGTCGCAGATGGCGTTCGCCACCAAATCGATCGACACCGTCGCGCTGCGCACCAATGCCGCGCTGGTGGCGCAGGCCGGCGCCGGGTTCGGCGTATCGACCATCGTGACGACCGTCGCCGAAAAGAGCTTTTCCGGCCCGGTGTTCGATGAGGTCAGCTCCGCCTTTCCCGATGCGCAGGTGATCGATCGCACGACGATGAACTGCTGGGAGGACCAGAATGTCGTCGACCGCGTCAATGCGATCGGTAAGCCGCGCATCGTGCTGGGCGGGCTGTGGACCAGCGTGTGCATCGTCGGCCCGGCGCTGTCGGCGTTGGAACAGGGTTATACGGTTTACGTCATCGCCGACGCGTGCGGCGACGTGTCGGCCGAGGCGCATGACCGCGCGATGGACCGGATGGTTCAGGCGGGCGCGGTACCGATGACGTCGCTGCAATATCTGCTCGAGCTGCAGCGCGACTGGGCGCGCGGTGAGACCTATGCGCTGACCACCGGGATCGCCGCGAAGCTGGGCGGCGCCTATGGCCTGGGTATCATCTACGCCGGCGCGATGTTCGGCGCGAAGGAAGGCGGCCACTGACCAGCCGTCTGTCCCAGACGCAGGCCGGGCGCTCCCCCAAGCCCCCCAAGCCCGGCCTGCGCCCCCCGTTCAGGATGACGCGCATGAAGCCCTATCTCCTCTCGCTCGCGGTCGGCGCGCTGGTTGGCGTGATCTATTCGACGCTCGGCGTGCGCTCCCCCGCCCCGCCGGCCATCGCGTTGCTGGGGCTGCTCGGCATGTTGCTGGGCGAGCAGGTCGTGCCGCTGGCGCGCAAGATCGTGCAGCGTGAACCGGTGGTCGCCTGGCTGCGTACCGATTGCGCGCGTGAGGTGCTGGGGCCGCATGCCGCCCCGCCGCCCCGCGACGATGGCGGGGCGAACGCATGATGCCCCGCCGCCGTGAGGCGATCACCGGCGCGGCGGCGAGCGCACTGGTCGCCGCCACCCCCTTTGCCCGGAGCAAATCCATGAACGACCTCGTCATCGTCAATGCCAAGTTGACCACGCTCGACCGCGCCAATCCGGTCGCGCAGGCAGTGGCGATCCGCGATGGCAAGTTCCTGAAGGTCGGCAGCGAGGCCGAGGTGCGTGCTGCAGTCGGTCCCGATGCAGCGATAATCGACGCGGGCGGGCGGCGGGTGATCCCCGGCCTGATCGACAGCCATATTCATGTCATCCGGGGAGGCCTCAACTATAACATGGAGCTGCGTTGGGACGGCGTCCCGACGCTGGCCGATGCGATGGACATGCTGCGGCGACAGGTTGCGCGCACGCCCAGCCCGCAATGGGTGCGCGTTGTCGGGGGCTTTACCGAGCATCAGTTCGCCGAAAAGCGCCTGCCGACGCTGGATGAGATCAACGCGGTCGCGCCGGATACGCCGGTGTTCATCCTGCACCTCTATGATCGCGCGCTGCTCAACGCGGCGGCGCTGCGCGCAGTGGGCTATGGCAAGGACACGCCCGACCCGCCGGGCGGGGTGATCGTGCGCGATGCCAAGGGCAATCCGACCGGGCTGCTGCTCGCCAACCCCAATGCCGCGATCCTCTATGCGACGCTCGCCAAGGGACCGAAGCTGCCGCCGGACTATCAGAAGAATTCGACGCGGCATTTCATGCGCGAGCTCAATGGTCTCGGTGTCACCAGCGTGATCGATGCGGGCGGCGGGTTCCAGAATTACCCGGACGATTATGCGATCATCGAGGAGCTGCACCGCGAGGGGCAGTTGACGCTGCGCATCGCCTACAACCTCTTCACGCAAAAGCCGAAGGAGGAGTTGAAAGACTTCGCCAACTGGTCGACGCAGGTGAAGCCCGGCGATGGCGACGACACCTATCGCCACAATGGCGCGGGCGAGATGCTGGTTTATTCGGCGGCAGATTTCGAGGATTTCCGCGTCGCGCGGCCCGAAATGCCGCCGAATATGGAGGCGGATCTGGAGCCAGTCATCCGCCTGCTTGCCGAGCGGCGCTGGCCGTGGCGGCTGCACGCGACCTATGACGAGACGATTACCCGCGCGCTCGACGTGTTCGAGAAGGTCAATCGCGACATCCCGCTGAACGGCCTCAACTGGTTTTTCGACCATTGCGAGACGATCAGCCAGCGCAGCATCGACCGGATTGCTGCGCTGGGCGGCGGGATCGCGGTGCAGCATCGCATGGCCTATCAGGGCGAGGAATTCGTTAATCGCTATGGTGCGCGTGCGGCGGAGCGGACCCCGCCGGTCGCGGCGATGCTGCGCAGCGGGGTGCCGGTCGGCGCGGGGACCGATGCGACGCGGGTGGCGAGCTACAACCCGTGGGTGTCGCTCGCCTGGCTGGTGACGGGGCGGACGGTGGGCGGAACGGCGCTGTACCCGGTCGCGAACCGGCTGGACCGTGAGGGCGCGCTGCGGCTGTGGACCGAAGCCAACACCTGGTTCTCCAACGAAGTCGGCAAAAAGGGGCAGATCAAGGCGGGGCAGCTCGCCGATCTGGCGGTGCTGAGCGACGATTATTTCGGCGTGGCGGAGAGCAATATCGCCCGCCTGCGATCGGTGCTGACCCTGCTCGGCGGGCGGGTGGTGCATGGCGACGGCGATTTCGCGCCGCTCGCCCCGGACCTGCCGCGCCCCATGCCCGACTGGTCGCCGGTCGCGACCTTCGGCGGCTATCATCAGGCGCCCGCGACCAACGCGAAGCTCGCAGATGCGTGCGGCTGTGCCAGCGGATGCGCAGTGCATGGGCATGACCATGCTGCGGCGCTGGGGGCGGACGTACCGGTGGCCGATGCGCGCAGCTTCTGGGGCGTGTTCGGTTGCGGTTGCTGGGCGATTTGAGCGTGGCCAAGGATCTGATCGAACGCGTCACCGGGAGCCGCTGGTTTCTGGCCAGTGCGCGGCTGGCGCTGGTTGCGCCGTTCCTGACGAGCGGAATCGCCAAGCTGGTTGATCCGACCGGCGCGACGGCGGAGATGCAGCAGTTCGGGCTGACTCCGGCGGGGCTGTTCGCGGGATTCGTGATCGCGGTGCAGCTGGCTGGCGGGATCGCGGTGCTGGTCGGGCGGTGCAGTGCGATCGCGGCGGGGGTACTGGCGCTGTTCACGCTGGCCGCGACCTTGCTGGCGCACCCCTTCTGGAGCTTTGCCGATCCGATGCTGTGGGCGCTCCACCGCAACATCTTTGTCGAGCATGTCGCGATCATCGGCGGGCTGATGCTCGCGGCGAGTCTGAGCGCGCGCCGGTGAGTTCGCCGCTTTCGAGCCCGGTGTTCCGGGCGCTGTGGCTGGCGACGATCGTGTCGAATATCGGCACCTGGATGCACGATGTCGGCGCGGCGTGGTTGATGACCTCGCTGTCGCCCAGCCCGCTGATGGTGGCGCTGGTGCAGGCGGCGACGACGTTTCCGCTGTTCCTGCTGGCGCTGCCTGCGGGCGCGCTGGCGGATATCGTGGATCGGCGGAAGGTGCTGATCGGGGCGCAGCTGTGGACCTTATGCGCGGCCGGAGCGCTGGCGGCGGTGACGCTGGCGGGGTGGGCCTCACCGGCGTTGCTGCTGGGCTTTACCGTGGCGCTCGCCTGTGGTGCGGCGATGAGTGCGCCGGCGTTTCAGGCGAGCGTGCCGGAGTTGGTCCCGCGCGCCGCGCTGACGCAGGCGGTCGCGCTCAATTCGACCGGGATCAACATTGCGCGGGCGATCGGTCCGGCGCTGGGCGGGGTGATCATCGCTGCCGCCGGTTCGGGCGCGGTGTTCGCGCTCAACGCGGTGTCGGTGACCGGCGTACTGATCGTGCTGTGGCGCTGGCGGCGCGCGCCGGGCGACCATCATCTGCCGCCCGAGCACTTTGGAGGAGCGCTGGCGGCGGGACTGCGCTTTGCCGTGCGGGCACCCGCGTTGCAGGTCGTGCTGATCCGGGCGCTTGCCTTCTTCCTGTGTGCGAGTGCGCTGTGGGCGCTGCTGCCGGTGGTGGCGCGGCGCGAGCTGAGGCTGGATGCGCTGGGCTATGGCGTATTGCTGACCGCGCTCGGCTGTGGCGCAGTCGCGGGCGCTTTGCTGTTGCCATGGTTGCGCAAGCGCGTTCCGGTCAACGCGCTTACGGTCATTGCCGCATTGCTGTTTGCCGGAGCGACTGCTGCGCTGGCGCTGGCGCCGGGACTGGCGCTGGCGATCCCGGTGCTGGTTGCGGCGGGGATGGCGTGGATCGCGATGATGGCGGCGCTCAACGGCGCGGCGCAGCTGGCGGTGCCGGGATGGGTGAAAGCGCGGGCACTGGCGATCTACCTGCTCGTCTTTCAAGGATCGATGACGGCGGGCGCGGCGCTGTGGGGATCGATCGCACTCCAGGCCGGGACCGATGCCGCGCTGTTCGCGGCGGCGGGTGGCCTCGTCGTTGCACTGATCGCAGCGTGGCGATTCCCGCTGTCGGGTGAGGATGCGCTGGACCTTGCGCCATCGCTGCACTGGGGGACGCCGGTCGTTGCGGGAGAGATCGCGCATGATCGCGGACCGGTGCTGGTCACGATCGAATATCGGATCGACCCCGACCAGGTCGCCGCATTCGCGCGCGCGATGGCACCCATGCAGCGCGTGCGGCGACGCGATGGCGCGAGCGGCTGGGGGCTGTACGAGGATGCCGCGATGCCCGGGCTGATGATCGAAAGTTTCACCGTGCCGAGCTGGGTCGAACATCTGCGCCAGCATGTACGCGTGACCAATGCCGACCGCACCGATCAGGACGCGGCGCGCGCGTTTCACCTCGGCCCGCAGCCGCCGGTGGTGCGCCACTGGATCGCGCCGGGATGACGCGCGGCGCCCTGCTCGCGCTTGCGCTGCTGCCTGGTCCGGCCGCAGCGCAGGCACTGACGCTGGATGCCGGGATCGAGGCGCGGGTGCGGGTCGAGGAGCTGCAGGACGACGCGCCCGGTAGCGACCGCTGGCTGCGTGTGCTTCCGCATGCGCAGGTCGAGGTTGGGCCGTTGCGGCTGTTCGTGCAGGGGATCGCGACCGCCGCCGCTGGGGCACCGGAGCCTGGGCCCACCGATACGACCGGCATCGACCTGTTGCAGGGCCATGCCGCGCTGACGTTGACCACCGGCGGCGCCGATGTGACGCTGCGAGCCGGGCGGACGCTGATCGCACTCGGGTCGGAGCGGCTGGTCGGGCGGCGCTATGGCGCAAATGTCCCGCGCGCGTTCGAGGGTGCGATGCTGACCGTGTCGCGCGGGCGACTGAACCTGTTGGCAATGGCGCTGCGCCCGGTGCGGGTGGGGCGCGGCGATTTCGACGATCGCGCTGACCCGTCGCGCTGGCTGAACGGCGTCCAGGCGCAATGGTCGGGGCGGCCGGTGTCGGTCGATCTCTACTGGCTCGACGACCGGCGCGCGGCGATCGGCGCGCGCGCGTCGCTGGGCGTGCGGGTATATGGCGCGCAGGGGGCGTGGCGCTGGAACTGGGAGGCGATGCGCCAGCGCGGTGAGGTCGAGGGGCGGCGTATTCGCGCATGGTCGCTGGCGAGTGAGACCGCGCTGGTGCTGGATCCGCTGACGCTGCGGCTGCGCGCCGCGATCGCCAGCGGCGATCGGTCGCCGGACGATGTCACCGCCGGAACCTTCGACCCGCTCTATCCCAAAGCGCAATATTTCGGCGAATTGTCGCCGATCGGGCCGCGCAACATGATCAATCTGCATCCGGGGATCGAACTTGCGCTTGACGAGCGTCTGACCGTTTCGGCCGCCGCGATCGCCTATTGGCGGCATCGGCGGGGCGATGGCGTTTATGATCTGGCGGGCCTGCCCCTGACCGGGCCGGGCGGGTCCGCGCGGCTGATCGGAACGCAGGTCGAGGTGGGTGCCGAGTGGCGCGCGCGACCGGGCCTGTCGCTGACGGGGGCGATCGCGCGCTTCCGGCCGGGGCCGGCGCTGGGTGGGCCTACACAAAAGCTCGTAGCGGTCGAGGCAACGCTGACGCTGTAACGTCAGATGTCGCCAAGTCCCGGAGATGCCTCGCCGCCCGCCTCCACGAAGCGGTCGAGCAGCCACGCTGCCGCGGGGCCGGGGGGCGTGTCGCGGCGATAGATGGCGCAGAAGCGGTAGGCGCCGCCGGGTGCTTCGGGCATGGCGAGGCGGACGAGGCTGCCGTCGATCAGATCTGGTTCGACCATCGGCAGCGGCATATTGCCCCAGCCGATGCCCTGGCGCAGCAGCTGGTGCTTCGCGCTGAGGTCGGCGAGCCGCCAGGTGCGCGGGCTCTGCACGGCAAAATCGCGGCCGGCCGTCAGCGGCGAGCGGTCGGTCAGCACCAGCTGGATATGCGCCCGCCCTGCCCCCGGCGGGACCGGATGAAGCTGTGCCAGCGGGTGGTCGGGCGCGGCGACGGGAATCATCTCGACCGATCCCGCCGCGACCAGTTCGATGCCATCGGCGTCGGTAGCGAGCGGGCCGCTGATCCCGACGCCCGCCTTGCCCTCAAGCACCAGCGCCGTCACCGCGCCGAGCGCCTCGACATGCAGCCGCAGCGCGACGGTGGGAAAGGCAGTGCGGAAGTCGCGCAGCACGGTGCCGAGCGTCGCGGCGGGCATCATCACGTCGACCGCCAGGCTGACCTCGGCCTCCAGCCCCTCCAGCAATCCGCGCACCTTGGCGCGGAGGCCGTCCATCCCCTCGGCAATCCCGCGCGCCTCCGCTAGTACCGCCTGTCCGGCGACGGTCAGCGTCGGTTTCCGCGCGCCCTCCCGCTCGAACAGGGTGACGCCGAGCTGCGCCTCGAGATTGGCGATGGCGTAGCTGATGACCGACACCGCCCTGTTGAGACGCCGCCCCGCCCCGCCGAAGCTGCCGGTATCGGCAACGGCGAGGAAGATACGCAGCTGGTCATAGGTCGGGGTGCCAGGCTGAACCATTCAACTTTCTCGAACGAATATGTGAATTTTATTCCACTCTTCACCGCCAGCGGCAAGGCCTATTTCCGCCTTCGTAGCCACCGCGAACCAATCGCGCGGCGGCCTGGAGAAGACCAATGATCGAACTTCGTCCTTTCGACAGCCTTGGCGGCGACAATCATGGCTGGCTCGATGCCAAGCATCATTTCTCGTTCGCCGGCTATTATGACGAGAACCGCGTCCATTGGGGCAATCTGCGCGTCTGGAACGACGACACGATCCAGCCCAAGACCGGCTTCCCGCCGCATCCGCATCGCGACATGGAAATCATCACCTATGTCCGCAAAGGCGCGATCACCCACCAGGACAATCTGGGCAACAAGGGCCGCACCGAAGCGGGCGACGTGCAGGTGATGAGCGCCGGCACCGGCATCACGCACAGCGAGTATAACATGGAGGAGGAGGTCACCCAGATCTTCCAGATCTGGATCATCCCCACCCGCAATGGCGAGAAGCCGAGCTGGGGCGCGCGGCCCTTTCCCAAGGGTGAGCGGGCCGGGCAGTTCGTCACGCTGGCGAGCGGATATGACGGCGACGGCGACGCGCTGCCGATCCGCACCGATGCGCGGGTCGTCGCGGCGACGCTGAAGGCGGGCGAGAGTGCGGAATACCCGCTCACCGCCGCGCGCAAGGCCTATCTCGTCCCCGCCACCGGTGCGGTCGAGATCGACGGCCTCCGCGTCAATGCCCGTGACGGCGTGGCGATCAGCGAGCTCGAAACGCTGCGCGTCACCGCGATCGAGGACAGCGAAATCGTGCTGGTCGACGCGGCCTGAGCACCCCCGGCCGCCGGGCCATCGCTTGCCCGGCGGCCAACCCCTTCTTTCGCATTTTGAACAGGAGACTATGACATGAACACCACCCGTGTTTCGCCCGCCGCCAATGGCGTGCTGCCGCTGTTTGCCCGTATCGCAATCGCCGCGATCTTTCTGTTGAGCGGGGTGTCGAAGCTTACCGCGCCGGCAGGGACGATCGGCTATATCGCGTCAGCAGGGCTGCCGCTGCCGGAGGTCGGTTATGCCATCGCGTTGCTGGTCGAGATCGTCGGCGGGCTGTTGCTGGTCGTTGGCTACCGCACCCGCATCGTCGCCGCCGCACTCGCGCTGTTCACCGTGGCTGCTGCGATTTTCTTCCACAACTCGCTGGGTGACCAGAACGAATTCATCCACTTCTTCAAGAACCTCGCCATTGCCGGCGGCCTGTTGCAGGTCGTGGCGTTCGGCGCGGGGCGGCTGAGCTTCGACAAGAACTGAAGCGCGCCAGACGCAAAAGGGGCCGGACCACCGATGGGTGGCCCGGCCCATTCTTGTGCGCGCAATCAGCCCTTGATGAAGGCGAGCAGGTCGGGATTCACGACATCGGCATGGGTGGTGCACATGCCGTGCGGCAGGCCGGGATAGGTCTTGAGCGTGCCGTGCTTCAGCAGCTTGACCGACAGCAGCGCCGAGGCGGCGATCGGGACGATCTGGTCGTCCTCGCCATGCATCACCAGCGTCGGCACGGTGATCGCCTTCAGGTCTTCGGTGAAGTCGGTCTCGCTGAACGCCTTGATGCAGTCGTAATGCGCCTTGGTGCCGCCAGCCATGCCCTGACGCCACCAGTTCCAGATCACGCCCTGATCGACCTTTGCGCCCGGCCGGTTGAAGCCGAAGAACGGGCCGGTCGGAACATCGAGGAAGAATTGCGCACGGTTGGCGAGCAATGCGGCACGGAAGCCGTCGAACACTTCGATCGGCAGCCCGCCGGGATAGGCGGCAGTCTTGAGCATGATCGGCGGCACCGCGCCGATCAGCACCGCCTTGGCCACGCGGCCCGGCTTGGCGCGGGCGACATAGCGGGCGACTTCACCGCCGCCGGTCGAATGGCCAATATGCACTGCGCCCTTGAGGTCGAGATGGTCGGTCAGCGCCGCGACATCGGCGGCATAGGTGTCCATCTCGTTGCCCGTATCGGTCTGGGTCGATCGGCCATGGCCGCGGCGGTCATGCGCGATGACGCGATAGCCCTTAAGCAGGAAGTACATCATCTGGCTGTCCCAGTCGTCCGCCGAGAGCGGCCAGCCATGGTGGAAGACGATCGGCTGCGCGTCCTTCGGCCCCCAGTCCTTGTAGAAGATTTCGGTGCCGTCCTTGGTGGTGATGATACCCATGCGTCGGTCTCCTGCGGTGGATGCGGCAAGCGCCGGTAACGCGCCGGCTGACAACGCGGACGCACCGGTCAGCAGCGCGGCGGCGGTCAGCAGATCGCGCCGGGTGAGATCGATAGACGCGCTGAAGGTCGGGGGCATGACAGGCTCCTGCTGCGGATTGCCGCGCGATCATCCCGGTTACGCCTGCGCACGACCATCCCCCCACAGGTATGCAGCGCCACCCATTTGGGTAGGTCGCGCGCGGGGCGACAAGCTGATAGGGTTGGCGATCACGGGGCGTGGGATTGGATTGGGCGTGCAAGCGTGGCATCGGCTGTTAGCGCTGCTCTTGGCCCTGGCCTGTCCCATGTTGCTGGCCGCGCGCGATGCGCCCGCAGGCTTTGACGGCTTCATCCACCGCGCCTGGACCAGCGACGACGGCGTCCCCGACTTCGTCCAGTCGCTGGCGCAGACGCCGGACGGATTTCTGTGGCTCGGCACCTATGAGGGGCTGTTCCGTTTCGATGGCGTCAGCTTCGAGGCTGTGCCGGTGGCCCCCGGCCATCCGCCCGGCGCGATTCCGGTCAGCGCGGTCACGGTCACGCGACGCGGGCAGCTATGGGTCGGCTATGCCGGCGGCGCGGGCGTCGAGGCGATGCGCGACGGGCGGCTGGTGCGGATGCACATGCCCGACCCGCCCGGCGAGGTGACCGGCATCCATGAGGGACAGGATGGCGCGATCTGGGTCGTCGGCGGGCGCGGGCGGCGCGCGCTCAAGCGCTTTGCCAATGGCCGCTGGGAATTGATCGACGCGCGGCGCAGTGTGCCCGACAACGAACATGTCGCAAGCCTGATGGTCGCGCGGGACGGCGTGGTGTGGTTGGCCATGCAGTCGCGGCTGCTGTTCCTGCGTCCGGGTTCGACGCGGTTCGAGGCGACTCCGCTGCGCATCGCGGCGGGCGCGAGCATGGCGCAGGATGCGCGCGGGCGCATCTGGCTGGCCGATCAGGCGGGAACGCGGATGCTGCCCGATTATCCGGCCGGAGCAACGCGCGCCGCCGACCCGCGCGTGTATCCCCCGGTGGCCGATATCCGCTACACATCGCTGCTCGCCGAACCGGGCGGCGCGCTGTGGGGGACAACCTATACCGGTGGGGTTTTTCGAATCGCAACGCCCGCCACCGGGCCGTTGGCGCAGCCCCCGGCTTTTCGCACCGATCACGGGCTGAGTTCCAATCAGGCGATGGCGGTGCTGCGCGACCGGGAAGGCAGCATCTGGGTCGCCACCGAGGCGGGGCTGGACCAGTTCCGTCCGGCCAATCTGGTCGCGCTTGCCAGCCCGCCACGCAGTTCCCCGACCGGCTATCTGACCGCAACCGATGTGGCGGGCATAACCTGGTTCATCGCCCGCGACCGGCTGTATCGCGTCGACCGAGAGGCGGAGCCGGTCGCCGTCGCGGGCGACGTTTCCGGCGCACGGGCGCTGTGCGCCGATCCCGGCGGCGGGCTGTGGGTCGATCGCCCGGGGCGCATGGTTCGCATGCGCGAGGGGCGGACGGTCGACACGCGCGCGCTGCCCGCCGGCGAAGTATTCGGATGCGGGGTCGATGGGCGCGGGCAGCTGTGGGTGGCGCGGTTCGGGCGGGGTGTCGGGATCGCCAGCGCAACCGGCTGGCGGGACGTTCCCGTCCCCGGGCCGGAGCGCCGTCGCCCGCAGGATATCGTGATCGACCGACAGGGGCGCGCGGTCATCATCCTCGATCGCCGCGCGGTGATGCGGGTCGAGGAAGGACGGACGCGCCTATGGTCCAATGCGCAGATCGGGGTCGCCGGCCTGACGGTCGTCTATGACAGCGTCGGCGGGCTGATCATCGGCGGCGGCACCGGCCTTGCGCGGTGGAACAGGCGCGGGTTCGACCGGCTGTCGATCGAGCAGCATCCATGGCTGCGCGGCGTGCGCGGCATCGTCCAGACGTCGGGCGGAATGACCTGGATGGTCAACAATCGCGGCGTGATCCGGATGCGCACCGCCGAACTCGACCGCGCCTTCCGCGCGCCGCGCACGCCGATCGCCCATGCGCTGTTCGACGAGCAGGATGGCTTTGCCAGCCGCACGCAAGGCTCGGACGGGTTGCAGCTCACGCAGGGCGGAGACGGTCGGCTGTGGGTGCTGACGCGCCAGGGGGTCATCCGGATCGACCCGACCAAGCTGGGCCGCAACACCACCCCACCGCTGGTCGCGATCCGCGCGGTGACGGCCAATGGCGTGCGTCATGTCGATCCGGTGACGCTGACGTTGCCAGCCGGGACCAGCCGGTTGGCGATCGATTATAGCGGCCTCAGCCTGGCCGAGCCGGGGCGGGTGCGGTTTCGCATGCGGCTGACAGGGGTGGATGGCGACTGGATCGATCCGGGCGAGCGGCGTCAGGCATTCTACACCAATCTCGGCCCCGGCCGGTACCGGTTCGAGGTGATGGCGGCGAACAATGACGGCGTTTGGAATCCGGTCCCGACCAGCGTCACGCTGACCATCCCGCCTACGTTCATCCAAACCCCACTGTTCGCGCTGATCTGTCTGATTGCAGCGGGTGCGTTGGCGACATTGCTGTTCCGCCTGCGGCTGCGGGCGCTTGCCCGCGGCATCCGCGCGCAGATGGCCGAGCGGATGCGCGAGCGCGAACGTATCGCGCGCGAACTGCACGATACGCTGCTTCAGTCGGTACAGGCGTTGATCCTCCGGCTGCATCTGGTGGCCGAAGAACTGCCCAAACGCGGCGCACCGCGTCGTGCGATCGAGGACGCACTCGACCGCGCGGAAGAGGTGCTGGAGGAAGCGCGCGACCGGGTGCGCGACTTGCGCAAGCCGACCGGCGATTCCGATGCGCTCGACCAGCGGCTGCTGGATATTGTGAGCAAGCAGGGCTTTCCGCCCGACCTGGCGATCCGTGTCGAGAGCGAGGGCCAACCCCGTTACCTCGACCCCCTTGTCTTCGAGGAGGTCGCCAATGTGGCGGGCGAGGCGCTGTTCAACATCCGCAGGCACGCCGGGGCGCGGACGGTGTCGATCCTGGTTGCATGGCGTGCGCATGCGCTGTGCGTCCGCTTTCGCGACGATGGCGTGGGGATCCCGCCGCAGATCCTGCAAAGCGGGCAGCGCGAGGGGCATTTCGGCCTCCCCTCGATGCGCGAACGCGCCCACCGGATCGGCGGCGAGTTGAGCATCACGCCCGCCCCGGGCGGCGGCACCGATGTCATGCTGATCGTCCCGGCATCGATCGCCTATGCGCGTGGAGGTGACGATGAGTGAGGCTGGCTCCATCCGGGTGCTCGTTGTCGATGACCATCCGATGCTGCGCGAGGGGATCGTCGCGGTGATCGAGCGGCAGGCGGACATGACGGTGGTCGGCGAGGCCAGCGACGGCTTGGAGGCAATTGCGCGCTTTTCCGAACTAAACCCCGACGTCACGCTGATGGACCTGCAGATGCCAGGTGCCAGCGGGTTCGCGGCAATCGAGGGCATCCGCGCCCGCGCGCCGCGCGCGCCGATCCTGGTGCTCACCACCTATCCCGGCGACAGCCAGGCGCTGCGCGCGCTCAAGGCCGGGGCGAATGGCTATTTGCTCAAAAGCTGCATCCGCCGCGAATTGATCGACGCGATCCGCGCGGTGCATGCCGGCCGCCGTCCGATCAGCGCCGAGATCGCGCAGGAAATCGCCGCGCACGCGCTCGACGAACGCCTGACCGACCGCGAAGTCGCGATCCTGAAGCTAGTCGCCGAGGGCCATCCCAACAAACAAGTCGCATGGCGGCTGCAGGTGTCGACCGACACGGTCAAGGCGCATCTCAAGAACATCTTCGCCAAGCTCGACGTGAACGACCGGACCCAGGCGGTGATCATCGCGGCGCGACGCGGCTATATCGACCTTTGAAATGGTGTCCCGGAGAGGATTCGAACCTCCGACCTGCAGTTTAGGAAACTGTTGCTCTATCCTGCTGAGCTACCGGGACACTGCGGGCTGGTTAAGAGCAGAGGGCCACGCGGTCAATTGCACTGCTCCGGCGGGATGACCGGGAGCGGCAGGGGCGCGACGGGGACGCCATCTTCGATCAGCGCCTTGGCTTCGGCCAGGCTGGTCTGGCCGTGGATCGGGGCGGCGGCTTCCTCGCCCGCATGCATCGCGCGCGCCTTGTCGGCGAAGGACATGCCGACCCATTGCGAGCCTTCGAGCATTTTGGCCTGAGCCTGTGCGAGTGCGGCCATCAACGCTTTGGGGTCGGGGATCGCCGCTGCGGGCGTGGCGGGCGCGCGGTTGCCCTTGGCGGGGATGTTGGGGGCCATCACCGCCTTGGCGATGTCGGCGTCGCCGCAGATCGGGCAGGTGAGCAGGCCGCGCGCGCGCTGGTCCTCATAATCGGCGCTCGAGCCGAACCATGCCTCGAACACATGGGCGTGGGTGCATTTGAGGTCGAACACGATCATGCGCGGGTGACCGGTGGGATCGGGCGGCGATGCGCGATGGCGGGGACGCGGCTTCGCACTTCGGTGACGCGCGCGGGGTCGATTTCCACGAAGCCGAGGCCGGCTGGTTCGCCCATATCGAGCAGGATTTCGCCCCAGGGGTCGATCGCGAGGCTGTGGCCATAGGTGCTGCGGCCGTCGGCGTGCGTGCCGGTCTGCGCGGCGGCGATGACGTGCACGCCGGCCTCGATCGCGCGGGCGCGCAGGAGCGTGTGCCAATGCGCCGCGCCGGTGGGTCGGGTGAAAGCCGCGGGGACGGCGAGCAGCGTCGCGCCGGCATCGGTCAGCGCGCGGTAGAGATCGGGGAAGCGGATGTCGTAACAGATCGACAGTCCGAGCGGGCCGAGCGGCGTGTCCACCACCACCGCGCGGTCGCCGGGGGCATAGGCGTCGGATTCGCGCCAGCGCTCGCCGGTGGGCAGATCGACGTCAAACAGATGGAGCTTGTCATAGGAGGCGCGGATCGCGCCGTCCGCGTCGATCACGAAGCCGCGATTGACGAAGCGGCCGTCATCGCCGCGCAGGGCGAGCGAGCCGAGCTGAACCCAGATGCCGTGGCGCGCGGCAGCGTCTCGCACGGCGGCGAGGACCGGATCGTCATCTTGCGCCACGATCGACGCCGCGCCGCGCGCACGATCGCGATCGAGCAGGCCCGACATTTCGGGGGTGAACAGCATCGCCGCGCCCTCCCCCGCCGCTGACGCGATGCCATTAACGAGCGTGCGGGCATTGGCCAGCGGATCGATGCCGCTGGTCATTTGAAGGATCGCTGCGCGGGTCACGCGTTGAGCAAAGCGTCCAGCTTGCCCTCACGCTCCAGCGCCATGAGGTCGTCGGAACCGCCGATATGCGCGCCGTCGATGAAGATCTGCGGCACGGTGGTGCGGCCATTGGCGCGCTGAATCATCTCCTGCCGCTTGGGCCCTCCCATGGTGAGGTCGAATTCCTCATAGTCCGCACCCTTGCTATCGAGCAGCGTCTTGGCGCGGTGGCAGTAACCGCAAAATGCCTTGGTGTAGATTTCGATCTTGGCCATGGTCCCGAGTTGTGGATCGCGACCGCGCTTGTCAATCCGCGTCCTCACCGTCGATCACCCGCGCCCAGCACAGGATCGTCACGCTGCGCGCGGCGGCGCGCTTGAGGAGGCGGGCGCAGGCGGTGGTGGTTGCGCCACTGGTGTGGACGTCGTCGACCAGAATGATCGCCTTTCCACGAACGGCTTCCCTGGCTCCGGGAGCGAGCGCGAAGGCTCCCGCAACCGCCTTGGCGCGCCCGCGCGGGCCGAGGCCGCGCAGCACCGGGGTTGCCTTGATTCGGCGGAGCAGGTCGGGCGCGACCGGCACGCCCGATGCAGTGCCGAGCGCGCGGGCGATCAACAGCGCCTGATTGAACCCCCTCCCCCAGATTCGCCAGCGATGCAGCGGCACCGGGATCAGCAGCTCGGCATCTTCGGGCATGAGGCGCGCCATCAACCGCCCTGCGGTGACGGCGAACCCGGTGCGCCCGCCATATTTGAGGCGTAGCGCGAGCGTGCGCGCCGCCGGGCCATAGGCGACCGCGGCGCGCACCCCGTCATGCACCGGGGCATCGGCCAGGCATTCGCCGCACTGCGCATCCGGCCCACGGTCGTGCTCGAACGGCAGGTTGCAGGTCGCGCACCAGGGCGGGGCAATCAGACGCATCCCGCTCCAGCAGGCAGCGCAGAAGCGGTGATCGGCATCGACCACATCGCCACAGCCCGGGCAACGCGGGGGCAGCGCCAGGCCGATCAGGTCGAGCAACATTTGACGTGGCCCCATGCAGCGCTTGTCGCGCGGCGCGCGACGCGGCACAAGCCGCGCCGTGACCCCCGCCGCCACCCCGCCCGAGATTTTCGACCGCACCCGCCGCCGCCTGCGCCGGGATCGCGCCGCACCGGGCTTTGCCGGGTTCGACTTCATCCGCGCATGGATGCTCGACGGGATTGCCGAGCGGCTGGACGCGGTGCGGCGCGAGTTTCGGGATGTGCTGGATTTGGGCAGTTTCGACGGCGCGTTCGTCCCGCCGCCCGGCGCGAACCTCACGCGGATCGACGCCGGGGCGCGTTTTGCAGCGGTATCGGGCGGCGTGCAGGCCGATGAGGACCGGCCGCATTCGCCCGAGGGTGCCTATGACCTCGTCGTTTCGGCGGGGGTGCTCGACAGCGTCAACGACCTGCCCGGCGCGCTGGCGCTTATCCGCCGCTCGCTGCGGCCGGACGGGCTGTTCATGGGCGCGTTTCTGGGTGGGTCGACGCTGGCAACCTTGCGCAGCGTGATGCTGGAGGCGGAGGGCGACCGGCCGGCGGCGCGGGTGCATCCGCAGGTTGATGTCCGCGCAGCGGGCGACCTGCTGGTCCGCGCCGGATTCGCGCTGCCGGTGGCGGATGTTGAGACGCTGGAGGTCCGCTATGCCAGCCTGTTCGATCTGGTGCGCGACCTGCGCGGCATGGGCGCGACCAGCCTGCTGCGCGACCCCGCCCCGCTGACCCGCAGCGCGGTGGCGCGCGCCGCGCAAGCCTTTGCCACACGCGCCGATGGCGAGGGGCGGACCAGCGAGCGGTTCGACGCGATCTTCGTCACCGGCTGGGCCCCCGATCCCAGCCAGCCCAAACCCGCGCGGCGTGGGTCCGCCAGCGCGTCGCTGGCCGACGCGTTGCGGCCCAAGCCCTGATATCTTGACAAAATGGCGCGTTATAGCCATAAACAGCGCGCGGACCGGGCCCCTCTGGCGATCCACTTGATCGCGATGTCGGACCGCATCGGATGACCCCGATGCAGGCTGGGCTTTGTTTGACCGTATCCACCCGCTGACGGCCATCCGATCGATTTCACATCGACAGGAGGCATTATGATGAGTGGCATGTTGTACCGTCTGAGCGTCGTCCACCGGAAGCTGGACGAGGAGATTCGCCGCGAAGCGCGGCGACGCAATCCGGACGGGTTTCGGCTGCTGCGGCTCAAGAAGCTGAAGCTGGCGGTCAAGGACCGTCTGGCCGGCCACTGGAAGCGCACGCTCGTGACCGGGAACTAACCGAACCACCACCGGCGGCCCGGGCCCCTCTGATGCGCACGATGCGCATGATGTCGGGCCGCCATGATGGCGCGCGCAGCGCCTCACCCAACAGGGGCTGATCTACCATGGAATTTCTGATGTTGCTCTGGCTTGGCAAGCCGGTGTGGATGTGGCTCGCCTTCATGGGGCTGGTTGCCGCACTGCTCGCGCTTGACCTCGGCGTCCTGCATCGCAAGTCGCGCGAGATCGGGGTCAAGGAGAGCCTGATGCTCTCCGCTTTCTATATCGTTCTGGGCCTCGCGTTCAGCGGCTTTGTCTGGTGGCAGCTCGGCGAGACGGCGGCGATCAACTACGTCACCGGCTTCGTCGTCGAGAAAAGCCTGGCGATGGACAATGTCTTCGTCATCGCGATGATCTTCACCTATTTCGCGATCCCGCGTCAGTATCAGCACCGGGTGCTGTTCTGGGGCATCCTGGGCGTTATCGTGTTGCGCGCGATCATGATCGCACTGGGCGCAACGATCGTGTCCGAATTCGGCTGGGTGCTTTACCTCTTCGCCGCCTTCCTGATCTTCACGGGAATCAAGATGTGGCGGATGGTCGACACGCCCTATGACGTGGCGAACTCGCCGCTGCTCGGCTGGCTGAAACGGCATATGCGCGTGACAGACGGGCTACGCGGATCGGCCTTCTTCGTTCAGGAACCGGATGCGAAGACGGGAACGATGGTGCGGCACGCGACGCCGTTGTTCCTCGCGCTGGTGATGATCGAGTTCGCCGACCTGGTGTTCGCAGTCGATTCGGTGCCGGCGATCTTTGCGATCACCACCGACCCGTTCATCGTCTACACGTCGAACATCTTTGCGATCCTGGGCCTGCGCGCGCTGTATTTCGCGCTGTCGGCGCTGGTCGACCGGTTCCATTATCTGAAGTACGCGCTTGCCGTGCTGCTGGTGTTCATCGGGTCGAAGATCTTCGTTGCCGATGCGCTGGGGCTCGCCAAGATCCCGCCGGTGGTGTCGCTGGGCATTACCGCGCTGATCCTGACGACGGGCGTGGTCTACTCGCTGTGGCGCACGCGCAATGCGCCGACGCCGAGCCTGACCTAAAGCAGCGCCTCGAGCATGCCGATCAGCGGGATATCCGCTGGCGGCATGGCGAGGGTGCGCAACGCGGGCGGGTCAACCCATTGCAGCGCGGTCGCGTGCCGCGCCTGGGGTTCCCCGCCCCATTTGCGCAGCGTGTAGAGCAGCAGCAGCAAATGCCGGTCGCCCAGCGCTTCGCTGGCGAAGGTCGCGGGGATGAGCGCGGCGGGATCGACCGTGATGCCCAGTTCCTCGTGCAGCTCGCGGCACAGCGCGGCCTCGGGCAGCTCGCCCGGCTCGACCTTGCCGCCGGGAAATTCCCACAGATCGGCCATCGGCTTGCCCGGTGGCCGCTGCTGCACGAGCACGCGTCCGTGATCGTCGACCATGGCCGCCGCCACCACCGTAAGGATACGCCCTCTTGAAATCCCAGCATCCGATTTCAGCATTTCGTTAATCTTGTTTCCGTAGTTTCCCGGTAGCGCCAACATGAAAGGCCGAGGATGCGTGAACGCAAGCCATTGCTGACCCGGCTGTCACGCTGCAACCGCGGCGCGACGGCGGTCGAATATGGGTTCATCCTCGCGCTCATCGTCCTGGTCCTGATCGGGGCACTGACCGAACTGGCCGGCGGCACCACGGGCATGTGGAACAATGTCAGCAACAAGGTCCAGAACCCCGGCTGAATTTTCGTCGATGCGGGCGTGCGTCTAAGGCCTTTATTAACTTCCGTCCCCTAGTTTCGGGCTTGCTGAGACCGGTTTTCGCCGGGGGCAGCCGGGAAAACTGAAGCTTCGAACAGGATGGAGACCGGTATGAACACGATCCGCAAGATTTTTGGCAACAAGAAGGGCGCCACCGCAATCGAGTACGGCCTGATCGCCGCTCTGATCGCCGTCGCTGCAATCGCCGCGATGCAGGGCCTGGGCAACCAGCTCAAGACCACCTTCACCAACGTTTCGTCGAACATGAAGGCGTCGTAAGACCGCTTCGTTTCGAAACGACTGAACAGGGGGCGGTGAGCCAGCGGTTCACCGCCCCTTTTTCGATGCAGGGGGATTTATGGTTAAGCGCCTGTTGGCGACGCTGCGCGACACCCGCGCCGCGACCGCAATCGAATATGGCCTGATCGCCGCGCTGATTGCCGTGGCCGCGATCGCCGCGATGCAGGGCCTGGGCAATCAGCTCAAGAAGACGTTCACCAACGTCTCGTCGAACATGAAAGCGTCGTAATCTCGGCGACCCAACAATAAGGGGCGGCGACCATCGGTCCCGCCCCGTTTTCGTTGGCACCTACAGAGCGGATCAGGCTCGGCCCATCGCCAGAAACTTGGCGCGGCGGGCCTGGCGGAGCGCGGTGGCGCTTTGGCCCGACAGATCCTTGAGTGCGGATTCGATCGCGTCGCCCAGCGCATCGATCGCCTTGGCATGGTCGCGATGCGCGCCGCCCAGCGGCTCGGCGACGATCGTGTCGATCACGCCGAGTTCCTTGAGGTGCTGTGCGGTCACCTTCATCGCCTCGGCGGCGTCGGCGGCCTTGTCGGCGGTGCGCCACAGGATCGACGCGCACCCCTCGGGCGAGATCACCGAATAAACCGCATGCTCCATCATCAGAACGCGGTTGCCCGCGGCAAGCGCGACCGCGCCACCCGAACCGCCCTCGCCCAGGATCGATGCGACCATCGGCACGCCAAGGTTGAGGCACGCTTCGGTCGAGCGGGCGATGGCCTCGGCCTGACCGCGCTCCTCCGCCTCCATGCCGGGGAAGGCGCCGGAGGTGTCGACGAGGGTAATGACCGGAATCCCGAACTTGTCGGCCAGCTCGACGAGGCGGATCGCCTTGCGATAGCCCTCCGGCTTGCCCATGCCGAAATTGTGGCGCAGGCGGCTGGTGGTGTCGTCGCCCTTTTCATGGCCGATCACCATGACGCGCTGGCCGCGGAAGCGACCAAGCCCGCCCTGAATCGCCTGATCGTCGGCGAACGCTCGGTCGCCGCCGAGCGGCATGAAATCCTCGATCAACCGCGCGACATAATGTTTGAAGTGCGGCCGCTCCGGATGGCGCGCGACGAGGGTCTTTTGCCACGGCGTCAGCTTGGCATAGGCATCCTTGAGGAAGCGGTCGGACTTGGCCTGGAGCTTGGCGACTTCGGACTCGATATCCACCTCGCCGCCCGCCGCCGCGTCACGCAATTCGTCGATCCGGGCCTGAAGCTCCGCAATCGGCTTTTCGAATTCAAGAAAACTGGCCATCGCGCGCACCTATGCGCGGTCGCGCTTCGCGTCAACGCGGGGCGTATCGGCGAGCGGGTGGCGTTCGTTGACCAGGGTGACCAGCCGGGCGCTGTCGACATGGGTGTAGATTTCGGTCGTCGCGATGTCGGCATGGCCCAGCATCGTCTGCAATGCGCGCAGATCCGCCCCGCCCTCGAGGAGATGCGTGGCGAAGGCGTGGCGCAGAACGTGCGGGCTGATCCGGTCGGGCGGGATGCCCGCCAGCCCCGCAATCTCGCGGACCATCTGGTACAGGCGGATGCGGCTCAAATGCCCCTTGCCCGAGGGGAACAGCCAGGGCCGCGCCGGATCGACATGCTCGCGCCACGCGGCCACCGCCGCGCGCGCGCGATCGGACAGCGGAACCAGCCGCTCCTTCCCGCCCTTGCCGCGCAGGATCAGATAGGGCTTGTCCGGCTGGACCGCGCCGCGCGGTAGCGACACCAGTTCGCTCGCGCGCAGGCCCGAGCCATAGAGGAGTTCGATCAGCGCGAGCAGGCGCAGGTCGTGCGGGTCGGGGGGAACGCGATCGATCCGAGTCTGGATCGCCGCGAAGATCGCCTCGACATCCGCGTTGGATAGCGTCTTGGGCAGGCCGCGCCCTGTGCCGGGCCGGGGCAGCGCGCTGCCGGGATCGTCGGCGCGGAGCTTTTCGTCGAGGAGGAAGCCATAGAAGCGGCGCAGCGCGGCGGATTTGCGCGCGACGGTGGCGCGGGCGAGGTCGCGCCACTCCTCTGCCAGCCGCTCGATCGCCGCGCGGTCGGCCAGTGCGAGCCCGCCGTCGAGCGCCTGCGACGCCAGCCGCAAATCGGTGCCATAGGCCGCGATGGTGTTGGCCGAAGCCCCCGCCTCAGCCGCCAGCATCTCGAGAAAGCGCTCGATCAGCGCCGGGTCGTCGCCCGGGCGGATCGTCGTCAAAGCCGGGTAATCGCCTCGACGGCGATCATCCGCGCATAGCCGTCGAGCCCGACCTGAGAGAGCGCGCGGGTGATGTGATACAGCGCCTCGGGCGAGATGCCTTCCCATACCCGGCTCTGCATGCCGACCGCAGCGAGCAGGATCACGGTTCCCGGCTGGTTCGCATCCGCCGCCTGCGCGATGGCACGCGTCCAGGCGTTGGCGGCGCCGAATTCGACCCCCGAAGCGCGCATCAGCCGCTCGCCATCGCCAGTCGGGATGCGGCCCATCCCGGCCATCGCGGCGATCAGCATCGCGCCATTGGTCGAGTCGGCGCTGTTCCGATACGCCTCGACATCGCCGACCGCGACCGCGCGGCCGGGTTCGGCGAGGAGCAACATGCCCCAGCCGTCGCTGCCGCGCGGCGCAATCTGCTTCCAGCGCAGCGCGGCGCGGTCGAGGCCGGCACTGAGCATCGATGCGATCAGGCGATCGGCGTCGGCGCTATGTTCGGCCGATGGGGTCAGGCGCGCGGCGGCGCGGGCGGTGAGGATCAACCGGCTATAGGTGGCGCGCGGGCCCTGTGCCTCGTCCCACAGCTGGCGCATCCGCTCGACCCGGTCGGCGGCGGTGGCGGCGGTGAAGGAGGCGCGCAGGTCGCGGGCAACCGCGACTTCGGCGATCGACGGATCTTCCTGCGCCTCGATCTCACCATAGAGGTCGGTCAGCGCCTGACTGGAAAAGATGCCCTGGCTCGCCGCAGCTTCGGCTGCGGCAGCGCGATCGCGCAGGCCCAGCATTGGCGCGGTCGCGCGCCAGTAGCGCAATTGCGGCCCGGCGGTGCCGTAGAGACGCTCGGGAATATCGGTTGCGGACGCCACCGCCAGACCCCAGCGCCACGCGCTGATGCGGTCGACCGGATCCCATTCGATCGTCACCGCGCGGCGGCCCGAAACGCCCATGCCCACCAGCTTTTCGGCAAGCAGCACATCGACCGCATTGCCCATCCGGCGGCGGCTGGCGTCGATCAGCGGTCCTGCCTTGCTGGGATCGCCGTCCAGCCCGGCGCAAATCGCCTCGGCCAGCCGCCAGTTGCGGTCGGGCGCGGCGTCCAGCGCAGGCCTGACCATCGGGCACATGCCACCCGGATCGGCAGTGGCGAGCATCGCCTGCATCGCCACCTGAAACATCTTGGGCGTGTAGTTGGCGATATCGACCGACTGGACCAGCGCGCGGGCGGCGTCCGCCTCACCCATGCGGATCAGCAGCCAGGCTCGCTCGGCCGCGAAATCCGCGCCGTTGAGGCCGCGCGGGGTGTTGACCCGCGACAGCAGCGCGCGGCGCAGCGCGATCGACAGCCAGCGCGATGCGACCGGCGCATCGGTGCGGCGCATCAGCGTCTGGAGGAAACCGCCATCGGCAGTGCCGAATGCAGTGACGGATAGCCCGTCGCTGGCGGGCGAAGATGGGCCGACCTGCGCCAGCGAACGCTTGGCGAAATCGGGAAGTTCGTAGCGCGCGATCGTCGCGTAATCGATCTCGCCCGTCGTTTCGGGCGTAACGCCGCCAGCCGCAGCAGTGGCGTTGCCGATCTCACCCGTTGGCGCGGTCAGCGCATCCGGGCGCGGCGCAGCGGTCGGCCCAGCAGCGGGCGCTCCGGTCGCGGCCGGGGCGGGCGCAGGTGCGGGCGCCGGGGCCGGATCGTCAAACCCCGGGGGCAGCAGCGATTCGGGGCGATCCTGCCCCAGCGCGGGAATTCCCACGCCGGCAGCGACCACCAGAACCGCGGCGAGCGCGGTTTTAGTTCGAGAGATTGTCAAGCGGGACGGCCTTCTCGATGCGCACCGGCTGCTTTTCCGTATCGCGCCCCGCGAGGAAAAACAGCCCTCCGATCAACAGGATAGCGACAATGACGATGATGATGAGCGAACGGGACATCGACCCCCTCAAACCGGTTCTGAACACAGGCGACAGGCCTTTTGCCCGAGCGCGATGCTCGCTGTATAGCCCCCGCGACCATGCTGCAAACCCACCCGGCCAATCCTGAACCGATTACCCGTCCGATCGTGCTGATTGGCCTGATGGGCGTGGGCAAGACCACGGTGGGCCGTCGCCTCGCCCAGCGGCTGAAACTCCCCTTTGTCGACGCGGATGCGGAGATCGAGGCGGCGGCGGGCATGACTGTCGCCGAAATCTTCGAGCGATTCGGCGAACCGCATTTCCGCGATGGCGAACGGCGGGTGATCGCGCGGCTGATCGACGGCGAACCCAAGGTCATCGCGACCGGCGGCGGCGCGTTCCTGAACGACGAGACCCGCGCGCTGATCCTTGACCAGGCGACCGCGATCTGGCTGGACGCCGCCCCCAAGGTCTTGGCCGAACGCGTTGCCAAGCGCGACCATCGCCCGCTGCTGCGCGGAAAGGATCCGTTGAAGGTGCTCACCGAACTGGCCGAAATTCGTAACCCGATCTATGCGCTCGCCCCGATCCATGTGGTGAGCAAGGTCGCGCCGCATGAGGCGACGGTCAGCGCGATCCTGGCGGAGCTGGGCCGTTGAACGTCGTTCCGGTCGCGCTGGGGGCGCGCAGCTATGAGGTACGGATCGCCAGCGGGTTGCTGATGCAGGCGGCGGAGCAGCTGGCGCCGCTGTCGCGCGGGCGGCCGTTTGTGATCGTGACCGACGCCAATGTCGCGCCGCATGCGGCACGGCTGGCAGCGCTGCTCCACAATGGTGGGTTGGCGAGCGACATTATCACGCTGCCGGCGGGCGAGGCGACCAAGAGCTGGGGGCAGCTCGAATCGCTGACCGACGCGCTGCTCGAACGCGGGATCGAGCGCGGCGACCATGTCATCGCGCTGGGTGGCGGGGTGATCGGGGATCTGGTCGGCTTCGCCACCTCAATCCTCAAGCGCGGCTGCAACTTCGTGCAGATCCCGACGACCCTGCTGGCCCAAGTCGACAGCTCGGTCGGCGGCAAGACCGCAATCAACAGCCGCGCCGGCAAGAACCTGATCGGCGCATTCCACCAGCCGTCGCTGGTGCTGATCGACCCGGACCTGCTCGACACCCTCCCGCTGCGCGACCTGCGCGCGGGCTATGCCGAGGTGGTCAAATATGGCCTGATCGACGATTTCGCGTTCTTCGAGTGGTGCGAGGCCAATGGCGCAGCCTTGCTATCGGGCGATCCAGCGGCGCGCGAATATGCCATCGCGCATTCGGTTGCGGCCAAGGCGCGAATCGTGGCTGCGGACGAGCGCGAGACCACGGGCGTGCGCGCGCTGCTCAATCTCGGCCATACCTTTGGCCATGCGCTGGAGGCGGAGACCGGCTTTTCCGACGCGCTGCTGCATGGCGAGGGCGTCGCGGCCGGCATGGCGCTGGCCTTTGCCTATTCGGCGCGGCGCGGCCTGTGCCCGGGGCAGGATGCCGAACGGGTCGCGGCGCATCTGAAGGCGATGGAGATGCCGCACGATCTGGCCAGCGCGGGCATTACCGCGTCAGGCGCGACCCTGGTCGGCCATATGCTGCACGACAAGAAGATGGACGCCGGCACCCTGCCCTTCCTGCTCGCGCGCGGGATCGGGCAAACCTATCTGGACAAGCAGGTCGATCTGGCGGACGTGGCAGCGTTTCTGGACGAACTGCCGCGCTGAAGCTGCTCCGCGCCGGGCACAAAGCTTGGGGTGGAGGGTATGTAGTTCCGGGGGGAATACCCCCCACCCCGGCGTCCCCCCGGAGGGAGACGCAAGCTTCAGGCCTCGAGTTGCCGCATCAGGCTGCGTACTGCGCCGTCAATCTCGCTGTCGGTGCCGCGCAGTTCTTCGATCCGGCGGACCGCGTGGATCACGGTCGAATGGTCGCGATTGCCGAACTTGCGGCCGATTTCCGGCAGCGAGCGCGTGGTCAGGCGCTTGGCGAGGTACATCGCGATCTGGCGCGGGCGGGCGATCGCCACCGCGCGGCGCTGTGACACCAGGTCCAGCTGCTTGACGTCGAAGTGGCTCGACACCGCCTTCTGGATCTCGTCGATCGTCACGCGACGCTGGCTGCCACGCAGCGCTTCGCCGAGCACGCTTTCGGCGAACGCGATCGTCACGATTTCGTTGTTCAGCTGCGCATAAGCGACCAGGCGGTTGAGCGCGCCTTCGAGTTCGCGCACCGACGAGCTGATTCGCCCGGCGAGCAGGTCGAGCACGTCGGACGGCACCGTGGCGCCCGGCATATCCTCCAGCTTGCGGTCGAGAATCGCGCGGCGCAGGCCAAGCTCGGCCGGCTTGATATCGGCGGCAAGACCCGAGCCGAGGCGCGAGGCAAGCCGCGCCTCGATCCCCTCAAGCGCCAGCGGGCTGCGGTCCGCGGCGATGACCAGGCGCTTCCCTTCGCGCATGAATTCATCGACCGTGTGGAAGAACTCTTCCTGGGTCGATTCCTTGCCGGCGATGAACTGCAAATCGTCGATCATGAGCAGATCGACGCCGCGCAGCCGCGCCTTGAACGCATAGGTATCGCGCTCGCGCACCGCCCGGACGAACTCGAACATGAACCGCTCGGCCGGCATGTAGATCGCGGTCGCGTCGGGACAGGCCTCCATGAAAGCATGCCCGATCGCGTGCATCAGGTGGGTCTTGCCCTGGCCGGTGTTGCTGTGGAGGTAGAGCGGGCTGAAGCGCGGCTTGCCCGGCTCGGCCAGCGCCTTGGCGGCGTTGAACGCCAACCGGTTGGACGTGTCGACCACGAACCGGTCAAAGGTAAACCGCGAATCGAGATTGGGACGCTCGCCCGCTCCGGCCAGGGCCGAGGGCGCGGCGGGCGCCGCCGCTGCGACCACAGGGGCCGCAGCAGCAAGCTCACGAGTCGCACGCGCATCGACCGTTTCGATCGACACCGTGCGCACGCCCGGAAGCTGGGCGCGAAATTCCATCATCAGCCGGTCGGCATAGTGATTCTTGACCCAGTTGGTCATGAAGGCCGACGGCAGACCGAGGCGAACCGTCTCCGCGTCCTCGCCCGGGATCAGGACGATCGGCTTCAGCCACTGGTCGAACAGCCGCTGGCCTGCGGAAAGTCGCAGATTGCCCCGCACGCGTGTCCAGGCCTTGGCTTGATCCATATATCCCGTTGCCCCTCGATTGCATCCGCATGTGCCCGACAGGTGCACATGCCACTTCCCCCGAGCGCGCAAGGCTAACCCCGCGCGCATTTCATTCAGGCAAAAGCATCCCGAAGCCGGAATCACATCCGCACTTGGTCGATACCTTCGCTGAGCCCACCGACGCGAACGCCGCGGTGGAAGTCCGTTTTAGGGACGCATTTCTGAGTCGATCAAGAGGGGGGCATGTAAAGAATCTGAAATAAGTAGGGTTGACTCACTCAGAGCCGCGGAAAACCGTTATAAATCATACAAGTGATTGATTTATAAGACTTTAATCAGATCATTACATTCGCGTTACGGTGCGACTCATTGAGATTCCGCGATTCGCCGTGCGAATGCGCAGGCACCGATCCGGGACAAAAGAAAAACCCCGTCGGCACTGGGCCGACAGGGTCATTTTCTTGACGCAGAAGCGCGGATCAGCCGAGTGCGGCGAGACGCTTCGTGAGACGCGAGAACTTGCGCGAAGCGGTGTTCTTGTGAACCACGCCCTTGGCGACGCCGCGTGCCAGCTCCGGCTGCATCGCCTTGAGCGCGGTTTCCGCTGCAGCCTTGTCACCGCTGGTCAGCGCGCTTTCGACCTTCTTGATGAAGGTGCGGATGCGGCCGACGCGGGCGCCGTTGACTTCGGCGCGGCGTTCGTTGCGGCGGATGCGCTTCTTGGCTTGCGGCGTGTTCGCCATGAATCTTCGTTCCTGTTTTCAATGCGAAAAGAGGCGCGGATTTCCATCCCACGCCTCGGGAAAGCGCGCCCCTTAGCGAGGGCGGGCGATTCGGTCAACCTTTTGCGGCGCATTCGATGCGCCGGCGGCACCGCCCTCCGCAGCCTTCCGCCGATGCTTCGCATCGTCGGAGCCTGGGCTGCTCCGCCCGCTCCCCACCCGGCCACCCATCGAAGATACTTTGCAGTGGGTGGCCCGGGTGGGGGAGCGGGCCGGTGCGGGACTCCAGCAAACCCGTTCTACTTCTGGCATTTCGGACACCAGAAGGTCGAGCGCCCGCCCTCCGCATAGCGCGCCACCGTCCCACCGCAATCGCACGGCTCACCCTCGCGGCCATAGACTTTGAACTGCTTCGAGAAATAGCCGAGCTCGCCATCGGGCTGAACATAGTCGCGCAGCGTCGATCCCCCCGCCTCGATCGCCGATTCGAGCACGCCGTGCACCGCCTTCACCAGCCGCTGGAGTTGCGGGCGGGTCAGCGATCCACCGCTGCGCTTGGGCGATATCCGCGATTCGTGCAGCGCCTCGCACACATAGATATTGCCCAAGCCAGCGACGATGCGCTGGTCGAGCAGGAGCAGCTTGATCGACGCGACCCGCCCGGCCAGCACCTGGCGCAGATGATCGGCGGTGAAATGCGGCCCCAGCGGCTCCGGCCCCAGCGCGGCAAAGGGCGGCCAGGCGCCGACATCGACCGTCGGCATCAGATCGACCGAACCGAATCGCCGCGCATCGTTGAGCGCCAGCCGCCGCCCCGCCTCGGTCTCGATCACCAGATGATCGTGCGTCAGCAATTCGGACGGATCGATTCGCCAGCGTCCCGACATGCCCAGGTGAAAGATCATCGTGTCGCCGCGATCGGTGTCGATCAGGCCATATTTGGCGCGCCGTCCGAGCGCCGTGACGGTCGCACCGGTCAGCCGCTGCACCAGATCGACCGGCATTGCGCGGCGCAGATCGGGGCGGCGCAGCTGGACGCGCGCGATGCGCTGGCCGTGCAGTGCCGGGGTCAGGCCCCGGACGGTGGTTTCGACTTCGGGAAGCTCGGGCATTTTGTCCAGCTAAGCGGGCTTTGCCGCGCCCACAAGGGCGGCTAAGGGCTTGGCCATGACCGACACCGTCTCCTTTGGCTATGAAGAGGTTGCCCCCGACGAAAAGACCCGTCGCGTCGGCGGCGTCTTTTCCAGTGTGGCCTCGCGCTATGATCTCATGAACGACGCGATGTCGGGCGGCCTGCACCGCGTGTGGAAGGACGTGTTCGTCCGCCGCGTGAAGCCGCGCGAGGGCGAGGCGATTCTCGACATGGCCGGCGGCACCGGCGACATCGCGTTCCGCATGGCCGAACATGGCGCAGCGGTTACGGTCGCCGACATCAACCCCGACATGCTGGCAGTCGGCATCGAGCGCGCGGCCAAGCGCGGGATCGACGGGCTGGTGTGGAGCGAGGCGAACGCCGAGACGCTGCAATGGCCGGACCGCTTCTTCGACGCCTATACGATCGCGTTCGGCATCCGAAACGTCACCGACATCCCGGCGGCATTGCGGGAGGCGCATCGCGTGCTGCGCCGTGGCGGGCGGTTCTTCGTGCTGGAGTTTTCGACCACCTTGTGGCCCGGATTCGCGGACGTCTACGACGCCTATTCGCACCGGCTGGTGCCGAAGCTCGGCGAACTGCTGGCGGGCGATGCCGAGAGCTATCGCTATCTGGTCGAATCGATCCGGCGCTTCCCGGACATGCCGACGTTCGAGTCGATGATCAAAGACGCTGGCTTCGTGCAGACGCGGGTCGAACCGATGCTGGGCGGACTGGTCGCCATTCATAGCGGCTGGAAGATTTGACCGCTCCTGTCGTTCATCTGTGGCGCCTCCTGAAATGGGGCCGCACGCTGGCGCGTCATGGCGCGCTGCGCGGGATCGAGCGTGATCGCAACACGCCCGCCCCGGTCCGCCGCCTTGCCCGCATCGCGCGGTTCGGTGCGCGCGTGCCGGAAGTACCGGGCTATGCCGATGCACTGCAGGCGATCGGCCCGGCGGCGATCAAGCTGGGCCAGACGCTCGCCACGCGGCCCGACCTGATCGGCGAAGCGGCGGCGCATGACCTGTTGCGCCTGCAGGACGCCCTGCCCCCGGTCCCCTTCTCCGTGATCCGTACGGCGATGGAGAGCAGCTTCGGACGACCGATCGAGGAGCTGTTCCAGTCGGTCGAGGAAACGCCAATCGGCGCCGCGTCGATCGCGCAGGTGCATCGCGCGATCACCACCGATGGTCGGCAGGTCGCGGTCAAGGTGCTGCGCCCGGGCATCGAGGCCGAGTTCGCCCGCGCCATTGATACCTATGAATGGGCGGCGGCACAGGTCGAGGGGATGGGCGGCGAAGCATCGCGCCTGCGCCCGCGCCTGGTGATAGAAACCTTCAAACGCTGGACCGCGCGCGAACTCGACCTGCGGCGCGAGGCAGCGTCGGCGTCCGAACTGTCCGAATCGATGGAGGCGGAGCCCGACTTCACCGTCCCCACCATCGACTGGCAGCGCACCACCGGCAAGGTGATGACGCTGGAATGGATCGACGGCATCAAGCTGTCGGACCGCGACGGCCTGATCGCCGCAGGGCATGACACCGAAAAGCTGGCGCATACCCTGGTCCGCGCGTTCCTGCGTCAGGCGATTTCGGAAGGCTTTTTCCACGCCGACATGCACCAGGGCAATCTGTTCGCTTTGCCCGGCGACCGGATTGCGGCGATCGATTTCGGCATCATGGGCCGAATCGACCGGCGCGCGCGGGTGTGGCTGGCGGAGATCCTCTACGGCCTGATCACCGGCAACTACCGCCGCGTCGCCGAGATTCACTTCGAGGCGGGCTATGTCCCGCCACATCACAATGTCGCCGAGTTCGCGACGGCGCTGCGCGCGGTGGGCGAGCCGATGCGCGGGTTGGCGGTCAAGGACATGAGCGTCGGCATGATGCTCGACAGCCTGTTCAACATCACCCGCGATTTCGACATGCAGACCCAGCCGCATCTGCTGCTGCTGCAAAAGACGATGGTGATGGTCGAGGGCGTGGCGACGCGGCTGCACCCCGACATCAATTTGTGGGACAGCGCCGCGCCGTTCGTGCGCGAATGGATCCGCACCGAGCTGGGGCCGGAGGCCTTCCTGGCCGACCGGATTTCGGAGGACCTCAAGACACTCGCCCGGCTGCCCAAGCTTATCCGCAACATCGAACGCCACTTCCCCGACCCCGGCGGCGCGCCCCCCGCCCCGCCGCTGCGCGAGATCGAGGTGGTGCGCGTCGGGGGTGGCTGGCGGTATGGCGTCGTTGCACTGCTCGCGGCAGGCGCTGGCGTGGCGGCGACGTTGTTGCTTGCCTGACAAGCTTCATCCGGCAGGCTAGGGACAGGTCATGACCCGCGCACCGCTCTGGCTTTCTGCCCCCAGCCGCTTCGCCGCGCTGACGGTGAACCGCGCCCGCTGGGTGCTGGTAGGGGTGGCGTTGCTGATCCTCGGCGCGCTGACCGTGCTGTTCGTGCCCCTGCCCGCGCCCGACGCGACCGGCGCGGGGGCGGATCGGCAGGGCGACATCGCGCTGTATGAAGGCATTGTCGCGGCAGTGGCGCATGGCGAGAACTACTACCGCGCCGCCGCCGATGCGCTGCGCGCAGGCAGCTATCCGTTGCGACCGTTCCTTACCTTCCGGATGCCGGGGCTGGCCGTTGTGCAGGCGGCATTGCCCGCGCTGGCTGTGATTGCATTGCTCTTTGCACTCGCCGGAGCGACCGCATGGTGCTGGTATCGCCGCATTGCCGAGGCATTGCCGCGCTGGCCCCCGCGGGTCGTGGCGCTGGTGCTGCTCGCTGCAGGCATGCTCGCTTTCGTCCAGAGCGGGCTTGTCGCGTTTCACGAGATCTGGGCCGGGCTGCTCGTCGCGCTTAGCCTGGCGCTGCGCCGTCCCGGCCGCTGGGTCGAGGCGGCGGCGATCGGTGCGCTGGCGATGCTGATCCGCGAGACAGCTGCGCTATATGTCATGGTGATGGCAGTTCTGGCCTTGGCCGAGGGGCATAGGCGCGAGGCGGCGGGATGGGCGGCGGCGCTGGCACTGTTCGCAGTCGCGCTCGCCGCGCATGCGGTCGCCGTGCATGGCGTGACCGGACCGCTCGACGCGATGTCGCCGGGCTGGGCGGGGATGAACGGGTTCGGGCTGTTCGTGCGCGCGATGACACTGGCGACGGGCGCGCAGCTGCTTCCGCCGGCGCTCGCCGCCATCCTGGTTGCACTGGCGCTGTTCGGCTGGGCGAGCTGGCGCGACCCGCTGGCGCTGCGCGCGCTTGCGACCTTTTGCGGCTATGCACTGGTGATCAGCCTGTTTGCGCGGCTCGACACCTTTTACTGGGGACTGATCATCGCACCGGCCTTTCTGGTCGGGCTTGCGTTCGTGCCCGATGCCCTGCGCGACCTGTGGGTGCGGGCGCGCGACAAGCGGCGGGTGGTGGTGACGCAGGTTGCGCGCTAGGGAGTGGCGGATGAAGCGCATTCTCCTCATCGTCGGTGGCGGCATCGCGGCGTACAAGGCGTGCGAGCTGGTCCGGCTGATCCGCAAGGCGGGCCATTCGGTCACCTGCGTCGTGACGGCGGGCGGGCAGCATTTCGTGACCCCGATGACGCTCGCCGCGCTGTCCGAGAATCAGGTTTATACCACCCTGTGGGACCTCAAGGACGAGGCCGAGATGGGACATATCCAGCTCAGCCGCGCCGCCGATCTGGTCGTCGTCGCCCCCGCAACCGCCGATTTGCTGGCGAAGATGGCGGCGGGCATTGCCGATGACCTCGCCACAACGCTGTTGCTCGCCACCGACAAGCCGGTGTTGGCGGCGCCCGCGATGAATGTGCGGATGTGGCAGCATGCCGCGACCCAGCGCAATGTCGCGACGCTGCGCGGCGATGGCGTGACCGTGCTGGAGCCCGATGAAGGACCGATGGCGTGTGGCGAGTTCGGCCCCGGCCGGTTGCCCGAGCCCGAGGCGATCCTGCGCGCGATCGAGGCTGCGCTGGCGCCTGCTTCGGGTCGGCTGAAGGGCAAGCACATCCTCGTCACCGCCGGGCCGACGCATGAGCCGATCGACCCGGTCCGCTACATCGCCAACCGTTCGTCGGGAAAGCAGGGCTTCGCAATTGCGGGCGCGCTCGCGGCGCTGGGCGCGCGGGTGACGCTCGTCGCCGGACCTGTCGCGCTGCCGACGCCTGCGGGTGTGGACCGGGTGGATGTCGAGACCGCGCGGGAGATGGCCGCAGCGGTCGATGCTGCGCTGCCCGCCGATGCCGCAGTGATGGTCGCTGCCGTCGCCGACTGGCGCGCGGGCGATGCGGCGGGGCAGAAGATCAAGAAGGGTGACAACGCCGCGCCCGCGCTGACGCTGGTCGAGAACCCCGATATCCTGGCCGGCCTCGCCCGGAATGCGCAGCGGCCGCGCCTCGTCATCGGTTTCGCCGCCGAAACCGAACGGGTGGTCGAACATGCGGTCGCTAAACGCACGCGCAAGGGTGCAGACTGGATTGTCGCCAATGATGTGTCCGGCGATGTGATGGGGGGCGAATCCAATCTTGTTCAACTGGTTACGGAGTCGGGTGTCGAAAGCTGGGAGCGGCTGGCCAAGGGCGATGTCGCACGCCGCCTCGCCGAACGGATCGCCGATGCGCTTTAAGCTCCCCCTGTTCCTGCTTCCGTTGCTGATCGCCGGGTGCGCCGCCGGGGAGCGCCCGGCAACGCCCGTTGCGCCGAAGCTGTTCACGCAAGGCTATGGCGCCGCGCCGCGCAGTGCGCCGACGCTGTACGTCGTCCTCCACGGCAATGGCCGCCGTTCCAAGATCGACACGAGCGATTTTGCCAAGGCGCTCGCGGCGGTCGAGCCGGGCAGCGCGGTCGTGCGCCTGCTGCGCCCGGGCTATGCCGATGGCGCCGGTGGTCAATCGCCGGGCACGCGCGGAGCCAGCCCATCCGACGATTTCAGCGCAGAGCGAATCGCCGCCGTCGGCGACGCCGTCACAGCACTGCGCCAGCGATATCGCCGTGCGCGCGTGGTCTTGATCGGAGAAGCCGGAGGCGCGGTCGTCGCGGCCAACCTTGCCGGGCTGCGTCCAGGCCTGATCGATGGTGTGGTGCTGGTGTCCTGCCCCTGCGCACTGCCCGAATGGCGTGCCTATCGCGCCAAGCGCGAGCCCGGTGTATCGCACTGGCGCGAGAAGCTGGTCAGCCTCGATCCATTGCAGACCGCCGGCGGCATCCAGCCAGGGTTGCGCGCGGCGATCCTGGTCGGCGGGGCCGACGCAGATGTCCCGGCACGCTTTTCGCGCAGCTATGCCGAGGCGCTGAGCCTGCGCGGCATCGCCACCGATTTCCGCATCATTCCGGGCCGCAGCGACCCGGTGCTGGACGACCCCCAGGTGATCGAGGCCGCCCGCCGCCTCGCTGCAGCTTTGCCGGGACGCAAGTGATGGGCGCGCCGATCACCATCCGGATGATGCGCCTGCCCCATGGCGAAGGCCTGCCGCCGCCCGCTTACGCGACCGCCGGGGCCGCTGGCATGGATGTCGTCGCGGCGGAGGATCTGGTCCTCGCCCCCGGCGCGCGCCATGCGGTCGCGACCGGCTTCGCCATCGCCATCCCGCCCGGGTACGAGGTACAGGTACGCCCGCGCTCGGGCCTTGCGCTCAAGTACGGCATTACCTGTCTCAACACGCCGGGCACGATCGATGAGGATTATCGCGGCGAGGTTAAGGTGATCCTCGCCAATCTTGGCGACCAGCCCTTCACCATCGTGCGCGGAGAACGGATCGCGCAGCTCGTGCCGGCACCGGTGCAGCGCGCGCTGTTCGAGGAGGTCGCGGTGCTGGATGAGACCGACCGTGGCAGCGGCGGCTTTGGGTCGACCGGGCGGTGATGCTCCCCGCGCTCCTCGCGCTCGCCAGCATACAGGGCGATCCCGTGCACGCGCAGGACGCGCCGGAGCCGGCGGCGATCCACTGGGAAAGCCTGCCGACATTGCCCTATCGCGAGGCGCCGAGCATGACCCCGGCGATGCACGAATGGGCGCGCCGACAGGTGAGCGCGCGCAAATGCCGCGCGCGGCGGCTGGTCGATGGACGCCCGGCGGTGCGGGTCGAGGTGGCGGTACTGGTCGATGAGGACGGCGTGCGCACGACCATCCCGCGCGCCATCGGCTGCCCGACGATCGAGCAATATGCGGCCGGGCTGGTCGCGGGCTTTTCCCGCAACAACCTGACCCAGCGGACCGGCGCGCCGGGCAATGTCTGGTACCGCGCGACCGTGACCTTTGCCTGGCGGCAATGAGCTTTTCCGACGCCGAACTCGAACGCTACGCCCGCCACATCGTGCTGCCCGAGATTGGCGGGGTGGGACAGGCGGCGCTGAAGGCGGCACGGGTGCTGGTGGTGGGCGCTGGGGGGATCGGGAGCCCGGCGCTGCAGTATCTGGCGGCGGCGGGGGTTGGTGAAATCGACATTATCGACGGGGACCAAGTCGATCTGTCGAACCTGCAACGCCAAACCCTGTTTCCAACCGATAGCGTCGGCACCCCTAAAGTCGATGCTGCGATGGCCGCAGCAAAACGGATAAATCCCCACTGCGAGGTATTCGCGTGGCCGTTTCGCATCGACGCAGACAACGCGCCCGATTTCATCAAGGGTCAATCTGTCATCCTCGACGGCACCGACAATTTCGAGACCCGCCTGCTCGTCGCCGACGCAGCCCTTCGCCACCGCATTCCGCTCGTCAGCGCAGCCGTGGGGCGGTTCGAGGGACAGCTTGGCGTGTTTCGCGGGTGGGAGGCGGACAAGCCCTGTTACCGTTGCTTCGTCGGCAATGACCCGGAAACGACGGGGATCAACTGTTCCGAACAGGGCGTGCTCGGCGCGCTGACCGGGATCATGGGCAGCCTCGCCGCGCTGGAAGTGATCCGCGCGATCCACCCGTTCGGGGAGGACAGCGCGGGTAAGCTGCTGCTCGCCGACACGCTGGCACTGCGCTTCCGCACGTTGACCCTGCCCAAGGACCCCGGCTGCCCGGCCTGCTCGGGCTGAGACCTACTCCGCCGGAAACGCCTGGCGCTTGCCGCCGGCCTTGTGGACGACGCCGTGACGCATCACGAACTCGACCTGCTCCATCCGCTTGATGTCGTCGAGCGGGCTGCCCGCGACGGCGATGATGTCGGCATCCTTGCCCGGCGCGATCGACCCGATGTTCGAGCGTCCCAGGGCCTCGGCAGCGTTGCGCGTCGCGGCCTTGAGCGCCATGGCCGGGCTCATCCCCGCCTTCACCATCAGCGAGAATTCCTGCGCATTGTCGCCATGGCGGGACACGCCGCTGTCGGTGCCGAACGCGACCTTCACCCCCGCCGCATAGGCTTTGCTGTGGCTGGCAAAGGCGGCCGCTGCGGCTTCCTCGGCCTTGGGGATGACTGCGGGCGGGAGCAGGCCCTTGCGCGCCTGTTCCAGCGCGGCGGCGGGCGCCATCATCGTAGGCACGAGCCACGTGCCGTTCTTCTTCATCAGCGCGATCGCTTCGTCGTCGAGGAACGACCCGTGATCGACCGTGTCCACCCCGGTCGCGACCGCCGCCTTGGTCCCCGCCGCTGCATGGCTGTGCGTCGCGACCTTTCGCCCCAGCCCGTGCGCGGTGTCGATGATCGCCTTCATCTCGGCATCGGTCATGGCGCGACCGAGACCGCCCGACACGTTCGAGAGCACGCCGCCGGTTGACATGTACTTGATGACCTGCGCGCCCAGCGCGATCTGTTGCCGCACCGCGCGCGTGCAGTCCTCAGGGCCGTCACAGGTGTTGATCTGATGCTTGTGGATCGCGTCGGCGAACACTTCCGCGACGCCGTTGGTCCCGTCGGCATGGCCGCCCGAGACCGAGATCGAATTGCCCGCATTGACGATGGTCGGCCCGGCAATGTCGCCGCGCTCGACCCCCTCGCGCAGCGCGCGCATGCCACGCGCACTCCCGCCCAGATCGCGCACCGTGGTGAAGCCGGCCTCCAGCGTGACGCGGGCATTGGCGACCGCGTGCATCATGTCATCTTCATCGTCGCGGTTGAGCGCGGTCAGCCGGTCGCGCAGCGGATCGCCGCCGATCCCCCACAGATGGACATGCATGTCGACCAGTCCCGGCATTACGAACCGGTCCTTGAGATCGATCAGCTCTGCTCCGCCCTCCGGCGCAACAAAGCCGTCGCGGATTTCGACCACCTTGCCATCGCGGATGATGATCGTGCTCGGCCCGCGCGGCGCCTCACCCGGATTAGCGAGCAGCGTGCCGACGTGGATGAACTTCACCTTGGCCGGTACGCTGGTCTGCGCAGCGAGCGGGGTCGCCGCGGCGAGCAACGCGATCGTGATGGCGGCGATTCGACGCATGGCACTCTCCCCTGTTTGCAACAACCTAGGCCGCAAACCGGGCCGGTGACTAGCCCCCGGGCTGGGTGATCGAGGGCGGGTCGCTGGCGGGGAAGCTGTCGTCCAGCTCCGCGTCGAGCTCGGCGTCCTGCTTGTTGCGCGCGATGCTCGCCTCCATCCGCGCAATCTGCTCGGGCGTGGCTTCACCCTGGTGCTGTGTCTTCCAAGTCGCATAGGGCATGCCGTAAATCGCCGTGCGCGCGGCATCACGGTCCAGTTCGCCGCCGCTCGCCTCGCTCACCCAATCGGCGAGGCAGTTGCGGCAAAAGCCCGCAAGCCCCATCAGTTCGATATTCTCGGCATCGGACCGGTGGCGCAAATGGCGGACGAGGCGGCGGAAGGCCTGAGCGGCAGTCCGGTCGTCAATACTGTCCAGCGTTGTCATATTCGCGCCTCCACGGTTGAATAGTGAGCATTTGGCGTTAGGGACCGGCAGAGACAAGACATGGAGAATTCGGCGATGACGAAGGCAATGGCACCGCGGTCGCGCAAGGTGCGCGTTCTGGCGACGCTCGGCCCCGCCAGCAACACGCCGGAGATGATCGCCGCGCTGCACGCCGCGGGTGCCGACGCCTTTCGCATCAACATGAGCCATGGCGACCAGGAATCGAAGATCCCGGTAATCGCTGCGATCCGCGCGCTGGAGAAAATCACCGGCCGCCCGACCACGATTCTGGCCGATCTTCAGGGCCCGAAGCTGCGCGTCGGCAAATTTGCCGAGGGCAAGGTGACGCTGGCGACCGGCGCGACCTTTCGCCTCGACCGCGACACGACGCCGGGCGACGCAACCCGCGTCGAGCTGCCCCATCGCGAGATTTTCGAGGCCGTGACCGAGGGCGCGCGCCTGTTGCTCGACGATGGCAAGATGGTGCTGCGCGTCACCGGCTATGGCGATGGCTGGATCGACACGCGGGTCGAGGTCGGTGGGGTATTGTCGAACTCCAAGGGGTTGAACGTCCCTGACATGGTCCTGCCGCTCGCCGCGCTGACCGAGAAGGACCGCAGCGACCTGGCCTTTGCGGTGGCGCAGAAGGTCGACTGGATCGCGCTGTCGTTCGTGCAGCGGCCCGAGGATCTCGCGGAAGCACGCCGCCTGATCGGACCGGGTGGCCCGGCGCTGCTCGCCAAGATCGAAAAGCCGAGCGCGGTTGCGCGGCTCGACGAGATTGTCGAGGCGTGCGACGGCGTGATGGTCGCGCGCGGCGATCTGGGCGTCGAGCTGCCGCCACAGAATTTGCCGCCGATGCAGAAGCGCATCGTCGAAACCTCGCGCCGCATGGGGCGCCCGGTGATCGTTGCGACGCAAATGCTGGAATCAATGATCACCTCGCCCTCCCCCACCCGCGCCGAGGTGTCGGACGTCGCGACCGCGGTCTATGACGGCGCCGACGCGATCATGCTGTCGGCGGAGAGCGCGGCGGGCCAGTGGCCGATTGAATCGGTGACGATGATGGACGCGATCGCCGATTCGGTCGAGCGCGACCCGGCACATGGCGACCGCGTGCACTTCACGGTGATGCGGCCTGATCCCACCACCGCCGACGCGCTGGCCGAAGCGGCCAAGTCGATCGCAGCGAATGTGTCAGCTAGCGCGATCCTCTGCTTCACCATGTCGGGCTCCACCGCCCGCCGCATCGCGCGCGAGCGTCCGTCGGTGCCGATTCTGGTGCTGACCCCCAAGGCGGAGACGGCACGGCGCATGGGCCTGCTGTGGGGCACGCATGCGGTGCACACCAAGGACGTCGATTCGTTCGAGGAAATGGTGGCGAAGGCCAAGCGCATGGCGCTGCGCCAGGGAATCGCAAAGGGCGGCGACCGCGTCGTGGTCTGCGCCGGCGTCCCGTTCGGCACGCCCGGATCGACCAACGTGCTGCACGTCGTGACGCTGGTTGGGGATGAGCTGAAGGGGCGGAGTTAAGCGCGCAGCAGCCCGGCGGCGACCAGTTCGCGCCGGGCGTCTGCTTCCTCGGTAAACAGCACCGAGCGGATCCCCAGCGCGCGGGCACCCGAAACGTTGGCCGCATTGTCGTCGATGAACACCGCCTCGTGCGGCTCCAGTCCGAAGCGGGCGAGCGCGAGGCGGTAGATGGCGGGGTCGGGCTTGACCAGTTTCTCGTCGCCCGAGACGACGACATCGCGGAAACGGTCGAACAGCTGCGACCATTCTGCGCGGAAGGGCGGCCAGAATTCGTGGCTGAAATTGGTGATCGCGAACAGCGGGACGCCTGCTGCATCCAGCTCCGCAACCAGCTCGTGCATGCCGGGTACCGGTCCGCCGACGCTTTCGTTGAAGCGCGGGCCCCAGGCGGCGATCAGATCGGCATGCTCGGGAAAGCGCGCGGTCAGCTCGGCCGAGGTGTCGGCGAAGTCGCGCCCGGCATCATGCTGAAAATGCCACTCCTGCGTAACAACGTCGCGCACAAACGCGTCGAGCGCCCGATCGTCACCGATCAGGCGCTCGTACAGAAACCGCGGATGCCAGGTGAAGAGGACGTTGCCGATATCGAAGATAACGGCGCGCACGGCCCTCTCGCCCTGCGCCGGAATCAGCCCTGGCGGGCCTTGAAGCGACGCTGCGTCTTGTTGATGACATAGACGCGACCGCGACGACGGATCACGCGGTTGTCGCGATGGCGATCCTTGAGCGACTTCAGGCTGTTCACGATCTTCATGACCGATTCTCTACTATCTTGAATTATGGCGGGTGCCGGAAAAGAGGCGCTCGCCTAGTCGGGACAGGCCGACAAGTCAAGGAAAGCTTGGCAACGGAACCCACATCCCCGTAACGATGTTGAACCGTTGAGCCGTGGCGTGTGCACGGCAGGAGGATGTGTCCGATGAAGACCCGTGCAATGCTTGCCCTCGCTTTCTCCGCCGCTGCCCTGGCCGGCTGTTCGACCACCATGGGTGGCCGGTCTGCCCCGGTCGATGTGACCCGCTATCATCTGTCGCAGCCGATTCCCGCCGGCACGCTCGCAGTGCAGCCGGTGAGCGGCACGACCGCCGGACCCGAGGCGCAGCTCTATCTCGACGCGGTCGCGGCGACGATGGGCGGCATGGGCTTCGCCACGGCCACGGATTCGGCCAAGGCCGACTATCTCGCCACGGTCGATTTTCGCCGCACTGATCGCGGCCAGGTCCGCACGCGCCCGCCGATCACGATCGGTATCGGTGGCGGAAGCTATGGCGGTGGTGTCGGGGTTGGTGCGGGCGGCAGCGTCGGCATCGGGAGCAAGACCAAGACGGTCTATGCCTCAGAACTCGCCGTCCAGTTGCGCCGTCGCGGAGACAATACGGTGATCTGGGAGGGCAAGGCGATCACCGAGACGCTGGGAGCCGCCGACGGCACCCAGCCGACCGATACCGCGACCAAGCTCTCGAATGCCCTGTTCAAGGGCTTTCCCGGCCAGTCGGGGATCACTATCACGGTGAAATGACCATTCATCTCAATGCCGCGTTCGACAGCGGCAACATTCGCCTGATCGACATCGACGGGGACACCGTCGATGTCGAGATCGTCGCCGACCACCAGTCCGACTTTTTCCAGTGGTTCCACTTTCGCGTCGCGGGCGCGAAGGGGCGGACGCTGACCTTCCGCATCGTCAATGCGGGCAAGGCGGCCTATGCGTTCGGCTGGCCGGGCTATCGCGCGCGGGTCAGCACCGATCGTGTCGCGTGGCGGCTCACCGATGGCAGCTATGAAGCGGGCGTGTTCAGCTTCACCCACAGCTTCGACAGCGACGTCGCGTGGTTCGCCTATTTCGCGCCCTACAGCATGGAGCGCCATGCCGACCTGATCGCGCGCATGGCCGCCCAGCCGGGCGTGACGCACCGCGAGCTGGGCCAGACGCTCGACGGGCGCGCGATGGACCTGCTCACGCTGGGAACCGGGCCGAAGCAGGTGTGGCTCTATGCCCGCCAGCATCCCGGCGAATCGATGGCCGAATGGTGGGCCGAGGGTGCGCTGGAAAAGCTGACCGATCCCGATGACGCGACCGCGCAGGCGCTGCGGGCCAAGGCGACCTTCCACATCGTCCCCAACATGAACCCGGACGGCAGCTTTCGTGGCCATCTGCGCACCAATGCCGCGGGGGTGAACCTCAACCGCGAATGGCATGCCCCGACGCGGGAGCAGAGCCCCGAAGTATTCCTCGTCCGCGCGGCGATGGACGAAACCGGGGTCGATTTCGCGATGGATGTGCATGGCGATGAGGCGATCCCGGCGAACTTCCTCGCGGGGTTCGAGGGGATTCCCAGCTGGACCGACGCCTTGGGCGAAAAATATTATGAATTCGGCCGCCGCCTTGCAGCCACGACGCCGCTGTTCCAGCTCGAAAAGGGCTATGACAAGTCCGCACCGGGCCAGGCGAACCTGTCGATGTCGACCAACCAGCTCGCCGAGCGCTTTGGCGCGGTGTCGATGACACTGGAAATGCCGTTCAAGGATCACGACCCGAGCCCTGATGCCGAATATGGCTGGTCGCCGGAACGCTGCAAGGCGCTGGCGCATGCCTGCCTCGACACGCTGGCCGGGATGATCGACGAGATTTAGACCGATTACCGGGGGGAACGATGATCGCACTGGCCTTGACCGCAGCTGCCTTGGCTCAGGCAGCACTTCCCCCCAAGCTCGGCGAGCCGTGGATCGGCGCTGACCGCAATCAGCGTGAAGCATCGATCGGCTTGCAGATCGACCGGAGCACCGAGCCGGACCCGGAACTGGTGCGCGGGCTGGAAATCAACTGGGACGACTTCCCCTATCAGCAGGGGCGGTTCCCGGTCCCCGTTACGGACGCGGATGACTATAATGTCGCGGTCGGGATCATGCTCGATGTTGCTGCGACCGGCGTGCCGCAGTCGTGCCGGATTGTCACGCCTAGCCGAACCGCAGCGTTCGATGCGCACGCCTGTCCGCACCTCATACGCTATCTGCGCTTTTACCCGGCGCTGAACCGGTCGGGCACGCGGCTTGGCGGGACGCTGGCGATCCGGGTGCGCTACACCGCCGGGCGTATCCGCATGGAGACTGCAGCTGGCGGCGTGGTGCCGATGGCATGGCGCCCGACGCCCAAGCCGCTCACGCCGATCACCGCCGCTACGGTCGGGTTCGGCCCGGGCGATGGCCTGCCGGCAAGCGTCGGCGGCACCAGCGGATGGCTGAAGGTCGAGGCGGATGGCAGTGTCAGCGGCTGCATGCTGGCCGCACCGACCCAGGTCGACGCGTTCGACATCAAGATGTGCGAGCGGCTGCGCGCGGTGAAGTTCGAACCCGCGCGGGAACGCGACGGGCGCGCCGTTCCGTCCCGCTACCGCTTTGGCATGAGCCGCCCACGATGATGATCCGCGCCGGTCAGCTCGACGATCCGCAGGTGGTCGCGTTGCTTGCGGTGCATGCGCGCGGGATGCTCGACAACTCGCCGCCGGATGCCTGCCATTTCCTTGACCTGTCGGGCCTCAAGACGCCGGACATCACGTTCCTGAGCGCTTGGGATGGCGACACGTTGCTCGGCATCGGCGCGGTCAAGGCGCTGGGCGACGGGACGGGTGAGGTGAAGTCGATGCGTACCGCCGCCAGCGCGACCGGGCGCGGGGCCGGCACGGCGATCCTGCGGCACATCATCACGCTGGCACGGGAACGCGGCTATTCCGCGCTCAAGCTGGAGACCGGCACCGGGCCGTCCTTCGACGCCGCGCACCGGCTGTACACGCGGCACGGCTTCGCCCCCTGCCCGCCCTTCGCCGACTATGAAGCGAGCGATTTCAACCGCTTCTACGCAATCGAACTGACCTAACCTCAGTTCCAGTAATCGAGCATGTCGGCGGTGATCCAGCCGTTGACGTAATTGAGGTAAAAGGCCGCGAACAGCACGGTGCCGACGATCGTCGTCCACTTCGCGATCGCGCCGGCGTCAAAGCGCTGCGGCGCGCTTTCGGCCTGGCCCTTGATCAGCGCCTCCCCCGCCTCGACCCCGGTGCGCGCGAAGAACGGCAGCACCAGGAACAGGGCAAGGAACCAGAACAGGAAATAGATTGCGAGCGCACTGAACCAGTTCATGGCGGCACTTTAAACCTCGATCAGCATCACGTCCATCACCGGCTTCTTGCCGGTATAGCGCACCGCGACGCGCCGGGCCGCGAGCCGGATCGCTTCGCGCAGCTTGTCGCGGTCGCCGCCGCGTGCCTCGCCGACCACCTTGGCCACCGCCGCGCTGGCATCGGCGATCAACCCATCGCGATCCTCTTCGGCCGGGACGCCCTGAATGGTCACTTCCGGCTGGCCGGCGAGCTTGCCGTTCGCCTTGATTGCCACCGCGACCGACATCTGGCCATAGAGGCCGAGCTTGCGCCGCTCGTTGATCGTGCTGCCGTCGGCGGGGAGGATGACGTCGCCGTCGAGCACCAGCCGCCCGGCCGGCGCGTTCCCGACCTTCTTCGGCTTGCCCGGCGCCAAGCGGATGATCTCGCCATTATTCTGCACCACCGCATTGGGGATGCCATGCGCGCGGCCGAAGCGGGCCTGCTCGGCGATGTGGCGCATCTCGCCATGCACCGGGACGAGGATGTCGGGCCGGATCCAGTCATACATCGCCGCCAGTTCGGGGCGGCCCGGATGGCCAGAGACGTGGACGAACGCCTGACGGTCGGTGATCATCTCGACCCCCTTGCCCGCCAGCGTATTCATGATCCGCCCGATCGCCATTTCGTTGCCGGGGATCTGCTTGGACGAGAAGACGACGGTATCGCCGGATTCGAGCTTTAGCTGATGCGTCTCGTCGGCGATGCGCGCGAGTGCGGCGCGCGGTTCGCCCTGCCCGCCGGTGGCGATGATCATTACCTTGTCGCGCGGCAGTTTCATCGCGGTTTCGAAATCGACCGTTTCGGGGAAGTCCCGCAGATAGCCGGTTGCCTTGGCAACGCGCAGGATGCGGTCGAGCGAGCGGCCCGCGACGCACATTGCGCGGCCAGTGTCCTTCGCGACCTCGCCCAGCGTCTGCAGCCGTGCGGCGTTGGACGCGAAGGTGGTGACCAGCACCCGCCCCTTGATGCCCGCGACAACCTCGTCGAGCCCCTCGCGCACGGAGGATTCGGAGCCGGAGGCTTCGGGATTGAACACGTTGGTCGAATCGCACACCAGCGCCAGCACGCCTTCGTCGCCGATCGCGGTCAGTTCCTCGGCGGTCGATGCGCCGCCCATCACCGGGGTCTCGTCGATCTTCCAGTCGCCGGTGTGGAACACGCGGCCATGCGGCGTGTCGATCAGCACCGCATTCCCCTCGGGGATCGAGTGCGCGAGCGGGAGGTAACGGATGCCGAACGGGCCGATCTGGAACGGCTCTTCCTCGCGCACCACGTTCAGCTCGACGCGGTCGGCGATGCCCTCCTCGTCCAGCTTGCCGTGGATCAAGCCGGCGGTGAACGGTGTCGCATAGAGCGGCACGCCCAGCTCGCCCGCGAGATAGGGCAGCGCGCCGATATGATCCTCATGCCCATGCGTCAGCACGATGCCGAGCAGGTCGTCCAGCCGCTCCTCGATGAACTGCAGGTCGGGCAGGATCAGGTCGATGCCGGGATAGTCGGGCGTGCCAAAGATCACGCCGCAATCGACCATGATCCACTTGCCCTGACAGCCGTAGAGATTGACGTTCATGCCGATCTCGCCCGAGCCACCGAGCGCGAGGAAGAGGAGTTCGTTACCGGGGGTCACATGTTTCCAGTCTGATAAACGGCCGATTGCCCTGAGCCTGTCGAAGGGCTGCGCCGCGAAGGTGATGGCGGGAACAGGCCTTCGACAGGCTCAGGCCAAACGGCGTTAGTGGGATATGCGCCAGCGATCAAACGATCATGCCCGCGACCGCTCCCACAGCATCGCAAGCCCCTGAATCGTCAAGTCGGGTTCGATCACGTCGAACACATCGGTCTGCTTTTCGAACAGCACGGCAAGGCCACCGGTGGCGATCACCTTCACCGGGCGGCCGATCTCGGCCTTCATCCGAGCGACCAGCCCCTCGATCATCGCGATATAGCCCCAATAAATGCCGATATGCATCTGATCGACCGTGTTGCGGCCGATGACCGAGGTATTGGCGGGCGCCTCGATCGCGATGCGCGGCAGCTTGGCGGCGGCGGTGACCAGCGCGTCGAGCGACAGGTTGATGCCCGGCGCGATGATGCCGCCCTTGTACGCGCCGGTATAGTCGGCGACGTCGAAGGTCGCGGCGGTGCCGAAGTCGACGACGATCAGGTCGCCGGGGTGGTTTTCATGCGCGGCGATGATGTTGAGCGCGCGGTCGGCGCCGACGCTCTGCGGTTCCTCCACATCCAGCGCGATCGGCCAGCCGTCGCGGCCGGCGACCAGCGGGGTGCAGCCGAAATATTTCTGCGACAGCACCTCAAGGTTATGGAGCGCGCGCGGGACGACGGTGCCGATGATGACGCCGCTGACGACGCTGCGTTCATAGCCTTCGAGATTGAGCAACTGGCTCAGCCACACGGCATATTCGTCGGCGGTGCGGCGCGGATCGGTCGCGATGCGCCAGCGCGCTTTGACCTCCCGGCCCTCTACCAGCGCAAAGACGATGTTGGTGTTGCCGGCGTCGATCGCGAGCAGCATGAAATGGTCCTTCAGATCAGGAAGACGTCGCCGGCATGAATGACATGCCGCGATCCATCGGCCAAGCGGAGGATCAGCGCGCCATCGCCGGTCAGGCCGTCGAAAAGGCCGTCATGCGCGGTCCCGTCGGGCAGGCGCGCGGTGAGTGCGGCTCCGCTCGCGTGCGCGCGGTCGAGCCAGCGTTGGCGCACCGGCTCTAGGCCCTCGCTGCGCCACCGCGATAGCCAGCGGGCGAAGCTCTCCGCCAGCACCTCGGCAAAGGTCGTGACATCGACCGTGACGCCCTGCGCGGCGAGGCTGGTCGTGGGGCGATCGGGCAGGTCGGGGTGATGCGCCAGGTTGACGCCGATCCCGACCACGACCGCGTCTCCGCCTCGCTCCAGCAGGATCCCAGAGAGCTTCGCGCCGTCGATCAGCAGATCGTTGGGCCATTTCAACACCACGTCGCCCCGGCGCAGGCCGGGGCCGCTAGAGGGATTCGCAACGCGGCGGCCCCGGCCTGCGCCGGGGCGACGGAATGTGCTCACCGCCTCCTCCAGCGCGACTGCCGTAACCAGCGCCAGCGTCGGCGCGGGTGGGTCTGTGGGACGCAGGCGCACCAGCGTGCTGCCATAGAAATTACCGACCGGCGACTCCCACGCCCGGCCCTGCCGCCCCTTGCCTGCCGTCTGGCGTTCGGCGCGCAGCCAAGTCCCCTCGGCGGCGCCCGCCGCAGCGAGCGCCAGCATGTCGGCGTTGGTGGAACCGGTCTCGGCTACGACGCGGATCAGAACAGCGTCCGCGCCGCCGCCATCGACCATGCGCCGAGCACCGGGATCAGCAGATAGCCGAGCGGCGAAACGAACACCGCCGCCGCCGCGATCAACCCGCCCTCAAGCGCGCTGTCGCTCTTGGCATAGGCGGGAGCCGGCTCGTCGAAATACATCGTCTTGACGATCTTGAGGTAATAGAATGCCCCGATCACCGACGCCGCGATACCGATCGCCGCGAGCCAGAAGAGGTTGGCGCGCACCGCTGCCTCGAACACCGCGAACTTCGCCCAGAAGCCGAACAGCGGCGGAATGCCCGCGAGGCTGAACATGAAGATTGCGAGGGCCGCCGCCAGCGCCGGCCGCGTGCGCGACAGGCCCGACAGGCTGGCGATCGTCTCGACCGGCTGGCCCTCTGCGTCGCGCATCTGCAGCACGACGAGGAAGCTGCCCAGCGTCATCACCACATAGATGGTGAGGTAGGTCAGCACGCCGGCCACGCCCTCGGCAGTCCCGGCGGCAAGGCCGATCAGCGCAAAGCCGACATTGTTGATCGACGAGTAAGCGAGGAGGCGCTTGATGTTCTGCTGCCCGATCGCCGCGACCGCGCCGAGCACGATCGATGCGAGCGCGGCGAAGATCACGATCTGGCGCCAGTCGCTGGTCACCGGCCCCATCGCCTCGATCGCGACGCGCACCGACAGCGCCATCGCCGCGACCTTGGGTGCGCTGGCGAAGAAGGTGGTCACCGGCGTCGGCGCGCCTTCATAGACGTCCGGGGTCCACATATGGAACGGGACCGCCGACATCTTGAACGCGAGGCCCGCGAAGACGAACACCAGGCCGAACAGCAGCCCCATGTTCTCACCCGCCGCATAGGCCGACGCGATATCGCCGAACACGGTGGTGCCGCTGAACCCGTAAACCAGGCTGATGCCATAGAGCAGGATGCCGCTCGCGAGCGAGCCGAGGATGAAATACTTCAGACCCGCCTCGGCCGAGCGCACGTCGCGGCGCATGAAGCTGGCGAGGACATAGGAGGCAAGGCTGTTGAGCTCGAGCCCGACATAGAGCGTCAGCAGGTCGTTCGCCGAGACCATGATGCCCATGCCCGCCGTCGCGAACAGAATCAGGATCGGATATTCGGGGCGCAGATCCTCACCCGAGGTGCGGGCAAAGAAGCGCGGCGCGATGATGATCGAGATCGCCGCGGCGAAGAAGATCAGCGCCTTGGCGTAGGCCGAGAACAGGTCGGCGCGGTACAGCCCGTCAAACGCGGTGCCGCCCGACGATGCCGGGCCGGTCAGCGCGATGCCGCCACCGATCAGGACCGCGACCGCGACCCAGCTCACCGCGCGCGACACGGCCGGGCCACCCCAGGCGGCGACCATCAGCAGCGCCAGACCGCCCAGCGACAGGACGATCTCGGGCAGGACCATCGAAAGTTGTGCGGCGTAATCCATCAGTGTGCCGCTCCATGTTCGGCAGATTTGTGCTCGGGCGCGTGCGCGGCCTTGGCCGCAGCCGGATTTCCGGGGGTCGGCAGGCTGTCACCCGCCGGCTTCGCGCGCTCGATCCGCGCCAGCAACGTCGCAACGTCAGCGCGCATCGGGGCGAGGAAGCTCTCCGGGTACACGCCCATCCACAGCACCGCCGCCGCGATCGGGGCGAGCAGCGCCATTTCGCGCTTGTTGAGGTCCGGCATCGCCTTGACGTCGTCCTTGGTCAGGTCACCGAACACGACGCGGCGGTAGAGGTAGAGCATATAGCCCGCGCCGAGGATGATGCCGGTGGTCGCGATCAGCGTCGCCAGCGTCGACACCTGGTACGTGCCCATCAGCGCCAGCAATTCGCCGACGAAGTTGCTCGTCCCCGGCAGGCCGACCGACGCCATCGTGAACAGCATGAACAGGATCGCATATTTCGGCATGTTGATCGCAAGGCCGCCATAACGGTCGATCTCACGCGTATGCAGGCGGTCGTAAATGACGCCGACACACAGGAACAGCGCCCCGGACACCAGGCCATGGCCCAGCATCACCATCATCGCGCCCTCAATCCCCTGCCGGTTGAAGGTGAACAGGCCCAGCGTCACGATCGCCATATGCGCGACCGACGAATAGGCGATCAGCTTCTTCATGTCGCTCTGCACCAGCGCGATCAGCGACGTGACCACGACCGCGATGCACGACAGGCCGAACACCAGCCAGATCAGCTGCGCCGAAGCCTCCGGGAACATCGGCAGGCTGAAGCGCAGGAAGCCATAGCCGCCAAGCTTCAGCAGCACGCCAGCCAGGATCACCGACCCGGCGGTCGGTGCCTGCACGTGCGCGTCGGGAAGCCAGGTGTGGACCGGCCACATCGGCATCTTCACCGCGAACGATGCGAAGAAGGCCAGCCACAGCCATGTCTGGACATGCGGCGGGAAGTCATACGCCATCAGCTCGGGGATCGACGTCGTGCCCGCGGTGATGCTCATGTACATCATCGCGATCAGCATCAGCAGCGAGCCGAGCAGCGTGTAGAGGAAGAATTTATACGACGCGTAGATGCGGTTCGCGCCGCCCCAGATGCCGATGATCAGGAACATCGGGATCAGGCCGGCTTCGAAGAACATGTAGAACAGGAAGATGTCCTGTGCCGCGAAGGTGCCGATCATCAACACTTCGGTGATCAGGAACGCCGCCATATATTCCGGCACGCGCTTTTCGATCGCGGTCCAGCTGGCGCCGATGCAGATCGGCATCAGGAACACCGACAGCATGATCAGCAGCAGCGCGAACCCGTCGATGCCCAGCGCCCAGGCGAAGCGCCCGAAGATCGGCGTATATTCGACGAACTGCCACTGCGGCCCGCCAATCTCGAAATTGGCCCACAGCACGCCGCCCAGCACCAGGTCAATCAGCGTCGCGATCAGCGCGATCCAGCGCGCATTGTTCGCGGTGGTGAACAGGCATGCGACCGCCGCAACCAGCGGCACGATCAGCATGATGGAGAGAATGCCGCTCATCGCGTGATCACCCAGGTAACGGCTGCGGTCAGGCCGATCAGCATGACGAACGCATAGCTATAGACATATCCGGACTGGAGGCGCCCGCTCCACACGCCCGCAAAGCGGACCAGGGCGGCGGACCCGTTCGGACCGAAGCGGTCGATCGTCCCCTCGTCACCCCGCTTCCAGAACAGACGGCCGAACCAGAAGGCGGGCTTCACGAACAGCACATTGTACAGCTCGTCGAAATACCACTTGTTCAGCAGGAACTTGTAGAGAAGCCCGAAGGTCGCGGTGAAGCGCGCGGGGATGGTCGGCGACTTGATGTACGCGACCCACGCCCCGAACAGGCCGAGCAGCATGACGATGCTGGCCGACAGCTTCACCCACAGCGGCACTTCATGCATCGCGTGCGCCAGGTGGGTGTCGAACGCGACCGCGCCCTTCCAGAAGATCTCACCGGCCTCGGGCTGGATGAAGAACTTGTTGAAGACGAACCCTGCGAACACCGCGCCCAGGCTGAGCACCAGCAACGGGATCATCATCGGCAGCGGGCTTTCGTGCGGATGGTATCCGCCGGTGCCGTCCGCAGTCTCATGCGCGCTCGGACCATGGGCGTGCGGTTCATGGCCGGCATCTTCCTGCGCCGGCGGGTTCTCCGCATGCGCGACCGCGTGGCCATGCGCCTCGTCATGTGCGTGGTCATGGCCGTGCGCGTCATGCAGCGCGTGCTGAATATGCTCCGACTGGGTCCAGCGCGGCTTGCCGAAGAAGGTCAGGAACATCAGGCGCCAGCTGTAGAAGCTGGTCAACAGTGCGGCGAACACGCCGGTCCAGAAGGCAGCAATGCCCCCACCGCCGGCAGCGTAAGCCGCCTCGAGGATAGCGTCCTTCGAGTGGAAGCCAGCAAAGCCCGCATGGAACCAGTAAACACCAACGCCGGTGATCGCGAGCGTGCCCGCCATCATCGTCCAATAGGTGACCGGGATGTGCTTCCGCAGGCCGCCATAGTAGCGCATGTCCTGCTCATGGTGCATCGCGTGGATCACCGAGCCGGCACCCAGGAACAGCAGCGCCTTGAAGAAGGCGTGGGTGAACAGGTGGAACATCGCCGCGCCATACATGCCGACGCCCGCGGCGAAGAACATGTAGCCGAGCTGCGAACAGGTCGAATAGGCGATGACGCGCTTGATGTCGGTCTGCGTCGTGCCGACCGTCGCGGCGAACAGGCAGGTCGCGGCACCGATGAAGGTGACGAAGCCGAGCGCGATCGGCGCCTGTTCGAACAGCGGCGACAGGCGGCACACCATGAACACGCCCGCAGTGACCATCGTCGCCGCATGGATCAGCGCCGACACCGGGGTCGGACCCTCCATCGCATCGGGCAACCAGGTGTGCAGGCCCAGCTGCGCCGACTTGCCCATCGCACCGACGAACAGCAGCAGGCACAGCACGGTCAGCGTGTCGACACGATAGCCGAGGAAACCGATCGTGCTGCCGGCCATACCGGGCGCGGCTTCGAGGATTTCGGGGATCGAGATCGTGCCGAACACGAGGAACACGCCGAAAATGCCGAGCATGAAGCCAAGGTCGCCGACGCGGTTGACCACGAACGCCTTGATCGCGGCGGCATTGGCGGACGGCTTCTTGAACCAGAAGCCGATGAGCAGGTAGCTCGCGAGCCCCACGCCTTCCCAGCCGAAGAACATCTGCAGCAGGTTATCGGCGGTCACCAGCATCAGCATCGCGAAGGTGAACAGCGACAGATACGCGAAGAAGCGCGGCTGATCCGGGTCCTCTTCCATGTACGACCAGCTGTAGAGGTGAACCAGCGCCGACACGCTCGTCACCACCACCAGCATCACCGCGGTCAGGCTGTCGACGCGCAGCGCCCAGTCGACCATCAGGTCGCCCGAGTTCATCCAGGTCAGCACCTTGATGACCTGCGGTTCCGCCGTGCCGTTCAGGAACGGAATGAAGGTCATCCAGCTGAGGATCGCCGCGACGAACAGGCCGCCGGTGGTGACGATCTTCGGGAATGCCGTGCCGAACGCGCGGTTGCTAAAGCCCGCGACAATCGCTGCCAGCAGCGGCAGGAATACGATGAAATGGATCGAAGACATCAGCCCTTCATCCGATTGACGTCGTCGACCGAGATCGTGCCGCGGCCGCGGAAATAGATGACAAGGATGGCAAGGCCGATCGCGGCCTCACCCGCCGCAACGGTCAGCACGAACATCGCGAACACCTGCCCCACCAGATCGCCGAGATACGACGAGAAGGCGACGAGGTTGAGGTTCACGCTCAGCAGGATCAGCTCGATCGCCATCAGGATGACGATGAGGTTCTTGCGGTTCATGAAGATGCCGAGCACGCCCATGGTGAACAGGATCGCGCTGACGACGAGGTAATGCGTGAGGCCGATCACAGCGCAACACTCCGAACAAGTTCGTCACCCCAGCGAACGCTGGGGTCTAGTGCGGCAGGCGCAGCCTTCGACATCTGGAGACCCCAGCTTTCGCTGGGGTGACGGCTGTTGTGGATCACAGCTCCACCCCCTGCCCGACGGGCTGATTGACGTTGCGGATGGCGTCCTTCTGACGCCGGTTGATCTGGCGCCAGACATTCTGCTTCATCACCCCGCCGCGCTGGCGGTGGGTCAGCACGATCGCGCCGACCATGGCGACGAGCAGGATGAAGCCGGCGGCCTCGAACAGATAGAGATAGCGGCTGTAGAGCAGCAGCCCGATCGCTTCGACATTGGGCACTTGGCCCAGCGCGGCGTCGGTCGGCGCGATCCGCTTGGCAAGGTCGATCTTGCCCGCGCTCCACGCCATCGTGCCGATCACGATCTCCGCCGCCAGCGCCACCGCGATGGCCAGGCCGAACACGGCATAGCGCACGAACCCGGCGCGCAGCTCGGCAAAGTCGATGTCGAGCATCATCACGACGAACAGGAACAGCACCGCGACCGCGCCGACATAGACGATGACCAGCAGCATCGCGATGAACTCCGCCCCCGCCAGCACCATCAGGCCGGCGGCGTTGAAGAAGGCGAGGATCAGCCACAGCACCGAATGAACGGGATTGCGGGCGGTAATCGTCATCGCGGCGGAGAGGATCACCACCCCGGCGAAGAGATAAAAGGCGATTGCCTGGATCATGCGAACAACTCCGTCGCCCCGGCGAAGGCCGGGGCCGCCAGTGGCCCGCGCACGCCCCCAAACTTGGCGATCCCGGCCTGCGCCGGGATGACGGGTGAATGGTGAATCATCGTCTGCCCCACTGTTGCCGCGCGCTTAACGGTACGGTGCATCGGCGGCAAGGTTCGCGGCGATTGCGCGTTCCCAGCGGTCGCCGTTCGCGAGCAGCTTGTCCTTGTGATAGATCAGCTCCTCACGGGTTTCGGTCGCGAATTCGAAGTTCGGCCCCTCGACGATGGCGTCCACCGGGCATGCCTCCTGGCACAGGCCGCAATAGATGCACTTGGTCATGTCGATGTCGTAGCGCGTGGTGCGGCGGCTGCCGTCGTCACGCGGTTCGGCCTCGATCGTGATCGCCAGCGCCGGACACACCGCCTCGCACAGCTTGCACGCGATGCAGCGCTCTTCGCCATTGGGATAACGGCGCAGCGCATGCTCGCCGCGGAAACGGGGCGAGATCGGGTTCTTCTCGTACGGATAGTTGATCGTCGCCTTGGGCTTGAAGAAATACTTCAGCGTGAGGGCGTGGGCCTTCACGAACTCCCACAGAGTGAACGAACGGACGAGTGGGGCGACGCTCATACTGGCTCCGACGACTTGCAGGACCATTGGGCCCATTCGATGCGTTCTCTGTCTGACTTCACCACGACGCCAAAACTCTCGGCGTAAGGTGACGTATCAGTCCCGACGGTCCGGCCCTCCAAAGCGCGGCCGTCCTTCGTTGTCCAACGAAGAACGTGGCCAGAGGGCTCGCTCGGCGGAAGTTGTGCCTCAACGGGAACGGCCCAAGTGGCCGGTTCTGAGAACCCGACGAACGAAGCGTCCCCGTCCAAGGCAAATCTCACTCTTCCGAAAGACTGCGCCGAAGTATTTACCGGCTCACAGGCGTGATCATAGCGCGAGGCTACCACGGCTACCTGCTGATCAACTCGCTGAGAGGAAAAGCCCACCCGCTGGATCATCAGCCAGCCCGACACCGCGAACACGAAGAACAGCGCCAGCGGGAGGAAGATCTTCCAGCCCAGGCGCATCAGCTGGTCATAGCGGTAGCGCGGGACGGTCGCCTTGATCCACGAGAAGATGAAGAAGAAGACGAGGATCTTGATGAACAGCCAGATGATGCCCGGCACCGCATAGAGCGGCGCCCAGTCGATCGGGGGCAGATAGCCACCCCAGAACAGCACCGCGTTGAGCGTGCACATCAGGATGACGTTGGCATATTCGCCCAGCCAGTAGAGCGCGAACGCCATCGACGAATATTCGGTCTGATAGCCCGCGACCAGCTCGCTCTCCGCCTCGGTCAAGTCGAACGGCGCGCGTGCGGTCTCGGCCAGCGCCGAGATCAGGAACACCACCGCCATCGGGAACAGCAGCGGGTTGAACCCGAAGCCGTTGAAGATGCCCAGCACATGCCCCTGCTGCGCATTGACGATGCCCGACAGGTTGAACGTCCCCGCCCACAGCACCACCGCGATCAGCACGAAACCGATCGACACTTCATAGCTGACCATCTGCGCCGCAGCGCGGATCGCCGAGTAGAAGGGGTATTTGGAGTTCGACGCCCAGCCGGCGAGGATCACGCCATACACGCCCAACGACGACGCCGCGAGGATGTAGAGCAGGCCGACATTGATGTTCGCCAGCACCACGCCCGCCTGGAACGGGATTACCGCCCATACGATCAGCGCGACGGTGAAGGTGATGATCGGCGCGAGCAGGAACAGCCCCTTGTTCGCGCTCGACGGGATGATGGTTTCCTGAAGGAAGACCTTCAGGCCGTCCGCGAACGACTGGAGCAGGCCGAGCGGGCCGACGACGTTCGGGCCACGCCGCAGCGCCATCGCCGCCCAGATCTTGCGATCGGCATAGATGATCATCGCGACCGCCAGCATCAGCGGCAGCGCGATCAGCAGGATACCCGCGATGGTCGCGACGAACCACGCCCATTCGAAGGACATGCCGAGGGATTGGAAGAAAGCGGTCACTCTGCAGCCCCCTGCGATTTCACTCCGCGCCACTGGTCAATCCGCCAGAGCAGCGCAGCGCCGAACAATGGCCATGCCATTGCGAGGCATGCGTTGCCGAACCCCACCAACAGCGAGAGCGGCTTCATTTCAGGATAGGTTCCCATCTCACCTGCTGCACCGAACAGCGGCAAGGCAGCGGCCAACGTCGCCACGAATGCGATCAGCGCGACGACGAACAAGATTACCGATGCAGAGCGCATCGACCAGAGGTAGGGGCTCATTCCGCCGCCTCCGCGAAATCCTGGCCGTGGATCAGTTCGGCCGAGCAGCGCTGCATCGTCGGCGATGCGCGGCAGATGGCGTTGGTCAGGTAGAAGTCGGCGATCGGGTACGCGACCTCCCCCTCCCCCTTGGCGTCGAGCGCGGGCGGGTTCCAGTCGAAGCTGGCGAGCCCTTCGCTGCCCAGCGCCGACACTTCGGCGGCCATCGCCGCGCGCAGCTCGCCAAAGCTGTCGAACGGCAGCGTCTTGCCCATCACTTCGGACAGCGCGCGCAGGATTGTCCAGTCCTCACGCGCGTCGCCGGGGGCCGAAACCGCCTTCTCACTGCGCTGGACCCGGCCCTCCAGATTGACATAGGTGCCATGCTTTTCGGCATAGCTCGCGCCCGGCAGGATCACGTCCGCCGCATGCGCGCCCTTGTCGCCATGATGGCCGATATAGACGTTGAAGCTGTTGGCGAAGGCCGAGAAATCGACCTCGTCCGCGCCGAGGAAGAAGGTCAGCTTCGGCTGTGCCGCGACGATGTCGGCGATGCCGCCCTTCGATGCGAAGCCCAGCATCAGGCCGCCCATGCGGCTCGCCGCCATGTGCAGCACGTTGAAGCCGTTCCAGCCCTCACGCACCAGATCGAGCTGCTTGGCGAGCGCCAGCGCCGCGCCATGCCCGTTCTTGAGCGCCGCGCCGCCGACGATCACCATCGGGCGCTTGGCATCCTTGAACGCATCCGCCGCCGCCTGCGGCAGCTTGCCGAGCAGGCCAAGGTCGTTGCCCAGCCACGTCGTCTTGTAGGTCAGGTCGGTTTCCGGCCCGATCGCGAACACCTTCGCGCCGCGCTTGATCGCCTTGCGCACGCGGGTGTTCACCAGCGGCGCTTCCCAGCGCAGATTGGTGCCGACCAGCAGGATCACGTCCGCCGTCTCGACGCCCGCGATGGTGGTGTTGAAATTCACCGCCGCCAGCGACGACGTGTCATACGCCATGCCGGTCTGACGCCCTTCGAGCATGGTCGAGCCGAACGACTGGACCAGCTTCTTCGCGGCAAAGATCGTCTCGCAGTCCAAAAGGTCGCCATGGATCGCGGCGACCTTGTCCCCCGCGCCCTTCGCCGCGACGGCGATGGCGGCGAACGCCTCGTCCCAGGTCGCTTCGACCAGCTTGCCGTCCTTGCGGACATAGGGCTTGTCGAGGCGGCGGAAGCTGAGGCCGTCGACATGGTGGCGCGTCTTGTCGTGCGCCCATTCCTCGTTCACATCTTCGTTGATGCGCGGCAGCACGCGCAGCACGCCGCGCCCGCGGCTGTCGATGCGGATATTGGTGCCGACCGCGTCCATCACGTCGATCGCCAGCGTCTTGCGCAGCTCCCACGGGCGCGCTTCGAACGCATAGGGCTTCGACGTCAGCGCACCGACCGGGCACAGGTCGACGACATTGCCCGACAGTTCGGACGTCACCGCCTGTTCCAGATAGCTGGTGATCTGCATATTCTCGCCGCGATAGATCGCGCCGATTTCCTCGACCCCCGCTACCTCTTCGGCAAAGCGGACGCAGCGGGTGCACTGGATGCAGCGGGTCATCACCGTCTTGACGATGGGACCCATATACTTCTCGGTCACCGCGCGCTTGTTTTCGGTGTAGCGCGAATGGCCGCGACCATAGGCGACCGACTGGTCCTGCAGGTCGCACTCGCCGCCCTGATCGCAGATCGGGCAATCGAGCGGGTGGTTGATCAGCAGGAACTCCATCACGCCTTCGCGCGCGGCCTTGACCATCGCGCTGTCGGTGCGGACGTCCTGATTGTCGGCTGCGGGCAGCGCGCACGACGCCTGCGGCTTGGGCGGCCCCGGCTTCACCTCGACCAGGCACATGCGGCAATTGCCGGCGATGCTGAGGCGCTCATGATAGCAGAAACGCGGGATTTCCTTGCCCGCAGCCTCGCACGCCTGGAGCACGGTGGCGCCGGCGGGGACTTCGACTTCGATCCCGTCTACGGTGAGTTTAGGCATTACTCGCTATCCTCGACCCGGACAGGCCGGGCATCCTTCATTCTCTTGGCACAGACGGTCAGGGTGGCGCCAGCGAAGCGCCGGTCGGCCCAAGTCATCCGCTCGATATGCATCGGTCCTGTCACTTCGCAGCTCCCGGCCCTGCAATTCGGATCATCGCCACGGCAATAGCGCCACGCAGCCGGCCAACATCAACCTTCAACTCCGTATCTTCGGGGACACATGCCTCAAGCGCACCCATCAGCCCGTTGATCGCCGCCGGTCGAAGCTTCGGATCGCCGCCGTCCCGGACCAGCCGATGCGCGCCGCTAGCATCCAGTCGAAGCACGCATTCACCCATGCGCGCGAAAAGAATAGAGCGCACCACATCCTCTCGCACTATGCGGTCCCCCGGACTGGCAACCGCCGCCGACGCTTTCGGCAGCGGTTCCACCGGCAATTGAGGCGCTGCGCGATAATCGACCGCCTCATACACCCGCGGATTTACCAGCACATAAGCCACGGCAAATGCTTCGCGGACCATCCCGGGAGCGAAGTAAAGCGCCTTACCGTCGTTGGCGGCGGCAAAGGCACCGCTGAACTCGATCCGGGCCGAGGAAGGCGGCGTGCGCTGCTGCATGCCCGCCAGCAAAGCCTTGACGAACGTGGCTCGGGCCAGGACCACTTGGTTGCCAGTCGTGCGCCCCATCACGGCGAAAGCGAACGACGGAGAGTGGCATTGATGCAGCTGAGAATCCAAGCCCTCGCTGATCAAAAGAGACTCATCCGCACCAGCGGCGACACGGTAGATCAGTTGACGTGACCGCCACTTTGCGAGGCAGGTCGCCACACCTTCATCCATCGACGTAACACGCAATGCAGCCGCCGACGCGAGGTCGTCAGCGGCAAGCGCCGGGCCCGCAGGCGCGACGCATGCTAGCGCGATCGAAAGAAGGGTGGCGGCGGCTTTCACTCCGCCGCCTCTTGCATTGGCGAGAGTCCCCCGCCCTGCTTTTCGATGATCCGGCGCTCCATTTCGGGCCGGAAATGCTTGATCAAGCCCTGGATCGGCCACGCCGCCGCATCGCCGAGCGCGCAGATGGTGTGGCCTTCGACCTGCTTGGTGACGTTGAACAGCGTGTCGATTTCGCTGATGTCAGCATCGCCGGTGCGCATCCGCTCCATCACACGCCACATCCAGCCGGTGCCTTCGCGGCACGGGGTGCACTGGCCGCAGCTTTCATGCTTGTAGAAGTAGGAAATGCGGCTGATCGCGGCGACGATGTCGGTGGACTTGTCCATCACGATCACAGCAGCGGTGCCAAGGCCGGAACCGAGCGCGCGCAGGCCGTCGAAATCCATCGGCGCGTCCATGATCTCCGCCGCCGGCACCAGCGGCACCGACGAACCGCCGGGGATCACTGCGAGCAGATTGTCCCAGCCGCCACGGATGCCGCCGCAATGCTTTTCGATCAGCTCGCGGAACGGGATCGACATGCTTTCCTCGACCACGCACGGCTTTTCGACGTGCCCGCTGATCTGGAACAGCTTGGTGCCCTTGTTGTTCTCACGGCCGAAGCTGGCGAACCATTCGGGCGAGCGGCGCAGGATAGTCGGGGCAACCGCGATCGATTCCACATTGTTGACCGTGGTCGGGCAGCCATAGAGGCCCGCACCCGCCGGGAAGGGCGGCTTGAGGCGCGGCTGGCCCTTCTTGCCCTCCAGGCTTTCGATCATCGCGGTCTCTTCGCCGCAGATATAGGCGCCCGCGCCGCGATGGCAGAAGACATCGAAATCATAGCCCGAACCGCAGGCATTCTTGCCCAGCAGGCCCTTGGCGTACGCTTCCTCGATCGCCTTGAACAGCGTCTCGGCCTCACGGATATATTCGCCGCGAATGTAGATATAGGCCGCGCGCGCACGCATCGCGAAGCCCGCGACCAGCGCGCCTTCGAGCAGCAGATGCGGGTCGTGGCGGATGATCTCGCGGTCCTTGCACGACCCCGGTTCGGATTCATCGGCATTGATGACCAGGAAGCTCGGTCGCTCCGGCGTCGGGTTCTTGGGCATGAACGACCATTTCATGCCGGTCGGGAAGCCCGCCCCGCCGCGCCCGCGCAGGCCCGACGCCTTGATCTTTTCGATGATCGTGTCGGGGCCGAGTTCGAGCAGCTTCTTGGTATTGTCCCACGCGCCGCGCTTGATCGCAGCGTCGAGGGTCCACGGCTGATAGCCGTAGAGGTTGGTAAAAATGCGATCCTTGTCAGCGAGCATGACGGACTCCGAAACACACCGTCGCCCCGGCGCAGGCCGGGGCCGCCATAGGCTGGCGCATCGCGTTCAACAGGGCGGCCCCGGCCTCCGCCGGGGCGACGAAGATGGCGCTCACTTTGGCCCTCCGATACGCTTGTTATCCTTGACCGCCAGATAGACGGCGACGCCGATGCCGATCAGCAGCAGCGGCACGAACAATTTGACCGCGAGTTTGAGCGCCCAGCCAAGCACGACGATGCCGCCGATGATGGCGAGGATCGTGACGATCGTGTTCTTGTTCATGCCTTATGCTCCGGATCGGGGGCGGTGGTCTGGCTGGACGGAATGAGGCGCAGCGCGCCGAAAGCGATCGCGAGGATGAACCACACGACCCAGCTTTCCCCCTGCAAGAACTTCATGATCGCGAGCAGGAGGAAGATGATGCCGATGACCGGCACGCTTTTGCGGACGGGTTCAGGCATTACCATTCCCCCCGGTAATCATGGTTCTCGCTCACCATCGCGGTCAGCGTGGTCGGGCCGCCCAGCGGTTCGACGGTGTGGCGGCCGGGCTCCTGCGTCCCCGCCTTGGGGCTCTTGCCCTGCGCCAGCGCGTCGAGGATCGCGACGGTGCGGTCGTAATCCAGATCCTCGAAATTATCGTCGTTGATCTGGACCATCGGCGCCGACGCGCAATTGCCCATGCACTCGACCTCGGTCAGCGTGAACAGGCCGTCGGGCGTAGTCTTGCCCTTGGCCATGCCGCGGTTCTTGCACGCGGCGAACACTTCGTCAGACCCGCGCAGCCAGCACGGCGTCGTGCCACACACCTGCACGTGATATTTGCCGACCGGGTGCAGGTTGAACATGGTGTAGAAGGTCGCGACCTCCAGCACGCGGATCACCGCCAGGTCGAGCTCGCGCGCGACGAACTCGATCACCGGGATCGGCAGCCACCCCTGCGTATCCGTCTCCGCCCCGACCTGACGTTGCGCGAGGTCGAGATAGGGAATGGTGCAGCTCATCTGCCGCCCCTCGGGATAGCGCGCCCGGATGGTCGCGGCTTTGGCGGCATTCTCCGCCGTCCAGGCGAAATTGCCCCAACGTGCGCGGAGTTCCGGCGTGTCTTCGATTGCGTTTGCGTCAGCCATTCAAACCAGCCTTGCGCGGTGCAAGCAGCACCCACGCGATAAGATAGATTGCCGATGAGATCGCCGCTGTCACAGCTCCCACCGCCGGGATCAGAAAAACGTCCGCGCCAAGCACACCGAACAGGGCGAATGTGAATAACACCCATGCCGCATATGACGCAGCCATCCAGCAAATCTTGGCAACAAGTCCCGCACCGCCGAAGAACTCGGAAAGAACCTTGGCTGTCAGGAAGATTGCTCCACCTTGCGCGGCGACAAAGAAGAGACCGAAAACGGTGCTCATCGGATAAACTCCACGCGGCTCACCTTGTCACCGCTGAAGGTGTAGATGGACATGACCTCGAACTGCTCGCCATCGGGCGCGCGCGAGACCGTTTCGTGGAGCAGCACCGTCTCACCCAGCTCATAGCTGGCGAGGATGTCGGCACGGTTGTGCGGGAACTGGGCGAACATCGCCTTGAGGCCTGCGCGGACGCCTTCCTTGCCCTCACGCAGCACCGCGCCGCGATAGCCCGCTTCACAGGCATCGTCGGTCATCAGCGCGACATAGGCGTCGGCATCCTGCGCGTTGTAGTGCGCGATCATTTCGTGCGCGGTCGCGATGCGGGTGCTCACGGGGGCGCCTTGGAGCGTGGTTGCGTCAGCCATGATCTAACGCCTTAAGACTCGACAGAAATTCCTCGCGCGCTTGGCTGCGCTTCATTCTGCGGGCACGATGCGCAAATAGCGCACCGAGGAAAACTGCGATGTAAGGAAGGGCCACTCCGATCATAAGCAGCTGACCGGTTGTGACCGCACCAACAATCGCCAGCACAGCCATAACGAGCGTCGCTCCCAGGAGGACATGTTCCCACGCCTTTGTGGGAACGGATTCGTCAGAAGGATACTGGCTTCCGATACTCACCGGTCACACTCCCCGAACACGATATCCATCGCGCCCAGAATCGCGGTGATGTCGGCCAGCATGTGCCCGCGCGACATGAAGTCCATCGCCTGCAAATGGCTGAACGCGGTCGGGCGGATCTTGCAGCGATAGGGTTTGTTCGACCCGTCGCTGACCATGTAGATGCCGAACTCGCCCTTGGGGCTTTCGGTCGCGACGTACACTTCGCCCGCGGGGACGTGGAAGCCCTCGGTATACAGCTTGAAGTGGTGGATCAGCGCTTCCATCGACTGCTTCATCTCGGCGCGCTTGGGCGGCACTACCTTGCGGTCGAGCGACGCGATCGGCCCGGACGGCATCTCATTGAGGCACTGTTTCATGATGCGCGCGGACTGGTACACTTCCTCGACGCGGACCATGAAGCGGTCATAGCAGTCGCCGCGCGTGCCGACCGGGATTTCGAAATCCATGCGGTCATAGACGTCATAGGGCTGCGACTTGCGCAGGTCCCACGGGATGCCGGCGGCGCGGATCATCGGGCCGGAAAAGCCCCATTTCACCGCATCGTCGCGGTTGACGATCGCGATGTCGACATTGCGCTGCTTGAAGATGCGGTTTTCCGCGACCAGGCTGATCGCGTCGCCGAACAGCTGCGGCAGGCGGGTATCGAGCCAGTCGCCGATATCGGTCAGCAGCTTGAGCGGCACGTCCTGATGCACGCCGCCCGGACGCAGATAATTGTGGTGCATGCGCGCGCCGGACATGCGCTCAAAGAAGTTGAGGCAATCCTCGCGCAGCTCGAACATCCACAGGTTCGGCGTCATCGCGCCGACGTCCATGACGTGCGCGCCGAGGTTGAGCATGTGGTTGCAGATGCGGGTCAGCTCGGCGAAGAACACGCGCAGATATTGCGCGCGCACCGGCACTTCGAGGTCGAGCAGCTTTTCAACCGCGAGCACGAAGCTGTGCTCCATCGCCAGCGGCGAGCAATAGTCGAGGCGGTCCATGTAGGGGAGCGCCTGGGTATAGGTCTTGTACTCGATCAGCTTTTCGGTGCCGCGATGCAGGAGGCCCACATGCGGGTCTATCCGCTCGATGATCTCGCCGTCCAGCTCGGTGACGAGGCGCAACACGCCGTGCGCCGCCGGGTGCTGCGGTCCGAAGTTGATCGTGTAATTGGCGATCGCGGTATCGCCCACGCTGGGATCAGCGGCGTCGGTGCGACCGGCGATTTCGTCGAGATAGTCAGACATCGATACCTCCCAACCCGTTCAGGCTGAGCTTGTCGAAGCCCCGTCCTTCACTTCGGACGGCGCAAAAGAAAGAACGGCCCTTCGACAAGCTCAGGGCGAGCGGGGAAGTAAAGCGCATCATTCCTCCCCCTTCTTCGCACGCGGCTTGGCGGGCTTGCGGGGCTTTTTCACAACGTCGGACTCGGCCGGAGCCGCACCCGCATGGGGCGAGGCCTTGCCGATGCCGGTATCCTCGGGACCGTCGCTGGTCTTGGGCTTGCGCACGCGTGCCTTGACCGGCTTCACCGAGTCATCGGCCTGCTTGACCTGATCGGCGGTCGCCGGGGTCGGCGCGCCCTTTGCCTCGGGGGCAGCGGCGGGCTTGTCCTCGACCTTGGCCGCAGGCGGCGGGGCCGGAGGCGCGGGGGGCGGCGGCGGCGCGACGTATTTCTCGTCGCCCGGCAGCACATATTGCGCGCCTTCCCACGGGCTCATGAAATCGAAATTGCGGAAGTCCTGCGCCAGCTGCACCGGCTCATAGACCACGCGCTTGTCGGCTTCGGAATAACGCAGCTCGACGAACCCGGAGAGCGGGAAGTCCTTGCGCTGCGGATGCCCGCGGAAACCATAATCGGTCAGAATGCGGCGGAGGTCCGAGTTGCCCTCGAACAGCACGCCGTACATGTCGTACACTTCACGCTCGAGCCAGCCGGCGACCGGCCAGATCGACGTCACCGACGGCACCGGCTGCACCTCGTCCGTCGTCACGCGGACGCGGATGCGGTGGTTGCGGGTGTAGCTGAGCAGCATGTAGCAGACATCGAACCGCTCGGCGCGCTCGGGGTAATCCACCCCGGCGATCTCCATCAGCGCCTGATACTGCAGGCCCGCGCCGTCACGCAGCGCGATCATCGCCTCGACCAGCCGCGCGCGATCGACAGTCAGATTGACCTCACCGACCAGGTCGGTCGCCTCGATCAGCATATCGCCCAGCGCAGCCTGCGCCGCCGCGATCACGCCATCATTGGCGGCATATTTGGGAGCCGGGGCCTTCATCGCGTCACCGTGCCGATGCGGCGGATCTTCCGCTGAAGCTGCATCACGCCATAGAGCAGCGCCTCGGCAGTCGGGGGACAGCCGGGGACATAGATGTCGACCGGCACGATCCTGTCGCACCCGCGCACGACGCTGTAGCTATAATGGTAATAGCCGCCGCCATTGGCGCAGCTGCCCATCGAGATGACGTATTTCGGCTCCGACATCTGGTCGTAGACGCGGCGCAGCGCCGGGGCCATCTTGTTGCACAAGGTGCCGGCGACGATCATCACGTCCGACTGACGCGGGGACGCGCGCGGGGCGGCGCCGAACCGCTCCATGTCGTAGCGCGGCATGTTGACGTGGATCATCTCGACCGCGCAGCAGGCAAGGCCGAACGTCATCCACCACAGCGAACCGGTGCGCGCCCATTGGAACAGCTCCTCGGTCGAGGTGACGAGGAAGCCCTTGTCATTGAGCTCGCCATTCAGGTCGTTGAAGAACGACTGATCGGGCTGCACCACCGCGCCACCAGCCATCGGCTGACCCTGGGCATTGAGGATCGGAGAGGTCGTATTCATCTGGCTCATTCCCAATCCAGCGCGCCGACCTTCCACGCATAGGCAAGGCCCAGCGCGAGTTCGGCGATGAAGATCATCATGCTGATCCACGCGGCCCAGCCCAGGTCGAACACCGTGACCGCCCAGGGGAACAGGAACGCCGCTTCCAGATCGAAGATGATGAAGAGGATCGCGACGAGGTAGAAGCGCACGTCGAACTGGCTGCGCGAATCCTCGAACGCGGGGAAACCGCATTCATATTCGGTGAGCTTTTCCGGCGTCGGCTGATGCGCTCCGGTGAAGCGGGCCGCGATCATGGGCAGGAAGACAAAGGCGCTCGACAGCACCAGCGCCACACCCAGGAACAGCAGGATCGGCAGATATTCGATTAGGTCGACCAAGACGGCCCCTCGCGGTTGCGGAATCTTCGGGTCGCTTTAGGCCGATGGCAGGGGGGCATCAAGGGCGGAAACCGGTGAGAATCACTCGCAATATGCGGACCTAGTCCCGCGCCGCGCTCAACCGCGAACGGGCGTCAAATCCGCAGCGGCAGAGATGCGCGGCTCGCGCGTTCCCGTCGGGATGACATCGTGAAACATGTGCGAGGGGATCAGCGTCAGCCAGCCTGCGCGCGGCTTCAGCCAGACCCGATCCCAGCACGGCTCGAAACCGGGCAAAATCTGGTCGCATCCACCCAGTTCGAGCGCCCCGGCACGACCCGCGCCTGCTCGGACACTGTCGGGGACGGCAACGTGGTAGATTGCGGTCAGATACCCGGCCTGATGGACGTGCTGGCGATTGGACGCGTCGGCGAGGAGGACGGTGGAAATGCTGTCGAGCGTCGCCGCCGTCGGTGACCGCTCGCCCTCCAGACCGAACCGCGCGGGATCTTCGGCGGCGCGCTCCAGCTCGGCGCGAAAAAAGGCGAGCAATGCGTTCCAGGCAGGTTTTCCCGCCGCGCGTGGCGTGGTGTTGAGGTGGAACTCGGCGCTATGAGGGCTGGCGGGGGGATCGGCGACGATCTCCGCCGCCAGCATCTGGTTGAACGATTCGATCCCACCGAACTCCGCTGGCGGCTCAAACGGGATGCGCAGCGGCTGCGCATGCGGGTTCATCACCGCCAGAGCAGCGTCACGTTGACCCGCAGCGCTCAGCGCGGCGGCGCGCCACGCGCGGCCGATTGCGGTGTCGCGATAGGCGGGCGGTAAATCCTGCCAATCGGCCAGCCAGCGATCGGCAGGACGCTCGACGCGCAATGCGAACAGCCGCTCCATCGCGCCCAGATCGAATCCGGGCAGGTCGAGCGCCCGGCGATAGGCGGCGATCGCGGCCTCGGGTTGATCCTGGATGGTGAGCAGATTGCCCCAGATCCGGGCAAGATTGGCGCGGGGAGATCGATCAAGGCCGGTGCGGCACGCGGTGATGGCCGCCGCCACATCGCCCAGTCGCGCGCGCACCTTGGCCAGCTCGGCCCAGGGCTCGAACCCGTCCGGGTCGGCCGCGAGACTGGCTTCGAGCGCAGCGCGCGCCTTGCGGGGCCGGCGCAATCGCTCCTGCAGCACGCCGATCCGGGCGAGGAGCTGCGGCGATCCGGGTTGCCGCGCGAGGGCAGCCTCAGCCAATTCGAGCTGAAGCGCATGGGGAACACGGCGTTCCCGACGATCTCGCCACTCGATCACATGCCGCCCTCATTGTTCGTGCAATGGCTTATGCGCGGATGCGGAAGCTCACAAGCACGTACAGCGCGCGGTCGGCCATGCACGAAGGCATCAGCGCGTGGGTCAGGGAAACGGAAATGCCACCAGCGTGTCAGCGCCGCGCGGCGGCTGGTCCGGCTTGCTCGCGCCCGGCCAGCCGGCATCGGCGACGATGAGCAATCGGTTGCCGTCGCGGACGAGCTGAGTCGGGTCCGCCAGCGGCGCACCGCGCTGCACCACCGCGACATCGATCTGCGCCCCGTTGATGCGAAACCGGACCAGCGATCCCGGGCTGCTGCCATTGTGAATCGCGTAATACTCCTCGCCGACGCGGACCAGGCCGTCGAGCCCGCGCAAAGGCTTGTCCCCCGCCATGGGCAACAGCGTGCGCGCCTTGGTCTTGAGGTCGACGGTGGCAATCCCCCGGCCATAATCGGCGACCACCAGGTGCCGGCCGTCAGCGGTCAACGCCGTCCCCTGCGCCGAACGGGCCACGCCGGGGGCGATCAGCGGGTCAAGCTTGCCGCCGCGCAGCCGATACACCGCGCCGTTCAGGCCATCCGACACGAATACCTCGCCATTCGCGGCCGAAACATCGCCGGGATGGAAGCCAGGTCCGGGCGAGACTTTCGCCGTGAGCCGCCCCTTGCGGTCCACCGCGACCAGCGCGCCGGACTCGCATTTCGCGACGTCGGGAAGATCGGGGCAATCGGTCGCGATCCACAGCCAGTTGCGCCGCGCGTCCCAGGCCAGCCCCATCGGGTGCAGCGTACCCGCCGGCATCGCCATGCTGGCATCGGCACCCGCGCGGCGGATCAGGATGGTACGATCGAGCACGCTCGACAGCCAGATGGTCTGGCCGTCAGTCGCGACCCCCTCGACCAACCGGTGCTGGGGCGGCGCGGAATAGATCGTCGTGGGGGCGTCGGTCGCTGCGCTCAACGCCAACAGCAATGCCCCCGCCCGGATCACCGCAGCGACGAGGCGAGCAGCTTGTGCAGCTTGGAGTGGATCGCGTCGTTGGCGGCCAGGATTTCGCCCTTGGCATGGGCATTGTCGGTGCCGCGGAAATCGGTGACGAACCCGCCCGCTTCCTTGACCAGCAGGATGCCCGCCGCCGTATCCCACGGTTTGAGGCCGCTCTCCCAAAAGCCGTCATAGCGACCGGCGGCGACCCAGGCGAGGTCGAGCGCGGCCGATCCGAAGCGGCGGATGCCGGCGACTTCGGGCGCGACTGCGCCGAAAATGCGGCTCCATTCGGCAAAATTGCCGTGACCCAGGAACGGGATGCCGGTGGCAATCAGCGTGTCGGCGAGGTCGCGGCGCGACGAGACGCGCAGCCGCTGGTCCTGAACCCAGGCGCCCCGGCCCTTTTCGGCCCAGAAGCTTTCATCGGTGATCGGCTGATAGACATAGCCGTGCGTGATCTCGGGCTTGCCCTGGCTGCCGAAGGGATCCTCAACCGCGATCGACATGCAGAAGTGCGGGATGCCGTGGAGGAAGTTGGTGGTGCCGTCGAGCGGATCGATGATCCAGCGCGGCTTGTCGGGATCGCCCGCGATCTGCCCGCGCTCCTCGACCAGAAAGCCCCAGTCGGGCCGCGCCTTGCGCAGTTCCTCGATCAGCGTGTCTTCGGCGCGCTTGTCGGCCATCGACACGAAATCCGCCGGCCCCTTGCGGCTGACCTGCAGCTGCTGGACTTCGTTGAAGTCGCGCCGCAACCGCGGCCCCGCCTTGCGCGCGGCACGCTCGATGACGGTGATGAGGCCGGAATGGGAAACCATAAAGCACCTATAGCCCTCTCCCCTTCAGGGGAGAGGGTTGGGAGAGGGGAATGAAGGGAGACAGCCCTGGAATGCAGGGCCCCCCCACCCCCCCAAAAACCCCCAGGGGGGAGGGGGATAGTTATATGTGGAGTATAAAAAAAAAGCGAGGGCCGCCCCCAAGAGAGTAGTGTGTT
>NZ_JAIXHL010000013.1 GCF_030145815.1 Sphingomonas sp.
TCGGCCCGAAGAGGCTCTAGCTTCGTGCATCGTCGGCGGCGGCGGCTATTTGGAGGCGCAAATCATAGGCGACACGCCGTGGCCAAGGCCCGCAATAACAACCGCCCGCTCTCACCGCACCTGCAGGTGTGGAAATGGGGCCCGCACATGCTCGTTTCGATCCTGCACCGCGTGACGGGCAGCGGCATGGCGACGGTTGGGGTCGGCGTGTTCCTGTGGTGGCTGTGCGCGCTGGCATCGGGGCCGGAGAGCTACGCCAAGTTTCTCGACTGTCTGACGGTCGACAGCGGTGCACCGAACGCCATCGGATATATCCTGGGCGTTGGCCTGACGCTCAGCTTCTTCCAGCACATGATGACCGGCATCCGCCACTTCTTCCTGGATGCCGGTGCCGGCTATGAGCTGAAGACGAACAAGAGCTTTGCGGTGCTGACCATGGTCGTGTCGGTCGCGCTGACCGCCGCGCTGTGGGGCTGGATCGTCTATGGCGAACTGGCCAAGGCACCGAAGACCGAAACCCCAATCGCGGTGGAGACGAAGTAATGGGCACCGGAACCAGCATCGGCCGCGTCCGCGGTCTCGGCTCGGCGCATGAGGGCACGCATCACTGGTGGCACCAACGGATGTCGGCAGGATCGAACCTGCTGCTGATGACCTGGCTGATCGTCAGCCTGATCCGCCTCCCCGACCTGGGCTATGAAACCGTGCAGGCATGGCTGTCCGCGCCGATCGCCGCCGTGCCGATGATCCTGCTCGTCCTCAGCGTCTTCTATCACCTCAAGGCCGGGCTTCAGGTCGTGATCGAGGATTATGCGCGCGACGCCGGCCGCATCGTGCTGATGACGCTACTCAACTTCTTCGCCATCGGCGGCGCGGTCTTCGCGATCTTCGCGATCCTCAAGATCGCCTTCACCACCGTCACCACCGGAGCGCCCGCAGCATGACCGCCGCCTACAAGATCATCGACCACAGCTATGACGCCGTCGTCGTCGGCGCGGGTGGTTCGGGCCTGCGCGCGACCATGGGCTGCGCCGAGGCCGGCCTGAAGACCGCATGCATCACCAAGGTGTTCCCGACCCGGTCGCACACCGTCGCGGCACAGGGCGGCATCGCCGCCTCGCTCGGCAACAATTCGCCCGATCACTGGACCTGGCACATGTTCGACACCGTCAAGGGGTCGGACTGGCTGGGTGACCAGGACGCGATCGAATATATGGTGCGCGAGGCACCCGCAGCGGTGATCGAGCTGGAACATGCCGGCGTGCCGTTCAGCCGCAACGACAATGGCACCATCTATCAGCGCCCGTTCGGCGGCCATATGCAGAATATGGGTGAAGGCCCTCCCGTGCAGCGCACCTGCGCCGCGGCCGACCGCACCGGCCACGCGATGCTGCACGCGCTGTACCAGCAGTCGCTGAAATATGACGCGGACTTCTTCATCGAATATTTCGCGCTCGACCTGATCATGGAAAACGGTGCGTGCCGTGGCGTGGTCGCGATGTGCATGGAGGATGGCAGCATCCACCGCTTCCGCAGCCACGCCGTCGTGCTGGCCACCGGCGGCGGCGGGCGCGTCTATCAGTCGGCGACCTCGGCGCACACCTGCACCGGCGACGGCAACGGCATGGCCCTGCGCGCGGGCATCGCGCTGCAGGACATGGAATTCGTTCAGTTCCACCCGACCGGCATTTACGGCGCGGGCGTGCTGATCACCGAGGGTGCACGCGGTGAAGGCGGTTACCTCACCAACTCCGAAGGCGAGCGCTTCATGGAGCGCTATGCCCCCTCGGCCAAGGATCTCGCCAGCCGCGACGTCGTCGCGCGCTCGATGGCGATGGAGATCCGCGAAGGCCGCGGCGTCGGCAAGGACAGCGACCATATCTTCCTGCACCTCGATCATATCGATCCGAAGGTGCTGGCGCAGCGGCTGCCCGGCATCACCGAAACCGGCAAGATCTTTGCGGGCGTCGACCTGACCAAGAAGCCGCTGCCGGTGGTCCCGACCGTCCACTACAATATGGGCGGCGTTCCGACCAACTATCATGGCGAGGTCGTGCAGTTGCGCGACGGCAACCCCGATGCGGTCGTCCCCGGCCTGTTCGCGGTCGGCGAAGCGGCATGCGTTTCGGTGCACGGCGCCAACCGCCTGGGTTCCAACTCGCTGATCGATCTGGTCGTGTTCGGCCGTGCGACCGGCCTGCGGCTCAAGGAGCTGCTCAAGCCCAACACGCCGCACAACCCGCTGCCCAAGGGGTCGGAGGAGTTCGCGCTCACCCGCCTCGACCATTTCCGCAACGCCAAGGGTGGCACCCCGACGGCGAAGATCCGCGCCGAGATGCAGCGCACGATGCAACGCAACGCCGCCGTGTTCCGCGACACCGCGCTGCTGGCCGAGGGCGTGACGAAGATGGACGCGGTGTATCAGAGCATGAACGATGTCGGCGTCACCGACCGGTCGCTGATCTGGAACACCGACCTGATCGAGACGCTGGAGCTGGACAACCTCATCAGCCAGGCCGTCGTCACGATCCGCAGCGCCGACAACCGCAAGGAATCGCGCGGCGCCCACATGCACGAGGACTTCCCGGAGCGCGACGACGCCAACTGGATGAAGCACACCGTGGCGAGCTTCGAAGGTTGGGGCGGCAAGGGCGGCGCGGTCGCAATCGACTACCGCCCGGTCCACGACTACACGCTCACCGACGAGGTCGAGTATATCAAGCCGAAGAAGCGGGTGTATTGAGGGATTTAAGGTCGGTTTCGTTGTAATGAGCGAAACCGGCCTTCATCCCCCCGGACGATACTCCATCGCCGGACTTTGCAAGGTAGCGCGCGCACTGAGGACATCCATGCGGGCGTGCAGGATGCGGACGATCAGCACGACATCGCCGCGGATGCGATAAAAGATATTGTGCGAACCGCTGCGCCACTTGCGCAGTCCGGGCGACACATCCCCGTGATCGCTGCCAGCGAGCGGCATTTTCAGAATCTGCTCCAGGCTGTCGGCAATTGCGTCAAGATAGCGCCGGGCCTGATCGCTTCCCCACCGCTCGTCGGAATAATCACCGATAGCGCGGACATCGGCCCGCGCGCGAGGGCGCATCTCAAGCCGGTAGGTCAAGCCTCGGAATACCGTTCGGCGATCCACGCCCGCATATCGAAGGGCTCGGGATCACCGCTCTCGTCCCCTTCCCGAATCGCCGCGCGCAATTCGGCAAGCCGCTGCTCCTCATCCTCCAGCAGCCTCAGCCCGGCGCGGATCACCTCGCTCATGGACCCATAGCGGCCCGACGCCACCTGCTGAGCGGCGAAGGCGGTGAAGTGGTCGCCCAGGGAGACGCTGGTGTTCTTGGCTGCCATGGCACCACATTACCAAAATCCGGTACCGGCAGCAATGCCCCCCGACGCTTGACCTGAGCGTCTGCGCCACGCACCTTCCTCTCAGGGGGTGATTTGATGCGTTCGATCCTGCCACTTGCTCTGGCGCTGCTCGCGCTTCCCGCTGCGTCGGCGCAGCAACAGCCCTATACACCGCCTAAGCACACCGCCCCGCCCCCGCCGGGTATCGCGCGCTCGACGCCCGAGGAGGTGGTGCAGCAGGCCGATGGCGGCACCCAGATCGAACGCGACCGGCCCGCCACCTATGCGCTCGCCGAACACCGTCGCCTCACCCGCGCGCTCGGCACCCTGCTCCCGCAGCGCAAGGGGGTGGTCGACGCCTATGTCCTGTCGGTCGCGCTCGACAGCGATCCCGTCTTTGGGCGGGAGGCGCGCGAGGCGGGCAAGGTGCTCGCGCGCCGCTACGACGCCGTCGGGCGGACGATCACGCTCGGCGGTAGCGACGGTAAGGCACCGTCGCCCCTCCCGATGGGATCGCCTGCCAACTTGGAAGCCGCACTCGCCCGCATCGCAGAGGTGATGGACGAGCAGGAGGATGTGCTGGTCCTCTACGCCACTAGCCACGGCGCGCCGTTCGGGGTGGTGTATAATGACGGCAATGAGGGGTTTGGCGCGATCTCCCCGCGCCGCCTCGCCGCATTGCTGCGCGCGCATGGGATCGAGCGGCGGCTGCTGATTATCAGCGCCTGTTATTCGGGCGTTTTCGTCCCGCCGCTGTCCGGGCCGCAGAGCGCGGTGTTCAGCGCCGCAGCGTCGGACCGGTCCTCGTTCGGCTGTGCGGCTGAGAATGACTGGACCTTTTTCGGCGACGCGCTGGTCAACCGCGCGCTGCGCAAGCCGCAACCGCTGGAGGCAGCGGTGACCGCAGCCATCGCCAAGATCGCCGCTTGGGAAACGCGCGGCAAGCTCAAGCCGTCGCTGCCGCAGCAAAGCATCGGGGTCGAGGTGCAGGCATGGCTCAAGCCGCTGGAAGCGCGCATGCCCAAGGTTGCGACCGCGCCGGTGGGCAAGCCGTCGGTGGATAGCCTGCAGGCTCCGTGACGCTGATCCTTTTGCGCGCTGGCGGGTTGAGGCGGCGTGGAACCGCTCATCCCGCTCGCCTTTCTGGCACTCATCGCGGCCGGCCTCGCGCTGGTCGCGATCGGCGTGCGCGATGCGTTGCGGCGCCGGCAACGGGAACCTAGTCCCCGGCCGATGGTTGCGCGGGCGATGACCCAGACATTCGACATCCCCGCCCCGGCCTCCGACGCGGCGCCCGCGCCCGCCGCGCCAGCCCCTCACAGCACGCGCTATCCGCTGCTTGCGACGCCGCACATCTGCCTGTCCGGCCCGGTGGACCATGCGATGTATCAGAGCTTTCGCGACCAGCTTGCCACCGCCCCGACCGACGGGACGCTGGTCATCGCGATCTCCACATTGGGTGGCGACCCGGAGGTCGCGCGGCTGATGGGCGACGAGGTGCGGCTGCTGCGCGAATATACCGGGCGCGAGATCCTGTTCCTGGGCAAGGTCGCGGTCTATTCGGCGGGCGCCACCTTCATGGCGCATTTCCCGGTCGACAAACGGTTCCTGACTCAGGGCACGCGCCTGATGATCCATGAGCGCAAGCTGACCGCCGACATCCATCTCGAAGGCCCACTCAAGACGCTCGTCCCGATCCTGCAGGCCAAGCTGCACGAGATCGAGGAATCGATCCGCATCGAGGAAGAGGGGTTCCGCGACATCGTCGCCGGATCGAAGCTCGGCTTTGACGAACTGTGCCAGAAGGCCCCGTCGAACCTGTATCTGGAGGCGGAGGAAGCGCGCGACCTGGGCCTTGTCCTCGACGTCATCTGACCCGCTCAGGAAAAGCTCACCGATCGCTCATGGCGGTTGGACGCCGATGCGCTACGCCAGCGACTTCTCTGACAGGAGTCGCCCATGGACCTATCCGCACCCAACCGTTCGCCGGGAATGAAGATGCTGCTCGCGCTGCTCGTCGGCGCGGTGCTGACCATTCCGCTCTTCGCGGTCTATCTGCTCGTCTATGACCGGCAGAGCCAGTCGGAGACCGCGCGCAGCAGCATTGCCGAGGGCTGGGGCGGGCCGCAGACGCTGGCCGGGCCGCTGCTCGTTATCCCCTATTCCTTGCCGGTGACCGAGACGGTGCAGGAAAATGGCAAGCCGGTGACCCGCACCACCACCCAGCGGCGCGAGCTGTTCATCGCCCCCGACACGCTCGACCTCGACACGCGGATCAAGCCCGAGCGGCGCACGCGATCAATCTATGAGTCGGTGGTGTATGACGCCGACATTTCCGGCAGCGCGTCGTTCCGCCTGCCACCAGACGCAGCGCGTATCGTCGATCTCACTAGCCTTGAGTATGACAAGGCCGAACTGCGCTTCGGTGTCGCCGACCCGCGCGGCCTGAAGCCTGCCAACCGCATCACCATCGACGGCCAGCCAGCTCCGGCCCAGCCCGGCAATGGCGTCGCCGTCACCGGCGGATCTGGCTTCTTCGCCAATCTCGACGCGTCCGCCCTGCGCGAACGCGCCATCACCGCCAAATTCGCCTTTGCCCTGCGCGGCCATTCGGTCGTCGCGCTCGCCCCGCGCGCCGGCGCGACGCGCTGGACCGTCACCTCGCCGTGGAAGCATCCCAGCTACACTGGCGGCTTCCTGCCCGAAACGCGCGACAACACGGCCGAAGGGTTCAGCGCGACCTATCGCATCTCCAACCTCGCGCTCGGCACGACGCTTGTGACGACCAGCGACTCGCCTGCAGCCACGCCCGACGCCCAGCCCGCTTATGACTCGCGCACGCCCGTCGCGGCGCCATCGTCCGCAGCGCAGGTCGGCCTGATCCAGCCCGTCGACCTCTACGCGCAGGTCAACCGCAGCGTGAAATACGGGTTCCTGTTCATCGGCTTCACCTTCATGGCGTTCCTGCTGTTCGATGTCGTCGCCGGGGTGCGCGTGTCGGCGGTGGAGTATCTGCTGGTCGGCGCGGGGCTGGTGCTGTTCTTCGTCCTGCTGCTCGCCTTTGCCGAAGTGATCGGCTTTGCCCCCGCCTATGCGGTGGCCGCGGGCGGGGTCATCGCCCTGCTGACCGCGTATAGCGCCGCCGTGCTGGGCAGCCGCCGCCGCGCCGGGTTCATCGCCGGACTGCTCGTGGCGCTTTATGGCGTGCTCTACATCCTGCTCAGCCTTGAGGCCTATTCGCTGCTGATCGGATCGCTGCTGCTCTTCGCGGCGCTGGCAGCCGTGATGTATCTCACCCGTAATCTCGACTGGAGCGGCCGCAGCGCCGACCCGTCAGAAACCTGACCGGGACCGCGTGGGAGAGGGTCGCAGCCCTCTCCCATAGAGTGGCCGCCGGACGACTATTTCGCCCCTGCTCCGATTGAGATCGCACCCACGTCACCTTATGTTTGCAGCGCGGGCGGGGGTTATGTATCTGGCCTGCAATCTGGGCTGGGGCGGCCGCGTCGCCACCCCGTCCGCGGTGAAGTTTAAGAGGTTCCCGATGGCCGATTTCGTCCTGCCGAAGAACAGCAAGATCACGAAGGGCAAGGCGCATCCGGCGCCGGCGGGCGCATCGCGGAAAAAAACCTTCACCATCTATCGCTATGATCCGGATTCGGGGAAGAACCCGCGTTACGACAGCTTCACCATCGACCTCGACGAGTGCGGCCCGATGGTCCTGGACGCGCTGATCAAGATCAAGTCCGAGATCGACCCGTCGCTCACCTTCCGCCGCTCGTGCCGCGAAGGGATTTGCGGGTCGTGCTCGATGAACATGGACGGCAAGAACGGCCTCGCCTGCACCACCGCGATCGAGGATATCAAGGGCGACATCAAGATCACCCCGCTGCCCGCGATGGACGTGATCAAGGACCTGGTGCCCGACTTCACCCATTTCTACGCGCAGTACGCGTCGATCAAGCCGTGGGTACAGACCGTCACCCCGCCGCCGTCGGGCAAGGAGCGACTGCAGTCGCCGGATGACCGCGCCAAGCTCGACGGCCTGTACGAGTGCATCCTGTGTGCCTGCTGCTCGACCAGCTGCCCCAGCTATTGGTGGAACAGCGACCGGTTCCTGGGCCCGGCGATCCTGCTTCAGGCCTATCGCTGGCTCGCCGACAGCCGCGACGAGGCGACCGGCGAGCGGCTCGACGAGCTGGAGGATCCGTTCCGCCTGTATCGCTGCCACACGATCATGAACTGCGCGAATGTCTGCCCCAAGGGCCTGAGCCCGGCCAAGGCGATTGCCGAGATCAAGAAGATGGAAGCCGAGCGGGTCGTCTGATCCGCTCCGGCCCCCTCTGACTTGTCGCAAGCCGACACGCATTTCGTCTATCTGGACGATCCCGACCATCCGGGGTGGAAGCGCTGGGAACTGCGCGGCCCGACCCGGTTCAATGCGTTCCTGGGCCCGATCCTGACCCGGATCGAGGATGGCAAGGCGCTCGTGCGGATGGTGCCGGGACGCGAACATTCAAACTTGCGCGACTCGACCCATGGCGGCGCGCTGCTGGGCTTCATGGACGTCGCGCTATTCGCCGCCGCGCGCAGCTTCGGCGTCCTCTCCGCAGGTGGCGCAGTCACGCTCGACCTGTCGGCACAGTTCATCGGCACCAGCCGCATCGGTGAGCCAATCGTGGCGGAGGTCGAACTGCTCCGCGAAACCGGACGGATGCTGTTCATGCGCGGACTGGTGCGGCAGGAGGACAATGTCCTCGCCAGCTTCTCCGGCACCGTGCGCAAATCGTCGCCAGCCCCATGACCGCCGTCCTCGAACGCTACCAGGCGCTGGTCGCCGCCGGCGAGCTGCGCGCCGACCCCGATCAGGCCGCCGCCGCGCGCCGCCTCGCCCATCTCGCGCACGAACTCGAACAGGGGCCGCGCAAAGGCAGCGTGCTGTGGCGCCTCGCCCGGCGCGCGCCCGAGGCGCCGCGCGGCGTGTATATGTGGGGCGGCGTCGGGCGCGGCAAGTCGATGCTGATGGACCTGTTCTTCGGTTGCGTCCGCATCGAGCGCAAGCGCCGCGTCCATTTCCACGAGTTCATGATCGAGGTGCACGCGCGCATCGCCGAGGAACGCAAGAAGGAGGCGGGCGACCCGATCCCGCCGGTCGCCAAGGCGCTCGCCGAAAACCTCCGCCTGCTCGCATTCGACGAGATGGTGATCAACAACACCGCCGACGCGATGATCCTCAGCCGGTTGTTCACCGCGATGATGGCCGAGGGGCTGACCGTCGTAGCGACGTCGAACCGCCCGCCCGACGATCTCTACAAGGACGGGCTGCAGCGCGACAGTTTCCTGCCGTTCATCGCGTTGCTCAAGGACAAGCTCGACGTCCTGCCCCTGAACGGCCCGACCGATTATCGCCGCGACCGGCTGGGCATGATGGACATGTGGCTAACCCCCAACAGCCCCGCCAACACCGCCACCCTCTCCGCCGCCTTTTTCCGCCTGACCGACTACCCGGTCGAGGACCGTGCGCATGTGCCGAGCGAAGACCTCGCGGTTCAGGGCCGCACGCTGCACGTGCCCAAGGCGCTGAAGGGCGTCGCCGTCTTCTCGTTCAAGCGCTTGTGCGAGGAAGCGCGCGGCGCGTCCGACTATCTCGCCATCGCGCGGCGCTATCACACCGTCATCATCGTCGGCATCCCGCGCCTCGGCCCGGAAAACCGCAACGAAGCCGCGCGCTTCGTCACGCTGATCGACGCGCTGTACGAGCATAAGGTCAAGCTGCTGGCGATGGCCGACGCGGCGCCGATCGACCTTTATGCCGAAGGCGACGGCAAGTTCGAATTCGAACGCACCGTAAGCCGCCTGATGGAAATGCAGTCGGAAGAGTATCTGGCGCAGGGGCATGGCGCGGCGGGCTGATTATCCCGCCACCGCCTCCGCCAACTCCGTCCCCCGCCCGGTGAGGCCATAGAGCGCCACCGGCGGAAACCGGTCCTCCAGCCGCCGCGTCACCAGATCCTGCCCGATCATCGCCTGCAGCGTCAGCGACAGCGCGCGCGGCGTCACCGGCGCGAGCCGCGACTGAAGCGCGTTGAAGCGGGTCCAGTCGTCGCCCAGCCCGCCCGCCACCGGCAATGTCCAGCGCGACAGGTCCGGCGCCTCCAGCCCCAGCCGCACGCGCGCATCCTCGATCCGCTCGCACGCTGCGCCGATCGCCCGACCGCTGTCAGTTAGCACATATTCGGGGCGCAGCGGGTGGCCATGGCCGGGATTGGGCATCACCCAACCCTGCTCGCGCAGATACGCCAGCGTCCGCGTCAGGCTGTTGCGCGACAGGCTGAACCGCCGCTCGATCACCGCGAAGCGCGATCCGCTCTCGCGGCTGAGCAACGCCAGCACAGGAATCGTCCACCGCCCCGCCGCCAGCCGCTGCAACACCGCACTTGTCAGAACCGGATCATTCACGCGCTTGACCAAATCGCAATCTACTATACAAATGGAACCATAGACTCGGGAGGACGATATGGCAAGCGAAGCTACCCTTGATGCGATCAACACCGCGATTTCCTATGACGGCGGACTGACCTGCGCGCTCAGCGTCACCAGCCTCGACCGCTCGATCCCGTGGTACGAAAACGTGCTGGGGATGACGCTGATGTACCGGATGGACGAGATCGCGTGGTGCGAACTGACCTCGTCGGTCGCGCGCGTCAGCGTCGGCCTGTCGCAGGTCGAAAACGCGGGCGGCCCCGGCGGCGCGACGCTGACCTTCGGCGTCACCGATCTCGACGCGGCCAAGGCGGCGCTGGACGCAGCGGGCGTACGGCAGGACGGGCCGATCAACGAAATCCCCGGCATGGTGCGCCTGCTCACCTTCTACGACCCCGACGGCAATGCGCTGATGTTCTATCAGGACCTCTCCGGCGACGGTGAGGGTTAAGCCGGGTCTAGCTCTGCACGTGGAGGCGGCGTAGCATCACCCGATGCTGCGCCGCCTGCTCTTCCTGACCCTCGCCGTAGCAGCACTGCCCGGCGCGCGTCAGGCCGATCCTGCGCCGCAGAACTGGTACGTCATCGCCGACGATGCCGGCGCGGTGCTCGGCCACGCCAGCACCGCCAGCCGCACACTCCCGGACGGACACGAGACGATCGAACGGCGCGAACTCCGGCTGGCCGATGGCGAACGGCCAGCCGCGACGCTCACCGACACGACCACCACCCGCTTCGACGCATTGGGCCGCCCGCGGCTGATCGTCACCGAATCGCGCGACAGTCGCACCATCCGCCGACTCGAAACCCGCATCGCGGCGACCAGCGCAACCGTCACCCGCCAGAGCGAGAGCGGGCGCCACGTCACCCGTATCGCGCTGCCGCCCGGCACGCGCTTCGACAATGGCGAAGGGTTGATGCGCAGCTGGAACGGCGACTCGACGCTAAGCTTCCTTAACCTCAACCCCGCCGCCGGGCTGGTCGAGCGCATGACGATCGAACGCGCACCGAGCCAGCGGCCCGGCACGCTGACGGTGCTGCGCAAGCGCTATGAGGGGACCGAGCTGCGCGGGATCATGCGGCTCGATCTCGACGCATCGGGACGCATCGTCGCGGCGATCCAGCCGATGTTCGGCGTCGCGGTCACCACCCGCCCCGCCGACCGCGACACCGCACTGCGCTCACATCCGCCCTACCGCCTGCTGCGCAATGTCATGGCCAAGTCGCCGGTGCGGATCGGCCCCGCCGCCGCACAGGGCCGTATCCGCTACCGCTTCGGCTTCATCGACGGCATCGCCTTTGCTCCGCCAGCGACCGGGGAACAGCGGGTGAGCGCCGACGCGACCGGCATCACGCTCGATATCTGCGCGACCTGCGGCCTCGGTCTTCCCAGCGATCCGGCGACCCTTGCCGATGCCCGCCGCGCCACCGCCTGGCTGCAGCATGACCATCCCCGCGTCATGGCGCTCGCCCGCCCGGTGATCCGTCGCCAACTCTCGCCCGCGCGCACGATGGAGGAGCTGGCTATCCGCGCCCGCACCGTCATGCAGCGCATCGACTTCACCGGCCATCGCAGCGCCGCCGACGCGCTGGCCCATGGCGCGGGGGATTGCACCGAGGATGCGGTGGTGCTCGCTGCGCTCGGGCGCGCGGCGGGTATTCCGACCCGCGTCGCCAGCGGCCTCGTCTATTCGCGCGAACGCTATCACGGCGTCAGCAACGTGTTCATGCCGCACAGCTGGACGCTCGCCTATGTCGACGGCGCGTGGCGCAGCTTCGACATGTCGCTCGACGGGTTCGATGCGACGCATATCGCGCTCACCATCGGCGATGGCGACGCGCGCTCGATCACGGCGGCGGGACAGCTCGCCAGCCTGCTCGACTGGCAATCGCTGGCAGAGGTCAGGACGCGGGCTTCGCCGTGACCGGCTGCGGCGCATCGTCATAAACCACCGGCAGTTCGGGCAGGGTCGCATCGGCCGGATCCTCGACCATCGCTACCGCCTTGGGATCCTTGATCCCGCCGACGATGATCATGTCATAGTCTTCGTCCGGGGTCGCGACCTCGATCGGAGTCGGCGCCACATCCTGCGCCGCCGCAGGCAGTCCGACCACCGCCGCCGCCAGCGCTGCAGCGGCCAGGGCCGGCCGCACCGGCAGCGTGTAACGCACGCACACCTCGGTCTCGCACCCCTTCAGGAACGCGACCCGCTCGCCATCGCTCCAGCCCGACAGGTCGAACACCTCGCGCTTGCACATGCGACAGAAATCACCGTCCAGGATCGCGGCCAGATCGGCCTTGTAGGGACAGGGGGTGTCGATCTTCGGGAACTTGGCCATGGCATGCGCTCCGGTCGTTTGCGCGAGCTTAGCCCAATTCGCGCCGAGTGTCAGGCACGGAATACCTTCGATGTTTCTACAATAATCGAAATAATTCTTGCTCCCCGAACAACGATTCGATATTTCCACAATCATGGAACTTAAAGACGACATCGCGGCCGTGACGGCCCTGTCCGCCTTGGCGCAGGAGCATCGCCTCGCGCTCTTCCGCCTGCTGGTCCAGGCGGGACCGGAGGGCCTCCCCGCCGGGGCGATCGCCGAAAAACTGGGCGTCCCCGCGTCGTCGCTGTCCTTCCATCTCGCCCATCTCAACCGCGCGGGTCTGGTCAGCCAGACCCGGCAGGGACGGTCGCTGATCTATGCCGCCGACTATGCCGCGATGAACGGCTTGCTCGGCTATCTCATGGAAAATTGCTGCGGCGGCGCGGGATGCGCGGCCCCGGCCGAACAGTCCGAAAGGAAATCCGCATGAAGCGTATGCATGTCCATGTCGGCGTCACCGATCTCGATCGCTCGATCGCCTTTTATTCCACGCTGTTCGGCGCGGAACCCAGTGTGACCAAGCCGGACTATGCCAAGTGGATGCTGGAGGATCCGCGCGTCAATTTCGCGATCTCCAGCGGCGACCACGCCGTCACGGGGATCGAGCACCTCGGCATCCAGGTCGAGCATGGCGACGAGCTGGTCGAGGTCTACGGCCGCCTCAAGGCTGCCGACCGCCCGGTGCTGGAGGAAGGCGCGACGACCTGCTGCTACGCCAAGAGCGAGAAGAGCTGGATCGCCGATCCCGATGGCGTGGTGTGGGAAGCGTTCCTGACCGAGGGCGAGGCCACCGTTTACGGCGACTCCCCCGCCCTGTCGGCGCTGTCGGACAATGCCCGCCCCGATGCATGCTGCGCGCCGCAGATCGCGCCGGCTCCGAAATCTGCCTGCTGCTGAGGATCGCACGATGGAGCCGGTCGATATCGTCATCTACCACAACCCCGATTGCGGCACGTCGCGCAATACGCTGGCGATGATCCGCAATGCCGGGATCGAGCCGCATGTGGTGGAGTATTTGAAGACCCCACCCAGCCGCGCGCTGCTGGTCGAGCTGCTCGCCCGCGCCGGAGCGACGCCGCGCGACTGGCTGCGCGAGAAGGGCACGCCCTTTGCCGAACTCGGCCTCGACGATGCGGCGCTGTCCGACGATGCGCTGATCGATGCGATGATGACGCATCCGATCCTCATCAACCGCCCGGTCGTCGTCTCCCCGCTCGGCGTCGCACTTTGCCGCCCGTCCGAAGCGGTGCTCGACCTGCTCCCCACCGCCCAGCGCGGTGCCTTCGCCAAGGAAGATGGCGAGCGCGTCGTCGACGCCGCCGGCAACCGCCTCGCCTGACAGGGACGCCATGACCGACACTGCATCCCCGCTGGGCCTGTTCGAGCGCTGGCTTTCGCTCTGGGTCGCGCTCGCGATCCTCGCCGGCCTCGCGCTCGGCCTGATGGCGCCGGGCGTCACCACAATGCTGGCGGAGCTTGAGGTTGCCTCGGTCAACCTCGTGGTGGCGGTGCTCGTCTGGGCGATGATCTACCCGATGATGGTCGGGGTCGATTTCGCCAGCATCCGCGACGTCGGGCGCAAGCCCAAGGGGCTCGTCATCACGCTGGTGGTAAACTGGCTGATCAAGCCGTTCACCATGGCCGCGCTGGCGATCCTGTTCTTCGACTTTATCTATGCCGACCTGATCCCGCGCGACCTGGGCCAGCAATATATCGCCGGGCTGATCCTGCTCGGTGCCGCGCCCTGCACCGCGATGGTGTTCGTCTGGGCCCAGATGACCAAGGGCGACCCCGCCTATACGCTGGTGCAGGTGTCGGTGAACGACCTTGTCATGATCGTCGCCTTCGCCCCGATCGTCGCGCTGCTCCTCGGCGTCACCGACATCGTCGTGCCGTGGGAGACGCTGCTGCTCTCGGTCGCACTCTATGTCGTGATCCCGCTCGCTGCGGGCGCACTCACCCGCCGCCGGGTGATCGTCAGCCATGGCGGCGACGCAGCATCGGTCGATGCCTTCACCGCGCGGCTCAAGCCATGGTCGATCATCGGCCTGCTCGCCACCGTGCTGCTGCTGTTCGCGTTTCAGGCGACCACGATCGTCGCCAACCCGCTGCTGATCGCGCTGATCGCGGTGCCGATCCTGATCCAGTCCTATGCGATCTTCGCCATCGCCTATGCCGCAGCGAAGGCGTGGCGCGTGCCCCACAACATCGCCGCACCCTGCGCGCTGATCGGCACGTCGAACTTTTTCGAGCTGGCGGTGGCGGTCGCGATCGGCCTGTTCGGCCTGTCGAGCGGCGCGGCGCTCGCCACCGTCGTCGGCGTGCTGGTCGAAGTACCGGTGATGCTCAGCCTCGTCGCCTTCGCCAACCGCACGCGGGGGAGTTTTCCGTGCTGATCTGCACCTATTGGCCGCCCACCGACAAATTCCAAGCGGCGCGCACCTGCCCCACGAAAATCGGGCGATAGGTGCGCAGCTCCTGCTGCGCTGCTGCGTCGAACCCGGCTAAGCCGCCGATCCGCTCCTGCGCCCCGCGCGCGGCGGCCCGATAGAGCGCACGCACCTCCGGCATTCCTGCGCCTTGCCGCTGCAAATGCGTTGCCAGCGCCCAATAACCGCCGATCCGGTCGGGATGCGACCGCGCATAGCCCGAACGGATTGCCATCGCGCGCCGATACAACGCTTCGGCGTCCGCCCCGCGCCCCTGTGCCGCCAGATTCGCGGCCAGATTGTTGTAGCTTGTCGCAATCCGGGGATGTCCGGCAGGGAGTGCCCGCTCGTTCAGCTGAACCGCCTTGCGATACAACGGCTCCGCCTCCGCCAGTTTGCCCTGAACGCTCAGATTATAGGCCAGGTTGTTATAACCCGCCGCAATCTCCGGATGTCCGGGCGGCAGCACCGCCTCGCGCATCGCCAGCGCCTTGCGCAAGAACGGCTCGGCCTCGCCATATTTGCCCTGCAGGGTCATGTTGTAGGCGACATTGGCATAGCTGGCGGCGATCTCGGGATGCCCCGCTGGCAGCGCCGCCTCGCGGATCGCCAGCGCGCGGCGATAGAGCGGCTCGGCCTCGGCCGGGCGGTTCTGGTCGTCCAGATTGGACGCAAGGTTGTTATAGGCCTGGCCGACCGCCGGATGTCCGGTGGGCAACGCCGCCTCAAGCGTCGCCAGCGCCCTACGGAACCAGGTTTCCGCCTCGCGATACCGCGCCTGTCCGTTCAGGTTGAAGGCAAGATTGGTGTATGCATCGGCCAGACGCGGGTGCCCGGCGGGCAGCCCCTGTTCGACCATCGCCATCGCGCGGCGGTGGATCGGCTCGCCGTCCGCAAACCGCCCCTGATTGTCGAGCGCAGCGGCAAGGTTGCTCAAATTGGTGGCAATCGCCGCATGGCCCGCCGGCAGCACCTGTTCGTGGATCGCCAACGCCTTGCGATACAGCTGCTCCGCTTCGGCATAGCGCCCCTGATTATTCAGGTTGAACGCGATGTTGTTGTAGCTGGCGGCGATGTCCGCATGCGCGGCGGGCAATGCCTGTTCGCGTATCGCCAGCGCCTTGCGGTACAGCGGCTCAGCATCGGTGTAGCGCCCCTGCCGGTCGAGATTTCCGGCGAGGTTGTTCAGGCTCGTCGCAATGTCGAGATGCCCGGCCGGCAACGCCCGTTCCCGCATTGCCAACGCCTTGCGATAGATCGGCTCGGCTTCCGGCGACCGTCCCAGCGCGTCCAGATTGCTGGCCAGATTGTTGAGGCTTGCGGCGATCCCGGGATGTCCGGCGGGCAAAGTCTTCTCCGCCAGCGCTAGCGCGCGCCGGGCATAGGGTTCCCCCTCTTCGGCCACACCCGCCTGAACTGCGATATTGGTCAGGGCGAGCAGCAGGTCGAGGCACTGGTCGGCATCGGGGCGGCTCGCCTCGCACTTGACCAGTTCGGCCTTCAACGCCGTCAGCGCCCCCGCAAAGTCGCCGCGTCCAAACGCCGACGTCGCAGCATCACCATAGGGCCAACGCTGTGCGGCCTCGGCGGGAACCGCACCAGCGCACAGCGCCAGTGCGACGAAAAGCGGGGAATTTGCCTTCATCGCCCACAGTCTAGCCAGAATCACCCGTGAATAAACTGACGTTTAGCGTCGGTTTCTCAGTCGAGATTGGGCCGCAGATAGCGCTCCGCCAGTTCCAAACTAATGCCCCGCCGCGCCGCATAATCCTCCAGCTGGTCGCGCCCCACGCGCGCCACGCCGAAATACTCAGCTTCCGGATGGCCGAAGTAAAAGCCGCTGACCGCCGCGGTCGGCAGCATCGCGAAGCTTTCGGTCAGGCTGATGCCCGTCGCCTTGTGCGCGTCGAGCATCTCGAACAGCACCGGCTTCAAACTGTGCTCCGGGCAGGCGGGATAGCCGGGTGCCGGGCGGATGCCGCGATACTGCTCCTTGATCAGCGCCTCGTTGGTCAGTTGCTCACCCTCGGCATAGCCCCACAGGGCCGTGCGCACGAAGTGATGCAGCCGCTCGGCAAAAGCTTCGGCCAGACGGTCGGCAAGGGCCTTGAGCAGGATGTCCGAATAATCGTCGATCGCCGCCTTGAACCGCGCCAGATGCGGCTCGATGCCGTGGATCGACACGGCGAACCCGCCGATCCAGTCGCCCGCCGGGTCGATAAAGTCGGCCAGGCACATATTCGCCCGGCCTTCGCGCTTGGCGATCTGCTGGCGCAGCATCGGCAGCGTATAGTGTTTCTCGTCCTCGACATGGACGATGATGTCGTCACCCTTGCGCCGGCACGGCCATAGCCCCGCCACACCGCGCGCGGTCAGCCAGCGTTCCTCGATGATCTTGTCGAGCATCTTCTGCGCGTCGTTAAACAGGCTGGTCGCGCTCTCGCCGACCACCTCATCCTCCAGGATCGCGGGATAATTGCCCGCCAGCTCCCACGCGCGGAAGAACGGCGTCCAGTCGATATACTGGCGCAGGTCCTTCAGGTCCCAATCGGGGAATGTGTGGACGCCGGGCATGCGCGGCTTGCCGGGCTTCAGGCTGAAATCCGCCTCGAACGCATTTGCGCGCGCATCCTCCAGGCTGCGCAGATCGCTCTGCCCCTTGCCGGCGCGGGCGAGGCGCACCGCTTCATATTCATCCGCAACCTTGGCGACATAGTCGTCGCGGATCGTGTCGCTGACGAGCGTGGTGGCGACACCCACCGCGCGGCTGGCGTCGAGCACATGCACCACCGGCCCGTCATAGGCCGGCGCGATCTTGAGCGCCGTATGCACCTTCGACGTCGTCGCGCCGCCGATCAGCAGCGGCATGGTCATGCCGGAGCGCTTCATCTCCTCGGCCACCGTCACCATCTCGTCGAGCGAGGGGGTGATCAGGCCCGACAGGCCGATCATGTCGGCGTCATTCTCGTTCGCCGCCTGCAGGATCGTCGACCACGGCACCATCACGCCCAGATCGACCACCTCGAAGCCGTTGCACTGCAGGACCACGCCGACGATGTTCTTGCCGATGTCATGCACATCGCCCTTGACGGTCGCCATGATGACCTTGCCCTTGCCCTTCGCGCCCGGCTCCTTCGACGCCTCGATATAGGGGAGGAGGTGCGCGACCGCCTTCTTCATCACGCGCGCGCTCTTCACCACCTGCGGCAGGAACATCTTGCCGCTGCCGAACAGGTCGCCGACGACGTTCATCCCGTCCATCAGCGGCCCTTCGATCACCTCGATCGGCTTGGCGGCCTTCTGGCGGCACTCCTCGGTATCCTCGACCACATATTGGTCGATGCCCTTGACCAGCGCATGCTCCAGCCGCTTCTCGACCGCCCAGCCGCGCCACTCCGCCGCCTGCTTCTCGGCCACCGCATCGGTCCCGCGAAACTTCTCCGCCAGCGCGACCAGCCGGTCGCCCGCCTCGGGATCGCGGTTGAGGATCACGTCCTCGCACGCGGTACGCAGCTCGGGGTCGATCGTGTCGTACACGTCGAGCTGCCCGGCGTTCACGATCGCCATGTCGAGCCCTGCGGGGATCGCGTGGTACAGGAACACGCTGTGCATCGCGCGGCGGACCGGTTCATTGCCCCGGAACGAGAAGCTGAGGTTCGACAGACCGCCCGAGAAGTGGACATGCGGGCAGCGCGCCTTGATCTCCTTCACCGCCTCGATGAAGTCGACGCCGTAATTATTATGCTCCTCGATCCCGGTCGCGACCGCGAAGACGTTGGCGTCGAAGATGATGTCCTCGGGCGGGAAGCCGATCGCCATCAGCTCCTTGTACGCGCGCTCGCAAATCTCGACCTTGCGCGCTTGGGTGTCGGCCTGCCCGACCTCGTCGAACGCCATCACCACGACCGCCGCGCCATAGTTCATGCACTTGCGCGCATGCTCCAGGAACTGGGGCACGCCCTCCTTCATGCTGATCGAATTGACGATCGGCTTGCCCGAAACGCATTTCAGCCCCGCCTCGATCACGTCCCATTTGGAGCTGTCGATCATCACCGGCACGCGCGCGATGTCCGGCTCCGCCGCGATCAGCTTGAGGAAGGTCGTCATCGCCTCATGCGCGTCGAGCAGGCCTTCGTCCATGTTGACGTCGATCACCTGCGCGCCATTCTCGACCTGCTGCCGCGCAACCTCGACCGCCGCGGTATAGTCGCCGGCCATGATCAGCTTCTTGAACTTGGCAGAGCCGGTGACGTTGGTGCGCTCGCCGATATTGACGAAGGCGGTGGAGGTGGGGGTGGTCGAGGTCATTTTAGTCTTTCGTCGCCCCGGCGAAGGCCGGGGCCGCTAGATTGGGTGCGGTAACAGGGCGGCCCCGGCCTGCGCCGGGGCGACGGTCATGCCGCCATCACAAACGGCTCGAGCCCCGCCAGCTGCGTGCGCACCGGCGGCGTCGGGATCGCGCGCGGGGGCAGGTCCTTCACCGCATCGGCAATCGCCTTGATATGCGCCGGGGTCGATCCGCAGCATCCGCCCAGGATGTTGACCTGCCCCTGATCAGCCCATTCCTTGACCAGCCCGGCGGTGGTCACCGGCGCCTCGTCATACGCGCCCAATTCGTTGGGCAGGCCGGCATTGGGGTACACCATGATCAGCGTGTCGCAGAGCTTGGAGAGCGTCGCGACATGCGGCCGCAGCTGCTCCGCGCCGAACGAGCAGTTGAGCCCGATCGTCACCGGCTTGGCATGCCGCACCGCCGCCCAGAACGCCTCGACCGTATGCCCTGACAGATTACGGCCTGACAGGTCGGTCAGCGTCATCGACATCATGATCGGCAGATCGCGGCCCAGCGCCTCACCGGCCTCGATCGCCGCCATCACGCCGGCCTTGGCATTGAGCGTGTCGAACACAGTCTCGATCAGGATGAAGTCCACCCCACCCTCGACCAGCGCGTCGATCTGCTCGCGATACACATCCTTCAGCGTATCGAAGTCGATTTCGCGATAGCCCGGATCGTTGACGTCGGGCGACAGCGACAGCGTCTTGTTGGTCGGGCCAAGCGCCCCGGCGACGAAGCGCGGACGCCCGTCCTTTGCCTCGAACTCGTCCGCAATCGACCGCGCGAGCTTCGCCGATTCAACATTGATCTCACGCACCAGATGCTCCGCACCATAATCGGCCTGGCTGATCCGGTTGGCGGAGAAGGTGTTGGTCTCGGCAATATCCGCCCCCGCCTCGAAATAGGCGCGGTGGATGCTCGCGGGCACATCCGGGCGGGTCAGCGCCAGAATGTCGTTATTGCCCTTCTGATCATGGCTGAGGCCAAGGTTCCCGGCATAGGCCGCCTCGTCCAGCTTCCAGTTCTGGATCTCGGTCCCGAATGCGCCGTCGGTGATCAGGATGCGCTTGGCCGCCTCGGCCAGCAATTTCTCACGTGGTGTCATGTCAACTTCCTAATCCTCCCCGGAACGGGGAGGGGGACCATGCGCAGCATGGTGGAGGGGGCCCTCCTCTAGCCGATCCGCTGGTGGAGGGCCCCCTCCACCACGCCGCTTCGCGTCGCGGTCCCCCTCCCCGTTCCGGGGAGGATTTTAAGCTCAAGCCGCCACGCTCGCCGCCGCGCCGCGCGGACGCACGCCCAGCAGGTGGCAGATCGCATAGCTCAGCTCGGCCCGGTTGAGCGTGTAGAAGTGAAACTGCCGCACGCCGCCGGCATAGAGGTTGCGGCACAATTCCGCCGCCAGCGTCGCAGACACCAGCTGACGCGCAGCCGGACGATCGTCGAGCCCGTCGAACAGCCGCTCCATCCAGCCCGGCACCGCCGTCCCGCACATCGCCGACATCTTCTGGACCGCGGCAAAGCTCATCACCGGCATGATCCCCGGCACGATCTCCGCATCGATCCCCGCCGCCGCCGCCGCGTCGCGGAAGCGCAGGAAGGTATCGGCCTCGAAGAAGAACTGCGTGATCGCGCGGTTCGCGCCCGCATCGATCTTGCGCTTCAAATTGTCCAGATCATGCGCCGCATCGGGCGAATCCGGATGGCATTCGGGATAGGCCGCAACCGAAATCTCGAACGGGTGCAGCTTGCGCAGCCCCGCAACCAGATCGGCGGCATTCTCATAGCCGCCCGGATGCGTCGCGTATTTCTCACCCGCACGCGGCGGATCACCGCGCAGTGCGACGATGTGGCGCACGCCCGCCGCCCAATATTCCTCGGCCACGGCGTCGATCTCGGCCTTGGTCGCGTCGACGCAAGTCAGGTGCGCGGCGACCGCGATCGGCGTTTCGCGCGCGATCCGGGCGACGGTGTTGTGCGTCCGCTCGCGCGTCGTCCCGCCCGCGCCATAGGTCACCGAAACGAAACGCGGATCGAACGGGCTCAGCGTCTCGACCGATTCCCACAGCGTCTTTTCCATCGCCTCGGTCTTGGGCGGAAAGAATTCGAAGCTGACGTCGATGTCGCCTGCAACGTCCGCGAACAGCGGCGGAGAGGACGGGTCGCGATCGATACTCATGCTGCCTTCACCTCATTCACTGGCAGTTGTTCACCCGGCTGCCCCGCCTTGCGGCCCAGCCATAATTTCACGGTCAGCGCGCCGCCCTCCAGCGTCTGGGTCTGGACCGGCGCCAGGCCCGCCTTGCTGAACCAGCCGAGCATCTGCTCGTCTGAAAAGCCGAGGCGCACATGACCCTCGCGGCTGCGCAATTCCTCACGATCATGCGGCGCGAAATCGACGATCAGCAGGCGGCCATTTGGCGATAGCACCCGCGCCGCCTCGCCGATCGCGGCCCCCGGCTGCTGCGCGAAGTGCAGCACATGGTGCAGGATCGCGGCATCCGCCTCGCCATCGCTCATCGGCAGCGCATAAAGGTCGGCCTGACGCAGTTCGGCATTGCCGATACCCTGTTCCGACAATTTCGCCCGCGCCAGCCGCAGCATTTCCGACGAGCGGTCAATGCCCAGCGCACTGTCGGCATGCGGCGCGAACAGCTCGAGCATCCGCCCGGTGCCGGTGCCGATATCGATCAGCCGCGCAATCGGCGCCGCGCCCAAAACCGCAACCATCGCCGCCTCAACCTGTTCCTCAGCGACATGCAGCGAGCGGATCGCGTCCCATTCGCCGGCATGCGCCTCGAACCACTCGGCCGCAGCAGCCGCGCGATCGGCGCGCACCGCCGCGAGCCGCGCGCTGTCCGCCACCGCCCAATGATCCTCGCTCTCGCTGCGCCACGCATCGATCGCGGCAAAGATCGGCCCGGTCCGCTTCGCCTCGCCCAGCGCGACGAACACCCAGCTGCCTTCCTTGCGCCGCTCGGCCAGGCCGGCATCGCACAGGATTTTCACGTGGCGGCTCACCCGCGGTTGGCTCTGCCCCAGCACCTGCGCCAGCTCGCCCACCGACAGCTCCATCAGCCGCAGCAGCGCAAGAATGCGCAGCCGCGTCGAATCCGCGAGTGCGCGGAAGGATTCGAGCGCCGTGTTCATAGGTATATAGATATAAAGATATCTTTATATCAGGTCAATGCGGGTGTAGCTTTAGCGACGAACCGCTCTTCTTTAGCCCCTCCCGCTTGCGGGAGGGGTTGGGGAGGGTCTTCTTCTGATCCTGCCACCTCACCACCGTCACCCCCGCGAAAGCGGGGGCCCATCTCCCGGACTGTCCACCTCCCACACCGGTGTGATGCGCCGTGCTTGCTGGAGATGGGCCCCCACTTTCGCGGGGGTGACGAGCGATTGGGCAAGCCCGCAGCCCGATGCTCACGCCGCCCGCGCTTCCTCGATAATCGGCACTAGCGCCGCCAGAAACTGCGCCGCGCTCGCCTCCCAGGTGAAGCTGCGACCATAGGCCGCACATGCCGCGCGATCGCGGGTTAGCGCTTCGCCGATCGCCGCATCCAGATCCTCGGCCATCGCTCCGGTCTCGGGCGTCAGGATATCGACCGGCCCTGTCACGGGATAGGCCGCGACCGGCGTGCCGCACGCCAGCGCCTCGATCATCACCAGCCCGAACGTGTCGGTCTTGCTCGGGAAAACGAAGACATCCGCCGCGCGATAGGCCTGCGCCAGCTCCGCTCCGAACATCGACCCCATGAACTTCGCCTCAGGGTATTTCGCCTCCAGCGCCGCGCGGGCCGGGCCGTCACCGACGACAACCTTCGTCCCCGGATGGTCTGAGGCGAGAAACGCCTCCAGATTCTTCTCCACCGCGACCCGCCCGACATAAAGCTGCACCGGCCCGGGCAGCTCCGCCATCGCCGGATGCGGCGTCACGCCGGGGTGGAAATTGGCCAGGTCTACGCCCCGCCCCCAATGCTGCACCTGGGTCAGCCCGTGGTCGACCAGCGCCTGCCGGATCGACGCGGTCGAAGCGAGAATTGCCCGCGCCGGCGCATGGAACCAGCGGATGTAGCGCCACACCCACTCCGCCGGCACGCCCGACCGCGCCTCGACATAGTCCGGAAACTGCGTGTGATAGGCGGTGGTGAACGGAAAATCATGCCGCAGGCACCAGCGCCGCGCCGCGACGCATACCGGCCCCTCGGTCGCGAGATGCACCGCGTGCGGCGAAAATTCGTCGAGCAGATCGCCGATCGTCCGGCTGCGCACCATCGCCAGGCGAATCTCGGGATAGGTCGGGCACGGCACCGAATAGAACAGGTCGGGTGAGATCACCTTGACCTTGTGACCCTGCCCCTCAAGCACGCACCGCACCGACTGGAGCGTGCGCACGACGCCGTTCACCTGAGGCTCCCAGGCGTCGGTTACGATGGCGATCCGCATCTCCGTTTCGCTCAAGCCGCTACGCGCTCCTCGACCCGTTCCGGGCCGAGGTCACGCGCAGCGATCTCATCGGCCCAATGGAGAATTTCCATCCGGCCATCGTAATGCTCGACCAGCGCGGTGCAACCCTCCACCCAGTCGCCGTCATTATAATAGTCGATCCCGTCGATCGTGCGCATCTCGGCGGTGTGGATATGCCCGGCGATCACGCCATCGACCCCGCGTGCGGCGGCTTCCTTGGCGACGATTTCCTCAAAACCGCAGATGAATTCGACCGCGTTCTTGACCTTCTGCTTGGCGTGCTTGGACAGCGACCAATAGGGCAGGCCACGCCAGCTGCGATATTTGTTGCACCAGCGGTTCAGCGCCATCACCGCGGTGTAGGCCGCGTCGCCGACATGGGCGAGCCAGCGGTGGCTCAGCGTGATCGCGTCGAACTCGTCGCCGTGGAGCACCAGCAGGCGGCGGCCATCGGCGGTCTGGTGGATCGCCTGGCGCTTGATCTCGACCCCGCCAAAGCTGAGGCCGGTGAACTGGCGGAAAATCTCGTCATGATTGCCGGGGATATAGATCACCCGCGTGCCACGCTTGGCGCGCTTCAGCAGGCGCCACACGATGTCGTTATGCGCTGCGGGCCAGTAGAATTTCTTCTTGAGCTGCCACCCGTCGATAATGTCGCCGACCAGATAGATCGTGTCACTGTCCACGTGATCCAGAAAGTCGATCAGCATCTCGGCGTTGCAGCCGCGGGTCCCCAAGTGGATATCGCTGATCCAGATGGTGCGATATTGCCGACGCCCGCCGATCGTCTTTTCCAGGATCGCGGGTTCCGCGGCGGTGAAGTCTGCGAATTCTGCGACATTCGTGTCGAACGGAAGTCGAGTGATCGTGGCCATTGTAGCGCCCCGTGCAATGCCCTTGCCTGGGTCGCCTATGGCGATGGAATGTTACAGCTCGAATCGTTGCCGCGTCACCGAAGTGTCACGCAGTAATCGCGATATAGTCATCGAGACCTTCGACCCGCGCGATCCACGCCCGCACCGCCGGGAACGGCGCGAGCGCAAAGCCGCCCTCTTCGGCGACATGCGTATAGGCATAGAGGCAGATATCGGCGAGGCTCGGCGCATCTCCGACGAACCAGTCGCGCCCCGCCAGATGTTCGTCCATCAGCTTGAGCGCCGCCTCCCCCGCCGCACGCTTGCCCGGCAACAGCGCGCGCTGGAGGTCGTCGAGATTGGCCTCTCCCACCCAACCCATCCAGAACCGCACCGTCGCGATGTTCGGCTCGTGGTTATACTGCTCCCAGAACATCCAGCGCAGCATGTCCGCACGGTCGAACGGGTCGGCGGGGATCAGCGCCGTCCCATCGGCGAGGTAGAAGCACGCCGCATTGCTTTCGGGCAGAAACCGTTCGCCATGCTGCAGCACCGGGATGCGCCCATTGGCGTTGACGTTGGCGAGGAACGCGGCCGTCCGCGTCTCCCCCGCCAATATGTCATAGCCGCGCCGCTCGATCGCCGTGCCGGTCAGCGCGGCGGTCAGGCGGATCTTGTAGCAATTCCCGGACGGGGCATATTCATGCAGGATCAGCGACATCGCCCTTCTCCTTGGGGGCATCCGCAACCGACTTGACCAGTCCGTCGAGCGATCCGCCCGAAAAGCCCAGCTCCTTCATCAGCCCGTCGAGCATCGGCGCCTGCGCGCGATAGCGCAACGCGGCGGCAACGGCATTGTCGGCCAGATTGCCGTCGCCCTGCCCGGCCCCGCCCGCTGCTGCCGAACCCGCGCCGCCACCGGCGGTAAGCCCGTCGACCTGCACGATCTTGATGCTGTCGATCGCCTCCATCGGCTTGACCGATTCGCGGATCACGTCGGGCAGAACCTTGAGCAGCGCCAGCTTGGTCTGCAGCGAAATCTGGTCCGACGACAACAGGTTCGCCGCCTCGTTCACCGCGCGCTGGCCCGCCGCCTCGACCTCGAACCGCACCCGATCCGCCTCGGCGCGCAGCTTCGCCGCCTCCGCCTCGCCCTCCGCGACCAGCCTTGCCGCCTCGGCGCGGTCGGCGGCCGCCGCCTTCTCCGCCTCGGCCTCGACCCGCACGCTGATCGCCGCGCGCTCCGCCTCGCGCGCCGCGTCGATCAGTTCGATGCGCTTGGTACGCTCGGCAATCTCGGTCTCGCGTGAAGTAACGACCTGTTCCTCCGCCGCGACCGCCTTGGCGCGCGCCGCATCGGCCTCGGCCTTGGCCTGGCTTTCCTCGCGGCTCTTGTTCTGCACCGCGATCTGCTGTTCCTGCCGGGCGAGTTCCAGCGCCTGGTGCTGCGCGATCTTGGCTTCCTGCACCGCGCGGTCGGCCTCGATCTGCTGGCTGTCGACCAGCTTCTTCGCCTCGATCTTCGCCTGATCGGCTTCCTGCTGGCGCAGCGCCTGTTCGCGCGCGACCTCGGCCGCCTGCGCCGCGCGGCGCATCTCGACCTCGCGCTCCTGCTCCAGCCGCGCGAATTCGGTGTCGCGCCCGATCAGGAACGACTGGCGCTGCGCCTCCAGATTCTTGGTCTCGATCTGGACTCGGGTATCCTGCTCGATGTCGTTGCGCGCCTTCTTGCGCAGCTCGATCTGCTCGGTCAGCTTGGTCAGACCTTCGGCGTCGAACGCGTTATTGGCGTTGAAATGCTCGATGCTGGTCTGGTCGAGGCCCGTCAGCGACACGCTCTCCAGCTCCAGCCCGTTCATCGCCAGATCGGCCGACGACACCTGCTGCACCTTTTGCACGAACTCGCTGCGCTGCTCGTGCAGTTGCGCCATCGTCATCCCCGCAGCAACCGATCGCAGCGCATCGACGAACTTGCCCTCGACCAGCTCTTTCAGCGCATCGGGATTCATCGTGCGCAGGCCGAGCGTCTGCGCCGCCGTCGCGATCGACTGGCTGTCGGGCTTCACGCGGACATAGAATTCGGCCTTCACGTCGATGCGCAGCCGGTCGAGCGTGATCAGCGCGTCGGCATTCTTGCGCTCGACCGCGAGGCGCACGGTGTTCATGTTGACCGGCATCGTCTCATGAAACACCGGCAGCACCAGCGCGCCGCCGTTGATCACGACCTTTTCGCCGCCAAAACCGGTACGGACGAAGCCGATCTCCTTCGACGCGCGCTTGTACAGCCGCGCAATGATCAGTCCGATGACCAGCAGCGTCAGCAGCCCGCCGCCGACATAGATCAGATAGGGAAGGATCGATCCCCCGGTCGCGGCTACTTCCTGCATATACTAAACCCCCAGTCTCGGCAGATGATGATCGCCAACCGCGATCGCACGAAAGACATCGCCCTCGCGCCGCACCAGCAGCACGCGCTCGCCTTCCTCGAAAACCTGTCCCGCATTGTCGGGCTCGACCATGAGGTAATGCGCCTGGCCGTGCCAGTCCTCGACCCGCGCGCGCGCTGGCGATCCGGTGGTGGCGCGCCCGGTGAGGATCGTCGCGGCGCTGCCGACCAGATCCTCGACATCGATCGCCGTCGTATGGTCCTGTGGCAGGATCGGCGCGAGCAGCCGTGCGCCCAGCGCAGTAACAGGCAGCGCCAGCGCCCCCGCACCCGGCATTGCAATCCATGCCGGAAGCAGCGCACCGGATAAGTCGCGCGCCAATTGCTGCCCGATCAGCCCGATCAGGCCAAAGCTCGCCAGCAACAGGACGATGACCACCAGCAGCGGCACACGCCCGAACCCCAGCCAGTCAAGCCAGTCGGGCGCATCGATATCCGCATCGCCCGCCAGACCCACCGCCTGAACGACGCCAAGCAGCAGCATCAGGATGAGCGCCGACACAAAGACGACATTCTCCGGCGCGGACAGAAAGGCGAACACGTCGAAAACCCCCGATTCGCCAATAGTCTAGGGGCTAGCCCCCGGCCCCGCCAGCGAATCCGGAACGCAGAAACACCGATTCAGGTAAGGGTGAGGACGATCTTTCCCATATGCGCGCCGCTTTCCATGCGGCGGTGCGCTTCGGCCGCTTCGGCGAGTGGATAGGTCCGGTCGATCACCGGCTTCAACCGCCCGTCCGCCACGAACGGCCACACCGACCGCGACAGCTCATCGGCGACCAATGTCTTGAATGCCGTGTCGCGCGCACGCAGCGTCGATCCGGTCAGCGTCAGGCGGCGGCGCATGATCTCGAACACCGGCACGGTCGCCATCGCGCCGCCCTGCACCGCGATCGACACATGCCGTCCGTCATCGGCCATGCACTTCAGGTTGCGGGCAACATAATCGCCGCCGACCATGTCGAGTACGACATTGGCCCCGCGCCCCTCGGTCAGATCCTTGACCCGCGCCACGAAATCCTCGGTGCGATAATTGATCGCATGATCCGCGCCATGCGCCAGGCACGCCGCAACCTTGTCGTCGCTGCCTGCGGTCACGATCACCGTGACGCCGAACAGCTTGCACAGGCTGATCGCCATCGTGCCGATCCCGCTGGTGCCGCCATGGACCAGCGCGACATCGCCCTCGCTGGCGTAACCGCGCTCGAACAGGTTCGTCCACACGGTGAACAGCGTCTCCGGGATCGCCGCCGCCTCGACCATCGTCAGGCTTTCGGGCACCGACAGGCACTGACCGAGCGGCGCAACCGCATATTCGGCATAGCCCCCGCCGGCGATCAGCGCACACATCGGCTGGCCGATCAGCTCGGGCGGCAGATCCGCGCCGACCGCGACCACCGTTCCCGCAACCTCCAGCCCCGGGATGCTCGTCACCCCCGGCGGCGGCGGATAGCCGCCCATCCGCTGCAGCACATCGGGCCGGTTGACCCCGGCGGCGGCGACGCGGATCAGCACTTCGTCCGCGCGCGGCACGGGCACCGACCGCTCGACCGGGACCAGCACTTCAGGACCCCCCGGTTGTTCGGGGTCGATCGCGATCATCCGGTCGGGCAGGCTGGTCATGCGGATCCCCCAAGAACTGCGTCTGAATCGGGGCGAGGCCCGGTGACGTCAAGGCCGCAGTTGCGCAAAACGGAACAGGCTTCATCGGTTGACACTGCCGCGACGGGGCGAAAATCTCGTGCCATGCCTGTGCCCATCCGCCCTGCCCTGCTGTTCCTCTCCCTCGCCATGGCCGTGCCCGCCGCAGCGCAGACGCGCGACCAGATGCCGTTGCCGGACGGATTTCAAGCGGCGATCGAGAAGGGCGATCTCGCGCAGGCGCAGGCGCTAATTGCCCCGGCGACCGACGCCTGTCTCGCCGCCGATCCAACCGCAGCACGCTGCATCGACTTGCTCAACTGGCTGGCCTCGGTCGGACAGCGGCGCGAAGACCGCCCGCTTCAGCTACGCGCGGCGCGCCTCGCCGCCACTGCGGCTGCGCGATATGCGCCGGGTACCGCGCGGGAATATTATGCGCTCGTGAACCTCTCCGGCGGCCTCGATCATTCGGGCACGCCGCTCGAAGCGGAAGCACCTGCGCGCCGCGCGCTCGCTATCGCCGAGCGACTCTGGCCCGAACCCAGCGACAATGTCGCGCTGATCTGCCGCAACCTCGCCACCACGCTCACCGCGCTCGGCAAGCATGCCGAGGCGGCGACGCTGATGCGCCGTGCGGTTGCGATCCGAACGGCACAGGGCGGTGCCGAATCGCTAGCCGCGCTCGACGCCAGCCGCGTGCTCGGCGTCACCCTCAACGAAGGCGGGCAGATCGCCCCCGCAGTCGCGCTGCTCACCCGGGTCGCAGACACCCTCGCCGCGCGCCACCCCCGCCGCATCGTCGAGCGCGCCCGCGCCGAGGGCGATCTCGCCGCCGTGCTCAACGATGCCGGGCGCTTCACCGACGCGGCGCAGCGCTATTACAACGCCATCCTGCTGTGGGAGGAAGCGGGCGAAACCGGGGAGAGTCTGCTGACCGCGCTCAACAATGCCGCGCGTAATTTTGTCGCGATGGGGGATTACACCCGCGCCGAGCAGATCGACCGGCTGGTGCTGCGCATCAAGAGCGACCGGCTCGGCCCCGACGATCCCTCGCTGGCGCGCTCCTACGGCAATCTCGGCGTCGTGTTGGAAGCGCAGGGCAAGCTCGAGGAGGCGCGGCCGCTGCTCCGCAAGGCGCTGGCGATGGCGATCTCTGCCTATGGCGCCGACCATCTGCGCACCGCGCCGTTTCGTGGCTACCTCGCCGACGCGCTCCCGCTGGCCGAGCAGGAAGGGGAGCGCCGGACGCTGGTCGCGCTCTACCGCGACCAGCTCGGGGCCGGTCATCCCGACACGCTCAACGCGCTGGCCCAGCTCGCCAATGTGCTGGCGGCACTCGGCCGCCATGCCGAGGCGGAGGCAGCCTATCGCGAGGTCGTTGCGCAGGGCGAGCGCACCTGGGGCCCGGATAATGTCAATTTCGCCAACTCCCTTGTCGCGCTGGCGCTGTCGCTCGCCCGTCAGCTTCGGCCCGGCACGCTGGGTGAGATGCGCTCGCTGATCGCGCGCGGCTGGTCGATTCAGCGCGCCGCGCTCGGCCCCGAACATCCCGACACGATCGAATCCGCCATCTATCTGGCACAGATGAGCGACGACCCCCGCGCCCGCACCCTGTCGCGCGGCGCCCAGTCCGGCATCCTCGCGCGGATCGGGCGCAGCCGCGACTTCAGCGCCGCCGCGCAGGCGGAGCTGCGCGCCTTTTCCGCGGCGTTCGGACAAGCGGTCCAGATCAACTGGCGATTGTCGCATCCGGGGGCGGCAAAATAGCGCCGCATCGGCTTGACATCGCCCGGATGCCGTCCGACCTTTCGGCATATGGAAGACGATCTTCCCCGCCGCACCGATGATCCCGCCGCACAGCTGGCGCGCCAGGATCTCGACCCGTTTTCGGTGGCAGAGCTAGAGGCGCGTATCGCGCTGCTCGAAACCGAAATCGCGCGCTGCCGTGCGATCATTCAACGCGCCGTTTACCATCGCGCAAGCGCGGATGCCTTATTCAAGCGATGAGTGGAGCACCGATCCCCGGGCGTCACGCTATAAGAGTCTTGGGGACAGGTGCGGCGCTTGATGCACGGTGCAACACTCCCGACATAGGGAATGCACGGGCCGCGTGTCTCTCTTCTTCGGCCCGACTGGAGTAAGCCCGAATGCCTAGTTTTGCTTCCGCCCTCGAATCGACCCTTCACCGCGCGCTGGAAGCCGCCAGCTCGCGTCGCCACGAATATGCGACGCTCGAACATCTGCTGCTGGCGCTGGTGGACGATGAACATGCGTCCAAGGTGATGGGTGCGTGCGGGGTGGATCTGGGTGAGCTGAAAACCACCGTCGCCCATTATCTCGATACCGAGCTTCAGGCGCTGCGCGTCGACCAGCAGACCGACCCCTCGCCCACCAGCGGGTTCCAGCGCGTCGTCCAGCGCGCGATCCTGCACGTCCAGTCGTCGGGCCGCGACGAAGTGACCGGCGCCAACGTCCTCGTCGCCCTGTTCAGCGAGCGCGAGAGCTATGCCGTCTATTTCCTGCAGCAGCAGGACATGAGCCGCCTCGACGCGGTCAGCTATATCAGCCATGGCGTCGGCAAGGGCGCAACCCCGGCCGAAGCCACTCCGCCCAAGGGCGCGGAAGAGGACAAGAGCCAGAAGAGCGACGGCAAGAAGGGCGAGAGCGCGCTCAAGCAGTTCACCGTCAACCTCAATGAAAAGGCCAAGACCGGCAAGATCGATCCCCTGATCGGCCGCGGGCCTGAGGTCGACCGCACCGTCCAGATCCTGTGCCGCCGCAGCAAGAACAATCCGCTCTATGTCGGCGATCCCGGCGTCGGCAAAACCGCGATCGCGGAAGGGCTGGCGCGCAAGATCATCGAAGGCGACGTGCCCGAAGTGCTCAAGGAAGCTGTCATCTACTCGCTCGACATGGGCGCTCTGCTCGCCGGCACCCGCTATCGCGGCGACTTCGAGGAGCGGCTGAAGCAGGTCGTGTCGGAGCTGGAAAAGCTGCCCCATGCGGTGCTGTTCATCGATGAAATCCACACCGTGATTGGCGCTGGCGCGACCAGCGGCGGCGCGATGGACGCGTCGAACCTGCTCAAGCCGGCGCTGTCGGGCGGTTCGATCCGCTGCATCGGCTCGACCACCTACAAGGAATTCCGCAACCACTTCGAAAAGGACCGCGCGCTGCTGCGCCGGTTCCAGAAGATCGACGTCAACGAACCGACGATCGAGGATACGATCAAGATCCTCGCCGGCCTGCGCTCGGCGTTCGAGGATCACCACAACGTCAAATACACCCCCGACGCGATCAAGTCGGCGGTGGAGCTGAGCTCGCGCTACATCAATGACCGCAAGCTGCCCGACAAGGCGATCGACGTGATCGACGAGGTCGGCGCGATGCAGATGCTGGTGCCGCCGTCCAAGCGCAAGAAGACGATCACCCCCAAGGAGATCGAAATGGTCATCGCGACCATGGCGCGCATCCCGCCGAAAACCGTGTCGAGCGACGATACCAAGGTGCTGGCGAACATCGAAACCGACCTCAAGCGCGTCGTGTTCGGTCAGGACAAGGCGATCGAGGTGCTGTCGTCGGCGATCAAGCTCAGCCGCGCGGGCCTGCGCGATCCGGAAAAGCCGATCGGCAACTATCTGTTCAGCGGCCCGACCGGCGTCGGCAAGACCGAAGTGACCAAGCAGCTCGCCGAACTGCTCGGCATCCCGCTGCAGCGCTTCGACATGTCCGAATATATGGAACGCCATTCGGTCAGCCGCCTGATCGGTGCCCCTCCGGGCTATGTCGGATACGATCAGGGCGGCCTGCTGACCGATGCGATCGATCAGAACCCGCATTGCGTGCTGCTGCTCGACGAAATCGAAAAGGCGCATCCGGACCTGTTCGCGATCCTGCTGCAGGTGATGGATAATGGCCGCCTGACTGACCACCACGGCAAGACGGTCGATTTCCGCAACGTCATCCTGATCATGACGACCAATGCCGGCGCGTCCGACATGGCGCGGGAGTCGATCGGTTTCGGCGAAATCAGCCGCGACGATGTTCAGGAAGACGCGGTGAAGAAGCTCTTCACCCCCGAATTCCGCAACCGTCTCGATGCAATCGTGCCGTTCGATTATCTCCCGACCAAGGTGGTCGAGCGGGTGGTGGAGAAGTTCATCCTTCAGCTCGAACTCCAGCTCGCCGACCGCAACGTCCATATCAGCCTGGACGATGAGGCAAAGGCGTGGCTCACCGAACGCGGTTACGACAAGCTCTACGGCGCCCGCCCGATGGGCCGCCTGATCCAGGAAAAGATCAAGCAGCCGCTGGCCGAGGAACTGCTGTTCGGCAAGCTCGTCCATGGCGGCGAGGTCGAGGTGAAGCTGAAGGACAACGCCCTCACCTTCGCGATCACGCCGGCAGCGCCAAAGGGATCGAAGAAGGGCGGCAAAAAGGCTCCGGCCAAGGCGAAGTAAGCGCCCTCACCTGCGAACAACGAAACCGCCCCGGTGCAAACCGGGGCGGTTTTGCTTTGGGCACCGCGACGCCCGCTTCTTCTAAAGCCCCTCCCGCTTGCGGGAGGGGTTGGGGAGGGTCTTCTTCTTCTGGCAAACCTCACAACGTTCGTGCTGAGCTTGCCGAAGCGTAAGCCCCACCCAACGGAGCGCAGGCAGCTGCCAGCGCAGCAACCCCTCAGTGAGGCGCCAACCCCATCTCAACCCCGGTCTTGTCGTGCAGCGCAAAGCGATCGACGATGTCCGCGCTCGCCCGATTATATCCGATGACCTCGACATCCCGGCCTGACGCGCGCAGCCGCGCCACGACCTTGTCCAGCGCGGCCACCCCCGAAATGTCCCAGAAATGCGCGCCGGAAACGTCGATCGTCACACGCTTGGCGCTGTCCTCCGCCTGAAACGCCCGCGTGAAGCGATCGACCGAAGCAAAGAAAATCTCTCCGTTCACGCTATAGACCGCGACGCCATCGGCCGATCGCGTGCGCTCGACCGAGAACATGCGCTGCACCTTGCCGGCGAAGAAGATGCCCGAAAGCAGCACGCCCGCCAGCACGCCAAGCGACAGATCGTGCGTCGCCACGACCACCACCACTGTCGTCAGCATCACGATCGACGATGGCAGCGGGTGACGGCGCAAATTGGGGATCGAGTTCCAGCTGAACGTCCCGATCGACACCATGATCATCACCGCCACCAGCGCGGGCATCGGCACACGCCCGACATAGGGGCCGAGCACCGCGAGCAGAAACAACAGAAACGCGCCCGCAACAAAGGTCGAGAGCCGCCCGCGCCCGCCCGATGTCACGTTGATCACCGACTGCCCGATCATCGCGCAACCGCCCATGCCGCCGAAGAATGCGGCCACGATATTCGACCCACCCTGCCCCGCACATTCCTGCCGCTTGTCGCTGTCGGTATCGGTCATGTCGTCCACGATCTGCGCCGTCAGAAGCGATTCGAGCAGACCGACCGCAGCCATCGTCACCGAATAGGGCAGAATGATCCGCAGCGTTTCGAGCGTGAGCGGAACCTGTGGCAGCGCAAAGGAGGGCAGGCCTTCGGGCAGCTTGCCCATATCGCTCACCGTATTGACCGGCAGGCCCAGCGCGATGCTGACACCGCTCAGGATCAGGATTGCGACCAGCGGCGACGGGATCGCCTTGGTCAGGCGCGGCAGGCCATAGATGATCGCCAGGCCCGCCGCGACCATCGCATAGGTCTGCCAGCCGACATTGGTCAGTTGGGGCAGCTGCGCGAGGAAGATCAGGATGGCGAGCGCGTTGACGAACCCGGTGATGACCGAACGGGACACGAATTGCATGACCAGATCGAGCCGCAACAGACCGGCGACGATCTGGATCAGCCCCATCAGGATCGTCGCGGCGAACAGATACTCCACGCCATGATCGCGCACGAGTGGGACGACCAGCACCGCAACCGCGGCAGTGGCAGCCGAAATCATGCCCGGTCGGCCGCCGATCAGAGCAATCACCATCGCGATCGCGACCGACGCATAAAGACCAACGCGCGGATCGACCCCGGCGATGATCGAAAAGCCGATGGCTTCGGGGATCAGCGCAAGCGCGACGACGATGCCGGCCATGATGTCGCGGCGGGCAGCGGTGCCATCAGTGAACCACTGGCGGCGATAGGCAGAAAGATTGAATGTCATTGAAATTCCACAACAGGGCACATGGCGCGAATAGCGCGTGATTAACGGTGCGTGTTGTTGTCCGGCGGATCGGCGGCCGGAATAGCCACCCGGAATTTCACCGGGTCCTTGCGAATAGCGGCCCCTTAACGGGAGGGTCGATCAGATGCAATTGCGCCGTGCAACAAAGCCGGCCGATGCTCGCCCCGCACAGTGCCGACAAATGGTGCGCCAGCGCGCTGCCCGCCTAATCCCGTACCACCACCACGGTCACCCCCACCGGCACCGCCGGCGCACCTCGCGCCGCCGGCCGCGCGCACCGCTCCCGGCACGCCCGCAGCTGCGCCGCGCGCTCGTCGGCCAGCCGTCGCCACGCCCGCGCCTCGCGGATCAGCCGGTCGACCTGCCACTCGGTGCTTTGCCACGCCCCGTCGGCGCATGCGCGGTCGCGCCCGCAGATGCGCTTCACTGCATGGTCGATCCGCGCCGCCAGAATGTCGATCCCGGCCTCGGTCGACAGGTCCAGCCCCGCCGCCGGAACCGCGATCCGGCGCGTCTCGTAACGCTCGCCCGCGCTCGCCGAGCCGGCCAGCATCATTGCCGCCGCAACGGCGAACAGGTGCCTCACATTCATCGCAAACCTCGCTGCGCAGCACATTACCGAAATGCGTATCTCGCGTTAACCACCATGTCCCGCGCCACGTCCCGCCATTGGACAGGCTTCGCATCGACTTGCACCCCGTCCAGCCGCGCGCGCACGGTGCAGCGGCTGCGAAATGTTAACCGCTTCTTCGGGTTCGGCGGTTTAGTTCCGTGACATGACAAGGGGGATCGTCACGTTGCTGGGACTCGCGGTCGCGCTGGCCGCTATGCTCGCGGTTCCGGCACAGGCCCGCCCGCCTGGCTGGAGCGCGGGAACCACCGGCCGCCCGCTCGCCACCTGCATCCGCCGCGCCGCGCCCGGCGACGATCCGCGCGCCATCGCCCGCGATCTTGCCGGCTTCGACTGCAGCACGGCGCAAAAAGAGTTCGGCAGCGGCGATTTCTGGGTGATCTCCGAACCGGTCGGCGAACGCTCGCGCTCGCGCCGCCCGCTCAATGCGCGCATGCTCAGCCTGTGGCAGGATCGGCTAACGCTGCACGTCCTGTATGCCGATGGCCGGATCGAGACGATGGCCGACGACACGGTCGGCATGACCAAGCGCATCCAGCTCGGCGCCGTTGTCGAATATCCGATGCCGCGGCTGCGCGCGCCGGTCGACCGGCTGCTCTGGAAAGTCGAAGGCGCAAGCAATGTCTATGCGGTGGTTCGCAACCCGCGCATCGCGACGGAGGCGGAAAGCAACCGCGCCAACCTGTTCATCGCCGCGCTCTATGCCGCGTTCGGCGGGCTGTGCATCGCGCTGCTGACCTACAATCTCGCGCTATGGACGACGCTGCGCTACCGGTTCCAGCTGGCCTATGCAGCGATGGTCGCGGCGCTGATGGCCTATGCCTTTACCTCGTCGGGCGCGCTCGCGTGGCTGGTGCCCGATATCGCCAATACCACACGCATGCGGCTCAACTATTTGCTGCTGACCGTCACCGCCGCATCCGCGATCTGGTTCGCCCGCGCCTTTTTCGAAGAACATGTGTTTGGCCCGCGCATGCGCATGCTGATCCGGGTCAGCATCGCTACCCTGCTGCTCAGCGGCATCGGCTTCGCCGCTTGTGCGCCACTCGCGCCGGCCCTTGCGCACACCATCTACAGCTGGGTGTTCGCCAGCATCCTGATCCCGATCGTCGCGATCGTGGTCTCCGCATGGGTCAACCGGTCCAACTTCCTGTGGCTGTTCGGCATTGCCTGGGCCGCGCCGATCGTGGCGGGGTGTCTGCGCGTGCTCAACGGGCTGGGCGTGATGCCGTGGAGCTTCTGGCTCGACAATTCGACCCTGATCTCGATGTCTGCGGAGGCGTTGCTGTCGTCGATCGCGATCACCTACCGCATCCGCCTGCTCAGCCGCGAGCGGGACGCAGCACTCGCCGCCGAGACCGTCGCGCGCCGCCTCGCCGATCTCGACCCGCTCACCGGCCTGCTCAACCGCCGCGCCTTCCTTGGCCACGCCATCGGGCGCGGCGGGCCGCAGACCTTGCTGATCCTCGACCTCGACCGGTTCAAGCAGGTCAACGACACGATCGGCCATGATGGCGGTGACGAAGTGCTGCGCACCGTCGCCCGCATGCTGCGCATGGTCGCGCCCGAAACCGCGCTGATCGCGCGCCTGGGTGGCGAGGAGTTCGCGCTGCTGTGCAATGCCGCCCAGCCGGTCGATCCCGACACCATCCTCGCCCGGTTGCGCGCGACGCGCATGCCCTATGACCTGCGCGTCACCGCCAGCATCGGCAGCGCGCACGGCACCATGGCCGATGAGCGCGACTGGAAATCGCTCTACCGCGCCGCCGATCAGGCGCTGTTCGACGCCAAGTCGGCCGGCCGCGACCGCGCGCGCGCCAGCATCGCCGCCTGACCGGCAATTCAGCTTTCGTTCAGCCCGCTTCTGCCCTAAAACGCGCCCATCGGGAGGGCATGATGGACCAGTTGAACAAACGCAGGATCGCGCTGGCCGCCGGTGCCGCCGCATTGCTCGTCACTGCCACCACCGTGCACCCGACCGCCGAGTTCGAGATCCTGACGCACGAGATCACCGACAAGACCCCGCGCAAGTTCCAGGCTGCGGTCGATACCGGCATCCTCGCGGTTTCGGTCCTGTATACCTGGACGGAGCGCACGCTCCGCTGACTTGCCTTCCGCCGGGCTTTGCTTACACTCGTGTAAATGAGCGATCCTGAGACAATCTGGCGGAATAGTTATCGTCACCCCGGTCCGTGGGACCAGACCCTGCCCCCGCTCTCCATGGTCGATGCGTTCGAGGAATCGGCGCGGCGCAAGGGCAATGCCCCGTTGCTCGACTTCCTCGGTCGCCATTACAGCTTTGCCGAAACGCTCGACGGCGCGAACCGCGTCGCCTGCGGCCTCAAGGCGCTGGGTTACGGCCCAGGCGACCGCATCGGCCTGTTCCTGCCCAACGTCCCCCACTATGTCGCGGCCTATTACGGCATCCTCAAGCTCGGCGCGACCGTGGTCAATTTCTCGCCGCTCTACAGCGTCGACGAACTCGCAGCGCAAGTCGCCGACAGCGGCACCCGCCTGCTGTTCACGCTCAGCGCCACCGCCCTGCTCCCCACCGCGCTCAAGGTGCTGGACAAGAGCGGCCTCGAACGCCTCGTCGTCGGATCGGTCGCCGGCGCGCTGCCCACCACCAAATCGATCCTCTACCGCCTGTTCAAGCGGGCCGAGGTCGCGGAAAAGCCCGACGACCCGCGCATCACCGCCTTCTCGCAGCTGATCGCCAATGACGGCGCATGCGTCGCGGCGCCGATCGACCCCGAAACCCATCTGGCGCTGATCCAGTACACCGGCGGCACCACCGGCGTGCCCAAGGGCGCGATGCTGACCCACCAGAACCTCTCCGCCAATGCGCGACAGGTGGCCAAGCTCGACCCCGATCTCGGCTCCAGCCTCGACCGCGTGCTCGGCGTCCTCCCCTTCTTCCACGTCTTCGCCAACACCTGCGTGCTCAACCGCACCGTGCTGACCGGCGGCGAGATCGTGATGCTCCCCCGCTTCGACGCGGCGCAGGCGCTGGCGGCGATCAACCGCACCAAGCCGACCGCGCTCCCCGGCGTGCCGACCATGTTCCAGGCGCTGATCGACCACCCGCACTCCAAATCGACCGACTGGTCGAGCCTCAAATATTGCATCTCCGGCGGCGCGCCTTTGCCCGCCGAACTCAAGAAGCGGTTCGAGGCCGAAACCGGCGCGACGCTGATCGAAGGCTATGGCCTGTCCGAAAGCTCGGGCGTCGTCTCCGCCAACCCCTATCGCGGCGAAGGCAAGTCCGGCACCATCGGCCAGCCGATCGTCGCCACCCGCGTGCGACTGGTGGACAAGGAAGACCCCTCCCGCGACGCACCGCCGGGCGAACCGGGCGAGATCGTCCTCGCCGGCCCGCAGATCATGGCCGGCTATTGGGACCGCCCGGAGACCGACGACACCACCTTCTGCCACGACGCCAACGGCACCCGCTGGCTGCGCACCGGCGATGTCGGCCAGATCGACGAAGACGGCTTCATCCGCATCGTCGATCGCCTCAAGGACATGATCTCGGTCGGCGGGTTCAAGGTGTTCCCCAAACATGTCGAGGACGTCCTCTACCACCACCCCGCGATCAAGGAGGCGCTGGTCGTCGGCATGCCCGACCCCCGCATGGGCGAAGTCCCCCGCGCCTATGTCGCGCTCAACGAGGATGCCGATCCGGTGACCGGCGACGACCTGCGCACCTGGCTCAACCCGCAAGTCGGCAAGCACGAACGCGTGGATGCGGTGGTGGTGCGGGAAAAGCTGCCCAAGACGATGATCGGCAAGCTGAGCCGCAAGGACCTGCTTCTGGAAATCGCGGCGGAGGCGGCGGCCTCCTAGCCCCTCCCCTTTTTCTAAAGCCCCTCCCGCTCGCGGGAGGGGTTGGGGAGGGTCTTCTTCTTTTTTTTGAGGCAAGCCCCCACACCCGTTTGTGCTGAGCTTGTCGAAGCACCACTCCTGCCCTCTCAAACGACAGGCTGCCGCCCTTCGACAAGCTCAGGGCAAACGGTCGGTGGTATGCCCCACCATCGCAACCACTCCCATCGTCACCCCGGCCTTGTGCCGGGGTCCACCGGGAGGCTGGCGCGGCGCATGAGGCTCTCGCGCGGGGCGTAGGGTGGGGTGGACCGCGGCACAGGGCCGGGGTGATGGATGAGGATGATGCACCCACTGCCCTGATTCATCGAGTGCGGGTGATAGTTGCCTTCACTTGATCAGGACAGTTCGGTAGCGTGTCCGCATGGACGTCCTAGATTGGCTTGCCCGCTGGTATGAGGCGCAGTGCGATGGAGACTGGGAGCATGGCTTCGGTCCAAAAATCGGCACTATCGACAATCCCGGCTGGTCGGTGAAAATCGATCTAACCGGAACGGATTGCGACGGGCGCATCCTTGAACGCATCAAGCACAATTATGAACATGAAAACGATTGGTGGACCTGCTGGACGGAAGGCAATGTGTTCCACGGAGCTGGCGGACCGCTCCAGCTTCGATCACTTCTAGAGGCGTTTCGAGGCTGGGCCACAAACGGCCTTTAGCCCCCCTCACCCCCGCATCTCAGCCTTCAAATTCATAAACTCATGCAGCCCCCACGGCCCCAGCTCGCGGCCATGGCCGGACAGCTTGACCCCACCGAACGGCGCACCCGGCACTGACGCCAGCATCTGGTTCACCGCGGTCATCCCCGCCGCGATATCGCGCACCAGCCGCGCCTGCTCATCGGCATCCTGGGTCCACACGCTCGACCCCAGCCCATAGGGTACATCGTTCGCCAGCCGGATCGCGTCATCGATCGACTCCGCCCGGAACAGCATCGCGACCGGCCCGAATACCTCCTCCTTCGCAAACTCCGCCTCGGGATCGACCCCGGTTAGCACGCCAGCCCGCATCCACGCACCCTCACGCTCGATCTTCTCGCCACCATGCAGCGTCGCGCCAGCCGCCACCGCCCGCTCCAGTTGCTCCAGCACCGCATCGCGCTGCTCGACGCTCGACAGCGGACCCATCTCGACGCTGTCCTCCATCGGATCGCCGATCTTCACCGCATCCATCGCCGCCACGAACTTCTCCGCGAACGCGTCGTACACTTGCGAGTGCACGATCATCCGCTTCGCGCAGATGCAGCTTTGCCCGGCATTCTGGATACGCGCCTTCACCGCCGTCTTCACCGCCGCGTCCAGATCGGCTGAGGGCATGACGACAAACGGGTCCGACCCGCCCAGTTCCAGCACCACCTTCTTGAGCGCCCGCCCCGCCGCCTCGGCGACCTTGGCCCCCGCCCCCTCACTCCCGGTCAGCGTCACCGCGACCACGCGCTTGTCGGCGATGATCCGCGACACCTTGTCCGACTTCACGGCCAAATTCTGGAACAGCCCGTCCGGCGCGCCGGCCGCCTGTACCATCTGCTGGATCAGCGCCGCGACACCCTGCGTCAGCGAGGCATGCTTCAACAATCCGACATTGCCCGCCAGGATCGTCGGCGCGAGCCAGCGCACCACCTGCCAGTACGGGAAATTCCACGGCATAATCGCCAGCACCGGCCCCAGCGGCAGCCAGTGCGTCACCACCCGCCCGGTCGGCAGCGCGATCTCCTCGCCCTTCAGAAACGCCGGCCCATGCTCGGCATAATAGCGAAACCCCGCGACGCATTTCTCGACCTCGGCCACCGCCGACGCCAGCGTCTTGCCCATCTCCCGCGTCGCAGTCTGCGCCAGATGCTGCTTCCCGGCCTCGAACCGGTCGGCAATCGCATTGAGCAACGCCACGCGCTGATCCACCGGGCTGACCCGCCACGACGCAAACGCCGCATCCGCGCGCACCAGCGCCGCCTCTACGCCATCGCCATCCAGTTCCGCAAAGCTCTCGCCCGGTTCACCCGTCGCCGGATTGATGCTGGTAAACATGCGCGCTCCTTTGGATTAATCTTATCCTCCCCCGCCAGGGGGAGGTGGCGCCGAAGGCGACGGAGGGGGAGGACGGCAATGCCCCCAACCTCGTGCCGCTCCGCTTCCTCCCCCTCCGTCACGCTACGCGTGCCACCTCCCCCTTGCGGGGGAGGATCAGGAGGCTCGACCCATTCTACAGTCGCAACGCCAATCGCGGGAGGTTGAATTGGTTCCGCCGCCATCGCATAGCATCGCCATGACCGATCCGATCGACATCGCCGCTTTGTCCTTTGAAGACGCCCTTCGCGAACTGGAGCGGATCGTCGGACAGCTCGAAACCGGCGATGTGCCGCTCGATCAGGCGATCACCCTGTACGAACGCGGCGACGCGCTGCGCCGCCAGTGTCAGGCGCGGCTCGATGCGGCCCAGGCGCGGATCGAACAGGTGCGCGCCGATGCCAGCGGCACCGTCACCGGCACCACCCCCTTCGCCGCAGGATGAGCGCGGACGTGGCCGACGCCAGCCAGACCCTCGAAACCGCGCTGCGCGATGTCGCGGCGGAGATCGACCATCAGTTCGACCAGTTCCTCGCCGTCCCCGCCGACCCGCGCGCGCGCCTCTATGAAGCGATGCGCCACGCCGCGATCGGCGGCGGCAAGCGGCTGCGCCCGCTCCTGACCTTCGCCACGGCGCAGCTGTTCGCGGTCGACCGCCGCTGCACCGCGCGTGTGGCGACGGCGATCGAGGCGATCCATGTCTATTCGCTGATCCATGACGATCTGCCTGCGATGGACGACGATGACATGCGCCGCGGCAAGCCAACGGTGCACCGCGCGTTCGATGAGGCGACCGCGATCCTCGCCGGCGACTGCCTCCACGCGCTCGCCTTCGAAATCCTCGCCGATCCCGCCACCCATGCCGACCCGTTCGTCCGCGCCGAGCTGATCGCCGATCTGGCACAGGCATCCGGCCCCTCGGGCATGGCGGGTGGCCAGATGATGGATCTGGTCGCAGAGAATACCAGCTTCGACCTCGCCACCGTCACCCGGTGCCAGGCGCTCAAGACCGGCGCGCTGATCGCCTGCTCGGTCGAGGCGGGCGCGATCCTCGGCCGCCTGCCCCCGGAGGGCCGCACCGGCCTGCGCGGCTATGCCCGCGACATCGGCCTCGCCTTCCAGATCGCCGACGACATCCTCGACGTCGAGGGCGATCAGGACGCGGTCGGCAAGCAGCTGCGCAAGGATGAAGCGGCGGGCAAGGAAACCTTCCTCTCGCTGCTCGGCATCGACCGCGCGCGCGAACAGGCGCGGATGCTGGTCGATCAGGCGATCGCTCATCTCCACAGCTACGGCCCCGAAGCCGACCTCCTGCGCGCCATCGCCCGCTTCGTGCTCGAGCGGGATCGGTGACACCGCCCGCATCCGTCACCCCAGCGAAAGCTGGGGTCTCCCGCCACAAGCGCCGCGCCTGCGGCACAATATGCCAGCGTTCGCTGGCATGACGAGGTAGCGTTATGACCACCCGCACCGGCGTCTATCCCGGCACCTTCGATCCGATCACGCTCGGCCATATGGACATCATCCGGCGCGGCGCGAAGCTGGTCGACCGGCTCGTCATCGGCGTCACCACCAACCCGTCAAAAAACCCGATGTTCACGGTCGAGGAGCGGATGGACATGGTCCGGCGCGAGGTCGCGGGCCTCGACGGCGAGATCCACGTCGTCAGCTTCGATTCGCTGCTGATGGACTTTGCCGAGCGGGAGGGCGCGAGCATGATCGTCCGCGGCCTGCGCGCCGTCGCCGATTTCGAATATGAATATCAGATGGCGGGCATGAACCAGCAGCTCAACGGCCGGATCGAAACCGTCTTCCTGATGGCCGACGTCTCGCTCCAGCCGATCGCGTCGCGCCTCGTCAAGGAAATCGCCCTGTTCGGCGGCGAAATCCGCAAGTTCGTCCCCCCCACCGTCCGCGACGAGGTGGTGGCCCGCGTCGAAAAGATCGGCCGCAAGGGCAGCTGACGAATTACAATCCTCCCCCGCCAGGGGGAGGTGGCGCCGCAGGCGACGGAGGGGGAGGACGGCTGTGTCCCATCGCCTCTTGCCGACAACGTTCCTCCCCCTCCGTCACGCTTCGCGTGCCACCTCCCCCTGGCGGGGGAGGATCAAACAGGCCGGCGGATCCAACACGCTTGCAATGTTGGAAATTCCCTGATTGGGTGAGGCTCAGGCGGCCCCCGCCGTCCCGGCCAGCGACGGGCCCGGCACGTTGATCGCGATAGTGTAAAGCCAGTGTAAACTTCCGCGCGCGACGCCCGCCGCATTCACTTTGCTGCCAGCGGCGATTTGCTCTAAGCCGCTCTCGTTTTGTAAGTCCGGTGGGGATGTCGATGCGTCTTGTTGCCCTGTTTCTTGCCCTGCTGACGTCGCTGTTCGCGATGCCGGCCGCTGCCCAATATGTCCCCGGCCCGGCCGGCCGCGCGGCCCCGCCCGCGACGACGGACAAGGAGAATCTGTGGATTCTCGACCTGTCGACCGGCGGCCGCGTCACCATCTGGCTGCGCCCCGATGTCGCGCCCAAGGCGGTCGAGCGGATCAAGGAGCTGACCCGCCGCAAATTCTATGACGGCCTGATCTTTCACCGCGTGATCGACGGCTTCATGGCGCAGGGCGGCGATCCCAAGGGCGACGGCACCGGCGGCAGCGACCTGCCCGACCTGCCCAAGGAGTTCAATTACCTCCCCCATGTCCGCGGCGCCGTGGCTGCGGCCCGTGCGGAGGATGAGAATAGCGCGAACAGCCAGTTCTTCATCATGCTGACCCCGCGCCTCCAGCTTGACCAGAAATACACCGTGTTCGGCCGCGTGCTCGACGGGATGCAGTGGGTCGACGCGATCCCGAAGGGCGAGCCGCCCGCGAATCCCGCGCGCGTCGTCCGCGCCTACATCGCCGCCGACAATCCCCCGCCCTTCACTGCGGCTCCCGCTCCGGCGGAGGAGCCAGCAGCGCTCCCGGCAGGCCCGGCCAAGTGAAATCCAATTCCTCCCCCAGCGCGCTGGGGGAGGAATGAGAAGTATCGAATGAACGTCGACCTGTTCGATTTCGAGCTGCCGCCGGAGCGGATTGCGCTGCGCCCAGCCAGCCCCCGCGATTCGGCGCGCCTCCTCCTGCTCGACGGCGACAAGACCCAAGACCGCATCGTCACCGACCTCCCCGCCCTGCTCCGTACCGGGGACATGCTGGTGTTCAACGACACCCGCGTCATCCCCGCCCAGCTCGAAGGCACGCGGGGCGAGGCCCGGATCGGCGCCACGCTGCATAAGCGCGAAGGCCCGCGCCACTGGATCGCCTTCATCCGCAACGCAAAGCGGCTGAAGGTCGGCGACACCATCGACTTCGGCAACGCCGTCACCGCCACCGCCGAGGCGCGCCACGACGATGGCAGTTTCACCCTGTTCTTCCCCGGCGAAGAGCCGGTCGAACTGCTGCTGGAGCGCGCCGGGCGCATGCCGCTGCCGCCCTATATCGCCGCCAAGCGCCCGACCGACGCCCGCGACGCCGACGATTACCAGACGATGTTCGCCAACGAGCCCGGCGCGGTCGCCGCGCCGACGGCGGCGCTGCACTTCACGCCGGAGCTGATCGCCGCGCTCGACGCCGCCGGGATCGGCCACACCACGCTGACGCTGCATGTCGGCGCGGGCACCTTCCTGCCGGTCAAGGCCGACGACACCGACGACCACAAGATGCACGCCGAATGGGGCCGTATCGATGCCAACACCGCCGACCGCCTCAACGCCGTCCGCACTGCGGGTGGCCGGGTGATCGCGGTCGGCACCACCAGTCTCCGCCTGATCGAAAGCGCGGCAGGTGAGGACAATGTGATCCGCCCGTTCGAAGGCGACACAGCGATCTTCATCACCCCCGGCTACCGTTTCCGCGGCATTGATGGCCTCCTGACCAACTTCCATCTGCCGCGATCTACGCTGTTCATGCTGGTATCGGCACTGATGGGGTTGGATCGGATGCAGGCCGCCTATGCGCATGCCATTGCATCGGGCTATCGTTTCTACAGCTATGGTGACGCCAGCCTGTTGTTGCCCGGAGTCCGATCATGATTCTCAGCCTCGCCCTGCTCGCCGCCGCTCAGCAAGGTCCTGAGGACCTGCCCAACCGCGCGCGCGTGCCGGTCACGGTCGACCTGCGCGGCCAGCAGCAGCCCGCGACCGCCCCCACCCCGATCCCGCTGATGATCGCCGAGCCGGTCGCGATGGCCATCGCCACGTTCGACAGTGATCAGGACGGCGTCGTCATCCGTGCCGAGTTCGACGCCGGGCTGCGCAAGACCTTCGAGCTGAGCGCCAAGGGCCAACCCTCGCTCGGCTATATCGCATTCGGCGACTGGTCGGAGCGCTGGCTGGGCAACCGCAACGCCCTGCCCAGCCCGTTCGAGGTCGATGGCGACGGCGACAACCGCATCACGCTCACCGAATTGCAGGCGCGGTTCGACCTGTTCTTCACCCGCTTCGATACCGACAAGGATGGGGCGATCCGCCGCAGCGAGTTACTGACCGTGCGCACCCTGCCGACTCCGGGCCAGCGCGGTGGCGAGCAGCCCGACCGCCGCAAGCGCGACCGCTGAACTGATGTCCTAGCATCTCCTGCCGCACTGCGGCTAAGGTTTGCGCGATGCACGGCTCGCACCATCATCACGGCCCCGCCGGGCATAGCCATTCGGGCCATGGCCATAGCCACGCGCCCGCGGATTTCGGCCGCGCCTTCGCGATCGGCACCGTCCTCAATCTCGGCTTCGTGCTGGTCGAGGGGCTGGCGGGGATCGCCACCGGGTCGATGGCGCTGCTGGCCGATGCCGGGCACAACCTCTCCGACGTTCTCGGCCTGCTGATCGCCTGGGGCGGCGCATCCCTCGCCAAGCGTCCCGCGTCGCGCCGCTTCACTTATGGCCTGAGCAGCTCCACCATCCTCGGCGCGCTCGCCAATGCCGTGCTGCTGCTGTTCGCGGTCGGCGCGATCGCGCTGGAGGCGGTGCAACGGCTCGGCTCCCCTGCCCCCGTGCCCGGCGCGACGGTGATGATCGTCGCGGGCATCGGCATCGTCATCAACACCGCGACCGCGTTGCTGTTCATGCGCGGCAGCAAGCATGACCTCAACATCCGCGGCGCCTATCTCCACATGGCCGCCGATGCCGCCGTGTCTGCCGCTGTGGTTGTCGGCGGCGCGCTGATCCTGCTGACGGGCAAGACGTGGATCGACCCAGCGCTTAGCCTGCTGATCGTCGCCGTCATCCTGTGGAGCACCTGGGGCCTGCTGCGCGACTCGGTAACCATGGCGCTCCACGCGGTGCCGCCGGGGATCGACGCCGAGAAGGTGGAGGAAACGCTGGCGACCCTGCCCGGCGTGGCGCGCGTCCATGACCTCCATATCTGGCCAATGAGCACGACCCAGGTCGCACTGACCGCGCACCTCCAGATGCCGGACGGCCATCCCGGCGACGCCTTTCTGCACGATGTCCAGCACCGGCTGGAGCATGAGTTCGGCATCCACCACATGACGCTGCAGATCGAGATCGGCGACGGCGACCCGTGCCACCTGCATAGCGCACATGGAGCCGGACATGACTGAGCCCGCACCGCTGCGCCTCGTGATCTTCGACTTCGACGGCACCCTGTCCGACAGCGGCAACTGGTTCCTGTCGATCGTCGATCATCTTTCCGACCGCTACGGCTTTCGCAAGGTCGCGCCCGACGAGATCGAACCGCTGCGCAAGATGACGTCGCGCGACGTGATCAGCCATCTGCGCATCCCGCGCTGGAAACTGCCCTTCATCGCCCGCTATGTCCGCAAGCTGTTCGGGCGCAACACCGACAAGGTCCATCTGTTCGCCGGCGTCACCGAAATGCTCGCCGCGATCGAGGCGATGGGCATCCCGCTCGCGCTCGTCACCTCGAACAGCGAGGCCAATGCCCGCGCGGTGCTCGGCCCCGAAAATGCCGCGCGGTTCAGCTGGTGGGCGTGCGGGGCGTCGCTGTTCGGCAAGGCGCCCAAATTCCGCTCGGTCCTGAAGCAAAGCGGGATCCCGCCCGAGCGGATCGTCTCGCTCGGCGACGAAACCCGCGATATCGACGCGGCGCGCGCCGTCGGGATCCGCGCCGGGGCAGTGCTGTGGGGCTATGCCGAGCCCGAGGCGTTCGCGCACCTCAACCCCGATCTTGCCTTTTCAACCCCAGATCAGGTCGTCGCCTTCGTCCGCGCGTCAGCCCAGATGCACCGCCAGCCATAGAGTCGGCTCGCCCGGATCGGTCCGCGTCACCCAATGCCGCATACCGCCGGGGATGAAGACATGATCGCCGGGCGACAGCAAGACCTCCTCCTGCCCTTCGATCCGCAGTGCCGCGCTTCCACGCAGCACCACCACCCACTCATCGGCATCCTGCACGAACGGCGCATCTTCGGGCGTCGCCTGCCCGTGCGAGACGATGCGTTCGATCCGCACCCCGCCCCGGTCCAGCAACAGGGTGAACACTTCCCCGTCCCGCGCATCGGGCAGAGGCGCGAAGAGATTGCCGCCGCTTTCAGCCATTGCCATTGCCCCTTCAACATCGCATCGGACGCCTATGTCCCGTTTCACCTTCACCATCCACGCCACCGACGGCAAGGCGCGCACCGGTACGATCGCCATGCAACGCGGCAAGATTCGCACCCCCGCCTTCATGCCCGTGGGCACCGCCGCCACGGTCAAGGCGATGAAGCCCCAGGATGTACGCGCATCGGGCGCTGACATCATTCTTGGCAACACCTATCACCTCATGCTGCGCCCCAGTGCCGAGCGGATCGATCGGCTGGGCGGCCTGCACGGCTTCATGGGCTGGGACCGCCCGATCCTCACCGACAGTGGCGGCTATCAGGTGATGAGCCTGTCCGACCTCACCAAGCGCAGCGAGGAGGGGATCGTCTTCAAGTCGCACCTCGACGGCACCCGCCACATGTTGAGCCCCGAACGCTCGATGGAGATTCAGCGGCTGCTGGGATCGAACATCGTCATGGCGTTCGACGAGCTTGTCCCAACCACCTCGACCCGCGAGGTGCAGGCGGCCGCCATGGAACGCTCGATGCGCTGGGCGAAGCGGTCGCGCGACGCTTTCGACGCGGGCGGCGCGCATGCCGCCAACAACGCGCTGTTCGGCATCCAGCAGGGCGCGCTCGACGAAGGACTGCGCAAGGCAAGCGCCGACGCGCTGCTCGACATCGGGTTCGACGGCTATGCCGTGGGCGGCCTCGCGGTCGGTGAGGGGCAGGAGGCGATGTTCGGCTGCCTCGACTATGCCCCCGGCCAGCTCGACGCGACCAAGCCACGCTACCTGATGGGCGTCGGCAAGCCCGACGACATTGTCGGAGCGGTCGAGCGCGGGATCGACATGTTCGACTGCGTCCTCCCGACCCGCTCGGGCCGCACCGGACAGGCGTTCACCCGCACCGGTCCGATCAACATCCGCAACGCCAAATTCGCCGAGGATCAGAGCCCGCTCGATCCCGACTCGCCGGTCGCCGGGTGGAGCAAGGCCTATCTCCATCACCTCGTCCGCTCGGGCGAGATCCTGGGCGCGATGCTGATGACCGAACATAATCTGTGGTTCTATCAGCGGCTGATGGCCGATCTGCGCGCCGCGATTGCCGAGGGGCGGCTGACCGCCTTCGCCAATGATTTCCGCGCAGCATATTATGGCGGTCGCGACTGATTGCACCCGCTCCGTCCCTGTCCTACTCCTGTGCCACCAAGGAGTATCCAGTGACCGACAAGACCGACGCCGCTGAAGAGATCGCCAACGAAATCACCGCCGCCGCGCGCCAGGCCCGCGAGATCGCCGAACGGGCAGAGGGCACGCCCAAGCCGGGCGACGCCAAGAAATGGCCGCTGGCCAAGATCGGCATCGGCATCGGCTCCGCCGCCCTCGCCGCCGCCGTGATCTACGCCGCACGCAGCCGCAAGAAAGACTGATCCCCTTCCCTCCCGACCGGAGACCGAATTGATGCGCCTGACCCGCACCGCGCTTTACCTGAGCGCCGCTCTGCTCCCCTTCGCCGCACAGGCGCAGCAGGCGGCGCCCGCCTCTGCCCCTTCCGCGCAGCAGCAGATTGCCGTCGCCCCGCTCAACTTTACCGAGCGCACTCTGCCCAACGGCCTCAAGGTTTACGCAATCCGCGACACCAGCACCGCCAACGTCTCGGTCCAGGTGTGGTACGATGTCGGCAGCAAGGACGACCCGGCGGGCAAATCGGGCTTCGCGCACATGTTCGAACATCTCATGTTCAAGGGCACGAAGAACTTGGTCGACGAGCAGATGGACCGGCTGACCGAGGATGTTGGCGGCTACAACAACGCCTCGACCAATTCCGACTACACCAATTATTTCGAGGTCGTCCCGGCCAACCACCTCGAGCGCCTGCTGTTCGCCGAGGCCGACCGCATGGCCAGTCTCGTGGTCGATGAGAAGGTGTTCGCCTCCGAACGCGACGTGGTGAAGGAAGAGCTGCGCAGCCGCGTGCTCGCCGCGCCTTATGGCAAGCTCTTCTACATCTACTTCCCGAACATCAGCTATTCGGTGCCCCCCTATGCCCGCCCCGGCATCGGCAGCATCGAGGATCTCGACGCCGCGACGATCGACGATATCCGCGCCTTCCACGCCACCTATTACCGCCCCGACAATGCCGTGCTGGTCGTCGCCGGGAATTTCGACCCGGCGCAGCTGGACAAATGGGTAGACAAATATTTCGCGCCGATTGCGAAGCCCGACCGCCCGATCCCGCGCGTGACCGTCGCCGAACCGCCCCGCACCACGGCGGTGCGCAAGACCGTCTATGAGGCCAACACCCCGCTGCCCGCCGTGCTGCTCAGCTATCAGCTGCCGCCCGACAATCACCCGGAATTGGCGGCGCTGACGGTGCTCGACGGCATCCTGTCGGGGGGTGCCAATTCGCGGCTCTACCGCAACCTCGTCTATCGCGATCAACTGGCGGCGCAGGCCGGCACGTTCCTCGATACACGTCAGTCGACCGGTGCCTATGCGATGTACGCGATCCTCGCCGGTGGAAAGGCGGCTGACGCCGGCGAGGCGGCGATGCGGCGCGAAATCGCCGAACTGCGCGACAAGCCGGTCAGCGCAGCCGAACTGGCCGAGGCGAAGAATGAGATCCTGACCAGCGCGCTCAAGAGCCGTGAAACGGCGGAGGGCAAGGCATCCACCCTCGCCGCATCGATCATCGTCAGCCGCGATCCGAAGGCGGCGGACCAGCAGCTCGCCGCGATCGCCCGCGTCACCGCCGCCGATGTCCAGCGCGTCGCGCGCCAGTATCTCGGCGACAACCAGTCCGCCGCGCTCACCTACCTGCCCGAAGCGCCGGGTGCGAAGGGCGACAGCGTCGGCATCGCCGACACGGTCCAGGTCGCAGCTCTGGTCGCGCCCAAGGACATCGTGATCCACACCCAGGCCAGTCCGGAGACGCGCATCGCGGTCCCGGCGCCCGGCGCGCCGGTTTCGCCGACGATTCCCACTGCGTCCGAGAGCAAGCTCGCCAACGGCATGCGCCTGATCGTGGTGGAAAAGCGCGACCTGCCGATCGTCACCGCCACAATCGTCTCGCCCGCAGGCGGCACGCGCGACCCGGCGGGCAAAGCCGGTACCGCGTCGCTTGCCGCGTCGCTGCTGACCAAGGGCACCACCACCCGCTCGGCCGAACAGATTGCGCAGCAGATCGAATCGCTCGGCGGATCGATCGGGGCCGGCGCAGACTGGGACGCCGCCTTCGCCACCGTGACGGTGAAGGCCGATCAGGTCGAACCCGCGCTCACCGTCCTCGCCGATGTCGCGCGCAACCCCGCATTCGCGCAGGAAGAGCTCGACCGCGCGCGCAAGCAGACGGTCGATGGCGTGACGGTCCAGCTCAAGGATCCCGCCGCGCTCGCCGGCATCGCCGCCAGCCGCGCGGTGTTCGGCAACCGCGCCTATGGCAACATGCTCTCGGGCACCCCCACCTCGCTGCCGCGCATCACCCGCGATGACGTGGCAAGCGCCTATGCCCGCGCGTGGAGCCCCGACCAGTCGGCGCTGGTTGTGGTCGGCGACATCGCTGCCAAGGATGCAACCGCACTGGCGCAGAAGCTGTTCGGCGACTGGAAGCCCGGCAACGTCACCTACATTGCCGCACCGGTCACCGCAGCGCCCAAGCCGCGCGTCATCGTCGTCGACCTGCCCGAAGCGGGTCAGGCCGGCGTCGTCGTCGCGCGTCCGGGCATCGCGCGCAGCGACAAGGAGTTCTACGCGGCACAGGTCGCCAACGCCACGCTGGGCGTCGGCTTCACCTCACGCCTCAATCGCGAAATCCGCATCAAGCGCGGCCTGTCCTATGGCGCGGGCAGCAGCGTCGACGCCCGCCGCCAGCCCGGCATCGTCAGCGCCTCCACCCAGACCAAGAACCCCTCCGCGCCGGAGGTGGTCAAGCTGATCGCCGAGGAGATGGCGCGGATGGGCGCCGCGCCGGTCCCCGCCGCCGAACTCGATTCGCGTAAGGCAGTGCTGATCGGCAGCTTCGGCCGCCGCATCGAACGCACCGACGGCATCGCCGGCGCGCTCGCCGACTATGTCGCCGACGGCGTCCCGCTGGGCACGCTGCAAAGCTACATCCCGTCGATCCAGAGCGTCGATCCGGCGGCGGTGCAGGCCGCGGCGAAGCGCGTGCTGGATCCTGCCAGCGCCAGCATCGTCGTGGTCGGCGACGCCAAGTCGTTCGTGGACGAACTGCGCAAGGCGTATCCGCAGCTGGAGGTGATCCCGGCGAGCGCGCTCAACCTCGACAGCGCGACGCTGAAGTAAGCCGACAAGCCCCTCCCCTAATGGGGAGGGGCTGGAGATATCCGCCTCCCCGCATCCCTAATATTACCTTAACTATCAATCGTTTCACCCCGGGACGCGCCCAAAACGACAGCAGAATTTAAACCTCCGCCACGCTACATCGCACGCTCGGGATTCTCCCGGCGGGACGAACATGCTGCGGCGGATGACACGGGTACAGCTGAGGGGCCTTGCGGCGGCGCTGATCGCGTCGCTGATCGGTGCCGGCTTTTCCGCGCATGCCGGGCTGACCGGGCCGAGCATTGCTGATCGCGGTGCACGGCCAGCCGGGCCGGAGCCGACCGGCTATGAGGCCGACGATCATTTCCCCGGCGCAGCATTCTACCAGCTCGCCGATGACGATGCCGCGGTCCCCTCGGCGCAGGGCGCGACCGGCACGGTCGAGCTGCCCGACGCGCCTGTCCCCGACGGCGCGGTGATCGACCCCACGATCCGCCCCGCCCCGCCGTTCGAGCTGCGCGGATCGGCGCAGGACAAGGCACGCGCGCTGCAATGCCTGACCACCGCCATTTATTACGAAGCCGCGACCGAGCCCGATGACGGCCAGCGCGCGGTGGCACAGGTGATCCTCAACCGCGCGCGCCACCCGACCTTCCCGGCCACCGTCTGCGGCGTAGTCTATCAGGGGTCGGAAAAGTCGGGATGCCAGTTCAGCTTCGCCTGTGACGGGTCGATGGCGCGCAAGCCGTCGCGTCAATATTGGGACCGCGCCGCGCGCGTCGCATCGGCGGCGCTGGCGGGCGAGGTGTTCGCGCCCGTCGGCATGGCGACGCATTACCACACCCATGCCGTTACCCCGCGCTGGAACACCTCGCTGGTGATGACCGGTGTGTTCGGCGCGCATTTCTTCCATCGCTGGAAAGGCTATTGGGGCACCGGCGCGGCGTTCACGCAACGCTATCGCGGCGGTGAGCCCGTGCCCGGCCCCAAGATTCAGGTCGCGACCGCCGCGCCTGCCCCGGATGCCGCCAAACCCGCGCCGCAACAGACGCCGGTCGCAGCGGTCGGCGCAGTTCAGCGCCCCGGCAACCCCCTGCTCCGCCCGACTCCTGCGGTTCCGATGCCCCGCACCGAACGGCCGGCCCCGCGCCGCGCTGAAGCCGAAAGCGGCGACGTCCTCCCCCGCTATGCCGAGCCTGCCGACTCACAGGTGCTCGACCGCTGGAAGGACAGCGGCAAACCGATCCGCTGACGCGAAACGGCCCCCGCACCGGGGTGCGGAGGCCGTCATCGTTAAAGCTTAACGCTCAGGCTTAGCGGCGATTCTGCCAGTCGCGACGCTCCCAGCGGATCTTGCGCGCCAGCACATCGAAGCGCCGGTCGAGGTCGGCCCGCTCGGCTACGGTCAGGCCCGGAGCAGTCCGGCGATAGCGTGCCTCGAGCGCCACGATCCCGCGGAACTCGGCCCGCAGACGAACCGCCTCAGCGCGGGTCAGCTGGCCGCTGCGCACGCCCTGATCGATCCGGCGATCGAGCTGCGCCTGACGCTGGTTGATGTTCCACCAGTTGCCGGCACCCTGGCCGTCATGACGCTCGGCGCGAATCTTGCGCGACAGGGCGTCGAACCGGCGGTCCAGGTCGGCACGTTCCGCGACGGTCAGGCCGGGGGCCGAACGGCGATAGCGGATCTCAAGGTCCGCAATGCCGCGGAACTCGGCGCGCAGGCGCGCTGCCTCGGCGCGGTTCAGCTGGCCGCTGCGCACGCCCTGGTCGATCCGCTGATCGAGCTGCGCCTGGCGCTGGTTGATATTCTGCCACCCGGCCTGCGCGGTCGCGGCGGGAACGGTGGCGGCGGCGATGCCAAGACCGGCAATCATCAGTGCAAACTTCTTCATCGAACGTCTCCTCTTCAAATTCATCGCCGCATCGGCGGCTGTGTTCGTTATCGTGCGCAGGTGTCGCAGCGATTTGGCGGGAATGTCGTTATTGTGTCGCGGCGTGTCGCACGCGCGACGGGTCCGTTCATAATCGTTAACGCAACCGAAGTGTTTTACCTTGCCAAAACACCTTCAAGGAGCCATGATAGGGACATGCTGAACATTCTCTCGCTCGTCGTTGGCATCGTTGCCTTTCCGGTGATGATGATTGGTCTCATCCCGCTGCTCGGCTGGCTCAACTATCTCGTCATCCCGATGGCGATCCTGGGCGTGACCCTGGGTGCGCTGTCCGATTCGAAGGTCGGGCGGAACCTCAACATCGTCGTCCTGATCGTGGGCGGGGTGCGGCTGTGGATGGGCGGCTTCCTGCTCTAAGCAAAGGCTGGCGGGGTCCGGTTACCCGAACCCCGCCCGTTGCTTAACGACAGCGCACGTTGCCGCGATCGATCGACGCGCCCAGCGCCGCGCCACCGGCGGCACCCAGCAGCGTTCCGAGCACGTTCGAACGCCCGTTCGACAGCGCATTGCCGAGCAGACCACCGGCAATCCCGCCCACGATCAGGCCGGTCGTGCCATCACTGCGGCGGCAATAGTAACGGCCGTCACGCCCGCGATAGATGCGGTCCTGGCGGGTCAGGCGACGCTCCTGATAATAGCGGCCATCCCGGTAATAATCGTCGGCATAATAGGCCCGCTGACCGCGCGCCGGCCGGTTCCAGTCATAGTTGCGATACTGGCGCCAGTCGCGGCGGTCCTCGCGACGGTCCCGACGCGCATCGCGCAATTCGCGCTGATATTCGCGCTGAGCGGCACGCCGCTCGGCCGGGGTATCGGCGCGGCGCAGGTCGCGGCGATAGTCGCGCTGCGCATCACGGACCTCGTCGCGATATTCGCGGTTCGATTCGCGCGGTGTCTGCTGGGCCATGGCCGGAACCGGGGCGAGCGCCACCGATGCCATGATGGCGGCGATCAAGGGGGTACGCATGCAACTTCTCCTGCATCTTCAGTGCCGGGCTAAACGGCTCTGCGTGCTGGGAAGTTGCGTGAACGAAAAACTACCCGGCGTTCATCGCGCGGCCAGCTTCAGATGCGCGTGTCGCCGGGATAAGCGAACAGCAGGTCGGCATCGCTCGACGCGGTCAGCACTGCGCTGCCGCTGACGCTCACGCAATCACCCGCCCGCCACGCGACGCCATCGACATCGCCGCTGCCCCGCACCGGCACCAGCCACCCGGCCTCCCCATGCGGCAGCCGAATCATGCGGTCGCCACCGATCCAGCGCTCCAGCACGAATTTCGGTCCCTCGACCAGCACGGTGCGCCCATGGTCGACAATGCCGGGGCTCGGCTGCGGCACCCACGGTTCCAGCACCGCGACGTCGATCCCGTCGTCCAGATGCAGTTCGCGCGGGCGGCCATAATCATAGAGGCGATAGGTCGTCTCGCTGTTCTGCTGTACCTCGATCAGCGTGATCCCCGCGCCGATCGCATGCACCGTCCCCGACGGCGCATAAAAGAAATCGCCCGCGCGCACCGGCTTCCAGTCGAGCAGGTCGACGATCGACCCGTCCTGCGCCGCCGCGCGCAGCGTGTCGGCGTCGATCGGCTCGCGCGGCCCGATCGCGATGGTCGAATCGGGTTCGGCGTCGAGGATCAGCCAGCATTCGTCCTTGCCGCGCGGCAACCCCCGCGCCTGCGCCGCCGTGTCATCCGGATGCACCTGCACCGACAGCTTCTCGCTGGTGAACAGATATTTGATCAGCAGGTCCGGCGCGGCATCGCCCGGCGACTGGAACCACACCTCCCCCACTGGTTCGCCATCGGGCGCCGGATCGTCAAAGCCGGGCCATAGCCGATGGCGGCCCCATGGCTTTTCGACTCGGTGCATGGCGAGCAGTTGCGCGGGCATCGGTGCGTCCTGAATGAGAATGTCGGCGTCTCGCATCAACGCCCGGATTCTGACCTGCGATCCCGTTCGCCGCAACCACCCCGAAAAAACATTTCGCGCGGCCGCAAGGCTCGGCTAAGAACCGGCGCAATGCGTATGCTTTCGACCCGCTCGCTCGCGCTTGCCGCTGTTGCCATCGCCCTTCCGCTCGCCGGCTGCGCCAGTGGTGCAGGCAAGCGTGCCGATCTGCCCTATGTCGCGCGCGACGTGGGCACGCTGTACACCACGGCCAAGGACCGGCTCGACCGCGGCCAGTACAAGCTCGCTGCGGCATTGTTCGACGAAGTGGAGCGCCAGCACCCCTATTCGGTCTGGGCGCGCCGTGCGCAGCTGATGGGCGCCTTCTCCTATTATCTCGACAAGAATTACACCCAGTCGATCCAGTCGGCGCAGCGCTTCCTGGCGGTTCACCCCGGCAACCGCGACGCGCCCTATGCCTATTATCTGATCGCGCTCAGCTATTATGAGCAGATCAGCGACGTGACCCGCGATCAGAAGATCACGCAGCAGGCGCTCGATTCGCTCGGCGAACTCAACCGCCGCTATCCCAACACCCGCTACGCCGCCGATGCGCGGCTCAAGATCGACCTTGTGCGCGATCACCTCGCGGGCAAGGAGATGGAAGTCGGGCGTTACTATCAGGTGCGCGGCCAGTGGCTCGCCGCCGTGATCCGCTTCCGCACCGTGGTCGATCAGTATCAGACCACCACCCACACGCCCGAAGCGCTGATGCGCCTCACCGAAAGCTATCTCGCGCTCGGCGTGAAGGATGAGGCGAAGAAGGCAGCAGCCGTGCTCGGCGCCAACTATCCCGGCACCGAATGGTATCAGCGCGCTTATGAACTGGTGGAAAAGCACGGCGCGCCGGTCCCGGTGCCCGCGCTCGTCGCCCCCGCTGGCCCTCCGGCCCGGGACGAGACGCCCAGCCCAGCGCCCGCCACCAATTAAGCGCACAACGCCCCTGATTAATCCCCTCTCCCAAGGCGGAACAAAAAGGGGTAATGCGGGCGCATGCTGACCGCGCTTTCCATTCGCGACGTTGTGCTGATCGAGGCGCTCGACCTCGATTTCGGCGCAGGTCTTGGCGTGCTCACCGGCGAAACCGGCGCAGGCAAATCGATCCTGCTCGACTCGCTCGGCCTAGCGCTCGGCGCACGCGCCGATAGCGGGCTGGTGCGGCAGGGCGCGGCACAGGCCGTCGTCACCGCCAGTTTCGAACCCGCCGACCCCGCCCCGATCGCCGCGCTGCTCGGCGAAAGCGGCCTCGACCACGACCCGTCCGAACCGCTGACGATCCGCCGCCTGGTCAAGGCCGATGGCGGCAGCCGCGCCTATGTCAACGATCAGCCCGCCTCCGCCGGATTGCTGCGCGAACTCGGCGCATTGCTGGTCGAGATCCACGGCCAGCATGACGATCGCGGCCTGCTCAACCCGCGCGGCCATCGCGCCTTGCTCGACAGTTTCGCCCGCGCCGATACCGCTGCCGTCGCCACCGCGCACCGCGCGCTGCGTGAAGCCGAAGACGCGCTCGCCGCCGCGCATGCCGAGCAGGAAAGCGCCGCGCGCGACCGCGAATGGCTCGAACATGCTGTCGCCGAACTGACCAAGCTCGCCCCCGAACCCGGCGAGGAAGCCGTGCTCGCCGAACGCCGCGCGACGATGCAGCGCGGTGAGAAGATCGCGGGCGAACTGCAGGCAATCGCGGACCTGATCGACGGTTCGGACGGCGCGCTCACCCGGCTGCGTCAGGCCGCGCGCATCCTGGAGCGAATCGCCGAGGACCACCCCGCCCTCACCGAAGCCCTCGCCGCGCTCGACCGCGCGCTGAACGAGGGGAGCGCGACGCAGGAAGGCATCGACACCGCCGCCGAAGCCCTCGCCTTCGACCCCGCCGCGCTGGAGGCGGATGAGGCGCGGCTGTTCGAACTGCGCGGCCTCGCCCGCAAGCATCGCATCCAGCCCGACGACCTCGCAGACCTGGCCGAAACCCTCGCGACCCGGCTCGAACGGATCGAGGGCGGCGAAGGTCTGATCGCGCGCCTCACCGCAGATCTAGCGAAGGCAGAAACGGCCTATGTCGCGGCGGCGGAAACGCTGTCGGCCACCCGCACCGCCGCCGCCGCCCGACTGGACGCGGCGGTTGCAGCCGAACTCGCCCCGCTCAAACTCGACGCGGCGCGCTTTTTGACCCGTGTTGAACCGCTGCCGCGTGACCAATGGTCGGCAACCGGCAGCGACCGGGTGGAGTTCGAGGTCTCGACCAACCCCGGCGCCCCCTTCGCCCCCCTCATCAAGATCGCCTCAGGCGGCGAGCTGTCGCGCTTCATCCTCGCGCTCAAGGTAGCATTGGCCGAGGAAGGCGGCGCGCGCACGCTGATCTTCGACGAAATCGACCGCGGCGTCGGCGGCGCTGTGGCCAGCGCGATCGGCGAACGGCTGGCGCGGCTCTCGACCGGCGCACAGTTGCTGGTCGTCACCCACAGCCCGCAGGTCGCGGCGCGCGGCGCGGCGCATCTACTGATCGCGAAAAGCCATGACGGCCTCGTCACCCGCACCGGCGTGCGCCAGCTCAGCGAAGACGAGCGGCGGGAGGAAATTGCCCGGATGTTGTCCGGCGCGCAGGTTACGGATGAGGCGCGGGCGCAGGCTGGGAGGCTGCTGGAGGCGGCGTAGGTCGCAAAAGCATAGCGACCGATGTCGAAATTATGACTGAACGGCCAATTGTAGGTGAGAAGCTGTCTGGCAGCTCTTGTTCGAATTTTGCCAGCTACAGTTTCAAACTAGCCGCAGCGACAGTTGCCCCAACAAAGCATCAGCTTCCTCTCGCTCGTATTCCGAAATGTACTGCGAGCCTATGGCGGTAGTAAGACAACGCATTGCCGACACCACGTTTTTTCGTACGCCAGAGCCAGCGAGATAACACTTGGCCATTTCCAGATAGGCGCTTCCATCCCCAGCCGCAGCGGCCCGCTGATACCACCGAAACATCATGCCATGCCTGCATTGCTCGCGGTACAAGATAGCAATATTGGACGCGGAGACATGGCTCCCTAGCCGCCATGCTCTGCGATATATTTTCATAGCCAGCACTTTGTTTTGCGGTACGCCCTCACCGACGTCGTGCATGTAGCCGAGCGCATGAAGAGCCATAAAGTCGCCGAGGGCGGCAGCCCTTTCATAGCAAAGCCGGGCATGAGCAAAATCGCCGCTCTCTACGGCGGCGTAAGCAATCCGGAGCAATGCGTCGGTGTTAGCCACGCGAAGCTTATAGGAAATGACAGCATGATTGGAAGCGATTGCCAGCGAGGTGTTTCTGGGCAGACCGTTGGCGAGACTTCAACCTAATTGCCCTTGTTCGCGATCAGGTCGATCTCCGTCCCGCCGTCGCCGCGTGCCGACAGGAACACGACATAGGCCGAATCGTCCTTTGCCCGAGTCCCGCCCAGCACATGCTGACCGTCCTTCAGCTGGTGTTCGGCCGAATAACCGCCGCGGACGGCGCGGGTGTAGTACCAGTCGATCATCGTCTGGAGCGGTTGCGGGGTCGAGAAGCTGACGACGCGCAGGTTGCACTGGCCGCCTTCGGCCCCAGCCGCTTCGGTCACGCGGGCCTGCGGATGCAGCGGCATGTCGGCGGGGAGGCGGGCGGCCCAGCCGGCGGAGTAGCTCAACTTCGCCGCGCAGTCGGCGGTGCGGCGGTCCTTCTGCCCCGCTGCAAGGCCGCCCAGCGTCACCGACTTGTCCTGGGCGTCGCAGGCGTCGCATTTGCCCTCGACCGGAGCCGGGGCCTTGAGCAACTCGCCCTCGGCCGGCATCGCCGCCTTGGCTGCGGCGACGGTGTCCGACGGGATCGGCGCTGAATAGGGCTGGCCCGGCGGACGGATCGCGTCCTTGTTCGACTGCTGGGCCAGCTGCGGATCGACCATGATCTGGTCCTGCAGCGCACCCATCAGCGCCGGGTCGGTCGCGTTGCTGCCGATCGAATCGTCCAGCGCATCGACATTGCCCGCCTCGCCCCCGCCGCACGCGGCGAGCGCAAGCGGCAGCAACAGGACGGCAAAACCATTGGCCCGACGGCTCATCATCACGCTCCGCACCCCCGCACAGGCTGCGGGATTTGGGGCACAGGGATGACAGGCCAGGGTTAAGGAAGCGTTTGCCGGACTTCCGCTTAATCCTCCCGGGCACGGAGAGGGGGACCATGCGCAGGATGGTGGAGGCGGCCCGAGGCAACGGAGTCCGATGCCTCGGGCCCCCTCCACCACGCCCTGCGGGCGCGGTCCCCCTCCCCGTGCCGCGGAGGATTGCAGACTACTTTACCCGCGCCTTCTCCGCCGCGATGAACGCATCGATCTGCGCGTCCAGCACATCAAGCGGCACCGCGCCCTGTTCCAGCACCGCGTCGTGGAAGCGCTTCAGGTCGAACTCGACCCCCAGCACCTTTTCGGCCCGCGCACGTAGTTCGCGGATCTTGATCTCGCCCAGCTTGTAGCCCAGCGCCTGGCCCGGCCAGCTGATATAGCGGTTCACCTCGGCATCGATATTCGCCGCCGACAGCGCGGTATTGTCGAGCATGAACTGGACCGCCTGTTCCTTGGTCCAGCCCTTGGCATGGATGCCGGTATCGACCACCAGTCGGCACGCGCGCCACATCTCGTACGACAGCCGCCCCATTTCCTTTTCGGGCGTGTCGTAAATGCCCATTTCGATCCCGATCCGCTCGGAATACAGCCCCCACCCCTCGGTAAACGCGGTGAAATTGGCGAGGTAGCGGCGGAACTTCGCCGTCTCCAGCTCTTGCTGCAGCGCGATCTGATGGTGGTGCCCCGGCACCGCTTCATGCGCCGTCAGCGCGGGCAGTTCATACAGCGGCCGCTGATCGAGCTTCGAGGTGTTGACGTAATAATGGCCGGCCAGCCCCAGCTCGGGGTTGCCGGGGCCATAATAGGCGGTCGTCGTCCTCTCCGCCGTCTCCGCCGGGATGCGCTTGAGGCCATAGGGCAGCCGCGCCATGCGGTTGAAAAATCCCGGCATCTTGCCGTCGATGTCCTTGGCCTGCACCGCGGCGGCGGCCATCAGCTCCTCGGGCGTCTTGGCGTAATATTTGGGGTTGGTGCGCAGCTCGGCCACGAACGCCTCACGCGTCGCGAACCCCGCCTTCTTCGCCACCGCCTCCATCTCCGCGCGGATGCGGGCGACCTCGTCCAGACCGATCTTGTGGATCTGCTCGGCCGAGAGGTCGGTCGTAGTCAGCTGACGGATGCGGAAGGCATAATAGCGCGCGCCATCGGGCTGCGCCGACACGCCGACTGCCTTGGCACATTTGGGGGCATAGCTGGTGCGGTAGAACGCCGCAGCCTTAGCATAGGCCGGGTTGATCACCTCGGTAACGGTCTTGCGCGCGCGTTCCTGCAACGCTGTCCACTCTGCCTCTGTGGCATCGACAGGGCGCTTGCGGGTAAATGGCGCGTAAAAGCGCGACTTGTTCGCATCTTGTTGGATTACGCCGGTAATCGTCTGCTCAAACCCGACCAGGCTGACACAGGGCTGGATATAGCCGCCCTTCAATGCCTGTGCCGTGATATCGATCAAAACGTCGTTCGTTTCCGGGAACTTAGCCAACCGGTCGAGATAATGGCCATAATCGGCCTTGCGCCGAAAGGCAGTGCGCTCCCCCTGCCCCGCCGCACCCTGCCACGGGTTGGAATAGCTGGTGAACAGGATCATGCGCTGGCCAAAGCCATTGTTTTCAATGCTTTCCGCCAGCAAGCGGCGCAGGATCGCCTTGTCGGTCCGCTGCGCCGGGGTGAGGCCGGCATCGGGGATGGCGTCGAGCCGCTTGAGGAACACCGCCTCCGCCGCAGCGCGCCGGTCTTCGGCAGCAAGGCTGACATCGCCGACCGCGATCGGATCGATATCGACGCCGACCGAGCGGGCAAAGCCCGGATTTTCCTTGAGAACCCACGCGAAATGTTCGTCGAGCAGGGCCTTGAAATCATCCGACGGCGACGCCTGCGCCGGGGCAGCGGCCAGCGCCAGTGCACCGGCACCAGCCGACAAAGCTGACAAAAATGCGCGTGTATAAGGCGCGGACGGTTGCGTGCGGGCGGCTAGGCGGGGCTGGATTTTCATGGCGTCAGGCAAGCAAATGAACTCCAACATTGCAAGCGCCACCGACCGCTAGACCCTTGTTCCGCCACGTCTCTTGCCGCAGGGGTGGCGCGACGGGCGATCAAGTGCCCCCGTTGAGTGAGGTGCCCACCGCGTGACTCCCGCCGCCGCCCCACGCCACACGCTGCGCGCCGTCGATGTGTTCGCGCTGACCGTCGGCATCGTCATCGGCGCCGGCATCTTTCGCACCCCGGCGCTGGTCGCGGGGGTGGCGGGCGATGCCACAACGATGATCCTGGCCTGGATCGCGGGCGGCGTGCTCTCGATCATCGGGGCGCTGTGCTATGCCGAGATGGCGGCGGCCTGGCCGCACATGGGCGGCGATTATCACTATATCGGGCGAGCATTCGGACAGCGGATCGCGTTCCTCTATGCCTGGGCGCGGCTGGCGGTGATCCAGACCGGGTCGCTGGCGCTGCTGTCGTTCATCGTCGGCGATTATCTTCAAATCCTGCTGCCGCTCGGCCCGGCGGGTCCGGCGATCTGGGCAGGGATAGCGGTCGTCGCGGTGAGCGCGATCAACTGGCTGGGAATGCGCTGGGGCACGCAAGCGCAGCGCTGGCTGACGCTGGCGGAGGTGATCGGCCTGATCGCGATCATCGTCGCCGGGTTTTCGCTCGCGCCCCCGGAGGCCGTGCCCGACCCGGTGAGCGGCGGGGCGCTGGGGCTGGTGATGGTGTTCGTGCTGCTATCCTATGGCGGGTGGAGCGAGGCGGTCTATGTCTCGGCGGAAATGAAGGACCCGCCGCGCCGGATCGCCGCGATCCTGTGCGCGGCGCTGGCGCTGGTCACCGCGCTGTATGTGCTGGTCAATCTGGCGTTGCTCAACGGGCTCGGCATGGCTGGCATGGCGGGCAATGACGCGGTGGCAGCCGAGGTGATGCGCCGCGCGTTCGGCCCGGCGGGCGCGGCGGCGATCAGCGCGGCAGTCGCGGTGGCGGCGCTGACCAGTGCCAATGCCACGGCGATCGTCGGCGCGCGCACCGCCTGTGCCTTGGGGCAGCGGATCAGGCCGATGCGCTGGTTGGGCCAATGGGATCATCGCCGCGACACGCCGGGCAACGGGCTGATCGCGCAGGGCGGGGTCGCGCTGCTGCTGGTCGCGCTCGGCGGATTTGCGCGCGACGGGTTTCGGGTCGCAGTCGAATATACCGCGCCGGTCTTCTGGCTGTTCCTGCTGCTCGCCGGACTGTCGCTGTTCGTGCTGCGCCGGACCGAGCCCGACACGCCACGTCCGTTCCGCGTGCCGCTCTATCCAGTACTCCCTGGGATCTTTTGTGCGACCACTGCGTATCTGCTTTGGTCGAGCCTCACCTATACCGGCTGGGGCGCGCTGGCTGGCGTCGCGGTTCTGGGCGTCGGCGCATTGATGCTATTGGTCGTCACCCCTGAAGAGGAGCTTGCGCCATGAAGCTGTTGATCCTCGCTGCTGCCACCTTCGTCGCCGGAAGCGCGGTCACGCCGCCTCCGGCACCGGTTGCGGTGGCGCCAAGCCAGAACCCCGATGTGATCTATGTCCCGACCCCGCCCGCGGTGGTCGAGGCGATGCTGGACATGGTGAAGCTGCGCGACGGCGATGTGCTCTATGACCTGGGGTCGGGCGACGGGCGCATTCCGATCGCGGCGGCGAAGCGCAAGCAGGTGCGCGCGGTGGGGATCGATATCGACCCACAGCGGATCGCAGAGGCCAACGCCAACGCCAAAACGGCGGGGGTGACGGGTGAGGTGTCGTTCAAACAGGCGGATCTGTTCACTAGCGAATTCAGCGACGCGACCGTCGTCACCCTCTATCTGCTCGACACGTTGAACGAGAAATTGCGCCCGAAATTGCTCGCCGAACTGAAGCCGGGGACGCGCATCGTCAGCCACGCATTCCGCATGGGTGATTGGGAGCCGGAGAAGGAAGAAACGATCGACGGACGGACGATCTATTACTGGACGGTGCCGGAACGGTAGCCACCTGTCCCCCCTCCCGTTCCGGGAGGGGAGACGATGAGCGTCAGCGCGGGAATCGACCCGGAGCGGTTTCCGCGCTAGGGCGGCCATATGCATCATCTGTTTCTCGTCATGCTGGGCGGCGCGGTCGGCGCCGGCGCGCGGCATCTGGTCGGGCGCGCCGCGCTTGGAATTTGGGGGCCGGGGTTCCCGATCGGCACGTTAGCGGTCAACGTCGTCGGCGGGCTTGCCATGGGGTTGCTCGCGGGCTGGCTCGCGACGCGGGCGAGCGGGGACGAGGCGCTGCGCTACCTGCTCGGCGTCGGCGTGCTTGGCGGCTTCACCACCTTTTCGGCCTTTTCGCTCGAGACCGTGCTGATGATCGAGCGCGGCGCGCTGGTGACCGCGCTGCTCTATATCCTTGCCTCGGTCGCACTCTCGATCGGCGCGCTGTTCGCGGGGCTGCAGGTCAGCCGGATGGTGGCGGCATGAGCACCGAGAATGTCCGCCAGTTCACCGTCGCGCTCGACGATGACGGCATCCGGCTGGATCGCTGGTTCAAGCGGCATCTGCCCGATACCAGCTTCAACATCGTGTCGCGCTGGGCGCGGACGGGGCAGCTGCGGGTCGATGGCGCGCGCGCGACGCCGGGTGATCGCATCCAGGCGGGACAGGTAATCCGCGTGCCCCCGGCGGACGCCACGCCGGTCGCGACCGCCAAGCCGAAAAAGGCGCGTCCGGTGCTGTCGCTCGAGCAGATGGAATTCGCCGAATCGATGGTGATCCATCGCGACGCGCAGGCGCTGGTGCTCAACAAGCCGCCGGGGCTCGCGACACAGGGCGGGACCAAGACGCACGACCATGTCGATATGCTGCTCGACGGGCTGTATTTCGACCTGGATACGCGGCCCAAGCTGGTCCACCGGCTCGACAAGGATACGTCGGGCGCGCTGGTGCTGGCGCGGACGGCGCGGGCCGCCGCCTATTTTTCGAAGAGCTTTTCGGGGCGGACGGCGCGCAAGACCTATTGGGCGATCATCGTCGGCGTGCCGAGCATCGAGGATGGGTTCATCGACCTGCCGCTGGGCAAGCAGCCCGGCACCGGTGGCGAGAAGATGCAGGTTGACGAGAAGGAGGGCCAGCCCGCGCGCACCCGCTATCGCGTGATCGACCGCGCCGGCAACCGCGCCGCCTGGGTCGAGCTGCAGCCGCATACCGGGCGCACGCATCAGCTGCGCGTACACATGGCGGCGATCGGCCATCCGATCGTCGGCGATGGCAAATACGGCATGGCCGAAGCGTTCCTGTCGGGGAGCATCAGCCGCAAGATGCACCTGCACGCGCGCCGCATCCGCATCGACCATCCCGATGGCGGCAAGCTGGACGTGACGGCGGACCTGCCGACGCATTTTGCGGAGACGCTGATCCAGCTCGGCTTTAACCTCGAGGATGGCGACAATCTGCCGTCGGACGAAAAGGCGCCGCCGACCAAGGAACAGGAAAAGGCCTGGGCCAAGGCGCATGCCAAGACGTTCCGTAAGGAGCGGCGCGGGGAGCGTCAGGGGCGTCGGGATACGACGGCTGCCAGGAAGCCGGCGAAGAAGCCCGCCCGGAAGCCGACGAAGAAGCCATGATCCGGCTCGCCGTCTTCGACTGCGACGGCACGCTGGTCGATTCGCAGGCCAATATCTGTCGCGCGATGGAGGCGTGTTTTGTCGCGCACCGGTTGGAGCCGCCGACGCGCGAGGATATAAGGCGGATCGTGGGGCTGAGCTTGGTCCCCGCGATTGCGCAACTGCTGCCTCAGGCCGATCCGGCGATGCATGTCGCGATGGCGGAGGCGTATAAGAGCGCATTCCACGCGATGCGGATGGACGCGGCGCTGGATCCCGAGCCGCTGTTCGATGGCGTCGCCGAGGCGATTGAGGCGCTGGCCGATGCAGGGTGGCTGCTGGGTGTCGCGACGGGCAAGTCGGATCGCGGGCTGGCGCTGATTCTGGAGCATCATGGGCTGACCGACCGGTTCGTGACGCTGCAGACCGCCGACCGGCATCCGTCCAAGCCGCATCCGGCGATGCTGCAGGCCGCGATTGCCGAGGCTGGAGGCGATCCGCTGCGCACCGCGATGATCGGCGATACCAGCTACGACATCGCGATGGCGGTGAACGCGGGCACGCACGCGGTCGGGGTTGCGTGGGGCTATCACGAGGCGCATGAACTGCACGCCGCCGGGGCGCATCATGTGACGACGCATGCACGCGAGCTGCCGGCGCTGTTGGAGGCGTTATGACCGAGGATCCGGCCCGCAACCGCTATTTCGCGATGGTGTTCGCGCAGATGATTGCGGTCGCCGGCGCGGTGTTCGGCCTGATCATCATGGGCCGTGCCGAGGATATGGTGATGCGCCTGCTGGGCGCGGCGATCCTGTTGTCGGGCCTCTATTGCATCGCCGTGGTGCCGCGCGCGCTCGCCCGGCGCTGGCGCACCCCGCCGACGGAATAGGATCATGCGACGGTTCTGGAAGGAGGTCGCGCTGGTCGCGGCCGATGGCGGGCATGACGTGCATCTTGACGGCAAGCCGGTGCGTACGCCGGGGCGCGCGCCGCTGACGCTGCCGAATCCTGTGCTGGCCGAGGCGGTGGCGGAGGAGTGGCGCGGCGTGGCTGAGACGATCGACCCGCGCGCAATGCCGCTCACGGGCCTGGCCAATGCCGCGATCGACCGGATCGCGCCCGACCCCGCCGCGTTCGCCGCTGGCCTTGCCAAATATGGCGAGAGCGACCTGCTCTGCTACCGCGCAGACCATCCGCTGGAGCTGCAATTGCGGCAGGCGGCGAGCTGGGACCCGCTGCTGGGCTGGGCGCGGGAGCGTTATGGCGCGGCACTCACCATGACCACCGGCATCGTGCATGTCGCCCAGCCCCCCGAAGCCGTGACGGCGCTGGCCGAAGCGGTCGCGGCGCGGTCGCCGTTCGAGCTGGCCGGGCTGTCGCCGATCGTCACCGTCACCGGGTCGCTGGTCGCGGCGCTGGCGCTGATCGAGCGGGCCGCAGACCCCGAGGATATCTGGTCCGCGGCCAATCTGGACGAGGACTGGCAGGTCGAGCATTGGGGCGAGGACGAGCTCGCCCGCAAGGCGCGCGATGCGCGGCGGGCGGATTATGCAGCAGCGGTCAGGTTTCTGCATTTGCTCTGAATGAGTAGGGTGGTAGCGATACCATCATAAAGCCGCCGCCAGAGGGCTGGTCGGTCGAAGAGGGGATCACGGGGTGTTCGAGAAACTGCTCGCCGACACGTTGCGTGCGCTGGGCGACGTCATGGGTGCCCATGGCCCGGCGGTGAATGCCGCCGCGAGCTTTACCCCGAACGACCACAGCATCCATTTCTTTCTGCAGCTTGCGCTGATCATCCTCGCCGCGCGCGTCGTCGGATGGCTGGGGCAGAAGTTCCTGGGTCAACCGCAGGTGGTGGGGGAGATGATCGCGGGCGTCGTGCTCGGCCCGTCGCTGTTCGGGCTGTTCTTCCCCGAGTTGCAGGCGGCGATCTTCCCCAAGGAAACCAAGAACGTCCTGTATGTCGGCGCACAGTTCGGCGTCGGGCTGTACATGTTCCTGGTCGGTTGCACGCTGCATCTCGACCATTTCAAGACCAAGGCGAAGAGCGCCGCCACCGTTTCGGTCGCGGGCATCGCCACGCCCTTCGTGATGGCCGCACTCATCACGCCACTGTTGCTCGATGTCCCCGGCCTTTTTGCCGAGGGGATCAGCCAGTGGAGCGCGACCTTGTTCATGGGCGCGTGCATCGCGCTGACCGCGTTCCCGATGCTGGCGCGGATCATCAATGAGCGTGGCCTGGCCAACACCTCGCTCGGCACCTTGTCGCTGACGGCGGGTGCGTTCGACGACGCGGTGTCGTGGTGCGTGTTGGCGATCGTGCTCGCGACCTTTGGCGGCGGGCCGGGGATTGCGGTGATCGCGATCGTCGGGGGCGTCAGTTACGCGATTTTCATGCTGATCTTCGGCAAACGGCTGCTCGCATCGCTGGGCCGCGCGGTCGAGGCGCGCGGCGAGATGAGCAATCTGGTGCTGGCGATCACGCTGATGCTGTTCTGCCTGTCGGCATTTCTGATGGACGCGATCGGCATCCATGCCGTGTTCGGCGGCTTCCTGCTGGGCGTATGCATGCCGCGCGGGCTGTTTGTCGAGGAGCTGAAGCGGAAGGTCGAGCCGCTCGCGGTGGTGATGCTGCTGCCGATGTTCTTCACCTATTCGGGACTGAACACGCGGATGGACATGGTCAACAGCCTGTCGCTGCTCGCCATCGCGCTCGGGATTCTCGCGGTGTCGATTTTGGCCAAGCTCGGCGCGTGCTGGGCGGCGGCGCGGCTGTCGGGCGAGGATAATCGCACCGCGCTCGGCATCGGCGCGCTGATGAACTCGCGCGGGCTGATGGAGCTGATCATCATCAATATCGGCCTGCAAAAGGGGATTATCGGGCCGACGCTGTTTTCGATGATGGTGCTGATGGCGATCGTCACGACGATGATGGCCGGGCCGCTGTTCGAAGCGGTCTATGGCAAGCGCGCGCGGGCGAGCGGGGAACTGGATGCGTTGCGCGGCGAGGATGGCGACGCGCCGGGCGCCGCCATCGCTCCGCGTCCGGTTTAGGCGGTCAGCACTGGCGGCTTGGGCAGCAGCCAGGCGATCACTGCCCCGGCGGCGAGCCAGCCGGCGACTTCGCTGATCCACAGATAGATGAAATAGCCCCAGGGCGCGTGGTTGAACACCGGCTGCCCCAGCTGGCTATAGGCGGTGAAGGCGACGGCAAACAGGCCGACCGCAGTCAGCCGCTGCGCGAAGCTCATGCCAGTGGTCAGCCGCGCCAGCGCGAACGCCAGCAGCAGCGCGCAGAGGATGCCGAGGATCAGCCCGCCGACCAGTGCGGCGGTATCCGGCAGGGCGAAGCCGTTGGTGTTGAAGAGGACGAGTGCGGTCGGCCCCTCACCATAGGCCTGCGTGCCGAGCGGCGTGCCCGGCCACGGGATTGGATAGGCGCCGCTGCCGTTGGGGCCGAGATGCTGCGCGAGCGCGGCCTGCACGGCGACGCTGGCACTGTCGCCCGCGTTGCTGGTCGCCAGCATCGACAGCGGCGTGCCCCAGAAAATGAACCCGACGATCCACATCGCGACCCCGCCCAGCAGGCCGCCCAGCAAGACTCTTGGCATTTGCGCTCTCCCCATCGTTTCGGCGCAGGTTAGTGCAATCGTAACAATCGGGCGATCTGAAAGTTCAGTTGTTGGTCGGCTGCGCCGAGGCGGCACCGGCCCGCTCCCCCACCCGGCCACCCAACGACAGTGTATGCGATGGGTGGCCGGGTGGGGGGGCGGGCCGGTGTCGGATTACAGCAAACGAAATCAGCGCGTGGCGAGGCCCATTTCGATCGCCTCTTCGGCGCGTTCGCGGATGAAGCCGATCAGGCCGGGCTTGCGCGAACGCTTTTCGCGCTCGGCTTTGAGGATCGTGTGGACCTTCTCGAAGCACGCATCGAGATCGTCGTTGACGACGACATAGTCATAGCCGTCCCAGTGGCTCAGCTCACGCTCGGCGCGCTTCATGCGATACTGGATCACGTCTTCGCTGTCGGTCGCACGCGCGCGCAGGCGCTTTTCGAGTTCGGTCAGCGATGGCGGGACGATGAAGATGCGGACGACGTCGCCGCCCTCAAGCTGGAACAGCTGCTGCGCGCCCTGCCAGTCGACGTCGAACAGCACGTCCTGCCCCGCGGCGAGCATGCGCTTCACCGGCTCGCGCGGGGTACCGTAGCGATAGTTGAAGACATGCGCCCATTCGAGGAATTCGTGCCGCGCGGCGCGGGCCTTGAACTCGTCGGTGCTCAGGAAATGATATTCGCGGCCATCCTGCTCGCCCGCGCGGATCGGGCGGGTAGTCGCGGAGACCGACACGCCCATCCCGGGTTCGCGCTCGAGCAGCTTGCGCGCGATGGTCGACTTGCCCGCGCCCGAGGGGGAGGACAGGACGAACAACACGCCCCTGCGGTCGAACTCATATTTGGAATCGCGATGCGCCATGCGCGCCATTGGCGCGGGCGAGGCGGTTACGTCAAGGCTGGGAGGCGGTTAATAGCGGCGACGGCGCCCCGTGAGGAGCGACCAGAGCAGGATCACGCCGCCGATCACCCAACCGAACGGGCCCATCCGCGTCAGCGCACGCTGACCGACCGCACCGACGATCGCGCCCTTCATCCCGCCACGCCCGTCGCGGCGGTCGATTGCACGCCCCAGCAGTGCGGCGAAGATGGTGCGGATCATGCCGCGCGCGCCTGCCACCGGCGGCGGACATAGCGCGCGCCAAGTGCCGCGGCGCCAAGCACGATTGCGGCCGGAATCACCGTCTTGCCGACACGCCAGGCGGCGATGCCGGCGATGGTGCCGAGCGTACCGCCCTCGCCATCGCTCTCATCGATACGCTTGCCGATATAGCCCGCCACCAGATCGCCGATCATCGTCCAAACTCCTTATTTCCGGTCGCGAGGTCGAACACCTCGCCCATTCCGCGCAGCCCGGTCCAGAAGGCCGCGCCCGCAAATGCAACCGCGACGCCGCCCAGCAGCGCTCCAATGATCGATCCGTCCATTAACCAAGCCTCCGTTCGGAGGAGGAAAAGCGCGAAGCCGCAATGGGTTCCGCGTCGACGAGTCAGACCATCGTTTCGGGACGGACAAGCCGGTCGAAGGTTGCGGCATCGACCAAGCCGAGCGCCAGCCCCGCCTCGCGCAGCGTCGTCCCCTGCGCATGCGCGGTCTTGGCGATCTTCGCGGCATTGTCATAGCCGATCTCTGGCGCGAGCGCGGTGACGAGCATCAGCGAGCGCTCGACCAGTTCTGCAATGCGATCCTCGTTCGCGGTCATGCCATCGACACAGCGCTCGGCGAAGCTCTCCATCCCGACACTGAGCAGATGGATCGAGCGCAGCACGTTCGCGCCGATCAGCGGCATGAACACGTTGAGCTCGAAATGCCCCTGCATCCCCCCGACGGTCACCGCCTGGTGATTGCCGATCACCTGCGCCGCGACCATCGTCAGCGATTCGCACTGGGTGGGATTGACCTTGCCCGGCATGATCGAGCTGCCCGGCTCATTCGCGGGGAGCGACAGCTCGCCCAAGCCCGAGCGCGGGCCGGAGCCGAGGAAGCGGATGTCGTTGGCGATCTTGGTCAGCGCCACCGCCAGCGTGTTGAGCGCGCCCGAGAAGAAGACGAGGCCATCCTTGGCCGCGAGCTGCTCGAACTTGTTGGGCGCGCTTTCGAAGGCGGTTCCGGTGATGTCGGAGATGGCGGCGGCCATATCCTCGGCCCAGCCCGCTGGCGCATTGAGCCCGGTGCCAACTGCGGTCCCACCGATCGCGAGCTTGCGCAGATTGCCGTTCAGCGCCCCCTCGATCCGCGCTTTGCAACTGATCAGCTGCGCGGCGTAGCCCGAAAACTCCTGTCCCAGCGTCAGCGGGGTCGCGTCCTGCGTGTGGGTGCGGCCGATCTTGACGATATGCCCCCACGCTTCAGCCTTGGCGACCAGCGCTGCCGTCAGCCGATCGAGCGCGGGCAGCAGCGCGTCGCGCGTCGCCAGCACCGCCGCGACGTGCAGTGCGGTGGGGAAGCTGTCGTTCGACGACTGGCTCATGTTCACATGGTCGTTGGGGTGGACGGGCGACTTGCCACCCCGCGTCCCGGCGAGGCGTTCATTGGCGTAGCCGGCGATCACCTCATTGACGTTCATGTTGGTCTGGGTGCCGCTGCCGGTCTGCCAGATCACCAGCGGAAACTGGTCGTCGAGCTGCCCAGCGACGATCGCGCTTGCCGCATCCTCGATTGCCGCGACGATCTCCGGCGCCAGGCCGTGCTTCGCATTCACCCGCGCCGCCGCCTGTTTGACAATCGCCTGCGCGCGGACGATGCCGATCGGCATCCGCTCCATCGCGCCGAACGGGAAATTCTCGATGCTCCGCTGGGTCTGCGCGCCCCAATAGGCGGTGGCGGGTACCTCGATCGCGCCGATCGAGTCGGTTTCGGTGCGGGTATCGGTCATGCAGCCTCCATCATCCCCGCCCAAGCTGGGATGCGCGGCCGCAAACGCAAGCCTTACTTCTTCCGCTTGAAATCCACCGCGACGACGTTCGACCCGTCCTCGACCGGGGTCGCGATCGGCGGCTCGTCATTTTCCGCTTCGTCATGCGGGTCGGGACCGTCTGGGTCTTCCGCCGCCTGAAAGCGCAGCTCGAAATTGACCGCGGGGTCGTGAAAGCCGGTGATCGCCGCAAACGGGATCGTTAGGATCGACGGGATCTGGTTGAAGCTCAAGCCCACCGAGAAGCGGTTATCGTCGACCTTCAGGTCCCAGAAGCGGTGCTGAAGGACGATCGTCATCTCGTCCGGGAAGCGTTCGATCAGCCGATCGGGAATGTCCACGCCGGGCGCGCGCGTCTTGAACGTGATGTAGAAATGGTGCGCGCCGGGCAGCGCGCCGGTCGCGGCGACCTGATCCAGCACCCGGCCGACGACCGCGCGCAGGGCCTCCTGCACGATCTCGTCATAGGGAATCAAGCTGTCAGGTACATTGCCGGTCATGCCCCTGACCTAGCGACGCCAGCGGAGCGGTCAAGATTTCTTGCCATTCACCAAAGTGCAGGGGTGATTGCGCCCGCCCGCGCAACCGCTATGGGGACGGCCATGCGTACCGCCACGATCAGCCGCAAGACCAGCGAGACTTCGGTCGATGTGACCGTGAATCTCGATGGCACCGGCAGCTACACGATCTCCACCGGGATCGGCTTTTTCGACCATATGCTCGAGCAGCTGTCGCGCCATTCGCTGATCGACCTCGACGTGAAGACCGTCGGCGACCTGCATATCGACCAGCATCACACGGTCGAGGATACCGGCCTTGCGATCGGCGAGGCGGTGGCGAAGGCGCTGGGCGACAAGCGCGGCATCCGCCGTTACGCCGATGCGCTGAGCCCGATGGACGAGACGCTGACCCGCGTCGCGCTCGACATTTCGGGGCGCCCCTTCCTGGTGTGGAAGACGCAGTTCAGCCAGAAGCGGCTGGGCGAAATGGACACCGAGATGTTCGAACACTGGTTCCACAGCTTCGCCCAGACCGCCGGCCTGACGCTGCACGTCGAGACGCTGTACGGCAGCAACAACCACCATATCGCCGAAGCCGCGTTCAAGGGCCTTGCCCGCGCGCTGCGTGAGGCAGTGGCGATCGACCCGCGCAAGGCGGACACGATCCCGAGCACCAAGGGGACGCTGTAATGGCCCGACTGGACGCCGCGCCGGTCTGTGTCATCACCTTGAGCTACGTCGCGCCGATCGAGCAGGTCGACGCGCAGATGGCGGCGCATGTCGCCTGGCTGGAAGCCGGTTTTGCGGAAGGGCTGCTGCTGATCGCGGGGCGTCAGGTGCCGCGCACCGGTGGCATCATCCTGTGCCGCGGCCATCGCGCCGAGGTTGAGGCCTTTGCCGCGACCGACCCGTTCGTCAGCTCTGGCGTCGCGACGGCGAGCGTGACCGAGGTGGCGGCCAGCTTCGCCGCCGACGCGCTGGCACCGCTGCTGTCATGACCATCGCGCTGATCGATTACGGCGCGGGCAATCTTCATTCGGTCCACAATGCGCTGAAGGCCGCCGGGGCGAACAATATCGCGGTGACCGCCGATCCCGACGTGGTGGCGCAGGCCGATCGCATCGTTCTGCCCGGCGTCGGCGCGTTCGGTGCCTGCGCCGCGGGGCTGCGCGCGATCCCCGGGATGGTGGACGCAATGGAGCGCCGCGTGCTCGAACAGGGCGCGCCGTTCCTCGGCGTGTGCGTCGGCATGCAGCTGCTCGCGACGCGTGGCGAGGAACATGGCAGCCATGATGGCCTGGGCTGGATGGACGGCGTGGTGCGCGAACTGCCGGCCGGGGACGTCCATGTCCCGCACATGGGCTGGAACGACGTGACCCCGCTCGCCCCGCATGCGCTGATCGAGCCGGGCGAGGCCTATTTCCTGCACAGCTTTGCCTATTCCGGCAGCGGCGTGCTGGCGATTACCGACCATGGCGGTCCCGTCACCGCCGCGATCGGGCGCGACAATATCCTTGGGGTGCAGTTCCACCCCGAAAAGAGCCAGCATTATGGGCTGGCGCTCCTCCAGCGTTTTCTAGGGTGGAAGCCGTGATCGTTTTTCCTGCCATCGACCTCAAATCCGGGCAGGTCGTCCGCCTTGCCGAGGGGGATATGGCGCGCGCCACCGTCTATGGCGACGACCCCGCAGCGCAGGCCGGCTTGTTCGCGCAGGCCGGGGCCGAGTGGCTGCACGTCGTCGATCTCGATGGGGCGTTCGCGGGTGAGTCGATCAATGGTGTCGCGGTTGCGGCGATCGTCGATCGTTTTCCGGGCAAGGTCCAGCTGGGCGGCGGCATCCGCAACCGCGCGTCGGTCGAGCGCTGGCTCGATCTCGGCGTGACCCGCGTGGTGATCGGCACCGCCGCGCTGGAAGATCCCGACTTCGTACGCGAGTCCGCCAAGGCGCATCCCGGCCGCGTCGTCGTGGCGGTGGATGCGCGCGACGGCTTTGTCGCGACCAAGGGTTGGGCCGATGTCTCGACCGTGTCGATCGCCGAACTGGGCCATCGCTTCGAGGATGCGGGCGTTGCGGCGTTGCTGTTCACCGATGTCGGCCGCGACGGACTGCTCAAGGGCTGCAATGTCGAGGCGACGGTCGCGCTCGCCGCTGAGGTGTCAATCCCGGTGATCGCCAGCGGCGGAGTCGCGGGGATTGCGGATATCCATGCGCTGGTCGGAAAGCCCGGGATCGAAGGCGTGATCACCGGGCGGGCGCTGTATGACGGGCGGCTTGATCTGGCCGAGGCGATCAGGGTCGCCGCATGACCGTCCGCGCGCGCGTCATTCCCTGTCTCGACGTCGCCGGGGGGCGGGTCGTCAAGGGCGTGAACTTCGTCGATCTGGTCGATGCCGGTGATCCGGTCGAGCAGGCGCGCGCCTATGACGCCGCCGGGGCGGACGAATTGTGCTTCCTCGACATCACCGCCAGCCACGAGGCGCGCGGCACGATCCTCGATGTCGTCCGCCGCACTGCCGAGGTGTGTTTCATGCCGCTGACCGTCGGCGGCGGGGTGCGCAGCGTCGAGGATGCCCGCGCACTGCTGCTGGCCGGAGCGGACAAGGTCGCGGTCAACAGCGCGGCGGTCGTGCGGCCCGAACTGGTCGCGGACATTGCCGAGAAGATGGGCAGCCAATGCGTCGTCGCTTCGGTCGATGCGCGGCAGGTGGAACCGGGCCGCTGGGAAGTCTTCACCCATGGCGGGCGCAAGCCGACCGGCATCGACGCGGTCGAGCACGCGCTAAACCTTGCGCGCCTTGGTGCGGGCGAATTGCTCGTCACGTCGATGGACCGCGACGGCACGCGCGACGGATACGACCTGCCGCTGATCCGCACCATCGCCGATCAGGTGCGCGTGCCGGTCGTCGCATCGGGTGGGGTCGGCGGCCTCGCCGATCTCGTCGCGGGCATCGTCGAGGGGCATGCCAGCGCGGTGCTCGCCGCGTCGATCTTCCATTTCGGTCAGGCGAGCATCGCCGATGCGCATGCCGCGTTGGCGGGTGCGGGCATCCCGGTGCGCACCGTCGGTTAACTTGACAGTTACCGGTTGCGGTGGGGCGGCGTTAACCCTCGACTCCCGCTGATGCGGCGCGTTCGTACCCGCTGGCAGGCTTCTTGCTCCGCTCCCGGCAGACAACCGGTAACGGGAGAACCCCATGATTCGTACCAGCCTTCGCCTCGCCGCGCTTGCCGCCGCCTTCGCCGCCGCGCCGGCGCTGGCCTATGACAAGCCGCCGAGCTCGACCCCGCCGGGATCGTCGTCGGGCGGCGGCACCGGATCGTCGGGCGGCAGCCCCACTTCGATCCCCGAGCCGGCCGCGATCGGCCTGTTCGCGCTGGGGATTGCTGGCGCTGCGATCATGCGCCGCCGCAAGCGCGAGGATTGAGCTTAAACCTTTTGGCAGGGTCGCGGGTTTAGGCTTCGCGCATGATCCGCGCCCTGCCCCTGATCCTGCTGACCGCCGCACCCGCATTTGCGGCGCATAGCGGCGAAATCAGCCGGCGGACGATGCCGGAGCTGTCGGATCTGGCGCTGGCGGCGATGGCCGCGGGCGGGCTGTGGCTCGCCCAGCGCGCGATGCGGCGCCGAGCCCGCGCGCGGCGCGAGGGCGGTTCGCAGGATTGACACCGGCGCTTCGCTGACCGACTGCGCGACCATGGCCGACGACATTCTCGCGACGCTCGAATCCGTGATCCGCGACCGCCGCATGCGCGATCCGGCGTCATCCTATGTCGCGAAACTGACCGCGAAAGGCCGCGCCAAGATCGCTCAGAAGCTGGGCGAGGAGGCGGTCGAGGCCGCGATTGCCGCGGTGCAGGACGACCGCGCCGGGTTGACCGGTGAAGCGGCGGACCTGATCTTCCACCTGCTCGTCCTGCTCGCCGACATGGACCTGTCGCTTGATGACGTCCGCGCAGAACTGGCGCGGCGCGAGGGGGTGTCGGGGATCGAGGAAAAGGCGAGCCGGAACGGCTGAGCTGATCGTCACCCCCGCGAAAGCGGGGGCCCATCTCCCGGATTGTCCACCGGCTGCACCGGATTTGAATTTGGCCAGCGCAGGAGATGGCCCCCGCTTTCGCGGGGGTGACGGGCTGGCTATGACAGGCGGAAAGGAGACCCTGATGCCCGTCGACGCGACTCAGCCCTATGACGACAGCAACATCTTCGCGAAGATCCTGCGCGGCGAGATTCCGGCCAAGCGCATCTATGAGGACGATTACGCCCTCGCCTTTCCCGATATCGCCCCCGTCGCGCCGACCCATATCCTGGTAATCCCGAAGGGCGCCTATGTCAGCTGGGACGATTTCAGTGCGCGGGCGTCCGACGCGGAGATTGCAGGCTTTGTCCGCGCGGTGGGCAAGGTGGCGCGCGAGGCGGGGCTGGTCGCGCCGGGATATCGCCTGCTCGCCAATGCCGGGGCCGATGCGCACCAGACGGTCGGGCATTTGCACGTCCACCTGTTTGCCGGGCGCAAGCTGGGACCGATGCTGGTCGAGGGGGCGACGGTTGACGCGATGCTCGCGCGCGGCGATGCGATTGGTTAAGTCTGCCGTATCATTTGTAACAAAGCTGCAATTCGGGGATTGCGTGCGACCGATTTGCGGCTAGGCTCTCCCAGCTTTCGTATCTGCGGCGACCGGTCACTCCGGCGTCGCCAAGGGGGAAACCTTCATCATGATATTTGGTCGCGTTAAGCCACTCGGCGCGATCCTGGCGACGGCGGAGAAGAAATCGCTCCATCGCTCGCTCGGATGGTTCCAGCTTACCTTGTTCGGCATCGGTTGCGTCATCGGCACCGGTATCTTCGTGCTGACCGCGGCAGGCGCGCAAAAGGCCGGTCCGGGCCTCATGCTGGCCTTTGCCATCGCTGGCCTGATCTGCATCGTCGCCGCGCTCTGCTATGCCGAGATCGCAGCGATGATCCCGGTCGCGGGCTCCGCCTATACCTATACCTATGCGACGATGGGCGAAGTGCTCGCCTGGACCGTCGGCTGGGCGCTCGTCCTCGAATATGCGGTGGCGGCAAGCGCCGTGTCGGTCGGGTGGTCCGGCTATTTCACAGGGACGATATTGAACGAGTTCCTGGGGATACAGCTGCCCGCATTCCTGTCCGGCGCGCCGCTCGCGCTGGGTGGTGTAGAGGGCGGGTTCATCAACCTGCCGGCGGTGGTGATCGCGCTGCTCGTGACCTGGCTGCTGATGATCGGCACGACCGAGAGCGCCCGCGTCAACGCGATCCTGGTCGCGATCAAGGTGACGGCGCTGACCGCCTTCATCGTGCTGACCCTGCCGAGCGAGTATTTCTCGACCGACAAGTTCAACCCCTTCCTCCCCGCCGGCGTGTTCGGCGGCTTCGGTTCGGGCCTGGGCGCGGTCGGCGCGGCGGCGACGATCTTCTTCGCCTATGTCGGCTTCGACGCGGTTTCGACCGCGGCTGAAGAGACCAAGAACCCGCAGCGCAACGTGCCGATCGGCCTGATCGGGTCGCTGCTGTTCTGCACCGTCTTCTACATCCTCGTCGCGGCGGGCGCAGTCGGCACGGTCGGCGGTCAGCCGATCATGGGCCCGAATGGCGTTCCTTTCCCGGCCGGTTCGGAAGAGCTGGCGCGCCAGTGCGCCACCTATGCCGCCGACGCGCTGCCGCTCGTCTGCTCCAACGAGGCGCTGGCGCATGTGCTGCGTCAGATCGGCTGGTCGGGCGTGGGCAACATGCTGGGCATCGCCGCGTTCGTCGCGCTGCCGTCGGTCATCCTGATCCTGCTGTTCGGTCAGACCCGCGTGGCATTTGTGATGAGCCGCGACGGCCTGCTCCCCGAATCGTGGAGCAAGGTGCATCCCAAGTGGAAGACGCCGCACATCATCACCGCCATCACCGGCGGCGCGGTCGCGGTTGCAGCGGCGTTCCTGCCGGTCGGCAAGCTCGCCGACATCGCCAATGCCGGCACGCTCTATGCGTTCATGATGGTCGCCATCGCGGTGATGATCCTGCGCAAGACTGCCGCCGACACGCCGCGCAAGTTCAAGACACCGATGCTGTGGCTGATCGGCCCGGCGACGATCGCGGGAACGGTCTTCCTGTTCCTCAACCTGCCGCTTGAGGCGATGCTGGTGTTGCCGATCTGGGCGGCGGTGGGCCTGGTGATCTACTTCCTCTACAGCCGCAGCCGCAGCCATCTCGGCAAGGGCATCGTGGAAAGCCACGAGGTCGAGGCGGTGACGGAAATAGAACCGCACACCCCCGGCACGCACTAAGCGCCGGGGCGACTGCCCGAAACAGAAAGGGCCGGGGTTTCCCCCGGCCCTTTTTTATCGCGATACTGGCGGTTCAGCCGAACTTGGCGGCGATTTCCTTGAGGTCCGCCTCGGGCCGCGCGCCATAATGCGAGATGATCTCCGCCGCGCAGGCCGCACCGAGCTTCAGCGACGTCTCGACGTCCCAGCCCTGCGCCTGGCCGTGGAGGAAGCCGGCGGCGAACAGGTCGCCTGCGCCGGTGGTGTCGACCACCTTCTCGATCGGCTCGGCCGGAACCGCGACGCGGGTACCGTTCTGCACCGCAATCGCGCCCTTTTCGCTGCGGGTGACGACCAGCGTCGGGACCTGCGCCGCGACCTTCTCGACCGCCGCGTCGAACTCTTCGACCTGTGCGAGCGCGAGCAGCTCATTCTCGTTCGCGAACAGGATGTCGACGAGGCCCTCGGCGATCAGCGCGCGGAAATCGTCGCCATGGCGGCTGATGCAGAACACGTCCGACAGGGTGAATGCAACCTTGCGGCCAGCGTCGCGCGCGATTCCGATCGCGGCGCGCATTGCCTGGCGCGGTTCTTCCGGATCCCACAGATAGCCTTCGAGATACAGGATCGCGCCGCCCGCGATCAGGTCGCGGTCGAGCGCCGCTTCGGGCAGGAACTGCGATGCGCCGAGGAAAGTGTTCATCGTGCGCTGGCCGTCCGGCGTCACGAAGATCAGGCAGCGCGCGGTGGTCGGCTGGCCCGGGCGGACCGCGGTGCCGAAATCGACGCCGGCGGCGCGCAGGTCGTGGCCGAACACCTGACCCAGCTGGTCGTCGGCGACCTGGCCGATGAATGCGGTGCGGCTGCCGAGTGCGGCCATGCCGGCGACGGTGTTCGCCGCCGAACCGCCCGAAACCTCACGGCCCGGGCCCATCTTGGCATAGAGCGCGTCGGCTTCTTCGGGCGAGAACATGAGCTGCATCGAGCCCTTGGCGACGCCGATTTCTTCGATGAAACTGTCCTCGGCCTGGGCGAGAATGTCGACAATGGCGTTGCCGATTGCGACGACGTCGTGGGTGGGTGCGGTCACTTCTGTCTCCGGAGAATAGATGTCGCGCGCCTATAGCGCCATCCGGCCCGGCGCAACTGCGTTGACTTGGGCGACATCGCCCCGCAACGATGTCCACATGGTCCAGGCGCTGCTTCTTTCGATCGGCCAGTTGTTCGACAAGCGCATCGTCGCGGTGTTCGCCAAGTCGATGCTGGTGACGCTGGCGATCTTTGCCGCATTGGGCGCGGGGCTGTGGTTCGGGATCGAGTATCTTGTCGCCACCTATTTCTCGGCCAGCCAGAGTATCGCGAGCCTCGCCGCGGCGACCGCGGTCCTGATCGCGCTGCTCGGCGCGTGGCTGTTGTTCCGTATCGTCGCCATCGCCGTGATCGGGGTGTTCGCGGACGAAGTGGTCCATGCGGTCGAGGCGAAACATTATCCCGAGCGCTTCGCCGCCGCGCGCGACGTGAGTTTTGCGCGGTCCGCCGCCATGGGGCTGCGCTCCGCCGGGCGGGCGTTGCTCGTCAACCTCGCGCTGTCGCCCCTCTATCTGATCCTGCTCGTCACCGGAGTCGGGACGGCCATCGCCTTCTTCATCGTCAACAGCTGGCTGCTGGGGCGCGACCTGGGGGACATGGTCGCGGTGCGGCACATGCCGGCGCAGGATTTGCAGCGCTGGCGGGCGAGCACGCGGCTGCCGCGCTTTGCCACCGGGGCGGCGGGAACCGGATTGTTCTTTATCCCGTTCGCCAATCTGATCGCGCCGATCGTCGGCGCAGCAATGGCGACGCACATGTTTCATCGGAGAAACGCCAAGTGAGAGTGATTGCGGCACTGTCCGCCCTTGCCCTGTTGTCCGCCTGTGGCGGCGGGGGCGTCGTACCCCCGCCCGGCCGCGCCGCGCCGGTGCCGGTGCCGCAGCCGGGCATGGCCGCGCTGACCAGCGTGATCGGGGCGAGCGCCAATGCCCTGACCGCGCAGTTCGGCCGCCCGCTGCTCGATGTGACCGAAGGCAGCGCGCGCAAGCTGCAGTTCGGCAACGGCACCTGCGTGCTCGACGCCTATCTCTACCCGCCCAAGTCCGGGCGCGGCGATCCGGTGGTGACCTTTGCCGAGACGCGCCAGCGTGACGGGTCGCCGATCGATCAGGCCAGCTGTGCGGCGGCAATCCGGGCGAGCCGGGCGGGGCGGTAGGGCGCGGCTCAGGAAGAAGAAGACCCTCCCCAACCCCTACCGCAAGCAAGAGGGGCTAGTAGGCGCGCACGCCCAGCAACACCCGGCGCATGTCGCCGTGGGTGCTGATTGTGAGCCACAGCAGATAGGGCAGCAGGAACCCCGCCCCGCCGAAAAAGGCGACCAGCGCCAGTGCGAGGCCGCCAGCCGAAAAGCCGTTACGCCATGCGGTCCACAGCGCCGAGAGGACCAGGAAGCACAGGAAATCCAGGTTGAACTGCCCCGGCCAGGCGAGCTTGGCCATATCGCCGAAGAAGATCGGCAGCAGGTCGAGCCCGTGCCGCGCGATCACCACGCCGGTATAGCCCGCCAGCACCAGCCACAAAGCAATCAGCAACAGTTGAAACGCGCGCATCGTCACCTCCCCTATCCACCGAGCTTCGCCAGCGCCCAGTCTGCCGCCTCGCTTACCACCGGATCGGGGTCGGTCACCAGCGCCGCGACTGCGGGGCGTAGCGCCGGATCGCCGCTGTTCCCGGCGGCGATCAGGCAGTTGCGGACCATGCGGTCGCGGCCGATGCGCTTGATCGGGGAGCCTGAGAACACCTGCCTGAACCCGGCATCGTCGAGCGCGAGGAGGTCGGCCAGCTCCGGCGCGGTCAGCTCGGCGCGCGGGGCGAAGGCGATGTTGCGCGCGGCGGCCTGTGCGAACTTGTTCCACGGGCAGACCGCGAGGCAATCGTCACAGCCATAGATACGGTTGCCGATGCCTTCCCGGAACTCCTCCGGAATCGGCCCTTTATGCTCGATCGTCAGGTACGAAATGCAGCGCCGCGCATCGAGCGTGTAGGGCGCGGGGAAGGCGTCGGTCGGGCAGGCGCGCTGGCACGCATCGCAGGACCCGCAGCGGTCGCGGCCGGGCGCGTCGGGCGCCAGATCGAGCGTGGTGTAGATCGCGCCGAGGAACAGCCAGCTACCATGGCTGCGACTGACCAGATTGGTATGCTTGCCCTGCCAGCCCAGGCCTGCCGCCTCGGCCAGCGGCTTCTCCATCACCGGGGCGGTGTCGACGAACACCTTGAGGTCGCACCCGGCCTCCTGCGCCAGCCAGCGGCCGAGCGCCTTCAGCGCCTTTTTGACCACGTCGTGATAGTCCGCGCCCTGCGCATAGACCGAGATGCGGCCGCGATCCCCCTCCCCCGCCAGAGCGAGCGGATCGAGCGCGGGGGCGTAGCTCATGCCGAGCGCGATGACGCTGCGCACCTCCGGCCAGAGCCCGGCGGGGCTTTCGCGATGATGCGCGCGCTCCTCCATCCAGATCATGTCGCCATGGCGGCCCTGTTCCAGCCATTCGCGCAGGCGCTTCCCCGCCAAAGGCGCCGCATCCGCCGAAGCGTATCCGCAAGCGGCAAAGCCCAGCTCCGCCGCCTTTTCGCGAATCCGATCCTCCAGTGCCTTGCGCTCCTGCATCACCCCCCGCTACCACGGGAATCCAAGCGAGGGGATTCCAGTTGCATCACGAATTGGCGGTCACCGCCCAAGGCCTCGTCAAACGCTTCGGCGACCGGCGCGTCGTCGATGGCGTCGATATCGCCGTGCCCAAGGGCATGATCTATGGCGTGCTTGGCCCCAATGGCGCGGGCAAGACCACGACGCTGCGCATGCTGCTCGGCATCATCGAACCCGATGAGGGCGAGCGCACCATGCTGGGCAGCGAGCGCCCGCGCGAGATGAGCGACCGGGTCGGTTACCTGCCCGAGGAGCGCGGCCTGTATCCGAGCATGAAGGCGACGCACGCGATTGCGTTCATGGGCGCGCTGCGCGGGCTGGACTGGAAGACCGGGCGCAAGCGCGCGGTCGAGCTGATGGAAGCGGCGGGGCTCGGCCACGCGACCGACCAGAAGATCCGCAAATTGTCCAAGGGCATGGCGCAGCTGGTCCAGTTGCTCGGGTCAGTGGTCCATCAGCCTGACCTGCTGGTGCTCGACGAACCCTTTTCAGGCCTCGACCCGGTCAATCAGGAGCGGCTGGAGAAATTGATCCTGGCCGAGCGCGATCGCGGCGCGACGATCCTGTTTTCGACGCATGTGATGGCGCATGCCGAGCGGCTATGCGACCGGCTGACGATCATCGCCGGCGGCAAGGTACGGTTCGAGGGTAGCATGGCCGATGCGCGCGGCACCTTGCCGCACAAGGCGCATTATGTGCCGCATCATAATGACGCGGGCATCGCCGCGCTGCTCCCCGCCGACGCGGTTTCCGATAACGAGGGCGGCTGGCGCTTCACCCTGCCGGATGAGGGGATCGAGGCGTTGCTGGTGCGGCTGATCGACGCGGGATACGGCATTTCGGGCCTGTCGATCGAGCGCCCGTCGCTGCACGATGTGTTCGTGAAGATCGTCGGCGCCCAGGCATTGGAAGAGGCAGCAGCGGCATGAACGGCTTTTCCCGACTGGTGCGCCAGACGATGACGATCGCGCGCCGCGATTTCGTGGCGACGGTGTTTACCCCGACTTTCCTGCTGTTCCTGCTCGCGCCGCTGCTGATGCTGGGGTTCGGCACGATCGGCGGGCTGGGTGCGGCGACGATGGCCAAGAGCGGCGATTCGAAGTCGCGCATCGTGTTCATCGCCAGCGGCAAGCAGGCGCGCACCGTGGTCGCGATGGACAAGCAGTTGCGCCGCATGTTTTCGGTCGCGACCCAGCCCGCCGACCTGATCGTCGAAGCACCCAGCGCCAATCCGCGCGCGCAGGCCAAGGCGCTGATCGATCGCAAGGGGATCGACACCTATGCGGTGCTCTACGGCCCGCTCGAGCGGCCGCAGATCCTGCACGTCGAGAACGGCCCGCGATCGGCCGAATATCTCGCCGAGCTGGCGAGCCAGGTGCTGCGCGCCGAGCGTGCCGGGACCGACGCGCCGCTGAGCGAAGCGACCAAGACGGTGGTGTCGCGCACCACGACCTCGTCGAGCGGACAGGGTCAGGCGGCGTTCTTCACCGTGTTCGCGCTGTTCATCGTCTCGCTGATGCTGGCTGGCCAGGTGGTCGGCACGATGGCGGAGGAACGGTCGAACAAGGTGATCGAGATCCTTGCCGCCGCAGTACCGCTGGAGAGCGTGTTCTTTGGCAAGCTGCTTGGCATGTTCGGCGTGGCGTTGCTGTTCCTGCTGTTCTGGGGGACGGTGGTGGTCAATCTGGGCGCGAACGCCGCGAGCGTGATGCCGCCGCGGCTTGCCGCCGGGCTTTCGGATATCGGCCCGGCAGTCGGGTTGCTGCCCTATGGCCTGTTGTTCCTCGCCTATTTCGTGATGGCGTACATGCTGCTCGGAGCGGTGTTCCTGGGGCTGGGCGCACAGGCGAGCACGCAACGCGAGTTGCAGATGCTGTCGCTGCCGATCACGATCTTTCAGGTCGCGATGTTCGGCTTTGCCTCGGCGGCGGCGGCGAGCCCGGACAGCTGGGTCGCGACCGCGGCGGAACTGTTTCCGTTCAGCTCACCCTTTGCGATGGCGGCGCGCGCGGCGAACTCGCCGGAGCTGTGGCGGCATTTCGCGGCGCTGGCATGGCAGGCGATGTGGGTGGTGATCACCGTGTCGATCGCCGCGCGCCTGTTCCGGCGCGGGGTGCTGCAATCGGGGAGCCCGAAGATCCGGCGGAAGAAGGTGGTTGCCTGACCTCAACGCGGTCACCCTCACCCTTCCCACTCGCTACGCTCGCGGGCCCCTTCCCTCTCCCATTGAGAGAGGGAGGGAGGCGCGAAGCGCCGGAAGGGTGAGGGTGACTCGTTGTAGCGCAACCCCGCTATTGACATTCCTGTAAGTTAATTCACTCTCCCGGAAAGACAGAATCCGGGAGAGTATCGCCATGGCCACCCTTGCGCCCGAAACCGCGCCCGTCGTCGATCCGCTCGACGTCACGCGGGCCGAGCTCTACCGCGACGACACCTGGCACGAACCGTTCCGCCAGCTGCGCGCCGAGGCGCCGGTGTACAAGTGCGAGCAGAGCGGGTTCGGGCCCTATTGGTCGATCTCGACCTACAAGCCGATCGTCGAGGTCGAATCGCTGCCCGAGCTCTATTCGTCCGAAGCGGGCGGGATCGTCGTCGCCGACCTGATGCCCGAGGACATTCGCATGCCGATGTTCATCGCGATGGACCGGCCGAAGCATACCGGCCAGCGCCGCACCGTTGCGCCTGCCTTTACCCCCAGCGAGATGCTGCGCATGACCGGCGACATTCGCCAGCGCACGTCCGAGATCCTGGACGGGCTGCCGATCGGCGAGACGTTCGATTGGGTCGACCGCGTGTCGATCGAGCTGACGACGCAGATGCTGGCGCTTTTGTTCGACTTCCCGTGGGAGGAGCGGCGCAAGCTGACCTATTGGTCCGACTGGGCTGGCGATATCGAGATTGCCAAGGACCCGGTGAAGAAGGAGGAGCGCCGCGAAATCCTGTTCCAGTGCGCGGCGGAGTTCGGCGCGCTGTGGAACAGCAAGGTCGGCAAGGACCCGACGCCGGACCTGATTTCGATGATGATCCATTCCGACGCGATGAAGGAGATGGATCAGTTCGAATTCCTCGGCAACCTGATCCTGCTGATCGTCGGCGGCAACGACACGACGCGCAATTCGATGAGCGCCTATGCCTGGGCGCTGGAGCAATTCCCGGAGCAGCGCGCGAAGCTGGAGGCCGATCCGTCGCTGATCGCCAATGCGACGCAGGAGATCATCCGCTGGCAGACGCCGCTGGCGCATATGCGCCGCACCGCGACGGCGGACGCCGAGCTGATGGGGCAGCAGATCAAGGCGGGCGACAAACTCGTCCTATGGTATCTGTCGGCCAACCGTGACGAAAGCGTGTTCGAGCGGCCGGACGAGATCATCGTCGATCGCGCCAATGCGCGCCGCCATCTGGCGTTCGGCCATGGCATCCACCGCTGCGTCGGCGCGCGGCTGGCGGAGCTGCAGATCGGTGTGCTGATGGAGGAAATGGCGAAGCGGCGACTGCGCCCGAACGTCGTCGCGGAGCCGGAGCGCGTCGCGGCGTGCTTCGTCCATGGCTATAAGTCGATGCCGGTGGAGCTTAGCCGCTACTGACGCAGGCGTCGGGGGCGGCGGGCATGGCGGCGGGGCGCTTTCGGCCCAGCGTCCAATTGCCCTGCATCCGCACCAGCGGGTTGGGGGCACACCAGATCTCGCCATTTTCGTCGAGCGCGGTGACCCAGATCAGGTTGTGCTCCGGGCCATAGTCGATGACGGCGAAGGCATAGCCCTTGCCCTTGTCGATCACCTGGACCGGGATTGGTGGGTCAAGCTGTTGAAATGCCATGTGTCACCCGCATCTGCCCCCGCCGCTGCATGAAAGCCGGGGAACGGCGTTGGTTCCGGGCGCTTGAGTGGATGGTGTGAAACCGAATCGCGGTCGGCAACGTATCTCGTTGTGAAGGAGAAGCGGGATGCACGTTGATCGTCGTCAGTTCATCGGGGTCGTCGGCACGGCGATGATCGTCGGGTGTAGTTCGGACGAGAGCGAGGCGGCCGCCCAGAAGTTCGAGTTCACGCTGACCGATGCTGAATGGCGCAAGCGGCTGACACCCGCGCAATATCGCATCCTGCGGCAGGAGGGGACCGAGCGTCCCTATTCGAGCCCGCTAAACAAGGAAAAGCGCGCGGGTACGTTCGCCTGTGCCGGGTGCGGGCTGCCGCTCTATTCGTCGAAGACCAAGTTCGAGAGCGGCACCGGCTGGCCGAGCTTCTGGCAGGCGCTGCCCAATGCGGTGCGGACCAAGTCCGATTTCTCGCTGGGGATGGTGCGGACCGAGGTGATTTGTCGCCGCTGTGGCGGGCATCTGGGCCATGTGTTCGATGACGGGCCGCCGCCGACCGGCAAGCGGCATTGCATCAACGGGCTGGCGCTGAACTTCAGGCCGGCCTGACGCTCACTTCTGAAGCGAGGTTTCAATCCCGAACTGCGACAGGTCGGCCTGCGCAATCGTGACATTGTCGAACGGGGCGGCGTTGTTGCGCGGTGCGCCCTTGGCATAGATGAAGCCATTGACCGGGTAGGTCGAGGTGCCGAGGCCATTGTTCGACGCGAACCACACCTTCACGCGGCTCCAGTCGCCCGCTTCCGACACGTCGACTGCAATCACGTCCTTCTCGACGCCGCCGCGACGCGACCAGTTGGCGTGCGTGAGCAGGACTTCGCGGTCGCTCAGCACCTTCGACACCATCGCGACATGGCCGAGGCGCATGCGCTGGGTGGGCGCGAAGGACATGACCGCGCCTTCGACCGGGGCGTCGCCACGGGCATAGCGGCCCTCGGCCTGCGCCCACCAAGTATGGGCATTGCCATAGATTTCGACGCCGGAGATCATGCGAGCATAGGGGGCGCACTGCCAGAACTGGGCCTGGGCCGGCGTGGCGATGGTCGCCAGGCAAAGCGCGGCCATCAGCGCGAAACGCGCTTTCAGCGTCTGAAACATGGTGGAAAATCCCTTCCCCGAACTCTTAGGATGGGGATTGGCAGGGCGGTCGCGGACTGACCACCCCTCCAACCTGTATATCCGATGAATCGTTTCGTCGGGGCGATGACTTGCGGAACGACCCGTGTTGCGCCGCAGCGGATGGCTAAGGACGACTACCTAGCCGCGCCGAATCCGCCATTTCAGCGACCATCGGCACCTTATCCCGCCTAAGGTGAAAGAGCCGGTCAACCACAAGGCGATCGGTCGCGATGTTACGGACCCGGAGCATTTTGTTGCGCCAAAGCCGCACTTCGCGATCGTTTCAAAAGTGACTGACTCGGTTCGCCGCAGCCATGTTGCGTTGCGACATAGGCTGTGATCACATGCTTAACGCGCGACGACGCAGCATTATCGCGTCGTTAACCATGCGGGGAGCATGATCGCGGAGTGGGCAATTGAGTGGGGTGGGAGTGTAGGAGATGAGTGCACGGAGCAAGCCGGCCGAAGGGGCCATGACCCTGGCCGAGATGAAGGAATTTGCGGGGTTCGCCGCAGCGACGCAGCGCTATATCCGCCGCGCGCTCGACATCGGCCTCGACCGCGACGACGCACTGGAGCGCTGGTCGCGCGACGTGGTCGAAGCAGCCAGCATCCGTGCGCAGGCGCATATCTATGACCGCCTCCCCGAAATCCGCGCGCTGATCCCGGACGATACCGGGCTCGACGCGATGGAGCCGTTCCTCAGCCCGCTGATCACCGTCACCGCGTTCGACCTGTCGCAGGGGCGGCTGACCAGCTTTTCGGCCTATCGCTTCCTCTATGAGCGACTGGTCGGGGCCGAGGTGCGCCCGTGGCTCCCCGCCGCCTTCTGCTCGGCCGCAGCGTTGCCGCATCTTCACCCGGACCTCCGCCGCAAGCTGCTCCAGTCGATCAGCGAAGCCGCCGCGACCGCATCGGGCTGGTCCAACCGCCAGCCGGCCTTCTACCCGCAATGGGTGGAGAAGGTGGACGCCGGCGCGCTGCCGAATTGAATTGAAATAATCCTCCCCCGCCAGGGGGAGGTGGCGCCGAAGGCGGCGGAGGGGGAGGACGGCGACGTCCTCCCCCTTCATGCGTCAACCTTTCCTCCCCCTCCGTCAGCTACGCTGACACCTCCCCCTGGCGGGGGAGGATTAAGGGGCTACCGACACGCTCGCCAGCCCATCGCGCCGCGCTCCGCCTGGTCGAAATGGAAATGGTCGCGGTGCGCTTCATTGTAATCGGGTGACAGCACGGTCGCGAACAGGTCGCAGCCGCCGTCGCGCACCGCGCGCAGGAATTGCGCCTTCTTCCCCTCCCCCGCCCAGTCGCCGATCAGCGTGATGCGCGTGCCATCGGCGAGGCGGAAGGCGGCGATATCGACCGCGTCGGCGGTGGCGTGCTCGCTCCAGCTCGCGCCTTCGCGATTATACATGCGGCGGCAGTTGTAGCTGCCGAAATGCTCGATCTCCGCAACGCGCTGGCCGAAGATGCGCTGGGCGGCGGGCTGGACGACTTCCCATTCCCACACCGCCAGCCCCGCCGCGACCGGGCAGGAGACGCCAAGGTCGGCGGGGGCAAAGCCGATGCGGCGTGGCCCGCCCTTGGTGAAGCGGACGGCGTCGGTATAGCCGCAGCCCTCCCCTTCGGTGCGCGCGGGCAACGCGGTGTAGCGGATGCCGGCCTTGTCGAGTGCGGCGCGGCAGGCAGGGAAATCGTCGGTCAGCGCGGTCAGCTTGCGCCCGGTGAACATGCCGACCGGCTGCGACAGATCGAGCTTGGTCCAGGGCAGATCCTGGGGCCGGTTGCGCAGCATCGCATAGACGAGCAGCGCCAGCGTCAGCAGCAGCGCGGCGATGATGACCGCGCCGACGGTGGTGCGCAGCGCCTTCATGCGCGCAGTGCGGCGGTGAGCGGCTGGGACGTCACCGGATAGCCCAGTCCTTCGGGAATGCAGAGATGGTCCACGCCGTCGCGCACCTCGATCCAGGGGGAGATGATTTCGATCGGATGCGCCCGCGCATCGGCGACCGCATCGTCGAAGCTGTTGAACAGCGCCAGCCGCTCAAGGTTGCGGCGCGTGGGGAAAATCATCCGCACCTTGCCCGCATCGGCGGCGGCGAGCGTGGCGCGCGCGCTCGACCAGAAGAGCTGGCTATTCTCATTGCCGTCCACCGCCGGATCGGGCGCGCCATCGGGCCAGCGGGCGAGGTAGAAGCGCGTGTCGAAGATGCGATGCGCGACGCCCTGATGCGGCAGCCAGCGGGCAAAGGGGACGAGCGCGGCGGGGTCGAACTTGGCCCCCGCGATCACCTCCGCGAACGGGGTGCCGTCATAGAGCGCGCGCCGCGCGGCGGCCAGGTCGGGCAGGTCGACGCCGATCGCCACCCCCGCCTCCTCGATGGTTTCGCGCACCGCCGCCACCCGCGCGGCGAGGTCGTCGGGATCGCCGGCCAGGGTCGCGGCAAAGGCGTAGTCGCCCGCATCGACCCGCCCGCCGGGAAACACCACCGCCCCACCCGCAAACCGCATCGCCGCCGAGCGTTCGAGCATCAGCAGTTCGGGCGGGCCATCGCCGCGCTCGCGGAAGACGACGAGGGTTGCTGCGGGGATGGGGGTGAGGTCTTCGGGCATTGGGGATGGGTGTATGGGGTGGGAAGCGTATGGGCAATGTGTGGTGACTACGCGGCGACTACCCCCCTTCGTCACCCCCGCGAAAGCGGGGGCCCATCTCCTGCAGGATCGGCACATTGCACCGGCACGTTTCGAGGAGAGCCCGGGAGATGGGCCCCCGCTTTCGCGGGGGTGACGGGTCGAAGCGTGACGCGTTTGTCCGCTACTCAATCCATTAGCGGAGTTGTGCGGATGTGATAATTGGGAGCCTATGAGGGTCCTTGCTATCATTTCTGTCGCGCCTTGGCTGATGGGGGCGAGCTCACTTCCTGCACGCAAGGTAGAGGGTCACAAGATCTACTGCGGTGGAGAGACCACGAACATTGAAGTCGAGGCGTATTTTTCGCGCCTGAAGGACACACTGGCTGAAGGTGGGTCGGGAGCACGGTTTAAGCAGTTCGTTGCCGACAGATTCTCGATAACAGATGCTCGCGGAAGGTGGCTCTCGTTCCGCTTGGGGGATTTCAATTCAATCACTCCTGGCCGCATTACTCGCGCAGAGTGGGGCGAGATTGCCAAGCGAGGTGCGAGCGGCCTTCAAAATGCGGGTTGGCGTGGCTGTTTCCTCGATCACGGAAAAGTCTGGTTCGAGGCCGATGAGAAGGCTGGCTTCAAGCTGACATCAGTCGCCAAAAACATGCCGTGGGTCCCGGCAAAGCAGCGCCAGACTCGATAAGTCGCGGCGGCGATGCTGCACACAAATAGCGGCGAAAAAACTCGAACACTAGAAGCGGACTGGGTCCCACCGATCACGCCGTTTCAGCATGATCATCATCTGGACCAAAGTGCTCGCTCTTACGGAGGCGCCCTGACCGGACACTGATACCCTTAGACCGCATCCGTCAGCTGGCGCTTGAAATTTAATGGCGCCGGATGTGGCATCTGGTCGATAGGTCAGATCGCCCTCGCAAAACTTGTCTTCCGAGATGCTAATTTGAGCCGGCGCAGTATCTGCGGTGGTAGAGATGATCCACTCGCGTGTCGTGCCCGTGTCTCGCATCTCAATCGTCGATCGAGCTTGAACGATGCACCAGTTTGCCATCGATATCTCGCAACGGATGGGCGGCGACGAGACGGACGAGTGCAACGCTGAAAACGCTAGCGAGAGAGCGGATACCATTCCGCGACCGTCGAGCTACGGCAAATGGAAGTCAATGTCCGTTCTCGACCGAAAACCTGTCGGGTCGCCCCCCTTACAACAACACCGCCTGCTCCCCACCCACCCGCTCGCGCGGCGCAGTCCGAAACGCCGCCGCATGGTCCACCAGCGGAATGTCCGGCCGCCGCCCGCGGAACAGTTCCTCGACCGTCAATATCTGCATCCGCGCATAACTCCGCCCCGTCGCCTCGCTGTGGAACCGCCCGACCGCCGCCGCTTCGCGCAGCATCGGGGCGGAGGGGGTGGAGCGGGTGAGGACGACGCCGATCGGGGCGCGCTCGCGTTCCATGGCCGAGTGCAGGTCGCGGACCACGCCGACGCCGACGCGCTCGCCGCCCTTGACCGAGACCAGCGCGCGCGCGGTCTGGCGGCGGTCGGGGCGGAAATAGATGATGCCGTCGATCCCGCCATCCGCGCCCCTGCGCCGCCCGCCGAACGGCACCGCGTCGATCATCGCCACCGCCCACCATTGGAACTGATACGGGTCGCGCCGGGCGAGGTCGGCGGCGGCGGCGCAGTCGCGCGGCGTCCCCTCCACCCGCAGCGCCACGCCGGGGAATGCGGCGCGCATCCGCTTTTCGATGAGGCCGATGGCAAGGTGCGTGACGTCGATCCCCGCCCAGCGCCGCCCGAGCTTTTCCGCCGCATGCACCGCAGTGCCGCAGCCGCAGAACGGGTCGAGCACCAGATCGCCGGGGTCGGACGATGCGGCGATGATCCGCTCCAGCAGCGCGATCGGCTTTTGCGTCGGATAGCCTAGCCGCTCCTGCGCCTGTGAATTGAGCGCGGGGATGTCGGTCCACAGCGCCTGCACCGGCGATCCGCGCGCTTCGTCGAGATAGCGTTTGAGGCGGATGCCGCCGGTGCGGGTGAAGTGCAGCCGCCCCTCCCGGTCCAGCCGTTCCATCGTCTCGACCGGCATCCGCCAGTATGAGGTGACGCCCTTATAGGCATAATGATAGCCACCGCCCGACAGCCCCTTGGCGGTGAGGTTATCGTCCATCCATAGCCTCCCGTCGGGGTCGCGGTTGCGGAAGCGCGCGGCGTAATCGGGGTCATAGGGGGTGAAGAGTGGGTTCCAGCGTGGCTTCGCGCCCTTGGCATAGAAGAGGATCGTGTCGGTGTTGCGCCCGTAGCGCCCGCCATCGCTGTGCGCTGACGTGCGTTTCCAGGTGATCTCATTGCGGAACCGCTCTGCCCCGAACACCGCGTCGAGCAGCAATTTGAGGTAATGGCTCGCGGTCGGGTCGCAGTGGAGATAGAGGCTGCCCTCTGCCTTGAGCACGCGGTGCAGTTCGATCAGGCGGATCGCCATCATCGCGAGATATGCCATCATGTCGTTGGTGCCGAGCGCGCTGCGAAATGCGGCGAGCAGGTCGAAGGCGCGGGCGTGGCCGCTCTGCATCACCTGATCAAAGGCGTCCTCCGCCGCGTCGTTCCAGTGCCAGCTGTCTTCGAACGCCTGAACCTGTGCATCGGCGTCGCTGCCGGTCGGGGATCGGAAGAGGATATTGTAGCTGGCGTTCGAATTGAACGGCGGGTCGAGATAGACGAGATCGACGCATCCATCCGGGAAATGCGCCCGCATCACATCCAGATTATCCCCGTAGAACAGGGAGTTGGCTACGGTCATCCGCTCCTCCCACCGCGCCGTGCGGTCAGGGAACGTTACCGGAACATGCGCGCGTCGGGGCGGTGATCCCATCCGTTGCGGACCCAATTGCTGCGGGCGACACCCTAGGGCCGCGCGCCTGCCGGGGACGAACGGAGATGCATCGAAGGTGGAGCAGATCGCGCCCGCTTTGGAGCGGATGCGTTACGATCGTGGCGGCGCAGTGGAGGCGCGCACGGTCAGGCCCGGCGTGACCACGACCGGGTCGCCCGGTTCCGCCCGACCGGACCGCGCGCCGATGATCAGCTCGACCCCACGCGCGGTGACGGCGGCGATCGGCTGTTCGACTGCGGTCAGCGGCGGGTGCGAAAAACGCGCGACCGGGGTGTCGTCGAAGCTGATCACCGACAGATCGTCCGGGACCGACAGGCCGCGTGCGCGCGCGACCTCCAGCGTGGCCAGCGCCATCTGGTCGTTACTGGCGATGATCGCGGTCGCGCCCGTGTCGATCAGCTGCGGCGCGCATTCACGGCCGGATTCGATGCTGAAATCGCCTTGGGCCAGCAGCCCCTCGGTCGGCAGCCCCGCTTCGTCCATCGCCGCGCGCCAGCCATCGACGCGCCAGCCGCTCAGTTCATATTCGAGCGACCCGGCGATGAAGCCGATCCGCGTGTGTCCCAGCTCGATCAGGTGCCGGGTCGCCATTGCGGCGGCAAGGTCGTCGCCCATGGTCAGCCGGAAGCCCGGTCCCGGAGACAGCGACCCGATCCGCGCCATGTCGATGCCCGCCGCGTCAAGCAGCGCGATAATCTCAGGGTTGGCCGAGTGCGGCGGGGTCAGCAGGACGCCGTCGGGCTGGAGCGCGGCGATGGCGGCGGACAGCTCGCGCTCGATATGATCGCTATGCGTGTCGACCAGCTCGACGATCAGGCGATAGCCATGTTCTGCGCAGGTCAGCATGCCGCCGAGCAGCATCTGATCGACCCAGTCGGTGCCTTCGCGCGATTTCCAGCCCTCGATCGTCCGCTCGCGATCGTTGAGCGCCATGATGAGGTAGGAGCGCGACCCGCTCATCCGCTGCGCCGCGATCGACGGGACATAGCCCAGCCGCGCGATCGAGTCCTGCACCCGCGCCATCATCTCGGGCCGGACATTCGGCTCCTTGTTGATGACGCGGCTCACCGTCTGCAGCGAGACCCCGGCGTCCGCTGCGACATGCTTGATCGTGACCGCTTGCTTGCGTCGTGCCATCAGGCAGCTGCAGGCTCGGCAGCGCCGCAATAGCGGGCGACGTAATCGGCATGGGCGGGCAGGCCCGCGACGGTGCGGGTCACGTCCTGGCGGATCATGCCGAGCAGGCGGTCGAGTTCATCGTCGTTGAGCTTGCCCGCGATCGGGTGCCATGCCTTTGGTTCGATCCCCTGCCCCAGCATCACCTGAACCCAGCTGTTTTCGGCGAACAACTCCTCGTTCCGGCGGAAGACGCGCGCGGTGTCGCGGAACAGTTCGATCTTTTGGCGCAGCGTGTCTGGCACGTCCATCGCGGCGCATTGCCGCCAGAAGGGAGAGTCGCGGCGGTCGGTGACTTTGTAGTGCAGGATCAGGAAGTCGCGGATCTGCTCCATATCCTGGAATTGCTGGTCGTTGAATTCGGCCACGTCGCGCGGGCTGATCGCGCCCTGCGGCATCATGCGGATCAGGCGCAGGATCGCGCGCTGGATCAGGTGGATCGAGGTGGATTCGAGCGGCTCCATGAACCCGCCCGACAGGCCGATGGCGATGCAGTTGCGGTGCCACTGCTTGCGCCGCGCGCCGGTCTGGAAGCGGATCTTGTTGGGCGGGGTCAGCGGCTCGCCCTCGATATTGCCGAGCAGCCGTTCGAGCGCGGCGTCATGGTCGAGATAGCGGCTGCAATAGACGATGCCGTTGCCGGTGCGGTGCTGCAGCGGGATGCGCCATTGCCAGCCGGCGTCATGCGCCATCGCGCGGGTGTAGGGCACCGGCGGGCGGACATTGGGCGTCTGCAACGCGATCGCGCTGTCGCACGGCAGCCAGTGGGTCCAGTCGTCGTAACCGGCGTGCAGCGCGCCTTCAATCAGCAGCGCGCGAAAGCCGGTGCAGTCGAGGAACAGGTCGCCCTCGATCCGGCGGCCACCGTCCAGCTCGAGCGCGGCAATGTCGCCGCTTTCGCCGTTCAGCTCGACGCGGGCGATCTTGCCCTCGACCCGCGTGACGCCGTCGGCCTCCGCCATCTGGCGCAGGAAGCGGGCATAGAGGCCGGAATCGAGCTGATAGGCGTAGTTGACCTTGTTGTCGGGCAATTGCGCGAACTTGCTCTGCAACGCGGCGACCAGCTCGAGGCAATAATCGTCATAGGATTGGGTGTGCCCGCGCGCGCGGCCCTCCAGCCAGTAATGCTGGAACCCGGCGGCCCAATGGTCCTTTCCGGTATAGCCGAAGCTGTGGAAATAGCGGTCGCCCGGCTGTTTCCAATTGTCGAACAGGATGCCCAGCTTGAACGTCGCCTGGGTGGCGCGCATGAACTCCGCCTCGTTGATGCCGAGCAGGCGGTTGTAGACGACAAGCGGCGGGATCGTGGACTCGCCGACGCCGACCGTGCCGATCGCCTCGGATTCCACCAGAGTGACCGCGACGGTGTGGCCCATGGTGCGCGCCAGCGCGGCGGCGGCCATCCATCCGGCGGTGCCGCCCCCGGCGACGACAATGCGCTTGATCATGGGAGTCCTCATCGGCTGAGCTGCCGCAGCAGGAAGGTACGGATGCGCGACGCGGTTTCGGGCGTCAGGGGCGCGAGGATGCTGTGCCCGCCTTCCGGGATATGCGCGGTGACGGCTTCGTCATTGGAAAACACATAATGGTCGAACAGGTCGCGCCAATGCGCTTTTTGCGCCGGCGGCAGATCACGGATCGCAAGCAGCGCGTGGTTGAGCGCGTCCTGCGGCTGGCCGAGCCATGCGGGCGTTTCGCGCCACCAATAGTTCAGCAGGATGTTGAACGGCTCCAGCCCCTCGACATGGTGATACCACATCGACGGGATGTGCAGCGCGTCGCCCGGCTCGAGCTCGACCACCTGCGCATGCGCCAGCGCCTCATGAAACTTCGGATGCGCGGCGAAGTCGGGATTGCGAAAATCGACCATGCTGACCGCGCGTCCGGCGGGCGTGTTGTCGAGCGGGCCGAGATAGAGGTTGCGGAACTGCTCGGGCGGAAACAGCGTGAAGCGGCGGCGTCCGGCGGCAACGCAGGCGAGGTTCGCCGGCATGTCGTTATGCGCCGCGATGCGCGTGCGCGTGCCGATCCAGATGCTGGCCAGGCATTGCCGATCGCCCAGATCGACGTGGTTCGCCTCATGCAGCCCCTGGAAGAAGTCATGCACGTCGATCGAGGCGAGATAAATGGGTGGCGCGGCGGGATCGCCCTCCGTCTCGTCGATCTTCGCGAAAATCTCGGGCAGCTTGGCGCGCACGACCTGAAAGTTCATGCCCATCGCCGCGTCATAGAACAGCCGCCCGTCGCTGCCCGGCTGTCCCACCGACACGGTGAAACGCGTGTCGCGGCGGCGGCGCAGCAGATAGTCGCGCGCGGCGCGGCCCGACTCCAGCCCGGCCTGGACCAGCGGCCAGTCGCGCACCAGCCCGCGCACCACGAACGGCGCGGTCGCGGCGCGCAGCTGCGCATCGAGTGCGGCGGCGTCGGCCACCGCGACCTCGGGCACCGCCGCCAGGCCTGCCAACGCGCCCGGATCTGCCTCAGCCATCCGCGATCCGCCGGTTCTTGCGATCGACCAGCGACGCGATGTTGCCGATCGACGCCACCGCCATGAACAGCGGCATCAAATGCCCTTCTTCATGCAGTTCGCCCAGCGCAGCGGCATCCAAGCCGCGCAGCCGGTCCTCGTTGATCGCATGAAATCCGACCAGCCGGTGGGTCGAGCCGTCGTCCAGCGTAATCTCGAACGTCAGCGGTTCGAGCAGGTCGTGGCGACGCAGCGCGGCGTAGAAGCTGACGGCCCCCTGCCACCCGGCGTCGAGCGCGCCGAGTTGCTCGGCGACGGTTTCGAGATACGGGCTGGGGCGACCGAATTCGTCGAATACCCGCACGCCCTCTCCCGTGCCGATACGCGGGCTGGCGAGATCGACGCAGACCTGCTTCGCCGCATCGCTTTCCGGCGCTCCGCCGATCAGGAAGGGCTGGATGTCGATCGCGAGCGGGACGTAGCCCGCGTCCCAGCGATCGTCGGTCAGGAACAGATTCTCACCCTCTTCGAACCCGAACAGGGCGACCGCGACGACCTCATCGCGTTCGATATTGCGGCGGAACAGGATCGGATAGTGGGCCTGCACCTGCCGGAACTCGTCGGGCACGGTGACGCAAGACATGACCGCATCGCCATAGGTCGCGCCGCGTTCGCGATGCACGCGCAGATCGGCATGGGCCTCGGGGGTCAGCAGCTGATGGTCGGTCATAGGGTCTCCAGCGCCCTGCGTGGCGCGGCGGCGTGCAGCGCGTCAAGATAGGCGCGGTTGGTGGGAAGGCTGGCGGCGAGCGCCCGGCCGCGCTGCGCCGCTTGGGCCATGGCGCGGACGGCTGCATCGGCATCGACCGCAACCGGGCCGGGCGGCGGCGCGGAATGGCCCATGCCGTAGAGGACATATTGGTAGCTGGCGGCGGGGAAAATCTCGTCCACCGCGGGAAAATCGGCGATCGAGGGGGGTTGGTGGCGCCACAGCATCAGCAGCTCGTTCAGCCGATCCGGGATCGACGCCGGATCGCGATACGCGCGCCAATAGCGCTGGTCGCGGCGGCTGAGCACATAATGGAGCTTGAGGAACTCGACGATCCGGTCCCAGCGATAGCGGAACAGCGCGTTGAAGCGGCGCGCCTGAATGTCCATCGCCGCGCGGTCGGCGGGGAATCCGTCGATCAGCGCGCCCAGCGACAATTCGATCAGCACGATCGCCGATGCCTCAAGCGGCTCCAGGAACCCCGCCGAGAGGCCGATCGCGACGCAATTGCGCTTCCAGAACTCGGCGCGATGGCCGGAGCGGAAGCGGAGCGCGCGGGCGTCGAGATCGGCCGGATCGCGCCCGAGATAGCGGGCCAGCGTTGCCGCCGCCGCATCATCTTCGATAAAGGCAGAGGAGTAGACGCAGCCCACGCCGCGCCGGGTGGGCAGGCCGATGTCCCAGATCCAGCCCGCATCATGCGCGGTCGCGTCGGTCTGTGACCGGATCGGACTGGCGGGGTCGACCGGCACCTGCACCGCGAGCGCGCGATCGTTGAACAGCACATCGCCGCGATCGATGAAGGGCACACCGAAATGCCCGTCGATCAGCAGCGCGGCATGGCCGGTGCAGTCGATGAACAGGTCGCCGGCAATCGCGCCCTGCTCGCGCGTCAGCACCGCACGCAGATCGCCAGCAGTGTCGGCTTCCACCCCGGTGACATGCGCGCGGACATGCTGAACGCAAAGCTTGTCGACGCCGTGCCGGGCCAGCAATGCGGCCAGCTTCGCCGCGTCGAGGTGATAGGCATAGTTGAGCGCGCCGGCATAGCCCGACATCGCCCGCTGGCGCGGGGCAAGGTCGAGGTCGCAGATGCGCGGCTGCACCGACACGGCGGGCGCGAACGCCTGATCCCCGGCGGCATCGCGCCAGCCACGCACCAGCGCGCGGGCGTCTGCATCGACCGGCGGTGTGAAGGGGTGGTAATAGCTGTCGCCGGGCGCACCGGTCGCCCAGCCGATAAAGCGCGACCCCTGTTTGAACGATGCGTCACAGGCGGTCAGGAACTCCGCCTCGTCCAGCCCGATCGCCTGCAGCGTGCGGCGCATCGTCGGCCAGGTACCCTCACCCACCCCGATCGTCGCGACATCGGGAGATTCGACTAGGGTGATGGTTGCGCCGGGCACGCGCGCAGCGAGCCAACATGCCGACAGCCATCCGGCGGTTCCCCCACCGACGACGACGATCCGGACCGCTTGCTGCTCCACCCTATGTTCCGTTTGCTTCAGTGACGCCCCGACTTGTGCATCCCCGATGAAAAAAGGGCCACCCTCGAATGCACGAGGGTGGCCTTGGGGGGGAGGTCAGAAGTTGAAGCGGACGCCGCCCATGTAGCGGGCGAAACCGGGCTGGGCGAAGGTCACCATATTCTCGTTACGGCGGTGACCGCGGCGCCCCTCGCCGGTCAGGTTGATGCCTTCGACATAGGCGGTGAGTCCGGGAATGAACTCATAGCTGATGCTGGCATCGAACTGGCCATAGGCTTCGACATAGGTCGGGTTCGGGTTGCCGCCGGCGTAGAATTTGTCGCGCCAGTTATACGCGACACGCGCCTGCAGCCCGCCCTTGTCGTAATAGACGACCGCGTTCGCGCTGTCGCTCAGCCCCGCCAGCGCGAACTGGCCGATATTGGGGTTGGCGGCATTGTCGAACTCGGCGTCGCCACGCACGATCGTGTAGTTCAGCTGCGCACCGAAGCCGGTGTCCCAGAAGGCATGCTGGATCGCGAATTCGAAGCCATAGAGCGTCGCCGTCTGGTCCGAGTTGAACGGCGTGCCGACGCGGAAGTCGACCAGACCGTCCTCGGGCAGGCCGAAGATGCGGCCTTGATAGTAACCGTTCACGTCGAGGATCGGGTTGCCCATCGCGTCGCGTGTGACCTCAACCCCGCTGAAGTTGCGCAGGATATAGTCGCGGATGCGCGAGACGTCGGTCGTGCCGCCCAGCGCCGCCTGAGCCGCGCGGAAGCGCGGACCATCGGCCGGATTGCGCAGATCGAATGCCGAACGCTCGACTTCCTGCGAGTTGATGAAGTTCTTCACCTTCTTGCGGAAATAGCCGGCCGAAACGTAGCTGGCGGGGGCGTAATACCATTCCAGCGACACGTCGATGTTGCGCGACAGGAACGGCACCAGGTTCGGGTTGCCCTGAAGCCCGCCGCCACCTGCGATGCCGAACTGACGGTTGAGCGTCAGGCCGCCCTGCAGACTGTTATAGTCGGCGCGGGTGATGGTGTGGCTGTACGACGCACGGAACTTGACGTTCTCGATCGGCTCGATGTCGAAATCGACCGCCGGAAGCCAGTTCTGATAGCTGCCCTTGGTGGTCAGGAAGTCGCTGGCGGTGCCGTAGTTGATGTTGAACTCACCCGCCGCGTTCCACGACGTGCCGACCGGGATCGGCGTCAGCGATGCCGATGCGACCGTGGTCTGGTCATAGCGGACACCGGCGATCAGGTGCGCGTCGCCCGCGCCAACCTCGAACTTGGTGTTCACCTGGATGAACGGCGAGATCGTCTTTTCCTGAATCCGGCGATCGGTTTCGTACGGAGCAAGGCAATCATTGTCCCCGCCGCAGACGCCGAAGCGGCTGTTGAGGATGCCCACCATCCGCTCGAAATCGAACCGGTAATAGGCGGGAATGATGCCGGCGTCCGAACCGGTCAGGCCCGGGAACTTGTCGGGCAGGCTGACGCGGGTGAACAGATCGTCGGGCAGGTCCGCCGCGGTGCCGAGGCCGCCCCAGGTATCGTTCTGAACGAAGCCATAGGCCGAGCGCACCTTGTTCTCGACATAGGAGAAGCCGAAGTCGATCGAGTCGAGGAAATCGCCGTCATGGTCGTAGCGACCATTGAGCTGCACCTGATTGATCTCGTCCTTGAAATACGCGTTGCGGAACGAGTTGCCGGTCGCGGTGATCAGCGCCGGGTTGAGCGCGTCGATCCCCGGCTGCATCACCACCGAGATCACGGGCAGTTCGTTGGTGAAGTCGACCGTCTGCGACGCGACGCCGAACACCGCCGAACCGACCGAGGTGCTGGTGCCGTATTTGTTGGTCGGCTTCGATTCCGCGGTCGAATGATGCGCGTCGAGCGTGATGGTCACGCCGCCCGGTGCTTCCCACTTCAGGTTGGCGCCAAACGACTTGTTCTCGGATTCGTTCGCGGTCAGCGAGCCGCTGTAGGACAGGTCCTTACCGGGGCCGAACCGCTCGGTGTAGAAGACCGGACCTGCCGCCGGGCCGTCGGTCCATTCGGACGAGGTATCGCCGAAGTTGAACCAGATGCCGACGCTGCTGTCGCGTGCTTCGACGCGGTTGCGCGAATAGGTGAAGTCGAACGTCGCGGTGAGCGAATCCGCTGGGCGGACCTGCAGGACGACCTGGCCGTTGATGCGCTCCCGATCGATGTCGGTGAGGTTGTAGGCCGCGCTCTGCGGGACCTCATAGACTTCGTTCGCGCCGGGGCGGTTGATGACGTTCGACCCCTCCGGCCCGAGCGTACCCCAGTCATTCTCGTTACCCAGGAACGAGTTGCCGAACCCGACCGAGCCGGTGTTCACGCTCGCCTTGCGCTTCTGATAGACGCCCGAGACGAGGATACCGAACTGATCCTCATTGCCGAAGGTGGTGCTGAACACGCCCGACACTTCCGGCGTGATCTCATTGCCTTCGTTCAGCGACGTGTCGAGCACGCCCTTGACCGAGACCGACCCGCGCATGCCCGGACGATCGAGCGGACGCGGCGTCTTGATGTTGATCGTCGAACCGATCCCGCCCGAGGCGACGGCGGCGCGGCCGGTCTTGTAGACCTCGACCGCCGAAATGCCTTCCGAGGCGAGGTTGGCGAAGTCGAACGAACGCGAGGCCGGCGCGCTGGCACCGTCGCCCAGCGTCGAGGTCGGCATCTGGCGACCGTTCAGCGTGACGAGGTTATACTCGGGACCAAAGCCGCGCACGGTGACGGTCGAGCCTTCGCCGTTCGAACGGTCGATCGACACGCCGGTGATGCGCTGAAGCGATTCGGCGAGGTTGGTGTCGGGGAACTTGCCGATATCCTCAGCCGAAATCGCGTCGACCACGCCCTGCGCGTCGCGCTTGATGTCGACCGCAGCCTGAAGGCTGGCGCGGATGCCGGTGACGACGATTTCCTCGGCCTCATCGGCCGGTGCCGCAGTGTCAGTTTCTTGTGCAAATGCCGGCGCGGTCGCAATGGCCAGCGTCGAAACGCCGATCACCAGTCGCGAAAGCGCGCGTGCCTTAAGGTCACGCATTTCCCAATCCTCCCCGTTCGGCGCGCCATTCGCGCTCAAGTTGAGAACGTTCACTTGAACCCGTTGTACAACGTTGTCAAGCGCCCGCAGCCATGCCATTCAGCCATTGAAAACGCGCAAATCTGCTATTGTGAACGTTCTCAATCTATGCTGTCTGCGTGTCGAACAGCGGGGCGAGGAACGTCCGGCGCACTATTCCGGAGGGGAAGCTCGATGTCGAAACTGATCGCCGCACTCATGTCTGCGGCCGCCATTGGCGCAGTTGCAACCAGTGCCAGCGTCGCGCAGCAAGCCCCGAAATCCACCGCCGTCACGCCTGTTTCGGCAAAGCAGGCGCGCGCCCGCGCTGACGCGATCGTCGCGAAGCTGACGCTCGACGAAAAGATCATGCTGGTCCACGGCCTGTTCCCGCCCATGGCCGGGGGCAAGACTCAGGAAGAGCTGATCCCGTCGGCCGGACATATCGACGGCGTGCCGCGCGTCGGGATTCCACTCGTGCGCGAAAGCGATGCCTCGCTCGGCGTCGCCAACCAGGTGGAGCAGCGCAAGGGCGATGTCGCCACCGCCCTGCCCTCCAGCCTCGCGACCGCCGCCAGCTTCGACCCCGAGATCGCCCGCGCGGGCGGCGCGATGATCGGGGCGGAGGCGCGCGCCAAGCGCTTCAACGTCCTGCTTGCCGGCGGCGTCAATCTGACGCGCGACCCATGGGGCGGGCGCAACTTCGAATATCTGGGCGAAGACCCGCTGCTCGCCGGCGAGCTGGCCGGCGCGCATATCGCGGGCGTCCAGTCGAACCGCATCGTCTCCACGATCAAGCATTTCGCGCTCAACGCGCAGGAGACGGGCCGCATGGTCCTCGACGCGCAGATCGACGAGGCAGCGCTGCGCGAAAGCGACCTGCTCGCCTTCCAGATCGCGATCGAAAAGGGCAAGCCCGGATCGGTGATGGCCGCGTATAACAAGGTCAACGGCCATTGGGCGTCGGAAAATGCCTTCCTGCTCAACACGGTGCTCAAGCGCGACTGGAATTACCCTGGCTGGGTGATGAGCGATTGGGGCGGCGTTCACACCACCGTGAAGGCGGCCAATGCCGGACTCGACCAGCAATCGGGTCAGGAGCTGGACAAGGCGATGTTCTTCGACGCACCGCTCAAGGCCGCGGTTGAGAAGGGCGAGGTGCCGATGGCGCGCCTCAACGACATGGTTGCGCGCTATCTGACCGGCCTGATCCTGACCGGCGCGTTCGACACGCCGATGCCCTCCGCCGCGCAACCGATCGATTACGCCGCCAATGCCGATGTCGCGCAACGTGCCGCCGAGGCGGGCATCGTCCTGCTCAAGAATGACGGCGGCATCCTGCCGCTGGCGGCGAGCGCGAAGAAGATCCTGGTCGTCGGCGGCGGCGCGGATGTCGGCGTCCTGTCCGGCGGTGGCTCCAGCCAGGTCCGCTCGGTCGGCGGCGCCCCGATCGAGATTCCGCTGGCCTATGGCGGCTCGGCCTCGTTCGCACGGATCACCTACCATGCCTCGTCGCCCGTCGCCGCGCTGCGCAAGGCGGCACCGGGCGCGCAAGTCGACTTCACCGACGGCCGCAACCTGAACGCGACGCTTGAAGCCGCAGCCAAAGCCGACATCGTCATTGTCTTCGCAACGCAATGGACGACCGAGGCGGACGATGTGCCGAACCTGCGCCTGCCGGATCATCAGGACGCGCTGATCGGCGCGGTGTCGCGGGCACAGCCCAAGACCGTCGTCGTGCTCACCACCGGCGGTCCGGTGACGATGCCGTGGATCACGCAGGTCCCGGCGGTGGTGCAGGCCTGGTATCCCGGCCAGCGCGGGGGCGAGGCAATCGCCAATATCCTGACCGGCAAGGTGAATCCGTCGGGCCGCCTGCCGATCACCTTCCCCGTCCGCGAGGCGCAGGCACCACGCCCCACCCCGGTCGGGCTCGACCTGCTCACCGGCCTTGAGCGCGATGCCGCGTCGAACCCGGCGGCGGGCGGCGATTTCAGCTTGAAGACCTTCCCGGTCAAATATCAGGAGGGGAGCGACGTCGGCTATCGCTGGTATGAGCGGCAGGGCAGCAAGCCGCTCTTCGCCTTCGGCCATGGCCTGAGCTACACCAGCTTCGCCTATGCCCAGCCGCAGGTCACGGGAGGGAAAAAGCTGACCGTCAGCTTCACCGTCACCAACACTGGCCAGCGCGCCGGGGCGGACGTGCCGCAGCTTTATGTGACCCGCGACGGATCGGGCAAGCCGATGCGCCTTGCCGGGTTCCAGCGCGTGACGCTGAACCCCGGCGAATCGCGCCGCGTGACGCTGACTGCCGAGCCGCGCATCCTCGCCGATTACGACACCAGCCTGCCCGGCTGGCGGATCGCGGGGGGCAGCTATCGCGTCGCGATCGCCCGCGATGCGACGGACCGGTCGATGACGCTCGCCACGACGCTCGACGCGGCGACGATGAAGCCCTAGCCATCGGAAAACGGGCGGCCTCCAGCGCGCCCGATCTGGTGGAGCGGGTGACGGGCGATCAGGCGACAGGCGGCGGGGCGCGGCGCGGGATGGGCTTCATCCTGCTGGTCGCGCTCGCCAATGCCGGGGGCGTGATCGCCTTCTTGCCCCTGCTCAGCCTGTTGCTGCCGGTCAGGATCGCGGAGATTGCGGGCGAAGCGCGGATCGGCCTGTTCACCGCGACGGTGATCGCGGGAGCCGTCGCCGCCAGCCTGTCCAACATCGGCTTTGGATGGGCAAGCGACCGGACGCGCGCGCGCGGTGGTGGGCGGCGATCCTGGGTGGTCATCGGGCTGGTGCTGCTTGCCTTGTCCTTCGCGGTCGTTGCGCTCGCGCGGACCCCCGTGACGATCATCCTCGCGGTGATCCTGTTCCAGGTCGCGGTCAACGCACTGCTCGCCCCACTGTTCGCGATCATGGCGGACGAAGTACCGGGGACGCAGATGGGGCTGGCGGGCGGCCTGATTGCACTGGGCTCGCCGCTGGCGTCGGCGGTGGGCGCGGCGATGATCGCCCTCGCCCTGCCCGGCGACGGCGCACAGCTGGCCTTCATCCTCGTCATGGTGCTGCTCTGCATCGTGCCGTTGCTACGCGTGCCGTCGGTGGAGGCCGGTGCGGTTGTCTCGACCACACCGCCACGCCTTGCCGGCCGCGATCTGGCCGTTGCCTGGCTCGCGCGGCTGCTGGTGCAGATTGCGGGCAATGTCCTGTCGCTCTACCTCGTCTATTATTTCGTGAGCATCGCTCCCGAGATATCCGCCGCCAAACAGGTCGGTCCGATCGGCCAGCTGATGACGATCGCCTACCTCCTGCCGCTGCCGATCGCGGTCCTGCTCGGCCGCTGGTCCGACCGCATCGGGCGCCGCAAGCCGTTTCTGGTCGTCGCCGCGCTGCTCGCGGCGCTCGGCCTGCTGGGCCTTGCGCTGGCGCGTGACTGGACCACCGCCGCTGCTGCCTTCGCCCTCTATGCCATGGGCTCGTCGGTGTTCCTGTCGATTCATTCCGGCTTCGCAATGCAGTTGCTGCCCAGCGCGGACCATCGCGGTCGCGATCTGGGCCTCATCAACCTGACCAACACCCTCCCCGCGCTGATCGGCCCCGCGCTCGCCTGGGCGCTGTCGACGCCGCGCGATTTCGGCCCGATCATGCTCCTGCTCGCCGCCCTCACGCTGGCCGGCGGGGCGCTGGTCCTCGGCATCCGTCAGCAGCGTTGAAGGGCGCGTGTGAAAAAATCGAACGCGCGCACGAATTTGCCGGGCTTCGCGGTTGACAGCCCCCGGACGCCCCCGTAGAGGCGCTCGCCTACCCCGTGCCCAGATGGCGGAATTGGTAGACGCACCAGCTTCAGGTGCTGGCGATCGCAAGGTCGTGGAGGTTCGAGTCCTCTTCTGGGCACCATTTGTTCTTCTCGGAACATCTCAAAAAGTGTATTAAGTCCGCAGAAATCCAAGGGAATTGGCCCTTGGATCGTGCCGGATCGTCCCACCTTTTCTCGGGGGTTCCGCACATTTTTGCGGGCCTTTTGCGGGCCTTTGCGAAAACCACATCGGGAAAAGGCCCGCACATGCCGCTGACCGAGACTCGGCTTCGAGCACTCAAGCCAAAGGACAAGCCCTACAAGGTTGCTGACGACCGCGGATTGTACATCGAGGTCTCCCCAGCAGGCGGCAAGCTCTGGCGTTTCCGCTACCGGATCGGCCCGGTCGAAAAGAAGCTCTCGATCGGCGCCTACCCCGAGATCAGCCTCAAGCAGGCGAGGCAGACAGCCTATGAGGCGCGGCACAAGATCGCATCCGGCGGTGACCCGGCAATGGAGAAGCGCAAGGAGAAGATTCGCGCCGAATTCCTCTCAGCCCAGACCTTTGAAGCTGTGGCGCGTGAGTACATCGATCAGATGATGGTGCAGAGTGGCAGGGCAGATGCCACCATCGTGAAGGCCAACTTCTTCCTCGAGCAGCTGGTGGATGCCATTGGCAGCCGGCCAATCGATGACATTGAGCCGTTCGAAGTGCTCGCCCCCCTCAAGCGCCTTGAGGCGAAGGGCAAGCACGAGACAGCGAAGAAGACCCGATCATTTGCGAGCCGCGTATTCCGGTATGGCGTTGCCACCACGCGCTGCAAAGGCGACCCGACGTCCATGCTCCGCGGAGCGCTGATCACGCCAAAGGCAAAGCACTACGCAGCGATTCTCGAGCCCAAGGAGCTTGGCGGGCTTCTGCGAGCGATCCAGGACTACACTGGCAACTTCATCACCCGATATGCCCTTCTGATCGCTCCCCACGTTTTTGTCCGGCCTGGCGAGCTACGGCACGCCGAGTGGAAGGAGATCGACTTGGAAGAAGGTGTGTGGAGGATCCCTGAAGGCAAGATGAAGTCGCGGCGCCCTCATGCCGTGCCGCTTTCGAAGCAGGTAATTGGCTACCTGAAAGAGCTCGCCGAGATGGTCGGTGCCGAAGGGTATGTGTTCCCCTCGGCCCGTGCGTCTGTTCGACCGATGAGCGAAAACACCTTGAATGCCGCCTTTCGCCGGATGGGCTTCACCAAGGATGAGGTCACCGCTCATGGGCTGCGGGCAACCGCCTCCACCATGCTGAATGAAAGCGGCCTCTGGAACCCGGACGCAATTGAACGTGGACTGGCGCACGGTGACAGCAATGCGGTTCGCGGCGTCTATCACCGCGGCAAGCACTGGGATGAGCGGGTGCGTATGGCGCAATGGTGGAGCGACTACCTCGATACGATCCGGGAGGGAGGCAAGGTCATCAAAGGCGCTTTTGCGGGAAGAGGCTGACGAGACTCTTGAACGCCTAACGCCCAGCCGGAATTGGGACAATGCTGCCGTTCGACGTGCGCCGCTCAAACGGCAGGCTTCGCCGCAACCCGCCTTAGCTAGCGTGAGATGGGGCGGATGGGGGTCTGGGGCAAAAGGTTTCCGGCTCAGGTGTCAACACCGGGACAAAAAACGGGCCAGGCTGTCAAAACCGGTCGACAGTCGAGCACTGGCGCACTTCGGTGATTACCTCTGCGGTCGGGGATCCCCGCGTCCGAAGGCGTAGTCGCTAATCAGCGAGCCGCAGACACCGTTATTCCCGCTACATCATCTAGTGGCAGCTGTGCACCACAATGATGGCCGGCGGCCTCACCGACACGCTGGATCTGGCTTTGCTCCATACCACCTGCCCCCACGAGTTGCACAGTGGCAAGTGGTATGGCTAGCCGCTCATCCTTTAGGTTTCAGCGTCAAGGGAAGGCCGGCGAACATTATGACTGCCTCTTCAACCAATGCCGCTATTTCCTGATTGATGCGGCCCGCAACATCGCGAAACCTTCTGGCAAGGGCGTTGTCGGGTACAATGCCCAGACCCACTTCGTTGGCGACCAGAATGACCGGCCCCCGTGCGGCTGAAAGCGAGCGCGTCAGTCCTTCCGTAGCGGCAGCCGTATCGCGTTCCGCCAGCATCAGGTTCGAAGCCCACAGCGTCAGGCAATCGACCAGCACCACCGTCTCGGGCGTGCTATATACCGTGATCGCCTCCGCCAGTTCCAGGGGGGCCTCGACGGTTGACCAGCGCGGCCCACGATCGGCACGGTGCAGGGCAATCCGCTCGCGCATCTCGTCATCGAAGGCCTGGGCTGAGGCCAGATAGATCAGTTCACCCGCCAGGGCCTCTGCCCTGCCTTGCGCATAGCGGCTCTTGCCCGAACGCGCGCCGCCCAGCACCAGCAAGTGGGACAAGGCGCTGCTCATGCGCTGTCTCCCGCCGGGACGGAAGCGGGTCTCTCCGCCATGGCCAGCGCCACCAGCGCGTCAATATCGAGATGCTCCTCAAGCGCGGCTGCGATCTCGTCCAGCGCCGCCTCGACAGAGGCGCCATAGTCCACGCCCCCGGCTTCTACATCCATGCGCGACAGCAGCGCCCGGCGCAGCTCCGCATCAGCCAGCAGGCCGTGGACATAGGAACCAAACACCGTGCCGCCCGCATTTATCGCGCCATCGCGGCGGCCATCGGCGAAAACGGCGAAGGGCTGTTCCGTATCCGGCCCGTTGGTTTGCCCCATGTGCATTTCATATCCCTGGAATGGCGCGCCCATCGCCAGCCCGCTGACCGGACGCAACGCCTTGTGCGCGTGCAAGGTCGTTTCAACATCAAGCAGGCCAAGGCCGCTGGCAGCGCTGGCCGAACCTTCAAACCCATCGGGATCGGCGATGCTTTTGCCGAGCATCTGGTAACCACCGCAAAGCCCAAGGATCAGCCCGCCGCGCCGGTGATGCGCAAAAATATCGATGTCCCAGCCCTCTGCACGCAGAGCGGCCAGATCGGCGATTGTCGACTTTGACCCGGGCAGGATGATGAGTGCGGCCTCTGCCGGGATCGGCTGGCCGGGCGGAACCATGTGCAGGTCCACACCATGTTCGAGCTTCAGCGGATCGAGGTCATCGAAATTAGATATGCGCGGCAGGATCGGACAGGCGATCAGCTTGCGGCTTTCAGCCCGCGCCTTGCCGCTCTCCAGCACCACGGCATCCTCGCTGGGGAGCCGCGCCGCCGCGCTCAACCATGGGACAACGCCGAAGCCGCGCCAGCCTGAGAGGCTTTCGATCTGGGCGTAGCCATCGGCGAACAGGGCGGGATCCCCCCGAAACTTGTTGATGATGAAACCCTGGATCATCGCCGTGTCGGCGGGGTCGATGATCGTTCTCGTGCCAACGATGGCGGCAATGACTCCGCCGCGATCAATATCGCCGACCAGCACGACGGGCACGCCTGCCGCTCGCGCAAAGCCCATATTGGCGATGTCGCCAGCGCGCAGGTTGATTTCCGCAGGAGAGCCGGCACCCTCGACAACGACGATGTCGCACGCCCGGCGGAGCCGGTTATAGCTGGCCAGAACTTCGCCGAGCAGCGCGCCCCGTGCCTGCCGAAAATTGCCCGCGCCCAATGTGCCGCGCACCCGACCATGCACGATCAGTTGCGATGTGCGGTCGGCCTGCGGTTTCAGCAGCACCGGATTCATGTCGGTATGCGGCTCCACCTTGCAGGCGATTGCCTGCAAGGCCTGCGCCCGGCCGATCTCGCCGCCATCGCTGGTGACGGCAGCATTGTTCGACATGTTCTGCGGCTTGAACGGCAAGACCCGCAAACCCCGCTGCACCAGGGCGCGGCACAGCCCCGCCACCAGCACGGATTTGCCCACATCAGAGCCGGTGCCCTGAAGCATTATAGCGCCCATGCTGCACCTCCTGCAATACCGGCCGCCATGAACCACAGGCACAGACATGCACGGGCGTAGATGCCCAATCCGCGCCAAATATCCTCTGTCCGGGCCGGGCGGTCTCCCTCCCCAATCCAGAGCTTGTCCGAAAGAATCCCGTCATAAGCGATTGGCCCAGCCAGGCGCAGCCCCAGCGCCCCAGCCATCGCGGCCTCGGGCCAGCCCGCATTGGGCGAGGCGTGCCTGGACGCATCGCGCCACAATATCCGCCAGCCACCCCCGCCGCACAGGCAGATCAGCAATCCCGACAGGCGCGCTGGAATGAGGTTCATCGCATCGTCGGTGCGGGCCGCAGCCCAACCATAGGCGCGCCATCGCTCCTCGCGGTGCCCAATCATGCTGTCGGCGGTGTTGATCGCTTTATAGGCCCAGATACCGGGCAGCCCCAGCACCAGCAGCCAGAACAACGGCGCGACCACCCCGTCGCAGAAACTTTCCGCCAGACTCTCGATCGCCGCGCGGGCAACACCCGCGTCATCAAGCGCGGCTGTATCGCGGCCAACGATCATGCCGACTGTGGCGCGCGCGGCTGGCAGATCCTGCCGCTCCAGCGCATCGGCAACGAGGCGGACGTGGTCGTACAGGCTGCGCTGCGCCAGACCCGGCCAGGCCAGCACAGCGATCAGGGGCCAGGCCCAAGGCCCGGCGATTGCCACGAGCAGACTTTGCAGCACCCAGCCCGCACCGCCCGCCATACCCAGCAGGATCAGGACGGTGACCGCCCCGGCCATGCGCCGCTGTCCATCGGAACGCGAGGGGACATTCCAGCGCCGTTCCAGCGCGGCGATAATCCGCGCAAAGATGCCCACAGGATGGCCGATCCGGCGATACAGCGGCTGAGGCCAGCCCACTGCCGCGTCGAGCACCAAGGCCAGGAAAGCAGTCAGATCAATCATCAGCCAGCGCCGCATCAAGGCGATCCAGCGCCTGTCGGTCGGCGGGCAGGCCCAGGCGCAGCCAGCGCGGATCGTAATCGAACGGCCGCGTCAGGATGGAATGGCGCGCAAGGCGTTCGAACAGCGCGGCGGCATCGTCCGTTTCGATCAGCCGGAACAGCGGGCAAGCACCTATCGCGCTGTAGCCCCGCCGCGCCAGCACCGCGTCCAGCGCATCCGCCTGTTCACGCAAGGCCATCCGCATGGCGGCTGTCCAGTCCACATCCTGATATGCCGCTGTGCCGATGGCCAGCGCCGCTGCCGATAGCGGCCAACTGCCCAGCCGCTGCCGATATTGCGCGATCAGCGCGCGCGGTCCCAGCACAAAGCCGAGCCGCACCCCGGCCAGCCCGAAGAATTTGCCGAACGAGCGGAAGATAATCAGCCGCTGTCCGTCCTGCACATGGGCGGCAAGGCTGCTGTGCGGGGCGGCATCGGCAAAGGCTTCGTCCACGACCAGCCACGCTGCGCTGTCGCGCCGCGCCGCCAGCCAGCCAAGCAGGGTGGCAGGCGACATGATCCGGCCATCGGGGTTATTGGGATTGGCAAGGATGATGGTCGCCTCCTCCGTTCCGGTCAGCTCGGTCAGGGCTACGGGGCGGCTGCGGGGAATCATTTCGCCATGGGTGCGATAGCTGGGCTGGGCGTGGATGGCAGCGCCGGGCAGGATGTCACCCAGCATCCGCAGGCCGATCTCCGTGCCTGGTACGGCACAGACATGGGCTGGGTCAGTGCCGAAACAGGCGGCGGCAGCGGCCTCCAGATCGTTCAGCGCGCCGGTGTCGGGCAGCGCCTGCCAGTCCACTGCCAGATTGTCCGCGCCGGGCCAGCCATGCGGATTGATGCCGGTGGACAGGTCGATCCACGGCGCCTTGCCCATGCCGAACTGCGCCATGGCATCGGCCAACCTGCCGCCGTGAAAACTGAAGCTGTTCATGTCGTGTGTATCCATAGGCCCGTGATTGCCACGCTCAGCAGCAAGCCGGTTTCGATCAACTCGATGCCTGCACCATGGCCATCGCCGGAAATCCCGCCCAACGCGCGGCGCACGTGCCACCCCCACCACAGAACGAGCAATGGTGTGACAAGCAGCGCCGGAGTGAACCACGCCGCCGCTGCCAGCGCGGCCGCCCAGCCCGCAAGATCGATCGGGCCGATGGCGGAACGGAATCGAGCCGCCAGCCCCTGATGCAGCGGCATCAGCCACCATGTCCACACCAGCGGGCCGATGCGCGCGGCAAACGGCACCAGTACCAGCGCGCCAAACGCCCGTGCATCCACCAGCATATCCAGCAGCACCAACTTGCTCAGCAGTTGGAGCACAATCGCGACAACGCCGAAGCTGCCGACATGGGGATCGGCCAGAACGGCCAGCAGCCGCTCGCGATCTTTATGCGCCGCGCCGCTGGCATCGGCGAGGTCGGCCAGGCCATCAAGGTGCAGCGCGCCGGTCACGCCCACCCAGACGATCAGTGCGGCTAATGCGCCCAGCCGGTGATCGACCAGCGCGCCTGCCCATGCGGCTCCCGCAACCGCTGCACCAATAACCAGGCCTACAGCGGGAAACCAGCGCATCGACCGGGCAAACGCGGCATCATCCACGACGATTGTCCGCAGTGGAGCTGGCATAGGCAGCCGCGTCAGGAATTGCAGGGCGATGATGAAGCCCCTCACGGATAAAGCCCCGCGATCTGTGCCGTGGGGGTTGCTCCGGGCCAGACGCGCAACGTCAGCAGGCAATTGTAGGGCAGGTCAACGGCCCACGTCTGGTGCATGTCAAACCCGCACAACACCGCCAGCGCCGCCCGCATCGCGCCTCCATGCGTGACGATCAGCGTCGGCCGCGCGGCCAGATCGCCAAGGGCGCTGGATACTCGTTCCACCAGCGCCGACCAGCGTTCTCCACCGGGCGGCGCATGGCCATCGGGATCGTCCCAGAACCGCGCCAGTGCCGCGCCTTCTACATCGCCGGGAGCCATCCCGTCCCATGCGCCAAAGTCCAGTTCGCGCCAGCGCGGATCGATTGACAGCGGCACACCGGTCGCAAGGGCAATGGCCTCGCCCGCCAAACGCGCCCGCGACAGGTCGGAAGCGATCAGCACTTCAGCCGCCAGATTCCGCGCCTGATCGGCGCAGGCCGCGATACCGGCGGCAATAGGCGGCGCATCGGTAAGACCAATCAGCCGCCCCGCGCCTTCCGGTTCACCGTGGCGCAGGAGATAAAGGGGAAAGCTGCTCACAGGCCGTCTGCCACCCCGGCCTGCGCAAAAGTGGCCATGCCGTTGTGCGTGGCCAGCGCTGCCCGGATTACCGACACGGCCAGCGCCGCGCCGCTGCCTTCGCCCAATCGCATCCCCAGCGACAGCAGGGGATCAAGGCCCAGATGCTCCAGCAAGCGGATATGCCCCGGTTCAGCCGAACAATGGCCCGCCAGACAATGATCGGTGATCGCCGGAACGGCGGCGGCCAGCGGCGCCAGTGCGGCGCAACTGATGAACCCGTCCAGCACCACCGGGATGCGCAGACGGCGCGCCTCCAGCACGGCCCCGGCAACGCCTGCGATTTCGCGCCCGCCCAACCGGCGCAGGATTTCAAACGGGGTGTCCGGCGCATCGGCATGAAAGGCCAGCGCCCGCTCTACCACGGCTACCTTGCGCGCAATTCCGCCCGCATCAACGCCCGTTCCCGGCCCGGCCCATTGCGCGGGACTGCCGCCATAACTGCGCGCGCAAAGCGCGGCGGCGGCGGTTGAATTGCCAATGCCCATTTCGCCAACGACCAGCAGGTGCAGCCCCGGCTCCACCACCGCCGCTCCGGCAGCAAGTGCAGCAAGGCACTCCGTCTCGTCCATTGCCGCAGCGATGGTGAAGTCCGCCGTGGGCCGGTCCAGATCGAGTGCGATGACCCGCAGATCAAGTCCGGCGGCCCCGGCCAGTGCGTTGATGGCGGCACCTCCGGCAGCGAAATTGCCGACCATCGCGGCAGTCACGCTGGCGGGAAAGGCGCTGACCCCGTGGACAACGAAGCCATGATTCCCGGCAAAGATCGCCGCGCGGCCCTGTTCGATCACCGGCTGCGCCGTGCCCTGCCATCCGGCCATAAACACCGCGATGTCTTCCAGTCGCCCCAGCGATCCGGCGGGCTTGGTCAGGCTGGCCTGCCGCGCCCGCGCAGCGGTGATGGCGTCCGCATCGGCCACAGGCAAACGCTCAAGCGCCGCTTCAAAGGCGGCAAGGGACGCAAACCGGCTCATTCCGCAACGAAGCCCTGCGGCGGGGTGCGGGTTATGAAATGCCCCTTCACGCCTTGCGGCCATTGCTTGAACGGCACCCGGCCATGTTCGCTGGCGGCATAGTGGACCGCATAGTCCAGAATGGCGGTGGCGGCGTCCTCGTCCGGCGTGAACCGGCCCAGAACATAGCCGACCTTGCCGGGCGCGCGCAGGTGGATTGTGCAGAAATCGGTGCAGGCGAACAGGCACGGCATCTCCTGCACCGCCACCCCGGCATAGCGCGCGTCGCTCTCCTGTACCTGTCGCAGCGCCGCCACCAGTTGCGCGCCGCCGCGCGTCCCGGCGGAGTCCTCACGCGCATCGGCGCTATGGCGGCAAGTGTTGCAGGCCACGATAGCGGGGCCGTCCTCCACGGGTATCAGCATGGTTTTCTGGTCCTTTGATTGAAAATCATCGTTCGAACACCCGGTCGCTCCACGGTTCACGCGGTTGCCAACCGTGCCGTTCCAGTTCGGGTGTGTCGGATGTGTCTGCCGGATAGCCAATGCACAGCAGCGCGATCAGCGACCAATGCGCGGGTACATCCAGCATGGCCTGAACCAAAGGCGGATCAACGATCGACACCCAGCCAAGGCCAATGCCGCGCAGCCGTGCCGCGAGCCAGAGATTGTGGATCGCCAGCACACAGGAATATCGCAGCATTTCAGGCATGGTGGCAATGCCAAGGCCGTGCCCCGCCTCGGGCAGTTCATCGCAGAACACCGCCATCAGTTCGGGCGCTTCACGCAAGCCGTGCAGCTTTAGCGACAGGTAGTGATCGTGCCGCGCCTGCCCGGCATAACGCTCCGCCGCTTGTGCACTTTGCCCATCGGCATGGGCGGCCAGCGCCTCGCGGATGTCAGGCGTCCGCACCCGCACAAATCGCCACGGCTGCGCATTGCCGACCGACGGCGCAAGCGAGGCACAGGCCAGCAGCGCGCGCATGTCCGCTTCGCCCACGGCGCGGCGGTCGAAATGCCGGACATCGCGCCGCCAGCGCAGCAATTGCATGAATTGCTCCGCAAATTCCGCGCCGAACACAGGCGGGACCGCGCTCAGAACTCGATCCCCGGTCAAAATTCAATGCCGGCCTGGGCCTTCACGCCGGAGCGGAATGGATGCTTGACCATGGTCATTTCGGTAACAAGGTCGGCCGCCTCGATCAGCGCCTCGGGGGCGTTGCGGCCTGTGACGATAACGTGCTTCATCATGTCGCGCGCGGTCAGCACCGCCACCACTTCATCGACCGGCAGATAATCATACCGCAGCACGATGTTCAGTTCGTCGGCCAGCACCATGTGATAGCTGGGATCGGCGATCATGCGCTTGACCTCGTCCCAGCCGGCGCGGGCGGCCGCGATATCGCGTGTGCGGTCCTGCGTGTCCCAGGTAAAACCCTCGCCCATCGGCTTGAATTCGACATTGTCGGGAAAGGCATCGAACACGGCCTTTTCACCCGTTTTCATCGCCCCTTTGACAAACTGGACCACCCCCACTTTCATGCCGTGGCCAATGGCGCGAACCACCATGCCCAGCGCCGCGCTGGTTTTGCCCTTGCCCTTGCCGGTGTGGACGATCAGCAGGCCCTGTTCGCGGGTCTTGCTGGCCATGATCTTGGCCTGCGCGGTCTGCTTCTTGCGCATCTTTTCGGCGTGGCGGGCATCGCCGCCTGCAACTTCTACTTGGTTTTCAGGTTCCATCGGCCAATTCCCTTCGCATGAGATAGACATCCATGATCCAGCCATGGCGCGCGCGCAGTTCCGCCCGGCGCAACGCGATCCGGGGACCGGCTTGCGCCAGGGGGCCCTGTTCCAGCGCCTCGTGCGCCATGCCCAGATAAGCGCCCCACCAGATGGTGATGCCTTGCGGTTGCAGCCCCTCGAACGCGCAACCGCTGTCAAGCATCACGACAATCGTGTCGGCTCCGGCAGGCCAGCCATGGGCGCGCAGCAGCCGCCCGGTGGTGATCGTCACCGGGCCGGCCAGCGGGTTCAACGGCATGGCATGGGCAGCGGTCAGCGCCTGAATACTGGTGATGCCCGGCACCACCCGCACGGCGATTTCCACCCCCGCGCTGCGCAGCCGGTCAGCAATGCGCAAGGTGCTGTCATACAGCGAGGGATCACCCCAGACGAGCAGCGCCAGCTTGCCACCGCCGGGCAAATGTTCGGCGATCTGCACCCGCCACGCATCGGCAATGGCATCATGCCAAGCGTTGACGTCATCCAGATAAGTGGCCCCATTGCCGCGCACTGGCAAGTCAAATTCCACAATCCGCGTTGGCCCCGTCAGCACCTGCGCGCAGATCTCCCGGCGCAGGTCGATCAGATCGGACTTGGCCTGCCCCTTGCGCGGCAACAGGATCAGGTCGGCACGGTTCATCGCCGCGACAGCCTGCGCTGTCAGGTGATCGGGGTTGCCAGTGCCGATACCGATCAGGTGGAGGTCGATCATTGGGCATCTCGGCACGAAGCGGGCGCGATCATGTGGAAATAGCTGCCGGTGACATGGCCGCGATGCGATCCGCTTTCGGCCACCGCCGCGCCTTCGGCATCGGTCACAAGCGCCAGCGGCGCGTCGCTCTGTTCGGCAATGGTTGAATAGTGGAACTCGTGCCCGCGCAGCCTGGTCCCGGCGGCAAGGCGCGATACCGGCACCAGCAGTTCGGCATGGCGATAGCCAAGGTGCATCTTGCGCTGGGCATGGCTGGTGACAAGCCCCAGCAGCCCGGCCATCCGGTGCCGTTCTCCGCTCTTGTCGATCAACCCCTGCCCCAGCACCATATAGCCGCCGCATTCGCCGTGCACGGGCCGCGTTTGCGCATGGCAGCGCAGGCCGGACAGGAATGTTGCAGCCGCCGCAATGGTCCCGGCGTGCAGTTCGGGATAGCCGCCGGGCAACCACACCAGATCGGCATGGGCGGCAGGCGCTTCATCGGCCAGCGGCGAGAATGGCAGGATCTCCGCCCCGGCGCGCCGCCAGCCTTCGATCAGATGCGGGTAGACGAACGAAAAGGCCGCATCGCGCGCCATGGCGATCCGCTGGGCCGGAGGGGCAGGCAGGTTGCCGCCGTCGGCTTGTGGTGCGGCACCAGCGGCAAGGCGAATAACGTCAAGATCGACATGGGCGCGCAGGAACGCTGCAAACTCGGCAATCGCGCGATCAAGGTCGGGATGCTCCACCGCCTGAACCAGCCCCAGATGGCGTTCGGGCAGGGTCAGGTCGCCGCGCCTTGGCAGGGCGCCCAGCACCGGAATGCCCACCGCCTCCATGCCCTTGCGCACCAGCCGTTCATGACGCGGACTGGCCACGCGGTTCAGGATCACCCCGGCAAATGGCAGCCCCGGATCAAGGCTGCTGAACCCCAGCGCGGTGGCGGCGGCGGACTGCGCCTGCCCCGACACATCCAGCACCAGCACGATCGGCCAGCCCATCCGGCGGGCCATGTCGGCGCTGGCACCATTGCCCGACGCACCCTTGCTGGCCACGCCATCGAACAACCCCATCGACCCTTCGGCCAGCACCATGTCCGCGCCCCCGGCCTGCGCCGCAATGGCAGCGATCAGATCGTCCTCCATCGCCCAGCTATCGAGATTGAACGACGGCCTGCCACTCGCCGCGCGGTGAAACGCCGGGTCGATATAGTCCGGCCCGCTCTTGAACGGCTGCACCGCCAGCCCGTCTTCGGTCAGGGCGCGCAGCAGGCCCAGCATCACCGTGGTCTTGCCTGTGCCCGATGCGGGGGCGGCGATCATCAATCCCGGAGTCTGGTGGCGCGCGCTCATTCGGCCGCACCGCCAAAACGTGACGTGGCATCCTGCGGCCTGAACCGGCGATCATAACCGGGCGCATAGAGGCTGCTTTCGGCAAAATCCTGCGCCGCCAGCACCCGCCCGACCAGGATCAGGGCGGTGCGCTCCATGCTCCCGGCGATGGCCTGTTCAATAGTGTCGAGCGTGGCGCGCACGATCCGCTGATCGGGCCAACTGGCGCGCCAGACCACCGCGACGGGGCAATCCGCGCCATAGGCCGGCGTCAGGTCCGCCACCACTTGCGCCAGATTGTGAACCGAAAGGTGAATGGCCAGCGTCGCGCCGGTCACGGCAAAGTTGGCCAGGCTTTCGGCGGGCGGCATCGTGCTGGCGCGGCCCGGTGTGCGGGTCAGCACCAGCGATTGCGCCAGCGCGGGCAGGGTCAGCTCTGCCTCCAGCGCAGCGGCGGCGGCGGCGAAAGCCGGGACGCCGGGTGTGATCGTAAAGGGAATGTCCAGCGCGCGCAGGCGGCGCAACTGCTCGCCCATGGCAGACCACACCGAAAGATCGCCCGAATGCAGCCGCGCCACATCGTGCCCGGCGGCATGGGCGGCGGCGATTTCGGCCATGATCTGGTCCAGTTCCAGCGGCGCGGTGTTCACGATCCGGGCGCCCGGCGGGCAATGATCCAGCACGGCGACCGGGATCAGCGACCCGGCATAAAGGCACACCGGGCTGCCCGCGATCAGATCGCGTCCGCGCAAAGTGAGAAGATCGGGCGCGCCGGGACCGGCGCCAATGAAGTGGACGGTCATGTCGGGGTTCCCTGAAGGTTGACACTGGCAGCAATGGCGCACGTCGCCATGCGATCGGGGGAGATGTGGCGCGGCGACAGCAGGCGCGCACCCGCGCCAGCAGCGGCAAGCGCGGACGCTTCGGCCACGCTGCCGACGTGACGAGCGTTCAGGCTGGCGATGGAGCGCGTGGGGGTGGAAACGGCAGCCAGTGCATCGGACGCCACGCCCATCAGCGGCAGGCCCAGCGCTTCGGCCAGAGGGAGCAGCGCTGCGAGCTTGTCTTGCGCCGTGGCCAGATGCGTCACCGGCGGTTGCCCCTGCTCCGCCAGCGCGAACGCCGCGCGCAGCGAAGGCAGGCCGACGCCTGACCGAAAGCCGAACCCGGCGATGATCACAGCGTCACGCTCCATTGCACCACCGGATAGCGCGCGCGCCAGCCGTGCCGGTTGCCCAGCGGTGCGGCGTCGGCCAGTTCGATGCGCAGGAGGCTCCCGCCCTTCTGGCCATGCCACCGGGCTAGCAGCGCTTCTGATTCCAGCGTCACCGCATTGGTCACCAGCCGCGTTCCGGCGGGCAAACGTGCCCATAGCGTGTCCAGCAAGGCTTCCGATAAACCACCGCCGATGAACACCGCATCGGGCAATGGTCCCGGTGGCAGGGCATCCGGCGCAATCCCGACGACAACTTTCAGCCGATCAACGCCCAGCGCAGCGGCGTTGGCCCGCACACGGTCCGCGCGCACCGGATCCGCCTCTATCGCACAGGCCCGGTTGGCCAGGTGGGCCAGCAGCCATTCGATCCCGATCGATCCCGATCCCGCGCCAATATCCCACAGCAGCTCACCCGCACACGGGGCCAGCGCCGATAGCGTCAGCGCGCGTACCGGACGCTTGGTCAACTGCCCGTCGGACGCAAACCAGTGGTCCGGTCGGCCCGCCGTCAGCGGCAAGGACGGGCCATGCCCGGCACACTCGATCCCGGCCGCTACCGGATGGGCGATGTCGGTGAAAGACAGCCCCTCGGCGCGCGCGGTGCGAACCCGTTCGCGCGGCCCGCCCAGCGCTTCCATCACATGCAACGCTGACGCGCCAAAGCCTTGGCCGGTCAGATAGTCCGCCAGCGCGGCCACCGCCGCGCCATCGCGCAACAGTGCAATGACGCGCCGCCCTGGTGCCAGGTGGGGCTTGAGCCGATCTAACGGCGCGGCATGGAGACCAAGACAGGCCACATCCTGAACCGGCCAGCCCAGCCGCGCAACCGCCAGCGTGAAAGTGGAAGGCGCGGGGATCGCCACCCATTCGCCCGGATCAAGCAGGCGCGCCACACTGCTTCCCGCCCCGAACCAGAACGGATCGCCCGATGCCAGCATCACCACCCGCTGCCCGCGATGTTGCATCAGCAGGGCAATGCCATCGGCAAAGGGTACTGGCCATTCGATCATGGTACAGGTAATCGCGGGCAGCAGCGACAGGTGCCGTGCCGGTCCCATGACCAGTCCGGCCTGCGCCAGCGCCGTGCGGGCGGCGGCGGAAAGGCCGTCCGGCCCGTCCTCGCCAATGCCGATGATCGTCAACCACGCTTCAGGAGCCATATCAGCCATGCCCAACGTCCTCCTGCTGGGCGGCACGACAGAGGCCAGCGCGCTTGCCCGCCTGCTTGGCGCGCGGGGCATTGCGACGACGCTCAGCTATGCCGGACGGACCGAAAACCCCCGCGCTCAACCGGTGCCGGTGCGTGTCGGCGGGTTCGGCGGTGTGGCGGGGCTGGCCGATTATCTGCGCCACCACCGCGTGACTCATCTGGTGGACGCGACCCACCCCTTTGCCGCAACGATGAGCAGCCATGCCGTGGAGGCGGCCCGCCTGGCCGGAGTGCCTCATGTAGCGCTGACCCGCCGGGCGTGGCAACCGGTCGCCGGAGACCGCTGGACCCGCGTTGCCAGCATCGACGGTGCGGTGGCAGCGCTGGCCGGGCACTCCCGCCGCGTAATGCTGGCGCTGGGCCGGATGCATGTGGCAGCCTTCGCTGCCCAGCCGCAGCATCATTATCTGTTGCGCTTTGTCGATGCGCCAGACCAGCCGCCGGGCTTGCCCCATCACACCCTGATCGTCGATCGCGGGCCGTTCACCGCCACAGGCGACAGCGCATTGATGGAGGCGCACGCCATCGATCTGGTGGTGTGCAAGAACGCTGGCGGGCAAGGCGCAGAGGCCAAGCTGATCGCCGCACGGGATCTGGGCCTGCCGGTCCTGATGATTGATCGCCCTGCCGTTCCGGGCCGGGCCGAATGCTATCGCCCGGAAGATGTACTGGTCTGGCTGGGTCATGACGCCGAACCCAAGGCCGAACGCGACGTGTAGAGGATCGGACCGAGCTTTCGCCCACTTGTCCGTTCGATGATCCGCGTCAGGCTTGATCCGACGATCACCATGGTCCGCATGTCGGCCATGTCTGCACGGGCCTGACCCAGCGGTACGATCCGCAATTGCTCGTCGGGCGTCGATACGGCGCGGGCGAACAAGATCGGGCGATCCGGGCCGCACACTTCGCGCAGCAATTCCAGCACACGTTCGAAACCTTCGGGCCGGGCTTTTGACCTCGGGTTGTAGAAGGCCATGGCAAAGTCCGCCTCTGCCGCCAGCCGCAACCGTTTTTCGATCAAATTCCACGGCTTGAGATTGTCCGACAGATTGATCGCGCAAAAATCATGACCCAGCGGCGCCCCCGCCCGCGCGCTGGCGGCCAGCATCGCGGTGATGCCGGGCAGCACCCGGATGTCGAGATCGCGCCAGTGGGCCGGGCCTGCCTCCAGCGCCTCGAACACGGCGGCGGCCATCGCGAAAACGCCCGGATCGCCCGATGATACCACCACCACGCGCCGCCCCTGCGCCGCGAGTTCCAGCGCATGGGCGGCCCGGTCCAGCTCCACCCGGTTATCGGACGGATGCAGTGTCAGCCCGGCGCGCGGGGCGATCCGGGCGACATAGGGAATATAGCCGATGACATCGCTTGCCCCGGCCAGAGCGGCGGTGACTTCGGGCGTAATCAGCGCCTCGTCGCCCGGCCCCAGACCGGCGATGGCCAGCCAGCCGCTCATGGCCCCGGCACTCATGGCCGGCGCCCCTGGCCGTGAATCAGCAGGATCGAGAAATAGGGCGTGACCGTTTCGGCCTCGATCAGCCGCGTGACCCGCTGACCTGGCATGGCGGCATGTTCGACCAGCCATGCCGCATCCTCGCGCCCGGCAGCGGCCACCGCGCGGCGCAGTTTGGGCAGGTTGCGCCCGATCTTCATCACCACCAGCGCATCTGTATCGCGGATGCGTCGCACCAGTTCATCCTCGGGCAGGGTCGCCATCGCGATGGTCAGCACATCGTCGCCCCAGGTGATCGGGATGCCGGTTGCGTTCCACGCCCCGGCCATGCCGGTGATACCCGGAACCACTGCCACCGGAACCGTGCCCGCCAGCCGGGTGTGCAAATGCATGAATGAACCGTAGAAAAACGGATCGCCCTCACACAGCACGACCACGTCTTCGCCTGCCTGCGCCAGCATGACCAATCGCTGCGTGCATTCGGCATAGAAAGCGGAAAGACAGTCGTTGTAGCGCGGGTCGGATAACGGAATCTCGGTCGTCACCGGATATTCCATCGGGATTTCGATCACGTCGGGGCGCAGCATTCCTTCGACAATCCGCCGCGCCTGTCCTGGTCGCCCGGCCTTGCGGAAATAGGCCACGTGGCGGGCGCCACGCACCAGCCGGTCAGAGCGAACGCTCAACAGATCGGGCGCACCCGGACCCAAACCCACGCCGTGGATCGTCCCGCAGGAAAGGGCCGCGCTCATTCGGTGCCGCTCGCCAAAGCGTTGATCGCAGCAACCGTGATCGCGCTGCCGCCCAGCCGCCCTTCAACGATGCAGCACGGCACCGGCGGCGCGGCCCATAACGCGGCCTTGGATTCGGCCGCGCCGACAAAGCCCACCGGACAGCCGATGACCGCCGCAGGGCGCGGGCAATCGGGATCTTCCAGCATATTCAGCAGATGGAACAGCGCGGTTGGCGCGTTGCCGATGGCCACCACCGCGCCTGCCAGATGCGGCCGCCACAGTTCCAGTGCGGCGGCAGAGCGGGTGTTACCCATTGCCCGCGCCATGTCGGGCACTTGCGGCGCATTCAGGGTGCAGATGATCTGATTATCAGCAGGCAGCCGCGCACGGGTGATCCCTTCGGACACCATCCGCGCATCGCACAGCACCGGCGCGCCAGCGGCCAGCGCCGCCCGCGCCGCACTGGCAAAGCCGGGTGAGAAGCGGATATGCGCGGCAAGGTCCACCATCCCGGCGGCGTGGATCATGCGCACCGCCACCGGTTCCTCATCAGCGAAAAAGGGCGCCAGATCGGCTTCGGCGCGGATCATGGCGAAAGACTGGCGATAGATGGCCGCGCCATCGGTTTCATAGATATGGGGCATCAAGCGGCTCCGAAATGGGCGAGAAGCTCGGCTGGGCTGAGCGCAGAGCGAACTGGCAACGCACCGGCGGGTGCGTTCAGGGAAAGATCGAACAGGCCATCGCGGCCGGTCAGCGTGACATCGGCGGCGCGCTGGCGGGCGCAGCCCTTGGCACAGCCCGAAACATGCAGCCGCCCGGCGACATGCGGTGCAAGGCGGCGGGCAAGATCGCGGGTTTCAACCGAGGCCTGCGGGCAGCAGGGCGCGCCGGGGCAAGCATCGACATGCAGCAGCGGGTCGGCAGGATTATCGATCAGCCCACCGGCGCAAACGGCAGGCGCGCCTTCCACCAGCAGCACACGCCACGGCGTGATCCGCACCGCTGCGGCGGGCGATGCTTCCACCATCCCGGCCAGTATCCGCGCCTCTATCCGGCCAAACGGCAAGCCATAGGCCCAACTCCCATCACGGAGGCCCAGATCATGAAGGCCCGGCACGATGCAAGCAGCCGACGGCGCGGGCAGAATGTCGCCACAGGCCCATTCGGGCAGGACCAGCCGGTGTCGCGCCATGCGCCCCGCTTTCGCGCCGCCGCTGGCCGCAAACCAGTGGGCGAGCGCGATCAGCGCGTCCACTTCCCTGCCAGCAGCAACCGCCATACCGGTGGCGCGGCCATCGGCGCGCAGGATCAGACCGCCATCGCCGCCGCGCTCAATGCGGAAATCGCCCGCCTCGCCACCCAGAATGCAGGTCTGACCGGCATCGATGGCAAAGCCCACTTTACCGAGCAGATCGGGCAACTCATCCAGCCGGGTCAGCAACGCGCCCGCAATGCGATGGCTGTCATCACCGACCCGCCAATCCGGCGCGACCAGAATGTTGCGCCGCTGTTCGATGACAGGGTCAGGGTCCACCAGATCCAGCACCAGCAACCGGTCGAGCAGCGCCTGCCAGCCAGTTTCAGGCACCCCGCGAAGCTGGAGATTGGCGCGGGCGGTCATGTCGATCAGGCCATTGCCGTGCACCACGGCGGCATCGCACAGGCCCAGCACTTGCGCCCGCGTCAGGCGGCCAAGCCGAGGCTTTACCCGCACCAGCAGCCCGTCGCCCGCCATCATCGGGTGCCAGGCATCGGGGCACCAGCCCTTCACCGCAAAACTGCTCATGCCCTGTCCTCAAGCCTTGGCAGGCTGGCGAGGATGGAATTGCGCCGGGTCTGCCACAGCCCGGCGGCATGGAGCGCGGCAAAGCGGGCTTCCATCGCCGCCAGCGCAGCCGGATTCTCGCGTTCAAGAAATGCGCGAACATCGGTCTGGCCCAGTGTCGCGTCGTGATAAAGGTCGAACAGATGCGGCGGTACGCTGCCTGAAAGGTGCGCAAAGGCACCCATATGGTCCAGCGTCGCGGCCAGTTCTGCCCCCCCGCGAAAGCCGTGCCGCATCATGCCCGCCACCCAGCCTGGGTGCGCCGCGCGGGCGCGGACCACGCGGGCGATCTCTTCGGTCAGGGTGCGCGCAACGGTGCGCCCCGGATCGCGATTGTCGAGGTGGTAGAGCGCCGCCGAACCACCGATCAGCGCCTTGGCAGCGGCAAAGCCCGCCTCGTGCGCGGCATAATCGGCGGCCAGCAGCAGATCGGTTTCGGGCAAGTCCTGAAGATGGACAAAGGCGTCCGCTCCTTCAACACGCTGGCGCAGGCCGGCAGGATCGGCAAAGGTTCCGATCGCATCGGAGGCTGCGTCAAACGCATGGTCCGATGCCGCCAGCCATGCCTCACCAGCAGCGCGCCGGGCCGCTTCAGTATAGACCTCGGCTGCATCGCCAAGACCCAGTCCATAGCTGCCGGGGGCCGGGCCATAGACGCGCGGTGCCGCAGCCTGCCCTGCAAACGGGTTCCAGTCCGCCGGTTCATCGCGCAAACACAGCGCGCGCACCGCTTGGCCAAACAGTATCGGCAGCGCAGGAAAGGCATCGCGGAACAGGCCGGAAATCCGCAACGTCACATCGATACGCGGCCGGTCCAGCAGCGCCAGCGGCAGGATTTCGATGCCTGTTACCCGTTCGGACGCGGTGTCCCACAGCGGCTTTGCGCCCAGCAGGTGCAGCGCCATGGCGAATTCCTCGCCCGCCGTGCGCATCGTGGCCGATCCCCACAGATCGACCACCAGCCCGCGCGGATAATCGCCGTGATCCTGCAGATGCCGCCGGATCAGCTCCTCTGCCAGTGTCACCCCTTGGGCATGGGCCGCGCGTGAAGGCACGGCGCGCGGGTCTATCGCATAAAGGTTTCGCCCGGTTGGCAGCACATCGCTGCGCCCGCGAAAGGGGGAGCCGGAGGGACCGGGCGGAACGCGGCGTCCGTCGAGTGCCGCCAGCAATCCGGCCCGCTCGGCTGCGCCCTGATCTCCCCGCCCGAACACATGCAGCCCGTCACCGAACTGGCTGTCCTTTACATCGCAAACGAAGCGGTCGATCCGGGTGATCGCCTCGACCAGCGTGGCCGCGTCATCAAGGCCCAGTTCCGCCTCAAGTCCCAGCACGCGCGCTTCGTCGCGGATGTTCACTTGCAGACGGTCGCGGCGGGCCGGGTCCAGCCCGCCAGCGTTGGAGAATTCATCCAGCAGCGCCTCGATCCGGGCCAGCCCCGCACCGCTTTGCGTTTGCACCAGTGGCGGGGGAACGTGCCCGATCGTAACCGCGCTGATCCGGCGCTTGGCCTGCGCCGCTTCGCCGGGATCGTTGACGATGAACGGATAGATCACCGGCATCGCGCCGGTCAGCGCCTCGGGCCAGCAAGCATCGGACAGCGCGACTGATTTGCCCGGCAGCCATTCCAGTGTGCCATGTGCGCCGATATGCACCAGCGCGTCCACGCTTCGCTGGCGCAGCCACAGGTAGAACGCCACATAGCCATGGCGCGGGCAGCGGGACAGGTCGTGATAGTCGCCGTCGCGATGGGCGCGTTCGCCGCGTTCGGGCTGCAAGGCTACCAGCGCGTTGCCGATGGGCAGCGCGGCAAAACGGAACGCGCCATCGGCGGCGGCAGCATCGGCTTCCGGCTCGCCCCATGCGGCGAAAAGTTCAGCGCGCAGGGTATCGGGCAGTGCTGCCAAAGCCTTGCGGTACTCTGCCATCGGCCAGTGCTGATGTGTGCATTGAAGGAGCGCTGCCAGTCCGGCCTGCGCGTCAGTGGCATATCCCGCCTCGGCCAGATCGGCCAGGATCGCCTCGGCAGAAGCCAGCGCATCCAGCCCCACGGCGTGGGCCATCTGGTATGTCTTGCCGGGATAAGTAGACAGGACCAGCGCAACCCGCCGTTCTGCAACCGGCGTTTGGGCAAGTGCGATCCAGCCCGCCACCCGCGCGGTGATCGCCCCAACCCGGCCTGCATCGGCGCGATGGATGGTGCGGGCAAAGCCAAGCGCGGGATCGCGCGTCCCCGCCTCCTTGAAGCTGGCGACGCCTGCAAACACCCGCCCGTCAATTTCGGGCAAGACCACGTGCATGGCAAGGTCTGCCGGGGAAAGCCCGCGCGAAGCCGCTGCCCATCCCGCGCGCCCGGACGTGGCCAGCGCCAGCTGAAACACGGGAACGCCCGCGCCATCAAGCGGGGTGGCGCCGTCATCGCCCCGCGCGGAAAAAGCGGTAGCGTTGATGATCGCTGCCGGGCCAAGCCCGCGCACCCAGCGGTCCACCTGTTCGCGCACCTGCGGGGCTTTCAGCGAGGGGACGAAGATCGACAATGCATCGAAACCGCGCTGCTCGAACGCGGTATGCAGGGCGGCAAACGGGTCCAGATCGTGGGCGGTCAGGTAAGAACGATAGAACACGATCAGGACCAGCGGCCTTGCGGGATCGCGCGCAAAGGCTTCAAGATCGATCACGCCCCGGCCGGGATGCCAGCCTCCCGCCATCAGCAGCGGATCGAATGTCCGGGCGGGGGCATCAATCAGCCCCGCCAGCTGCGACAGCGCGGCAAGCGCCGCCTGCGCCGCCCTTGCACCGCCAGCATCGCACCACTGCGCAAGTTCGCGCAACGCGGTCACCGGCACGGTCGAGGCCGCATCCAGCCGCGCATCCTCAAAGCCGTCGCCGGGCAGCACGGCCAGCACGATCCCGCGCGACCGGGCCAGCGCCTCGACCTGTTGCAGCCCGTAGCTCCAATAGGGCGTGCCGCCGATCAGCCGGATCAGGATCGCCTTTGCGCCCGACAGCGTCCGCTCGGCATACGTGTCGACCGACAGCGGATGCATCAGCGCCGCCAGATTGGCGAGCCGCAGCGAAGGAAATGTCGCATCGTCTGCACGGGCCTGATGCCATGCCGCCGCGAACGCCCCCAGATCGCTGTCCGAAAAGGACAGGACCACAAGATCCGCGGGCTCTTGCCCCAGATCCTGCGGGACGGCGGTTTCCTCCATCCCGTGCGTTTCGCGGAAAATGACGTGCATGGCCCGCGCCTTACGCCAGCAGCACCGCGCGAATGGCATCGGCGTCGACGTGATCGTGCTCGGCAATGGCGACCAGCGTGGTGCGGCGCGGCTCGTCAGGGCGCCACGGGCGATCGTACTGGTGCCGCACCCGCGCGCCCACCGCCTGCACCAGCAGCCGCATCGGCTTTCCCGCAACGGCGGCATAGCCCTTTACGCGCAGGATATGGTGATCGCGGGCCAGCGTCTCGATCCGCGCGACCAGCGCCGCCGGATCGGCGATCTCGCCCCATTCGATAACGGTGCTGTCAAAGTCGTCGTGTTCGTGATCATCCTCACCATCATGGTGCGATGGGCGCGCGGCGATGTCGTCCTCGGCTGCGGCATCAAGCCCCAGGATCACACGCGGATCGACCACGCCTTCGGTCAGTTCTATCACCGGAACCGGGCGACTAAGCTCTGCCGCAATGATCGCGCGCGCGGCGGCTACGCCTTGGGGTCCGGCCAGATCGACCTTGGTCAGCAGGATCATGTCGGCGCAGGCCAGCTGATCCTCGAACACTTCCGACAGCGGCGTCTCGTGATCGATGCTCGGATCGGCGGCGCGCTGGGCGTCAAGCGCTGCCACATCGGGCGCGAACCGGCCTGCCGCGACCGCTTCGGCATCGGCCAGCGCCAGCACGCCGTCCACGGTGATCCGGCTGCGGATCGCAGGCCAGTCGAACGCCTTGAGCAGCGGCTTTGGCAACGCCAGACCCGATGTCTCGATCAGGATGTGATCGGGGCGCGGATCAAGCGCCAGCAGCTTTTCCACCGTCGGGATGAAATCGTCCGCCACGGTGCAGCAGATGCAGCCATTGGCCAGCTCTACGATGTTTTCCGCCGGGCAATCAGGAATGGCGCAGGACTGCAGAATCTCGCCATCCACACCCAGAGAACCGAATTCGTTGACCACCACGGCCAGCCTGCGGCCACCGGCATTGTGGATCAGGTGGCTGATGAGCGTGGTTTTCCCCGCGCCCAGAAAGCCCGTGATGATGGTGACCGACACCTTGGACAGGGACGCCTTGGACAGGTCTGGCATAGTAACTTCCCCGCGCGCCAGAGCGAGACACGGCGGGGCTTGCCGGACAAGTCCGGTCGGCGCGCGACGACGGGCGGGCGCGACAAAGCACCCGTAACCACGCAACCCGTGCAGCCCCAGCCACACAGCTTCGTCGCTCAGACGGAGAGTTACCGTGCCGTGACCATCCCCTGGATCAGGCAAGAGCGACCGGTGCGCCGGCAGGTCTCCTGGCTCGCGGGTCACAGCTTGATGCACGCCTTCCCAGACTTGGCGCTTGCGCGCTGCCCAGTGGCTGCTCCTGAATTCAGGAGCATGTGCATCGCGCTATCCGCTTACAGTTGCAGGGACAGCCACGGATTTGGGAGCACGCTCCCGCACCGCATTCCCGATTAAGCCCCTTGCGGGGCACCGGCGCGATCATTGAAGGGCGGGTTACCCCGATCCTTCACCGCGCGCTCTAGACGAAAATGCCAGCCAAGCCAATTGATGATGTTGCTTCACGCAACGTGGACGGTCAGGCACCGACCGAAACCTCGATTTCATCGAACCGCTTCCATCGATAGATCGCGTAACTCGCCAGCCAGCAGAACACGAAAAGACCGATGATGGCGAAGCCCAGACCATTGAAATTTTCACCCAGTTCAATGGCGATCCGCCATGGCGCACCCGTAAGGGCCAGCTTGTCGCCAATCAGGGCCAGCGTTTCGATTCCACCAATGACAATCGCCACGATGGCCGAGATCAGGGTGATGGTGATGTTGTAGTAGAGCTTGCGGATCGGCTTCACGAAGGCCCATTCATAAGCGCCCAGCATCACCACGCCGTCCGCCGTATCGATGAGGGCCATACCGACCGCGAACAGGGCGGGCAGGACCAGGATTGTCCCGATCGACAGGCCATCGGCGGCCTGGCTGGCCGACATGCCCAGAATGGCAACTTCGGTTGCTGTATCGAACCCAAGCCCGAACAGAAACCCCAGCGGGGCCATATGCCAGCTTTTGTTCACGAGGCGGAACATCGGCCTGAACAGTCTGGAAAGCAGACCGCGCCCACCCAATAGCAGATCAAGATCGTCCTCGGCATAGCTGCCGCCTGCACGAACATGGGCAAAAGTCCGCCAGACAGAGCGCAGGATGACCAGGTTCATGCCGGCGATCGTGAACAGGAAAAGCGCGGAAATCACGGTTGCAATCACGCCACCGATTTCCTTGAAGGCGCCGAACTGCGACAGCGCGCTGGCCGTCACCGCAATGATGATCGATGCTATGGCAATGATTCCGGAATGCCCGATCGCGAACCAGAATCCGACCGAAACCGGGCGCTGCCCGTCCTGCATCAGCTTGCGGGTCACATTGTCAATCGCCGCAATATGATCGGCATCAACCGCGTGACGCAGGCCCAGCCCCCAGGCAAGCACAGCGGTGCCGAGCATTAACGGCTGTGCATGAAACAGGCTGAATGCCCAGACCCAGACCCCAATGTTGGCGGCGATCAATCCGGCAAACAAGGCACCAATTCGTCGGCGCAGAGACAGGGATGGCAGTGACTTCGTGAGGTGCATGATTGGCTCGGCGATTGAGGAATATACAAACGAAGGATGGCGCCGCAGACGTGCTGCAGCGCCGCCCATCAAGGGATTTCGCTAGAAATTGACCTTTGCGCCAATCCTCACAGTTCGAGGCTCGACCACGCGGCTCAACCGGCCTTCCACCGGAGCACCTGCATCGAAGGCGGGGATGTAGGACTCGTAATAATAGGCGATGTCCTTGTCCCGGCTGTCGAAGATGTTCAGCACTTCTCCAAATATCTCGACCTTCTTGCCCTTCCACGCGGCCCGGGCATTCATGACGGTGCTGCCTCGATCCCGGACACTGTTGTCCTCGACAAGCGGAGAAGGTCCAAGGTGGCGCACCCGAATGCTGGCTTCCCAGGGATCAAGAATGATGGCGGCACCGGCTGAAGCCGCGTTCTCAAATGCATTGGGGATGTGATCGCCATTGTCGAAGCGCGCATGGCTGGCGGTATAGTTTCCATCAAGCGCAAGCCAAGGGAACGGCCGCCAGAAGGCGACGATTTCATAGCCATGACGCCCACTGGCACCCGACGGTTCAACAGCATTGGAATCGCCAATGAAACGAAGTTCGCTGCCGACATGCAGCCACCAGTGAGTCGCGGTTAACGTGACCCCGGAGAATTGAATGCGTCCTCCCAGTTCCTTGCCGATGCCGCGAACCAGAACGGGAACAGGCGTGTCCCTGTTGACCGCACCCCGAACATCGTTGGAATGGAATCCACGGCCCCAGTTGGCGTAGAGTTCAAGATGCGGCGTAACCTGATAGGCGATTGACGCCTTGGGAGAGAGAATCGACGCTGAGCCACTGCCTTCGCCCAGCGACGCCGCAACAGAATCTCGTGCACGCACGGAATAGTGATAATAGTCCCCGCGAAGACCACCTGTCACACGCAGTCCCGCCAAGGGTTTCCAAGCGACTTCGCCGTAGAGCGCGGAAGACAATTCCCCGACCCGAAAGTGCCCGAGAGATTCAAGAAATGCGCGGGCAGCCGTTCGATCGACACCAACATTCCCGACGGCGTCGTATCTGTTTTCGGTGCCAAGGCTCACAGCCAGACTGTCAGCGATTTCCCAATGTTTTTGTGCGGACAGCCCGAGGACCCAACGCCGGTCGAACTGCTTGATCTGCGCGCTTGTGCCATCCGGATCGGTGTAAGTGGGGTTCGAGAACATCGACCAGTCGTAAAACTGGGCATAGACATTGGCGCGCCATGTCGGTTGCTTGACCGCGATGTTAGCCACCAGGCGCGTCGTCTCACCCCGCGCGGAAGGATCTGGAGAGCAGAACACATCCGCACACAACGCCGTGCCGATAATGCGCTCGGGGATTTGCTCGGTTGGGTGCCATGTCGCCCGGTAGGCATGGAGAGATGCCTCCAATGTGCCCGCACCGGTCGGCATGCTATATTTCGCGAACCCCGAGTAATGGCGCAGACGTTCAGGTTCCTGCCACGGTCCGTCATAGGCCTTGGCCTGGGCGACAAGCGTGAGGTCTCCGCCGCCCAGGTCGTGCAATGTTCCACCCGCAGCGACGCGGCGCCAACCATATGAACCAGTCTCGGCCGATGCCCATGGCCGGTCATAACCCTTGATGGTCGTCATATAGGCTGCTCCCGCCAGAGCGAAATCACCGCCATCGGCGCGGTAGGGCCCTTTACGAAAATCCTCCCGGCCCACGATCTCCGGAATGAGGCCGTTGAGGTCGAGATAGCCATGACCATGTCCGTGGGTACGAAAGTTCATCTGCACATCATCGATATAGGTACTGAAGTCAGACCCATGGTCGAGGTTGAAACCGCGCAGGAAATACTGGTTGGCTTTGCCGCTCCCAGAATGCTGGGCTGCAACCAGCCCGGGCACCGCTTCCAGCAGTTCGGCCACGCGGAGAAGAGGCCGCACGAGGAGATCGGCCCCTCCGACGCTTCCTTCGCTCGCTGATTTGGCAGTGCCGATCATGGCCTCACCGCGACCGAAAACCACAATGTCGTTACCCGCCACGACTGCATCCGCGCTTGTTTGCGATGCCTTTTCAGAGGTTTCGGCAAATGCCGGTTTTCCGATACAGATCAGCGCAAGGGCGCTGCTGGTAGTAATGGTCTTGATCACTAAATAGTCCCCCGGCGTCTTGCGACGTGGCCGGGGCAAACCCGCGCGAACGGGCGACACGCGCGGCGGCCGGACGCCATGGGCGGCCGACGCACGTCTCCGATGCGGCCCCAGCCGCTCGTTCGTCGCTCAGACGGAGTTCACCGTGCCGCAGCCATCCTCTGGACCAAGGCAAGAGCGACCAGACGCCGGCAGGTCTCCTGGCTCACGGGTCACAGCTTGATGCACGCCTTCCCAGACCTCGCATGATTTAGCGTCCGGCCCAGTGGCTGCCCCTTCCAAGAGGAGCGATGTACATCGCGCTATCCGCTTACAGTTGCAGAGACAGCCGCGGATTTGGAAGCAAGCTTCCGCACCGCATTCCCGATTAAGCCCCTTTCGGGGGCACCGGCGCGATCAATGAAAGGCGGACTAGTCTGCCCGTCGATACCTCACCTAACTGAAGTGATCGGAAAAGCCAATAACGCTTGGAGCAGGGATTGAATCAACGATTACTGCATCCCGCGCCACCATTGCCATTGGCACGGCCAGAGCGCACCAACCGCGCGCACTCGATTTGAATGGCGGGTTTTCACTGAACCTATCGTTGGCCATCGGACTCCTGTACGACCGGAAGTGGTCGGGGGTTGCCGCTGCAATCAACGTATGGGGTTTGGCAGGTGCCGTCTAAAGTTTTCAGCTGCTGAGATCACATCAGTTGCTTCTGGGCACTGGCGATGCGATGAAGTGGAATGTCACCGCACACCAGAGCAATTGTTGCCGCAGCCGCCCACGCCTTCATGGTCGGTCGGAGGGTTGCAGGCGTGCATGATCATGCTTCGGGGCAGGATCTGCGCATTGCGGCAGAAGTGCGGGGCGATAAGCTACAAGGCATGGACGGTGATCGATCATCAAAGTTCAGTGGTTCGCGAACTGAAATTTATGATTCCGCCGATAACGCGTTTGTGTCGCTGGACATCGATGGCCTGAATGCGCACGGCTTTGATCGTGCTTCATCGAGCCAGTATTCGCTGACCGTCACGGACCAGGTGGTGCAACTTTACGATCACTCTGCAAGCGTCTGGTTCGCGTTCAGTATCCAAGTCGTTTGACGCCTTGCGAGCAATCATTCGCAGCCCAAACTGTGCTCGTTGAACCTTGCGGTACATTCATGTGTCGGCGGCGAACGCCGCCGCGTAATATATCCAAGTGCGGAGCGCTGCGTGCTGGTTGTAATCATCGATGCATATGGCGCGCTTTCCGCGCGGCATTATCGGTTTGCTATCTTGCAACGGCGAAGGGTTCGTCAAGGTCGTTGGCTTCGCCCTGAACGGCCGAGTGCCGCATCTGGCCGGGGATGTTCCGGGCAGGAGAAAGTTGAAAGTTTTGGCTATGATCGGCAAGCCAGGTGGAGAGGTTCCGGAGTGGGACCGGCGGACAGAACAGGTAACCCTGTGCGACCTGGCAACCCATCTCCCGGAGCTGGCGCAACTGGCTTTCGGTTTCGACGCCCTCAATAATGCAATCAAGCTCCATAGTATGGCACAGTGCAAGCACGGCGGAAATGATCTTGCTGCCCGATACTTCATCCATGTCAGCGACGAAGCTGCGGTCAACCTTCACCTTGTCGAGCGGCAGACGGTTAAGGTAGCTCAGGCTTGAATAGCCCATACCGAAGTCATCGAGGGCGATGGCAGCGCCTTGCGCACGAAGCTCCCCGATCCCCGCAATCGCAGCGTCTAAATCGCGCATCAGCGATGTCTCGGTAATCTCGAAGGTTATCCGTTTCGGATCGAACCCGGTTTCCCGGATGTGCTGCACCAGTTGCCGCACCGTGTCGCCCGAAGTGATGTCGTGGGCCGAAAGATTGAACGACAACCCGATGGACTTCGGCAAGGCCAAGCAGCTTAGGAGCGCGAGATGAAACAGGTGCATCGTGATCGGGTTCATCAGCCCGAGCCGCTCGGCGGTGGTTATGAATTGCTCTGGCTCAACCGCGCCGATAGCAGGGCTTTTCCAGCGGCACAGCGCCTCCACATCCAGCACCTCCATCGTATCAAGGTTGACGATCGGCTGGAATTCGATCTGGAGCTCAGCGTTAAGGTTCATCGCCTGCACCGCCGCCTCTAGCGCCAGTTGCGACTTGCGATGGTCCTCGTAAGCCGAGGAGAACAGGGCGTAGCCCCCGCGTCGCGAGGATTTGACCTTGTAGAGCGAATAATCGGAGCGATCGAACAGTTCCATGGCGCTCCTGCCCGCATCCGGGAAAAGAGCGAGTCCGATCGAACAGCCAAGCGAAAGCTGAAGTTCATCGATTTCGAAGGTCCGCGACAGGCAATCGCAGACCTGCTGCGCCTGTAACGCCACCGTGGCACCGTCACCACGAATTAGCAGGCCGAACTCGTCTCCACCCAGACGCGCGACAAGCGCTTCCTCGCCCGCAACGCTCGCCAAACGGGCCCCGACCGCGGCCAGCAGGCAGTCTCCGACCGCATGTCCGTATACGTCGTTGACTGGTTTGAACCGGTCGAGATCAAGCACGCCTACCGCGAATAGCCCGCCACTTTCACTGCATTCGGCGATCCAGCGTTCGAGCGTGGCGAAGAACATTCGTCGATTTGGCAGTCCGGTCAAGACATCGGTCATGGCCAAGCGTTCGTTGTCTTCCGCCAGTCGCCCCGTCTCGCGTTGCTGGTTGGCGAGCCGGGCCTGTGACAGGATCAGATTGGTGAAAGCTGCAAATGCCTTAAGAAGCACCCGCACCATCAGGCTGGTGACAATCACGACGTTGATCGCCATCGCAATGAATACCGGCGATCCATGGTAGATATGGTAGGCCGCAAACGGCAGCAGCGCGGTGACTTGGACGAGCATCGCTGCCTTTGGTAGATGGATCAGACAAAAAATGCAGCCGATGACGGTTATGGCGATACAGACCGCGATGCTGGCGTGCTCGAGTGTGCCCGCATACTGATCAAGTAACAGCGCGTAACCGGTGAACCCCACACTGATCGGCACTACAGCAACAGTCGTCCTGTGCAGAATGGCGCGCGCCGATTCTACTGATATCGTCGATGCTGGAGTGGCAAACAGCGTCCACGCGAACAGCCGCCATGCGCAAGCGCCGACCAGCAGCGTCCCGCCACCAATCGTTATCCAATCGGGCGCAAGATTCCAGAAGGTGAAGCTCGCAACGACCGCGTTGATGATCAGCAGGACGTATAGATGCGGGATCTGGCCCTTTATCCCTGCGTACTGCGCGATCACTACCAGCGAGTCGTCCGAAATATTGAGCTTGCTGCGCTGCAATCCTTGGACAAGCTGGGTCGAGCGCTCAAACGCATATCCCAAAAACCGTGAGATTACAGTCACGATCGCGCCCATCCTTCGCTCGCCAGCTTGTTTGCCGCTTGGCCGGCTTACCCTTGCCAGGCTTTAACTTTTACTCCAGCAAGCTAGTTAGGATCGCTTAGGAAGTTTTGAGCACCAGCAAGGCTGGCGCGGCCGGTAACACGCGGCGGGACCTCGCAAAGCGGATGCGCAAAAGTCAGCGATATTTGATCCGCACCGCGAAGAGGTCGCAAAGCCCTGGCCTGTTGTCCTCGGCTCGCAATCTCGGAAGATCCACTTCTGTTCGCGAGATGCAACACAAGGGATGGCATGCGATTATGAACAATAAGCGCAAATCAGTTGCGCAGATGTCCCGAAGCTGACGATCGCTTTCGAACAACCCGCTGATCGTTGCTAATGACCGACTATCAGGCGAACTGCTAACCATGATGCTTGCCGGGCGACTGGCCGGTTTCGGTATGGCCGGACAGTGATGGTGCCGGATGTAGACGGCTTAAGTTGGTCGGATTCTGCCGATCAATACCGTAACAACTGTTGACCGGTCAGTGATATGGCCACTGTCAGCACCACGGCTGCCGGCGCCCGGTCCAAGTGCGGGCAAGACCTTCGCTCACGAGCTGGTTCCCAAGCGATTGACTACCCCGAACGACGACCCGAAGTTTGCGTCCAAACCGATCTTCATCACGATTTCCGATTGGTCGAACCTCGAAAGCGCCTTCGTTCAATAGGTCACGAAGCCGATGGGTGGCTTTCATACCGAGCTGATACTCGGCATCACACTTTGGTTCGCTGATCTCGGGCGTGTCGATGTCAGCAATCCTGATCTTCTCACCCTCGAGCCAGAAGGTGTCGCCATCCACGACGCAGGTGCGGCGTGTCATTCCGCAGAGCTCAAAACGCGGTGAAGAGGTTTCCGCCATCAGCGAGAGCTTCGGTGTGAGCTCCGACGAGGTCAACGAGGGCGAGCCCAACGTAGGCCAGTTCAGTGCGAGCATTCCGCCAGCGAATACGATCGAAAACGCGCCTAGTCCCAAGATTCACTCCTTACGCCGCTGCTTCCCGCGCTGCTTCTTCAGCTCATCCCGAAAATCGAAGCGATTGACATTGTCATCCTCCGAGCCTCCATCTTTTTTCGGAGCCATCAAACTTGGCCTTCCCCACTCAACCAATCCGTTCTTCGACAAAGCTATACGAACACGTTTCAGATGCGCGAGCTAATTGCTTGCCATCGGCCCAGAACGCTGCGGACATAGCCCGGCGTTTCGTTGTTTCGGGGAATGCCGCCAGCACGCATAACCGCTCCCGGCCCCGCGTTGTAGGCTGCAAGGGCGAGATGGATTTGCCCGAACTTGTCGAGCATCTCTCGCAGATAGCGAGCCCCACCATCAATACTCGCGGCAGGGTCATGCCGGTTCGTAACGCCGAGGTAACGAGCCGTACCTGGCATCAACTGCGCCAGTCCTGCCGCGCCAGCAGGGCTGATCGCCATCGGATTGAACCGCGATTCGGTCCAGATCAGTGCCTGCAATAAGCCTGTAGGAAGACCGTATCGGAGCTCTGCCTCTCGAACATTCGCCACGTAGATTGCTTCGCGGAACGAGGGCGCTGCCTTGCTTGCCCCCCAGTCCATCTCACTCTGTGCCGCCAAGGAGGGTTCGGCAGGCTCAGCGGCTGTCGCTGAGGGGCGATGTTCGAATATCGCGAAGGACGGCGCGTCTGCCTGGGCTGAAACCTGCACAGCGGGAACGGTCATCATGAGCATCCCGATCATTCCAAATCTGATCATCTTCCATCTCGTCGCATTGCTCCGAATCGAAATGGAACGTATGGTGAACGCGCGGGTGTAGGAAAGCGTTTTGCGCGCGTTTCCAGGAGGAGAGGTCGCTCGCAAGGGGCGGTATTTTGAACTCGAGGAGCGCCCTATGTCCCCTGTCTTATCCAGTCCTACCAACTCGTCCCTTGCTTCAGTGGCAAAGCAGCTTTGCGAAGAGCTCGGGGGACATTGGTCCGGCGCCAAAGGGATGGCGCGGTGCCCTGCCCATGATGACCGCACGCCCTCGCTCGGTGTGACCCTTGGACGGCGCGCTATCCTCTTTCATTGTTTCGCGGGCTGCAGCCAGGACCAGGTCCTGACGGCGCTCGCCGGGCGAGGTGTTTCGCCGGCGAGCATGTTTTCAGGGAAGGTTGAAGGCGATGTAGGAGGCAGTCTGGGAAAGCCCGCGCACTACACCTTTGCCGAGCGTATCTGGCGCGAAGCGGCGCCAATCGGCGATACTCTCGCCAAAGCCTATCTTGAGGCCCGCGGCATTCGCGCTGTCTCTCGCGCTCTCAGATTTCACCCTCGCACCCCGCTCGGCCCGAGAGGAAACACGCAGTATCTGCCTGCCATGATCGCGGCAGTGACGATGGATCACGGGCTGGTGGCTGTTCACCGCACGTTTCTCAATCCGATTAGGCCTGCAGTCGCCCCCTTCACCAACCCTAAGCGCGCGCTCGGGAGTTTGGCATCGGGTGCTGTTCGCCTGTTCGATCCCGTCGAAGGACGGCTCGGCCTTGCCGAGGGTATCGAGAGCGCGCTTGCTGCCAAGGCTCTGACCCAGATCCCTTGCTGGGCCTCGCTCGGCAATGAACGTTTTGGTCTCGTATCGATCCCAGAGAGCGTGCGCGAATTGCACCTGTTCGTCGACCATGATGCAGGGGGCGAACTCGCCGAAGAACGCGCGCGTAGTGCCTATACCTGTGAACGCCGGACGATCATCACGCGTCGCCCTCGCGCTGAAGGCGCAGACTGGAATGACGCCTTGCAGGCGTGGCTGCAATCCAAGCCCTGACGAAGAAAGAGGGGAGAAGGCCTTTGGCCTGTTGATGCCCGGCAAATGAGCTGGGCTTCGTCAGGAGGCTCCAAATGTTCAGCTCTGCTCCCGTTCTCTTACTCCCCCCACCATCTGAACCTCTGGTCTTGCTGGTCGCTCGCAACATCGCCGCAAGCATAGCATCCGGTGACTCGATCACGCGTCGGCAGGTGCATACGCTTCTGACCAATCATTTCGGAGGCACCGACGCTGAAGGCCGCTGGTCGGTGCGCGATGCGCATCTCGCGCTGGAATTGGCGCAGGCCGAGTACCTGCATGCTAGCGCTCGGATCGATCTTGCCGCCTCGGCGGCCGAAGCTGGCCGCGTATTTGAAACGCTGGAAGCACAGCTTCCGACCCAGGCCAACCGCAGTGACGAACAGATCGAGTGGCAGCAGTTCGCAACGCCGTCCCGCCTTGCCTGGCTTGCCGCCCGGGCTTGCGCGCTCGTCGCAGACGAGCTCGTGTTAGAACCGTCGGCCGGCACTGGGATGCTCGCGATCTGGGCGGCAAAGGGTGACGCTCGCCTTGTCCTCAACGAAATTTCTCCGCTTCGCCGCGACTGCCTGAATGCTCTGTTCCCGGCGGCCCGAGTGACCGGCCATGACGCCGAAATGATCGATGAATTGCTCGATCCTGCCATCACACCGAGCGTCGTATTGATGAACCCGCCTTACTCTCACGGAATCGAGCGAGGCCACGATGGTCGCACCGGGGCGAGGCATCTGCGCTCGGCCTGGAACCGTTTGGCGGTCGGCGGGCGGCTTGTCGCGATCATGCCGGAGTGGTTCGATTGCGCGAGGTTTCTGGCCAGGGTGAAGGGGCCAGTGTCGCTGCGGCTCAATGCCGCGGTCAAACGTGCCTTCATCAAAAACGGCACCGGGATCACCACGCGACTGCTGGTTCTCGATAAGGTGGAAAGCTCCAACGAGCCCGTCGCTATTCGCACGAACGACTTCCGCCAGCTGGTCGATCTAATCGATGCTTTGCCTGCTCGCGCCAGCAGGCAGGCAACCGCTGAACAATCAGCTCTCCCCGCTCGTGCGCCGTTCCGCTTGGTAGCCGCGCCGCGCAGACCACTCCCAGCCCCGTCGACGACCACTGGAGCCGCGTCGATGACCATCGGCGCGTTGACGTACGAGGCGCTTGAAACCCCTGCGCCGCTTGAGCCACAAGTCGGCCACTATCTGCCCTATCGACCGAGCAGGATCGTGATCCATGGCGCGGCCGAGCATCCGACGGCGCTGGTTGAGTCCGTTGCCATGGGTTCGATCTCGGCACCCAAGCCAGAGGCGGTGCCGCAGCTTCTGGATGGACTGGTTCCCAAGGGGCTTCTGTCTGCTGCCCAGGCGGAGACCCTGATCTATGCCGCGAGTGCGCATGCGCGCGACCTTCCCGGCCGATTCGAACCGGAGGACAAGGGCTGTTCGCTCAAGGCGTCGGCGGAAGGTCAGGTCTACCGGCAAGGCTATTTCCTCGGGGATGGCACCGGCGCTGGTAAGGGCCGCCAGGTCGCGAGCGTCATTCTGGATCGCTGGGTGCGCGGCGAACGCCGCCATATCTGGATTTCCAAGAACGAGGCGCTGCTGGAAGACGCGCGCCGCGACTGGGCCGCCCTTGGCGGTCTCACGATCGACATCCAGCCGCTGGCGTCCTGGAAACTGGGCACCCCCATCGCCATGCGCGACGGGATTCTCTTTGTGACCTACCCGACCCTGCGTTCGGCCCGAAGCGACGCTACCCGCCTCGATCAGATCCTCGCCTGGGCCGGTGAAGATTTCGACGGCGTGATCGTGTTCGACGAAGCGCACGCCATGGCCAATGCTGCCGGCGGGGAAGGATCGCGGGGCAAGGTCAAAGGATCGGAGCAAGGCATTGCCGGGGTGCGCCTGCAGAACCTCTTGCCCCGAGCAAGGGTGCTCTACCAGCCCGTTGACGAAGTCGGGTCCGTCTGATTCAGAGAGAGTATTGAAGGACGAGATAGGCTGCAGCGATGGCGATGAGGCGTGATGGGGATGTTCAGCCGGATCTGATCGTGTCCTGGTCGGA
>NZ_JAIXHL010000014.1 GCF_030145815.1 Sphingomonas sp.
GCGGGACGCGGCGCGGGGGCCGGCGGCGGCGGCGGCGCGGCGACAGGTGCGGGCGGCGGCGGTGCAGCCTCTTCGGTGGCGGTCCCGCTCTGTGGGCCGAGCATGCGGCGGCGCTTCACTTCGACCACGACGGTGTTCGAGCGTCCGTGGCTGAAGCTTTGCTTCACCTTGCCGGTCTCGACCGTGCGCTTCAGCCCCAATGGCTGGCGCATTCCGAGTTTCGGCTTGTCGTTTTCGGTATCGCTCAAGTCTCTAATCCTGTCGTTCTTCGTCGTTCGTTCAGATCGCCGCAAGGCCCGATGCGCCTTGCGAGCGGGTTTCGCAAGGCTATGGGGCCGGGTCGGGTCCGATAAAATGGAGCAGTCGGTCGAGTGCTTCGCGCACCCGCCCCGCTGCTCGTGGGTCGGTCAGGCCTGCATGTACCACATTTTCGCGGCCAAGCGCCAAGGACAATATGGTGCGTGGGAACGGCAATGTGAACCCCGTGTCCCCGGAGCCCTCACGATCAGTGCCGACGCGCAACGCCTGGTCGAGCTTGCGCGAGCCGTCCGCCCCAGCGTCAGCAGCGTGCAGCAGCAGGTGCAGCTTGCCCATCCGGCCCGCCTTTTCGATCCGCTCGCCGCCGATCACCACATAGCCGGCCTTGGCCTCCAGCCCGAGCCGATCGAGGAACGCGCGTTCGAGCTGCGCCACGATGCGCGCGCCAAGATCTTCGGGGATGTTGAGGTCGCTCGTCTTGAACGCCCGCGACAGCGCGCCGCGCAGCTGCTTGCCGCTCGCCTCCAGCGTCGCGCGGTCGACGCCGATCCATGCCCCGCGCCCCGGGGCCTTGGCACGAACGTCGGGCAGCACATCGCCATCGGGCGACACGGCAAGCCGGATCAGCCCGTCGCGAGGCTGACCCTCGCGCGAGAGGATACAGGTGCGGATGGGACCCCCATCCGCACGCTGACCGTCCGTCAGTTCAACCGGGCGCTCATTGTTCGGAGTCCGCAACAGCGTCCTCCTCGCCTGCCGAGGCAGGTTCTTCGTCCGCGAACCAGTGTGCACGGGCCGCCATGATGATCTCGTTGCCCTGCTCGTCGGTCAGACCGTACTCGCCGAGCACGCCGCCCTTGTCCTGCTCGCGCACTGGCGCTGCCGGGCCATCGCCACGGCGACGCGGTTCGGCGCGCTTCTTGGCGACCAGTTCGTCGGTGGCGAGATCGGCCAGATCGTCGAGCGTCTTGATCCCGGCCTTGCCCAGTGTGACCAGCATCGCTTCGGTCAGATACGGCATGGTCGCCAGATCGTCCTCGACGCCCAGCGCACGGCGGGCCTCGCGGTTTGCCTCTTCGCGGCGCTCAAGTGCCTCGGCGGCGCGGCTCTGCAGCTCCTGCGCGAGGTCGTCGTCAAAGCCTTCGATGCTCGCCAGCTCGTCGATTTCGACATAGGCGACCTCTTCCAGCTGGCTGAAGCCTTCGGCAACCAGCAGCTGGGCAAGCGTCTCGTCGACGTCGAGTTCGTTCTGGAACATCTCGCTGTTGGCGACGAATTCCTGCTGACGCTTCTCGCTCGAATCGGTCTCGGTCATGATGTCGATCGCCTTGCCGGTCAGCTGGCTGGCGAGGCGGACATTCTGGCCGCGACGGCCGATGGCAAGGCTCAGCTGATCGTCGGGCACGACCACTTCGATGCGGTCATCCTCTTCGTCGATGACGACGCGCGCGACGTTCGCCGGCTGCAGCGCGTTGACGACGAAGGTCGCGGTGTCGGGCGACCACGGGATGATGTCGATCTTCTCGCCCTGCATTTCCTGAACGACCGCCTGCACGCGGCTGCCCTTCATGCCGACGCAGGCGCCGACCGGGTCGATCGAGGAATCGTGCGAAATCACGCCGATCTTGGCGCGCGAACCCGGGTCGCGGGCAGCGGCCTTGATCTCGATGATCCCGTCATAGATTTCCGGGACTTCCTGCGCGAACAGCTTCTTCATGAAGTCGGGATGCGCGCGGCTCAGGAAGATCTGGGGCCCACGCGTTTCGCGCACGACCTTCAGGATCAGGCTGCGGACGCGGTCGCCGACGCGCACCACTTCGCGCGGGATCTGTGCGTCGCGGCGGATCACGCCTTCGGCACGGCCCAGATCGACCACGACATGGCCGAACTCGACGCGCTTGACGACGCCGGTGATGATCTCGCCCTGGCGGTCCTTGAACTCTTCATACTGGCGCTCACGCTCGGCGTCGCGGACCTTCTGGAAGATGATCTGCTTGCTTGCCTGCGCCTGGATGCGGCCGAATTCGATCGGCGGCAGCGGATCGACGATGAAGTCGCCGACCTTGGCATCCTTCTGGATCTTCTGCGCGCCCTTGAGGTCGACCTGCTTGAAATAGTCGTCGACGGCCTCGACCACCTCGACCACGCGCCACAGGCGCAGGTCGCCGGTCATCGGGTCCAGCTTGGCGCGGATGTCGTTCTCGACGCCATAGCGATTCTTGGCGGCACGCTCGATCGCGTCCTCCATCGCCTCGATGACGATCGCCTTGTCGATCATCTTCTCGGACGCCACCGAATTGGCGATGGCGATCAGCTCGGCCTTGTTGGCGGAAATGGCGGTGGCCATCAGTCCTGTTCCTCTGCTTCGAATTCGTCCGCGCCCTCGGTCGAGAGCGGCTTGGTTGCGGCGATCAGCCGGTCGGTGATCAGGAGCTTGGCATCCTCGATCTTGCCGAACGGCACTGAATAAGTGACGCCCTGCGCGTCGGTAATCGCGACCACCTCACCGGTCACACCGGCAAGGTCGCCCTTATATTGTTTGCGCCCGTCGACCTTCTCGCTGAGCGTGATGCGGGCTTCATGCCCCTTCCAGTCCGCGAAATCCTTGAGCCGGGTCAGCGGCCGGTCGATGCCGGGCGAGCTGACCTCCAACCGGTACGCTTCGGGGATCGGATCGCGGCCTGCCTCTTCGAGTTCATCGAGCCGGTCGGAGATGCGGCGCGACAGGTCGGCGCAATCGTCGATGTTGAGCTGACGCGTGTCGGGCCGCTCCGCCATCACCTGCAGCGTACGGTCGCCCTCACCGCCAAACAGCTTGACGCGCACCAGATCGAAGCCGAGCGCACGTGCCTCGGGCTCGATGATTGCGGTCAGGACTGCCAGATCGGTCAACGCTCAAAACTCCAACTGCACCGGATACACCCCGTCGCCGCCGGACCCGGTGGGTCCGACCTCGCCAAGGTTGCCAATGTCGAGAACGGCCTCCCTATACGCGCACGCCGCACAAACGGCAAGCCGTTCGAGTCTGCTCCTTGCGACCCCTTTTCGCGCGCCGCTTCGCATGCAACATCGTCGCATCTCGCGCGTTGCGCGCACAGTTTCTGGGAGGATTTGATGCGCCTGTTACCGATCGCCGCCGTGCCGTTCGTCCTGATCGCCTGCACCACGGCCCAGCCCGGCAACAGCCAGGAAAGCGTCGCCGCATCCGGCGCGCTGCCTTTCACCGTGACCCCGGTGGCCGATTTCGACGCGCCCTGGTCGATGACCTTCCTGCCCGACGGGCGCATGCTGGTGACCGAAAAGGCCGGCAAGCTGATCATGGTCAGCGCCGACGGCAAGACCAAGACCGAAGTGACCGGCGTCCCCGCAGTCGACAGCGCCGGGCAAGGCGCGCTCAAGGAAATTCTGCTCGCGCCGGACTATGCGAAGAGCAAGCGCGTCTATTTCAGCTTTTCCGAGGCCGGGCAGGGCGGCAAGGGCGTCGTCCTTGCCCGCGCGGTGCTGACCGACGGCACTGCGCCAACGCTGACCAATGTCGAGCGGCTGTTCCAGGCCAGCCCCTATGTCGAGGGCAGCGGCCATTATTCGGGCCGCATCGCCTTTGCCCCCGACGGCAAGCATCTGTTCTTCGCCAATGGCGAGCGCCAGAAGTTCGATCCGGCACAGGACCCCAAGTCCACGCTCGGCAAGATGCTGCGCCTCACCCTCGACGGCAAACCCGCCGGCGATCCGGGCCTGACGGCGAAGGGTTTCCACCCGGCCGTCTGGTCCTACGGCCATCGCAACCTGCTCGGCATCGCGTTCGACAGCGCCGGCAATCTGTGGGAGCAGGAAATGGGCCCCAAGGGCGGCGACGAGGTCAATCTGGTCCTGCCTGGCCGCAACTATGGCTATCCGATCGTCTCGGACGGCGATCATTATGACGGGCGCGACATTCCCGACCACAAGACGCGCCCGGAGTTCGAGGCGCCCAAAGTGTCGTGGAACCCGGCAATCTCGCCGGGCGGGCTGATCGTCTATTCGGGCAAGATGTTCCCGCAATGGAAGGGCGATCTGTTCATCGGCGGCCTGTCGAGCCAGGCGCTGGTCCGCGTCGATGTCAACGGTACCAATGCGACCAAGGGCGACCAATGGCCGATGGGTGCCCGCATCCGTGAGGTCGAGGAGGGCCCCGATGGCGCGATCTGGCTGCTCGAAGATGGCGGCCGCGGGTCGGAAGGGCGGCTGCTCAAGCTGACGCGGAAATAACTCTTACCCGATCAGGAAATTCATCCGGGCCGCCGCCACCGGGCGGTCCGGGTCATCCTGCCAGGCGAATGCCTCGACATTCGCAACGCGGTTGCCCAGCCGGCTGACCTTCCCCTGTGCGCGCGTGACCTTTTCGCGCCCGCCGCGCATGAAATCGACGGTGACGTTGACCGGCTTGATCCGTGCGCCTTCGCGATCCTCCGCCGCCAGCGCATGCCGCAGCGCGGCGACCGCTGCCATTTCGAGCAGTCCCGACAGCGCGCCGCCATGGACGAACCCCGGACGCCCCAGCACGCCGCTGCCGAACGGCATGTCGAGGATCGGAGGCCCCTTCCCGCGCTCGATCGTGATGCCGAGCAATTCGGCATAGGGCGGCAGCGCAAAGCTCATGCCGCACCCTCCATGAACATGAAGGTGCCGGCGACATGCGCGACCGGATCGTCGGGATCGCCGTCATGCGCCACTCCGCGCACGAACCCGACCGAGCGGGTCACGCGATAGCATTCACCCCGCCCGATCACCTCACGCCCCGCCACCGCCGGCCGCAGATAATCGACACGCAGGTCGAGCGTCGCATGCGGCAGGAACCCGCCGCGCTTCATCCACACCGCCACGCTGGTCGCCATGTCGAGCAGGGTGATGATCGGCCCCGACGCCAGCACCCCGCGCTCGACATCGCCGATCAGTTTTGGATCGAACGGCAGTGCAAGCTCGCACCAGTCAGGACCGTGAGCGCGATAACGGATGCCCAGCGCATCGCCATGCCCGCCCACCCGGGCGGTGAAAAAGCGTTGGGGGTCAAAGGGGATCGGCGCCGCGCTCATGGCGGTCGCGCTAGCGGGCCGAGTGACGCACGGCAAGCCGGGGGCGAACGCAACATAAAGTCGAATTAACTCAGCCATTGCGACGTCACCGCCTAGCCTGACCCCATCATCAAATGGGGGGCACGACCATGCTGACGCTCGCACTGTCCGACATCGCCACGCTGGGCACTCAGGTCGCGATGCACGGCGCGATCCGCGCTTCGGAAATCGCCGGGGACGAGATTTTCGAGATGATGGTCGCGATCGTCATCATCGTTTACGACACCGCCGCTTGACCAGCCTCGCCCCGGCGGTGTCGGGAGTGCGCGCGCGATCGACTTGCGCCAATGCCGCCTTTGCCGACGCCGTGCGCGACCGCGTTGGCGCCCGGTTCGCCGGGCTTGGTGATGCGGACGCGGTGCAGGAACAAGCCCGCGTGCTGCTGTCCGACAGCGACTGGATCGCCGACCTGATCGCGCCGCTGGTCGATGCCCTGCGCGCCGATCCGTGGTTCGATCCGGCGCTCCGCATGACCCGCGATGCCCTGCGCACGGCGGTGGTGCTCGCCGATCTGCCCAGCGTGACGCTGACCGCGAGCGTCACATCGGCCGCTGCGCTCGCCGGGATCGATCCGCCAAGCACGGTGGTGCTGTCGGGGCGGCGCGCGCTGACCCGGTATGTCCGGGGCGGGGAGGCACAGGTGCGGCGTTGGCGGCTCGCCGATGCCGACCCACGCCGCTGCGTCGAGATTGCGCGCCTCACGCTGCACGACGGTGACCTGATCGAACTGGACGGTCGGCGCGAAGGGCGGCTGATCGTTGCTGCAGCCAGCGACGTCGTTGCCATCACGGCAACTGCCAAGCCGGGCGCCGATCCGCTGATCCACGAATTCGCGATCGCCGATGGCACACCCGTCCGCAGCGCGACCGCCGACGATCGGGCCTCGCGGGCCGAGCTGCTGCTCGCGCTGCTCCGCGCCAGCGGGCGGAGCGATGCGGTGGACAGCTTTGACGCCATGACTCGAGACCCCGCCTTTCACCTGCGCTGGGCGGCGATGCGTGAATGGCTGATGCTTGACGCACGCGCCGCACGGCCCCGGCTGGCCGAAATGGCAGCCAAGGACCCCGACCCGGGCGTGCGCGCCGCGGCGGCGCAAACGCTCAACCGACTCGACGCCCGGATCGCCGCCGCATGACCCGCTTGATCGACCCCGGCATCGGTGGCGCGATCACCCTCGACGACCTGGTCGAGGCGTTAGAAACCACCCCATTCGATCCGCATGACGAGGACAGCTTTGCCGCACTCGGCCCGCTGCTTGCCCGGCTGGGGCGCAACCGGGATTTCCTCGCCGACCTCGCCATCGCCGAGCTCAAGACGCGCTGCGCCGGACAGAGCGCCGCCAACAGCTATGGCGCGCAGGTGTTCCTGCTGCGCCCGCCCAATCGCCGGTTCGTGCTGCGCGCCAACTTCTGGCCGTCGGGCGATGACGGCATCGTCCAGGCGAGCGGCACTGCGCCGTTCGTTTATGGGATGGCGCACGACCATAATTTCCCGTTCCTGACCTATGGCTATCTCGGCCCCGGCTATTGGAGCGATTATTGGGAGCATGATCCCGACCGACCGGAGCAGCCGATGCGCTTCACCGGCCGTCGCCGGATCGAACCAGGGCAGCTGATGCTCTATCGCATGTGCCGCGACGTGCATGCGCAGCTGCCGCCTGACGCCTTTTCGGTCACGCTCAACATCCTGGGGAGCCATCCGTCACATCGCTGGATCGACCAGCATCGCTTCGACCCGGCGACCGGAGCCATCGCCGACGTGCTGACCACCGCGCCGTCGGAGGGGCTGGCGACGATCGCCACGCATCTCGGCGGTGGCAACGGGCTCGACCTGATCGACCACCTCGCCCGCCGCCACCCGCATCCGCGCATGCGCGCGACCGCGCTCGCCGCACTCGCATCGGCGCGACCGGACTGCCCGGAGGCCATGGCGCTGATCGCCCGCGCCGCACCGGATCACCCCGCTTTGGACCCATCTGCGGCAGACAGGGTGCAGCCGATCCGCGCAAAAGCGCCCTGTGGGCCCGGTGATTCTATCCGAAGTCGAGATACCGTGGCTTGACCAGGCCGTGCGCGCGCGGGGCTATCGGCTTGAGATCGGCGATGCGCGCGCCGCGCCCGCACCCCCTGTCGCGGCGATCCTGTGTCGATGGCAGATCGGGCGGGCGATCATGGCCGGGCCCGTCCCACAGATCGCGCTCACGCAGGACCGCGCCGCACTGGTCGCGGCGCTCGAAGCCGGCGCGTCCGACGCCGTGGTTGTTCCAGTCGATCCCGATGAGCTCGCCGCCCGTGTCGATGTCCGGGTGCGGCGCCATGCCGCCACCCCGCTCACGGTCGGCGCGCTGACGCTCGACCCGGTCGCACGCACCGCCATCCGGGCGGGAACGCAGATCGCGCTGGTTCCGCGCGAGTTCGCGCTGCTACGCTACCTAGCCGAGTCGCACGGCCGATTCGTGCCCCGCAGCGAGCTGTTGGAACAAGTCTGGGGACTTCGCTTCGACCCCGGCACCAATGTTGTCGCGGTCCATATTTCCAACCTGCGCGCCAAGCTCGACCGCCCGTTTCCGACCGCGCTGATCGAGGGTCGCAAGGGGCTAGGCTATCGCCTCATCGCCGATTAACGTAAGCGTAAAGCAAGATCGAACGGAGCGGAGCCATGACCGAGCAGCGCGTAACCATCCATATCGCCAACGGCATCGCCGATGTTCGGCTGGCGCGGCCGGACAAGATGAACGCGCTCGACCCGGCAATGTTCGCAGGGATCGCCGACGCGATCGATCAGCTTACCGCCACGCCCGGCCTGCGCGCGGTGGTGCTGTCGGGCGAGGGGCGCGCCTTTTGCGCCGGGCTCGACATGGCGAGCATGGCGGGCGGGGGTACCGATCTCGACATCCACGCCCGCAGCCATGGCGAGGCCAATCTGTTCCAGCAGGTCGCCTGGGGCTGGCGTACCTTGCCGGTTCCGGTGATCGCTGCGGTGCACGGCATCGCGTTTGGCGGCGGCTTCCAGATCATGTCCGGCGCGGACATCCGTATCATGGCGCCGGACACGCGCTGCTCGATCATGGAGATGAAATGGGGCATCGTCCCCGACATGGCCGGGTTCGCGCTGTGGCGCACGACCGTGCGCGACGATGTGCTGCGCGAGCTGACCTATACCGCGCGTGAGTTCGACGCGGCGGAGGCAGCGGCGCTCGGCTTCGTCACACATCTGTCCGACGCGCCCTATGCTGCTGCGATGGACATTGCCGCCGCGATTGCCGGGCGCAATCCCGAAGCGATCCGCGCCGCCAAACGCCTCGCCAATCTGGCCGCCGATGCCAGTACGGGGCCGATCCTGGCAGCCGAAAGCGCCGAGCAGGGCAAGCTGATGCGCTCGCCCAATCAGATGGAGGCGGTGATGGCCAATATGCAGAAGCGCACGCCGACCTTCACCGACTGACTCTTCCAATGCAGCCCCGCGCACGATAAAGGATCGCCATACCCGATATACGAATGAGAGGATGTCCATGCGCGAAGCCGCGATCGTCTCCACCGCCCGGACGGGCATTGGCAAGGCGTATCGCGGCGCGTTCAACGCGACCGAGGCGCCGGTGCTCGCCGCCCATGTGATGAACGCCGCGGTCGAGCGTGCCGGGATCGACCCGGCGCGGATCGACGACATCTTCTGGGGGGTAGGCAATCAATGGGGGACACAGGGCGGCAATGCCGGGCGCATGGCGGTGTTCGCCGCCGGACTGCCGCAGAGCGTCCCCGCCTTCACGCTCGACCGCAAGTGCGGCTCCGGCCTCACCGCGCTCGCGCTGGCGGCGCGCTCGATCATCGCGGGGGATATCGATGTCGCACTGTCCGGGGGCATGGAATCGATCAGCCTGACGGTGACCAAGGACGCGCCGCGCTTTGCCAACCAGTCGGTGCTGGCGAACGAATCCCACGCCTACATGCCGATGATCGAGACGGCGGAGATCGTCGCCGAACGCTATGGCATCAGCCGCGAAGCGCAGGACGCCTATGCCGCGCAGAGCCAGCAGCGCGCTGAAGCCGGACTTTCCAAGGGGGCGTTCGCGGAGGAGATCGCCCCGATCACGGTCGAAAAGGCGCTGTTCGACAAGGAAGGCAACCGCACCGGGAGCGAGACGGTCACGGTGACGCAGGACGAGGGCATCCGGCCCGGCACCACCATCGAAGCGCTGGCCGGCCTCAAGACCGTGTGGAAAGACGGGCAGGTCATCAAGGAAGGCCGCCACATCACCGCCGGCAATGCCAGCCAGCTGTCAGACGGCGCCGCCGCGCAGATCGTGATGGACCGCGCCACCGCGCAGGCCGAGGGCAAGGACATCCTCGGCATCTATCGCGGCTTTCAGGCGGCGGGCTGCGGCCCTGACGAAATGGGCATTGGCCCGATCTTCGCGATCCCCAAGCTGCTCGACCGCGCCGGGCTGTCGGTCGCGGATATCGGCCTGTGGGAACTCAATGAGGCGTTCGCCAGCCAGTGCCTCTATTGCCGCGATCACCTCGGCATCGATCCCGACACGTACAACGTCAATGGCGGCGCGATCGCGATCGGCCATCCGTTCGGCATGACCGGCGCGCGGCTGGTCGGCCATGCGCTGATCGAAGGACGCAAGCGCGGGGTGCGCTGGGTGGTAGTGTCGATGTGCACCGCCGGCGGCATGGGCGCAGCGGGATTATTCGAGATTCCCTGACCCCTTCGACATCGCCCGAACGCTTCGCTAGACGGCACCGATGCAGCTTCGTCTCGGTACCCGCGGTTCGCCGCTCGCGCTTGTTCAGGCCAATATGGTGCGCGATGCGCTGCTCGCCGCGCATGGCTGGGCGCCGGAGCGAATCGAGATCGTGCCGATCCGCACCACGGGCGACCGTGTGCAGGACCGGCCCTTGGCCGAAATCGGCGGAAAGGCGCTGTGGACCAAGGAACTCGACCGCGCGCTGCTCGACCGCGAGATCGACCTTGCCGTCCATTCGATGAAGGATGTCGAGACGATCCGTCCGGAGTCGATCGCCGTCGCCGCGATGCTGCCTCGCGCCGATGTGCGCGACCGGTTGATCGGAGCTGAGTCGATCGCCGCGCTGCCGCAGGGCGCACGCATCGGCACAAGCTCGCCGCGCCGCGCCGCGCAGCTGCGTCGCCTGCGCCCCGACCTGACCATCCTGTCGCTGCGCGGCAATGTCGACACGCGCCGCGCCAAGGTCGCGATGGGTGAGGTTGACGCCACTTTGCTCGCCGCCGCCGGGCTCGACCGGCTGGGCTATGGCGATGTCGGGGTGGCGATCGACATCGATCAGCTGCTCCCCGCCCCATCGCAGGGCGCGGTCGGGATCGAGGTGCGCGCCGACGATTCGACGACCCGCATCCATGTCGCCGCGATCGGCGACGCGCTGACCGAGCGCTGCGTCTGGGCCGAGCGCGCGCTGCTCGCGGCGATCAGCGGCGATTGCCATTCCCCGATCGCGGCGCTGGCGACGGTCGCGCCGGACGGGCTGCGGCTGCGCGCCGAAATCCTGCGCGAAGACGGGGCGGAGCATGTTCGCATCGACCGTAGCGGTCTCTCCGGCACCGCGGAAGAAGCGGTGGACCATGCCCAGGCGCTGCTGGCCGGTGCCTCGCCGCAGCTGCGCCGCCTGTTCGGCCATTGATGCGGCCGATTGCCATTCTGCGCCCGGAGCCAGGCGGAGCGGCGACTGCCGAGCGCGTGCGCGCGGCCGGACTCGATCCGCTGGTGCTGCCGCTCTTTGCGGTTGTCCCGCTTGACTGGACCCCGCCCGATCCCGCCAGCTTCGACGCGCTGCTGCTGACCAGCGCCAATGCCGCGCGGCATGCCGGACCGGGACTGGATGTGCTCGCCCGCCTCCCGGTGCTGGCAGTGGGTCGGGAGACCGCACGCGCCTCCGAACACGCCGGTCTGCGTGTGATCGAACACGGCCAATATGGCGTCGAAACCCTGCTCGCCCGCCAGCCCTGGTCGCAGCGGCTGCTCTGGCTGGCCGGACGCGACCGGATCGCGATCGAGCATCCGGCGATCCGCGCGATCATTCCGGTCTATGCCAGCGAAACCATCGCGATCACCGGAGCGCAGGCGCTGAGCCTGTCCGGCACGGTTGCTCTGGTCCATTCCGCCCGCGCGATGCGGCAATTGGCAGCGCAGCTCGACACTCATCGCATCCCCCGCACATCGCTCCGCATCGCGGCGATCAGCGCGCGCGCCGCCGATGCCGATGGGCGCGGATGGGACCGCGTTGCCATAGCCCCCCGGCCCGACGACACCGCACTGATCGAAGTTGCGCAGCGGCTGGCGATTGACCCTTGAGCGCATCGGGAGAATAAGCAGGCCATGACCCCCGACGCTCCGGTTCCCACCGCCCCCGCGCGCGGCAATTCCATGACGATGATTCTGGTGGCGGGGCTGATTGCCTTCATCGCCGGCCTGGCGGTGATGGCGGTCGTGTACCGCGCTGGCGACTGGTGGGGCCAACCCGCCGTCGCGCCTGCCACAGTCGTCCAGCCGCCGATCTCCGCCGCGCCCGTCACCGCGCCGGGCATGGATGTCGCCACGCTGGCGGCACGCGAACAGGCGCTCGCTGCGCGGCTCGAATCGCTCGATGCGCGGCTCAAGGCGACCGACGCCGACGCCCGCGTCGCGGCCAGCTATGCCGGGCGCGCCGAAGCGATGATGCTGGTGTTCGGTGCCCGCCGCGCGTTGGAACGCGGACAGGAGCTCGGCATCGTCGCAGGTGAACTGCGCCGCCGACTCGGCGCGGCGGAGCCCAACGCGGTGGCGACCGTCGTCTCCGCCTCGGGCGAGCCGATCACGCTGGAGGATCTGCGCGTCGCATTCGACCAGATCGCCCCGCGCCTGTCGACGTCACAGCCCGACGATGGCTGGCTGAGCGCGATCCAGCGCGAGCTGTCCACGCTCGTCATCATCCGCAAACAGGACGCCCCCAGCCCCCACCCGCGCGAGCGGCTGGCGCGCGCGCGTCGTCTGCTGGGACAGGGGCATGTCGAGGCCGCGCTGGCCGAAGTGTCGCGCCTGCCCGGCGCACAGGGCGCGGAGAGCTGGATGGCGGCAGCGGGCCGCTACATCGCGACGCGCCGCGCGCTCGACACGCTTGAGGATGCCGCAATCGAGGGCAAGGCACAGCCGGCGGCAGGCGCGACCGCGCCAGCTGCGCCCGCACAAAAAACCGTTCAGGGAGAGTAAGATGGCCGAGATGGGCCGGTTCGACTGGCAGGATCCGTTCGCGCTCGACGCACAGCTGACCGACGAAGAACGGATGGTCCGCGACGCCGCGCGCGCCTATGCGCAGGAACAGCTGCTGCCGCGCGTCACCCGCGCATTTCTGGACGAATCGTTCGACCGCGAAATCATGCGCGAAATGGGCCAGCTCGGCCTGCTCGGCCCGACGATTCCCGAAACCTATGGCGGCGCAGGCCTTGGCTATGTCGCCTATGGCCTGGTCGCGCGTGAGGTGGAGGCGGTCGATTCGGGCTATCGCAGCGCGATGAGCGTGCAGTCGAGCCTCGTCATGCACCCGATTCATGCGTACGGCACCGAGGAGCAGAAGCGGAAATATCTGCCCAAGCTCGCCAGCGGCGAATGGGTCGGCTGTTTCGGCCTGACCGAGCCCGATGCCGGCAGCGATCCCGCAGGGATGCGCACCCGCGCGACGAAGATCGACGGCGGATACAAGCTGACCGGGTCCAAGATGTGGATCACCAATTCGCCGATCGCCGATGTCTTCGTCGTCTGGGCCAAAAGCGACGCACATGGCGGCGGGATCAAGGGCTTCGTCCTCGAAAAGAGGATGAAGGGCCTTTCGGCGCCCAAGATCGAGGGCAAGCTGAGCCTGCGCGCATCGATCACCGGCGAGATCGTGATGGACGGCGTGGAAGTGGGTGAAGACGCGCTGCTGCCCGAAGTTCAGGGGCTCCAGGGTCCATTCGGCTGCCTCAACCGCGCACGCTATGGCATCGCGTGGGGCACGATGGGCGCCGCTGAAGCCTGCATGCAGGCCGCCCGTCAATATACGCTCGACCGTCACCAGTTCGGCCGCCCGCTCGCCGCGACCCAGCTGGTGCAGCTGAAGCTCGCAAACATGGAGACCGAGATCGCGCTCGGCCTGCAGGCTGCACTGCGCGCAGGCCGGATGTTCGACGAGGGCACGCTGTCACCCGAGGCGATCAGCATCATCAAACGCAACAATTGCGGCAAGGCGCTCGATATCGCCCGCGTCGCGCGCGACATGCATGGCGGCAACGGCATCTCTGCCGAATTCCATGTGATGCGCCACGCGATCAACCTCGAAACGGTCAACACCTATGAGGGCACGCACGACGTCCACGGCCTGCTCCTCGGTCGCGCGATCACGGGCATCGCTGCGTTCTGATGGAGCCGGATCGGCAGCCGCTCCTCGACGGCGAACTGGTCACGATTCGCCCTCTCCAAGAGGGTGATTGGGACGCCCTCTTCGCCGTTGCGTCGGACCCGCTGATCTGGGAACTCCACCCGGCTAACGACCGCTGGCAGGAACCGGTGTTCCGCAAATTCTTCGACGACGCGCTGGCGTGTGGCGGTGGACTCGCGATCCTCGACAAGGCAACCGGCGCGGTCATCGGGTCGAGCCGCTATGACTGCTGGGTGCCGGACGAAGACGAGATCGAGATAGGCTGGACCTTCATCGCGCGGAGCCATTGGGGCGGCACCTATAACCGCGAGATCAAGCGGCTGATGCTCGACCATATCCACCGCTTCGTGAATCGCGTCGTGTTCATCGTCGGGCAGGACAATCTGCGCTCGCGCGGCGCGATGGAGAAGATCGGCGGGCGCCTGATCCCCGGTCGCACCCATCGCGGCGGCGGAAAATCCTTCCCCGACCATGTCGTCTACGAGATTTGCCGCGCATGAAGCCGCTCGCCGGGGTCAAGGTGGTCGAACTCGCCCGCATCCTTGCCGGGCCGTGGTGCGGGCAGCTGCTCGCCGATCTGGGGGCAGAGGTGATCAAGGTCGAGCGCCCCGGCGCCGGCGACGACACCCGCCACTGGGGGCCACCCTTCCTGCATGACAGCGAAGGGGTAAGCCGCGACGCCGCTTATTACCACTCGGCCAATCGCGGGAAGACCGCCCGCTTCATCGATATCACAACCCCGGAGGGTCAGGCCGAAGTTCGCGCACTGGTCGCCGACGCCGATGTCGTGATCGAAAACTACAAGGTCGGCGGGCTAATCAAATATGGCCTCGACCATGCCAGCCTGAGCGCACTCAACCCGCGCCTGATCACCTGTTCGATCACCGGCTTTGGCCAGACCGGTCCCTATGCCCACCGCGCTGGCTATGATTTCATCATTCAGGGGATGGGCGGGATCATGTCGCTGACCGGCGAACCCGATGGCGCGCCGCAAAAGGCCGGGATCGCCTATGCCGACATCTTCACCGGCGTCTATTCCGCCGTCGCGATCCTCGCCGTGCTGCGTCAGCGGGATGCGACGGGAGTTGGCGCGCATATCGACATGGCGCTGCTCGACACCCAGGTCGCAGTGCTCGCCAACCAGGCGCTGAACTGGATGGCCAACCCGGCCAAGGTCCCGCACCGCATGGGCAATGGTCACGCCAACCTCGCCCCCTATCAAGCGTTTACGGCCCGCGACGGCGACCTGATCATCGCGGTGGGCAATGACGGCCAGTTCCGCAAGCTGTGCACCGTCCTCGGCCTCCCCCTGGCCGACGATCCCGATTTCGCGACCAATCCCGCGCGCGTGCGCAACCGCGCGCGCCTGATCGCACCGATTCAGGCGGCAGTTGCCGATTGGACCAAACAGGCGCTGTCCGATGCGCTCGAGGCACAGGGCGTCCCCGCCGGGCCGATCAACACCGTGGACGAGGTGTTCGCCGACCCGCAGGTGATCGCACGCGGCATGCAGATCGCGGCGGAGGGCCTTCCGGGCGTTGCCAGCCCGATCGTGATCGACGGGCAGCGCATGGTGTCCGACCGCGCCAGCCCGGCGCGACCGGTGGAGGATTAAGCTGCCCCCGCTGGATATCGCGGTGGCAGGATGCGGCACTGCCGGGCTGGCCGCAGCCTTGCTGCTCCACCGCGACGGTCATCGCGTCACACTGTTCGAGCGCTTTGAAAGCCCCCGCCCGCTCGGTTCGGGCCTGCTGATCCAGCCGACCGGGCAGGCTGTTCTGCGCGCGCTGGGACTGGAGGCAGAGCTGATCACGCGTGGCGCGTCGGTCACAAGGCTGATCGGCCATGCCGGGAAGCACTGCGTGCTCGACGTGCGCTATGCCGCATTGAAGCACTGTGGCGTCGGGATCGGCGTGCACCGGGCAACGCTGTTCGCGATCCTTCACGATGCCGTGCTGGCCGAGGGGATCGAAATCCAAGCCGGTCGTGCGATCACGGCGTGCGCGGACGGTCGGCTGCACTTCGCGGATGGCCCGCAGACCGCGCGGTTCGACCTGATCGTCGATGCGATGGGCAGCCGCTCCCCGCTCGTCCCCGCGACGCGTCCGTTGGCGTTCGGCGCGCTGTGGGCCGATCTCGACTGGGCGGGCGACTTCATCCCCGATGCGCTCCAGCAACGCTATCGCCGCGCCAGCGTGATGACCGGCGTGCTGCCGATCGGAACGCCGCGCCATGCGACGGGGCCGCGCGCGGCGCTGTTCTGGTCGCTGCGCGGTGATCGCCTCGCCGACTGGCGCGCGACCGGCCTCGCTGCATGGAAGGACGAGCTGCTGGCGCTTTGGCCCGCGACCGCGCCGCTGCTCGACCAGATCACCGATCCCGACCAGCTGACCTTTGCCAGCTACGCGCACCGCACCTTGCGCCAGCCGGTCGAACCCGGCCTGATCCATCTCGGCGATTCCTGGCATTCGACCAGCCCGCAGCTGGGGCAGGGCGCGAACATGGCGTTGCTCGACGCCTATGCCCTCGCATTGGGTCTACGGCGCGCGCGCACCCTGCCCGATGCGCTCGCCGAAACCATCCGCCTGCGTCGCGACCAGATTCAACTCTATCAGCTGCTCAGTCGTTTGCTGACCCCGGTCTATCAGTCCGATGGCGCTGCGATCCCCTGGCTGCGCGACCGGGTAATGGGGCCTGTGTCGAAGCTGTGGCCGCTTACTGCGGCACAGGCGGCGTTGGTCAGCGGGGCGGTGGGTCACCCGCTCGCCCGCCTTGGACTCGCCTTCTGATCCAGTTGCGCAGCGCCCCGGTGTGCGCCTCGGTCCGCGCCGCGAACAGCCACGCCGCGGCGAGCGCCAGTATCAGAATCGCCACTACTGCCAACACAGCCTCACCCCCGGGCGCCAGCCGCGCGTCGCCGACGATCCACCCCGCCGCCAGCGCAATCAATGGGAAGTGGATCGCATAGAGCGAGAAGCTCGCCTGTGCACCAAAGCTGGCGAGCGGGCGCAAAGCGGCGATGCGGGGCGGATCACTGCGCAGCAGTGTAAACAGGAACAGCGCGAAGCTGGCAGCCTCGATCGGATCCTCGACCCCGAAATCACCCGTCCGCCCCCATAGCAATGCGGCGAGGCAAAGCAGCCCGGCCGGAACCGGCGTCCAGCGCGGCAGGCGCAAATCCGGCCAGCGCCGCTCCGCGCCAAGCAACGCCGCGCCGCACAGCCAGCTGAGGAAGCCGAGCGCGATCTCCGGATTGGCGAACGCGATTCCCAACGTCGCCAGCGCAATGCCGGGCCGCCGATAGCGCAGCGCCAGCCAGAGCGCCGGAAACCACAGATAATACCAGAATTCGAACGCCAGGCTCCACAACGGCCCGTTGCTGCCAAAGGGGGGGACGATCAGATGCTGCAGGAACAGCAGATTGCCGACCAGCGCGCGCAGCGTCAGCGATTGCGACAGATCCTGCGTGAACACCCACGCGCCCGTCAGCCCATAGTGCGTGGGCAGCTCCCGCAGATGATAGCCGATCCAATCGAGCATTCCGCCCAACATGAGGGCCGGGACCAGCACGATCCCCAACCGCGCGACCCGGTCGATCAGATAATCGTCCCAGCGCCAACCCCGCTCGGCCCGCGCCGACACGCTGCGCGCGATCCAGTATCCGCTGAGCACAAAGAACAAAATCACCGCCGAATGCGCGAACCCGGCAAGGAAATAGCCGAAATTGACCAGCACCGACGCGGTCGGCCGGTAATCCTCAACCAGCAGCCCCCACAAATGCCCGAACGCGACCGTCACCGCGAGCACCGCGCGCATCGCATCCATATGGAACCACGCTGCGGGCGGCGCAGACTGTTCCCCGGTCGCGTTCAGCCGCGCACCCGTGTCGCCAGCGCCTGCGCCCCGGCGGGCGCCCGCACCTTTCCGCCGTGGATCAGGAACACAAAGGTTTCGCGCGGTGTCGCGGGCGGATCGCCCTCCGCGACATAGGGCAGGCCCGCTGGCCGCCCGCCGGCTGCCCAGCACGTCGCCGCTTCCGCCCAGCGATCCAGCTCGGCCTCGGGATAGCAAAGCGGGTTGTCGTCCTCCCCCGACTCCAGCCGCGCATAGACGAAATCGCCGGTCACATCGGCAATCGCGGGGTATTCGGGCGAGTGGGCATAGACGATCGCGACACCCGCATCGCGGCACATCGCCACGAACTCGGGCACCGCGAAACTCTGATGCCGCACCTGCACCGCATGGCGCAGCGTCACACCATCATGTGATGCGGGCAGCAGCTTCAAGAACGCCCCGAAATCCGCCGCGTCGAACTTCTTGGTTGCCATGAACTGCCACAGGATCGGCCCGAGCTTGTCGCCCAGCTCGACAATCCCCTGCCCCACGAACTTGGCGATCGATTCGCCAGCGTCCGCGAGGACCTTTCTATTGGTGCAATAACGCGATGCCTTGACCGCGAATACGAACCCCTCGGGCACACTCGCCGCCCAGCCGGCAAAGGTCGCGGGCTTGAACCCCGAATAATAGGTGCCGTTGATCTCGATCGCGCCGAGCTGGCGGCTGGCGAACTCCAGCTCCTTCTTCTGCGCGAGACCGTCAGGGTAAAAGGTCCCGCGCCAACGTTCGAAGGTCCAGCCACCGATGCCGGTGCGAATGGGTGCGTGCGTCATGCCGCGTGCTTAGCGCGCCGCTGCCCGCCTCACATCACGAAATACGCGTCCAGGTCTGCGACTTGCAGATAAAGCCGAGCACGCAGCCCTTGCCGATCATCGCATTGCCCTGGACGCGCATCTGGCCGCTAAAGGTGCGGTTCATGTCGGGCACGAACACACGGCCCTTATACTGGCCGGGCGCGACCTGCCGGAATTCTCGAAACAGGTTTGCGCCGACCAGCTTGTCGGTGCCGCCCCTGCGCGCATCGGCCTTGGCCTTGTCGCTCGCCCAGATCACCGTCCCGCACATGCGGTCGTCGCCGCATGGGGTGATGCGGATATGCACGCTGTTACTCGGGTTGCGCCATTCGCTCGACACCAGCTGCGTCGCGCCATTGCCGGCGGCGGTGGCGCCACCCAGCGGCGCGGCCAGCATCGCCAGCCCGGCCACCGCCATCATCCATGCCCGCGGACGCGCCGTGCGCCGCACCGGTCCCTCGATCGTCATGGTCTAAACTCCTGTATGTCCGTCGGAATCGCGCTTCCGCGCGCTGAAATCCTGTTTGAACAGATAATTAGGGGCCAGACCCGGCGCGAAAAGGGCGGGAAGGGGGCAATTTGCGAAACGCCGCGTTCGCGAAGTGTCGCGCGCGGCAATCGGTTCAGCGACATAGCGGATGGTGCTGCCACCGCGGCGACTGGAGCGGGCGAAGGGATTCGAACCCTCGACCCCAACCTTGGCAAGGTTGTGCTCTACCCCTGAGCTACGCCCGCTCTCTGGCGCCATATGTGCCCACTCGCAGCGGAGGGGGCGGGGCAAGGTGGCGGCCTCTAGCAGCGGGTTTGTGGGTCTGCAAGGGGGAAGTTGCGGGATTCGCGATTCCCGCTCAGGGGGTTGGCCCTGAGCCCGCGAGCGCCCAAATAGGGCGCAACGCATTGCTCGAACGACAAGGGATTCGCCGTGGCCACGCTAGGACTTTCCGCCGCCGACAAGGACGCCGTCGAGGCATTTCGCCGCGACATCGCCGAACCGTCGATGACGAAGCTCGTCATCCTCGATTTCTGGGCGGAATGGTGCGGGCCGTGCAAGGCGCTCGCCCCGGTGCTGGAAAAGGTCGCGGCGGACTATGCCGACAAGGGCGTGATGCTCGCCAAGATCGACGTCGACGCGAATCAGTTCATCGCCGCGCAGTTCCAGGTGCGATCGATCCCGACCGTCTATGCGATGTTCCAGGGCCAGCTGGTCGCAGACCTGACCAACGCGCGCACCGAATCGCAGCTCAAGGCGATGCTCGACCAGATCCTGCGCCAGATTCCGGTCGAAAGCGACGAGGCCGCGCAGGCCGCCGAGCTCGAGCCGCTACTGGCGATGGGCGAAGAGGTGCTGGCGGGCGGCGAGACCGAACGCGCGCTGTCGATCTTCGAACAGATTGCCGAGATCGCCCCCGACAATGCACAAGCCGCCGCCGGTCGCGCCCGTGCATTGACCGCGCTCGCGCGACTCGATGAGGCCGCCGCCGTGCTCGCCGCTTTGCCAGATGACGCCGCCAAGGCGCCCGAGGTCGAACGCGCCCGCGCCGCACTCAGCCTGGCACAGGAGGCTCCCGCCGCTGCCGGTGACGATGAACTCGGCGAACTGCGCGCCAAGGCCGCGACCGGCGACATGGAGGCACGCTACGAGCTGGCCGGCGCGCTGATGGGCAGCGACCGTCAGGCTGCGGCCGACACGCTGCTGGCGATGATCGCCGAGGATAAGGAATGGAATGACGGCGCCGCCCGCGCGCGACTGCTCAAGCTGTTCGAAGCGGTCGGGCTCGAGGATCCGTGGGTGTCGGCACATCGCCGCAAGCTGTCCGCGATCCTGTTCGGATGACCGCATTGGCGACCGGCACGCGCCTCTCGATCTTCCCGCTGCCCGGGGCGCTGCTGTTCCCCGGCATGCATTTGCCGCTGCATATTTTCGAGCCGCGCTACCGGGCGATGGTCAATGACAGCCTTGCCCGCGACCGCCGCATCGCGATGATTCAGCCCAAGGGGGGCGGGGACAAGCCGCCCTTGTTCGAGATCGGCTGTGTCGGCCGCATTGCCGATGTCGAGGCGATGGAGGATGGCCGCTTCAACGTGGTGCTGGAGGGGCTGTCGCGCTTCCGGATCTTGCGTGAGCTGGAGGTGACCACCCTGTTCCGCCAGGTCGAGGCCGAGCTGATCGCCGACCCGGTCGACGAAACCCTGTCGATGGGTGCCCGCGCCGCACTCGAACTCGAATCGCGCCGCTTTGCCGAGGTGCAGGGCTATGCCGTCGACTGGGAAGCGGTCGCGCGGCTCGATGACCAGAATCTCGTCAACGGCATCGCCCAGATCGCCCCCTTCGACCCCGCCGCAAAACAGGCGCTGCTGGAAGCCGACACCATCGCCGACCGCGCCGAGCTGATCATCCAGCTGATGCAGTTTTTCGGCCGGCACGAGGGGGAAGAGGGGACGTTGCAGTGACCCGTTCCCCTCGCGTCGTCCCGGACTCGACCCGGGACAGGGCTTTTCTTTGCGAGCGGCGAACGCCAGCCATGAAGGGGGCTAAAGGAAGTGGTCAAGCTAGTCCTCGGAGCGGAGCATGACCTCGCGCTCACCAACACTCTGCTCGATGTGCTTCGCGAATTGGGCGCGGAGGAAGTTTTCCGAAACTGGGGCGTAGCCGGCTCTCAGGAAATCAATACCTTACAGTACAAGCTCGACGGAACGCCGCTGACTGTCGAGGCCGAAACCTACATCGGCCTGTCGCTCTCAGGTGACGAGCTGGCAATTCAGTCGATTGTTGACCGCGTCAGAGACCGCAAGCGAGGCTAACGCCTCACGCATCCACTCCAAGAAGCCCAGCCCCGGCTCAAGGCCGGGGCGACGGTGGTAATGATCTACGCCATCTCCCCATGCAGCAATCGCGGCACCTTGCCCGATTCGCCGCGTGCTTCGGCCATGAACCAGTTTTTCAGCGTCGGCACCTTGTCCACCGCCGACAGCCCGAACCGCCGCGCCGCGTTCGCCGCGCCGCCCGGAAGGCCGAACAGATGCGTCAGCGCGTCGGTGGCGATGCTGACCATCATCGTGTCGAGGCTGCGCCAGCGTTCGTAGCGCGACAGCAGGGCGGGATCGCACATGTCGAGCCCCAGCCTTTTCCCCTCGACCAGCACCTCGACCAAAGCTGCCACGTCGCGGAAGCCGACATTGACCCCCTGCCCCGCAATCGGGTGGATGCCGTGCGCGGCGTCGCCGACCAGCGCCAGCCGCTCCGCCGTGATCTTCGCGGCATGGTGGAAGCCGAGCGGATAGCTGAAGCGCGGCCCAAGCGGCCCGAGCTTGCCGAGGAACCCGCCCATCTTCTTGTCCGCCTCGGCGAGAAAGCCGCGTTCGGACAGCTTCATCATCCCCGCCTCTTCGCTGCGCTTCACCGACCACACGATCGCCGAACGGTGGCCGTTTTCGTCATCACGCAGCGGAAGAATCGCGAACGGCCCCTGCGGGTAGAAGATCTCGAACGCGGTATTCTCGTGGCTATGCTCGTGATGGAGCGAGGTCACGATCGCCGCGTGATCGTAGTTCCAGCGCGCCACCCGCAGCAGCGCGGCGTCGCGCGTCGGCGATGCACGCCCCTCAGCGCCGATCAGCAATTGCGCGCGCACTGTCTCACCCGAATCAAGCGTCGCGGTGACACCAGCCGCGTCGCGCTCGACCGACACCGCGCGCGTCTTCATCCGCACATCGGCCAGCGGCGCACGCTCCGCCGCCGCCATCAGCGCCCGGCGCAGGTCGCGATTCTCGAACATCGTGCCGAGCGCGCCCTCCCCCTCCTGCGGATCGAAATCGAGCTTGCCGGGCTTCAACCCATCCGACACGCGAATGCTCTCGATCGGGCACCCCTTGCCCGCCAGATCATCGGCGAGGCCGATTGCCTCCAGCATGCGCAGCGGCGCGGCGGCGATGGCGGATGCGCGCCCGTCATGGCTGGCCGCCAGGATTGCGTCCGGGTCCGCCGGGTCGATCACGATGCTGGAGATGCCATGCGCGTCGAGCGCCACGGCAAGCGCGCTCCCGACCAGTCCGCCGCCGAGAATGAGAAGGTCTGCCTGGGTCATATCCCGCAGTTAGGCGCTCGCTCGCCTTGACGCCAGAGTCCACAAGGGGGATGATTGGAACGATTATCGAACACGGGTGGGAATGATGGCGAGCCGGGCGCAGCCGATGCTGTGGCGTGACACGATGCGGGCAGGGGCACGACGGAGCGGCGCGCTGATCGGCGCGATCGCGCTGTTCGCGCTGACGCTGGCCGGGGTGCTCGCGATCGGGACCTACAATGGCGAGGATCCCTCGCTCAACACCGCCGCTGGCGGCCCGGCGCGCAACCTGCTGGGTGAGCCGGGCGCGTGGCTCGCCGACCTGTTGCTCGCGATCGGCGGCCTGCCCATCGTGCTGCTCGCTCCGGTCGGGATCATCATAGGCCTGCGGTTGTGGCGCGGCGAGGGGGCTGGGAACTGGCGGCGCATGCTGTTCGGCGCGCTCGGCGGCATTGCGCTCATGGGCGCGGCGCTCGCGTCGATCTCCAGTGTCGCGGTGATGGAGCTGCCCGGCGGATGGGGCGGGCTGTTCGGCCTTGCGGTGGTCAGCGCAGTGCGCGGGCTGCTCGGCCTAAGCGGAGACGCGACGGTCGCCTTGTGGGGCACCCGCGCGGTCGGGCTGGTCCTTGGCATCGGCGGCGTGATCCTGTGGGCGCGCAGCGTGCAGTTCGACTTCCGCCAGCATATCCGCCTGCCGCGCAAGCCGCAGCGTGAGGCGGTCGGCGCGCTGCCGTTCGACACCGATGTCGACGATGCCGACGACGTCTTCACCCCCGCCGCCCCGCGGCCGCGCAAGCTCGCGCTGCCCGACGAACGCCCCGGCCCGGTCATCGCCGACCGCACCCCCGCACCCCAGCCGCCCAAGGCCAAGCCGGTTCAGGCGACGCTGGACTTCAAGGGGACCTATCAGCTTCCCCCGCTCAAACTGCTCAAGGAGCCGACCAAGAGCGGAACCGCCGCGATCGACAAGGCGGCGCTGGAGCGCAACGCCCGCCTGCTCGAATCGGTGCTCGACGACTTCCATGTGAAGGGCCAGATCGTCGAAGTCCGCCCCGGCCCGGTGGTGACGATGTACGAACTCGAACCCGCATCGGGCATCAAGGCGAGCCGCGTCGTCCAGCTCGCCGACGATATCGCGCGCAACATGTCCGCCGTTTCCGCGCGCGTCGCGACGATCCCCGGCCGAAGCGTGATCGGCATCGAACTGCCCAATGTGAAGCGCGAAACCGTGTCGCTCCACGAACTGATCGGCAGCGAGACGTTCGAGGATCTGGGCGCGCAGCTCCCGATCGTGCTGGGCAAGAATATAGCGGGCGATCCGGTCATCGCCGATCTTGCGCCGATGCCCCACCTGCTCGTCGCCGGCACCACCGGGTCGGGCAAGTCGGTCGGGCTCAACTGCATGATCCTGTCGCTGCTCTACCGGCTCACCCCGGATCAGTGCCGCATGATCATGATCGATCCCAAGATGCTGGAACTCAGCATGTACAAGGATATCCCGCATCTGCTGGCGGACGTGGTTACCGACCCGCCCAAGGCGGTGCGCGCGCTCAAATGGGCAGTCGAGCAGATGGAGGAACGCTATCGCATGATGGCGTCGGTCAATGTCCGATCCTTGGGCAGCTTTAACGACAAGGTGCGCCAGGCGCTGGCCAAGGGGCAGAAGCTCGGCCGCAAGGTACAGGTCGGCTACGACCCCGAAACGCGCAAGCCGCTCTATGAGGAAGAAACGCTCGACCTCAATCCGCTGCCGCAGATCGTGATCATCGTCGACGAGCTCGCCGATCTGATGATGACCGCGGGCAAGGAAGTCGAATTCCTGATCCAGCGTTTGGCACAAAAGGCACGTGCGGCGGGCATCCACCTGATCATGGCAACGCAGCGCCCGTCGGTCGATGTCATCACCGGCGTCATCAAGGCGAACTTGCCCACCCGAATCAGCTTCCACGTCACGTCGAAGATCGATTCGCGCACGATCCTGGGCGAACAGGGTGCCGAACAGCTGCTCGGCAAGGGCGACATGCTCTACATGCCCGGCGGCAAGCAGATCGCCCGCGTCCACGGCCCGTTCGTGTCGGATGAGGAAGTGATGGCAGTCGCCGATCACTGGCGCGCGCAGGGCGCGCCCGACTATATCTCCGCCGTCACCGAAGAGCCGGAGGGCGGCGAATTCGCCCTCGACGGCGCCCCGACCGGCGAGGATTCGCCAGAAGAACAACTCTACCGCCGCGCGGCGCAGCTGGTCGCGGAGAGCCAGAAGGCATCGACGTCATGGCTGCAACGCCAGCTGCGCGTCGGTTACAACAGCGCGGCGCGCTTGGTCGAACGGATGGAAAAGGACGGCCTCGTCTCGCGCCCCGACCATGTCGGCCGGCGCGAGGTGCTGATGGATCAGGACGGGCGACCGTTGTGAACGTTGATTTCACAGTCATCAGCGGTGCGGCCTTCAATATGATTATATTGGGGCCGATTATTTGGGGCGGCCTGTCTCGCAGCGAGTATCACCGAAGCCGCATCTGGATGGCGGTCGGGCTGCCCGCCTCTATCAATCTGCTTTTCCTAGTGTTCCGAAGCGATTTCTCGCTTGAAGATCGCTTAGCAGGGTTAGCCGTGACCTTGTCTTTGGCGGCCTTGGGCCTAGCCGTCTCTCGTCGCTTGGATAAGCGAGAATCGCGCTAACTCTCGATATCAAACAACCCGATCAGCCAGTCATGGAACAGCTTCACCGGCCGCTGCTCCAGCGCGCGGGGGCGGCAGACGAACCAGTAGCTGTACGGGCTCTTCACGCTCGGCTCGCCGAACAGCGTTCCAATGCGCGGATCATCGGGATCGATGCGGTGCGAATCGAGCATGAAGGCGATTCCCACCCCCTGCGCCGCCGCCTCCAGCAGCAGCGATCCCGAATCGAACAGGTCGATCGACACCGGCTCCAGATCGGGCAGGCCCAAAGCCGCGCGCCAGATCTCGAAACTGTCGGCCATGTCGCGATGCGCCAGGATCGAATAGCCGGCCAGCTCCTCCGGCCGCCCGATCGCTTCGGGCCCATGCGCCAGCCGCCGCGCCGCCACCGGGCGGATTCGGTTGCGGTCGAGGCGGCGGCCATACAGAGTCGGCTCGATATCGCGCGCCAGCACGATCGCCGCGTCCAGCCCGTCGCCCAGCCGCGACATGCCATGTCCGCCGGTATCGATATCGAGGTGGAGCTGCGGATGCACCGCACGCAACGAGGTAAGATAGGGCAGCAGCCGCTGGCTCGCGAACAGCGACGGCGTGCCCAGCCGCAACCGCAGCACCTCGGTCCCGCTGTTCATGCTCTCGATCGCGTCGCTCATCGTATCGAGCGCCGGCGCGATCAGACCGAGCAACCGCTCGCCCTCCGCATTCAGCTTCATCGCCTGATGTCGCCGCTCGAACAATTGTTTGCCGATGAATCGCTCGAGCGCCTGAACGCGACGGCTCAGCGCGGGCGAGGACAGCGCCAGTTCCTCCGACGCGGCCTTGACCGATCCCAGCCGTGCGACCTGGACAAACGCCTCGATGGCGGTGAGGGGCGGCAGCCTGCGCATTTTATATTTCTGTGGTGCAGCGTAGCATATTGCAACTCATTCCCCTGGATGCCCGGCGGATGACACCTTTGTCATCGGCAGTAATCCGCGAATGTTACAGATTGCAGAATCTGCAATCGCAACGAACGCTCTTCGCACTTGCACAAAAACTCGCCGCACTGCACATAGGACGTGCCTTTCAGGCATCCTCTCCTAAACCTTTCAAAGGGCTGGTCTTCGGACCGGCCCATTTTTTTGCCCGAATCGCCTGCGGAACGACCCGCAACCTAGGCGAGATGGAACCGGCTGCCTATCTGCGCGTCACCCCCCGACGGGCGAAAGGAGAGCCGATGGCCGATACCGAATCAGACACGCGCAAGCTGCAGGTCGCCAATTCACGACCCGAGGACAGTGGTCGCGGCATCGCGCATCTGCCGCGCGCGATGATGGACGCGCTCGGCCTGCAACAGGGCGACGTGGTCGAAATTATCGGCAAGCGCACCACCCCCGCGCGCGCCGTCTACCCCTATCCCGAGGATGAAGGGCTGGAGCTGCTGCGCATCGACGGGCTTCAGCGCGCCAATGCCGGCGTCGGTTCGGGCGATTTCGTCGAGGTGCGCAAGGCCGAGTCGCGCCCAGCGACTCGCGTCGTCTTCGCCCCCGCGCGCCGCGACCTGCGCCTCGAGGGTTCCGGCGACGCGCTGCGCCGCACCTTTCTCGGTCGCCCGCTCTGCCAGGGGGACACGATTTCCACCGTTGGGCAGCAGCGCGTGTCGGACATGCCGCCCAATGTGCTCCAGCACCTACGCGCGCCCGCTTATGCGCTGCAGGAGATTCGCCTGACCGTCGTCTCGGCCGTCCCGCGCGGCATCGTCCATATCGACGCCGAGACCGAGATCGAGCTGCGCAACGAGTTCGAGGAAGCCCGCGAGCTGCGCCGCGCCGACGTAACCTATGACGATATCGGCGGCATGGCCGCGACGATCGACCAGTTGCGCGAGATGGTCGAACTGCCGCTGCGCTACCCCGAACTGTTTCAGCGTCTGGGCGTCGATCCGCCCAAGGGCGTGCTGCTCCATGGGCCGCCCGGCACCGGCAAGACGCGGCTTGCCCGCGCGGTCGCCAACGAATCCGACGCGCAATTCTTCCTGATCAACGGTCCCGAGATCATGGGATCGGCCTATGGCGAATCGGAAAAGCGGCTGCGCGACGTGTTCGAGGAAGCCTCGAAGAACGCCCCATCGATCGTATTCATCGACGAGATCGATTCGATCGCGCCCAAGCGCGGCCAGGTGTCGGGCGAGGCCGAGAAGCGCCTCGTCGCCCAGCTGCTGACGCTGATGGACGGGCTGGAGGCGCGCGCCAACATCGTCGTGATCGCTGCGACTAACCGGCCCGAGGCGATCGACGAAGCGCTGCGCCGCCCCGGCCGCTTCGACCGCGAGATCATCGTCGGCGTCCCCGACGAGCGCGGACGGCGCGAGATCCTCGGCATCCACACGCGCGGCATGCCGATCGAGGAGCGCGTCGATCTCGACGAGCTCGCCCGCACCACCTTCGGCTTTGTCGGGGCGGATATTGCCGCGCTCGCCCGGGAGGCGGCGATCGAGGCGGTGCGGCGGATCATGCCGCGCCTCAACCTCAGCGAAAAAACCGTGCCCGCAGATGTCCTCGAAACCCTCGCCGTCACGCGCGAGGATTTCGTTGAGGCATTGAAGCGCGTCCAGCCGAGCGCGATGCGCGAGGTGATGGTGCAAAAGCCGAACATCAAATGGGAGGATGTCGGCGGCCTCGACGATGCGCAGATGCGCCTCAAGGAAGGCGTCGAGCTGCCGATGCGCGATCCCGACGCGTTCCGCCGCCTCGGCATCCGCCCGGCCAAGGGCTTCCTGCTCTACGGCCCGCCCGGCACCGGTAAGACGTTGCTCGCAAAGGCGGTGGCGCGCGAAGCGGAGGCGAATTTCATCGCCACCAAGTCGAGTGACCTCCTGTCCAAATGGTATGGCGAGAGCGAGCAGCAGATCGCCCGGCTATTCGCCCGCGCCCGCCAGGTCGCGCCCTGCGTCATCTTCATCGATGAGCTCGACAGCCTCGTCCCCGCACGCGGGTCGGGGATGGGCGAGCCACAGGTGACCGAGCGGGTGGTCAACACCATCCTCGCCGAGATGGACGGGCTGGAGGAGCTGCAGTCGGTCGTGGTGATCGGTGCGACCAACCGGCCGAACCTGATCGACCCCGCGCTGATGCGTCCGGGCCGACTCGACGAGCTGATCTATGTCGGCGTGCCCGATGCCCCAGGGCGCGAGCGCATCCTCAAGATCCAGACGCAGAAGATGCCGCTTGCCGACGATGTCGACCTTGCGTCGATCGCGGCGCGGGCGGAGCGCTTTACCGGCGCGGATCTGGAGGACGTCGCCCGGCGCGCTGGCCTTGCCGCGCTACGCGAACGTCCACCGGCTACACAGGTGACGATGGCGCATTTCGAGACGGCGCTCGCCGATTCGCGCGCCACCGTCACGCCGGAAATGGAACGCGAGTACGAACAGATCGTCTCGAAGATGAAGCAGGACGCGGTCGCGCTGAACCCGATCGGCTTTATCGCTCCGGGGATGCTTCAGGGGCGGACTCGCTCGTCCGAAGACTGAACCAGCCATAGACGACCAGCACTGCCAGGGCGGCGGCCGCGACCAGATAGGGGAGCGGCCGCCATCCCCCATAGAGTGCGACGCCGATCGACGGGCCCAGGATGAACGCCGCGCCGTTGATCGACGTGACCTTCCCCGCCACCGACCCCTGCGCCCCCTGCGGCACCGCCAGCGACGATCCCGCCGTGAAACCGGGGCGCGAGAAGCCGAAGCCCATCGTTGTCAGCGCATAGGCCGTCGCAATGCCGTACAGCGAGGTCGCCGTCCCGGTCGCCAGGCACCCGACCGCGCTCAAACTCAATCCGATCAGCATCAGCTGGCGCGGGTTCAGCCCAAGCAGCGGGATAATCCCCCATTGCACCAGCAAAGCCGAGCCAGCGCCCATCATCAGCACCAGACCCGTCGCCTCGATCGCCTCCAGCGGCGGCACGCCCAGCCTGTCGATGATCAGGAACCCGATCACCTGCCCCGCCATCGCCTGCGCATGGCCGAGGATCAGGCCACAGATCATCCATGCGCGCACCCGCGGGTCGAGGAAGCCGATCGGTTCGATCTTGTCGGCGGTCGCGGCGGTTACGCTCGCCCCGCTCGCCTGTCCGCCGATCGACGGGTAGCTCGCCGCCGCGCCATGGCTGACCGGATCGTCGACATCGCGCGGCAACAGCCGGGCGACCGCGAACAGCATCGCCAGCGCGAGGATGCTGAAGATCAGCGCCGGCCCCGCCAGCCCGATCGTTGGCCCGCCTCGCCACAGATCGCCCAGTACCAGATAGGGCGCGATCGCCGGGCCAAGGATGGTCCCAAGCCCGAACGCCGAGCCTAGCAGGGTCAGCGCTTTGGTCCGCTCCTCCCGGCTGGTGCGCGATGCGACGATCGCCTGGATCGCCGGGGGTGCAGCCGATCCGAATCCGCCATAGAGCATGCGCGCAGCGACGAAGAAGGCGAATGCGGTGACCGGCGCGATCCAGCCATTGATCCCGGCGGCAAGGAACAGGCCGCAGAAGAACAGCGACGCGGTCAACCCGATCTGCCCCAGCAACACCATCTTGCGCCGCCCATAGCGGTCCGACCGGTTGGCCCAGAAGGGCGCGACCATCGTCCATAGCAACGCCGAAACCGAAAACGCCGCCGCCACGGCGCTGTCGGGCACACCCAGCGAGCGACCGAGCGCAGGCAGCACCGATTGCAGCGCGGTGTTGCCCGCAGCGATCACGAACATGACGGCGAACAGGATCGCAAAGGTCCGGTCGAACCGCGTCTCGCTCATCCACGCCTCCAGCCATAGCTCCGCTCGACCCGCGTCACGTCCAGCGAATACCAGTCGTACCAGCGCGCCCGACCCAGATCGCGGATGCGCGCATGCTCGGGATGGTCGCGCCATGCCACGGCGCTTGCTTCGTCGGTCCAGTAGCTGATCGTGATGCCCAGGCCCTGCGCATCGCGGACACTGTCCACCCCGGCATAGCCCGGCTGCGTCGCGGCGAGCGCATCCATCGCCGTTGCAGCCGCGGCATAGCCAGCGGCATCCACGCCGGTCCGCTGCGAGACAAAGATCACGGCGATCTGCCCTGTGCGCGGATGGTCCATGAGTTTCAGGATGAAACGTTTCCCGCCGTGGCGCAACCGCTGCGGCAGGATCAACGTTAATGCGCTATGTCGATGATGACAGGACGGTGGCAACTGTCCTACAGATGCGCGACACCGACTTGAGGATGTTTGATGACCGGTTCGACCACGATCGCCCGCGCGAAGCGCAAGGCTTCGCGCCCGCTGTCGCCGCAGGCTTTGTTTCTTCAGGGTTTTTTCAAGCATCCGGTGATGGTCGGATCGATCATCCCGTCCTCGGGCAAGCTGATCCGCAAGATGCTCGGCCCGGTCGACTGGGATAACTGCAAGGTCTTTGTCGAATATGGCCCGGGCGTCGGCACCTTCTGCCGCGCGATCCTCGACCGGCTTGGCCCCGACGCGAAATATATCGCGATCGACACCAATGCCGACTTCGTCGCCTATCTGCGCCGCACCATCGTCGACCCGCGCTTTTCGGCGATCCACGGCTCGGCCGCTGACGTGAACACAATCGTCGCCGACCATGGCGCGGAGCACGCAGATTATGTCCTGTCGGGCCTGCCCTTCTCGACCCTTCCGCCCGGCGTGGGGGAGGAGATTGCGGCAGCGACGCATCAGGTGCTGCGCACCGGCGGCCAGTTCCTGGTCTATCAGTTCAATCCCAATGTCCGCAATTTCCTGACCCCCCATTTCCCGCGCATCGACCATGCGATGGAATGGTGGAACGTGCCCCCGGCGCAATTGTGGTGGGCGTGGAAGGATGCGCCGGCGGATTGACGCCAGCAGAGGCGCGTCCCACATTCCGGGGCATGGATCAGCTCAACCTGTCAGAGTCGGAGTGGCGTCAGCGTCTTACTCCGCAACAATATCATGTGCTCCGCGAAGCCGGGACCGAGCGCGCCTTTTCTGGCGCGTTGTCGGATAACACGGCGGACGGGACCTACCGCTGCGCGGGGTGCCATCTGGAGCTGTTCGACAGCGACGACAAATATGATTCGGGGTCGGGCTGGCCCAGCTTCACCCGGCCGATCGCGCCCGATCATATCAGCGAACATCGCGACACCAGCCACGGCATGACCCGGGTCGAGGTGCGGTGCGCGCGCTGCGACGGGCATCAGGGCCATGTCTTCCCCGACGGACCGCCGCCCACCGGCCTGCGCTACTGCATCAATTCGGTCGCGCTCGAATTCCGGCCAAGAGCGGCATCCAACGACGAATGATTCGCTTGTGACAGCACCGGTTCACCCGTAAATCGTCACACAGCGTCCCATGGCCATCCGTAAACCAATGCTCTCGCCCAAGGCGCGTCGCATCCTCCTCTGGGTGGGTGGCGGCATTGCGTTGACGGCGCTCGCCGCGTTCATCGCGCTGCTGATCGCGGTCTATACGGCAAAGGCGTCGTTGCCGAGTTACGAGGATCTAAAATCCTCCCCCAATGGCCAGATGATTCGCGTCCATGCCGCCGACGGCACGGTGATCGTATCGCTCGGGCCAAGCTATGGCGAGTGGATCGAATACGACAAGATCCCCGAGCCGATGCGCGACGCGATGGTCGCAATCGAGGATCGCCGCTTCCGATCGCACTGGGGCGTCGATCCGGTTGCGCTGATGCGCATCACCAAATTCGCAATCGACAATCGCGGCACCGGCCGTCGGCTGCAGGGCGCGTCGACGATCACACAACAGGTCGCGCGCACCATCTTCCTGTCGAACAAGTACGATGTCGGGCGCAAATTTCGCGAGATGATCCTCGCCCTCGCGCTGGAACGCAAGTTTACCAAGGACCAGATCCTCGAACTCTATTTGAACAAGGTGTATTTCGGCGGCGGCGCCTATGGCATCGATGCTGCCTCACGCACCTTTTTCGGCCATCCGGCAACCAATCTGACGCTGTCCGAAGCGGCGGTGATTGCGGGGCTCGTCAAAGCACCCTCGCGCTATTCGCCCACCGCCGACGCGCAGGCCGCCGTGGGCCGCGCCAGCGTCGTGCTCGACGTGATGGTCGAAACCGGCGCGCTGACCGCCGCCGAGGCCGCCGCCGCCAGCCCCGCCCAGGTCAAGCTCGCCGCCGCGCCCAAGCAGAACAGCGTGCGCTATTTCACCGATTGGGCACTGCCCCAGCTCGAAGTGCTGATCGACGAAACCGTCGCCCCGCTCGACGTGTGGACGACGATCGACCTCAAGATGCAGAACGCCGCGACCCAGGCGATCCAGGCAAACACGCCCAAGGGCGCGCAGGGCGCCTTGGTCAGCCTCGACCGCGACGGCGCAGTGCGCGCGATGGTCGGCGGGCGCGATTACGTCTCATCAATCTACAACCGTGCGACCCAGGCGACGCGCCAGCCGGGCTCGGCGTTCAAGCTGTTCGTCTATCTCGCCGCGCTGGAGGGGGGCCACAAGGTCGAGGACCGGGTGGTCGACGAGCCCGTCACGATCGATGGCTGGTCCCCGCGCAACAATAGCGGCCGATTCAGCGGTGAAATGACGCTGCGCTCGGCCTTTGCCTATTCGATCAACACCGTCGCGGCGAAGCTGGGGCAGGAAACCGGCTTCGGCACCGTCGCCGACATGGCGCGGCGCTTTGGTATCACCACGCCGATCAATACCCAGCCGGCGATGGTGCTCGGCACCTCCAACGTCCGCCTGATCGACATGACCCGCGCCTTCGCCTCGGTCGGGCAAAAGGGCGTGGCAGTGACCCCCTATGCCATCACCCGCGTTACCGCGAATGGCGCCGTCATCTATCAGCATGAGGTCGATACCTCACGCGTGCTGGTCGCCCCCTATGTCGCGGCGCAGATGACCGACCTGCTCCAGACCGCGGTCAACACCGGCACCGGGCGCGCGGCCCAGATCGGCCGCCCGGTCGCGGGCAAGACCGGCACGACCACATCGAACAAGGATGGCTGGTTCCTCGGCTTTTCTTCCGGCCTCACCACCGGCGTGTGGATGGGCCGCGACGATGCCAAGCGCGTCGGCGGACTGCAGGGCGGCACAGCGCCCGCACGCGCCTTCGCCAATTTCATGCGTGTTGCAGTCGCCAGCCGCCCGGTCGAAAATTTCGACACCGAAGTGACCCTGCCCGAATGGCAGCTCGAGCCCGATCAAGAGGCGTGGGGCGAGGCGGATAATGGCGTGTTCGTCGATCAGGACGGTAACCCGGTCGCCCGCGATGAGGAAGCGATCGAGGGTGAGCCCGCACCGGGTGACGAAGGCGGGATCAGTCAGGACTGGCTCGACCGCATGACCGGGCGTGACGCTCCGCGCGACCAGCAACCCGCGCCGCGCCGCGAACCTGCCGACCGCGCGCCGCAGCAGCAACAGCCGCAGCGCGAGCCGCTACGCGCGCCTCAGGACGACCGCCCGAACGAGTGAAGCCGCATCGCGTTGGCACGGAGCCATGCGCGTTCCGGCTTCGGATCGCGCCCATAAAGGGTGCGAACCAGCGCATGAAATGCCGGGCTGTGGTTCATATGCGTGCGATGCGCCACTTCATGCGCCACCGTCGCCCGCCGCACCGCCGGCGGGGCGAGGATCAGCCGCCAGTTATAGCGGATCACGCCCGATGACGCACAGCTGCCCCAGCGCCCCTTGGGATCGCCGATTGCGACCTTGCTGACCTTGACGCCCGACAGCGCGGCATAGTCAGCCGTCTCCGCGCTCAGCGTCTCCAGCGCGCGCTTGCGCAACCACAGCTCGATCCGCCGCTCGAATCCCTCACGCGGTCCACCCGCGATGATCTGGCCGTCGTCGAGCAGCGGTGTGCGCGGAAAGCCGCTGTCCCAGCCAAGGCCGACCTCTTCGCCCAGATACAGGATCGTCGCGCCCGGTTCGAACGGTGTCGGCGCGGCGCGGTTGGCCAGCGCGCGCGCAATCCATTCCTGCTGCCCCTCAGCCCAGCGCAAAGCCGGCCCGGCCGGGGCACGCGGCGGGATCGTCAGCCGCACCGCCCCGGTCGCAGAATCGACCGACAGCCGCATCGTCCGCGCGCGTGGATGGCGGACGATCTGGATCTCATGGCTCACAGGATGCGGTCGACCATATGATGTTCGAGGTCGCCCGCCATATCCTCCGAAATCGTCCAGCCACGGGTCGATTCGCCCGCCTCATGCACGCTCTCGCGGCTGCCCGAGATCAGATAATGCCAGTCGGGCAGCGGCTCGCCCGCCGCGCGCAGGCGATAGGCGCAGGTCACCGGCAGCCACGCGATCTCGTCGACATTGCCCGCGTTCAGCCGAACACATTCGGCGACATAGGCGTGGCGGTGACGATAATCGCTGCACTGCCCCTGATCGCGGTCGAGCAAGCGGCACGCGACATTGGTGGCATAGATAGCGCCGCTATCGGCATCCTCGACCTTGTGCAGACAGCATTTGCCGCAGCCGTCGCACAGCGCCTCCCACTGCGCGCGGTCGAGCCGGGCGAGCGGCAATTCCCAGAACGGGGTCAGCCGATCCACCGCGTGATTTCCGCGACGATCGCCTCGGGGCTCTGCTCCTGCGGCAACAATGCGATCGGCTCGCCATTCGGGCCCATCAGATAGGCCTGACGACCATGGTCCATCAGATATCCGGTCGGCGTCTCGCGCTTGGCATAGGGGACGCGATAGACCTTGGCCGCCGCATCGACCTGTGCCGCGCTGCCGGTCAGCCCGACCATGCGCGGGTGGAACGCCGCGGTGAATTCCTTGACCACGGCGGGCGTGTCGCGCGCCGGATCGATCGACACGAACACGGGGACGATCTTCGCCGCCAGCTGCGGATTCTGCTGGTCCAACCGCTTCATCGCGCCGCCGATATTCTGCACATCGACCGGGCACACATCGGGGCAGAAGGTGTAGCCGAAATACATGATGCGGTATTTGCCCGCAAAATCCTTCTCGGTGACAGTCTTGCCGTCGCCATTCACCAGCGTGAACGGCCCGCCGATAGAGGCCCCTGCGAGCGGCGCATCGGCCAGCGACTTGGGCTGTGGCGCACCGCCCCCACAGGCGGCGAGGGTCAGAAGGGCGGGCAGGGCGAAGAAAAATATCCTGTTCATGACAAGGCGACCCATGATCTGATAGGGGGGCTTAGGCAAGGCTTGCAGTTGTTCAGGGGTGTATTCCGACCATGTTGACCGTTCCGTCCCGGCTCGTATTCGCCGCGGCGCTGCTGTGCGTAGCGCTTCCGGCCGGCGCCCAGCGCTTTTCCGAAAGCTACAACTTCCTCAAAGCCGTGCGCGAGCAGGACGGCAACAAGGTCACCGAATATCTCAACGCCCCGGGCCAGACCATCGTCAATGCCAAGGACGACAAGGGCGAAGCCGCGATCCACATCGTCACCAAACGGCGCGACATGACCTATCTGCGCTTCGTCCTGGCGCGCGGCGGCAATGTGAATCTGCAGGACGGGGCGGGCAACACCGCACTGCTGCTGGCGGTCGAGGCGGCCTGGACCGACGGGGTGCGCGAGCTGATCACGCGCAAGGGTAACGTCAACCTCGCCAATAATGGCGGCGAAACCCCGCTGATGCGCGCCGTGCAGCGCCGCGACGGCGAGCTCGTCCAGCTGCTGCTGTCCAACGGCGCCGATCCCGACATGGTCGACCGCCTCGCCGGGCTCAGCGCGCGCGACTATGCCGCCCGCGACGGCCGCGCGCCCGCCATCGCCGAAGCGCTCAAGAACGCCCCCAAGGTCCAGAAGCGCGCCGTTTCCGGCCCCAGTTTCTAACCGCCCCAACCCAGCCCGTCGGCATCGGGATCGGTCAACGTGATCACCCGCCGCGCTGCGCGGCGGGCAAAGGCGAGCGTGCATTTGCGCCGCGTCGCGCTCGCCAGCGGCACGGTCCGCGCCTCACGCACGATCGCCGCGTCATAGCGGTCGGCGACGATAATCCCGGCACGTTCGGGCAGGAAATCGGGGCGTTCCAGCGGGGACAGGTCGAACCCCTGCGGCACCGCCCAGAAATAGCGGTCGCAATGCGCGAGATAATCGGTCCACTTGCCATCGCCAATCAGGTCCGCGCGCGAGACCTTGACCTCCACGATCACGATCTCGCCGCGGACATTGAGCGCCATCAGGTCAGCCCGGCGGCCATCGCCCAGCGGTACCTCCGCCATCGCCACCGTTTCGTGGCGCAGCAACATCCGGCACACGCCGCGCGTGACATCGGCGGCGATCAGCGGATCGGAGTCGGCAACGGAAATGGCCGGGGAGGGGTTCGAAACCATCCCCGGCCCTTAGAACATTTGACGAACGAACGAAAACCCGTCCGCCACGTCTCAACGATAGAAGATGTGGTTGCCGACGCTACCCACGCGCGCCCGGCGCCAGCCGGGCGAGACATAGCGGGCGTGAAAGAACAGCGCATTCGACACGCGGCTGTCCCACGCATCGTCGCGCGCGACCTGCGCCACGGCGAGCGCGGTCTTCCACGCGCGGGCGCTCGCCGGCGGCTGCGGCAGACGGCCGTTGCGCACGAACGAGAATTGCCCGCGCTGGGTCAGCACGCCGCACACCGATGCGGGGAAGCGGCCGGACTTGGCGCGGTTGAGGATCACTTCGGCGACCGCGAGCTGGCCTTCGAGCGGCTCGCCCTTGGATTCATAATAGACGCCGATCGCCAGACAGTTGTGCCCGGCATCGTCTGCAATCGCGTCCTGCGCCGCGACCGCAGCGGCCAGCGTCGCATAGGTGGCGGAGTCGGATTCGGAGTCTTCGGTGATGGCGGCGTCGTCGGCGTCGAGCGCAGCGAGCGATTCGCCCATCGTGGGAACCTGTTCAGCCGCAGCTTCGTTGATCGCCTGAACCGGGGTCTTTTCGGCCTCTCCGGCAACACCCGGGGCCGTTGCACCAATGCCCGCGGCAAAGGTGAGGGTCGTGGCCGCGATAATCGCAGCCCGGAACGAAAAAGACATTCAACTTCGATACTATGCGGTTGGTGCGCGATCGTGTCTCTCAAGGTGCGAATGCACGGACCGATCGGGCTTGCCCCCCGACTGCGTAACCACCGGCCTCTGACCCCGACGGCACAACGCTATTAAATCGTCGCGCGCCCCTGCCGACATTGTTGCGGTGCGTCAACCACCGATAATCGTTTCAGCGGCGAACCGTTCTGCCGCTGCGATATCCAGTTCGACCACCCACAGATCTGGATCGCGACTACGCCGCCGCTGCCAGTAATCGGCGACCGCGCCCGGATCTTCGAACGTCGATGGTCCGCTCGGCAGCAGTGCCGACTGCCCATCCGGCCCAATCCCCCGCTCGAAAAAGCGCGGATTCTCTCCCCGTTCCAGCGCCAGGATCAGGATCGCGCCCGCCTCGGCATGGCCCTTGGCCAGCACCATGGCGCTGCCACCCTCGGCATTGACGCGGCGGACCAGCGCGTTGACGACCAGCCCGCTCGCCAGCCGCGGCGTCACGGCGCGACGCGATAACCGGGCAGCCCGGCCAGCGCGATCCGCGATTTCATGAAGGTGCCGGTCCCGCGCGCCGCCTCTTCGCCCGTGGCATCGATCAGCCGCGCTTCGGCCACGAACACGCGCCGCTGCCCGCTGACCCAGCGTCCCTCGGCGGTAACGGGTCCCGGCCCCAGCGGCTTGGTGAAGAGCAGGTTGAACGCCGTGGTCAGCAGGAACCGGTCGGTCACCAGGCTGTTGGCCGCGTAGAACGCCGCGTCGTCGAGCATCTTGAAATAGCTCGTCCCATGCGCCGCGCCGCCGGCATGGAAATGGCGCTGGTCGATGGTGAAGTGGATCCGCGCGACCCCAGCTTGGGCAATCTCCAGTCGCGAGTCGAACAGCTGATTGATCGGCGCGGCGGCATAGAGCGATTCGAGCGCACGGTGATGCGCCGCCGCGCCGAACGCCGGAGTGGCGTCAGGCGGCAGCGTCACGCGCTTCGGTCCCGGCGAGCAGGGCGTAGATCGCGTCGGCCGACCCCGCCCCGCGCAACTTGGCGGTAAAGCCACGGTCGCGCAGCCGCCGCGAAACGCGCGCCAGCGCCTTCAGATGATCCGCCCCGGCATTGACCGGGGACAACAGCATGAACACCAGATCGACCGGACTGTCATCGACCGCCCCGAAATCCATCGGCCTGTCGAGCCGCACCATCACCCCGCGCACGGCATCCAGTCCCTCGATCCGCCCGTGCGGGATCGCGATTCCGCCACCAAATCCAGTGGTGCCAAGCTTTTCGCGCGCGGCAAGTGCGGTGGCGACGGTCGCGGCGTCCAGGCCATAGACCCGCGCCGCGACGTCGGCGAGCAGCGCGAAGAGCTTCTTCGTGCTGCCCGCCGTCACGCCCGAGACCACCGCCTCGGGCGTCACCAGATCCGTCAGATCAAGCATCAGGTGGATCAGGCCGCCCGGTTGGGTTCGACCCAGCCGATCGTGCCGTCGGTGCGGCGATAGACCATGTTGTAGGCGCCCGTTCCCGTATTCTTGAACAGCAGCGCATTGGTGTTGCGCAGGTCGAGCATCATCACCGCATCGGACACGCTGGCGTCCGGCACGTCGACGCGGGTTTCCGCGATGATCGCCGGCGCATCGGCGACCTCTTCGGTCTCCTCCACCTGGAACACGGTATAGCCAGCGTCGAAATCGGCCATCATCGCCTGCTGCTGACCGTTATTGCGGTCCTTCAGGCGGCGCATGTAGCGGCGCAGCTGCTTCTCGATCTTGTCGGCGGCGCCGTCGAACGCAAGATGCGCCTCGGACGGGGCCGAATGCGACCCCTTGAGCACCAGCCCCTGCATCACGTGCGCCACGATGTCGCAGGTAAAGCCATGGTCGTGCGGACCCTTGCCGAACGTCACCTGCGCCGAGATGGCACGGGCGAAATACTTTTCGGCGATACCCTGCAGCCGGTCGTCCACGTGCTGGCGCAGTGCTTCGCCCGTGTCTACCTGATGACCAGAAACGCGGATATCCATATCGTCCTCCGTCTAAACAAGAGGAGCACCTAGGAATGGGGGGCGACAGCGTCAACCGGACGCCGGAACTCCCCAGACAGGGTCCTCGAACCCGGCCATAAACGCCGAATGGCGCGCCAGTTCCTCTGCGCTCGGCGTAAAAATGCGCGCCGGGCGTATATTGCTCTTAGTCGAAGCGACGGTGATCCGGTCGGGCCCGGTAGTTTCACCCACCGCCAGCCCCAGCGCGATCTGCCGCCCGCCGGTCAGTTCGATGAACACCTGCGCCAGCAATTGCGCGTCGAGCAGCGCGCCGTGCAGCTCGCGCGCCGACAGGTCGACGCCATAGCGCACGCACAGCGCGTCGAGCGTATGCTTGGCCCCGGGATGTTTGGCGCGCGCGATCTGGAGCGTGTCGACGATGCGGTCGACCGGTAACATCGCGCGGCCGCACGCCTTCAGCTCACCGTTCATGAAGCCAAGGTCGAACATCGCATTGTGCGCGATCAGCGGACAATCGCCCAGAAACTCGATCAGCTCGTCGCAAATCTCGTGAAAGCGCGGCTTGTCGGCCAGGAACGCCTCCGAAAGGCCATGCACCGCGAACGCCTCGACCGGCATGTCGCGGTCGGGGTTCACGTAACGGTGGAAATGTCGCCCGGTCGGTACGCGGTTGATCAGCTCGACACAGCCAATCTCCACCAGCCGGTGCCCGGCACTGTAGCTCAGGCCGGTTGTTTCGGTGTCGAACACGATTTCGCGCATGCCCTGCTTATCCGCCCGTTTGGCCCGTGAGGCAAGCGATGACCGCCGCAACTTCGGCGCGCGTCGCCTCTTTCGTCGTGCCGGTATCGATCACGAAATCCGCCCGCGCGCGCTTCTCCGCATCGGGCATCTGCCGCGCCAGGATCGACTCGAACCGCTCGACCGTCATGCCCGGCCGCGCCAGCACCCGCGCGCGTTGGACCTCTGCCGGAGCCGACACGACGACGATCTTGTCCACCTGCCGCCACCCACCGGCCTCGAACAGCAACGGCACGTCGAGCAACACCAGCGGCTTGTCGGCATTGGCCTTGAGAAATTCATTGCGGGCATGGGCGACGGCGGGGTGGACGATCCCCTCCAGCCGCTTGAATGCCTCCGGATTGCCGAACACCGCCTCGCCGAGGAGCGTGCGATCCACCCCCAATTCGGTCGTCGTATCCGGAAACTCGGCCTCGATCGCCGCGACTAGCGCGCCGCCCGGCCCCTGCAGCCGGTGTACCTCCGCATCGGCGTCGAACACCGGCACCCCCGCCTCGGCAAACATCGCCGCGACGGTCGACTTGCCCATCCCGATCGAACCGGTGAGGCCAAGGACGAGGCTCATTTCAGTAGCAGCGCCCGCAACTCCGCATCATGCTCGCGCGGCGCCGCCTTGCCGAAGAACAGCTCGAACGCCAGCGCCGCCTGGCCGATCAGCATTTCCAGCCCGTCAACCGTCTCCAGCCCGCGCGCCCGTGCCGCCGCCAGCAACCCGGTCTCGAGCGGCGCATAGACCGCGTCATAGACCAGCGCGTCTTCAGGCAGGTTCGACAGGTCGAGGTCGAGCGGTGGCTGGCCGAGCATCCCTAACGCGCTGGCATTGACCAGCAACGCCACCGGAGGCAGCGGCGCATCGAGTGCTACCACATCGCCCTTGAGCCCGAACGTCGCGAGAAGCCCCATCGCCTTCAACGGGGACCGGTTGAGGATCGTGACATGCCCGACCCCCGCCCGTGCCAGCGCGAACAGGATCGCGCGCGCCGCACCGCCCGCACCCACCACCGCGACCGGCGCACCCTCCAGATCGAACTCGGCAATCGGAGCGTAGAAGCCCGCGGCGTCGGTATTGGTCCCGATCACGCTCCCATCCGGCTGCCGCAAAATCGTGTTCATCGCACCGATCGTGTCACGGACCCCACCCGGATCATCAACAAGATCCATCACGGCGATCTTGTGGGGCAGCGTGACATTGCAACCGCGCCAGTCAGCATCAGCGCAAGCACCGGCTATGTAATCTACCAGCTCGTCCGGCGGGACGTGGAAAGCGCGATAATCGCCCGGAATCCCAAGTTTAGAGAGCCAGAACTTGTGGATCAGCGGCGACTTGGATTGCGCGATGGGATCGCCGATGACTTCGGCAAAGGGAGTGGTCATGACGTCAACTGGCCTCTGGTCCGCAGATAATCGAGGATGTTGAGCAACGGCATCCCCAGGATCGTATAATGGCTGCCCTCTATCCGGCTGAACAGCTGCACCCCCGGCCCCTCGACCCGGTAGCAACCGACACAGCCTGAAATCGCCGGCCATTCGGCGTCGAGATACTCCGCGATGAAGGCGTCCGACATCGGCCGTACCCATAATCGCGCCCGGTCGACATGCCGCCACACGGCGCGGCCATTCTCGGCAACTACCGCCGCGCTGTAGAGGTCATGGCGCTTGCCCGACAGCATCCGAAGGTGCTTCTCGGCATCCGCGCGGTCGACCGGCTTGTCGAGCAACGTCCCGTCCTCGATCGCTACGACCGAGTCCCCACCGAGCACCAGCGTGCCCGGCACCCGCTGACTGACCTTGAGCGCCTTCATCTCCGCGAGCGCATCGGCCAAGTCGCGCGGCGCAACTTCGCCCATCGCGGCTTTGACCGCATCCTCGTCGACCAATGCCGGCAGCGCCTCATGCGCCACACCCGCCGCCGTCAGCATCGCGCGCCGCGACGCACTGGTTGATGCCAGCACGATCATGCGCGGCCTCCCGCGGTCACCCGCTCATTCGCCATGGTGATGATCGCTGCTGCCGTTTCCTCGATCGACCGCCGCGTCACATCGATGACCGGCCAGCCATTGTCGGCGAACATGCGCCGGGCATAGGCGACCTCCTTCTGCACCGCCTCCTGCTCGACATAGCTGGTCTCGTCCTGCTGGTTGAGTGCGAGCAGGCGGTTGCGCCGTACCTGGATCAGTCGCTCGGGACTGGTGGTCAGACCGACGACCATCGGATTTTTCAGCGAAAACAGCAGTTCGGGTGGCGGCGATTGCGGCACGATCGGGATATTGGCGACCTTGAACCCGCGATTGGCGAGGTAGATCGATGTCGGCGTCTTCGACGTGCGCGACACCCCGGCGAGCACGATGTCCGCCTCCTCCCAATTCTCCCAATTGACGCCATCGTCATGCGCGATGGTGAACTGGATCGCATCGACGCGCGCGAAATAGGCAGCGTCGAGCATATGCTGCCGCCCCGGCCGCGCCTTCATCTCCTGTCCCAGCAGATTGGACAGCGCATGATTGACCGGATCGAGCGGCGCCACGGCGGGCAGCCCGATCGCGCGGCACCGCGTCTCGAGCTGACGGCGGATCTCCGGGTTCACCAGCGTGAAGATCACCAGCCCTGGATTCTGCGCGATCTCCGCCAGGATCCGCTCGAGATGCGTCTCGCTACGCACCATCGGCCAGAAATGGCGCAGCACCTCGACATCGTCGAACTGCGCGAGCGCCGCCTTTGCGATATTCTCCAGCGTCTCGCCGGTGGAATCGGAGAGCAGATGCAGGTGCAGTTTCACCTGAAAATCGCCTGTCTGGACAGTTCTGTGGAAAACATGGGGGAAATCGCTAGCGCAACGCGCCGGACCCGCCAAGCGGGGGACTCTGTCCACGCTCCGGGTCATTCGTCCACAACCGCGCCCACAGCGACGCGATCCGCTCCACAGCCTGTGGATAATGTGGACGGTTGAATCGAATCGCGGCGGAATCGCGGGACTCCGCGCCGTCAATCTGTTGGCAGAATGGGGACGAACGCTTAAGCCCCAGCATCCACGCACCAACACACAACTACATCTTTCTAAGATTCTTCTTCTTATTTTTGTTGAGAGACGGGCGACCCTGTGACTGCGAAAAAACTGCTCCGAGTGCTGTCAGGGGAACGCGTCGATGCCCCGCCGATGTGGCTGATGCGTCAGGCGGGTCGCTATCTCCCCGAATATCGCGCACTCCGCGCCGAGAAGGGCGGGTTTCTCGAGTTGGTCAACGACAGCGACGCCGCGGCCGAAGTCACGCTCCAGCCGATCCGCCGCTTCGGCTTCGATGGCGCCATCCTGTTCTCCGACATCCTCGTCGTTCCGCACGCGCTCGGCCAGGACCTGTGGTTCGAAGCCGGGGAGGGACCGCGCCTTGCCCCCAAGCTGGTCGATACCGCGCTGGAAAGCCTTACAGCTGCCCCACAGCGGCTCGACCCGGTCTATGGCACCGTCACCCGTGTCGCCGCTGCGTTGCCGCCTGACGTGACGTTTCTGGGCTTTGCAGGAAGTCCCTGGACCAACGCGACGTACATGGTCGCGGGGCAGGGGAGCCGCGACCAGAGCGAGACGCGCCGCATGGCCTATACCGACCCGGCGGCGTTTCAGGCGATCATCGATGCCATCGTCGCGATGACCATCGACTATCTCGCCAAGCAGATCGAAGCGGGGGGGGAGGCGGTGCAGCTGTTCGACAGCTGGGCCGGATCGCTCAGCCCTGCGCAATTCGAACGCTGGGTGATCGCTCCCAATGCCGCAATCGTCGCCGGGCTGCGCTCACGTTGCCCGAATGCGAAAATTATCGGTTTCCCGAAGGGCGCCGGCGGCAAGCTCGCCGCCTATGCCCGGGAGACTGGCGTAGACGCGATCGGCCTCGACGAAACCGTCGATCCCGCTTGGGCGCACCGGGAGCTCCCCGCCGGCATGCCGGTTCAGGGCAATCTCGACCCGCTCGCGCTGATCGCGGGCGGGGAGGAGCTCAAGGCAGCGGCAACCCGCGTGGTTGATGCCCTGCGCGACCGCCCCCATATCTTCAATCTGGGCCACGGCATTCAACAGGACACGCCGATCGGCCATGTCGAACAGCTGATCGCGATCGTTCGGGGGACAGCACCAGCATGACCGGATTTCTGAGCTTCGCCTGGCTGTGGGTGAAGGCCGCGCACGTCATCTTCGTGATCTTCTGGATGGCCGGCCTGTTCATCCTGCCACGCTATCTCGTCCATCATCAGGAGGCGCTTGGCGACCCGGTGCAGGCGAAAGCATGGGCCGAACGCGAAGCCAGATTGCGCCGCGTGATCCTCACCCCCTCGCTGGTGATCGTCTGGGTGCTGGGGCTTGCGCTCGCGATCAATCTCGGGCTGTTCGAGGGCGGTGCGGGCCTCGGCTGGCTCCATGCGAAGCTGCTGCTGGTCGTGCTGCTATCCGGCTATCACGGATGGGCGATCGCCTATTCGAAGAAGCTCGCGGCGGGGCAGGGGTCGCTGACCTCCAAACAGCTGCGCATGGCCAACGAAATCCCGGCGATCTTCGTCGCACTGATCGTGATCCTCGCGGTGGTGCGTCCGTTCTGATCGCTTGACTTGAACCCGGCCGAATCCTAATCCGCTTGGGTCGCGTCGCCGTTCCGGCGGCGGCCCGGCATCCCTCCTTTTTTCCTCAAGCCATCGCCTCCCGCGCGTCCAAACGCCCGAAAACCTTGTAGCGATCGCCAGACGGACTTCTCCCATGCATTTGAAAGATTTAAAGAAAACCGCGCCCGCCGAACTGGTGACGATGGCCGAGGAACTCGGCGTCGAAAGCGCGTCCACGCTGCGCAAGCAGGACCTGATGTTCGCCATCCTCAAGGCCCAGGCCGAAAATGGCGAGCTGATCATGGGCGAGGGCACGATCGAAGTGCTTCAGGACGGCTTCGGCTTCCTGCGCAGCCCGCAGTCCAACTATCTCGCCGGCCCCGACGACATCTATGTTTCGCCGAACCAGGTCCGCAAGTTCGGACTGCGCACCGGCGACACGGTCGAAGGCGAAATCCGCGCCCCCAAGGATGGCGAGCGCTATTTCGCGCTGACCAAGCTAGTCAGCGTCAATTTCGACGATCCCGATGTGGTCCGCCATCGCGTCAATTTCGACAATTTGACGCCACTCTACCCGGATCAGAAGCTCAAGCTCGATCCTGCCGATCCGACGCAAAAGGACAAGTCGGCGCGCGTCATCGACATCGTCAGCCCGCAGGGGAAGGGCCAGCGCACGCTGATCGTCGCGCCGCCGCGCGTCGGCAAGACGGTGATGCTGCAGAACATCGCCAAGGCGATCACCGACAATCATCCCGAGGTGTTCCTGCTCGTCCTGCTGATCGACGAGCGGCCCGAGGAAGTCACCGACATGCAGCGCAGCGTGAAGGGTGAGGTGGTCAGCTCGACCTTCGACGAACCCGCCACGCGCCACGTCCAGGTCGCCGAAATGGTGATCGAAAAGGCCAAGCGCCTGGTCGAGCACAAGAAGGATGTCGTCATCCTGCTCGACTCGATCACCCGCCTCGGCCGCGCCTACAACACCGTCGTGCCCAGCTCGGGCAAGGTGCTGACCGGCGGTGTCGACGCGAACGCGCTCCAGCGTCCGAAGCGCTTCTTCGGTGCCGCCCGCAATATCGAGGAAGGCGGCTCGCTCTCGATCATCGCCACCGCGCTGATCGACACCGGCAGCCGCATGGACGAAGTGATCTTTGAAGAGTTCAAGGGCACCGGCAACTCCGAAATCGTGCTCGACCGCAAGGTCGCGGACAAGCGCATCTTCCCGGCGCTCGACGTCGGCAAGAGCGGCACGCGCAAGGAAGAGCTGCTGCTCGACAAGGCGACGCTGTCGAAAATGTGGGTGCTGCGCCGCATCCTCATGCAGATGGGCACCACCGACGCGATGGAGTTCCTGCTCGACAAGATGAAGGATTCGAAGACCAACGAAGACTTCTTTGATTCGATGAACCAATAAACGGCCAGAGGGTTTAGCCGCACATGCAGGAAATTTGGGGCCATATCGTCGCCGACTTCGCTGGCTTGTTCTCGGGCAGCGGGTCCGCCTGGCTGGCATTCGGCCAGGTCATTCTGATCGACATCGTCCTGGCGGGCGATAACGCGATCGTCATCGGTGCGCTCGCCGCCGGGCTGCCCGCGGATCAGCGCAAGAAGGTCATCCTGATCGGCATCGTCGCCGCGCTGGTGCTGCGCATCGGCTTTGCGCTGGTGGTGACACAGTTGCTGCAGGTTATCGGCCTGGTTTTCGCCGGCGGCGTCCTGCTGCTGTGGGTGGCGTGGAAGATGTGGCGCGAAATCGGCCATGGCGGCGAAAGCGCCGGATCGCCAGAGATTGAGGGCGACGAACATTCGGGCGTGAAGCCGGCGAAGAGCTTTGCCAGCGCCGCCTGGGCGGTCGCGGTCGCCGACGTCTCGATGAGCCTCGACAACGTCCTTGCCGTCGCCGGGGCTGCGCGCGACCATCCGGGTATCCTGATGGTCGGGCTGGTGATCGCGGTTGCGCTGATGGGCGTCGCGGCGAACATCATCGCCAAGTACATCGAACGCTATCGCTGGATCGCGTGGATCGGTCTTGCGGTGATTGTCTATGTCGCCGGTTCGATGATCTACACCGGGATCACCGACCAGGAAATCGGTCTGCTTCAGCTTTTCCGCTAAGGCATTGATCTAAAATCAGGAAAGGGCGGCATCCGCGAGGATGCCGCCCTTTTCGATTCAGCCGATATGCTCGGCGAAGAACGCCTCGGTCCGGCTGTCGGCCAGCTGCGCTGCCGCCTCCGACCGCCGCTTGCCCATCTCGGTGGCAAAGCCATGGTCCTCACCCGGATAGTCGTGCAGCGTCACCTTTGGATGGTCGTCCAACCCCTCATGCATCGCCTTCTGGGTCGCGGCGGGAACGAAGCCATCGTCGCCGGCAATGTGCAGCATCAGCGGGTTGGCGATGGCATGCTTCTCACCGAGCAGCCCATCGACGCCGACCGCATAATAGCCAACGCTGGCGTCGCTATCGGTCCGCGCTGCGGTCATGAAGGCCAGGCGACCGCCCAGACAATAGCCGGTGACCCCGACCTTGCCGCCGCTGACGTCGCGCGCCACGCGGATTGTCGCCTCGATATCGGCGACGCCTTTGTCCTGATCGAACTTCCCCATCCAGTCGAGCGCCTGCTTGAACTCCGGCTCGACATCGGGGTCCAGATCGATGCCAGGCTCAAGCCGCCAGAACAGGTCGGGGGCGAGCGCGACATAGCCGAGCGACGCGAAATGATCGCATTTGCGCCGGATGCCCTCATTCACGCCAAAGATTTCCTGGATGACGACGATCGCGCCGCGCGGGGTGCCCTCTGGGTCGGCACGATAGGCGGCGAAGCTGCCGCTGCCGTCGATTGCCTGGATTTCGATACTCGCCATGATACGCTCCTTGGTTCAGCGGTGACGCTGCTCGTGGTCGAGCAGCCATTGCTTGGTCGCGGGGCCGTCACCCGCAGAATAGCTGCCCAGCGCGCCGCCGGCAGCGGTCACCCTGTGGCATGGAATGATGACGGGAAGCGGATTGCGCGCGCACAACTGCCCGATGGCGCGCGGTCCCGACTGGAGTCGTCGCGCGAGTTCGCCGTAACTGGCCGTCTCGCCATAGCCCAGCGCGACCAGGCCGTCGCGCAACACGCGACCGCGTGGCGACGACACCGGGGCCAGCGGGAGATCGAACGTTCTGAGATCGCCGGAGAAATACGCCAGCAGCTGTTCCGCCGCAGTGCGAACCGGTGCGGTCGCGCCCATTGCTGGCGGTCCCTCCGCACCGATGGTCACGCGCAGCACGCTGCATGCGTCGCCCTCGATCTTCATCGGGCCGATGGGCGTTGCGATCAGGGCATGGTCGCGCGCATACATGGGCTGAGCGTAGGGCAGGGGATGCTTCGGGCTCAAGTGGAGAAGACGGTATGAAGATCAATGTCGAGGTCGACTGCACCCCTGAAGAGGCGCGCCGTGCGATGGGCTTGCCCGATTTCACTCCGGTCCATGACCGCTACATCCAGATGATGCTCGATTCGATCGACAAGGGCGGGGTCAATCCCGAGATGATGGAGAGCATGATGAAGAGCTGGACCCCGATGGGTGAGGCAGGAATGAATTTCTGGCGCGGCATGTTCGATATGGGCAAGCGTAGCGGGGGCGAGTGACCGACACGATTTTCGCGCTGTCGAGCGGGGCATTGCCGGCCGGCATCGCGGTTATCCGCATTTCGGGGCCGCATGCATTCGCGGCGGTCACGACGCTGGCGGGCGAACTTCCGGCACAGCGTCGCGCGTCTCTGCGAACCCTGCGGTGTGACGGCGAAGTGCTCGACCGCGCGCTGGTCCTCATCTTCCCCGGTCCAGCAACGGCGACCGGCGAAGATCTGGCGGAGTTGCATCTTCACGGCGGCCGCGCCGTGGTGCGCGCGGTCGAGGCAGCGCTCGCCGCGATCCCGGGTCTGCGCGGCGCCGAGCCAGGGGAGTTTACCCGGCGGGCGCTCGAACATGGCCGCATCGACCTGACCGAGGCCGAAGGGCTGGGCGACCTGCTTGCGGCGGAGACTGAGATGCAACGCCGCACCGCGTTGCGTGCTGCCGAGGGTGGCGTGCGCGCGCGGATCGAGGACTGGGCGGCGCGCGCGCTGCGCCTGTCGGCGCTCATCGAGGCCATGCTTGATCATGGCGACGAGGATGACGTGGCGGGGGAGGGTGATGTGCTCGCCGTCGTTCAGAACGACGCCAGCGCACTCGCCGCGGAGATCGAGGCCGTAATCGCCCAGCCACCGGTGGAACGCATTCGTGACGGCATCCGCATTGTGCTGGCAGGGTCGCCCAACGCTGGCAAATCGACCTTGCTCAACGCGCTAGCCGGGCGCGAGGCGGCGATCGTCTCGTCGCTGGCGGGCACGACGCGCGACCGGATTGAGGTGCCGGTGATGCGCGGCGGCGTTGCTTATCTGCTCACCGACACCGCCGGCCTCCACGCCGCTCCTGCGGATATCGTGGAGGAGATCGGGATCGCCCGGGCGCGGACCGCGATCGAAGCTGCCGATCTCGTCCTCTGGCTTGATGATGCGCCGCTGCCCCCGGAGTTGGTGGGCGTTCCGCACCTCCTGATCCACCCCCGTGCAGACGCTGCAGGCCGCTACGTCGGTCCGGATGAGCGGATCAGTGTATCGGCGCAGATGGGGCGGGGCATCGACGGCCTATGGGATGCGATAGCCCGGGTCACTGCGGCGCTGCTGCCACCGTCGGACAGCGTCGCACTCAACATCCGACAGCGCAGGCTTGCCGATCAGGCGGCGACAGCCCTACGCGCCGCTTCAGGCCTGCACGATCTTCTGCTCGCTGCCGAAGAGCTCCGTGCCGCGCTGCGCGCGTTCCATCGCATCACTGGCGCAGCGGATGTCGAGGCGATGCTCGACACGCTGTTCGGGCGGTTCTGTATCGGCAAGTGAATGTTCCACGTGGAACGCTTTTGACCTGACCCCCGCGCGCGGCTATGCGGCCGGTATGCAATCCCTCGACGTGATCGTGATCGGCGGCGGCCATGCCGGGACCGAAGCAGCGGCTGCGGCCGCCCGCTGCGGCGCGCGGACGGCGCTCATCACGTTTGACCCAGCGATGATCGGCGCGATGTCGTGCAATCCGGCGATCGGTGGGCTCGGCAAGGGGCATCTGGTCCGCGAAGTCGATGCCCTGGACGGACTGATCGCCCGCGCTGCTGACGCTGCGGCGATCCACTACCGACTGCTCAACCGCTCTAAAGGGCCAGCAGTGCAGGGACCCCGCGTGCAGGCCGACCGCGTCCGCTACGCCGCCGCCATTCAGACGATGCTAGCCGCCCAACATGGCCTCGATATCGTCGCCGGGGAAGCGGTCGCGCTGTTGATTGAGCAGGGCAGGGTGGCGGGTATCCGGCTGGCCGACGATCGCGTGCTCCGCGCACCGGCAGTTGTCCTTGCCAGTGGCACCTTCCTGGGCGGCCGCATTTTCCGGGGCGAGGAGCGCGAGACCGGCGGCAGGGTAGGGGAGCGTGCCGCGACCGCATTGGGTGTCCAGCTGCGCGACTGCGGCCTCCCGATCACCCGGCTCAAAACCGGCACGCCCCCGCGATTAGATGGCCGCACGATCGACTGGGGCGCGCTTGATGAGCAACCCAGCGACGCCGACGACTGGCGCATGTCGCCCATGACATCGGGACCCCGGCTGCCGCAGCTCGCCTGCGCAATCACCCGCACCACGCTCGAAACCCATGAGATTATCCGTGGCGGACTCGACCGCTCACCGCTGTTCAGCGGCGCAATCGAAGCCGGCGGCCCCCGCTACTGCCCCTCGATCGAGGACAAGATCTTCCGCTTCGGCGACCGCGATGGGCATCAGGTTTTTCTCGAACCGGAGGGGCTGGCGACTCACCTCGTCTATCCCAACGGCCTTTCGACCTCGCTTCCGACCGATGTTCAGTCCGCGATGATCGCATCGATTCCCGGCCTCGACCGTGCCCAGATCGTCACGCCGGGCTATGCCGTCGAATATGACCATGTCGATCCGCGCGCCCTGTCGCACCAGCTGGAGTGCCGCGATCTTCCTGGCCTTTATTGTGCGGGCCAGATCAACGGCACTACCGGCTATGAGGAGGCGGCCGCTCAGGGCCTTGTTGCCGGGATCAACGCCGCAGCCGCAGTGCTCGGCCACCCCCCGACCGTCTTCCCGCGCGAGATCAGCTATATCGGAGTGATGATCGACGACCTGACGCTGCAAGGCGTGACCGAACCCTATCGCATGCTCACCGCCCGCGCCGAACACCGCCTGCACCTCCGCGCCGACAATGCCCATAGCCGGCTCGCCGAATTGGGCGAGGCGGCGGGTTGCCTTGGGCCAGACCGGCGGGCGTTCGTCGCCCAGCGGCGTGACGCGCGCGCACGGCTGGACATGTTGTTCGCCGACACCCGCACCGCCCATGTGCTCGGTCAGGCCGGCGCGCCCGTGGCGCAGGACGGCGCCCGCCGCACCGCATTCGAATGGTTACGGTTTCCAACTGTGACGCTCGATCATCTCCAGATCGATGCCGGCGGTGCGGACCCGGCAGTGCTGGCCGAGCTGATCGAGGATGCCCGCTACGCACCCTATCTCGAACGCCAGGCGCAGGAGAGCGCGACCATGCAGCGCGCGGACGGGACGCGCATTCCCGCCGAGCTCGACTATGCATCCGTTCCAGGGCTGTCGAACGAGATGGTCGAGCGGCTTGCCACCGCGCGTCCGGACACGATTGGCGACGCTGCGCGCGTCCGCGGCATCACGCCCGCAGCATTGACCGCGATCCTCCTCCATGTGAAGCGCGCGGCATGACCAAAGACGAAGCTCGCGACTGGATACGCAGCCGTTACGATGTTTCACGTGAAACACGGCTCGCAACCTTTGTGGACCTGCTGCGCGATGAGTCCACGCGTCAGAACCTCGTTTCCCCAACGTCCCTGGAGCAAATTTGGGCGCGGCACATCGTTGATTCAGCTCAGCTGCTTGAGCATGCCGATGTCGGCGGCTTGTGGCTCGACATCGGCAGCGGCGCCGGCCTGCCCGGAATCGTCCTAGCGATCCTCCGTGACGAGCCCGTCGAACTGGTCGAACCGCGTAAACTCCGCACGGCCTTTCTCCAGCATTGCGTTGATACGCTCGGTCTCACCAACGTTACCATCCACACGGCCAAGGTAGAGCGAACAACGGGACGCGCCGCCGTCATCACCGCCCGCGCTGTCGGATCGCTCGACACACTGTTCCGCATCGCTCGCCACCGGAGCGATCGGTCCACAATCTGGGTGCTCCCCAAAGGCCGCAATGCGCAATCGGAGGTGGAAGATGCGCAGCTATGGTGGCAAGGTTCGTTCCACGTGGAACCGAGCGTGACCGCACCGGACTCGCTCATCATCGTCGCCAAAGAGGTGCGCCCCAGATGATCTGCATCGCCATTGCGAATCAGAAGGGCGGCGTGGGCAAGACCACGACCGCGATCAACGTCGGCACCGCACTCGCCGCGACCGGCAAGCGGGTGCTGCTGCTCGATCTCGACCCGCAGGGCAATTGTTCCACTGGCCTTGGCATCGGTCGCGCTGATCGCGAGCGGTCGACCTACGACTTGCTGATCGGTGAGACCAACCTCGAGGACGTGTTTGTCCCGACCCGCGTGCCGGGCCTCGACATCGTTCCCGCCACGGTCGACCTCTCGGGCGCGGAGATCGAGCTGATCGAGTTCGAAGCACGCACCCATCGTCTGGCCACCACGATCGAGCGCAGCGCACAGCGTTGGGATGTTGTGCTGATGGACTGTCCGCCCTCGCTCGGGCTGCTCACCATCAACGCGATGGTCGCGTCGGACGCGCTGCTCGTACCCCTCCAATGCGAATTCTTTGCCCTCGAAGGGCTTAGCCAGTTGCTCAACACGGTCGAGCGCATCCGCGGACGCTTCAATCCCGGCCTGTCGATCCTGGGTGTCGTCCTCACCATGTACGACCGCCGCAACCGTCTGACCGATCAGGTTGCGGACGACGTCCGCGCCGTCCTGGGCAAGGTGGTGTTCGATACCGTCATCCCGCGCAACGTCCGCCTGTCCGAGGCGCCCAGCCACGGCCTGCCTGCGCTGATCTATGATTATCGCTGCGCGGGGTCCGAAGCCTATATCGCTCTTGCCCGCGAAGTGATCGATCGCCTGCCCAAGCTGAAGAAGGCCGCATGACCGAAGAGACACCGCAAGAGCCGACGACGCCCGCTGCCTCGCCACTCAGCCCCCGCAAGGCGCGGCCCGGCCTTGGCCGTGGTCTCAGCGCATTGCTGGGCGATGCCGAGCGTGAAGAGCCCGTTCGTCCTGGTACCGAGCCGTCGATGGGCGTGCGGCTGCTCCCGGTCAGCTCGCTGTCGCCGCACCCGGATCAGCCACGCCGCCATTTCGATGAGGATGCGCTGGAGGAGCTCGCCAAGTCGATCGCGATGCGTGGCCTCATTCAGCCGATTGTCGTGCGCCCGCATGGCAAGGATTATCAGATCGTCGCCGGCGAACGCCGCTGGCGCGCCGCCCAGCGTGCACGACTGCACGAGGTGCCGGTCATCGTTCGCGACCTGGACGAGGCGCAGACCGTCGAAATCGCGATCGTCGAGAATATCCAGCGTGAGGATCTCAACGCAATTGAAGAGGCCGAGGCGTACGCCAAGCTGATCAACGAATTCGGCCATAGCCAGGAGGCACTGGCCAAGGTCGTCCACAAGTCGCGCAGCCATATCGCGAACCTGATCCGCCTGCTTGACCTGCCCGCCACCGTCCGCCAGCGCGTGGTCGAAGGCGCGCTGACCATGGGCCACGCCCGCGCGCTGATTGGTGCGCCGGACCCGGAAAAGCTCGCCAAGATCGTCGTCGAACGTGACCTGTCGGTACGCGACACCGAAAAACTCGCCCGCGAAGCCAAGCCGCGCGCGGCGGGGAAGGGTGGCGAGAAGGGCGGCGGCGGCAGCAACGCCGACATCGTCGCGCTGGAGCGCCAACTGGGCGACGTGCTCGGCCTCAACGTCAAGATCAGCTTCGGCGAGAAGGGCGGGGCGCTTACGCTGGCCTATTCGACGCTGGACCAGCTGGACATGATCTGCCAGCGCCTGACCGGCGAGAAAATATAGTTATATCAGTAGTTTAGGTGTCTTCTAAAGCCCCTCCCGCCTGCGGGAGGGGTTGGGGAGGGTCTTCTTCTTCTTCTTCTTCTTGAAACGGGGAACCTCGCTCCCCCTCAAAATGAAGAAGACCCTCACCCAACCCTCTCCCGCAAGCGGGAGAGGGCTAAGAGGCGGTAGTCCGCATTCGGGCACCTGCCCGACGCGCGCTCAACCAGAGCGAGATATCCACCGGCGTTCGCCAACTCCCATCGTCACCCCGGCCCTGTGCCGGGGTCCACTGGGAGGCAAGCGCGAAGCTCCAGCTTCAATCCGCTGCGCGCGAGGATGCGTGGACCCCGGAACAAGTCCGGGGTGACGACCAGATAAAGTCGACTTGTCGCCTGCGGAATCCGCCGCCAGATAGTTGGCGTGGAAATAGAAGGCCTTACTCCCGCCGCCTTGCGGGCTTTACCAAGCGGCGAGCTGGATGCTCTGCTCGCGTTCGGGCGACCGATCACATTTCGTATCGGATCGGCAACCGTGCTCGCTGAGTTCAACCAAGATGACGATTGCCTCACCGTCAATCTCGCTCACATCGACGGTGGCGGGGAGGGCGTGCTTGTGTCGCTATGGAAGCTCGTCACCGCGTTCGCGAAAGAACGTGGCTATCGTCGCGTATTGTGGAACGTGCATGCACTCACCTGTGCCAATCCCAACCCACGCCTCCAGAGGTTTTTGGGCGAACGCGGGTTTGTTGAAACGCACAGCGAAAGACACGGTCGGGTCTTGAGTCGTCTGGAGCCGATTCAATATCCCTGAACTGGCCGCCCCTCACCCCCGCGCCGCCCCGCGCGCCAGCACCGCCAGCTCATGATCCGCCAGCACCTGTCCGGCATTCCCCCCACCGCGCGTCATCGCCCGCTCCGCCTCCCGCGCACGTTCCACGGCGCGGGCGAGCATCGGGCTGTTCCAGCGTTGCAGCGCGCGGATCGTCGCGGCTTCTTCCTTGAAGAACACGCGATGCTTCTTGACCACCTCGCCGGGGCTCATCCCATGATCGATATCGGCGCGCATCTCGGCCAGCGCCATCAGGCGTCGGACCAGCCCGCGCAGCAGCGGAATGGTCGACACCCCCGCCGCATCGAGCCGCGCAAGCTCGACGCCGATCTCGGCCGGGCGACCGCCCACCACCGCCTCGATCGCGCCCGACATCTCGGCCTCGCCCAGATCGGCGCCAATTGCATCTAGCGCCTCGATCCCCGCCTCGCGCGGCCGATCGGGCGCGGCGTCGAGGAACAGCGACAATTTCTCGATCTCGCGCGCCAGCACCGCGCGGTCGCCGCCCGACATGGCGGCGAGGCGATCCGCCGCTCCGCCAACCAGCCGCAACCCATGTTCGCGCGCAATTCCGGTCGCCAGCTGCCCGGCGGTGCGCGCGTCGGGCACGTAACAGGAGTGAACCATCACATTGGGCGCGGCGAGCGCGAGCTTGAGCAGCCGACCGGTGCCCTTCAGCCCGCCGCCGACCGCGACCACCGGATTCCCTGCGGTCTCGGCCTCGATCAGCATCCGCACGGCATCGGTGCCGCCATCGTCGATCCCCGACACGCGGATGTAGCGCGCTCCCCCGAACAGCGACAGCGATGCCGCTTCGCCAGCCAACAAGCCGGCATCGTCCTTCAGCGCGCTGCCCTCGATATCGATGCGCTCGGCATCCGGCCCCATCGCCCGGCCCAGCCGCGCGGCCAGGTCGTTCGCGCCCGCCTCATCGGGGCCGTAGAGCAGGAACAGACGAATATCGGCGCCCGGCTTGTCCAGCCGCGCGCGGATCTGCGCCTCGCTCGCCTTCACTTCGTTTTGGAACTGCGCGCGTAGCGGGCCAGCCGCGCGACGATTTGGTCCGCGACGATGCCCGACAGCCGCTCCAGCGCGCTCCGCTCGGCCGCGATCGTCGCATATTCGGATCCCGCGACGTCGATGCCGGCGTCCGACCCGGCGGTCGCGTCAAGCACGGTCTGCCCGGTCGCCAGATCGATCAGCTGATAGCGCGCACGCAACGTCCGCCGCTCGCGCGTCACCACGTCATCGCTGCGCACGCCCAGACCCTCGATCCGGTCATCCAGCTTGATTTCCAGCCGATAGGCGGGAGTGCCGCTGCGCGTCGCTTCGATCCGGTCGCGCACGGCATTGGCGACCAGCCAGCCATTCTCACCCGGAATCGGCGCCACCTCGACCCCCGACAGCATCGTCTGCACCGGGCCACCCACGCCGCCGCCATAGAGTGGCCGCAGCCCGCAAGCCGACAGCGTGGTGCTCGCCGCGACCAGCGCGATCAGGAGTGCTGCGCGCTTCATGCGACGATGTTCACCAGACGGTCGGGCACGACGATCACCTTTCGCGGGGTAGCGCCGTCCAGAATGCGCTGCACATTGGGGTTTGCCAAGGCCATGGCTTCCAGATCGGCCTTGTCGGCGCCCTTGGCGGCGGTGACCGTGTCGCGCAGCTTGCCATTGACCTGGATCGCGATCGTCACATCGTCATCGACCAGCAGGGCAGGGTCGACCGCGGGCCATTCGGCATCGGCGATCAGGCCGTCCTGGCCCATCGCTGCCCAGGCTTCCTCGGCCAGATGCGGCACCATCGGCGCGGCGACCAGGATCGCGGTGCGGATCGCGGTTGCGCGCGATGCGCTGGGTGCAGCCTTCTCGATCGCGTTGACCAGCCCATAGAGCTTGGCCACCGCCTTGTTGAACTGCAGCCCCTCGATATCCGCGGCGACCCCAGCGATGGTCTGGTGGAGCACGCGGTCGAGGCTCTTGTCCTCGCCGGTCCAGTCGCCCAGCCCGTCGAACAACCGCCACAGCCGCTGGACGAAGCGCCACGCGCCCTCGATGCCGTTCTCGGTCCACTCCAGATCGCGCTCGGGCGGCGAATCCGACAGCACGAACCACCGCACCGCGTCCGCGCCATATTGGTCCACGATCGGTTCGGGATCGACCGTGTTCTTCTTGGACTTGGACATCTTCTCGATGCGACCGACGGTGACCGGACCACCGCCTTCGGCTTCGACCAGCGCATCATTGCTGCGCACCACCTCGCCCGGCGACAGCCAGCGGCCATCGGCGGACTTGTAGGTTTCGTGCGTCACCATGCCTTGCGTGAACAGCCCCTCGAACGGCTCGGCAATGTCGATCATCCCGATTCGCTTGAGCGCGCGCGTCCAGAAGCGGGCGTAGAGCAGGTGCAGGATCGCATGCTCGACCCCGCCGATATATTGATTCACCGGCAGCCATTGCTCGGCCACCGCGCGGTCGAACGGCTTGTCCTTGGGCTGGCTGGCGAAGCGGATGAAATACCAGCTCGAATCGACGAAGGTATCCAGCGTATCGGTCTCGCGCCGCGCCGGCTTGCCGCATTGCGGGCAATCGACATGCTTCCACGTCGGATGGCGGTCGAGCGGGTTGCCGGGGATGTCGAAACTGACATCTTCGGGCAGCACGACCGGCAGCTGCTTCTTGGGCACCGGCACCGCGCCGCAAATCTCGCAATGCACGATCGGGATCGGCGTGCCCCAGTAACGCTGGCGCGACACGCCCCAGTCGCGCAGCCGCCACACGGTCGTGCCCTTGCCCCATCCTTCGGATTCGGCGCGGCAGATCACCTCCCGCTTCGCGTCGGCGACATCCATGCCATTCAGGAAGTGAGAATTGACCAGCGTACCGGGGCCGGTGTAGCTTTCTTCCTCGACATATTCGCTTTGGGTTTTTTCGCCATCCGAGACGACGCGCCGGATCGGCAGCCCATATTTGGTGGCAAATTCGAAATCGCGCTGGTCATGCGCCGGCACCCCGAACACCGCGCCAGTGCCATAGTCCATCAGCACGAAGTTGGCGATATAGACCGGCAATTCCCAAGTGGAATCAAAGGGATGGGCCGCCCGGATGCCGGTGTCGAAGCCCAATTTCTCCTGCGTCTCGATCTCCGCTGCAGTGGTCCCGCCCAGCTTGCACTGCGCGATAAACTCCGCCGCTGCCGCATCCTTGGCCGCCAGCGCCTGCGCGATCGGATGATCCGCCGCGATCGCCACGAAGCTCGACCCGAAAATCGTGTCGGGGCGGGTGGTGAACACCTCTACTTCATTGAAATCGCTGGACGAAAGCTTGAAGCGGAACTGCATGCCCTGCGATTTGCCGATCCAGTTTTCCTGCATCAGCCGGACCTTGTCGGGCCATTTGTCGAGGGTATCGAGGCCGTCGAGCAGCTCGTCGGCAAAGTCGGTGATCTTGAGGAACCACTGGTTGAGCTTCTTCTTCTCGACCAGCGCCCCCGACCGCCAGCCGCGCCCGTCGATCACCTGCTCATTGGCGAGCACGGTCATATCGACCGGGTCCCAGTTGACCGTCGATTCCTTGCGATAAACCAATCCGTTAGCGAACAGGTCCAGGAACAGCGCCTGTTCGTGGCCGTAGTAATCGGGCTCGCACGTCGCCAGTTCGCGACCCCAGTCGATCGCGAGGCCAAGGCGTTTCAGCTGCGCGCGCATCGTCGCGATGTTGTCGCGGGTCCAGCCGCCGGGATGGACCTTCTTCTCCATTGCTGCATTTTCGGCCGGCATGCCGAACGCGTCCCACCCCATCGGGTGGAGCACTTCCATGCCCTTCATCCGCCGATAGCGCGTCAGCACGTCGCCCATCGTATAGTTGCGGACATGCCCCATATGGATGCGCCCCGACGGATAGGGAAACATCTCAAGCACATAGGATTTGGGCTTGGGCGAATGATCGTCCGCGGCGAAGGTGCGGCGTTCTTCCCAGACCTTCTGCCACGCGGAATCGGCGTTCAGCGCGTTGAACCGCGACACATGTCTTTCCTTGTCTTCATCCGGACGGGCGCTTGGCCCGCCGGATCACTTCTCGACGATGACGGCGCGGCGCAGGTCGCGGGCCTTGGTCAGGATGATGTCTTCCAGCTTCTGGACCGTCGCCGCTTCGACCGGGGCATCGACCCACTGGCCGCCGCGATTCTGCTGACGCTGGACGCTGACGCGCAGCGCATCTGCACGCAGATCCTGATCGAGGATCGCCACCGTGATCTTCACCCGCTCGGTCGCGAGGTTGGGATTCACATGCCAGTCGGTAACGATGACGCCGCCATTCGAATCGGTCTGTGCGATCGGCGCGAACGACACGGTGTCGAGCGCGGCGCGCCACAGATAGGCGTTGACGCCGATCGTCGTGACTTTCGACGCGGCAAGATCGGCACGCGGGCGATCGCCACCGCCACCGCAAGCGGCGAGGGTGAGGGCAACGCTGCCCAGGATCGCGGTGCGCAACTGGCGGTTCATCGGCATCATCCTATGGGAAATCTCTTCGGCTCGGTGTGCATCTATAGATGCTGGCGCGCGCGCCGCAAGCGCAAGCCGCTGCAGGTCCATGCTGTGCGTCTTGAGCAACACCTGCACCAAAATCGGATTCGCCCTGTGGAACATCGCGGTCGAATCATGGTAGTGGCTAGCGCGAATAAGGGGTTTCGATGCGTATTCGTCGGATCATTGCGGGATTGGGGCTGGGGGCGCTGAGCGTCGCCGGGCTCGTTGCCGCGCCGGCGTTGCTCGCGCAGACCGGGGCGCCACGGCAGGCTGCGCCACAGCGCGCGAGCCAGATTGCGGGCATCGGCACCTTTACCCCGGCATCGGCCGACCCGCGACTCGCGGCCGCCCTGGCGCGCAGCGGCCTTTCCGGCAGCGGGTTCCGCTTCACGCCAGCCGACACGCGCGGGACCAATAATCGCAGCGTGACCGTCGCGGTCCGCGCCCGCACGACGCGCCCAGCCGCCGCCATCGCCGATCGCGGCGCGGCTGCCCCAGCTTCGGTGACGCTGCAGCCGATCGCCTATAATCTGGGCGTGTCGGTGGGCTGGAAGCGTTTTGCGATCTCGGGCGACCTCGCCAAGATGGATCTGGCCGGTCAGCCGGGTAGCAGCCAGAAGATGGACCTCGGCGTTTCCTATACCGGAAAGCGCGCATCGGGACGGATCAAGGCGACCAGCGAGAAGCCGACCGAGCGCGGTCCGCGCCTGTTGACGGTCGATCCCAATTATTCGCTTGATGTCGGCGGGGCCTATTCGATCACCCGCAATCTCGATGTGACGGCTGGCGTTCGCTATACTAGCGAGAAGGATCGTCTGCCGCAGCTGAAGGATGACCGCCGCGACAGCCAGGCGGTCTATGTCGGGACCGCGATCCGCTTCTGATCGCTGAGCCGGCTTAGGCCCAGGCGTCGATCCCGGCCCATCCATAGGCACCGATGAGGCGGAGCGCGCGCCAACGGTTCTCGTCCATCCCGCCCAGAGCGATCACCGGTAGCTTGAGTCCACGAATCATCAGCCCGAATCGCACCGGGCCGAGCGACGGCGCGCCGGGGTGCGAGCGGGTGGGATAGACCGGCGACACGAACAGCAGCGCTGCGCCGGCCCGTTTTGCCGCGATCGCTTCAGTCCGCGAATGGACGGGCGCGGTCAGGACGTCGCGGTGACGACCATGGCGCTGGATGGCACCGCGACCCAGCGGTGGGCCGGCCACGACCAGCACCAGCCTCCTTCGGCACGCATATCGACGCACGCGTTCGAACAGCGCGCGTCGCGCCTGGGGCGCAGTGACGTAGTGGCGGAAGACGATGCCCGACCCCCGCGGCAATGCGTCGATCGCCGCCCATAGCGCCTCGCCAAGTCGCTCGTCGGTCATCAGCCAGCGGCGCGGCAAGCGGGCAGGGTGGGGGTGGCGGCGCGGCATCGTGCCACCTATAGCGCCGATCATGTCCGCCGAAACCGCCTCCTCCCGCCTCGCCGATATCCAGTCGCGGATTGCCCATGCGGCAAAGATCGCTGGCCGCCGCGTTGATGATGTGACGCTCATCGCCGTGTCCAAGACGCATGACGCTGACGCGATCCAGCCACTGATCGACGCCGGCCAGCGCGTGTTCGGCGAAAATCGGGTGCAGGAGGCGGCAGCGAAATGGCCCGCGCTCAAGGTCGCGCATCCCGATATCCGCCTGCACCTGGTTGGTCAGCTTCAGTCGAACAAGGCAGCGGATGCGGTGGCGCTGTTCGACGCGATCCACTCGGTCGACCGCCCGTCGCTGATCGCTGCATTGGCCAAGGCGATGGCGGAGAGCGGCAAGCGTCCCGATTGCTTCATTCAGGTCAATATCGGTGACGAGCCGCAAAAGGGTGGGGTCGCCGTTGCCGAGCTGCCCGCGCTGCTGGCTGAGGCGCAGGCGGCTGGCCTGCCGATCGCCGGGCTGATGGCGGTGCCGCCGGTGGGCGTCGACTCGGCCCCCTATTTCGCCTTGCTAGCCAAGCTGGCGCGTGAGGCCGCGCTGGAGGGCCTCAGCATCGGCATGTCGGACGATTTCGAGGTCGCGGTGACGATCGGCGCAACCCATGTCCGCGTCGGGACGGCCTTGTTCGGAGCACGCGCATGAGCCTGCCGGTCCGATTTGATGCACTGATCTTCGATTTCGACGGCGTGCTGCTCGAAAGCGAGTTTGAGGGCAATCGGCACATCGCCGAGTATCTGACCGCAATCGGCCATCCGACCAGTCCGGAAGACTCGATGGCGAACTTCATGGGCCTCGCCGGGCGCGAGTTCATCGAGGCAATCGAGTCGTGGATCGGGCGCACATTGCCCGCAGACTTCCACGACGCGCGCGAGGCCGAGAATCGCCGCGCGCTGGCAGAAGGCGTGGCCGAGGTGGCCGGGGCGATTGCGTTCGTCCGCGCGTTGCCCGACGATCTGCCGCGCGCCATTGCCTCGTCGAGCAACAGCCACTGGATCGGGACACATCTCGACCATCTCGGCATCCGCGACGCATTCGATGGCCGTATCTTCAGCGGGCGCGAGCATGTCGCGCGGGGCAAACCGGCGCCGGATATCTACCTTCACGCCGCCGCGCAGCTTGGCGTGTCCATCGAACGCTGTGCGATTCTCGAGGATTCACCGGTGGGGGCGACTGGAGCGGTAGCTTCCGGCGCGCATGTCATCGGCCTGTGTGCCGGCAATCATTGCGGCCCGGACCACGCCAGTCGCCTGCGCGCGCTGGGCGTCCACGACATCGCGCACGACTTTACCGAAGTCGCGCGGCTGCTGGCTTAGGCGGTCCCGCCGACGGTCAGTCCGTCGAGCAGCAGCGTTGGCTGGCCCACGCCGGCTGGCACCGACTGGCCGCCCTTGCCGCACATACCGATGCCCTCATCGAGCGCGAAATCATTGCCGATCCCGATCACCCGGGTCAGGCTGGTTGGCCCGTCGCCGATCAGGGTTGCGCCCTTGATCGGGGCACCGAGCTTGCCGTTTTCGATCTTGTAGGCCTCGGTGCAACTGAACACGAACTTGCCCGAGACAATGTCGACCTGACCGCCGCCGAAGCTCTTGGCGAAAATGCCCTTCTTCACCCGGCTCAGTAATTCGGCGGGATCGTCCTGGCCACCCTTCATGAAGGTGTTGGTCATGCGTGGCATCGGGGCGTGCTGGAAGCTCTCGCGGCGGCCATTGCCGGTCGGTTCGACCCCCATCAGCCGCGCGTTCATGCGATCCTGCATATAGCCGCGCAGGATGCCGTCCTCGATCAGCACGGTTTCGCGTGTTGGCGTGCCTTCGTCGTCGATCGACAGCGATCCGCGGCGGTCCATGATCGACCCGTCATCGACCACGGTGACGCCGGGCGCGGCAACGCGCTCGCCAATGCGGCCGGAAAAGGCGCTGGTGCCCTTGCGGTTGAAGTCGCCCTCAAGCCCATGGCCGATCGCTTCGTGCAGCAGGATACCGGGCCAGCCCGGGCCGAGCAGCACGGTCATCTCCCCCGCCGGAGCATCGACCGCGTCGAGATTGACCAAAGCCTGCGCCAGCGCCTCGTCGATCGCGCGGTTCCAGGTTTCGGGTTGCATCAGCCGATCGTAGAGCGCGCGGCCGCCGGTGCCGAAGCTGCCGGTCTCACGGCGCCCGTTGGATTCGACCACGATGCTGACGTTGAGGCGAACCAGCGGGCGGATATCGGTGGCGATGAAGCCGTCCGGACGGACGATCTCGACCACGCTCCACGATCCGAGCAGGCTGACCGACACCTGCACCACGCGCGAGTCGCGGGCGCGGGCGGCGGCGTCGATCGTCTGGCAGAGGTTCACCTTGTCGGCGAAGGGGACCAGGTCGAGCGGGTCGGCATCGGTGTAGAGGTGGCGGTTGGTGCGCGCCGGGGCCGCCGCCTTGGGTCCGGTCGCCGGATCGATCAGCGCCATCGTCTCACCCGCGCGGCGGATCGCGGCGTCGCTGATCTCGTTCGCATGGGCAAAGGCGGTGGTCTCGCCGCTCACCGCGCGCAGGCCGAAGCCCGAGTCGGTGTTGTACGACGCGGTCTTGAGCCGCCCGTCGTCGAAGCCGAACGCCTCCGACTTGCGGTATTGGAGGTAAAGCTCGCCATCCTCGGCGGTGGCGAGGATCGATGCGGTCAGGCGCTGCGCGGCGTCGGCGTCGAAGCCGTCGCGGTAGAGGAAGCCTCGGGGATCGCTGTACATCCCCTCAATATAGGCGGATCAGGTTCTTTGAAAATGCGCGTTGCGCATTTTGCCGCACCGGCCCGCTCCCCCACCCGGCCACCCATATCATGCTACCGCGGGGTGGCCGGGTGGGGGAGCGGGCCGGTGCCGCCTAGAAACTTAGAGACTCGCGCCAGCCGGGTGGTCGGGCAATTGCGACTGGTCGGCGCCATCGGCGGGGCCGCCGATCAGCACGAAGCGGCGGTCGCAATAGCCGCAATCGACATAGCCATGCTCGTCGATCTGCAGAAACACGCGCGGATGGCCGAGCGCGGCGGGGATACCGGCATGCGCGCCGTCACAGGCGACGCGGGCGGTGGTGACGCGGGTGATTTCGGGCGGCGCGATCATGGGATGCGGTTAGCAAAGCGCGCGGGGTCGGGCAATCACGCTGTGCAGTGATGTTCACATCGTCCCGGTAGCGCGCTCAAACTCGTCCGCACAGCGTTCGGCGAGCTTGGCTGCCCCTTCTACACCGCCGGCCTGCATCGACTCTGCGACTGCCTCCATCGCCGGACCGAGCATCGCCGCTCCGCTGCGCCCGACGATCTTGCCGAGGAAAAAGCTCATCGTCATGTCGAGTCCCTGCTTGTCGGACGCAGATGCGCTTTCGCCCAGCATCGTCATCGCGAACACGCATTTGGCGTCCGCCTGGTCGGCGGGTGTCGGGGTGGCCTGAACCATGGCAAGCGCGAGTGCGTGGGTGATGAGCATCGGTGTTCCTCCCCTGATGGCTGCGCAGCCTGTGCCGTGCGTCCGGTCTTGGCAACGTCTTTCGCTTGCCATTCGCCGCGCATCGTCCCACTTCCGCGGGATGAGCGACGCGGCGATCGAGATCGACGGCCTTTCCAAGGTCTATTCGGGGGGCAAACAGGCCCTCGACAACGTGACCTTCAGCGTCCCGCGCGGGCAGATTTTTGGGCTGTTGGGGCCGAATGGCGCGGGCAAGTCGACGCTGATCAATATCCTCGCCGGGCTGGTCAACAAGACCGGCGGCACGGCGCGGATCTGGGGGTTCGACATCGACTCGAGCCCGCGCAACGCCAAGCGCGCGATCGGGATCGTCAATCAGGAGATCATGTTCGACCCGTTCTTCACCCCGGTCGAGACGCTGGAGATCCAGGCCGGGCTGTATGGTGTGCCGAAAGCCAAGCGGCGGTCGATGGAACTGCTGCGCGCGGTGCATTTGGAGGACAAGGCGCGCGCCTATTCGCGCACCTTGTCGGGCGGCATGAAGCGGCGGCTGATGGTGGCGAAGGCGATGGTGCATTCGCCGCCGGTGCTGGTGCTCGACGAGCCGACTGCGGGCGTCGATATCGAACTGCGCCAGCAGCTCTGGGCCTATGTCCGCACGCTTAACGAGCAGGGCGTGACGGTGGTGCTGACAACGCACTATCTGGAGGAGGCCGAAGAGCTGTGCGATCGCATCGCGATCATCAACCACGGCAAGCTGATCGCCAACGAACCGACCCGCGAGCTGGTCGGCAAGACTCAGGAAAAGGCGGTCGAGGTGGTGGTCGATCGCGACATCGTCGACCTGCCCGCCAATGGCTGTTTCCAGAGGATCGAGGCCAAGGGCGAGCGGACGTTGGTCATCACCTATCGCAAGGACCGCGCGAATGCCGGCGAAGTGCTGGGCGCGGTGCAGGCGGCGGGGTTCGGGATCGTTGACGTCAGCACGCGCGAGGCAGACCTTGAAGACGTGTTCCTGAGCCTGACACGGGCGGCGAACGCGGCCTGACGCGCGGAAGTTTACACTAGCTTTACACTGTCGGCGTCGATTTGCGCGGGGCGGTTGGCCGCGCATGGCGGCGGTCGGGTGGGGGTGGGCGTCCGGGTTTCTCATCGGACCATCCAGATATGCCGGATGGGGGTCTGTAGGAAAGCGGATTCTGGCTTGTGCCGCGCAAAGCTGGACGCTCTACGTCCGTTTGCCCTGAGCTTAACGAAGGGCCCGGGTCGCGCGTTCGTGAGCGCAAGCACGGTGCTTCGACAAGCTCAGCACAAACGGAGGGTGAATCCGATTAGCGCGATGTTCTACCGCCGGTAGCGGGCGAAGAAGCGCCACATGGCGTCATTGTCGGCGGTCCAGACATGGCCGCCGCCGCGCAGGATGTGCGCGGCGACCTCGGCCTGCGCCCGGCAGCGCGTGTGGAGCCGCTCGTAGAGATTGGCGGCGAGGTCGCGGCGCAGCGGGCCGGCGGTGCAGCCGTTGAGTGCGGCCCAGCGCGCTTCGGCGGCCTCCATCGTGTACTGCCAATAGCCCGCGCCGCCGCCCTGTACCGGGTTGGTGCCATCGGCATCACCGGCAAAGGCGATCACCGGCATCGGGTGTTTGGGGGTGCAGGTAGCGGGGTCGGGGCGGGTCTTGTCGCTCGCCAGCGGGTTGCCCGCGCGCAGGCCCACCACCGGGGCGATCGCGGCGAAGCGGTCGGACGCGACACAGCCGAGCCATGACGTCATGCGCCCGCCGCCCGAGAGGCCGGTGGCATAGACGCGCTTGCGGTCGGCGCACCCGCTTGCCGCGAGCCAGTCGATTGCGGTCTTGAGGAACGCGACGTCATCGGCATCGCCCGGCCCGGGTACCTTGCCGGTGACGGTGGGGACGCCGGGGATGTTCCAGACAAAGCCGCGCTCGACCGGGATGCCGGCATCGGGCGCGGCGACGAGGAAGCCGTGGCGGTCGCTGCTTCCCTCCAGCTTCGATTGTGTGAGGATCGCGGCGCCATCGCCGCCGCTGCCGTGCAGGGCGAAGACGAGCGGGAGGCGGCCCGCGGTCGCGCTCGCCGGGACGTGGAGCAGCATTGTGCGCCCGGTATCGCCGACCGTCACCCGTGCCGTGGTGCCGGGGGCGACCGGGCAGGCCGGGGCTGCGAGAGCGGGCGCGGTCGCGGCGAACAGGGCGGCGGCGGCGAGGATCAGGCGCAAACTACATCTCCAACGACGGGCAATTCAGCCCATAACCAAGCTGGTCACCCCGGCCTTGTGCCGGGGTCCACGGTGCCAAGCATCCGGGGCTGGACCCTCTTGTCCCACGCTTGCCGCGCAGTGGACCCCGGCACAAGGCCGGGGTGACAATATGTGGTTGGGGTGCGGCGAAGTTTGGCGCGGTTTGAATTCGCCGCGCTTTGTCGCATAGCGGCTCACCCGCCATCGGTGCGCGAAGGAACGGAATTGGCTCACGACCCCCATCAGTGCGACGTGCTTGTCATCGGATCGGGCGCCGCCGGGCTGACCGCCGCGCTCAATCTGGCCGAACGGTTCAAGGTGACGGTGCTGGCCAAGGGCGGGCTGGACGAGGGATCGACCGCCTGGGCGCAGGGCGGGATTGCCGCCGTGCTGGAGCCGGGCGACACGTTCGAGGCGCATATCGAGGATACGATGATCGCCGGCGCCGGGCTGAACGACCGGGCGACCGTCGAGATGGTGGTCGAGAATGCGCCCGCCGCGATCCAGCGGCTGGTCGAGCTGGGCGTTCCGTTCAACATGGACGGCAATGCCCTGCATCTGACGCGCGAGGGCGGGCATAGCGCCCGTCGGATCGTTCATGTCGATGACGCCACCGGCTGGGCGGTTCAAGTCGCGCTGATCCGCGCGGCGCAGGCGCATCCCAACATCACCCTGGTTCCCGACATGGTCGCGATCGACCTGGCCACCAGCCGCCACGAGCTGCGCTATTCGGGCGCGGGCAAGGTGTGGGGCGTCTATGCCGTCAACCGCGCGACCGGGCGGGTCGAGCTGTTCACCGCCAATGCGACGGTGCTGGCGACCGGCGGCGCGGGGCGGACCTATTTGTTCTCCACCGCGCCCAAGGGGGCGACGGGGGACGGGATCGCGATGGCGTGGCGCGCGGGATGCCGCATCTCGAACATGGAAATGATGCAGTTCCACCCGACCTGCCTCTATCACCTTGACGTCAAGAATTTCCTGATCACCGAAGCGGTGCGCGGCGAAGGCGGGCGGTTGATCAACCCGCAGACCGGCAAGCGCTTCATGGCGGATTACGATCCCGAGCGGATGGAGCTGGCCCCGCGCGACGTGGTGGCGCGCGCGATCGATGCGGAGATCAAGCGCGATGGCCTCGACTATGTCCATCTCGACATCAGCCATATGCCCGCAGAGTTCGTGAAGGGGCATTTCCCGAACATCTACGACAAGCTGATTGGCCTGGGCATCGACATGACCACGGGACCGATCCCGGTGGTGCCGGCGCAGCATTATACCTGCGGCGGGATCGTCATCGATCTGGACGGGCGCACCGATTTGCCCGGACTCTATGCCGCGGGTGAGTGCAGTGAGAGCGGGTTGCATGGCGCGAACCGGCTGGCCAGCAACTCGCTGCTCGAATGTTTCGTGTTTGGCGAGGCCGCGGCGCGGCATATCGCGGCGAACTGGGACGACTTGCCAGCGCCGCCGCCGATCCGGCCATGGGACGAAAGCCGCGTTACCGATTCTGACGAAGAGGTGGTGATCAAGCAGAACTGGACCGAGATCCGCCGGTTCATGTGGAATTATGTCGGCATCGTGCGCACCACCAAAAGGCTGGAGCGCGCGGCGCACCGCATCAAGCTGCTGAACGAGGAAGTCGCCGACTATTACGGCCATTTCCGCGTGACGCCCGACCTGATCGAGCTGCGCAACCTGTTGCAATCGGCCGAGCTGATCGTGCGATCGGCGCTGCACCGGCGCGAAAGCCGGGGGCTGCATTACACGCTGGATTTCCCGGAAACGGACAAGAATGCGCAGGACACCGTATTGGTCCCGTGATTTTTTGGCTGAATCTTCACGCTTTGCCGTCATAATCCGCGCATTCGTCGCAGATGCCACCATAGGCTCTTGGCCAGGGTGTCGCGACGCCGCATGATCGCTTTGGGCAAGGGGCGGACCATCGTGTTGGGGATGCAGGAGTTTACAATTCTTCAGCGGGCAATGACATTGGCGGGGCTTGCGCCCGTATTGCTGATCGGCGCGGGCGTGCATCGCGACGATTTGCCCAAGGATCTGACGCCCGCCAGCTACCGCGTGAGCATGCCGATCCCGGAGGCACCCAAGCCGCTGCCCGTCTTTCCTGCCCCCGCCGCACTGACCGCGACGGTCGACGCGCTCGCGCGCGATTTCGGTGGGGTGGTCGGTATTTCGGTGCGCAGCCTTGAATGGGGCTGGCAGGTCGATGCCAATGGCGACCGCCGCATGCCGCAGCAGAGCGTAAGCAAATTATGGGTCGCGATGACCGTGCTCGACGCGCGCGACAAGGGCAAGCTGACGCTCGACGATCCGGTCGAGCTGACGCGCGAGCATCTGACACTGTTCCACCAGCCGATCGCGTCGCTGGTGGTGCGCGACGGTGTGTATCGCACCACGGTGCGCGAATTGCTGCTGCGCGCGATGCAACAGAGCGACAATACCGCCAATGACCGGTTGCTGACCCTGGTCGGCGGGCCGCAGGCGGTGCGCGCGTTCATCGCGGATCGCGGGCTCGGTGAGATTCGCTTCGGCCCGGGCGAGCGGTTGCTGCAGGCAGGCACGGCCGGCCTGCGCTGGGACCAGCGTTATTCGATGGCGGGCGAGTTCCAGCGGGCCCGCGCGGCATTGCCCCCGACCGTGCGGCGCGCGGCGTTCGACTCCTATGTTGCCGATCCGGTCGATGGCGCGGCGCCGTCGGCGATCGCGCTGGCGCTGGCGCGGCTCAAGGCCGGCGAGCTGCTGTCGGCATCCTCGACCAATTTCCTGACCAACGTGATGTCGGGCACGCGCACGGGCAAGGCGCGGTTGCGCGCTGCGGTGCCGGCGGGCTGGACGCTGGCGCACAAGACCGGGACCGGGCAGGATCTGGGCGGGCGCACGGCGGGCTTCAACGATATCGGCATTCTGACCGCGCCCGATGGCAAGGCCTATTCGGTTGCGGTGATGATCGGTGACACCCCGCGCCCGGTGCGCGAGCGCCAGCAGCTGATGCAGGCGGTGGTGGCGAGCGTGGTTGCGAACCACCGCTAACGCTGAGGGTTAGCACTCGCCCGAGCGGTTTCGCGCTGCTAAGCCGTCGCGATGCCCCATCTCTATCTCGTCGACGGCTCGAGCTTTATCTTCCGCGCCTATCATGTGCTGCCCAAGCTGACCAACAAACATGGTGAGCCAGCCGGGGCGGTCTATGGCTATGTGTCGATGTTGTGGAAGCTGGCGAGCGAGCTGCACAAGGCCGAGGGGCCGACGCATCTGGCGGTGATCCTCGACAAGAGCGAGCAGACGTTCCGCAACGAACTTTATGACCAGTATAAGGCGCATCGCCCACCCGCGCCCGAGGATCTGCGCCCGCAATTCCCGATGATCCGCGACGCGACCCGCGCCTTCAGCCTGCCGTGCATCGAGGAGCTGGGCTGGGAGGCGGACGACTTGATCGCGAGCTATTCCAAGGCGGCGCTGGCGCAGGGGTGGCAGGTGACGATCGTCAGTTCCGACAAGGATCTGATGCAGCTGCTGACCGAGCCGGGCATCGACATGCTCGACACGATGAAGGACCGGCGCATGGGGCCGGAGGCGGTGGTCGAGAAGTTCGGGGTGGGACCGGACAAATTGGGCGAAGTACTGGCGCTGATGGGCGACAGCGTCGACAATGTGCCGGGTGTGCCGGGGGTGGGGCCGAAGACCGCGGCGAAGCTGATCCTGGAGCATGGCGATGTCGAGGCGGTGCTGGCCGCCGCGCCCGACATGAAGAAGGGCAAGCTGCGCGATAATCTGATCGAGCATGCCGATATGGCGCGGTTGTCGCGCAAGCTGGTCGCGCTGGCCGAGGATGTGCCGCTGCCCGAACCGCTGGATTCCTTTGTGCTCGATGGAATCCCGGACGCGCCGCTGCGCGCGTTTCTGGAGCATCACGGGTTCAAGACGCTGCTCGCGCGGTTGGGCAGCGAGGCGAGTTCGGTCGCGGATGCGCCGGTCGAGACGCATGAGGTTCCCGGGCTGGAGCCCGATCCGCCGTGCGACCATGATGGCTATGAGACAGTAGTGGATGAGGCGGCGCTCGACCGCTGGATCACCGTCGCGCGGCATCAGGGCTGGGTCGCGGTCGATACCGAGACGACCGGCACCGATGCGACGCGGGCCGAGCTGGTCGGGGTCAGCCTGGCGCTGCACCCCAATCTTGCCTGCTACATTCCGATTGGACATGGCGGGACCGACATGTTCGCGGAGAAGCCGGTGCAGCTCGACCGGGCGACGGTGCTGGCGAAGCTCAAGCCGCTGCTGGAGGATCCGGCGGTGCTCAAGATCGGGCATAATCTGAAGTACGACCTGATCATCCTGTCGCGGCTGGGGATCCAGGTCGCGCCGTTCGACGATACGATCGTGATGAGCTTCGACCTCGATGCCGGGTTGCACGGGCATGGGATGGACGAGCTGGCGGCGACGCATCTCGCGCATAGCTGCATCGCGTACAAGGACGTGACGGGCAGCGGCAAGAAGCAGATCGGGTTCGCTGAAGTCGATCTGAAAGTCGCGACGCGCTATGCCGCCGAGGATGCCGATGTGACGCTGCGGCTGTGGCGGCGGTTGAAGCCCCGGCTGGCCTATGAGGGCGCGACGCGGGTGTACGAGATGGTGGACCGGCCGCTGGTGCGGGTGATCGCGGACATGGAGCTGGCAGGCATCAAGGTCGATGCCGGGGTGCTCGCGCGGCTGTCGGACGACTTTTCCAAGCAGATCGCCCGGCTGGAGGAGGAAATCCACGCGATTGCCGGGTTCAAGTTCACCATCGGCAGTCCCAAGCAGCTGGGCGACGTGCTGTTCGACAAGATGGGGATCAAGGGCGGGCGCAAGGGCAAGTCGGGCGTCTATTCGACCGACGTCAACGAGCTGGAGCGGATCGCGGCGGACAAGGATTCGCCGGGGCGCGAGATGGTGCTGAAGGTGCTCGATTGGCGCCAGCTGTCGAAGCTCAAATCCACCTATACCGACGCGTTGCAGGCGCAGATCAACCCGGCGACGGGCCGCGTGCATACCAGCTACTCGCTGACCGGCGCGCAGACCGGGCGGCTGTCATCGACCGACCCGAATTTGCAGAATATCCCGATCCGCACCGAAGTGGGGCGGCAGATCCGCGACGCGTTCGTCGCCGAGCCGGGCAATGTCATCCTGTCCGCCGACTATTCGCAGATCGAATTGCGGTTGGCGGCGCATATCGCCGATGTCCCCGCGCTGCGCGAGGCGTTCGAGCAGGGCGAGGATATTCACAACCGCACCGCGATGGAGCTGTTCGGCGAGGTCAATCGCGACACGCGCGGGCGGGCGAAGACGATCAACTTCGCGATCCTCTACGGCATCAGCCGCTGGGGGCTGGCCGGGCGGCTCGACGTCACGCCGGACGAGGCGCAGGGGATGATCGACCGCTATTTCCAGAGCTTCCCCGGGATCAGCCGCTACATCGCCGACACGCTGAACGAGGCGAAGGCGCGCGGCTACACCACCACGCTGTTCGGGCGGAAGACGCACTTCACCCGGATCAACGCGCCCAACCAGAATGAGCGCGCGGGGAGCGAGCGTGCGGCGATCAACGCGCCGATTCAGGGGACCAGCGCCGACATCATCAAGCGCGCAATGGCGCGGATGGGGCCGGCGCTGCTGGAGGCAGGGCTGCCCAATGTCCGCATGCTGCTGCAGGTGCATGACGAGCTGGTGTTCGAACTGCCCGAAGGCGATGTCGACGCGGCGTCGGCGGTGATCCGCCGGGTGATGGAGACCGCAGCCGAGCCGGCGATCACGCTGACCGTGCCGCTGGGCGTGGAAATCGGCACGGGTCCGAGTTGGGGCGCAGCGCATTGACCGCAGCGGGGGCCAGCCTTGCGCCGCTGATCGACCTGTACATCCCGCTGCTGCTGGGCGCGGGCGTGCTGATCCTGATGGTCGCATGGGTCCCGCTGCTGCTGGAAAAGGCGCCGCTGTCGCTGCCGATCCTGTGCGTCGGAGTCGGCGCGCTGGTGTTTTCGTTCGAGCGCTTCGCGCCGTTCGCGCTGCACCCGATCGAGAGCCCGTTTCTGGTGGAGAAGGCGGCTGAGCTGATCGTCATCGTTTCGCTGATGGGGGCGGGGTTGAAGATCGATCGGGCGCTGAACTGGGCCAATTGGCGGTTGTGCGTACGCCTGCTTGCGATCGCGATGCCGCTGACCATCCTGGCGCTGACCTTTGCCGGCCAGGCGCTGCTCGGCATCGGGGTGGCGACGGCGCTGCTGCTCGCCGCGTCGCTTGCCCCGACCGATCCGGTGCTCGCGTCGGACGTGCAGATCGAGGAGCCGGGATCGGCGAGCGACGATGAGGCACGGTTCGCGCTGACGTCAGAGGCCGGGCTGAACGACGCGCTGGCCTTTCCGTTCGTGCATCTTGCCATCGCTGTCGCGGCAGGTGGGTGGGCCGTCTCCAACCTGGCGTCCTGGGCGCTGGATGCGGTGGTCATTCGCCTTGCCGTTGGACTGGCGCTGGGCTGGGCCGGGGGCTGGGCGCTGGGCAAGATCATCTATCGCCTGCCCGCCGACACCAAGTTATCGCGCACCGGCGATGGCTTTGTCGCGCTCGGCGCGACGCTGACAATTTATGCGGTGACCGAGCTGGCGCATGGCTATGGCTTTCTGGCGGTGTTCGTTGCGGGGCTGATGCTGCGGCGCGCGGCCAAGGGCAGCGATTTCAATGCGCGGATGCATGATTTTGCCGACGAGACCGAACGGTTGCTGATGATGGCGCTGCTCGTCATGTTCGGCGGGATGCTGAGCGCAGGGGGATTGTTCGCGATGATCGGTTGGGCGGAGCTCGGCTTTGCGCTGGTCGCGATCTTCATCGTGCGGCCGCTGGCCGGCTGGATCGCGCTGGCCGGCTGCCGGCTTGCACCGTTCGAGCGGCCAGTGATCGCCTTTTTCGGCATTCGCGGGCTGGGGTCGGTCTTTTACTTCGCGTACGGGATCAACCATGGCCAGTTTGAGGAGCCGGTGCGCCTGTGGGGCGCGCTGGGTGTGGTGATCCTGATTTCGATTCTGCTGCACGGGACGACCGCGACCCCGGCAATGCGGCTGCTTGAGCGCGGTCGGGCGCGCGTCGCGTGAAGCCGAATGACGATATGAACGCGCTCGCCAAGGGCGGGCGGACCAATATCTTCGGCTTTTTCCTGCGCTTGCTCGCGCGGTTGCCGTTCCTGTTCATTGCCGGGCGGCTCTATGGCGCGGAGACGGTGGGGCGGTTCGCGCTGGCCGTGGTGGTGGTCGAGCTGGCGGCGTTGCTCGCGACGCTCGGCCTCAAGCGTGGGCTGGCGCAGGCGCTGGCGTCGACCGACCGGCCGCATGCGCATGTCGTGTGGGACGGGATGGTGGTGGCGTTCGTTGTCTCGATGCTGGCGAGCGCGGTGCTGTTTATCTACCCGGACCTGATGTTCCCCAATAGCGGGACGACGGGGCTCGACCGCTATCTGGCGGTGATCGTGTTCGCGATTGCGTGGTCCGATGTCAGCCTCGCTGCGCTGGCCTATCGCCATAATGTGAAGGCGACGGTGACCGCGCGTGCGATCGTCGAGCCGTGGACGATCAGCATTGCAGCCTGGGTGCTTTACTATGTGTCGGCGCGCGATGGCCTCATCATCGCCTATGTGCTGTCGATGGCGGCGGCTTTGGTGGCGAGCCTGGTCCCGTTCATCCGCAGCTATGGCCTGCCGCATGGCTGGTCGCCGCGCGTGACGCCGCTGCTGCAGCTGGCCCGGCGCAACATGCCGCTGGCCGGGGCGGATGCGCTGGAATGGGGGTCGCGCAATATCGACCGCTTCATCCTGGGCCTGCTGTTTCCGCCGGCGATCGTCGGCATTTATTATATGGCGCAGCAGGTTTCCTCGATCCCGCAAAAGCTCAAGACCAGTTTCGACCCGGTGCTGGGGCCGGTGATCGCGCGCAATCTGGCCGCGGGCAACCGCATCGCCATCGCCAATCAGGTCAAGCAGGTCGGTTTCTGGATCATCACGTTGCAGGCCGCGCTGCTGTTGATGGGCGGGATTCCGGCCGAAGGCGTGATGGGCGTGGTCGGGCCGCAATTCGTGGTCGGTGCCGGAGCGCTATGCTTCCTGCTCGCGGCGGAGGTGGCGGCGACGCCCGGTGCAGTGGCAGAAGCGGGGCTGGTCTATATGGCGCGGCACCGCAATCTGATGGTGTCGATGCTCTTGCTGGGGTTCCAGGCGGCGCTGAGCTTTGCGCTGGTGTTCCAGATGCGCGCGATGGGGCTCGACGTGCATGTTCAGGCGGTCGGCCCGGCAGTTGCGCTGGTGCTGACGCTGGCTTTGGGGTCGACGATCAAATGCTGGATGCTGGCGCGGATGACCGGTGCGGCCGTGTTCAGCCTGCGTCCCGGCTTTGTCGCGGCGATCGTGGTGGCGGGCGCGGTTGGCTGGGCATTCACGCGGCTGCCGCCCGAGCTCGAATGGCTGGAGCTGTCGGTCGGGGTCCCGGCGATCTTCATCGCCTATTTCGCGGTGATCGGGAAATGGGCGTTCGGACCGGAGGATCGCGCGCTGTTCAAGAAGATGCCGAAGAGCGAACCGACCCTGCCGGATGAGAAGGTGTGACGCGGCACCGGCGTGCTCCGCCAGCCGGGCACCCTAGGCCAGAGTATGCTATGGGTGGCCGGGTGGGGGAGCGGGCCGGTGCCGCATCCGCGTCAGCGGATCAGATCAATGCCGGAAGTGACGCATTCCGGTGAAGACCATCGCGAGCCCTGCTTCGTCGGCGGCCGCGATCACTTCGTCGTCGCGGATCGATCCGCCGGGCTGGATGACGGCGGTGGCGCCGGCCTCGACCGCCGCGAGCAGGCCGTCGGCGAAGGGGAAGAAGGCGTCGGACGCGACTGCGCTGCCGATCGTGCGCGCTTCGCTCCACCCGGCCTTGTCGGCGGCGTCCTTCGCCTTCCACGCGGCGATGCGCGCGGATTCGAGGCGGTTCATCTGGCCCGCGCCGATGCCGGCGGTGCTGCCACCTTTGGCATAGACGATCGCGTTCGACTTGACGTGCTTGGCGACGGTCCAGGCGAACAGGCAATCGGCGAGCTCTTGGCTCGTGGGCGCGCGCTGGGTGACGACCTTGAGCGCGTCCTGCATCACCTGGCCATTGTCGCGCGACTGGACGAGCGCGCCGCCGGCGATGGTCTTGAGCATCAGGCCGGGGCGGGCGGGGTTGGGCAGGGCGCCGCAGATCAGCAGGCGGAGATTCTTCTTGGCGGCGAAGATCGCCTTGGCCTCGTCGCTTGCGCCGGGCGCAACGACGACTTCGGTGAAGATGTCGGTGATCGCCTTTGCCGTCTCCGCGTCAAGCCGGCGGTTGAGCGCGATGATGCCGCCGAAGGCCGAGACCGAATCGCAGGCGAGCGCCGCCTTGTACGCGTCGACGAGTGTATCGGCGGTGGCGACGCCGCACGGGTTGGCGTGCTTGACGATGACCACGGTCGGCGGGCCGTCGCGGAATTCGCTGACCAGTTCGAGCGCGGCGTCGGCGTCGTTGTAATTATTGTAGCTCAGTTCCTTGCCCTGCAGCTGTTCGGCCTGGGCGATGCCCGGGGTGGCGGGGCCGGCGGGGAGGTAGAGCGCGGCGGACTGGTGCGGGTTTTCGCCATAGCGCAGTTCCTCGCCGCGCTTGAACACCAGGGGCAGCGTTTCGGGGAACCGCTCGCCCTGATCGGCGAAGGCGAACCAGCTGGCGATGGTCGAGTCGTACTGCGCGGTCAGGGCATAGGCCTTTGCGGCGAAGCGCTTGCGGTCTTCCAGCGTGGTTTCGCCGGCTGCGACCACGGCATAGTCGGCGGGATCGGTGACGATCGCGACGAAGGCGTGGTTCTTGGCCGCCGAGCGCACCATCGAGGGGCCGCCAATGTCGATATTCTCGATAATCTCGTCGCGGCTCGCGCCCTTGGCGACGGTCTGGGCGAAGGGGTAGAGGTTGACCACAACCAGATCGATCATGCCGATCGCATGGTCGGCGGCCGATGCCATATGGCCTTCATCGTCGCGCACCGCGAGCAGGCCGCCATGCACCACCGGGTGCAGCGTCTTGACGCGGCCGTCCATCATCTCGGGGAAACCGGTGAGTTCGGAGATGTCGCGCACCTCCAGCCCCGCATCGCGCAGCACCTTGGACGTGCCGCCGGTCGAGACGAGTTCGACTCCCTTGGCGGCGAGCGCCTGACCGAGTTCGACGATCCCGGTCTTGTCGGAAACCGAGAGGAGGGCGCGCTTGATGGTGATGCTGGTCATGGCCGGGCGCTTTACCTGTCGGAGCTTGCGCTGCAAGCCCCGAGTTGCGGCACCGGCCCGCTCCCCCACCCGGCCACCCACTTCAAGGTATCTTCGATGGGTGGCCGGGTGGGGGAGCGGGCTGGTGCCGCCTGCTTCAGCCGCCCTATCTCGCGCGGTGGAACAGCCAGGAGACGCTGGAGCCGCCGGTTAGCGCCTCGCCGGTCAGCACAAGCTGTTGCGTTTCACGTGGAATGCCCTTGGCATCGATCCACACGCTTTCCTCAATCGCCAGCGCCGCGCCGCGTGCGCGGAACTGCCAGACCGAGCCGGCGCGGGTGCGCAGCAGCGCGCCCGAGCCATCGGCGGTCGGGGTCGCTTCGACCGCAGGGTGCAAGTGGAAGCGGACGGTGAACGGCACCGCGCCGCCCTTGCCCCCGCGCTTGGCGGCGGGGAGCAGGCTGTCTTCGCCGCGCACGTCGCGCCCGTCGGTGCCGAGCGCGATGGTGCGGCGGTGGATCACGCCGTGGCGGCGGACATAGCCGTCATGGCTTGCCTCGATCCGGCTCGCGGTATCGCTCTCGTTGCGGCTCAGCTCCATCTCGACCACGCCGCGCCCGAGCGTGCCGTCGGGGTGGATCGCGGTGGAGTTGCTGTCGCGCACGACCAGCGTGGAATGGGCGGCGGTGGTGCGGAGCCCTTCGGTCAAGGCGGTGGGCAGGCGCAGATCGGCGCCGCGCGCGCCGCCACAGCTGACCACGATCCGCTCGGCTCCGTCGGAGAATTCGAACGCGAGGGTCGAGGCACAGCCACCCGCCATCACCCGCGCGATCGGGGGCGGGGCGGCGTCCATGATCAGCACTGTCCCCTGCTGGGCGAGGCGCTGATAGCCCCATTCATGCGCCTGGCGCAGCGGGCGGACGCGCGCGCCGGTGGCCGCGACGGTCTGTTCGATCACGTCGCCGGGGATCGGGATGCCACCCTGCCAGCTCGCCAGCCCGCCATCGCCATGGCTGACGCCCAGCAGCGCTGAGACCATGCGGTCGATCGCGCCCGTGACGAAGCCGGGGGCATCGAGCCGGCGCGCGGCATAGGTTTCGCGCAGCAGGGTGAGCAGCTGGATCGCGTCGAGCAGAGCGGCAGGCGAGCGGCCGGTGATGCCGCCGTCGCGGCTGACCGCTCCGGCAATGGCGCGCGATAGTCCGGATTCACCGAAGGAGCGGCGCGGGTCGCCGCCGGGGATCATCAGCCCGGCGGTGAGCACGCCGCACCAGGCGGCGATGCGTGGTGCGCCAGTCGGGGCGCGATCGGCCGCGCGGTCGAGGTGCCGCGCCCCACGGGCGAGCGCGTGGAGCACCTGCGAGCGATAGACGAGGTCGGTGCTCGACAGGATCAGCGGCGCGTGGGCGGTCCAGAATTGCAGGCGACGGCCCCACAGGTCGGCGCGCCACGCCGGATCGGCGACCTTGCCGGCATGCGCCGCCAGCCAGCCGCGCATCAACCCTTCGGCGATCGGCGCGGCCTGTTGCCGGGTGGCGACGGTGGACAGGTCGCGCAGCCAGGCGAAGCTGTGCAGATGCTCGCCAAAGGCCGCCGACCAGTTGGGGCGCACGAAATCAAGCGTGGCGACGTCATGGCTTTCGCCGCGAAACATCAATTTGCCATCGAGCAGCGCATTGCCGCGCGCCGGATTGCCCATAAACGGATCGTCGGTCACCGCGATCAGCTTGAGCGGGTGCCGCCCCTTGAGGCGCAGTGAATGGATCGGGGTGCGCCAGCTCAAGCGGAACAGCTTTTCGGAAATGCGGTCGGCGAGTGACAGGCCACGATCGCCCCCGACCCGGATGAGCCGCTTGCCCCGCTCGATCCCGTCATCGGCCGCCCCGTCGGCGGGCTCATCCCCGCCAATGCTCACCCCGCCCGCAATGCTGCGATATTGTCGGCATAGGCCGATGGGCCGCCCTTAAACGCGGCGGTGCCCGCGACGAGCGCGTCCGCGCCCGCAGCGATTACACGCGCGGCGTTGCTGCGATCGACGCCGCCATCGACCTCAAGGTCGATCGCGCGGCCGCTGGTGTCGATGCGGGCGCGCAGGGCGGAAATCTTGGCGAGCTGGCTCTCGATGAACTTCTGCCCGCCGAAACCCGGGTTGACGCTCATCACCAGGATCAGGTCGACCAGGTCCATGACATGATCGACCACATCGACCGGGGTGGCCGGGTTGAGCACGACCCCCGCGCGCTTGCCGAGCGCCTTGATCGTCTGGAGCGTGCGGTGGAGATGCGGGCCGCTTTCGGGATGGACCGAGAGGCAGTCGGCGCCAGCTTCGGCAAACGCTTCGAGCATCGGATCGACCGGGGCGATCATCAGATGGACGTCGAACGGCTTGGCGCTGTGCGGACGCAGCGCCTTGATCACCGCTGGGCCGATCGTGATGTTGGGCACGAAATGGCCGTCCATCACGTCGATATGGATCCAGTCGGCCCCGGCCGCGTCGATCGCGCGCACTTCCTCGCCCAATTTAGCGAAATCGGCGGACAGGATGGACGGGGCGATGCGGACCGGGTTCATGGCCTTTCCTTTATCACCTCAGATTCAGGCGGCAACGCGCATCACGCGCACCATGAAAAACCCGTCCATCCCGCCCTGTTCCGCGAGCATGCCGGGCAGGGTGCGCAGCCAGCCGCGCGGATGGGCGGTGACGCCCTCGGGCAGTTCGTCGGGCAGGACCGGGTCAATGGCGAAGTCCGGGTGGTCCGCCAGGAACCGCTCGATCTGCTGCTCGCCCTCCGCCGGCTCGAGCGAGCAGGTGGCGTAGACCATCAGCCCGCCGGGGCGGACCCAGCGTGCGGCGCGGGGGAGAAGCTGTGCCTGAAGCTCGGCCATCTCCGCGATCAGGCGCGGGCGGACGCGGTGGAGCACATCGGGGTGGCGGCGGAAGATGCCGGTTGCGCTGCAGGGGGCGTCGAGCAGCACCGCGTCGGCCTCGAACCCCGGTTCCCAGTTGAGCAGGTCGGCGGTCACGACCTTCGCGGACAGGCCGGTGCGTTCGAGATTCTCGTGAAGTCGCGCCAGACGACTTTCCGAAGAATCCACCGCGGTGACGTCCCATCCTGCGGCGGCGAGTTGCAGCGTCTTGCCGCCCGGTGCGGCGCACAGGTCGAGCGCGCGGCCCGTGCCGCCGCCGATCAGGCGGGCGGGGAGCGAGGCGGCGATATCCTGGACCCACCAGTCGCCCTCGGCAAAGCCGTCATGCTCGACAATGCTGGTGCCCGCAGCGACGCGGACATGGCCGGGGAGCAGGCTTTCACCCTCGGCGGAGGCTTCGCCGCGCAATGTCAGGTCGAGCGGGGGCGGGGCGGCGATGGCGGCACAGGCGGCGTCGGCGACGCGCTCGCCCCAATTGCCGGCGATGCGGGCATAGACGTCGCCGGGCAGCGTGGGCGGATCGGTGAGGGCGGCGTTCTGACGCATCAGCGTGCCGAACACGCCATGGACCAACTTGCGTGGGCCGCCATCGACCAGCGGCAGCGCGGTCGAGATCGCGGCGTGCGGCGGGGTCCCGAGCCGTAATGCCTGAACCAGCGCGATGCGCAGCACGAAGCGCGCCTTGGCGTCATCGGGCAGGCGGTTGCGCGTCGCGCTGTCGATCAGGTCGTCCAGATCGACAAGGCGGCGCAATGCTTCGGCCGCGATGGCGTGGGCGAGGCCGCGATCGGAGGGGGCGAGCCCCTGGGTCGAGGCATCGAGCGCCTGTTCGATCGCAAGGCCACGGCGCAGCACGGCATCAAGCAGGCGCAGCGCCGCCCGGCGGGCGGGGGTGCCGGGCGGATCGGCGGGACGGGGCGGCGGGCGATGACCAGTAGGGCGGGGCATCACCGCCCCCTACGCCGAATCGCGCGCGGGTTCACCCCCAAAGCAGCATGCCAAGGGGAATGCAGATCGCTGCGAACAGCGTAATCCAGATTGCGATCCCGACCCATAGCGCAAACCAATCGCTCCGGCGCGGAGCGGCCCGGGAACTACGCGGCACAACGCGCAGCGACGACGGTATGCGTACCTTTCCCAGTGTCGTCAGCGCGATCGCGCGGCGGCCGACGCCATGAAAAAAGCGTGCTGTGCCTCCTGCAAATATCCCTTCGATCACGACATCGACGACAAAGCCGCCCGCCTGGTGCAATACCGCGCCAGCGACCTCACCGACTGCTTCGGCGACCTCGTCGATCATCCGCGCCGGTTCGGGTCGAGCGCGCTTCCGCGACGCGGGGCCGCGCGGACACCCAGTGCAGAGGGGCGCTCGGCTGGCGAAGGGGCAGCGAAGACGTCGCGCGGGGCGTTCTGGCCCATGGTGACCGCGATTTCCTCCAGCGCGGCGATGCGGTTGCCGGTATCGGGGTGGGTCGAAAACAGGCTGTCGCCGCCGCGCGCCAGACCGGGGACGATGTAGAGCTGCGCCGCCGCCGGATTGCGTTCGGCAACCGGGTTGGGGACCGCCGCCGCACCATGCGCCAGCTTCGCCAGCGCCGAGGCGAGCGCGCGGGGATTGCCCGAAATCTCCGCCCCGCCCTTGTCCGCGCCATATTCGCGGGTGCGGCTGATCGCCATCTGCACGATCATCGCGGCAAAGGGGGCAACGATGACGGCGAGGATCGTGGCGAGAAACGCGCCGCGATTGTCGTCGCCGCCGCGGAAGAACAAGCCGAAATTGGCGAGCATCGAGATCGCACCCGCAATCGTCGCGACCATCGTCATGATCAGCGTGTCGCGGTTGCGGACATGCGCCAGCTCGTGCGCCATCACCCCGGCAATCTCGTCGCGGTTGAGGATATTGAGCAAGCCGGTGGTCGCCGCGACCGCCGCATTCTCGGGATTGCGGCCGGTGGCAAAGGCGTTGGGGTGGGGCGATTCGATGATGTACACCTTGGGCATCGGCAGCTGTGCGCGCTGGGCCAGGCCGGCGACAAGGTTGTAGAATTCGGGCGCGGAGCCTGCATCGACCTGACGCGCGCCGTGCATGCTCAGGACAATCTTGTCGGCGTTCCAGTAGGTGAAGAGGTTCATCCCGACCGCGACCAGCAGCGCGATGATCATGCCGCCGCGCCCGCCAATGGTGAAGCCAAGGGCCATGAACAGGGCGGTCAGCGCCGCCAGCAACATCGTCGTCTTGAAGCCGTTCACTTGGATTCGATCCTTTCACTCCCCAATGTGGGAAATGTCACCCGTCGCTTCAATCGAGGAACCATCATGGGCAAGCGCCCCGATCATGTGAAGCCGCCCGCCTATCTGTCGAAGAGCCCGCCCTTGCCCAAGCCGGAGGCGGGGAAGAAGGCGGAGGCCGACCCGCTCGGCAATGATCCCACGCGTTATGGCGACTGGGAGCTGAAGGGCATCGCGATCGATTTCTGAAACGCGGGCGGAACGAAAACGCCGCGCGGCGCGTCCTGCGGCGATGACTGCGCCCTCCCGCACCCTGATCTTCCGCATCGCCATCGGTATCGCCGTGGTGCTCGCGTTGCTGCTCCTGCTCCTGGCGATGCTGCCCTGGGGTGCGTTCAAGGGCCGGGCAGAGCGCGCGCTGTCGTCGCAGATCGGCGCACCGGTGACGATCGGGGCGATTGAGCGGCGATCGGTCTTCTCGTTCAACCCGCTGCTCGACATTCGTGACCTGCGCATCGCCCAGCCGGACTGGGCAGGGACGGGCGAGATGGTGCGGGTCGAGCGCGTGACCGTGCGCCTGCCGGTGCTGCCGATCCTGATCGGACGCTTTGCCCCGGAACCGGTCGAGGCCGCCAATGGCCGCCTGACGCTGATCCGCGCGAAGGACGGACGCAAGAATTGGGAGCGCGAGTCGGAGCGGCGCAGCGGGGGCGGCAGCGGGCTCGAGCGGCTGGCGGTCACCAACCTGATCCTCGACTATCGCGATGCGAAAAAGGAGCGGCGCGTCACGGTGCGCATCGATTCGGACCCGCGCGGCTTTCGCGCATCTGGGACCGGCGCGCTGGCGGATGAACCGGTGAGCATCGAAGTGCGCGGTGCGCCGATCGCCGGGCGGGTGCGCTGGCCGTTCCGCGCGCGGCTGGCTGGACCGCGCACGCGGATCGCGGTGCAGGGCGCGATGGCGGCACCGTTCGACACGCGCGACATGGCGTTCGATATTGCCGCACAGGGTGCCGACCTGCTCGATGTCGATCGGGTGATCGAGGCGGGCCTGTTTGGGACCCAGCCGGTGAAGCTGGTCGGGCGCGTGTCGCGCAAGGGCGATCAGTGGCAGGTCGAGCGGCTGGCCGGGACGATCGGGCAATCGCGCCTGTCGAGTGCCACCGCCAGCATCGACAAGAGCACGCCCGGACGCACGCGGATCGATGGCGATGTCGCGCTGGCGACGTTGCGGTTCGATGATCTGGCGAATGATCGCGGTCTTGCGGTCGCTGCCGCGCGGCGCGCGCGGATCGGTGATCGGCTGATCCCGTCGACTCAGATCGACCTCAAGAGCGTGAGCGACGTCGACGGCGCGCTGCGCGTGCGGGTGGGGCGGATCGTCGGGACGCCCGGCTTTCGCGCGGCGCGCGCGACGCTGGCGCTGGACGATGCGCGGCTGACGGTCGATCCGTTCGTGATGGAGATGACCCCCGGCCGGCTGGCGGGGCGCATCGTCATCGACCAGCGTGACGGCAAGTCGGAGCCGACGCTCAATCTGGACCTGACCCTGCGCGGCAGCCGGATCGCGGCGCTGGCGGGCGATGGCGTGCTCGACGCGCCGTTGCAGGGTCGCGTGCGGCTGAGCGGGCCGGGGGATACGATCCGCAGCGCGGTCGGGCGGTCGACTGGCAGCATCGCGCTTGTAGGCGGGACTGGGCGGATCCCTGCCAATATCGCGTCGTATCTGGGTCTGGATGTCGGACGCGGGGCGCTGGTCGATGGGGACAAGGTGGCGACGCTGCGCTGTATGATCCTGCGGCTTGAGGTGAAGAATGGCACCGGGCGGATGGCGCCGTTCCTGATCGACACCTCGCGCAGCCAGTCGCGCTTCAATGGCAGCGTCGATCTGTCGAACGAGCGGCTGTCGCTCGCCATGACCGGGTCGCCCAAGAAGGAGAGCCTGTTGCGGCTGACCAAGCCGGTACCGATCAGCGGGACGATCAAGGCACCGTCTATGCGCCTGCCCGATGGCGCGAAGCCCAATGTCGGCGGGGTGTTGAAGCTGCTGGGGGACGCGATTGCGGGGGATCGTCCGCCGTTGGCGCAGGATGCCAATTGCAGTGCGTTGGCAGCGACCGCATTACGCTAGAGCGCGTCGCGGATCTTCAGCACTGTGTTCCAGTTGCGTGCGGTGGTGACGGGGTCGCGCGTTGCCTTCCCCAGCGGTGCATGCAGGATCGAGCGCCCCTGCCCGTCCGGGAAATCGATGTAGAGTTCGCGGTCGATCGCCTGTGCGCGCTCGGGGCCGCCATAGTCGGCCATCAGCGCCTCGACGGCGGCGCTATCGACCGGCTTGCGATGGAAGGTGACGACGAGGAAGCTGGGCCGATCGGTCGCGGCATCGGAAAACGGGTTGGCGGCGATCACCGCGTTCATCTCGTCGGGCGTGCGGACGAAGATTTCGGACTTGAGGCCGGTCGCGTCGGCCAGCGCGGCGTGGATCTGCGCTTCGAGTTGCTCGGCGCGCGCATCGGGTGCGGTGAAGACGACGTTGCCCGAGGCGAGCAGGGTCTTGACGTCAGTGAAGCCCAGCCCCTCGATCACCGCCTTGAGTTCCGCCGATTTGAGCTGACGTTTGCCGAGGTTGATCCCGCGCAACAGCGCCGCCCATCTCATGCGGTTTCGCCACGCGGCGGGCGGGTGAGCAGCGCGTCGACCACGGTGCGGACCGGCGTTCCCTCCAGCAGCGCGCAGACCGCTTCGGTCACCGGCATCTCGACCCCGGCGGCGCGCGCGGCTTCGCGCAGCACCGGCGCGGTGGCGGCGCCTTCGGCCACCGTGCGGCGGTCGGCAAGCAGTTCGGCGGCGGTCTTGCCCTGACCCAGCCCGACGCCGAGCGAAAAGTTGCGCGAATTGGTCGAGGAGCAGGTCAGGACGAGGTCGCCCAGGCCCGACAGCCCCGCCAGCGTCTCCGGCCGGCCGCCGCGCGCGACACCGAAGCGGGTCATCTCGGCAAAGCCGCGCGCGATCAGCGCGGCGCGGGCGTTGAGGCCGAGGCCCGCGCCCTCAACCACGCCGCATGCGATGGCGAGGACGTTCTTGACCGCGCCGCCGATCTCCGCACCGGTGACGTCATCGGAGCCGTAAATCCGGAAATTCGGCTGAGCCAGTCGGTCAACCAGCGGCAGGTACATGTCGATATCAGGGCATGCGAGCGTCACTGCGGTCGGCAAACCTTTGGCCACCTCATGCGCAAAAGTGGGTCCAGATAGAACCGCAATCGGCGCTCCCGGATGAAGCTCTGACGCGATCTCCGCGACGAGCTTTTGCGTCCCTGCCTCGATCCCCTTGGCACAGAGCACCATCGTTCGATTGCCGACAGACAGTTGTGACAGGACCGAGCGGAGAAACTGCGCGGGCACGACGATGAGCAGCGTTTCGCAGTCACTCAGTGCGGCCAGGTCGCGTGTCGCGCAGATTGACGGGGCAAGCGGCACGCCAGGCAGGAACAGCGCATTCTCGTGGCGCCCATTGACTGACGCCACGACGTCATCCTCGCGCGCCCACAGCGTGACTGGCTGGCCGTTACGCGCAGCGACTTGAGCGAGCGCCGTGCCCCATGCGCCGCCACCGAGTACCCCGATCTTCATGCCTTCACTCCTGCGCCGCGCACCTTCTCCGCATCCGGGTCGAGCGGCCAGCGCGGGCGCGCGGGCATGTCGAGCGGATCGGTCAGGCCAAGCGCAAACCGCTCGGCTCCGGCCCAGGCGATCATGGCGGCATTGTCGGTGCAGAGCCAGAGCGGCGGCGCGACGAAGCGCAGGCCATGTTCGGCCGCAAGTGTTTCGAGCGCCGCGCGGACCGCAGCGTTCGCCGCAACTCCGCCCGCGACGACCAACGCGGTCGCCCCCATGGCCTTGCCAAGTGCGATGCGGGTGCGGTCGACCAGGCAATCGACCACCGCTTGCTGGAACGAGGCGGCGAGATCTTCGGGTGCGAACTTGCCGACCTTGCGCGCGACGTCGCTTTTAAGCCCGGCGAAGGAGAAATGCGGCTCGCCCGATCCGACCAGCGGGCGCGGCAGCGGGACGGCGCGCGGGTCGCCGCGCTTCGCCGCTTCTTCAACCGCCGGGCCACCGGGAAAGCCGAGGCCGAGCAACTTCGCGGTCTTGTCGAACGCCTCGCCCGCCGCATCGTCGATCGTGGTGGCGAGGCGACGATAGGCGCCGACCCCCTCGACCAGCAGCAGCTGGCAGTGCCCCCCCGAGACGAGCAGGAGGAGGTAGGGAAAGGTCAGATCGGGGTCGGAAAGGCGCGGGGAGAGCGCATGCCCTTCGAGATGGTTCACCGCCACCAGCGGCTTGCCCGCCGCGTGCGCCAGCGCCTTGCCGGTGACGAGGCCCACCATCACCCCGCCGATCAGCCCAGGCCCCGCGGTCGCGGCGACGGCGTCGACATCGGCGAGGGTGACCCCCGCCTCCTCGAACGCGGCGGCGATTAGCGGCTCCAGCGCCTCGACGTGGGCACGCGCGGCGATTTCGGGGACGACGCCGCCGAACGGGCGATGCGCCTCGTCCTGTCTCGCCAGGCGATGGGAGAGGATGCGGCGGCCGCCTGTCACCAGCGCGGCGGCGGTTTCGTCACAACTTGATTCGAGGCCGAGGATCAGCATCGCGCCGATCTAGGGAGTCATCCGCTGCTTGTCGAAGCCTGCGCGAGCGTGGCGGCAACCTCCGCCTCCGATTCCGCGTGCAGCGCCCAGAAATTGCGGACGGGTTCGCCCGCGAGCAGACCCTGCAACACCGCCAGATGCGAATGCCATCCGCCGCCGAAATTGGCCATCGGGGCAGGGCCGGTGATGCCTTTATGGGTTAGGACAAGGCGAGTCTTGTCCTCTCCTTCCGCGAACAGTTCGATTCGCGCGGTGCCTTCCTTGCCTTCGTCCCAGTTGATCGCGAAGACATGCGGCGGATCATATTCGACCACGCGCTCGCGCCCCATCGCGCCTTTCCATTTGGCGTAGCGCTCGGGGTAGGGGACGGTATCGGCGGACAGGTTGTCATGGTCGAATACCAGCTCCACCGGCGCGTCGGCGCGGGCATCTGTGCCGCCGGCGAACCATTTCCGACGCAGATCGGCCTCGACCAGATAGCGCCACACCGTCGCGGGCGGCGCGTCGAGGATGCGTTCGATGCGCAGCGTGTCGGGGGCGAGGATTTCCAGTGCGGGCATGATGGGCCTCCGTCAGGCGAGGTTGAGTTGCCACGACACGCCGAAACGGTCGTTGATCCAGGCGAAGTTGCGGCTCCACCCATAGTTGCCGGGCGGCATCAGCACGCCGCCGTCCTCCGACAGGGTGGCGAACAGCCGGTCGAAGGTCGCCGCGTCGTCGCAGTCGAGGAAGAAGGACCAGGAGGGCGTAAAGTCGAACCCGTGGGTGATGAAGCTGTCATGGACCATGACCGGCTGTCCGGCGATGACCGCATGGGCGCGGATAATCGTGCCCTCGGGGCCGGGACCGTCCGGACCGAAGCGCTCGACTGCATCGATGCGGCTGTCGGGCACATGCTCGAGATAAAAATCGAGCGCAGGTTGCGCCTTGCCGTGCTGGAACATCAGGAATGGGGTGGCCTTGGTCATTCGCTATCTCCCTTTGAGTCGCGCAGCAGCGCCTCCAGCCCGTCGAGGCGCGTGTTCCAGAAGGCGGCCCATTGCTGGAGCCACTGGTTCGCTTCGGCGAGCGGGGCAGGGCTGAGGGTGCAGCGGTGGGTGCGCCCATCGCGGCGGCGGGTGACGAGGCCGGCGCGTTCGAGCACCTGAACGTGCTTCGATGCTCCGGCGAGCGTCATCGCATAGGGCTGGGCCAGCTCGCCGATGCTCTTCTCGCCTTGAGCGAGGTTGGCGAGCATCCCGCGCCGTGTGGGGTCGGCGAGCGCGTGGAAGGTCATGTCGAGTCGTTCAACCATCTGGTTGAATTATCCGGCGCTCCAGTGATTGTCAACTGATCGGTTTAGCTTTGCGCGAGCGCGCGATCCGACACGAATGGATTGGTCTGGCGCTCCTGCCCGAAGCTGCTCGGCTGGCCATGGCCGGGGACGAAGACGGTATCGTCGCCGAGCGGCCACAGCTTGGTCGTGATCGCGTCGAGCAAATCCTGATGATTGCCCATCGGGAAATCGGTGCGGCCGATCGATCCCTGAAAGATCACGTCGCCGACGATGGCGAGCTTCGACGGGGCGTGGTGGAACACGACATGGCCGGGGGTGTGGCCGGGGCAGTGATAGACGTCGAGCGTCAGCTCCCCGACCGTCACCGTGTCGCCATCAACCAGCCAGCGATCGGGCTCGAACGGCTTGCCGTCGATGCCGTAATTGCGGCCATCATCGTCGAGTCGGCTGATCCAGAAGCGGTCGGCCTCATGCGGCCCCTCGATCGGCACGCCGAGTTCGGCGGCGAGCTTCCCTGCCTGACCGCAATGGTCGATATGGCCATGGGTAATCAGCAATTTTTCGATGGTGACGCCATGCTGCTGCGCCGCCGCTTTCAGACGGTCGAGGTCGCCGCCGGGGTCGGTGAACGCGCCACGCATGGTGCGGGTGCACCACAACAGGGTCGAATTCTGCTGAAGCGGGGTGACAGGCACGATGGCGGCGCGCAGCGGGGGCGTGGACATGGCCCGGAGATAGGCCGCGCGGGCCCCAGCGGCAACAGAGGCTTGCGGGCGGGCGTTTAGCGCTTCATGGCCGGTGCAATGCTTGTCCAGACACCGTTTGTGCTGCTCGACGATGCCCGGCCGGGGGGTAGCGATGCGCGGCTCTACACCGCGCCGGTGCGGGTGGTGGCTGCGCACCGGTCGGACGAGGTGGCACCTGCGCTGGCCGCGCTCGACGCGGCGCGGGCTGAGGGGCTGCATGCGGCGGGCTATATCGGCTATGAGGCCGGGCACGCGCTGGAGCCGCGACTGACCGGGCTCAGTCGGGCCGATGCAGATTCGCCGCTTTTGTGGTTCGGCCTGTTCGAGACGGTCGAGCAGCTTGCCCCTGACGCAATTGCGGCACGGCTGCCCGATCCGGCGGGGGCGTGGGTTGGTCGGCCGGCGCCGCAGATCGGCCGCAGCGACTATGACGCCGCCTTTGCGCGCGTGCGGGAGTGGATCGAGGCGGGGGACATCTATCAGGCGAATTTGACCTTTCGCGCGGCGGTGCGCGTCGCGGGCGATCCGCTGGCGGTTTATGCCGCGATTCGCTCGCGCGCGGCGGCGGGCTATGGCGGGATCGTGTGGACCGGCAGTGACTGGCTGCTGTCCTTTTCGCCCGAGCTGTTCTTTGCGCTGCGCCACGGCGAACTGATCGCGCGGCCGATGAAGGGGACGACCCCGCGCGGCGCGACCCCGGAAGCGGACGAAGCCGCGCGTATCGAACTGGCGCGGGATGAGAAGCAGCGCGCCGAAAATCTGATGATCGTCGACTTGATGCGCAACGATTTGACCCGCATCGCCGCGCCGGGCAGCGTGTCGGTGCCCGAGCTGTTCAAGGTCGAAACCTATCCGACGCTGCACACCATGGTCTCGACCATCGCCGCGAAGCTTGCGCCGGACATCGGGCCGGGTGAGGCACTGGCCGCGATCTTCCCGTGCGGATCGGTGACCGGCGCGCCGAAGATCCGGGCGATGGAGGTGATCGCTGCGGTCGAGCCCGATGCGCGCGGCGCCTATACCGGATCGATCGGGCGGATCGACCCCGATGGCGATGCCGCGTTCAACGTCGCGATCCGCACCCTGCACCTGAAGGAGGGTGCGGAAACGGCGAGCATCGGCCTGGGCTCGGGCGTGGTTGCGGATTCGCGGGCGGGTGAGGAATGGGATGAGTGCCTGGCCAAGGGCGCGTTCTTGACGCGGGGGCAGCGGCGGTTCGACCTGATCGAGACGATGGCATTCGATCCCGTGGGCGGGATCGCGCTGCTCGAACGCCATCTGGCGCGGATGCGGGCGAGTGCCGAGGCGTTCGGCATCCCGTTCGACCGCCACGGCGTGCGCAACGAGCTGCAGGCCGCGACCTTCCGCCTGCGTCATCCGGCCAAGGTGCGGCTGCTGCTATCGCCGGAGGGGCGGATCGCGATCGGGACCGCGCCGATGCCCGAGATGCCGTCCGGCCCGGTCACGGTCGCGCTGACCCGCCGCAAAGTTGCGCCGCGCGACTTTCGCCTTGGTCACAAGACGACCGATCGCCGGCCCTGGCCGCGCGTCGCCGGGGCGTGGGAGACGGTCTATATCGATGCTGACGGCTATCTGACCGAGGGCAGCTTCACCTCGATCTTCGTGCCGCGCGACGGCATGTTGCTGACGCCGCCGCTGGCGCGCGGTATCTTGCCCGGCGTGTTGCGCGGCGAGCTGATCGCTAGCGGGCGCGCAATCGAGGCGGAGTTGCGGCCCGAGGATTTGCGGCAAGGATTCCAGCTCGGCAATGCCGTGCGCGGGCTGGTTTCCGCTGTTACGGTTGCGGAAGAGGAACCAGCCGACCTATAGGGCGCGCGATTTCCTTCCCAGAGAGGCGTTCCCCCATGCAGACCTCCGCCGCGCTCAACCGCATCCAGCCCTCCGCGACGCTCGCGATGACGAGCCGCGTGTTCGAGCTGAAGCGCGCCGGGGTGGACGTGATCGGCCTGGGCGCGGGCGAGCCCGATTTCGACACGCCCGATTTCGTGAAAGAGGCGGCGATCGAGGCGATCCGGCGCGGTGCGACCAAATATACCAATGTCGACGGCACGCCCGAGCTGAAGGCCGCAATCGTCAAGAAGTACGCGCGCGACAACGGTCTGACCTACGCCGAGAACCAGATCAGCGTGAATTCGGGCGGCAAGCACACGCTGTTCAACGCCTTCTGCGCGACGATCGACGCGGGGGACGAGGTGGTGATCCCGGCGCCCTATTGGGTCAGCTATCCCGATGTCGTCGAGTTCGCGGGCGGCAAGCCGGTGTTCGTCGCGGCGGGGGCGGACCAGGCGTACAAGATCAAGCCCGAACAGCTCGAGGCGGCGATCACCGCCAAGACCAAGTGGGTGGTACTCAACTCGCCGTCCAACCCGACCGGCGCGGCGTATAGCGCGGCCGAGCTCAAGGCGCTGGGCGAGGTGCTGGAGAGGCACCCGCATGTCCTGATCTACGCCGACGATATGTACGAGCATATCCTGTACGACGGCTTCGAATTTGCGACGATCGCGCAGGTATGTCCGTCGCTCTACGATCGCACCCTGACCGCCAACGGCGTGTCGAAGGCCTATGCGATGACCGGCTGGCGCATCGGTTACGCGGGCGGCCCGCAATGGCTGATCAAGGCGATGGGCAAGCTGCAGTCGCAATCGACCAGCAATCCGTGCAGCGTGTCGCAGGCGGCGTCGGTGGCGGCGCTTAACGGCGACCAGTCGTTCCTGACCGAGCGCAACGCCGCGTTTCAGAAGCGTCGCGACCTGGTCGTTTCGATGCTCAACCAGATCAACGGCATGACCTGTCCGCGGCCGGAAGGCGCCTTCTACGTCTATCCCGAATTCAGCGCGCTGATCGGCAAGACCACGCCCAAGGGGCTGAAGATCGACAGCGACGAGACGATGGTCGGCTATCTCCTCGACGACGCGCGCGTTGCGGCAGTGCATGGCGCGGCGTTCGGCCTCTCTCCGGCGCTGCGCATCAGCTATGCGACGAGCGAGGCGCTGCTCACCGAGGCGTGCGGGCGCATTCAGGAAGCGTGCGCCGCGCTGCGCTGAGTCGGTTCAGCTTCGCTGAAGCGGCCCCGGCCCGCTCCCCCACCCGGCCACCCACAAGGTATCTTCAATGGGTGGCCGGGTGGGGGAGCGGGCCGGTGCGGGATCATCCAAGCCGCAATCTTTTTTCACCGAATGCTGAAACCTTTTGCGCGGATTTCCCGAATATGAACGGGAGCACCAGCGCAGGTTCAGCGCACCAAAGTTAGTCTTTGCTTGGAATCGGAGGTGGCGCCCCCATCTCCGCGACAAGCACAAAGGATCGTACCCATGACCGCGGCCCTCAAATCGCCGTTTCTCCGCCGTTTCCTGACCGGCTTTTCGCTCGGGGTGGTCGGCATGATCGCGCTGCACGCCGATCAGGTGCTCGCGGCGCCGTTGTTCTGATGCAGCGCGCGCTCGCCCTTGGCCTTGCGGGTTTGGGTGCGATCGGGTTTGCGCACATGGCCGGCCTGGTTCCCCCGGTGCTGGCCGGTGGCGGTGAAAAGGCCGTCGCAATTCCCCCTTCCACCACCGATGTCGCGCCCGCGCCGGGCGATCAGGTCGCCGTGCTCGCCGGGGGTTGCTTCTGGGGCATGGAGGCGGTGTTCGAGGGCGTGAAGGGCGTGAAGTCGGTGGTCAGCGGCTATGCCGGCGGCACCCGCGCGACCGCGACCTATGCCCAAGTGTCGACCGAGCGCACCCGCCATGCCGAGGCGATCCGCATCGTCTATGACCCGCGCGTGGTCAGCTATGCGACGCTGCTGCGCGTTTATTTCTCGGTCGCGCACGATCCCACCCAGCTCAACCGACAGGGCCCGGATGTCGGGCCCAGCTATCGCTCCGCGATCTTCCCGCAAAATGCCGGACAGGCGCGGGTGGCGCGGGCCTATATCGATCAGCTCGGGCGTAGTGGCGCCTATGACGCGCGCATTGTCACCCGGATCGAGAACGGCGCCTTTTTCGAGGCGGAGGCGGAGCATCAGGACTTTGCCCGCCGCAATCCTAACCACGGCTATATCGTCCGCTGGGACAAGCCCAAGGTCGCGGCGTTCCGCGCGGCCTTCCCGACCCTCGCGCGCTAAAGGCCGAGTTCGGCCAGCTTCCCCGCCAGTTCCGCCGGAAGTGACGCCATGTCGCCGGTCCCGAAATCGGCGGGCGCATCTTGAGCCTCCAGGTAGCGCCAGCCCTGATGCGCGCGCTTGGCTTGGGGCACCACCTGGACCAGTTCGGGATCGAGCAGGATCGCGCAGCGGCCGCCCTCCGCCTCGCCAAAGCCGAGGATCGGCGAGCGGGCGATGAGCTGGTGCTTGTGGATCCAGAACAGCGATCCTTGGCCCGCAATCTCTTCATGGCGCTTGGGCAGGTAGCGGGTGGTGAGCGCAACCGGACCGACCCGACCATGCGCGGCGAGCCGCTGGCGCAGATGATCGAACCCAGTGGTGCCGAACGCGACTTTGGTCAGGTGCAATGCCATTGCCGCGATCTGGGGGCGGTGCTGCTGTCGGTCAACCTGATCAACCGGTCAGGCCGCTGGCCGTGGCAAGGCCAAGAAACACCAGAAAGCCCATCGAATCGGTCGTCATCGTCACAAATACGGACGAGGCGACGGCCGGGTCGGCGCGGAAGCGGTCAAGCGTCAACGGCACCAGGACCCCGGCACAGCCGGCAATGACGATGTTGATCAGCATCGCTGTTGCGATCACGCCGCCGAGCAGCGCGTTCTGGAATACGAGGCCAACGCCCGTGCCCAGCACGGCGGCGATGGTCAGGCCGTTGAGCACCGCCACCTGAATTTCGCGGCGGATCGCGCGCAACGTGTTGGACTGAGTCAGCTGATTGGTGGCGAGCGCGCGGACCGTCACGGCCATCGTCTGCGTCCCCGCATTGCCGCCGACACCGGCCACGATCGGCATCAGTGCGGCGAGCGCGACCATCTTGGCGATCGTCCCTTCGAACAGGCCGATGATCGTGGCGGCGACCATGGCTGTGCCTAGATTGGCGACCAGCCAGCGGACCCGCACCTTGTACGAATCGACCACCGGTTCGTTGATGTCGCCTTCGCCCGCACCGGACAGCAGCAGCGCGTCCTCGCCCGCCTCTTCCTGAATGATGTGCACGACGTCGTCGACGGTGATCACCCCGACCAGCCGCCCCGAATCGTCGATGACGGCGGCGGAGATCAGCGCATATTTCTGGAAAATCAGCGCGACTTCCTCCTGATCCATCTCGACCGGGATCAGTGTCTGTTCGCGCTTCATCACGTCCGAGACCGACACCGATCGCGGCGTGCGCAAAATCCAGGACAGTGCGCAGGTGCCGACCGGATGGTGCGACGGATCGACGACGAAGATTTCCCAGAAATCGGTGGCGAGCTCCTCCTCGCCGCGCAAGAAGTCGAGCACGTCGCCGACGCTCCAATGCTCAGGCACCGCGATCAGCTCGCGCTGCATCAGGCGGCCGGCGGATTCCTCGGGGTAGGACAGCGCCTCTTCGATCGCGGCGCGATCGTCGGGGTCGAGCGCGCGGAGGACGGCGCGCTGGTCTTCCTCCTCCATGTCCTCGATGATCGCGACGGCGTCGTCGGTATCGAGTTCGGCGGCGATATCCGCGACTTCGTGCGGTTCGAGCGCCTCGATCAGCGCCTCACGCACCCAATCGTTCATCTCGGCGAGCACGTCGCCGTCGATCAGGCCGGAGATGGCGGCGGCGAGCGCCTGGCGCTGATCTGTCGGGGTCAGCTCGACCAGATCGGCGATGTCGGCCGGATGCAGCGGCTCGACCTTTTCGCGCACCGCTTCGACATCGCCCGCATCGACCAGGTCGAGGACCGTGCGCACGAATTCGGGCGACATCCGCTCCTGCGCGTCACGCTGTGGCGAATCGGGCGTGCCGGTCGCGATGTCGGTCTCGTCGTTCATCGAGCCTCCTGCGACTGCGCTGCCCCTTGCCTCCTCTAACGCGCTCGAATCGCGCTGCCAATCCGCCGTGGTGGCGATGCAATTTGCAACCGGTCCCGTGGCAGCCTAGGGGGAAGGTCAGATTGTTTCCCTTCTGGAGTATTTCTTTCGATGTCCGATCTTCCGACGCGCCTTGTCATGACGCTCGACAGCGGCGACGTGCACATCCAGCTGCGCCCCGATCTTGCGCCCAAGCATGTCGAGCGGATCGTCAAGCTGGCCGATAGCGGCTTTTATGACGGCGTCGTGTTCCACCGCGTCATCGCCGGGTTCATGGCGCAGGGCGGCGATCCGACCGGCACCGGCATGAGCGGGTCGAAGGAGCCTAACCTTCCGGCTGAATTCAGCCGCGAACCGCATGTCCGCGGCGTTTGCTCGATGGCGCGCACCAATGACCCGAACAGCGCCAATTCGCAGTTCTTCATCTGCCTCGACGACGCGACGTTCCTCGACGGTCAGTACACCGTGTGGGGCGTGGTGACCGAAGGCATGGAGCATGTCGACGCGCTCCCCAAGGGTGAGCCGCCGCGCAATCCGGGCAAGATCGTCTCGGCACGCAGCGAAGCGTGATCTGACGGCTTCGCGGTGACGGTGCCGGCCCGCTCCCCCACCCGGCCACCCATAGAATACACTGTCGTTGGGTGGCCGGGTGGGGGAGCGGGCCGGCACCGCAACTCAAGCGTTCACGCCGAGTTCAAACCGGAACCGCCAGGGGTTCGGACATGTTTGGTACCTCCATGACAATCCGACCCCTAGCGGCCGTGGCCGCAATCACCCTTCCGCTGACCCTGCCCGCTGCCGCGCAGCAGGGTACGCTGGCCCAGGTGCAGCAGCATCTGCGCGCGACGCAGACGATGACCGCCGCGTTCACCCAGACCGGCCGGTCGGGCAAGACGCTGAACGGCACGATGACGCTCAAGAAACCGGGCAAGATCCGGTTTCAGTATGAAAAGGGCGTCCCGCTGCTGATCGTTGCCGATGGCAGCGCCTTGTGGTTCATCGATTATTCGGTGCGCCAGGTTCAGCGCTGGCCGGTCAAGGATTCGCCGCTCGGCATCCTGATGAACCCGGATCGCGACGCGGCACGCTATGCCAAGGTCATTCCGACCGCCAATCCCGATGTGATCAGCGTCGAGGCGCGCGATCCCAAACGCCCGGAATATGGCCGCATTACCATGGTGTTCGCACGCAACGCGGCGGCGCCGGGCGGGCTGATGCTGCAGGGCTGGGTGGCGCTCGATGCACAGAACAACCGCACCACCGTGCGCCTGTCGAACCAGCGCTTCAACGCGCCGGTGAGCGACGGAGCGTTCCGCTGGAACGACCCGCGGAAAACCGGCGGTCGCCGCTGACATCTGCGTTCATGTTGGTGACAGCTTTGCCGCGCTAGAACCCATATTGCGGACGGGGCCTCGGGATTTTTCCCCCTGTTGCCCGAAGCACTACCCGTCCCGCCTGCGTGACGAACGCCAGGTCGGCCCTCGCTCCATGCCCCCGGAGCGGGGGCCTTTTGGTGTTTTGGTCAGAACATTCCTTCCCTGAGCTTGTCTCAGGGGAGGGGGACCGCCCGCGTAGCGGGTGGTGGAGGGGCGGCCGCGCAGGCGGCCGTGACCAGTTCGGCAAAATTCCGCCGTCTGATGACGGCGGCCCCTCCGTCAGCGCTGCGCGCTGCCACCTCCCCTGCGGGGCAGCGGAGGAATTGAAGATGCCCCGTAATTCTGGCGGGCATTGCCCCTGAGTGACGCTACCCCTAGATCACGCCCGCATGAAGATTGCCTCCTGGAATATCAACTCCGTCCGCTTCCGCATGGAAATCGTGGAACGCTTCCTGCGCGAGGAAGCGCCGGACGTGCTGTGCCTTCAGGAAACCAAGGTGATCGACGGCGATTTCCCGCACGGCCCCCTGCGCGCGCTGGGCTATGACCATATCGTCATCCACGGCCAGCGCATGCATCACGGCGTGGCGATCGTCAGCAAGGTACCGCTGGTCGAGGATGACCGGCTCGACTGGCAGGCCAATGGCGAGGCGCGGCATGTGGGCGTGCGGCTGCCCAACGGCGTGCGGCTCGAGAATGTCTATGTCCCGGCGGGCGGCGATATTCCCGACCGTGAGAAGAACCCGAAGTTCGGCCAGAAGCTCGACTTCGTCGAGCGGATGACGCGCTGGTCCGAAGGGCTCGGCAGCCTGCCCGTGATCGTCACCGGCGACTTCAACATCGCCCCGCTCGAATGCGATGTGTGGAGCCACAAGCAGTTGATCGACGTGGTCAGCCATACCCCGATCGAGGTCGAGGCGCTCGGGCGGCTGCAGGCGGCGAATGACTGGGTCGATCTTGGTCGCCGCTTCATCCCCGCGCCGGAGCGCTGCTTCACCTGGTGGAGCTATCGCGCCAAGGATTGGGCGGCGTCGGATCGCGGGCGGCGGCTCGACCATATGTGGGCGAGCGGCGATGTCGCGGCGCAGGCGACCGCACACCGCGTGTGCGAACCGTGTCGCGGCTGGCTGAAACCGTCGGATCATGTGCCGATTGTGACCGAGTTCGATTTTTGAGCGGGTCGGCCCCGAATCCGCGCGCGGCGGCGCATGCGATCGATGCGATGCGGCGCGGCTGGCCGTTCGCGATCCGGGGGACGACCGGTGCGTTGTCATTGTTGGCGGTGGAGACGGCAGACCCGGCGCGGCTGGCTGAGTTCGATCCCGAAATTTCGGCGCCCTTGCTGATTACCTCGGGCCGCGCGGTGACGCTGAAGCTCGCCAATCAGGCGGCGGCTGCGGTGCCGGATTCGCCCGTGATGATCGCGCGGCGGCCGTGGCTGGATTTCGACGCGGCGGTGGCGCTCGCCGATCCGCAGTTCGACCTGCGCGTCCCGCTCAAGGGGCCGTATCGCGCGATCCCCGCGACCGCGCCGGACGCGGCCGCCGCCGCGCTGCGCCTGGCGCGGATCGCCGGGTTGCTTCCGGCCTTTTTCGTGCGGGGCGAGGCGCTCGGCTACCGGATCGAGGATGCGATTACGCCGGGGGATATTCATGCGCATGAGGATCCCGCGCGGCTGCGGCTGGTGACGCGCGCGCGCCTGCCGGTAGTCGGCGCGGAGGATGCCGAGATCGTCGCATTCCGCACGCCTGAGTCGCCGGACGAACATGTCGCGCTGCTGATCGGTCAGCCCGACGGCACCCCGCCGCTGGTGCGGCTGCACAGCGAATGCCTGACCGGCGATGTGCTTGGGAGCCTGAAATGCGATTGCGGGCCGCAGCTGCACGCTGCAATCCGCGCGATTGCCGCGAGCGGCTGGGGCATCCTGCTCTATTTGCGGCAGGAAGGGCGCGGAATTGGGCTGATCAACAAGCTGCGCGCCTATGCGCTGCAGGATCAGGGGTTTGATACGGTCGATGCCAATACGCGGCTAGGCTTTGCGGTGGATGCACGCGATTTCGGCGTGGCGGCGCGGATGCTGACGCTGTTGGGGCAGACCCAGGTGCGGCTGTTGACCAATAATCCGGCCAAGGTGGCGGGTCTCGGGGCGGCTGGCGTCGCCGTGACAGAACGCGTGGCGCATCAACTGCCACCCAATCCGCATAATGCCGCCTATCTCGCGACCAAGCGCGATCGTACCGGGCACCAGCTTTAAGTGACATCGCCATTCTGACGTACGCGAGAGCCGGGGCGGCTCTGGAGAAATGTCACTGTGCCTATTGCGCAGGCAGCGCATCTTGCAGCCTAAAAATTAGGCAGCGCTTCGCATCTGCACAATTTTTTACCTTTCGGTAACATTCTCCCGGCGCCGAATCCCCGGAATCCAGCCTTTTTCGACTCTGGCACGCCCTTTGCTGAATGCTTCCCCGGGTCAAATGCGAAAGGGGGCGGAATGAAACTCGTCATCGCCATCATCAAGCCGTTCAAGCTGGATGACGTCCGGGAGGCGCTCACCGAGTTGGGCGTCGCGGGCATGACCGTGACCGAGGTGAAGGGGTTCGGGCGGCAAAAGGGCCAGACCGAAATCTACCGCGGCGCGGAATACAGCACCAACATGGTGCCCAAGCTCAAAATCGAAGTGGTCTGTGCCAGCGATCTGGCGGGCCGGGTGGTCGAGGCGATTCAGGCCGCGGCGAACACCGGCGCGATCGGCGACGGCAAGATCTTCGTGCTCGACGTCGGTCAGGCCGTGCGCATCCGCACCGGCGAAACCGACCAGACCGCGCTGTAACAAGGGGGTATCGATGAAAACTGCACTCAAACTGGCTGCAGGCGCGGGAGCCGCGCTGTTCGCGGCCATGCCCGCCTGGGCCCAGGACGCGGCGGCTGCCGCCGCGCCGACGCCCGACAAGGGCGACACCGCATGGATGATGACCGCGACCGTGCTGGTCATGGCGATGATCGTGCCGGGCCTCGCGCTCTTCTATGGCGGTCTGGTCCGCACCAAGAATATGGCATCGGTCCTGACCCAGGTGCTGGCGGTCGCGGCGTTCGCGATGCTGCTCTGGGTGATGTACGGCTATGCGCTGTCGTTCGGCGGTGACGCCAACAAGATCATCTCGACCGGCAAGTTCCTGCTCGCCGGCGTAACCGCCGACTCGACCGTCGCCACCTTCTCCGATGGCGTGGTCATTCCCGAATTCGTGTTCATCGCATTCCAGATGACCTTCTCCGCGATCACCGTCGCGCTGGTCATCGGCGGCCTGGTCGAGCGCATGAAGTTCAGCGCGCTGATGGTGTTCGCCGCGATCTGGTTGACGATCGTCTATTACCCGATCGCACACATGGTCTGGTATTTGGGTGGCACGGACGAAGCGACCGGTCTGATCTTCGGCTGGGGCGCGCTCGACTTTGCGGGCGGCACGGTGGTCCATATCAACGCGGGCGTCTCGGCGCTGGTCGGTGCGATCATCCTGGGCAAGCGCAAGGGCTATCCGACCGAGCGCATGGCGCCGCACTCGCTGACCATGACGCTGATCGGCACGGGTCTGCTGTGGGTGGGCTGGTTCGGTTTCAACGCTGGTTCGGCACTCGAAGCCAATGGCGCGGCGGGTCTCGCGCTGATCAACACCTTCGTCGCCACCGCTGCTGGCGTGCTGTTCTGGATGCTGACCGAGCGCGTGCTGGGTCACAAGGCGTCGCTGCTGGGCGCATGCTCGGGTGCGATTGCCGGTCTGGTCGCGGTCACCCCGGCGGCGGGTAACTCGGGTCCGTTCGGCGCGATCCTGCTTGGCGCGATTGCCGGTGTAGTCTGCGCAATCTTCGTCATCGCGATCAAGCCGAAGCTGAAGATCGACGAATCGCTCGACGCCTTCGGCATCCACGCTCTCGGTGGCATCATCGGTTCGGTCCTCACCGCCGTGACAATGCTTCCCGCGCTGGGTGGTCCGGGCGCAGCCGACTATGCACTGGGCCCGCAGCTGTGGATCCAGATCAAGTCGGTCGGCGTCGCGGTTGCCTGGGCGGCAATCGGTTCGGCGATCGCCTTTACCGTTGCCAAGGCTCTGACCGGCCTGCGCGTCAGCCCCGAAGTCGAGCAGGAAGGCCTCGACCTCGGCGAGCATGGCGAGCGCGCCTACAACTACTGATGAAATTGGGGCCGCACCCATGGCGGTGCGGCCCCTCACGATGTTCCTCCTGCGGACGACTGGGCCGGTGCGAAAGCGCCGGCCCGTTTTTTATGCGAGGTCGGCCTTCACGAAATCCGCGCAGCGCTCGCCGATCATGATGCTCGGCGCATTGGTGTTGCCGCCGATCAGCCGCGGCATGATCGAGGCGTCGGCGAGATAGAGCCCCTCGACCCCGCGCACGCGCAGCTGCGGGTCGCACACCGCGTCCGCATCCGATCCCATTCGGGCAGTGCCGACCGGGTGATAGATCGTGTCAGCCCGCGCGCGGATCAGCCGCTCCAGCGTGGCATCGTCGTCGAACGGGTAGCGGTCCTTGCCCCCGAACGCAGCGAGCGGCTCCTGCTCCAGAATGCGGTACATCATCCGCGTTCCCTTCATCAGCCCGGCCAGATCGCGCGGGTCCGACAGGAATCGTGGATCGATCAGCGGCGCCGCGCGCGGATCGGGCGACTTGAGCCGCACCGTCCCGCGGCTCTCGGGGCGCAGGACGCAGGCGTGGCAGCTGAACCCATGTGCCTTGACCTTCGCGCGACCATGATCCTCGACGATCGCGATCAGGAAATGGAGCTGGATGTCGGGCACCTCCAGCGCCGGATCGCTTTTCAGGAACGCCCCGCCCTCGGCATAGGGTGAGGTCATCATGCCGCTGCGGTTGCGGAACCAGCGCCACATCCCGCCCAGCCCGGCGAGCGATCCGCGCAGCGAGCGGCCGAGGAAGTCGTAACCCGGCGTCTCGAACGCCGCGACATAATCGAGATGGTCCTGAAGGTTGCCGCCCACCTCGGGCCGGTCGATCCGGACCTGAAGCCCCATTTCCTTGAGATGCGCGGCGGGGCCGATGCCTGAGAGCATCAGCGTCTGCGGCGTGCCGAACACGCCGCCGGCCATCACCACGGCGCGGCGGGCGCGGATCATCTTCGTCTGCCCGCCGCGTGAATAGGCAACGCCCCACACGCGCCCCTCCTCGAACAGCACGCGCTCGACCGTCGCGTCGCAGATGATCTCGAGGTTCGGGCGTTCCTTCAGATAGCCGCGTGCGGCGGTCCAGCGCTCGCCATCCTTCTGCGTCACCTGATAGACGCCGATCCCCTCTTGCCGCGCGCCGTTGAAATCGGCGTTGCGCGGGATCTGCAACGCCGCCCCCGCCTCGATGAAGGCGCGCGTGCCGGGGTGGACGAAGCTCTGATCACTGACATGGAGCGGGCCGTCGCCGCCGTGGAAAGCGTCCGCGCCATGTTCATTGGCCTCGCTCCGCTTGAACACCGGCAGAACGTCGTCCCAGCTCCAGCCGGGGCAGCCGAGCCGCGCCCAGTTATCATAGTCCCACGGCACGCCGCGAATGTAGAGCATCGCGTTGATCGCGCTCGACCCGCCCAAGCCCCGACCGCGCGGCTGATAGCCCCGCCGCCCGTCGAGCCCCGGCTGCGGCACGGTTTCATACGCATAGTTGGTCGCGGGGGTCTGCATCGCGATGCCGCCGGGCATCAGGGTGCGGAAGCTGGTGTTACGCCCGCCCGCTTCGAGCACCGCGACGCTATACTTGCCGTCCTCGCTCAGCCGGCCTGCTGCGGCGCTCCCGCCGGATCCGGCTCCGATGACGACGATATCTGCTTCGTCCACGCTGTCCCCGCCTTTTCCCGCGCCTCCCAGCGCGCCTTGATTATCTCGGATGTATCGCGACTGCCGTCGTGGCTCCAGCCGGGCGGCGCGATCATATACATGAGGCGCGCGTGCCAGTTCGGGGCAGCCCACACGTCCTGCGCGATCCCCCACCATTCGTGGAAGGCGGCGCGGATCAGGTTGAAGTCGGGCAGGTTCTTGACGATGCCATAGCGGGGCCGGTCGTCGTCGCGCTCGGCCTCGAACGTGCCGAACATGCGGTCCCAGATGATGAAGACGCCCGCATAATTCTTGTCGAGATAGCGCGGGTTGGTCGCGTGGTGGACGCGGTGGTGCGACGGGGTGTTCATCACCGCCTCGAACCAGCGCGGCATGCGCCCGATCACCTCGGTATGGATCCAGAACTGATAGACCAGGTTCAGCCCTGCGACGAAGAACACCATCGCCGGCGGAAATCCGATCAGGAACAGCGGCAGGCGGAAGATGAAGCCCAGGCTGAAGAACCCGGTCCAGGTCTGCCGCAGCGCGGTGGACAGGTTATAATGCTGGCTGCTGTGGTGGATGACATGGCTCGCCCAGAACCAGCGCACGCGATGGGCCGAGCGGTGGAAGACATAGTAAGCGAGGTCGTCAAGCACGAAGGCGAGGACGAACCAGTACCAGGCATAGCCGATGTCGAAGAGGCGGAACTGGTGGACCCACACCGCCATCGCGAAGACGAAACCGCCTGCCAGCACGCCCGCGATCGTGCTCCCGAATCCGAGCATGAGCGAGGTCAGCGTATCGCGCGGGCAATAGCGGCTGCGATCCTTGAGCCGCGCGACCACCATCTCCGCCAGCACGAGCAGGACGAAGGCCGGGACGGCTAGGTCGACCGGATTCGGCAGGTTGGGCATCCTCGCTCCTTACACGAATGTAAATAAGCGCGTCGGCCCATCCATAGCAAGGGTCAGGTGAGTGTCTCGGCGAACGCCCGTGCCGCTTCGGCATCGGCAACGGTGATGCGCAACACGGTGCCGGGCTGCAGCTCCAGTGCGAGCTTCGTGCCATCGGCCTCGGGATGCGCCATGACGATGCGCGCGGACTTGAACCGGGTTGCCCGATGCCGCGCGCCGAGCGGCTCGATCACCACCAGGTCGCCCGGGCCGCTTGCCACTGCGGCGCGCCCGCCATCGGCGGCGACGACGCCGACGCGGCCCTCGAATCCGGACACCAGCGCCTCGGCCATCCGGATGGCGTCGTCTCCGTCGGCAAGTGCCTGCGTGCCACCCAGCCGGAGCATCCGGGCAACTCCCGCCAGCGCCAGCACGGCGCCGAGCGACCCGGCGGCAAGCCACCAGTTCATCGCGTCAGGCCTTGCCCGCCAGCGTGTCGAGCATCGGGCGCAAGCCGGTAAGGTCATATCCGGCCTGGGCCGCCTTGGTCACCAACGTCTGGGGATCGGTGCCGCGACTGGCTTCGGCGAGCGCCCAAAGGTTGGTCGAGCGTGTGCCGGAGCGACAATAGGCGAAGACCGGGCCGCCCGCGCCGTCGATCGCGGCGCGCATCGCCTCGACCTGCGGCATCGAAAAGCCGGCATGGGTCACGGGGATCGCGTGGTAGGACAGGCCCAGCGTCTCTGCGACCGCGCGGATCGCGTCGCCCGATGGCTGGCCGGGCTCTTCTTCGTCCGGACGGTTGTTGACGATCGCCTTGAAGCCCGCGCGCGCCAGTTCGGTGACATCGGCGGGGCTGATCTGGGGGGAGACGGAGATGGTCTCGTCGATCGTGCGCATTCAGGCTGCCTCGTGGATCACTTGCAGGAAGGCATCGCCATAGTCCGCCAGCTTGCGCGCGCCAATGCCCGGAATGCGTGACAGGTCGGCAAGTGTCGCGGGCCGCTTCGCCGCCATCTCGCGCAGCACCGAATCGTGGAAGATGACATAGGGCGGCACGGCGGCGGCCTGTGCCAGCGTCCGGCGCTTGTCGCGCAGTGCCTCGAACAGCGGATCGCCGACCGGGTTCGGCAGGCCGCCGCTGCTGGCACCCCGGCGACGGCGTTCGCGCTTGGGCGGGACGACCAGGTCGAGCGTGGCTTCGCCCTTCAGGATCGGGCGCGCGCCGGGGCCGAACTCGAGGCCGCCATGCGGGTTGGTGCGCAGCGCATCGCGCAGCAGCAAGGCGCGGCCGACCGGCTTGATCAGCGCCGCCTCATCCCCTTCGACGATCCCCCACACCGACAGCGACTCATGCCCGTTCATCAGGCTGCGCTCGCTCGACTGACCGGTCAGCACCTGCTCGATATAGGTCGCGCCGAAGCTCTGGCCGGTGCGGAACACCGCGGAGAGATATTTCTGCGCGGTCACGCTGGCGTCGATCGCCTTGGGCGCTTCGAGGCAATTGTCGCAATTGCCGCAGGTCGCGGGCGGATCCTCGCCGAAATGGCGCAGCAGGATTGCGCGGCGGCATCCGGCGGTCTCGACCAGCGCGCCCAGTGCGCTGAGGCGCGCGCGCTCGCCCGGCTGGCGCTCCGGCTCGACCTCGCCGATCCGCTGACGGGCGCGGGCGAAATCGTCGGCACCCCAGTAAAGCTGTGCCACCGCCGGGTCGCCGTCGCGGCCGGCGCGGCCGGTTTCCTGATAATAGCCCTCGATCGACTTGGGCAGGCCGGCATGGATGACGAAGCGGACGTCGGGCTTGTCGATGCCCATGCCGAACGCGACCGTGGCGACGATCACCATGTCCTCGCTCGCCACGAACGCGGCCTGGTTGCGGCGGCGCACCGCAGGGTCGAGCCCGGCATGATAGGGCAGGACGGGGCGCCCGCCCGCGGCGAGCTTCTCCGCCAGCTGTTCGACGCCCTTGCGGGTCTGGGCATAGACAATGCCGGGGCCGGACTGGGTGGCGATGAAATCGGCGACCTGGCGGGGGACATTGTCGCGCGGCGCGATATTGTAGCGGATATTGGGACGGTCGAACCCAGCGACGATCAGCCCGTCTTCGGCGATGCCGAGCTGGTTCAGAATATCGGCACGGGTGTGTGCGTCCGCGGTGGCGGTCAGCGCAAGGCGAGGGACGTCGGGGAAGGCGTCCATCAACGGGCGCAGCAGGCGGTAATCGGGGCGGAAGTCATGCCCCCATTCGCTCACGCAATGCGCTTCGTCGATTGCGAACAAGGCGAGCGGGGCCGAGCGCAGCAGGTCGCGGAAGCTGCTGTTCGACGCGCGTTCGGGTGCGACATAGAGCAGGTCGAGGTCGCCGTTGCGGAAGCGCTCGATCGTCTCCGCGCGATTCTCGTCCACGCTGGTCAGCGTGGCGGCGCGGATGCCGACCGCTTCGGCGGCGCGCAACTGGTCGTGCATCAGCGCGATCAGCGGGGAGATGACGACGCAGGTGCCGTCGAGCATCGTCGCGGGCAGCTGATAGGTCAGCGACTTGCCCGCACCGGTCGGCATCACCGCCAGCGTGCGCTGTCCCGCGAGCACGCGATCGACCACCTGCCGCTGGACGCCGCGAAAATCTGGAAAGCCGAAAAGCGTGTGCAGAACGTCGCGTGGATCACTCATGCGGCGGGGATATAGCCAGTCTCCACCAGAAATGCGCGTAAACCCGCCGGATAATCGGGATATTCGATCAGCTGCCCCTCCGGACACTCGCCATCTTCGCTGCGTTCAACCTTGCACCGGTCGGGCCAGGTCGCCGGCTCCTTGCGATATTCGGTGAGGATGACCGGCCACACCGCGTCGAGCGTCCCGAGCCGTGCGGCGGCGGCGGCCCAGGCGGCGCACGCGCCATTGGGATAGTCCTCTGCCATGCACGCCTTGCGTGCGCTGGCGGCGGCCTTTTCGAAGATCTTGGCAAAGCGCGGTTCGGCCGAAACGTCGCGCACCGCGCCGTCGACCACGTTCAGCACCTTGGGCGGCGCAACGCTCGCGGCATAGCTTTCAAAGGCATAGAGGAAGCGGTCGTCGCTCACCACGATGTCGCGCGTTCCGTCGCCATCCACATCCTTTGGCCAGCCGATCTCGGCCCCGTCATAGCCGCCCAGATCGGCGACCGTGAGCGCGTCGCCTGCGGGCGTGACCACGCGCATCCGCTGACAGCAATGCATGCCGCCGGTATAGTCCTGAAAGAAGGCGACGACCGGGCCGTCCTTCGACAGGCGGCCGAGCATCAGGATATTCTGCATCGGCGACCCGTCGAGCTTGACGCTCGCCCCGTCGGCGCGGGTGATCGTCAGCACCGGGTCGACATCGCCGTCTTCGCATTCCTCGCCCAGCGGGGCGCACTGGACGCGCTCGAACACGGCGGTGAGGTCGCCGAGGCGATAGACCTTGCGCCCCTCGCCCATCGTCCATTCGATCCGCTGGCCGTCGCGGACCAGCTTGCCGGGAGATGCGGCTGCGCCGAGCATGAGGGCGGCCGCGATCAGACTGAGCAGGCGTAGCATCAAGCGATTGTCCTCCGTGGCCGGATCGCTACCATTCGTCCCGATGCACGGCAATCGGGAGGCGGGTGATGGAATCTGACGCGATTCGCGACAATGCGGAGCAAAGCCGGTTCGAGGTCATGGTGGATGGTCATCTTGCGCATGCCGATTACCGCCTCAAGGGCGACATCATCACCTTTACCCACACGATCGTCCCGCCCGCGCTGGAGGGACGGGGCATTGCCAGCGCGCTGATCCGCCACGCGCTGGACGCGGCCCGGACACGCGGGCTGCGCGTGGTGGCGAAATGCACCTTCGTCTCCGCCTATATCCGCAAGCATCCCGAATGGGCAGACCTGCTACTCGACGTCCAGGGTTAGGCCCGGCAGGGCTCGCCATTGGTCAGAACATGGGTGCATAGCTGCGCTTGCGCACTGTCGTCTGCATCGAGCGCAGCGACCGCGACCCAGCCCTCGCTGCGCCAATGCGCCGCTGTCTCGGCATCGGTGCCGAATGGCAGGAACAGGCGACGCCGCTCCGCCGGGGCGAGTCCTGCGTCGAGCAGGGGGTCGGCATAGAGGGAGAAGCCGACCGCCGGTTCCTCACCCTGCGCGCCCAGCACCGAATAGCTGCCGCCGCGCCCGATCTCACCGCGCACACCGCGCGCGAATAGCGAGAAGCCGATCCAGCTCTGATATTCGAAGCCATGGCGCTCGGTCGGGTCGAGCGTCAGCGCGGCTTTGCCCGCTACCGCCTGCGCCACCGCCTCCAGCCCGTCGAGCCGGGTGGAAAGCGCGCCGCCGGTGTCATGCGCACGCAGTCGCGCGATTGCCGCATCGAACGGCCCGGCCGCTTCGATCAGCGGCAAGAAGGCCGGGTCGATCGCGGCGACTGCGGCGGCATCCTTGGCGTCGAGGGCTGCGCGGAGGGCAGTGAGCTGCTCGGCTGCCATCGTTGGGGCGAGCTGCTCGACCAGATCGGGCAAGGTGAAGTCGATCGCGAGGCCGGGGACACCCGCCGCTTCCAGCGCCGCGACCGCCACGGACACGATTTCGCGCACCGCTGCGATACTGTCGCGCCCGATCAGCTCGCACCCGATCTGACGCATCGCGCGCTCGGGGCGCAGTTCGCTTGCGCGCAGTTTGAGCACCTGTCCGGCATAGGACAGGCGGACGGGGCGCGGGTGGTGCGCCATGCGCGTCGCGGCAATGCGACCGACCTGCGCGGTAATGTCGGGCCGAATCGCCAGCGTGCGGCGCGAGACGGGATCGGTGAAGCGCACTGCATCCTTGCCGCTCGCCGCCTTGAGCCGCTGGCCCAGCGACTCCTCGAACTCGGCAAGGGGCGGATCGACCCGCTCATAGCCATGAAGCCGCGCGACATCGAGTACGCGCGATTCAAGGGTCGCCGCCGCGTCGGCGAGCGGGGGCAGGCGGTCGTGGAATCCTTCGGGAAGTAGTCCGTTCATGCCCGCCCCCATAAGCGCGTCAGAACTTGAGCGCCATCGCGGTCTTCACGCCCGGGAGCGCACGGACGCGCGCGACCAGCTCCGGCGTCACCGCTTCGTCGACCGACAGCAGCAGCACCGCTTCGCCACCGGCATCGCGGCGGCCGAGGTGGAAGGTGCCGATGTTCACGCCAGCGTCGCCCAGCGCGGTGCCGATGCGGCCGATAAAGCCGGGTGCGTCCTCGTTGACGACATAGAGCATGTGCCCGGCCAGATCGGCCTCGACCTTGATCCCGAACAGCTCGACCAGGCGCGGTTCACGGTTGTTGAACAGCGTGCCCGCGACCGAACGCTCGCCCGAGTCGGTCTTCACCGACACGCGGATCAGCGTGTGGTAATCGCCCTCCTTCTCGGTCTTGACCTCACGCACCTCGATCCCGCGCTCCTTGGCGAGGAAGGGGGCGTTGACCATGTTGACCGTGTCGGTCTGGGTGCGCAGGAACCCGGCGAGCACCGCACTGACAATCGGCTTCTGGTTGACCTCGGTCGCCGCGCCCTCGCTGTGGATCGACACGCGCGGGATATCGCCATGGGTGAGCTGGCCGACCAGGCTGCCGAGCTTTTCGGCGAGCGCCATGTAGGGCTTGACCCGCGGCGCTTCCTCGGCGGTCAGGCTGGGGACGTTGAGCGCGTTGGTGACGCCGCCATTGACGAGGTAGTCGGCCATCTGTTCGGCGACCTGGATCGCGACATTGACCTGTGCCTCGCTGGTCGATGCGCCCAGATGCGGGGTGGCGACGAAGTTCGGGGTGCCGAACAGCGCATGTTCCTTGGCCGGTTCGGTGACGAACACGTCGAGCGCTGCGCCCGCGATATGGCCGCTGTCGAGCAGCTCCTTGACCGCCGCCTCATCGACCAGCCCGCCGCGTGCGCAGTTGATGATGCGGACACCCTTCTTGGTCTTGAGCAGGTTCTCGCGGCTCAGGATGTTGCGCGTCTGGTCGGTCAGCGGCGTGTGCAGCGTGATGAAGTCGGCGCGGGCGAGCAAGCCGTCCAGCTCGACCTTCTCGACCCCCAGTTCGACCGCGCGTTCGGGCGACAGGAACGGGTCGAACGCGATGACCTTCATCTTGAGGCCCAGCGCGCGGTCGGCGACGATCGACCCGATATTGCCTGCGCCAATCAGGCCCAGCGTCTTGCCGGTCACTTCGACACCCATGAAGCCGTTCTTCGGCCACAGCCCCGCCTGGGTCTGGGCGTTCGCTTCGGGCAGCTGGCGGGCGAGCGCGAACATCAGGGCGATGGCGTGTTCGGCGGTGGTGATCGAATTGCCGAACGGAGTGTTCATCACCACCACGCCCTTCGAGGACGCGTAGGGGATGTCGACATTGTCGACGCCGATGCCGGCGCGGCCGATGACCTTAAGGTTCGTCGCCGCGTCGATGATGTCCTTCGTCGCCTTGGTCGAGCTGCGGATGGCAAGGCCGTCATACTGGCCGATGATCGCCTTCAGCTCATCCGGCGTCTTGCCGGTGATCTCGTCCACCTCGACCCCGCGCTCGCGGAAAATCTGGGCGGCCTTGGGGTCCATTTTGTCGCTGATGAGTACCTTGGGCATGGAATGTCTCCGTCGCCCCGGGGAAGGCCGGGGCCGATAAGTTTGGGAATGCAACAGGGCGGCCCCGGCCTGCGCCGGGGCGACGATTATGCGGCCTTCGCGGTGGCGTAAGCCCAGTCGAGCCAGGGGCCGAGCGCTTCGATATCGGCGGTGTCCACCGTCGCGCCGCACCAGATGCGCAGGCCCGCCGGGGCGTCGCGGTATCCGGCGACGTCATAGGCGGCGTGTTCCGCCTCGAGCAGCGCGGCGAACTTCTTGATGAAGGCTTCGTCGGCACCCTCGACGGTCAGGCATACGCTGGTGGTCGAGCGGATCGACTCGTCCGCCGCCAGATTGCCGAGCCAGTCGCGTTCCGCGACCAGCTTTTGCAGCGCGGCAGCATTGGCATCGCTGCGCGCGATCAGGCCGTCGAGCCCGCCCAGACCCTTGGCCCATTCCAGCGCGAAGATCGCGTCCTCGACCGCCAGCATGCTCGGCGTGTTGATCGTCTCACCCTTGAACACGCCCTCGGCCAGCTTGCCCTTGGCCATCAGGCGGAACACCTTGGGCAGCGGCCAGGCCGGGGTGTAGGTTTCGAGGCGTTCGACTGCGCGCGGGCCGAGGATCAGGACGCCATGGCCGCCTTCGCCGCCCAGCACCTTCTGCCAGCTAAAGGTCGCGACATCGATCTTGTCCCACGGCAGGTCGTACGCGAACACCGCACTGGTCGAATCGGCGAAGGTCAGGCCTTCGCGGCCGTCGGGGATCCAGTCGCCATTGGGCACGCGCACGCCGCTGGTGGTGCCGTTCCAGGTGAACAGCACGTCGGTCGACCAGTCGATCTGCGACAGGTCGGGCAGCTGGCCATAATCGGCGCGGATAATCGTCGGATCGAGCTTGAGCTGCTTGGCCGCATCGGTGACCCAACCTTCACCGAAGCTTTCCCAGGCGAGCGTGGTCACGCCGCGCGCGCCGAGCATGGTCCACATCGCCATCTCGAACGCGCCGGTATCCGACCCGGGAACGATGCCGATGCGGTGCGTGTCGGGCAGGCGCAGCATCTCGCGCATCAGGTCGATGCAATAAGCCAAGCGGGTCTTGCCAAGCTTCGAGCGGTGCGAGCGTCCGAGAACCTCGGTCGCGAGCTTGGCGGCGTCCCAGCCCGGAGGCTTGGCGCAGGGACCCGAAGAAAAATGGGGGCGAGCCGGCTTGGTCGCGGGCTTGGAAGCGGACGCAATTGTGGCGTCGGCGGCAGTCAAATCAGTCATGTCAGTCTCTCCTCGCAGAGAGCACGCGCGGCGTTGGGACCGCGTGGCCCGTCGGCGGCCCTAACGATGGGCGGCGGCAAGTCAAGCGAATCAAGGTAACCGATGTTACCTTCGGCTGGCCTGTTTGGACGATCTGGACTTCCCCCACTTCGAGCCTAATCTGCTGCATTCAGGGGGATTTCATGGATGAATTTCGGGACCCGACGTCTGTCGGAAAGGTCGCACGCGGGGCGTTGATTTGCTGGTTGGTCGCATCGGCGATCTATTGCGGGGGTGCGGTATTCTCGATTGTCGGGATCACGGCTTATCAGAATGGATCATCTTCCCCGCTTGCCGACCTTGAGACCGTCGATCTCGTTTCGATCGTCACGAGCGGTATCTATCTTGTCGCCGAACTCGTTTGTGTGGTGGTGATCGGACGCTGGATCTACCGCGTGAACAAAAATGCCTGGCAGATCAGCGATGCGATGACGGTGTCGCCCGGATGGAGCGTCGGATTCTTTTTCATCCCGATCCTCAACCTGTTTCGCCCGTTCGCCGGCCTGCGCGAAACGTGGCAGGTCAGTCATGCACCGGCCGATGCGCAGGACGTGCCCGTGCCAGCGATCATGCGCCTGTGGTGGGCGGGCTGGCTAATCCTCGGCGTCTTCGGTCAACTGTCCTTCCGCCTGAGCCTGCGCGCGGAAACGCTGGAGGATCTGCTCGAAGTGGCATGGGTGGATATCGTCGCGACCCCGTTTGATTTTATCACGGGCTTGGCACTGCTCTGGATCGTCCGCCGCCTGACCGAAACGCAAAGCCATTTGCGCGACCACACAGTGTTCGAATAATCGCCGGTTAACCATAATGGGTTAGTGGGGGCTATGGTCATGCGTAGCCTTCTCATCCTGTCGTTGCCTCTGTTGCTCGCCGGATGCCTGTTGGGGGGCGGGGACGACCGCGCGCCATCGCGCGCACCGGTGCGGCCTGATCCGCGCGGGCCGGTGACGCTGGACCTGCCGACCAGCCGCGAGACGCAGCAATGCTATGCCGATCTGTCGCGCGCGCAGGTTCGGTTCAGCCCGCTGCCGGATCGCGATTATGGCGGCGGATGTCAGGTGATCGGCGCGGTGCAGCTGATCGATGTCGGGATTCCCGTGTCTGGGCTGAAGGCGATGCGCTGTCCGCTGGCGCGCACCTTTATCGCGTGGATGCGCCATGCCGCCGTGCCCGCCGCGCGGGAGATTCTGGGCGGTGAGCTGGTGCGGGTAGAAACCTATGGCACCTATTCGTGCCGCGGCATCGTCGGCGGGAGCGCTGCGTCATCGCTCAAGGTGTCCGAACATGGCCTCGGCAATGCGGTCGATGTCGCCGCGTTCGTGCTGCGCGACGGGCGCAAGATCAGTGTGCTGGGCGATTGGAGCGGTGGCACGGTGGAGGAGCGCGAATTCCTGCGCGTGGTCCACAAATCGGCCTGCCGGCGCTTCACCACGGTGCTGGGGCCGGAGTATAACAGCGCGCACGCGAACCATTTCCATTTCGACATGGGCGGCAAGTCGTTCTGCCGTTGACGCTCGGCGCTTTGCGTCGCCGCCGAAACCCGCTAATCCCGCGCCAATGACAGACCAGAAAGTGCCGTCGCGCGTCTTTGCCCGCGCGAGCCAGGATGCGGAGACCGCGCGAACCGCCGTCTCCACCCCCCAGACCGAACACCCGGCCTACCGCCTCGCTTTTCAGGACATGGAGTTCCTGTTGCGCGAGGATCTGCGCCCGGTGCGGTTCCAGCTTGAGCTGCTGAAGCCCAGCCTGTTGATGGACGAGGCGAAGATCGCGTCGCTGTTCGTCATCTATGGCTCGGCCCGCATCCCCGAGCCGGCCAAGGCGCAGGCGTTGCTCGACCTTGCCACCGACGACCAGTCGCGCCGGATTGCCGAGCGGCTGATCGAAAAGTCGAAATATTATGACGTGGCGCGCGAACTCGCCGCGCTCGCCAGCTGCTATCCGCTCGATGAGAATGGCGACCGCCACTTCGTCGTCACCTCGGGCGGCGGCCCATCGATCATGGAGGCAGCGAATCGCGGCGCGGCGGAGAAGGGCTGCGAATCGGTCGGGCTCAACATCGTGCTGCCGCATGAGCAGGCGCCGAACGCATATGTCACCCCGTCGCTCAGCTTCCAGTTCCACTATTTCGCGCTGCGCAAGATGCATTTCCTGCTGCGCGCGCGCGCGGTCGCGGTGTTCCCGGGCGGGTTCGGCACGTTCGACGAATCGTTCGAGCTGCTGACGCTGATCCAGACCGGCAAGATCGCGCCGATCCCGGTGCTGTTCTACGGCAAGGACTTCTGGACTCGCGTCGTCAATTTCGAGGCGCTGGTGGAGGAGGGCGTGATCAGCCCGCGTGACCTGAAACTGTTCCACTTCTGCGAGACCGCGGAAGAGGGGTGGGAGATCGTCCAGAAATTCTGGGAAGACCGGAAGGGATAAAGAAAAAGGGGCGGCCCATCGGACCGCCCCTTTTTCGTACGCCCAGTCGCGGCGGATTACTCCTTCTTCGCGGCTTCCGTCGCAGCAGCCGGATCGACCGACGGCGCGCCCGATGCCGGGGTACCGGCATTGCCCATTTCGGTCGGCGTGATCGCGTTCTCGGTCGCCGCTTCGCCACCCTCGGCCGGGGCTGCTTCGGGGGCCGGGAGCGGCAGGTTCGACCCCTGCGCGTTCATATAGGCGATGACGTTGGCGCGTTCCTGCGGGTCCGACAGACCGGCAAAGGTCATCTTGGTGCCTGCGGCGTATTTGCGCGGGCTGGCAAGCCATGCGTCCATCCCGGCGAAGTCCCAATTGCCCGGAACTGCCTTCAGCGCGTCCGAATAGGCGAAGCCGGCGACATGGCCGTGCGGCTTGCCCAGCGCATTCCACAGATTGGGGCCGACGCCATTGGGGCCGCCCTGGGTGATCGAATGGCATGCCGCGCACTTGGCGAACGATGCCTGACCCTTGGCGACATCGGCCTTGGCCAGACGGTTGGCGATCGGCTCGACCGCGGCAGCACCGCCTTCACCCTCGGCACCATCCGCGCTTTCGACCGGATAGCCTTCCTTTTCGGGCTTTCCGCTGTGGTAGATCATGCCGCTGGCGATCGACAGGCCGAGCGCCGAGGCACAGCCGAACAGGACCCAGCCTGCGATCGTGTTCATGCGATTGTCCATGTGCGCCCGTTCTGCCCCGTGTTGATCTTGGCCGGGTTCTTTAGTCGGGCCTTTGGTTTGCCGCAACCCGGGCTTGCCGCAAGTTGATCGCGCGGTTACGCGCACGCGCCAATGGACAATTTCGCCGCCCCCGCCCGCCCGATCGTTGAACGCATGACGCAGGCCGCTCTGGCCGAGCCCAAGCGCGCGGTCGCGTTTCAGGGCGCGCCGGGCGCAAATTCGCATATGGCGGCGCTCGAAGCCTTTCCGACCGGGCTGCCCTTGCCCTGTTTCAGCTTCGAGGATGCGATCGACGCGGTGCGCGACGGACGCGCCGATTGCGCGATGATCCCGATCGAAAATTCGCTGCACGGCCGCGTGGCGGACATCCACTTCCTGCTGCCCGAATCGGGGCTGGTGATCATCGGGGAGCATTTCCTCCCAATTCGCTATGCGCTGATGGGGCTAGGCGCCCGCACCGGAGTGCGTCAGGCGATGAGCCATCCGCAGGCGCTGGGCCAGTGCCGCCACTGGCTGAAGGCGCAGGGGATTGCGCCCTTGTCCTATCCCGACACCGCCGGGGCCGCCGCCGTGGTGGCAGAGGCGGGCGATCCGGAAGTCGCCGCGCTCGCCCCGCCGGGCGCCGCCCCGCTCTATGGCTTGACGGTGTTCGACAGCGACGTGGCCGACGCCGACCACAATATGACCCGCTTCGTCATGCTGGCGCGCAGCGCGCCGCCGCTGCGCGACCATGGGCCGTACATGACCACCTTTGTGTTTGAGGTGAAGAATATCCCCGCCGCGCTGTACAAGGCGCTGGGCGGCTTTGCGACCAATGGCGTCAACATGACCAAGCTCGAAAGCTACCAGCGCGGCGGCAGCTTTGCGGCGACCGAATTCTATTGCGACATCGTCGGCCGCCCCGGCGACGCGGCGGTCGACCGCGCGCTGGAGGAACTCAAGTTCCACACCAAGTCGATGCGGGTGCTCGGCACCTACCCCCAGGCGCGCGCGCGGCCCGAGTAACTTACCGCTCGCGCGTCGCCATGAACTTCACCTTGGAATAGCGGTCGGCGATATAGCCGACTTCCCAGGCCGATTTGGCGAGGAAGACGGGGTTGCCGTCGCGGTCCTTGGCCATGGCGGTGCGGTTCAAGTCCATGAACTCCTTCAGATCGGCTGTCTCACCGCCGACCCAGCGTGCCGTATCGAACGGCGCCGGTTCTAGGACGGCGCCGACCTTGTATTCGGCATCGAGGCGGCTGAGCAGCACTTCGAGCTGAAGCTGTCCGACCACGCCGATGATCCAGTTCGACCCGATTTCGGGGTAAAAGACCTGGATCACGCCCTCTTCGGACAGGTCATCAAGTGCCTTGCGCAGCTGCTTGGTCTTGGTCGGATCCTTGAGCACCACGCGTCGCAGGATTTCGGGCGCGAAATTGGGCAGGCCGGTAAAGCGTACCCCCGCCTTTTCCGACAACGTGTCACCGACGCGCAGCGTGCCGTGGTTGGGGATGCCGATGATGTCGCCCGGGAATGCTTCGTCGGCCAGTTCGCGCTGCTGGGCAAAGAACATGATCGGCGAATGGATCGCGATCGGCTTGCCATGGCCGCTCGGCGTCAGCTTCATGCCGCGCTTGAAGGTGCCGGACACGAGCCGCATGAACGCGATGCGGTCGCGGTGGTTGGGGTCCATGTTCGCCTGAACCTTGAACACAAATCCGGTGACTTCGGGATTGTCCGGCGCGACCGGCGCGGGTTCGGCGGGCAAGGCGTGCGGCGGCGGCGCGTGGCGCGCGATCGCGTCGATCAGCGAATCGACCCCGAACTCCTTGAGCGCCGACCCGAAATAGACCGGGGTCAGGTCGCCATTGCGATAGGCGTCGCCGTCGAACGCCGCATAGCCGGCCAGGCCCAGCTCGGCCTCTTCGCGCACCTTGGCGAGCGTCTGCGCCGAGATCAGCGAATCGAGCTGCGGATCGTCGAGCCCGCTGGTCTGCACCACTTTGCCCTGGAATTCGCGGCTGTCGCCCTCGGGCAGCAGCAGGCGGTGATCGACCAAGTCATAGATGCCCTCAAACTGCCCACCCATGCCGACCGGCCAGGTCATCGGGGCGACGTCGAGCGCGAGCAGGTCGGCGATCTCGTCGAGAATCTCGAACATCTCGCGGCCTTCGCGATCGACCTTGTTGACGAAGGTGATGATCGGCACGTTGCGCAGCCGGCACACTTCGAACAGCTTGCGCGTCTGGCTCTCGATACCCTTGGCCGCGTCGATCACCATCACCGCGGAATCGACCGCGGTCAGCGTGCGATAGGTGTCCTCCGAAAAGTCTTCGTGGCCCGGCGTGTCGAGCAGGTTGAAGGTCACCCCGTCGCGCTCGAACGTCATCACCGAGCTGGTCACCGAAATGCCGCGCTGCTGCTCGATCTTCATCCAGTCCGATCGCGCGCGCCGCGCCTGGCCGCGCGCCTTGACCTCGCCGGCCAAATGGATCGCGCCGCCGAACAGCAGCAGCTTTTCGGTCAGCGTGGTCTTGCCGGCGTCAGGGTGAGAGATGATCGCAAAGGTGCGGCGATCGGGAATCGAATTGTCGGGCATCGCGGCCCTCTAGCGGTAAGTGCGCGACGAATCGAGCCTCAACCCCGCCGCTTCTTCGACCGCCGCCGCTCACGCTCCAGCATGACGATCCGTTCGAAGCACGCCATGACCTGATCGCGCGGGTGGCGGCGCTCGATCCGGCGCAGGCGGAAATGGACGTGCGCCATTTTCTGATAATAGCGGGTGAAGACGGTGTTGATCGCCGCCGCCGCCGCCGCGCTGACCACCGGGGCGGCGCGCGCGGCGAGGGTCTGGCCCATGGTCCGCCCCATCCGTGGCACCACCGCACCGATCACGCCCGAGATCGACTGGTGGCTGAGCGCAATCCGCCCGGCCCATAGCCCGGTGTCGGTCGCGTCGTCGTCGGTCAGCGGACCGCCGAGCCCGAACACCGCGATGCACTGGGCGCGCACCTCGGGATCGTCGATATCCTCGCCATAATGCGCCGCGATCTGCTGGATCGAACGCAGGATCAGCGTGGTGGTGACGGCGAGATCCACCAACGTCGTGCCGACCCCGCCCAGCCCACCGAGTGCGCCCGTGAACCCGGCGGCGAAACGGTGAAATCCCTCAGCGTTCTTGACCGGGCGGGTGTCGCCCGGCGCGCGGCGATTGGACTTGTTGGTGCGGAAGGCAAAGGCATAGCTCTGGCGCAGCGCGAGATCGAGCATGCCCTGTAACTTGGCTTCCCAATCGTCGGGCAGCCATTCGATCACGTTGTCGGCCTGTTTCCCCGCCTGTTTGGCGAGGTTCATCAGCACGCTGCCCGCATCCTCATGAAATTCGGCAATGGCGAGCAGTTCGACGAGGTCGTCCTCGCCGAATGCCGCGCATGCATTGCCGGGATCGATCGACTCCACCCGCCTGTCCCCCCGGGCAGACAGGCTATTGGTTAACGCGGCGATAGCAAGGGGCGCAGCGGGGTCGATCCCGCCGTGGGACCCCGATTATCCCTCGCGGTGCACCGCGAACCCGGCGAAATCCTGGTTCACGGGCATCAGCTCAAGCCGGTTGATATTGAGATGTGGCGGCAGCGTTGCGACCCACAGCAAGGTCTCGGCGATGTCCTCCGGCGTCATCGGGTTTACCCCGGCATAGAGCCGGTCCGACGCCGCCTTGTCGCCGCCGGTGCGCACGGTCATGAACTCGGTCTCGACCATCCCCGGCTCGATCGAGGTGACGCGCACCCCGGTGCCGTGCAGATCCGCGCGCAGGGCAAGGCTGAAATGGTTCACGAACGCCTTGGTGCCGGCATAGACATTGCCCGCCGGATAGATATAGCTGCCCGCGACCGAGCCCAGGTTGATGATCGCGCCGCGCCGCTCGATCAGCATTGGCAGCAATTTGTGCGTGATCGACATCATCGCGGTGACGTTGGTGTCGACCATCGTCTTCCAGCTATCGAGATCCGCGTCCTGCGCCTTTTCAAGACCCCGCGCGAGCCCGGCATTGTTGATCAGCAGGTCGATGCTGGCGAAGGGTTCGGGCAGCGACGCAAGTGCAGCATCGCGTGCAGCCTCGTCGCGAATGTCGAACTCCAGCGTGTGGACGGTATCGCGCTTCAGCGCCGCCAGCCGATCCGCGCGGCGACCCGTCGCAACGACATGCCAGCCCGAGTCGGCAAAGGCATGCACCGCCGCTTCGCCAATCCCCGCAGTCGCGCCGGTGATAAGTACGGTTGGCATGGACCTGTTCCTCCCTGAGTTAGCCGCGCAGGCTCGCGCCCAGCTTTGCCGCCGCCGCGACCACCTTGTCGGCCACCGCCTTGATCTCGGCGTCGGTGAAACTCTTCTCGGCGGGTTGCAGCGTCACTTCGACGGCGAGGCTCTTCTTGCCGTCCTCGACGCCCGCGCCGGTGAACAGGTCGAACAGCCGCGCGTCGGTGATCACCGCCTTGTCCGCGCCCTTGACCGCGCGGACGAGATCGCCCGCCGCTAGCGTGCTCGGCACGATGAACGCGAAGTCGCGCGTCACTGCCTGCAGCGCCGGGGGCGTATAGGCAGGGCGGGCGAAGCCAGTCGCGCGCTTGGCGGGGATCGCGTCCAGGAAGATCTCGACTGCGGCGACCGGGCCGTCGAGGTCGAAGCGCTTGGTCAGGCTCGGGTGGAGCATGCCGAATGCGGCGAGCACGGTCTTCGGCCCCAACCGCAGCGTCGCCGACTGGCCGGGGTGCCAGGCCGCGCCCGCTTGACCCATCACCTGAAGGTTGCCGACCGGCGCACCTGCAGCTTCGAGCAGCGCCAGCGCCTCAGCCTTGGCGTCGAATGCGCCGAAGGGCAGCGCCTTGCCATTCGCCCAGCCGCGCGGGCTGCGGTCGCCCGCGAGCAGGACGGTGAGGGTCAGCTTCTCACCATCGGCCAGATAGCGGCGGCCGAGTTCGAACAGCCGCACGGCTGTAGCGCCACGCTTCACGTTGCGCGCCGCCGCCATCATCAGGCCCGGCAGCAGCGAGGGCCGCATGACCTTGAGGTCTTCGCTGATCGGGTTGGCGAGCGTCCATGCGCCGCCACCGACCGCCTGGGCCTCGCTCTCGGAGATGAAGCTCCACGTCACCGCTTCGTTGAGGCCGCGTGCTGCGGCGGTGCGGCGGATGCGGCGCTCCAGCTTCTGCTCGGGCGTCGCGGTCGGCTTGGCGACGCCGGGCGCGCGGGGCAGGGGGGTGGAGGGGACCTTGTCGATCCCCTCGATCCGGATCACTTCCTCGACCAGATCGGGGGGGCCGTCGACATCGCGCCGCCAGCTCGGCGCAGTGACGCGGAAGCCGTCGCACGCGTCGGTCAGCTCGCAGGGATCGCCATTGGCGTCGAGCGGCTGGACGGTGAAGCCGAGCGATTCGAGGATGTCGCGCTGCCGCTCCGCCGGGATCGCCATGCCGCCGAGCGTCTCGGCCAGCTTGGGATCATAGCCGGTGGTGATGCCGACCTTCGGCACCGCACCCGCGCGCGTCACGTCGCTCGCGGTGCCGCCGCAAATCTGCGTCACCAGCCGCGCCGCGATGGCGATGCCGTCTTCGAGGAACTCCGGGTCCACGCCGCGTTCGAAGCGGGTGCGCGCGTCGCTGGTCAGCAGGAGCTTCTGGCCGGCACGCGCAATCGCCTCCGGCTCGAAATAGGCGCATTCGATCACGACATCGGTGGTCGTTTCCGACACGCCGGTATCCTCGCCGCCCATGATCCCACCGATGTCATGGACGCCATTCTCGTCCGCGATCACCGTGATCGTCTCGTCGAGCGTGTAGGTTTTCTCGTTGAGCGCCAGCACCTGCTCGCCCGGCTTGGCCCTGCGCACGGTCAGCGCGCCGCTCAGCTTCGCCTTGTCATAGACGTGGAGCGGACGGCCCAGATCGATCATCACATAGTTGGTGATGTCGACCAGCGCGCTGATCGGGCGCTGGCCGATCGCCTTCAACCGGCGCTGCATCCACTCGGGTGCGGCACCGTTGGTGACGCCACTGACGGTCTGGCCGAAATAGGCGGGACAGCCCTCGGGCGCCTCGATCCGCACCTCCGGCCCCGCGCCGCTGGTCGCGACCGGAGTGGCATCGAGCGGCTTCAACGTGCCGAGACCTGCCGCAGCGAGATCGCGGGCGATGCCGCGCACGCCCATGCAATCCTGACGGTTTGGTGTGATCGATACGTCGATGACCGGGTCGTCTAGGCCGGCATAGTCCGGGAAGGGCGTGCCGACCGGCGCATCCTCGGGCAGCTCGATGATGCCGTCATGATCGTCGCCCAGCTCCAGCTCGCGGCTGGAACACATCATGCCGTTCGATTCGACCCCGCGCACCGCCGCGACCTTCAGCACCATGCCGTTGGCGGGCACGGTCGCGCCGGGCAGGCCGAGCACGCCGACAAGGCCGGCGCGGGCATTGGGTGCGCCGCACACGATCTGCAGCGGCTGGTCGTCTCCGGCATCGACGGTTAGCACCTGCAGCTTGTCCGCCTGCGGGTGCCGCTCGGCGGTCAGCACGCGCGCGACCTTGAATGCCGCCAGCGCCGCGCCGGGATTTTCTACGCCCTCGACCTCATGCCCGATGCGGTTCAGGCAATCGAGGATCGCGGTCAGATCGGCGTCGGTGTCGAGATGCTCCTTGAGCCAGCTGAGCGTGAACTTCATGCGCCGACTCCCCCCGACAGCGTGGGCACGTCGAGCGCTGAGAAGCCGTAATGCTTCAGCCATCGCAGATCGCCGTCGAAGAATGCGCGCAAATCATCCATCCCATATTTGAGCATCGCGAGGCGATCGACCCCGGTGCCAAAGGCAAAGCCCTGCCATTCATCGGGGTCGAGCCCGCACGCCTCGATCACCCGGCGATGGACCATGCCGCTGCCTAGCACCTCCATCCAACCGCCGCCCTCGGCGTCGCCGCTGCCACCGATCACGCGTTTGCCGTTGATCCAGGTGAAGCCGACGTCCACCTCGGCGCTTGGCTCGGTGAACGGGAAATAGCTCGGGCGCAGCCGCAGCACGATGTCGTCGCGCTCGAAATAGGCCTTGAGGAAGGTCTCCAGCGTCCATTTGAGGTGGCCGAGCGTGATCCCCTTGTCGATCACCAGCCCTTCGATCTGGTGGAACATCGGCGTGTGGGTCGCGTCGCTGTCACTGCGATAGACGCGGCCCGGCGCGATGATGCGGATCGGCGGGGGCGTGGACGTCATCGTGCGGATCTGAACCGGGCTGGTGTGCGTGCGCAGCACCATCGGCCGCGCATGCTCGCCGGCGAGATAGAAGGTATCGTGCATCGCGCGCGCCGGATGCGTTTCGGGAATGTTGAGCGCGGTGAAATTGTGCCAGTCGTCCTCGATCTCCGGACCCGTCGCGACGGCGAAGCCCATGTCGGCGAAGATCTCCGCGAGCTCGTCCATCACCTGGCTGATCGGGTGGACCGTGCCTGCTGCGACGCCATCGACTGGCAGAGTCATGTCGAGCGTCTCGCTGGCGAGCTTCGCCTCCAGCGCCGCGCTTTCCAGTGTCGCCTTGCGCGCCGCCAACGCCTCGGTCACCGCCTCGCGCAGGCCATGGATGCGCGGGCCGGTCTCCTGCCGCTCTTCAGCGCTCATCCCGCCCAGTGTCTTGAGCAGGCCGGTAACGCTGCCCTGTTTGCCCAGCGCCTGGACGCGCACCGCCTCCAGCGCATCGACGCCGGCGGCCGCGTCGATCGCGGCGAGAAGGTCGGCCTTCAATTGGTCGAGATCGGTCATCGGAATTCCGTTCAATGGTCTAGTGGCCCGAACCGCAGTCGGGCGCGAAGGTCAAGCCCGGCTGCCCAGCAAAGCGATGCCGAACGCGACAAAGACGCCGCCGGTGACGCGGTTGAACAATCGCTGGCGGTTGGCCGGGGCGAGCCACGCGGCAAGCGAGCGACCACCCAGCGCGTACATACCGAACCAGAACGCCTCAATCGCGACAAAGCTGGCGATCAGGACGGTGAGCTGGGGTGCGAACGGTGCGCTGGTGTCGATGAACTGCGGGAACAGCGCGGCGGCAAAGATGATCAGCTTGGGATTGGAAAAGCCGGTGCCGAGCCCCGTCCCGAACATCGCGACCAGCGAGGGCGGGGCAGGCTTCTCCGTCGCGGCATCGCCGTCCGCAACCGGCGCGCGCCACGCCTTGATCCCCAGCCAGACGAGATAGCCGACCCCGGCATAGCGCAGCGCATCGAACAGCAGCGGCGATGCTTTGAGCAGCGCGCCGAGCCCTGCGGCCGAGGCAAGCAGGCACACCAGGTTCGCGGTCATCAGCCCCAGCATCGACGCGACCGACCGGCGCGCGCCGTGATGGATGCTCTGCACCATGACGTGGAGCATGTTCGGCCCCGGCGTCGCGCAGATCAGGAACACGGCGGTGACATAGAGCCACCAGGTCTGGAGCGTCATGTGTTGATCCTCGTCAGATCAAGAAAAAGGGCGCCGGTGGATGGTCCACCGGCGCCCCGTTTTTCGGTCGCTACAGGCTGCCTCAGGCGGCCTGGGGCAGAGCCGCCTTCGCCTGCGCGATGATGGCGGTAAACGCTTCACCCTCGTGCATCGCGATGTCGGCCAGGACCTTCCGGTCCAGTTCGATGCCGGCGAGCTTGAGTCCGTGCATGAACTGCGAATAGGTCAGGCCTTCGGCGCGAACGCCGGCGTTGATGCGCTGAATCCACAGGGCGCGGAAGCTGCGCTTCTTAACCTTGCGGTCGCGATAGGCGTACTGGCCGGCCTTTTCGACGGCCTGGCGCGCGATGCGGATGGTATTCTTGCGACGGCCATAATAGCCCTTCGCCTGATCCAAAATCCGCTTGTGCTTCGCCTTCGTGGTGGTGCCGCGCTTAACACGTGCCATGGTCTGCTACTCCTTACTTGAGGCCGTAGGGCGCCCAGAGGCGCACATGGCCGGCATCAGCTTCGGACAGGACCGACGTGCCGCGGTTGGTGCGAATATACTTCGCGTTATGGCTGCTCAGGCGGTGACGCTTGCCGGCGACGCCGTGCTTCACCTTACCCGTTGCGGTGAATTTGAAGCGCTTCTTCACACCGCTCTTGGTCTTCATCTTGGGCATTTTCGTCTCCTTTTACGCGCGACGATCACGAACAGCCCCGGCAGCCCTTGTTAGCCGGGCGGTTCCCCTGAATCGCGGAAAGGCGGGCCGATAGTCGGTTTGAGTCAGTTTTGCAACCGCCTGAGGTGTTAGCATGCGGCCAGTTGCAGGATCCAATCGCGCTGAGCCTCTGTGTCCGGCACACGGGTCCCACGCGCAACCGAGATCTGCTCAATCGCGAGCGCGGGTGCGACACCCCGGCGAACCAGCAGCGCCGCAGCGACGATGGCCGAACGCCCAATACCGGCGCGGCAATGGATAGCCAGTGGCGCGCTGTCCTTTGCCAACTCTCGGATAAACGCATCGAAGGCTCTGGAATCGCTCGGGAGTCCACGATCGGCGATCGGGAGCGATAGAAACCGGATGCCGGCTGTCGCGCAAACTAGGGGTTCGTCTTTCAGGCCAAGCTCGTCGATCTCGTGACGCTCCAACAGGCTAACGACCGTGGCGATTCCGGCGCTGCGCCAATGCGCAATTTCATCCTCCAGCCAATCGCCCGCACGCGGTCGCGCCATGATGGCGAGACGGGGTTTGGTCGAGTCGATCCAGTAGATGTCCGAAGCCATTCGCGCCCTTTTCAATGCCGATGATGGGTAAGTGTCTCGATGATTTCCTCGATTCGCACCGTTCCGCGCCTGTCGATCTATCAACGACGCCGGAGGAGGCGTTCGGCTACCACGGCGACACCCGCCCCGGCGGCGTAGGCAAGGAAATCTATCCAGTCGAATCCGGTGCCGAGCAGCGTGCGCGCCAGCGGGCTGTCGCGCCAGCCAAGCAGGTCAAGAACGCCGATCCATTGCCCCAATTCGACCAGCGCTGCGACCGCGAACGCTGCCGCCGCTGACGGGACAACCCCAATGCGGGTGGTCGCGCGCAGTCCGCAATAGACCAGCAGCACCGCAAGCGTGTCGCCCAGATGCGGCCGCACGAATCGGTCCCGGACATAGAGCGCGATCACCACCTCGATCGCGAAGAGGATCACCGCGGCCAGCGCGTAGCCGCGGTGCAGGCGGAACATCTCAATGCCCCCGACAGGCCAGCGCCTCGACAATTTCCTCGATTCGCGCCGGATCGCCGGCCGCGATAACTTCGCCGGTGCTGCCGGCGTGGAGCGGATCGCCCTGCCAGTCGCACATGCGCCCGCCCGCGCCCTCGACCACCGGCACCAGCGCCGCGAAATCGTGCAGCTTCAGCCCCGCCTCGATCACCAGGTCGAGATGCCCCGACGCGACCAGGCCGTAATTATAGCAGTCGCCGCCCAGCACTGTGCTCAGCACCGCCGCGTCGACATGCTCGAACGCATGAAGCTGGCCGTCGGTGAACAACGCCGGGGAGGTGGTGGCGAGCAGCGCCTGTGACAGCTCGCGGCACCTGCGCGATTCGGCCGGCTTGCCGTTGAACAGGGTCGGTCGCCCGGTCACGCCCAGCCAGCGCTCACCAATGATCGGCTGGTCGATGATGCCCAGCACCGGCCAGCCATCCTCCAGCAGCGCGATCAGCGTGCCGAAGATCGGCCGCCCGACGATGAAGCTGCGCGTGCCATCGATCGGGTCGAGCACCCAGGTCCGCCCGCTCGATCCGGCGCGCGCTTCCTCTTCCTCCCCGATGATGCCGTCCATCGGGCGCTCGGCGATGATCAAGCGCCGCATCGCCGCCTCTGCCGCCGTGTCGGCGAGCGTGACGGGCGAGGCATCGTCCTTGGTCTCGAGGCCATGGTCGGCGCGGAAATAGGGGCGTATCGCTGCGCCCGCCGCGTCGGCAAGGCGCTGGGCGAGATCGATATCGGCTTGGGATACTGGCATCCGCCCCGCCTAGCGGGGCACAGCGCAGAATAGAAGGCCGGTCAGAACGGCAACCAGCGGCGCTTCTCGCTGAACTTCATGTACCCGACATTGGCACCCGCGCGCCAGCCGACGCCCAGCCGCACCGGGATCAGCACCACATCGCCGCGGCGCAGATAGGTGGCGGAGAAGCCGCCGACGAAATAGAGCCGCCCCTCGCCCGCCGGGAAGCGCTTGTAGAGCTCCTGGCTGTCGTAGAGATTATAGACCAGCACGAACACCTTGTTAGCGTCGCCCCCGATGTCGAAACCGACCGAGGGGCCGGTCCAATAGACGTCGCGCTCGCCCTCGACCGCGTGGATCATCTTGCCGGAGCCATAGCGCAGCCCGACGACGACCGCGCCCGAACCCTCCGACCCGGCGATATAGGCGTTGGGCTCGCCCTGATCCTTCAATATGTCCTCGATCAGCGCCGCCAGCCCGGTCGCGCCCTTGCCGAACACGCCCTCGGCCGCCGATACGAGCCGGACGCGGTCGAACGTCGCCGGCGCTTCGGGTTTGGTGAGGCCGCCGGCTTGGGTGCCCGCCTGCGCTGGAGCCTGTTCCACTGGAGTTGCGGGCTGCTGCCCGTCGGCGGGGGGCGCTTCATAGGGGGCGCCGGGATCAACCCGTTCGTCCTGCTGCGCCGGCTGGGTCGGCTGCGCGGGGATCGTGGTCTGCGGCCGGTCGAGATCGGCGTCGATGGCAGTATCGGGATCGACCTTCTGGATGGTCTGCGCCTGCACGGGCGCCATCGCCAGTGCGGGCACTGCCAACGCCATTCCGATCCACCGCATCAACCGTTGCATAAAATCCCTCCGCAGCATCGCACATAGTCCGGGCGATGGCGGCACGGCAATGAACCGGCGATGACCCGAGTCGATTTCACGCCCAGCCGCCGCAAATCCGCCCATTGATCGCGCGCCAGACGCTCGCTATAGCGCCCGCTCGCTACAGGCATCCGGAGACGTGGGTGAGTGGCTGAAACCAACGCTTTGCTAAAGCGTCGTACGGGGAACCGTACCGAGGGTTCGAATCCCTCCGTCTCCGCCAGAATTGCTTCCGCAAGCATCCGCAAACTTCCATAAAAGTCCCGGATTTCAGTGGATTACTCGTCCGCAAGCGTCTCCTCTCGACTGCTGTCTCCCGCCCGCATCCGCACAAAAATGTGGGCGGAAGTGTGGGCGTAAGGTATGAGTGTGGGCGTAAACTCCCAATCGAGTGGGTGTAGCCATGGGCAAGCTGACTGCTAACGAGGTGAAGGCGGCGCTGGGAAAGCCAGGAACCTACCAGGATGGCGATGGGCTGATTCTCAAGGTGGACCGCCGTGGAGGCGCGGCATGGCGGCTACGCATTCAACACCAAGGCAAAAGAAGCGACATAGGCTTGGGCAGTGCAAAGCTCGTGTCCCTCGCGAGCGCGCGGGCTAAAGCCGCCGAAGCGCGCAAAGCGATTCGCGAGGACGGGCGCGATCTGCTCGCCGAGAAGCGCAAGACCAAGGCAGCGGCCGTCACCTTCCGCGAAGCCGCGTTGGCGCTTCACAAAGCTCGCGAGCATCAATGGGCCAGCAGCAAGCACGGCAGTCAATGGCTCGCCACGCTTGAAACGTACGCCTTTCCCACGCTCGGCAAGAAGCCGGTCGGGGACATTACGGCCGGCGACATCATCGCAGCCATCGCCGAGGTGTGGACGGCAAAGCCGGAGACAGGCCGCCGCGTTCGCCAGCGGATATGCGCCGTGCTCGATTACGCGCACGCGCGCGGCTGGCGGGCGACCGAGGCCCCGGCGCGATCGCTGGCGGCGGGCAAGGGCCTGCCCAGACAGCCGCACGGCAGGAACCACGCGTCCATGCCTTACGACGAGCTGCCTATGTTTATGACGCGGCTTCGCGCCAGCGGCGGCGTGTGGGGGCGGCTGGCGCTGGAGTTCACGATCCTGACGGCCGCGCGCAGCCAGGAAGTCCGGCTGGCGACATGGGACGAGTTCGACACCGAGAACGGCCTGTGGACCGTTCCCGCCGCGCACATGAAGATGAAGCGCGAGCATCTCGTCCCGCTCTCGCCACAAGCGCTGGCGGTGCTGAAAAGCGCGATGGCTGTACGGCTCGACGGGACCAATCTCGTCTTTCCGGGCACCAACGGCCCGATGTCGGACATGACCCTGCTCGCCGTGCTGCGCCGGATGAAGGAGCCGTTCACGGCCCACGGCTTCCGCTCCTCATTCCGCACATGGGTGGCGGAGAAGACCAGCTTCCCCGGTGAGGTCGCCGAAGCCGCGCTCGCACACCAGAACCCCAACGAGGTCGAGCGCGCCTATCAGCGCGGTGCGATGCTGGACAAGCGGCGCAAGCTGATGGAGGCGTGGGGCGCCTATTGCGACGGCGGAGGGGGCAAGGTGATCCCCACCAAGCAATGAGCGGCGCCGGGGCTATCGAGCCTCCCATCGCCTGCTGAACGGCAAGTCACGGACGCCAGCGGCGAAGCACATCGCGCACGTAGGCAGGCGTCTCGCCATTCAGCGGAATCCCGCCCGCGCGCTCGACCGCGCCAGGTCCCGCGTTGTACGCGGCGAGCGCCATGTGCACCGTCCCGAAGCGGTCCAGCATTTGCCTGAGGTAACGGGCGGCGCCGGCCAAGTTTGGCAGTGGGTCGAAGCGGTTGGAGACCCCCAATTCCCTCGCCGTGCCCGGCATCAACTGCCCCAACCCCGCGGCCCCCGCCCGGCTGACGGCAAAGGGATTGTAGCGGGATTCGGTCCAAATCAGCGCGTCGAGCAGCCCGGCCGGCAAACCGAACCTCGCCTCGGCGGCGTACACATGCGGTAGATATGCTGCGCGACGAAAGCCATTGGGCCCAGCGAGCCCCCTCGGCTTTCCGCTTTCCTGCCCCCGCATACCGTCCGACGCTGAGGTGATCGGGGAAGGCACCGAGGCTTGCACCGCACTCGCCGCCGGCACTTCCCAAACTCCGTGCTCCACAAGTTGAAATCCGTCGGCCGTCTGCGCCAGCCTATAGCCCTGGTGCTGGTCGTCAGCGGCGGCCGCCACGGCCTCCGGTTGAGCTTGTGCCTGACCGTGCGCCGGCATTGCCACAACCATTCCGATGGCGATCGATACAACTCGCAGGATCATCTCGCTCGATTCCTTGTCTGGTCGAATCGAGAGAGAACATATAGAGAACATAATTTGTAGGAAAACGCATCGGCGCGGGCGCGGAGAGGAGGCCGCGCTGGGGGCATGAAAAAAGGAGAAATCATGCCCCAAAGCCATCAATCGAAGCGTCTCGAGCGCCGCGCGCGGGAGATCGTCGACAGTCTTGGCGGAACTTGGCGTCGCAACCGCGGGATGTGCCGCTGCCCCGCGCACGACGACCGCACCCCGTCGTTGAGCGTGAGCCTCGGCCAGCGCGCCATTCTGTTCCATTGTTTCGCCGGCTGCTCGAGGGCCGAGATCATATCGGCTCTCGGACGCCGGGGCGTTCGCACCCGCGAGCTGTTCGATGGTTCGGGCGGGCCACTGCCGGAACTCGTCCGAGAGGAGACCGCCGACCGCAATGCCGTCCGGCTATGGCGCGGGACCGTTGCACTCAAAGGCAGTGCGGCGGAGGCCTATCTCGCAAAGCGCGGCGTGACCGAGCTTTCACCGGATCTGCGCTTTCACCCGAGAACACCGCTCGGCCCTCGCGGAGCAGTCCGGTTCCTGCCGGCGATGCTGGCCGCAGTCCGCACCGACCTTGGGGTGATCGCTGTGCATCGCACGTTCCTTGATCCGGCTGAGGCTCGGCTCGCGCACTTCGAGCGGCCCAAGCGCGCGCTGGGCAGTCTCCAGAACGGCGCTGTGCGCCTTACTGCGCCGCGGGATGGACGGCTGGGTTTGGCGGAGGGAATCGAGACCGCCCTGTCGGCCATGCAGATATTCGGCGTCCCTTGCTGGGCAACCCTGGGCAATGAGCGCTTCGGCTTGGTAACGATTCCCGAAAGCGTGCGCGAGCTTCACCTCTTCGTGGACAACGATCGGGGTGGCGACCTCGCCGAGGAGCGCGGCCGCGAGGCCTATCGACACGAGGGCCGGCGTATCCTCGCGAAGCGGCCTGCCAATCTCGACACCGACTGGAATGACGCCCTGCGCGAACGAGCTCTCGCCGCTCCCTGACCCGGCTCAGAGGAGAGTGTGCCGTGGCCTGTTCGAGGCCGGAACGCGTGAAGGCCTCGTCAGGAGGTCCTATGGCACACTCATCCCCCGCATTTGCCTTCCCCGATCGCAACGAGCCGCAGGTATTGTCCGCCGCCGGCGAGGTTCAGCGTCTCATCGCGGCGGGCGAGACGGTCTCGCGCGCACACCTCAACAGGGTCCTGAACCGTCAATTCGGCGAGAGCGATGCTGATGGTCGCTGGTCCGTGCGCGACGCCCATGCCGTGCTCGAACTCGCCCAGGTGCTGTGGTTGCGCGATAGCGCAGGTCTCCCCTTGGGATCATCGGTGCGCGAAGCCGACGCGGTGTTCGCGCAGCTTGAGACGTTGCTGCCAAGTCAGACGGTCCGCAGCCAAGAGCAGATCGAGCTGCAACAGTTCGCGACGCCGCCGCGCATTGCTTGGCTCCTCGCCCGAGCCTGCGCGCTCCAGGGCGGCGAGACGGTGCTCGAACCGTCGGCCGGAACGGGGATGCTGGCGGTGTGGGCTGCGAACGCCAATGCGCGCCTGATCCTCAACGAGATATCGCCGCTCCGCCGCGATTGCCTCGGCTGCCTGTTCCCGGACGCAGCGGTAACGGGTCACGACGGCGAACTCATCGACGAGTTGCTCGACCCTTCCCAGGTGCCCACCGCCGTTCTCGTCAATCCGCCCTATTCGCACGGGGTCGAGCGCGGGCACGACGGGCATACGGGAGCGCGTCACCTGCGCTCAGCTTGGAAGCGGCTCGCCGCGGGTGGCCGTCTGGCCGCCATCATGCCCGAGTGGTTCGACGTGCATCGGTTCCTCGAAGGCGCGCAGGCACCGATCACTCTGCGCCTCAACGTCGCGGTGGAGCGGGGTTTCGTGAAGCACGGCACCTCGATCACCACCCGCCTTGTCGTGCTCGATAAGGCCGAGGACCGGACAGCGCCAGTCATAGCGCGAACCAGCGACTTCGACGCGCTTTGCGATCTGGTCGATGCCATTCCGGCGCGGCTCATGCCGCTTCCGGCGAGGCCTGCCACGCTCCTGCCCGTGCGCGCTCCGATCCGGCTGCCTGGGGTGGCGACCAGACCCCGCCCCTTGCAGCCCAAGGCGCCGGCAACGGTAACTTCTAGCAAACCCTGCGCATACGCGGCACTCGACGCGCCGGCTCCGATCGCCGAACAGGTCGGCCATTACCTGCCCTATCGACCGAGCCGGATCGTCATCCCCGGAGCGGTCGAACACCCGACGCCGCTCGTCGAGTCCGTTGCGATGGGCTCGATCACCGCGCCGATCCCGAGCGAGGTTCCGCAGCTTCCGGCAGGCGTCATTTCCAAAGGGCTGCTCTCGGCCGCGCAGGCTGAAACGCTGATCTATGCCGTCACGGCACACGCCCGCGACCTCCCCGGCCGCTTCGTTGTTCAGGATAAGGGCTGTTCGCTTGCACCAAGTGCTAGCGGCGCTGCCTACCGCATGGGCTATTTCCTCGGCGATGGGACCGGGGCCGGAAAGGGACGCCAGGTCGCCAGCGTGATCCTCGACCGCTGGCTGCGCGGGGAACGGCGCCACATCTGGATTTCGAAGAACGAGGCACTGCTCGAGGACGCGCGCCGGGACTGGTCCGCTCTCGGCGGCCTTCCGATCGACCTCCAGCCGCTCGGGCAGTGGAAGCTCGGACACGAGGTGACGATGCGGGAAGGCATCCTGTTCGTCACCTATCCCACGCTGCGCTCGGGAAGATCCGACGCCACGCGCCTCGACCAAATCCTCGAATGGGCGGGTGATGCCTTTGACGGGGTGATCGTCTTCGACGAGGCCCACGCGATGGCCAACGCGGCGGGCGGCGAAGGATCGCGCGGCCGCGTCAAAGGCTCGGAGCAGGGCATCGCCGGGGTGCGTTTGCAAAACCTGCTACCGCGTGCTCGCGTCCTTTACGCCTCGGCGACGGGTGCTTCCGACGTCAACAATCTCGCCTACGCGACGCGGCTAGGTCTCTGGGGACCCGAGACGGCATTCGCTAACCGCGAAGCGTTCGTGAGCGACATCCGCGAAGGCGGGATTGCCGCGATGGAGCTGGTCGCCCGTGACCTCAAATCGCTCGGCCTGTACACAGCTCGCGCACTCTCATTCGCCGGCGTCGAATACGAGATCCTCGAGCACCAGCTCACCCCGGAGCAGATCTCGGTCTACGACGCCTATGCCGAAGCCTGGG
>NZ_JAIXHL010000015.1 GCF_030145815.1 Sphingomonas sp.
TCGCTCAAACCCAGTCTCCTTGCGGAGCCTGAATCAGATCGCACGCCTCACATCAATGGGTCCTGACCCTAGTGATCGCCGGCCGGATCGCGCATCCGGGTTCGTCGGCATGGGCGCAGTTGGTGAATTTACAGGCAAGCGTCCAAGCGACGATGTCATCGAACACCTCGGCGACGCCAGCCCGAACCTCGGACAGCGCAAGCTCGCGCATACCAGGCGTATCGATCAGCCACGCGCTTGCACTCGGGCCATGTCCGAGGCGGTGCATCTGGCGCACCGTGGTCGTGTGAAGTCCCTTGCCGTCGGTCTGGCGTACCGGCTGAGTCGCGATGCGATCCGATCCGGTCAACGTATTGACGAGGGTCGATTTGATCTGCCCCCCGCTGAGTGGCCCAGAGACTATGATAGTCTGGACCACGATAGCCTCACCCCATCTCTGGTCCGGCCTTTGTGAGAAAAGCCGGCTTCTTTTGCATCAGGGCAGGCATGCCTGCCCTGATGCAAAAGCGCGCTCCATCGGGGTTTGGTTGCCGAGGGAGCTATGCGGACGGTGTTCGTTGTAGTCGCGCCGCCACGCCTCACATTTTACCCGTGCGTCGTCCAAGCTCAAGAACCAGTATGCGTTGAGGCACTCGGCCCCGACCCGGCCGTTGAACGCTTCGGCGAACGCATTATCGGTGGGCTTGCCGGGTCGACTGAAGTCCAGCACCACATCGTGCTGGTAGGCCCATAGGTCGAGGTCCTTCGAGATAAACTCGGGACCATTGTCCAGACGGATGCGCTGAGGACGGCCATATGTCGCTGCGATGCGGTCGAGCGTCTCGACCACGTCAGCGCCGCGATAGCTCGTCCTTACGTCGAGCGCTGGTGACACGCGCGTGAAGTTGTCCACGATCGACAGCACGCGGATCTTGCGCCCGTCGAACAACTGGTCCGACAGGAAGTCCATCGACCAGCACTCGTTGGGCGCCGTTGCCGTTGTCCGGTCGTCACGCAGCTTTGCCTTCACCTTGCGCTTGGGTGTCTTGTTGCGCAGCTGCAGCCCCAGCTCACGATAAAGGCGGTGGGTGCGCTTGTGGTTGATCTCCCAGCCTTCACGCCGCAGCAGTACGTGGATGCGTCGGTACCCGTAGCGAACTCGGGTCGCAGCCAACTCCTTGATCCGCATTTTAAGCCGGCCTGATCGAGACGGCGGGACTGATAGCGCTGGGTCGATCGATTGATCGGAAATGCGCCACAGGCTCGCCGTTCGCTGACCTGGTAGCTCGCCTGCAAATAGCCGACGATCTCCCGGGCTCGACCAGGCCCTACATTTTTCGGCGGATGACGTCCTGCAGCATCTCCTTGTCCAGGCTCAGGTTGGCCACCAGCCGCTTCAGCCGCAGATTCTCCTCCTCGAGCACCTTCAGCCGCTTCATCTCCGATGGCATCAGCCCGCCATATTTGCTGCGCCATCGATAGTAGGTCTGGATCGAGATGCCGGCCTTCCGGCACACTTCCTCAACCGTCGTCCCGTCCTCAGCCTGCTTGAGGATGAACGCGATCTGCTGCTCACTGAACCTCGATTTCCACCAGCAAATTCCCTCGTCCGGCAACATTCAAACCTAACCGGGAATTTCTCACCAAAATCGGACCAGTTTCGAGGGCTCAGGTCAATCACGCGACGCACAGTTTAAGGTCTCAATCGTAGCGACGAGCCGCACTGCTGGAGCATCGCCGAGGGTAGGATCTTGAAATTGAGGGTGGCGAACTTCAATGCCCGGTCGATCAACGTAAAGCGGGTCTAAGGTAACGAAGTTTCGTGTGACGTGTGACTGCTTCGCGCGGCACCGCGTGACGGAGCTCAACGAGAAATCGGACTATTGGTTCGAGGCGCAGGGGTTGCTGATTGAGCAGTGTGCGCATCTCGGTTGTGACACGCCAAGGTTTAGGTCTTGAGGTGATCGGCTATTTTCTCGGCCAGCATTAGCACAGCCAAGTTGATATTGGCGCTAGGTATCGCGGGGAAGGCCGATGCGTCCGCAACTACCAATCCCTCCATGCCCTTGACCCGACCCCTGTTCGACAGCACTGCCATCCGGTCGTCGTTCGCGCCCATGCGGCATGAACAGCTAGCATGCCACACCCCCGCTACGGCGGAACGCACGAACGTCTCCAACTTGGCGTCGTCGGCAAGCAGCACACTGAGTGCTTCGCCCTCCATTATCATGCGCTCGATGAATGCGCGGCGCACCGGCTTCGGGCCGTCTAGGCACAAGGCAGCGATCCGCGTCAGGACGCGGTTCTTCAGGTTGATCGTCCCGATCTGTCGCACCTTTTCGCTATAGCTGGCCGGAAACGGATCCGCGATCGCCGAGGCGAGTTCGGGCGACAGGTGGATCGCCGCCATGCGCCGGAAGCCATGCATCAGCCGCTGGACGTCGCGGCTGTCGGACAAGAGGTTGAAGTCAACCTGCGCTGCCTGGCGCGGATCGGCCGAGAGCAGCCGCACATGTCCTTCCTCCGAAAGAGGACGGTTGATCCAGAATGCCAGCGTGCCGAGCCGCTCGCCCACCGCGTGCCAGGCCGCCTTGGTCGAGACCAGCCCGAGCATATCTCCCGCCGGATAGCGGGCGGGATCGCTCGAGAAGCGGACGCCCAGCATGATATGCCGGCGCTCGTGCCGCAGGCGGGAGGCCGACGGCAGATAGGAGGCGATCGCGATCGACGGATGATCCGAGAGTCCGCGCCCGACGCCAGGCGAGTTGATCCGTACCCGGATACCGAGCGCTTGAAGATCGTCCGCAGGGCCGATGCCGCTGCGTAGCAGCAATTCCGGCGTGAAGAGCGCGCCGGTCGACAGGATGATCTGTGCGCCGGATATCTCCTCCGCGCCGATTCTGACCCCTATCGCCCTGCGACCATCGAACAGCAGCGCATCGACGCGCGTGCTGGTCCGGATGTGCAGGTTGGCGCGCGCGCGGACGGCCGGGGTGAGCCACGCCATCGCGGCGGTGACGCGGTGCCCGTCGACATTCGAGATCGGCAACGGAAAGTGACCGTCCGCGAATTCCGCGTTCTGGTCGGCGAGCAGTGGTAGTCCCGCCGCCGAAAATGCTTTAGCGAAGGCAAGCGCCTGCCCCGGCCAATGCGATTGCGGTATGCGGCGGATCGGGAGTGGCCCGCTCTTCCCGTGCAGCGGTCCATCAAAATCGAGATCGGTTTCGAGTTTGCGGAAATAGGGCAACACGTCGCTCCAGCCCCATCCCTCCGCGCCGCGTGCAACCCAGCCGTCATAGTCCCATGGCAAACCGCGATTGGCGAGTTGGCCGTTGATGGCGGATCCTCCACCCAACACGTGCCCTTGCTCGTATCGGCGCAGCGGCAGATCGACCCCGGTGGCGCGATTGCCCAGCGGGTCGATCGTGATCCGGCGATCAATCCAGGTGAAGCGCGCGTCGAGATAGGCGCTGCCGGGATAGCCGTCGAGGATCGCGGCCGGCTCCATCCCCGGCGGCGTGTCGGGGCCCGCTTCGATCAGCAGGACCTTGTTGGCGCCTCTTTCCGAAAGGCGGCTCGCCATCACGCAGCCCGCCGATCCGCCGCCGACGACGATGTGGCTATACTGCATCGCTCAGCTGACCACGTTGACGCATTTGACTTCCTGGAAGATGCGCAACCCTTCTATGCCACGCTCGCGGCCAACTCCGCTCAGCCGGCGCCCCCCTCCGGACGCGAAGGCACTGAGCGCGCTCCCGTTGACGTTGACCGTACCGGTTCGCAGTCGACAGGCGACATCGACCGCAGTCTGTACGTCCTTGCCGAAGACGTGGCCGGACAGGCCGTAGGCGGTATCGTTCGCCATCGCCACGGCATGATCGATATCGCGGTAACCGATGACGCAGGCGATCGGGCCGAATATTTCCGCGCGCGCGGCGGGATTGGTCATGTCGTCCAAATCCAGGATGGTCGGCGCAAAATAGTGGCCGCGGGTCGGCCGGGGCGGCCGCGTACCGCCACAGACAACCCGAGCTCCGGCATCGACCGCGATCTTCACGAAATCTTCGCAGCGCTGCACGGCGTCGTCGTTGATGAGCGGCCCCATCACCGTCTTCGGATCGTCGGCCGGGCCGATGACAACCCCAGAGAGCATGTCAGCTATTGTGACAAGGATCTCGGGCTTGGCTTCCTGCGGCACGAAAATCCGCGTGCCTGCGACGCAGACCTGGCCGGAATGGGGTACGCAAGCACGATTGCCGGCGGTTCCGGCGAGTCCGGCGGCGTCGGGCAAATAGATCTGCGCCGATTTGCCGCCCAGTTCGAGCTGCACCCGTTTCATCGTTCCGACGGCCTGCCGGGCGACCTGTTGCCCGACCAAGGTCGATCCGGTGAAGCTTATCATGTCGATCGCCGGATCGGTGCCGAGCAGGATTGCGCCATCGGAGCTGGCTTCAGCCAGGACATTGAAGACGCCTGGCGGTAGCGCTGCGGCCTCCGCCGCCTCGCCCAAGATCAGCGACGAAAGTGGGGTCAGCGGGCTGGGCCGCAGGATCACGCAATTGCCGGCGATCAGTGCGGAAATCACCTTCCAGATGCTGATGACGAACGGAAAATTATATGCCGAAATGGCGACGACCACGCCGATGGGCTCATAACGCCGGAAGCTCTGGACGGTGGTCGAACCGGTGAAACGCTCGCCCAGCGGAAGCGGATTGTCCTCGACTTCCGGCAGTTTGAGAAACAGATCGATCAGATCGGTGGCGTGCTTAAGCGGCAGGTCAAGCTGACCGGCCCGTACCGCTGATGTCCGAACAACACCGGCCTCCGCGACCAAAATGTCTTCGATCCGCTGCCGATTGCCGTTCAGCCAGGCGATCATGGCCCTGAGGCAGGCCGCGCGGTCCATGGCCGGCATCGCCGGCCATGGACCGTCGTCGAAGGCAGTTCGCGCGGCTGCGATCGCGTAGCCGATTTGGTCCCCCGATACGCCGGTCACCGCGGCGAAATCCGAGCCGTCTGAGGGATTGGTGACGGTGAAGCGCGTGCCTTTGCCCGCGACAAAGCCGCCGCCGACATAGTGCCGATGGGCTTGCTCGATCCCCATGGTCTGATCACCTTTCGTCGCTCTCGCGCACGACTATCGTCCTGTGAAGGCGGGCGCGCGTTTCTCCACGGCTGAAGCAACGGCCTCATGTTGGTCGTCGGTCTGCTGCACGACCGCCTGCATCGCGGCTGCGATTTCGAGTGCGGCGGGCAGGTCGAGCCGTTCGGATTCGCGGAGCAGTCGGCGATTCAGCCTGATGGAGTGCGCCGGATGCCGTGCGATTTGATTGGCGAGCGACAGTGCCTCATCCATCAACGCCTCTGCCGGCACGACCCGCGATACGAGCCCTAATTCCAGCGCGCGGTGCGCATCGATGGAGTCGCCGGTCAGCGCCATCTCTGCGGCGGCAGCGGCACCAATTGCACGGGTCAAAAACCATGCACCTCCCGCCGCCGAGGTGAGACCCAGCTTAATGAAGCTCTCCGCGAACACGGCCCTTTCGGAAGCGATCCGCAAAGTACACATGGTGGCGAAGTCCATCCCCGCGCCCATGGCGGGCCCGTTCACCGCGGCGATGATCGGCACCTCGAGATCATAGAGAGCGCGCGCGATCGTCTGAACGCCGGTCAGGTAGGTTCGACGGATTTCGGCAGCGTTTCCCGCAAAATGGTTCGTACGAGCGTACATGTCCTTGAGGTTGCCGCCCGCGCAGAAGACATTGCCCGCCGCCGTCAGGATAGCGCAACGTATCCCGATATCCGCGTTCACGTTGTCGCAGGCGCTGACGATTTCTCGCGTGAGCAGCGGGCTCAATGCATTCTTCGTGGCAGGATCATCAATGGTCAGGATCGCGACGGATCCGTGTCGCTCCACCCGGAGCACCGATGGCTGATCGTCCATCGTCATACCTCCCGCTCGGAACGGCCCACCTGCTCGCGCGCGGTCAGCTTCAATATTGGGCCGGGGAATTCGTCCGGCCTGTCGAGGATCGCGCAGACATGGCGACCGACCTCGATCTCGGTGAGCCATTCGGGCTGCGCCCGTTCACGCTTGCTCCGGCCGTTGACCATGGAAACGATCATTAGTTCGCGCAGCTCGGCCCCACCTTTACGTTCGCGCGCGATGCCGCGATACATCATGCGCAACGCCGCCTGCATCATCGAGATGAAGGTCATTTTCGGGACGATGAAGTCCGCGGTGCCGCCGCCGATGCCGATGCACAGTCCATCGTCAGAAAGCCGGGGCAGAAAAGTCTTTGCGGCGATGAAATGCGTGAACAGATTTGCTGCGGCGATCGCCGAGAGCTCGTCGACATCCATCTCCATCAGCGGCTGCAGCCGGGCGGGGGCATTGACCGCGACGACCACGGCATCGATGCCGCCGAATTTTGTCACTGCCTCTTCCCAGAGCGCGGTGGCGCCGGCTTCGGTCGCGATATCGCCGACGATGACAGCGAGTCGCTCCGAAGCCTCGCTGGCCGCAAGTTCGTCCAGCTTATCGGCGCTCCGTCCCGCCGCGACCACCGAACGTCCGCTGGCAAGTGCCGCCGATACGATGCCCAGCCCGACATCTCCGGTCGCCCCGATTACCAATAGCCTGCCGTGCTTCACCATCGCTCTCCTGTCCGCGCATCATCAATGTGCGCAATCGCATCACTGGATGGCACAACACCCCTCATTGAAATAGGTAGCTATTTAAAGGCGCATGGTTCTGATGCTTCGCGCCGATGATGGAGAGGGATATGCGCGTGACATTCACTCTGGTGGATCGACCGGAGATCGCGGTGGATATCGCCGCGGGGGAAAGCGTGATGCGGGCCGCAGTCGATAACGGGGTTCCCGGTATCTATGGTGATTGCGGCGGTCAGTGCGCGTGCGCGACCTGCCACATTTATATTCACGAGGAGTGGATCGATCGCGTCGGCCGCGCGCCGGAGGGGTCGGTCGAGGGTGCGATGCTCGAAGGCGCGCCCGCCGACGTGCAGGCGAATTCGCGCCTCGCATGTCAGGTTATTTGCGAGCCGTCCCTCGACGGACTCATCGTGCTGGTGCCGGAAGGCCAATAGAAAGGTATTGCGATGACCGGACTGGATGCTGAGACGGTAGCCATTGAAGCGATCGACGTCAGCCAGCCTGCCTTGTATCGCGACGATGCGTGGCGGCCTCTGTTCGCGAAACTGCGCGAGGAAGACCCCGTACATTATTGTTCGCACAGCCGGACCGGGCCATATTGGGCGGTGACCCGCTATGAGGATATCGTGCGCGTCGATACCGACCCCACGACCTTTTCCTCATCTTATACGCGCGGCGGCGTGACGCTGGAGAACCGCACCTCCAGCCAGAGCTTCATGCAGATGGATCCGCCCGCCCATACGGCCAAACGCAAGAGCGTGACGCCGATCGTTGCGCCCAAAAGCCTGGCGCAGATGGAAACGCTGATCCGCGAACGCGCCGGCCGACTTCTCGATACGCTGCCGCGCAACGAGGAGTTCAACTGGGTCGATATGGTGTCAATCGAACTGACATCGATGATGTTGGCGACGCTGTTCGGGCACCCGATCGAGCAGCGTCGCCAGCTGGTGCACTGGTCCGACGTCCTCACCGCCGATCTGGAAGATCCTGACAGCCCGATCCGCAGCGAGGAAGAGCGACAGGACGTCATGCGCGATTTCTACATGAGCATGGTCGGTACCTGGAAGCGGCGGCAGGAGGAGGAGCGGGGCTTCGATATCATCTCGCTTCTCGCCCATGACCCCGACATGCGCGACGCATCGCTTCAGGAAATCACCAGCGTTTTCGGCCTTTTCCTGGTCGGCGGCAACGATACCACGCGCAACTCGATGTCAGGCGGCCTATGGGGGCTGAGCCAGAGCCCGAACGAATGGGCGAAGCTGAAGGCCGATCCTAGGCTGCTCGGTAACGCCGTATCGGAGATCATCCGTTTCCAGACACCGGTGCTCTACGAACGCCGAACCGCGACATGCGACGTCGAGGTCGGGGGCAAGCGGATCGCGGAGGGAGACCGCGTGGCGATGTACTATATCTCCGGCAATCGCGATGAGGCGGTGTTTCCTGATGCCGACATATTGAAGGTCGATCGCCCCAATGCGCGGCAGCATCTGTCGTTCGGCATGGGGCCGCATCGCTGCATCGGCTCGCGATTGGCGGAGATGCAGTTGCGGATATTGTGGGAGGAAGTTCTTGCCCGCAACATGGAGATAGAGGTGTTGCAGGCACCGACCTATGCTTTCTCCAATCTCGTGCGCAGCCCTGTGAAGCTGCCGGTGCGGATCAAAGGATGATAGGCGGGGAGCCGTTTCGCACGGAGCTGCTCGCTGGGAAGACCGCCTTCATTGCGGGCGGCACGAGCGGGATCAATCTGGGCATCGCTCAAGCCTTTGCGCGGGCCGGCGCGCGCGTGGGAGTGGCCGGCCGCAATGCGGACAAGGCTGCTGCTGCCGTCGCAATCCTTCGGGCCGAAGGCGCGCAGGCGCTGGGCCAGTCGATGGACGTTCGCGCCTATGATGCTGTGGAAAGGGCACTCCACGAAACCCACGACCGGCTCGGGCCGATTGACATCGTCATCTCCGGGGCCGCAGGTAACTTCCTGGCGCCTGCGAGCGGCATGTCGTCCAATGCCTTTCGTACTGTTATTGACATCGACCTGATCGGGACGTTCAACGTCTTTCGCGCAAGCCACCGCTTCCTCAACGCACCGGGCGCGTCGCTGATCGCGATCAGCGCGGGGCAGGCCGTCAGTCCTGTGATGCACCAGTCGCATGTCTGCGCCGCAAAGGCGGGGATCAACATGCTCGTCAAGGTCCTGGCAATGGAATGGGGGCCCTCTGGCATCCGCGTCAACGCGATCTCGCCGGGCCCGATCAGCGAAACCGAAGGCATGGCGCGGCTTACACCGACCGCGGCGGATAAAGCCGCTTGGACGCAAAAGATCGCGCTACGCCGTTTCGGTGAGAAGGCCGATGTGGCGAACATGGCGATGTTCCTTGCCAGTCATTCCTCAAATTATGTGACCGGCGCGATCTTCGGCTGCGATGGCGGCTGGACGCTGGGCGACTCGTCCGGGGCAATCCCGGCCCCGGCGACTGAGAAGGCCCGATGACCAAACCCAAGGGGCTCGCTGGCCGGCGCATTATCGTGACGGGTGCAGCGCAGGGGATCGGCGCGCCGCCGCCCCGCCGCCCGACCTCGGCGAACAGGTCACGATGCCAATGCCGACAAGCTGCGATCGGTCGAGGCCGATAGCGGCGCGCTTGCATCGCGCTTTAGTGCCATGCTGTCGGTTGTTGGGCGCCGTTCCGGATATAGCGGGTATGTTGATGTGGTTCCTGCCGGAAGATACGCGTCGCCTATTGGTGTATGCCGCGTGCGTGCTTTCCGGCGCGAAGGCGAAGGCACTGGGTGTCTTCGCGACGCTGGGCCCTTCGCCCGCAGGAGCCGCCGTGGCATTGGCGCAGCAGACTGCTGCACAATGCCCGCGCGTGATCCGGATGCGAAGACGCTGCTCAGCGAAAGCCGGAGCCTAGCTGCCGCTCATGCCCTCGCGATGGAATCCGACGCACAAGCGGTGCTGATCGGCGGACCCGACCCGCGTGAAGTAATGTTCGCCAGCACGTATGTCGCCGGCATCATTTGCCGACGTCGATTAAGGGTCAGATATCGGCATCCCACAACATGACCATTTCTTGGCTCAGAAGAGCTTCATCGATTTTGGCTTCCGAGACGATTCTGTTGCTGGTGTTGATGTGCGATAAGGAGACCATATCCTTCTTCAGAACAGCCTCCATCATTCGCGCTCTGCCTATTCGGCGACGCTGCATCAATTCAGATTTATCTCTAAATATTGATGGGAATGCTGCGATCCCTACAGCATATAGTGTTTTTAAAAGCAGCTCGGTTGCGGGGTTTCCGGCCATCTCACCTAATAAGGAAATGGTCTGGAATTCTTCATCCTGAAATTGCTCGAGTGTCTGGGCACGGGAAGGGCACAACATTTGATTCACAAGGGATTGTGCTCGTTCGCACATTTCAGGGTCATTGCATGAGATCGCTTGGAGACTGGCCGCATCGATGAGACTCCCGGTAATTTCCAACATGTCACGCAATGTTGTCCTTCGGGTCATCAAATATGCTGTGGCTGGTCCAATTACGCCCCCAATGTCTGGACGGCGACTGTAGATGCCTCCTCTTGTGCCACGAACAACTTCCACAAGCTGTTCGTGCGCAACAAGATTGACCGCTTGTCGAAAGGTAGGGCGGCTGACGCCAAATGTGGCCATCAGCTCCTTTTCCGAACCCAGGAATACGTCTTGACCGCGTGCCAGCGAGAGACGTCTGAGCCGTTGCGCCACTCTGGCGGTAAGAGGGCGGAGGCGGACATCGTTTGCGATCATTCTCGACGATCCACAGCGTTGCTGGTCGCTTGAGTTGACGGGATCCGGACCGACAGGCCTTCCCGCGTACGATGAGCTTTGCGGGTGTAAGGCAGAATGTGAACTAACATGCTCGCTTGGAAATCCACTGCCTCATTGAAGGCGGGTGAACGATAGCAATTATCAGCGGACCCAAATGACCGCAATGTGAGCGGAAAGCTGTCGCGCGATCTGAAGCCCCACATCGGAGCCCTTGTCGCCTCCGGTACCCGGTGCCTCCGATGCTTGGAAGTCAACCTGGTATTTGGGTGGGAGCCAGGACAGCTGCTTACGATGTTCCTGCCAGCGCATCGCGCAGCCGCTGTACCTGCTCGTTGAGCGCGATCATCTCCTTCACCTCGAACCCAGAATTGCGGAGCAGCGCATCGGTAAGGCAGGCGGTTTCGCTGCGCAGGCCATTACCTTTGGCGGTGAGGAAGACCTGCACCTGGCGCTCGTCGGCCGGGTTGCGCTGGCGCGAGACGAACCCGGCTGCCTCGAGCCGCTTCATCAGCGGGGTGATCGTGCTCGGCTCGAGCGCGAGCCGGTCGGCGATCGCGGAGATCGTCTGGCCGTCCTTCTCCCACAATGTGCTCAGCACCAGATATTGCGGATAGGTCACGCCGAGCGAATCGAGCATGGGCTTGTAGAGCCGGTTGATCGCGATCGTCGTCGAATAGAGCGAAAAGCAGAGCTGCGCATCGAGCGGCAGCGGTTCGCTGGTGGTCCGGGCCATCAAATCCTCACTTTCGAATCAGGCATTTATCACAAAATGTATATCGCGATAATTTAATGCTGGACAAGACCGATCCAGCGGATGTAGCTAAACATTATCGCGATAATGAATATCGCGGAAGCAAATGAAAGGAGATTGATCATGACTAAGTCGAACAAGCTTCTCCTCGCCGCCGCTGCCTCGCTCGCTCTGGGTGCTGCTCCCGCCATCGCCCAGGACAAGACCGCCGAGCCGGTCAAGTCGGTGGTGCTCGTCCATGGCGGCTTCGTCGATGGCTCGGGCTGGATGGACGTCTACAAGATCCTCAAGAAGGACGGCTACAAGGTGACGATCGTCCAGAACCCGACGCTCTCGCTCGAGGATGACGTCGCGGTCACCAAGCGTGCGATTGCCGCCGCCGATGGCAAGGTGATCCTGGTCGGCCACAGCTATGGCGGCGTGGTCGTCTCCGAAGCGGGTACCGATCCCAAGGTCGCCGGCGTCGTCTACATCGCCGCTTTCGCGCCGGACAAGGGCGAGTCGGTCTCCAGCCTGATCGCCAACCCCGCGCCGGGTGCTCCGGTGCCGCCGATCCTGCCGCCCAAGGACGGCTTCCTGTTCCTCGACAGCGTCAAGTTCGCAGCCTCCTTCGCGGCGGACGTCCGCCCCGATCTCGCGGCGTTCATGGCGGACTCGCAGGTCCCCTGGGGCGTCGCCGCGCTCGACGGCAAGGTGACCGCCCCGGCCTGGCGGGTGAAGCCGAGCTGGTATCTGGTGGCAAGCGAGGACAAGATGATCCCGCCCGCAGCCCAGCGGCAGATGGCCGCCCGTGCCGGTGCCAGGGTCGAGGAAGTCGCGGCCAGCCACTCGCTCTACGTCTCGAAGCCCGCCGCCGTCGCCGCGATCATCGAGAAGGCCGCGAAGAGCCCTGAATAGACCGTCATCCTTGACCATATTTACTGGCGTCGGCTCCCCGGGCCGGCGCCAGCCGCATCATAAGGGCAGCTTTCGCAGATCGCTCCTTCTAGGATGAAGTGAGGGCGTGTTTCGGCTCGGCGGGTAGCTAACCGGTTCGAGCCGTCCGATCTCGCGCAATGCGTCGTCGGCTATGCATTGGCAATGCTCTGCCAACTTCTGACGAGCCGGGCACATGTATCATTCGTGGTTATGGCCCGTTCCTGCTTCATATGGGCCGCATAATTTTCGTCTTGCTGCGGCATTTCTCTCCGCTCCGCTTCCAACTTGCCGTTTGAAACGAGATTAGGAAATCGACGCCACCCTATTCGGCCAAGCCCTTCAACGGCATCTTCGAATCGGCGAGCAGCGCAGGGTCTATCGCCCGCCGCTCGACCACCAGCTTGCGGCCCTGGACATAGTCCTTGGTGGCGTTGACGCAGTCGAGCGCGATGATGTGGCCTTCCTTCGAGTAGAGGACCGAGAAGCTGCGGGTCGCGGGATCACCGCGGACGATGGTGGCGTCGTGGCCGGTGGAGAGGCCGACGGTCTGGAGCTTCAGGTCATACTGGTTCGACCAGAACCACGGCACTGCGTCATAATGCGCCTCGACGCCCGCGATGGTCTTGGCCGCGACGGTCGCCTGATCGTTGGCGTTCTGGACCGATTCCAGCCGCACCGGCATGTCGTCGGCATAATGGTTGGCGTGGAGCGCGCAGTCGCCGATCGCGAACACATCGGGCAGCGAGGTGCGGCAATGCCCGTCGATCGCGACGCCGTTGCCGCCCTCGGCACCTGCGTCGATCAGCGGCTGGACCGCGGGGACGATGCCGATGCCGACGATCACCATCTGCGCCGCGATGACGTGGCCGTCCTTGAGGCGGACGCCGGTGACCTTGTCGCCGTCGGTCTCGATGCAGTCGACCGCGACGCCGAGCCGGACATCGACGCCGTGCGCGCGATGCTCGGCCTCGAAGAAGCGCGACAGCGGTTCGCCCGCAACGCGCGCCAGCACGCGGTCGAGCGCCTCGAGCAGCACGACCTTCTTGCCCGCCTTGGCCAGAACCGCCGCCGCCTCAAGCCCGATATAGCCGCCGCCGATCACCACGGCCTGAGCGACGTCGGTCAGCTCGGCGACCATGCGGTCGGCATCGGCGCGGGTGCGCACGGTATGGACGCCCATGGCATCGCCCCCGTCGCAGCCGAGCCGCCGCGGCGAACCACCCGCCGCCCAGATCAGATGGCCATAGCCGATCGTCTCGCCGTCTTCAGTGGTGACGCTGTGCCCCTCGGGATCGACGCGCACGACGCGACGCCCGAGCAGCATATCGACCTTGCGCTCGTCCCAGAAGGCGGCGGGGCGGATCAGGATGCGCTCGAACGCCTTCTCGCCCGAGAAATATTCCTTGGACAGCGGCGGGCGCTCATAAGGCAGCTCGGGCTCGTCGCCGACGATCGCGATGCTGCCCTCGAACCTGGCCTGCCGCAGCGCGATCGCCGCCTGCGCGCCCCCATGCCCCGCTCCCACGATCAAGATGTCATAGCTGATCGCCATCTGCCTTACCTTCCTCCGGCTTGAGTTTGTGGCGCGCAAAGAAGCATTGCGACTGCGGCTGCGACCGATCCGAAAGCCGCCGGATCAGACAGTGATGCTTCCTTCATTCGCGGCACCCAGGCCGTCCCGATAGACTTGACCTTCACCGTGCGGCCCCGGCCTCATCGATCGGCATCAAATACCGCGCGCTTTGGCTGGCCATACGGTCTGGTTGGGCAGGTTGACCAATATCTTGTCCGCATTGGCCGAAGCATCAGCCTTATGCTGAATGCGCCGTATCGCGGGCTCTGGCTTTCGAGCCGAAACAGGGCGGGATAGGTTCGATGCGAACCATGAAGGTGAGGTGCATGAATTTCATTGCGCAACTGCGGGCCTCGCTGAACGGCGCGCCGGAACAAAGCCTGTTTGAATATCGCCGACGCGATTACCCGCGCGGTGAGATCAATACGATTGCCGAGCGGACGATAGCGCTCCTCGACGCGGCTTTGGTGCCTCACGCTGCTCGAATCGGTGTCGTCGTGCGCAATCGGCCGCTTCACGCGGCGGCAATGCTCGGACTCATTGCCTATGGGAGGGCACTGACCACCATCTATGCGATCCAGTCGCCTGAAGCGATGGCAGCGGAGGTCGAGGAAACGCGGTTCGGTGCGGTGATCGCGGACGTGGGGGACTGGACCCCGGCGCTCGAAGCGGCGGTTCGTGCAACAGGCGCTGCTGCGATCCTGCTCGACCACGATGCGATCGCGATCGAGGCGGCTGCGGGTTTCGAACGGATGGAACCCGGGCCTCGTCCATTGATCGAAGGGGAACGCGGCATCGAGATCCTGTCGAGCGGCACGACCGGAAAGCCAAAGCGGATTCTGTTTCCCTTCCGCATGCTGACGCGCGCCGTGGAGAGTGTCGCCGCAGCGCGGACGGGCATCGATCCCGAGCCCGATATCCTCACCTGGCCCTATGGCGGCATCGGCGGGATGTGCAATCTGGTAGCCGGGGTCATGCTCGAACGGCACACGACCTTGCTCGACAAGTTCAACGTGCCCGAGTGGATCGAGGCGGTGCGCAAGCATCGCCCCAAATTCCTGAGCGGCCCGCCGACGGTTGCGCGAATGGCGCTCGATGCGGGCGTGACGCGCGAGGACATGTCGAGCGTTCAATATTTCTTCGGCGGCGGCGCCGCCTTTTCACCTGAGCTGCAGGACGAGTTCGAAGCAGCCTATGACCTCAAGGTCATCTGGGCCTATGGTGCGACCGAGTTTTGCGGGACGATCATCAGCTGGACGCCGGCGCTCTACGAAGCCTATCGCGACAGCAAGCGCGGCGCGATTGGAAAGGCGCTTCCCGGCATCGAACTGCGTGTCACCGATCCCGAGACGGGCGAACCCGTGGCTGCCGGCGAGGTCGGATATCTCGAAGCGATCGTGCCGGTAGTGAAGGAAGGCTGGATCCGTACCACCGACCTGGTGACGATCGATATGGACGGCTTCGTCTTTCACCGCGGGCGCGGCGACGGTGCGATCGTCCGGGGCGGCTTCAAGGTGCTGCCTGAAAAGATCGTTTCGGCTTTACAGGAGCACCCTTCAGTCCTTGATGCGGCCGTTGTCGGCCTGCCCGACGTACGGCTGGGCGAGGTTCCTGTCGCAGCGGTCGAGCTGCGTGACGGTGCACCCCGCGTCGGCGAGGAAGCGCTGCGCGACTACGCCAAGAAGATGCTGGTCGTGCACCATGTGCCGGCCCGCATCCTCATCCTAGACCAGCTGCCGCGCACGACGTCGCTGAAGGCCGATCTGGGCGCGATCCGGCGCTTGTTCGCCGAAACCGAGCCGGTCTGAACCTCGCCTCCCATCGGCAACGAAAAAGGGGAGCCGGTCGAAACCGGCTCCCCTTTCTGTTCGACGCCTATCCCTTCAGAACTCGAACCGGACCTCGAAGCCATAGGTGCGTGGCGCACCGACAAACCCTGCCGTGTAGCCAAGGCCTGTATTGGCCAGCTCGGTGCCGCTTGCGATATATTCGGCGTTGAGCAGATTCTTGGCCCACAGGCTGGCGCTGATGCGGCTGCCGCCGATATCGCGCAGGTCGACCCGCGCGTTCACCAGCGTATAGTCCCGCATGATCGACGTCGGGGACACGCGCTGTTGCGCCGCGACCCAGTTATTGTCGGACATGTTGGTCTTTGTCTGATGGTAGAGATCGACCCGCGGCGCGAGCTCTCCGGCATTGCCGAGCGGTATACGCAGCCCGAAATTGGCGCCGATCGTCCATTCCGGCGTTCCGGCAAATTGCGAGCCGGAAAGATCGACGCCGTTGGCGATCCAGCGGCGATAGGCTGCATCGACATGGGCGATATTGACGCCGAAATCGATGAAATCGACCGGTTGAAGCTGCAGCTCGACCTCGAAGCCCTTGATCGTCGCTTCCGCCGCATTGACGATCGTCTGGGTGAAGACCCCGTTGATGAGCGACCCCTGGTTGCGCTGGATGTTGCGATAGTCCTGGGTATAGGCGGCAATGTTCAACCGTCCGCTGCCGGTACCCATGCGGAAATCGGTCTTCATGCCGATTTCATAGTCGGTCACGTCCTCGGGCAGGAACGGCGTGAACTGGGCCGGCGTCGTCGCGGAAATGTTGAACCCACCCGTGCGATAGCCGGTGCGATGGGCGAGATAGACCAGTACGCCGCGTGCGATCTTATAGTCCGCGGTGAGCGAATAGGTGAACTTGTCATAGCTCTTTGAATAAGAGGTCATGCACGGGTTCAACGGCACGCCGGCGCCATTGACCAGCCGACAGCTGCCATTGCTGACGATGTTGCGTGTTGTGAGTTGGCGAAGATCATGGGTCTGCCGTCCGCCCGCGGTGAGCGAAAGCCCGGGCGCGAAGGCCGGGCGCCAGGTGAACTGGGCAAAGGCCGAATAGCTTTGATTGCGGACCGGGTCGGCGAAGGTCACGCGGTCGCCCTGATAGATGCCGCCGGCGGAGACACCGCCCTGGCCGCCGGTCTGCTGGCGGTCGCTGCCGCGCTCGAGGAAATAGAAGCCTCCCAGGATATAGTCGAGGCTGCCGCCGAAGATCGTGCCAAGCAACTGAAGCTCATCGCTATATTGCCGCACCGTCATGTCTTCACGCGACGGGAAATAGGGAATGATGCTGCCGGCTGCATCGGTGAATGTCAGGCTCGAGCCGTCAAGATCGAACGGGATGCTGGAACTTACGAAGCGATAACCCGCGATGTTCTTGAGCGTGACCCCTTGGGCGATGTCGATCTCGGTCACGTTCGAGACCGAGAAGGTCTTGATCTTCGTCTCGAGGACAAGGTCGCTGGTCGTACTGTGAAACGGCAGCGCGTTCACCCGGTCGAGTTCGGCGACCACGTTGGGGGCGGAACCAAACCCGATCCCCGGAAGCCGGCCGAGCAGCTTATAGCCGATGCCGTTTTCGTCGGCGCGGAATCCGCTGACAACCGTCCGGTTCTCGATACCATCCGCCGGTGACAGGGTCAGCGACACCCGCCAATTGTCCTTGTGCTCGTCATCGAGTTGCTGGCCGGTGGTGACATTGTTGGTGAACCCGTCGCGACGCTGGAGCGATCCGGCGACGCGCAGCTTGGCCCAGTCTGCCAGCGGGACGTTCACTGCGCCTTCGAGCCGCCAGGCATCGTAGTTGCCGTAGCCGCCGACGACATAGCCCTCGAAACGATCGGTCGGCGCCTGCGGCGTGATCAGCATCGCGCCGCCGGTGGTGTTGCGGCCGAACAGCGTCCCCTGCGGCCCCTTCAGCACCTGAACCGATGCTACGTCGAAAAAGGCGGAGTTCAGTCCCTGCGGACGGTTCTGTACGACATCGGCAAAATATACCGCCACCGCCGGATCCTTGGTAATATAGGGATCGAACTGGCGCTGGCCGCGGATCGCGACCTGCAGCACGTTTGAGCCGAATGCCGAGGGCTGGATCGTGAGGCCTGGCACCTTCTGGGGCAAATCTGCGACCGTGACGATGTTCGCTTCGACCAGCGAATCCGAGGTGAGTGCGGTCACCGCGAGCGGTACGTCCTGCAGCCGTTCCTCGCGACGGCGCGCAGTGACGACGATCTCCGGCGTGCCGCGCTCGAGCTGCGGATCGACCTGGGCGTCAGGCACGCTGGTCTGGGCAAATGCCGGTGCCGTGCCCGCGGCGATGCCCATGACGAGCGGTGCCAACAGGATTCGTGTGAAGCGGGTCATGCGACGTTCCTCCCCATGATGTTTTGTTTTGCTTTGTTTTGCTGTCCGTCCGGCTGAGCCAAATTACCGAACCCGCCGGACGTGCCGGCATCCTGCCGCGCCGTTCAATGTGACGAAACGTCAATTCCTTCCTTGAGCCGAACGATCACGGATATGCTGCGGTGGCTGGTTCAGCCCGGCGGGGCGAGCGATGTGAGATAGGCAGTCATGGCCGCTGAAGGCTGTTTGCGAGACGGGTTGTAGAAGGGTGACAGCACGGTGAGCATCTGTTTCAGGTCGCGCTTGCGGGTCATCTTGCGGTGGCTCGCAACCCTGATCCTCGACTTCTCCCGCTGCGCCTCCGACATGCCTTCCCGGTCGATCGCGATCAGATAATCGGCCACGCTGTCCATGAAGCGGGTCAGGTGGCGATAAGCGTAGAGATAGCCCCAACAGCGATAGAGCCAGGCAAGGGGACCGCGCCCGTAAAGCGTGTGATAGACATCGAAACAGACGTGCCGGTGCTCGAACTCTTCGGCCAGATGCCATTTCCAGAGCTCGAGCGCAGCTGGGTCGGCGCTACGTTCAAGCAGCGGAAGGACCTGAAAGAAGGTTTCCGCATTGCTCGATCCAATCGCCTCGAAGCCTTCCGAATAAGCGAGGTTGAAGCGCAGGGACCGGTTCTCGAGCCAGTCCCTGTATTCTGCCGCGAGCCGCTTCTCGAAATCGATCAGGCCGGGATAGCCCTTTTCGCGCAGCATCTTGTTGAAAGCATTGTGGCGCTTGCAATGCTCGACTTCCTGCTTGTTGAAGACCTCGATGTCGCGCGAGAGTTGCGGGTCGTGACGTGCCACGCTGGGCTGAGCCTTGAGCATCACCCGGACAAGATAGGGCTCGATGTGCGAGGGTACGATCGACGCCGCATTGCAATGCTGCGCCAGTTCGCTGTTGCGCGACCAGTGCGGATCGACCGAGCCGAATTCCATCTTGGGATATCGTGGGGTCATCGCGGCGGGATAGGCCAGCCTTGCCCGCGCGCACATATCGCCGCGTCATTCAGCATATGGGTGATGGAGCGGCCTTATCTCTTGTTCCTGTACGAGATGCGGCAAAGGGTAGCGCAAAGCCGGAGAGGAATTCATGAGCAAAGCCACGCTGCCGCATCTCGCGCACCATGCAAATGAGACGCCCGACCGGCCTGCGGTGATCATGGCGGGCGCGGGCACGCTGCTGACCTATGCCGAACTCGAGGCGCGTTCGCATGCGCTGGCCGGCCAGCTCGCGGCACAGGGCATCAAGGCCGAGGACCATGTCGCGATCCTGATGGAAAATCGCGCGGACTTTCTGGTCGCGGCCTGGGCCGCGCAGCGCGCCGGCCTCTATTACACGCCGGTCAACTGGCATCTGACCGCCGACGAGGTCAGCTATATCGTGCAGGACTGCGGCGCACGCGCGATCCTGTCGAGTGAGGCAAGGCGCGACGTGCTGACGGGGGTGGCCGAGACCTGTGCCGATGTGGCGATCTGGCTGTGCGATTGCGGTGGTCCCTCCGGGTTTGCGCCCGAAAACGGCAACCCGCCAGCGGCTGCCGACTATGCGTCGCTCGAAGGCTCCTCGATGATCTATTCGTCCGGCACATCCGGGCGACCCAAGGGGATCAAGCGCCGTATCACGGGCGCGACGTTCGGCCAGCTTGGCGCGGGCGACCAGATGCTTCGCGGCCTCTATGCCTGGGACGCGGATACGGTCTGCCTCAACCCCTCGCCATTATACCATGCCGGGCCGCTCAACTTCGCGATGTCGACCCACCGGTCGGGCGGAACGGTCGTGCTGATGCGCGACTTCGATCCGCTCGAGGCGCTCGAGGCGATCGAGAAATACCGGGTGAACAAGGCCTGGTTGGTGCCGACGATGATGATCCGCATGCTCAAGACGCCGGATCGCGACCGCTATGACATCAGCAGCATCACGCATGCGGTCCACACCGCGGCGCCCTGTCCGCAGGATACCAAGCGGGCAATGATCGACTGGTGGGGGCCGGTGCTCTACGAATTCTACGCCGCGACCGAAGGCAATGGCCTGACCGCGATCACGCCGCAGGAATGGCTGGCACATCCCGGTTCGGTGGGGCGCTCGCCCGATGTCCGGATCGTCGGGGAGGATGGCGCGGTGCTGCCGGCCGGCGAGGTGGGCGTGATCTATTTCGCGTCGGACTGGACGGTGTTCGAATATCACAATGATCCGGCCAAGACCGCGGAAGCGCATGACCGCAACGGTTGGACGACGATCGGCGATATGGGGTATCTGGACGAGGAGGGCTATCTCTACCTCACCGACCGCAAGACCAACATGATCATCGCCGGCGGGGTGAACATCTACCCGCAGGAGGCGGAAAATGTGCTCGCCGTCCATCCCGCGATCGAGGATGTCGCGGTGATCGGTGTGCCGCATCCCGAATATGGCGAAGAGGTGAAGGCAGTGGTGCAGCTGGCGGCGGGACAGTCGGCATCGACTGAACTGGCGGCCGAACTGGTGGCGCACTGCCAGTCGAAGCTGGCCAAATACAAATGCCCGCGCAGCGTAGATTTTGTCGAGGCGCTGCCGCGCATGCCCAATGGCAAGCTGCTCAAGCGCGACTTGCGCGCGCGCTACTGGAACGATGCGAAGATCCGCATCTGATCAGTGGAAGGTGCGGCCGCCATCGACTGCCAGAACCGTGCCGGTGACATAGGAGGACGCTTCGCTGCTCAGGAACAGGATCGCCTCGGCCAGCTCGGACGGGCGCGCGACCCGCTTCATGGCATATTGCTGGACGAATGGCGCGTCGTCCGGGCTGGCATAGCCACCAAGCACGCCCTGAACCATCGGCGTATCGACGATACCCGGGGCGATGACATTGGCACGGATCCCCGGTGCGAGCTCCGCGCCCAGTGCCTTGGTGAAGGCGACAAGCCCCGCCTTGGTCGCAGCATAGGCAGCGATGCCCGGCGCGTTGGGCAACAGCGCCTGCCCCGAGGCGATATTGACGATCGTCGCGTTCCCGGTGACCTGCAAATGGGGTAAGGCCGCGCGACAGATCAGATAGGGCGCGGTCAGGTTGATCGCGACGAACCGGTCCCAGCTTTCGCGATCGAGCGCGTCGAGCGGCTGCGATCCGGCGATGCCCGCACTGTTCACGATGCCGTCGATTCCGCCCATCGCCTGCGCCGCCTTCGCTACGGCCGCGAGCAATTGAGCTTCGTCCGCCAGATCGGCGAGCATTGCCGTTCCAGCGGTTGCCTGGGCTGCCGATCGCAAGAGGTCGTCGCGGCGATCCAGCAGCGCCAGCGCCGCGCCTTCGCGAGCAAATAATTCGGCCGTCGCGCGACCGATGCCGGAGGCCGCGCCGGTGATCAGGATCCGTCGCCCGGCCAGCTTCATGCCACGGCCTCTGCCGCCCGCCGCGCAGGTGCCAGTGCCAGCCTGAACAGGGCGGCCGCACACAGACCCACAACCACATACATGATCGTCAGCGACCAATGGACCTGCATCGGATCGTGCAGCACGAAGGTGGTGATGAACGCGACCGAGGGGGGGCCAAGGCACATGCCCATCAGGTTGAACACCAGCACGAACAGCGCGGATATGCGCCCGCGATATTCGTTGGGCGTCACGATCTGGAGGTGCGCGACGGCCGGGCCGGTGAAAGGCTGGAGAAAATGGAGCAGCGCATAGGCGGGGATGAATAGCCAGAGGATGCCATCGGCAAGCTGGAAGGCGATGATCGCCATCGCGACGCCGATCAGGCAGGCATAGACGAAGTATCGCAGATGCGCGTCGCGCTGGCCGCGCGCGAACCAGCGATCGACGAACCAGCCGCCGAAGATGAAACCGGGAATGCCGCTGACCGCGCCGACGGTGCCGAGAATGATGCCGACCTCCGCAACACCGAGGCCGTAGCGGCGCATCAGCATCGCCGGTGCCCAGGCCGCAGTGCCATAGGCCATGACCGCAACCAGCCCGAAGCCGAGGAAGTGACAGATGAAATAGCGGCGGTTGGCGAGGAGGAAGTGCATCACGCCCCGATCGGGAGCGTCAAGGTCGAGCTTGCGGTGCCGGCGAACCGGCTCGGGAACGAGGAACATCAGGGCGGCGATGCCGACGCCGGGCAGCCCGGTGACGAGGAAGACCAGCTGCCACGGCTCCAGCACGCCGACACCGGGCAATGCCATGGCACCCATCGCCTCGAACTTCGCGATCAACGCGCCCCCTGCCATATAGGCGAGCGCGCCACCGATCGACGATCCCGTTGCGAACACGCCCAGCGCCAGGGCCAGGCGTCTGGGCGGAAACAGGTCGGCGATCATCGAATAGGCGGCGGGCGATAGCGACGCCTCCCCGACACCTACGCCGAAACGAGCCAGAAGCAGATGGGTGTAGGTGGAAGCGAGCCCGCAAGCGCCGGCCGCCAGCGACCACAGGGTCATGCCGAAATAGATGATCTTGCGCCGCGAATAGCGATCGACGAGCCATCCGATCGGCAAGCCGAACACGGCATAGAACAGGCCGAACGCCACGCCCTGGAGCAGTCCGATCTCGAAATCGCTGACGCCGAGGCTGGCCTTGATCGGTTCGACCATCAGCGAGATGATCTGCCGGTCGAGATACGACATGATCGCGACGAGCAGCAGGATCGTCACGCTGAACCAGGCGATACGCGGCGAAACCGCCGATGGGACGTCGGTTTCCGCACCAACCGTGTCGACTGTCCTCATCCCCTGACCTCATTTCCTTGCTTTGGGCATGATGGGTCAAGCCCAGGCGCCGGTCACGCCCGCGCGCCGATTGCGCACATCTATGCTCGATCAGCGCGGAAGTTGTTCTTCGATCGCTGCGAGGATCGCCGGGTCGGCGGGCAGCGTATCGGGTGCGAACCGGGCGGTGACGCTACCGTCCGGAGCGACCACGAACTTCTCGAAATTCCATTGCACTTCGGGTGCTGGGTTCACCGCGATGCCGTGGCTCTCCAGCTTGGCACGCATCGCGCCGCCGCTAGTGCTGACGGCGGCAGGCTGCGCTTCGATCAGAGCAGCATAGAGCGGGTGCTTGTCCGGGCCGGCCACGACCATCTTGGCGAACATCGGGAAATCGACGGCGTAGGCGGACCGGCAGAAGTCGGCGATCTCGGCATCTGTTCCCGGCTCCTGCCCGCGGAAATCGTTGGAGGGAAACCCCAGCACTTCGAACCCCCGGTCGCGATAGGCGCGGTACAGCGCCTCGAGCCCTTCATATTGCGAGGTCAGGCCGCATTTGGAGGCGGTGTTGACGATCAGCAGCGCCTTGCCGGCATGTTCGGCGAGCCGCGTCTCGCGGCCGTCGATCGTTCTTACCGGGATGTCCTGAAGCTTCGTCATGGCGACGCAATTCCTTTGCCGTTCGTTGGCGGATGTGAGCGGTGCTGGTTCCAATCCAGCCAGCGCAGGATTGCGCCGCCCATGACCAGATCGCGCGCCTGTCCTTTGAGCCAGGGCAGCTCCTCGTGGAAGAAGCGCACCAGCGTCGGATAGGGGCAGGGCAGGCGGCTGAGGTCCGATCCCCAGAAGGTCCGTTCGGCGCCAAAGGCGTCGAACAGCCGGCGCAGATAGGGGGTGACGTCGGGCCAGGGATGGCCCGCCGCGCTGTAGCCGGGCAGGCAGGTCGCCTTGATCGCAACATTGGGCAGCGCGGCCATCGCGATCACCTCCTCAACCTGCGCGAACGCCGTTGCGCCGGTCTCGTGAACCCGCGCACCCATATGATCGATGATCAGCCGCAGCGCGGGATATTCACGCGCGATACGGGCGAGCAGCGGCACCTTGCCGGCAGGGGCGATCATGAGCGGGACATTCTGCGCCTGCGCTTCGGCCCAAAGCCAGTGATCGACAGTCTCGGCACCCAGGATGATCCGGGCGCCCAACATGCCGGGCTGATGCCGCCACCGGGCCAGCGAACGCAGATCGGGCGGGAGACGCCCCATCACCGCGAAGCGGTCCGGGTGCGCCGCGGCGGCGGCGAGAACGAGGTCGTTGCGCTCGCCTTCCCAGGAAGGCGGGACAAGGATTGCGCGGGTGACGCATGCTGCGTCCATCGCCGACACCGCCTCGGCTGCGGTCATAGGATTGTCGCGCTGGGCCCGAGCGGTCCGGCCATTCGCGCCGGCGCGCGGCCATGGACGCTCGGGACAATCCTTTCCCCAGATATGGATCTGCGCATCGACGATCATGTGCCGGCGATAGCATCGCAGCAGCGATCCGGCCCATCACCTGTGTGATCAAACGCCCGGTTGCTTGATCCAGGAAGATGGACGGAGAATCGTCGCCCGCGAAGGAGAGAGTGCATGACCGGCCGCCTGCTCAGTCCCATCGGCACGAACAGCGTCGAGCGCCATCCCATCGCCCCGCGGCTCGATACGCTGAACGGCAAGAGGATCGGCCTGCTCGACAACACCAAGAAGAATGCGGGGCTGCTGCTCAAGGCGGCAGGCGAAATCCTGCAGCGCGACCATGGCGTGGCGGAGGTACGCGCCTACCGTAAGATCAGCTCGTCGCCGGGCGCTCCCGCGGCGACGCTGGACGCGCTGGCAGCGTGCGACGCAGTGATCAACGCTTATGGCGACTGCGGCTCGTGCACGTCCTGGTGCATCCATGATGGCGTAACGCTGGAAAAGCGCGGCGTGCCGACGACGACCATCAACAGCGACGCGTTCGTGGTGCTCGGGCAGCAGGAGGCGATCGCACTGGGCCTGCCCGGACTTCCAATCGTGATGGTGCCCCACCCGATGGGCGATATCGCAGCAGAAATCGTTGTCGAACGTGCGCACGGAATGATCGAACAGGTGGTGCGGGTCCTGACCGGCAGCGCGGCGCAGCTCGAGAGCGACTATACCGACCGCTATATCGGCGAGAGCAACAATTTCGCGCGTAGCAACATGTTCTGCGAGATCTGATCCATGACCGACGACCGCTATCTCGACCTGGCCGACGATCTCGACTTCGAGGCGGCGAACGAGGCGCTCTATCAGCTGGGCGTGACCGACGGGCTGCCCGTGATCCCGCCGACCGAAGCGCGGGTGGCGCGGATGCTGGCCGGGACACGCCGCGATGCTGGCCAGTCGCTTGGCGCGATGGGGCCGGGTTACGGCAAGGCGACGATCGAGAAGATCGCGGTCAACGCAGTCATGGCAGGTTGCCGTCCTGAATATCTGCCCGTGCTGATTGCCGCGTGCGAGGCAATGCTGGAGGACGAATTCAATCTCTATGGCATCAACGCCACCACCCATCCTGTCACGCCGATGCTGGTCGTCAATGGTCCCGCGGTCGAGCGGCTGCGCATCAACTCGGGCTATAACTGCATGGGGCCGGGCTGGCGTGCCAATGCGACCATCGGACGGGCGATCCGCCTGATCCTTATCAATATCGCCGGAGGATCACCGGGAAATGGCGACCGCGCAACGCACGGCACGCCCGCCAAATTCTCCTTCTGCATGGGCGAAAACGAGATGGCATCGCCCTGGGAGCCGCTGCACGTCCGCCGAGGGTTCGACCCCGGAGTGAGCACCGTCACCGTTCACGGCTCCGAAGCGCCCCATGAGATCAATAATCATACCAGCGAGGACGGAGAAGGCATCCTCAAGACCTTCGTCAGCACGATCTCGACGCTGGGCCATAACAATAGCTACCTTGGACATGGCGAGGTCGCGATCTGCATCGGCCCCGAACATGCCGATACGATCGCGCGCGACGGCATCGGCCTGCGCGAGGTTCAGGAGTATCTGTTCGCGAATGCGGGCAACACCCTGTCCCGACTGGTCGGGATCACCCGCGACAATTACGACGCCATGGCGCCGTTCAACCGTGACTCGGTGAGTGATCCGTTCGTGCCGCTGGTGTCGCGCCCGGAGGATTACCTCCTCTATGTGGCAGGCGGCGTCGGCAAGCACAGCATGGCAATGCCGAGCTTTGGCCTGACCAAGTCGGTGACCAGGGCGATCGAACTGGATTGACCGGTCAGGGCTGCGCCGGAGCGCCCCGCCGCAGCCGTTCGATCACATCGTCGAGGTCGCGCTGCCCTTCATAGCGGCCGCCCATGTCAAGGATCAGCGCGGGGTCGACCGGCGCGTTCAGCACATGATCGACAGCGAAGCTGCGATGCGCGATCCGCCAGCCGCCGTCGCGCCGCGTGAAGCTGTCGCCATAGCGGACACGGTAGATACGATCGACCGCCGGGGTACCCCTATGCTGCTCGACGGCGAGGCACCAGCTTTCGACGAATGCGGTGTCGGCCGCGGTGAATTCGATCAGGTGATTGGCCACCATATGCGACGCACGGGGAACGCCGGGGTGGCGCGCCGCGACCGTCGCGATGAAATCCGCCACCGGCACCGCACCATCGCCCTTGTCGATGATTGCGTCGGGGTGGAATACCGTCGCGAGCAGAGCCATGTCGATCCGGTCGATCGCGCGGCAATAGAGATAGAGCTGCTCCTCGATCTGCAACCGGTCGACGATGCGTTGGGGCGACCAGTCGCGCATTCTAGGCTGCGCGCCGGTTGCCGGTATCGGCGATCGCCGGCCAGAATTCCTCGCGGCTGCAGGTCACGAACCCGCCGGCGAGGCGGCGCCGCCAGAACTGGACGCTGCCGAAATCGTCTCGCCAGGCCATCAGCCGGCGCGTGCGGTGGTTGAGCGCATATTCCTTGCTGAACCCCATCGCGCCATGGACCTGATGGCCGATGCCGATCGCGGCGTCGGCGGCATCGCCCAGCCGCGAGCGAGCGGCAGCGATGAGCGTTTCCCTGCCCGCGTCCGCCGCTGCTTCAGCAATACCCGCGGATGCGAGCATGTGCGCGGCGAGTTCGGCCAGCATCTGCTGGATCACCTGGAATTTCGAGATTTCACGGCCGAACTGCTTGCGCTCACCCGCATAATCGATGCTGCGTGCCAGCGTCCATTCGATCGCCCCCAACATCTGCCCTGCGCGCAGAATGGCGGCGGTGCGCAACGTGGCGGACGTGTCGAGCGCGACGATCGCGCCGAGTGACCCTCTCAGCGTGTCGCGCGGCTCGTCCGCCGCATCGAGCGCAGCTTCCATTTCCCAACTTGCCGAGGCGCTCAGCGAAATTCCGGACGGGGTGACCGCCAGCACATGATCGACGCCGCCGCCCCAGGGCACCGCATGCAGCACGGCCGCGCCATCGTCGGCAAAGGCAAGCGCGATCAACCCGTCTGCGGGTTCAAGTCCGGCCTCGGCCAGCAGCTTGTTGCCCAGCATCGTTTCGACAATCGGTCCGGGTGCAGCCGCGGCACCCATGGCGCGCAGGATCGCAAAGGAATCGCCGATATCCGCGCCGATCCCGCCCTTGCCCTCGGGTACCAGCATTCGGGTGACGCCATTCTCCTCCAGTGCCTTGTAGAGCGCCGCCGGCAGCATGCGCCGTTCGCTCGCCTCGATCCTGCTCTGATCGAGCGTGTCGGCAAGGATCTGCTCGACCGTTTCGCGGAAGAATGCGCGGTTCTCGCTCATCTCAGGCCAATCCCTCGCGCGATGATTCCGCGCAAAATCTCGTTGGTACCACCACGAATGGTGAAAGCGGGCGCATAGACCTGCGCATGGCTCAGCAGGCGCCTGAGCCGCGCATTGCGGCCATTGGCGGTCAGATCTTCTGAGGCGACGAGGTTGCGCACGACGCGCACCGCCTCCTGCTCGAACTTGGTGCCGAGGTCCTTGACGATCGAGGCCTCGAGATTGGGAGACAATCCGCGCTGGATCATGCTGGCGACCGACATTGAAAGCTGGCGCAGCGACAGGAGATGCGAGAGCAGCCGCCCCAGTTCCTCAAGGCTCGCCGGCTGGGCGTCCGGGCCGAGAATGTCGATCAGTTCGGAGACCAGCCGGAAGCTTGACAGCCACCGTTCGGGTCCGGATCGTTCATAGGCGAGTTCGGCCGAGACCTGGTTCCAGCCATTGCCTTCCTGCCCGATCAATGCGTCGTCCGGGACGAACACGTCCTCAAGCAGCACCTCGTTGAAGTCATGTTCGCCCGCCATCGAGATGATCGGACTGATGGTGACGCCCGGCGTCTTGAGATCGACGATCAGCTGGCTGAGACCGGCATGGCGCGAACCCTCGACCGTCGAGGTACGAACGAGCGTGATCATGTAGTGAACGCGGTGCGCATTGGTGGTCCAGATCTTGCGCCCGTTGATGCGCCAGCCGCCCGCGACCTTTTCCGCGCGCGCCTTGAGCGAGGCGAGGTCCGACCCCGATTCCGGCTCGCTCATCCCGATGCAGAAATAGCAGTCACCCGCAGCGATCCGGGGCAGATAGAAGTCTTTCTGCGCGTCGTTTCCGAACTTTAGCAGAACCGGACCACTTTGCCGGTCCGCTACCCAATGCGCGCCGACGGGGAGCGCGGCGGCGAGCAGCTCCTCGTTCATCACATAGCGTTCGAGCGCGGTTCGCTCGCCGCCGCCATATTGCCTGGGCCAGGTGAGGCCGATCCACCCCTGTGCCGCGATCCGCTTGGTGGTTTCGATATCGAAGCCGAGGCCGATCCTTTCCGGCGGCGGCAAATGTCCTTCCGCGCGTTCGCGGGCGACGAAAGCGCGGACCTGCGCACGCAGCGTCTCGGCGGCTTCGGGGAGTTCGGGCAGATCCAGATGGAGCGCGGTCGCGGACATAGGCTCAGGCCGTGATGTGCGAACCGCCGTTCACCGACAGATGCTGTCCGGTGATGAAGGCGGCGGCGGGAGATAGCAGGAAGGCGATGGAATTGGCCGCCTCCTCCTTGGTCAGGAACCGGCCGAGCGGAATATTGGCGAGATAGCGATCGCGGAACTTTTCGCTGCGCACCGTCTCGGTCATCGCCGTTTCGACGACTCCGTAGGCGACCGAGTTGGTGCGGATCCCGTAGCGGCCCCATTCACGTGCGGCCGACATGGTCAGGCCCAGTACACCGGACTTGGCCGCGCCATAGTTGATCTGGCCGATCGTGCCCTTGCGGCCCGCATCCGACGAGATGTTGACGATGGCGCCGGGATCGCTCTCCCCGCTCTTGGCGCGAGCGATCATGTCCATGCCGACCGCCTGAAGCATGTTGAACGCGCCGGTCAGGTTGACGTCGATCACCGCCTGCCAGTCATCGGCGGTCATCTTGTCGATCATCGCAGTGCGGGTGATGCCCGCATTGTTGACCAGGCCATGGATACCGCCGAAGCGCGCAGCGGCCTCCGCCACAGCCTGTTTCACGAACGCGCGATCCGTGACGCTGCCGGCGATCTTCATCGCCTTACTCGAATCGAACGATGTCAACGCCGCGTCGAGTTGTTCTTCGCTGCGATCGAGCAAGATGACATTGGCGTCGAGCGCAGCGCAAAGCTGTGCGGTCGCAAGCCCGATCCCCTGTGCGGCTCCCGTGATCAGGATGGCGCGGCCTGACAGGTTCATTGGATTGGTCACGAAATTATTCCCCGAAATCTAAGTCTCGCGATCCGGTATGACGCGGCACGCTCAGGGGGCAACCGGCGCAGGGCAAGCATCACGGGGATGCTGAAACAGCGTCATGAACGCTTATCCGGGCATGGTCGCGCCACCATTCACCCGCAGGATCTGACCGGTGACATAGCGGCTGGCATCGGAGGCGAGGTAAAGCATGGCATGGGCGATGTCGGCAGGCTCGCCGGTCGCGCCGATCGGCGAGCGGGCAGCGTTGCGGCGGAGCGTTTCCCCGAGTTTTTCCGCTGTCATTCGTGCCTGGCCGGTCATCCCGGTCAGGACGAAGCCGGGCGCGACAGCATTGACGCGTATCTGCTTCGGCCCGAGTTCGACCGCCAGGCTGCGTGTCAGCATATTCACCGCGGCTTTGGTCATCGCATAGACCGACAGGCCCGCCATCGGTTGGTCCGCGGCGTTGGACGACACGTTGATGATCGTGCCGCCTCGCGTCCCCATTGCGCGCGCGGCGGCTGCGCAGCCCCAATAGGTGCCGTCCATGTTGATCCGCACGATGCGCGCATAGGCATCCGGCTCGGCATCGACCAGATCGAACAGGCCCGCCGTCCCAGCGACGTTCGCCCAGATATCGATCGGGGCGATGGACGCGGCGAACCGGGCCAGCCGTTCGAGCGCCTGGGGAGCGGACAGGTCGGCAGCAAATGCATGCGCGCGCTTGCCGATCTCGGCTGCGCGTGCGGCCAGCATCTTTCCATCGATGTCGGCCATCACGACCGTTGCGCCCATCGCGACATAGAAGCGTGCCGTTTCGAGCCCGATGCCAGATGCCGCCCCGGTCACGACAGCGAGCCGGTCGTCCAGCCGATACACCGCGAGCGGATCCATCACTTGCCCTTATAGGCAGGCGGGCGTTTCTCCACCGCAGCCGCGACCGCCTCATGCTGATCTTCAGTTTGTTGAACGACGGCCTGCATCGCCGATGCGATCTCCAGTGCAGCGGATAGATCGAGCCGCGCCGATTCGCGCAGCAATCGCGTATTGAGCCGGATCGAATGGGCGGGATGCCGGGCGATCCGCTTCGCAAGTGCCTTGGCTTCGTCGAGCAGCGCGGCGTGCGGCACCACGCCACGGACAAGTCCGATCTCGAGCGCACGTGCAGCATCGATCGTGTCGCCGGTAAGCGCCAGTTCCGCCGCCGCTGATGCGCCGATCGCGCGATTGAGGAACCATGCCCCGCCGGCCGCCGAAGTCAGGCCGAGCTTGATGAAGCTCTCCGCGAACTTTGCCCGTTCCGACGCGATGCGCATGGTGCACATCGTGGCGAAGTCCATCCCCGCGCCCATCGCCGCGCCATTGACCGCTGCGATCGAGGGGACTTCGAGGTCATACAGCGCGCGCGCGATCGTCTGCACGCCGGCCTGATAGGTCCGGCGGATTTCCGCCGCATTACCTGCGAAGTGATTGGCGCGGGCATACATGTCCTTGATGTTGCCGCCCGCGCAGAACACGTCGCCTGCGCCCGTCAAGATCACGCAGCTGACGCTCATGTCCGCATTGGCTTCGGCGCAGGCGGCAACCAGCGCGCGCGTCAGCTCGGGGCTCAGCGCGTTGCGCGTCGCGGGATCGTCGATCGTCAGGATCAGGATCGGCCCCTCACGCTCGGCCTTGAGGACGGGGCCGCTCATGCAAAGGCCCTTTCGAGCGCCGTTTCGGGTTTGCCGATCTGGTCGCGTGATTCCAGTCTCAGGATCGGTCCGGCGAAGGTTTCGGGATCCTCGATGATCGCGCAGACATGCTCGCCGACCTCGGTGTCCATCACCCAATGCGGTTCGGCGATATCGCGCTTGCGCTCGCCATTGATCATGCTGATCAGCATGAGCTCACGTATCTGCGCACCGTCGCGATATTCCCTGGCGAAGCCGCGGTACATCATCCGTTGTGCCGCCTGGAGCATCGAAAGCTGCGCCATTTTGGGGAGGATAAAGTCCGCCGTGCCGCCGCCGATCCCGATCAGCATCCCGTCTCGCGGCAGCTGCGGGAGCATCGCCTTGATCGCATGGAAATGGGTCAGCAAATTGGTCGCATAGACCTCCGCCATTTCGGCGCTCGACCATTCGAGCAGGGGCTTTGTCGCATTGGGCGCATTGACCGCGATGGCGACTGCATCGATGCCCCCAAACGGCGCCTGCGCCGCCTCCCACAATGCGATCGCAGCCTCGACCGAGCCGAGATCGCCGACCACGGTGGCGATGCCCGAACCGTCCTCATAGCGAACAAGGCGCTCGGCGTTTCGGTCCCCGGCGACAAGCCGGAAGCCTCGTGCGTGCGCGCCGCGGACGATGCCCTGTCCGATGTCCCCGCAAGCGCCGAGGACGAGAAGCCGCTTGGCTGCCATTTTGCTGTTCCTTCCGGGCACGATCCTAGCCGCGGTGTCGCGCGCTGACACCGTGGTGCCGATGATCAACACATCCGTGCTGGGATGGCTGGAATAGCCTAGGCTGTCGCGGCAGCCGGCTTGCGGGCGTAGCGATCCAGGACTTCCTGAAGGCCCTGCGGCGGCAACCGGTCGGCGGGCTTGTAGAAGGGCGACAGGATGCGCTTGAGATGCGCCTTGGCGTGCCGGCCGGTGACCTGCTGCACATGCTGCTGCCGCGCGATCGAGGCGGCGCGTTCCTCCGCGCTCATGCCCTCGCGGTCCTTCTCGAGCAGATAGGTCTGCACTTTGCGCACATGCCCGCGGATATGTTTCACCGCGTAGAAGAACGCCCAGATACGATAGAGATAGGCGATCGGTCCGCGACCGAACAATGCGTGATAGACGTCGTGCGCCACCTCGCGATGCTCATATTCCTCGGCCAGATGCCATTTCCACATTTCGACCGCCTCGGCATCCGCGCCATCAAGGAATGGCGCGAAATCCTCGAAGAAATTGTCGACCGCGACGGAGCTGACCGCCTCGAATCCCTCCGAATAGGCGACATTGAAGCGCAGCGATTTGGTCTTCAGGAAGCGATCGTAATCCGCCTCATATTCCTTCTCGATCGCCAGCATGCCTTCATAACCGTCAGCGCGCAGCGCCTTGTTGAACAGCAGATGCTGCCGGCAATGCTGCATCTCCTGCTTGATGAAGATCGCCAGATCCTTGTGGAGTTTCTCATGTCTGGTGGGCAGCGCTGCCTGCGCTTGCAGCATCACCTTGACCAGATAGGGTTCGATATAGGCCGGGACGGTCGATGCCGCGTTCTGCATCTGCGCGAATTCGCGATGCGGCGCCCAATGCGCCCGGACTTTCGAGAAATCCCATTTGGGAAAGCGTACCTGCATCGTGCCTCTCCGGATGCGGCGGTTCTAAAATCCGCCATGGCCAGAAAATAACATATTGTCGGCTTTTCGGGGAGGAGGGGGCGGCATATCACATATGTGATCCGTCTGCTATGGACAGCACGGATGTGATTGAGGCAGCTTGCGGTTGCCGATGGATCGCAAGCGCTCGTCAGCAGCGCCGAAATTAGGAGAGAACCGATGGCACGTCGCCGTTCGGCCCCGTCGCGAGACCGTATTCTGGTTCGCGCGCCGATTGAGAACAAGACCGTCAAATCTGCCGGTCGAGTGCTTGAAATCCTTGAATATTTTGACGATTTGCAACGCCAGTCGACGGTGATGGAGATCGCCGATGCGCTTGGCTATCCCCAGTCCAGCACCTCCGCGCTCCTTCGCAGTCTGGTGAGCCTCGGTTACCTCAATTATGATCCAATGGCGCGCACCTACATCACTTCGAGCCGCGTCGCACTCCTTGGTAGCTGGGTGAACTCGCAGTTTTTTGCAGAGGGCGCCATCATCTCCATGATGAAGGAGCTGAACGAGCAGACGGGTGACACCATCGTCCTTGCTGTCCGCAACGGTCTGCATATCCAGTATATCCATGTGATCCAGGCGACCAGTCCGGCGCGACTGCACATGACGCTTGGGACCGTGCGGCCGCTCGCCGCATCGGGCGCGGGCTATGCGTTGCTCAGCACCATGACCGATTCTGAGATCACCCGGCTGGTGATGCGGATCAATGCCGAAGCGCAGGATGGCGAAGCTCTGGTCAAGATTCGCGACCTGCTCGAGGAGATCGCCGTGATCCGGCGCAAGGGCTATGCCTTCACCTGCGACATGGTAACCCGCGGCGGCGGCATCGTCGCCGCGCCGCTGCCCCGGATCAGCGGCCAGCAGCGCATGATCGTCGGCATCGGCGGCATCAGCGAGGTGATGCGCGGGCGGGAGGAGGAGCTGTCCAAGGCTCTGATGGAACAGATCGACGCGCGTTTCGGCCGCGGCAGCCGCAACGTCGTGCAGATGCCCAACCGGGAACCATCGCGCATTGTCATGCCGAGCCTGCAAACTGCGTGATGCGCTGCGTGCCAATCTGACCAATCGGGGGATCGAATGACGAACATGAACAAGGGCGCGGCACCCCTTGCCGGGCGCCGCGTCCTTGACTTGTCGCGTGTGCTGGCCGGCCCCTGGTGCACGATGGTGCTCGCGGACCTGGGTGCCGAGGTCACCAAGGTCGAGCATCCGCGCGGCGGTGACGACACGCGCCATTGGGGGCCGCCCTATACTGGTGGCGAATCGGCCTATTATCTGTGCGCCAATCGCAACAAGCGCAGCATCGCGCTCGATATCTCGAAGCCAGAAGGGCAGCGCATCGTGCGCGACCTGGCAGCGCGGGCCGATGTGCTGGTCGAGAATTACAAGCTTGGCGGGCTGGAGAAGTTCGGCCTCGGTTATTCATCGATCGCCGAGATCAACCCGCGCATCGTCTATTGCTCGATCTCGGGCTATGGGCGGCGCTCGCCCATCGCGGAGCGGCCGGGCTATGACTATGTGATCCAGGCCGAGGGCGGGTTGATGTCGGTCACCGGCCCGGTCGATGGCGAGCCGATGAAGGTCGGGGTGGCTGTTGCCGATCTCTTCACCGGCATGGCGGCGGCGCAGGCGATCCTGGCGGCGCTGATCGCCGCCGATCGCGATGGGGTCGGGCAGCATCTCGACATGGCGCTCTATGATTGCCAGCTTGCGATGCTGGCCAATGTCGGCAGTGCCGCGCTTGTCGCCGGCACCGAGCCGCGCCGCTATGGGAACGGTCATCCGACGGTCGTGCCCTATCAATTGTTCGATACCCTCGACGGACAGGTAGTGGTCGCGGTCGGCAATGATGCGCAGTTCACGGCCTTCGCAACCCGTCTGCTCGACCGGCCCGATCTCGCGACGGATGAACGGTTCGCGAAGAATGGTTCGCGCGTCGCCAATCGCGATGCGCTGCTCGCGGAGATCATGCCGCTGATGCGCGAGCACACGACCGAATGGTGGTTGGCGGGTCTGCGATCGGTCGGCGTACCGACCGGCGCGGTGCGTCAGGTTGGGGAAGCGCTCGCCGCGCCGGAAGCGACTGCGCGCGATATGGTCGCCACGGTCGCGCATCCCAGCGCGGGCGAGGTGAAGCTCGTTGCTTCCCCGCTCAAGCTTGGCCGTACGCCGGTTGTCTCGCCGGTCGCCCCGCCGATGCTGGGCCAGCACAGCCGGACCGTGCTGGCAGAGCTCGGCTATCGAACCGACGAGATCGAGGCGCTCCTCGAGAGGGGCGTTATCGCCTGAACGCGGTCACGTATGTGATGAAACAGACAGTTGCACACGCAGCTTTGGAAAGCTGACACAATGTCAGCTATGCCGCGGGCAGGAGAAGGATGAACATGGCGGGAATCGACGTCGTCATCACTGGCATCGGACAGTCTGCGGTCGGGCGAAAGCTGGCGCAGTCGGGCCTCGAGCTGACCGTGGACGCGGCGCTTGAGGCGATCGCCGACGCCGGGCTGACTGTCGCCGACATCGACGGCATGTCGACCTTTCCGGGCCGCCGGCCCGATGCGATCCCGTTCTCCCCAGTCGGCACGATGGATCTCAAGGAAGCGCTCGATTTCAAACTGAACTGGTTTGCCGGGGCGATGGAAGGGTCGGCGCAGCTTGGTTCCATCATCAATGCCTATGCTGCGATCAAGGCGGGGTTGGCGCGGCACGTCTTGTGTTTCCGTACCGTCAAGGAAGGGTCGGGCGGGGCGTCGTGGAAGGAGAATGCCGAAGTCCGCACGCAACGCGTTCGGCTCGACGGCGAATTTCAGTATATTTTCCCCTATGACGCGATCTCGGCGACCAACTGGTTGTCGCAATATGCGCAGCGCCATTTTCATCTGTACGGGACCCGGCGCGAGCACCTTGGCGCGATTGCACTCAACGCGCGGCGCGGCGCGATGGACAATCCCAAGGCGCTGTTCCGCGATCCGATGACGATGGACGATTATCTGTCGGCGCGGATGATCAGCACGCCGTTCGGGCTGCTCGATTGCGATGCACCGACTGATGCCTCGACTGTGATCCTGCTCTCCGCAGCGGATGCGGTGGCGGACCGCAGCAAGCCGGTCGTGCGCATCGACTCGGTGGGTGGCGGTATCCATGGCCGCGCCGCCTGGGACCAGGCGGAAATGCCGCGCATGGCGGCACATGATGCGGCGCGGATGCTGTGGTCGCGAACCGACTTGAAGCCTGCGGATGTCGATGTCGCGCTGCTCTACGATGGCTTCAGTTTCCTCGCATTGACCTGGCTCGAGGCAATGGGGTTTTGCGGGATCGGCGAGGGCGGCGCCTTTGTCGAAGGCGGCAGCCGAATCGCGCGTGACGGCGCGCTGCCGCTCAATCCGCATGGCGGGCAATTGTCCGGTGGGCGCACCCATGGCTTTGGTTTCATTCACGAAGCTGTGGTCCAGCTTCGCGGGCAGGGCGGGGCACGGCAGGTTGCCGGAGATCCCAAGGTTGCAGCGGTCACCAATGGCGGCGGTCCGATGGCGGGCGCGATGCTGCTGGTGCGCGACTGAACAAGATGAGAGGATGATCATGACGAACCCCAACTGGTCCCCCGGCACGCAGACGACTACGGTCGAAGTGCTGCGGAGCGCCTTGGCGAAGCGCGGCCCCAACTGGGAGTTCGTGGATTATTCGGGCGAGAAATACACGCTTGGTTTCCTCGACGCGCAGAGTACGAGCCTTGCCCATGCCTTGCGGGCATCGGGCGCGCGTGCCGGCGAATGCGTGATATCGATCCTCGACAACTGCGTCGAACAGCTGCTGCTGCTGTTCGCCTGCGCAAAGATCGGCGCGGTCCATGTCCCGCTCAATACCGCCTATAAGGGCGAGTATCTGCGCCACCAGGTCGCGGATTCTCGGGCCGCTGTGCTGGTCGCCGAAAAGGAATATGTCGAGCGGCTGATCGCGATCGAGGGCGGCCTGCCCGACGCCCGGGTGCTGCTGATCAAGGGCGAGCTGCCGGAAGGCATGGCGGCGAACAAGCTCGAGATGCGTATGCTCGCCGATGTGCTGGTCCCGACCGAGGAACCCACGGGCCATGAGAGCAAGCCCGGCGATCTTGCGATGCTGGTCTACACCGCCGGCACCACCGGCCCCTCCAAGGGCTGCATGATCAGCCAGAACTATCTGTGCAATCAGGCGCGACAGCTTGCGACCTGCCTTCACTATGACGGGGATGATGTCGTGTGGACGCCGTTGCCCGGCTTCCACATGAACCAATATTCCGCGACCGTCCTGTCGTCGATGATGGTGGGCGGGAAATGCGCGATCTATCCGCGCTTCTCGGTGTCGCGCTTTTGGGACGAGCTGGAGCGGGTCGGCGCGACCGTCACCCATATCCTCTCGTCGATGGTGCGGTTCGTGGCCGAGGCGCCCGACAACCCCGCCTCGCTGCGTTACAAGGGCAAGCTGCGCGTGGCAGGGGGCGCGCCGTTTCCTGAAGAGCTGCAGACGATCTGGCGCGAACGCTTTGCGCCCAAACATGTCCATGCGCCCGTTGGCTATGGCCTGACCGAATGCGCGATCGTCACCAGCGTCGACATGACCGTGCCGCGCCCCACCGCAAGCTCCGGCACCCACAATGACGATTTCGAGGTGATGATCGTCGACGATGACGACGCCGAGGTTGCGGCCGACACGCCCGGCGAAATCCTGGTCCGCCCGAAAAAGCCCCATGTGATGTTCGAGGGCTATTGGGGCCGGCCCGCCGAGACGATGAAGGTGCTCAAGAACTTCTGGTTCCACACCGGCGACATCGGCAAGTTCGACGCTGACGGCTGGTTCTACTTCCTCGACCGGAAGAAGGACTATCTGCGCCGCCGCGGCGAGAATATCTCGTCGATGGAAGTGGAGGGGGTGTTCAGCCTGCATCCCGCTATCCAGGAAGTCGCCGTCCATGCCGTGCTCGCCGACCTGGAGGACGATGTGAAGGCGACGATCGTCCTTGTCGAGGGGGCGGCGCTGACTGAGGAAGAACTGTGCCGCTGGTCGGTTGAAAACCTGCCCTATTTCGCGGTGCCGCGCTTTATCGAGTTCCGCGCGGCACTGCCCAAGAACCCCGTCGGGCGTGTGCTCAAATATGAGCTGCGCGATCAGGGGATCACCGAGGCGACCTGGGACCGCGAAACCTCATCGGTCGAACTGGTCAAGCGCTGAGCTGAACCGCCTTTACGCAGGGTGCGGATTGTTGTAGTCAGAAAACCAACAGCATGTCAGTTTTAGGAAGAGGATCGATGCCATGAAGGTTGAGGATCTCATTATCGTCAGCGTCGACGACCATATCGTCGAGCCGCCCACCATGTACGACCAGCATCTTTCGGTGCAGCACAAGGCGATCAAGCCGGAACTGCGCAAGGATGCTAACGGCGCGGATTTCTGGCTGTACGAGGGCAAGCGCACCGGCTCGATCGGGCTGAACGCCGTCGTCGGCCGGATGAAAGAGGAATATGGCTGCGAGCCGGTTTCGTTCGAGCAGATGCGCAAGGGCGCGTGGGACATCGATTCACGCATCGAGGACATGAACGCCAACGGGATCCTGGCGTCGCTCAACTTCCCCAGCGTGGTCCGCTTCGACGGCGCGCTGTTCCACGAGTTCGACAACAAGGCGAACGCGCTGACGCTGTTGCGGGCCTATAATGACTGGCATATCGACGAATGGTGCGGCAGCCATCCGGGCCGCAACATCCCGCTGGCGCTGGTGCCCTATTGGGACATCGATGCTACGGTCGAAGAGATCAAGCGCGTGTCCGCAAAGGGCTGTCACGCGATCACCTTCAGCGACAATCCCTCGCTCAAGGGACAGCCGAGCATTCACAACGAGCATTGGGAACCGCTCTGGAAGGCGTGCGCCGACCACGACATCGTGATCAATATTCATATCGGATCGGGCGCGCAGGCCCCGCATGCATCGATGGAATCGCCGATCGATGCCTGGATCACGACCATGCCGATCTCGATCGTCAATTCAGCGGCGGACTGGCTGCACCTCAAGGCATTGCAGCGTTATCCGCTCCAGGTCTCGCTGTCCGAAGGCGGGATCGGCTGGATTCCCTATTTCCTCGAGCGAGCCGACTTCGTCCATGAACATCACAAGGCCTGGACTCACGCCGATTTCGGAAAGAAGAAGCCGAGCGACGTTTTCCGCGAACATTTCCTGACCTGCTTCATCGACGACGCCTTCGGCCTCGAGAATCTCGACAAGATCGGCGAGAATAATGTCGCCTATGAATGCGATTATCCGCACTCCGATACGGTGTGGCCGGAATCGGCCGACCGCCTGAGGGCGACGCTGAGCGGTATTTCCGACACGGCGATCGAGAAGATCACCCATGGCAATGCGCTGCGCCTGTTCAACTTCGACGCTTTCGGAATGATGGGCGGCCGGGAGAACTGCACCGTCGGCAAGTTGCGCAAGGCAGCCCAGCATATCGACACCGCGCCCCGAAGCTATGGCGGACCCGCCCCACTCGCCGAGGGCGAGGTCGCGCGCCGGGTGACCTCGGGCGACATCACCAAGATGTTCATGGACGTCGCCAAGCAGGACGGCGAACTCGAAGCGGCCGAGTGAGATGGGTGCCGGTTATCAGCGGATGCTGCCCAGGCTCGACGATCTGAACCGCTTCTATTGGACAAGCGGCGAAGACGGCGTGCTGCGCATGCTGCGATGCCAGGATTGCAGCCTCTGGGTGCATCCGCCCCAACCGGTCTGTCCGAAATGCCTGACCAAGCATCTCGCCCCCGAGCCGCTGTCCGGACGAGGCACGGTGTTCAGCTATACGGTGAACGAGAAGGCGTGGGGCCCGGGCCTCGAGGTTCCCTATGTCATCGGCGTCGTTCGGCTGGACGAACAGGACGGGCTTCAGCTCACTACCAACATATGCGGAATCGCATCCGATCAGGTCCACATCGGCATGCGTGTCAGAGTCACGTTCGATCACGATGAGGATATCTGGCTTCCGATGTTCGAACCCGAAGCAATGCGCAACGCGGCCTGATACGGCTGCGGCGATCAAGGAGAGAGATTGTGGCTGTAACGGCTGTACTTGAACGCGAACCCGAAACCCGCATTTTGCCCTATGCGGTCTATGACGGCGATGGACATCTCTATGAGACGATGGACACGTTCCGCCGCCATCTGCCCAAGCAGTTTCACAAGGATTTCCAGTATGTGCAGGTCGAAGGCCGCACCAAGCTGGCGATCAACGGGCATATCAGCGAATATATACCCAACCCGACCTTCGAGGTCGTCGCCGCGCCGGGCAGCCATGAAATCTGGTATCGTGGCGAGAATGCCGAGGGCAAGACGCTGCGCGAGCTCACCGGCGATCCGCTGGCCTATCAGCCCGAGTTCGGCAATCCCGAAGCCCGGCTGAAGCTGCTTGACGAGCAAGGCGTGCACGCCCAGCTCATTTTCCCGACCCTGGCCTCGATCATCGAGGGGCATATGGGCAACAATGTCGAACTGATGGCGGCGCTGGTTCATTCACTCAACGCCTGGGTGCTCGACGAATGGAGCTTCAACTACAAGGACCGGCTCTATCCCTGCGCCTATATTTCGCTGGCCGATGCCGAGAAGGCCGAACAGGAACTGGATTGGGCGCTGAAGCATGGCGCACGCCATATCCTGATCCGTCCGGCGCCGGTGCCCGGACTGTTCGGCCCGCGTTCCCCTGGCCTTCGCGAGTTCGACCGTTTCTGGGGCAAGGTCAACGAATCGAATATCTTCGTCGTCCTGCATGTGTCCGACAGCGGCTACGATCAGATCTATCGCTGGTGGGGCAGCGGCGCCAACGAAATGGTCGCGTTCGACCGCTCGGATCCGTTGAAGGCATGCATGGATACGCAGGGGCGCTCGATCGCCGACACCATCGCGGCGCTGATCGCGCATGGCGTGATGGATCGCTTCCCGAACATTCGCTGGATGTCGGCCGAGAATGGCTCGATCTGGGTTCCGCATCTGATGAAAATGTTCAAGCGCGCCCATGGCCAGATGCCGCAGGCCTTCAAGCGCCATCCGATCGATACGTTCCGAGAGAGCGTGTTCGTCGAGCCCTATTACGAGGAGGACCTGAACGAGCTGCGCGAATTCGTCCCGGTCGAGCGCCTGGTGTTCGGCAGCGACTGGCCGCATGCCGAAGGGCTCGCAATGCCGCTCGACTTCCTCCACGAGGTGAAGGATTTCACGCCGGCAGAACAGGAGATGTTCATGAGCAGCAACTTGAAGGGCCTGCTCGAAGGCAAGCGCTGAACATCGCGATAGGCAAGCTATGCCGCCCGGACCCTGGGTCCGGGCGGCTTCTCTATGCCTGTTGGCGAACTGAGGCGATCGCGCGATCTGCGGGCGAGCCTTTGACGGTCGGCGTGAACAGCAACGTCAGGATGTCGATCTCGGCCTGTTTCAGGTCATCCGGCGCGACGATCGCAGGATTCTGTCGCATCGTTGCAGGACGCGCCGCCATGCGCTCGATCGCCGAATAGATGATCACGCTGCGCGCCAGTGCCGATTTCGGATCGACATCGTCAGGGTGCGCCGCGAGGATGCGTTCGGCGATCGCATGGATCAGCGGCATTGCCGCTTCCTGACGGACGGCGAGGAAGGCGGGATGCGCGCTGTCCGACAAATAGTTGCGGACCGTGAGGATCGCTCGATGCCGGTCCCAATAGGCACTGAAGGCATCGATGAAGCGCGTCGCATGTTCTGCAGGCGAGGCCGATGTCCAGTCGCCGCGTAGCGCCTCCTGGACCTCATCCATGTCTGCCCCGGCCTCATGGCTGAGGGCCAGAAGGATCTCGTCGATATCCTTGAAGTACAAATAGAATGTTTGCGAAGCCAGTGTCGCAGCGCGGGCAATGGCACTGGCCGTCAGCTTGTGCGCCGGCTCGACCGCGATCAGCTGACGGGCCGCATCGAGCAACCGCCGCCGGCTTTCGGCTCCCTTGCGGCCGATCGACTGTCCATGCTTGTTCGTCTCGTCCATCGCGCTGTGGAACGCCGCGAGACGCTCCCTGTCAAGCGCGGGCGGACTCAGCTTCGCGATTTGGGCATGCCCAGCGACTTCTCGGCGATCAGGCTGCGGTGCACTTCGCTGGTGCCGCCATAGACGGTCATGGCGATGGCCCGCCGCATCGTTGTTTCGACATAGTCCATGTCGGGGTCGACACCGCGCACCAGCGACCCGGGTGCGCCGGCCTCGACGATCGCGCTGGCATCCCGGTACATGGTTTCAGTCGTGAACATTTTCGCCATCGGACCATAGCTGATGTCGTGGATGCCTTCGACATCCGCCCACACCTGGCGCCGGCAGAGCACATCCGCCACTTCGTCGTTGATTGCGGCACGAGCCAGCACGCGACGAAGGAACGGGTTGTCGATCGGCGCCGCGCCATTGCCGCTCGGCTTGCGCGCCCAGGCGAGGGCTCGGCGCATCATTGCGGTCTGCGCCGCGTGATAGCCTGATCCACCATGTTCGAAGCCGAGCGCCGATGCCATGACGCGCGCGCCGTCGCCGACCTCGCCGATGCGGTAGCGATCCGAAATGCGGACATCAGTGAAGTAGGTGATGTTCGTCTTCTCGTCCTGCAGTGTATAGACCGGGTGCAGTTCGATGCCGGGCAGCTTCATCGGCATGATGAACATCGTCAGGCCCTGGTGCTTCTTGCCGCTATTGTCGGTGCGGGTCAGCATCAGGATATAGTCAGCCTGGTGGCCGTTGGTGGTGAACATCTTCTGCCCGTTCAGCACCCATTCGTCACCCTCGCGTACGGCACTGAACTTGGTCCCGAACACGTCCGAGCCCGATTGCGGCTCGGAGAAGCCGAGCGCGCCCAATGCTTCGCCGCGGGCGATGGCGCCGACGATCTCTTCCTTTGTTTCCGGCTGCGACCAGAGTTGCGCCATCTTGGCGACGAACTCGGTGACAGCGATCGGCGTGCGGGTCCAACCGATATCTTCCCACATCGGTGCAGCGGCCATCACTTCGTAGCGGCTGCGGACTTTCTGGCCGTCGGCGCCAAGGTCTGGATAGGCATGGCCAGCCTCGGCCAGCTTCTTGTGGAAGCCGGGATGGTGGCCCGCGGTGGAGTGATGCTTCTTCGCTGCGATATCGGGGGCCATCTGCCCTTCGACGAAGCTGCGCAACTCGGCGGCATAGGCGTCGGCCTCTGCTCCCCATTCGAAATCGATCTCCACCTCCCCGGCGCGGGGCAGGGCTACGGTCTCGCCGTCCCAAAGGCGCGCGGCGATGCGGTCGAGCTCGGCATTGGGGTCGCCTGCGATCAGCGACAGCAGCTTGGCGCGACGGAAATAGAGCTGGACGTCATATTCCAGGCTGAGGCCATAGCCACCAAAGGTACGCACCGAATGCTGCACCGCCTGGTCCACGCTATGGGCCGCCCACCAATAGGCCATCGCTGCGCGCGCGCCTCCTTTGGCATCGCCCGCTGCAATCGAGGCAATGGCGCGCCATGCCAGCAGCTTTGCCCCGTCCATATGCGTCGCCGCGTCGGCCATCGGATGCGCAATGCCCTGATAGGCGCCGATCGGCGAGCCATAGGCATGGCGCTCGACCGAGTAGGCGGCGGCGAGCTCGAGCGCCCGGCGGCCAAGGCCGGCCAGATAGGCAGCGGTGAGGACCTTCCATTCCTCGCCCGCGGCGGCGAACTGCGATATCGCAGTGTCGCCGGTCGCCAGCACGAACCGCTCGCCCGCTCCGCTCGACAGATCGAGATTGGCGACCGCGGCGGCGGCGATATTAGGCGCTTTCGCGGCATTCAACCCGGTCAGGGCGACGAGGTCGTTTCCGTCAAGCGCGAGCACGACATGGGCGCGCGACCCGCCGAGCACCGGTTGGGCCACACCCGGCGCAACCGGGTTGAGCGCAAGTGTTGCGATCGCCCCGCTATCGACCGCGGACAACAGTGCGGCGGGGGCATCCAGCCGGTGCAGCAGCGCGATCGCCACGATCGCTTCGATCAGCGGCACGGGCGCGACATGGCGGCCCGCTTCCTCGGCAACGATCGCCGCATCCATCAGCGTCATCCCGCCATCCTGCGGTTCGATCGCCCGGATACCGACAATGCCCAGCTCAACCAGCTTGTCCCACAGCGCCTGATCGACCCCTGTATCCTCGGCGGCGCGCAGCCGCTCCGGCGTCGCCTCGTCTGCGAACAGGCGGGCGACGGTGTCCTTCAGCATCGACTGGCTTTCGGAGAGGGCAAGCTTCATTGGACGGAATCCTTCAGGCCTTCTTGTTGACTGCAGTCATTTCTTCGAGATTGGCGAGCGTGACCCGGCCTTCGGCGGCCCAGGCATTGGCATGGCCCAGAGAATGGGTGTCGAAGCACGCCTGGATCGCGGCATATTGTCCCATGATGTCCATCGTCTGATTGACCGCGCGCTTGGCCATGAGCAGGCCGTGCGGATGCTTGGTCGCGATGTCGTTCGCCAATGCCAGCGTGGCTTCATGCAGCTGCTCAAGCGGGACGACGCGATTGATCATGCCGACCTTCTCGGCCTCTTCGGCATTCATCCACCGGCCGGTGAACAGCATTTCCTTGGCCTTGCGGGGGCCGAACTCCCAAGTGTGGCCGTGATATTCGACGCCGCCGATCGCCATGTTGATCACGGGATCGGAAAAGCGCGAATTGTCGGCCGCGACGATCAGATCCATCGGCCAGATCAGCATCAGCCCGGCCGCGACACAGGCCCCCTGAACCGCGGCGATGGTGGGCTTGGGAAGGTTGCGCCACTTGTTCGAATAGCCGAGGAAATGCTTGCTTTCCCAGCGGTACATCCGAAGCAGGCCGTTCGCGCTGACATCGTCGAACATCGACAGCCAGGGTTCGTGCTTCACCACTTCCGCGGAGATGTCATGGCCGGCCGAAAAATGCTTGCCGCTGGCGTTCAGCACGATGACCCGGACATTGTCGTCGGCGATCGCCTTGTCGAACGCGGCGTCCAGTTCCGTCAGCAGCGGCGGGTGCTGCGCGTTGTTCGCCTCGGGCCGATTGAGTGTGACGATCGCAACGCGGTCGCGGACTTCGTACAGGATAAAACTCATCTTGCTGCTCCTCAGCGCATCGGCATGCGGATGGCGCCATCGAGACGCACGGTCTCGCCGTTGAAATAGCCGTTTCGTACCATTTCCAGCACCAGGCTGGCATATTCAGCCGGGGCCCCGAAGCGTTTCGGGAAGGGGACCGATGCCTCCAGTACGCTGCGCACATTGTCCGGCACGCCCAGCATCGGCGGCGTCGCGAAAATGCCCGGCATGATCGTGTTGATGCGGATCGCCGAGCCGGAGAGATCACGCGCGATCGGGAGCGTCATGCCGACCACAGCCGCCTTCGACGCTGAATAGGCCGCCTGACCCATCTGCCCGTCCTGGGCTGCAGCGGATGCGGTGCAAACGATCGCGCCACGCTCCCCGTCCACCGGGTCGAGCGTCAGCATGCCCGCCGCCGAACGGGTGATGCAGCGGAATGTGCCCACCGTGTTGACCATCAAAACCCAGGCGAACTTGTCGCTGGGGAAATACCTGATCTCACCGGTCTTCTTGTCGACGCCGGCAGTCTTGATCGAGTTGCCCGTCCCGGCGCAATTGACCAGCACGCGCTCCTGGCCATTTGCCGAACGGGCCTTCTCGAACGCCGCATCGACTGACTCGTCGGACAGCACATCGACCTTGCAGAAAATGCCACCGATTTCGGCGGCAACCTTCTCGCCCAGTTCCTCATTGAGATCGAAAATGGCGACTTTCGCGCCTGTTTCGGCGATCGCCTTCGCGGTTGCGTGCCCGAGGCCGGAGGCACCGCCGGTGACGATCGCGGAAATCGAGGAATCGAGTTTCATAAGCGTCTGCTCCAGGAAGCATTGTGAACGTATCGGCCCCTTCAGCCTGTCGGACATTGCGGTATGTCTCGCGCCGTCTCTGCGCAATGGAGCGGCAGCCAAGCGCATGGTTGTGATGCGTCGCGCCAAGGATACTAAACGGCGTCCGCATCCGATAGGCTCGCGCGGGGCAACAGGATATCGACATGGCCATCGCTGAACGGCTTCGGTGCAATCTCGAGCTACCCGTGATGGTGGCGCCGATGTTCCTCATCTCAAATCCGGCGCTGACGATCGCGGCATGCAAGGCAGGGATCATCGGAACCTTCCCATCACTGAACGCGCGCAGCGCGGCGGACTATGAGAGCTGGCTCGAGCAGATCGGCGCTGCGTTGGATGAGACTGATGCCGCCTATGGCGTGAACCTCATCGTCGGCAAGCAGAATGGACGGCTGGCTGAAGATCTGGCGATTACAGTGCGACGCCAGGTTCCGCTCGTGATCACCTCCTTCGGAGCGGATCATGATGTCGTTGCGGCGGTACATGACTATGGTGGCACCGTCTTTCACGACGTCGCCAGCGCGCGCCACGCCGAGATCGCAGCGCAGGCGGGGGTCGATGGCCTGATCGTGTTGACGGCGGGTGCCGGGGGGCACACTGGCTGGCTCAACCCCTTTGCAGTGCTGAACGAGGTGCGCGCCGTATTCGACGGCACCATTCTGCTGGCCGGGGGCATGTCAACGGGGCGGGATGTAGCGGCAGCGCGGATGATGGGAGCAGATCTTGCCTATATGGGTACCCGCTTCATCGCGACGCGGGAGGCATCGGTACATCCCGACTATCACGCGATGCTCATCGCATCGCGCGCAAAGGATGTGCTGGCGACACGCGGGATCACCGGGACGCCGGCGAATTTCCTGACCAGATCGCTCGCTGCCAATGGACTCGACCCGGCCTTGTTTCAGGCCGCGACCGGCCCGCTTCGCGTGCTTGACGAACGCGGACTCAGACCCTGGAAGGACATCTGGTCCGCCGGGCAGGGCGTCGGTGCGATCACGGACGTGCCGTCCGTCGCCGAACTGGTCGAACGCTGGTCTACCGACTACGCGGCCGCGATCGGGGCGGTTAGCGTGCCTTGAAGGCCGCGAGCGCGGCCTTCGCCTCATTGCTTCCAGACGTCGCGATCGCCAGTTCGCGCTCCACGTCCAGGCCTTCGGCAAGCGGCATCCCGCTCGCGCGTACCGCTTGACGTATCGCGGCCTCGGCAGGGGGACGGTTGCCTGCGCGTTGCAGTGCGAATTCGACTGCGGCCTCGATCACGTTCTCGCTGATCCGATCGATCAGCCCCCAGGCCAGCGCGGTGACCGGGTCGATCGGGTCGCCGCTCAGCATCAGGTCGAGCGACCGCGTCTCGCCGATCAGGCGGGGCAAGATCTGCGTCGCCCCATAAGCGGGTATCAAGCCGAGTTTCACCTCGGGCAGGCCTAGCACGGCATCAGGGTCGGCGATCCGAAACTGCAGTCCCAATGCGATTTCGAGCCCGCCTCCCAATGCGTAGCCGGAAAGCGCGGCGACCCCGATTTTCGGAAATGCCCGGAGCCGCTGGATCAACGCATGCATGTGACGGATGCGCAGCTCGCCATCCGCGCCCTTCTCCTTGAGGTCGGAACCGACGCAAAAAGCGCGCGGCGAACCTGTGATCACCAACGCGCGGCTGGCATCGTTCTCGATCGTGTCGAGATGGGTGTTGAGCTCAGCCAGCATCGCGGTGTCGATCGCGTTCAATCGCTCCGGGCGATTGAGCATGAGCACCGCGACATCGCGGTCATCGGTCCGCATTATCCTCATCACGGCTCACCTTCCTATCTCCGCAGTCCGCAGCGCAAGGCGCCGGTTAGAGCATCGCATATTCGATGCTTTCTGGTTGCGTTGGCGGCAGCGGGCGATCGGGTTAGATCGCGTAGAATCGAGTGTATTGGAGGATAGCGATGGGACATGTGATCGTCACAGGGGGACTGGGCGGATTGGGGCGCGCGGTCGTGACGACCTTGAAGTCCCGGGGGCATCGCGTGGTTGCAGTCGATATCGCATCGGGCGAGAGTGACGCGGACCGCGTCATCGCAGGTGTTGATCTTGCCGATGAAACGGCGGTGGCGGCAGCGTTCTCCGAGGCGGCGGGTGCGTTGGGCGAGATCGATGCGTTGATCAATGTCGCCGGCGGTTTCACCTGGGAGCCGGTGGAAACCGGGTCGATGGCAAGCTGGGACGCGATGTATCGCATCAACCTGCGCACCGCGGCAATCAGCTCGCGGGCGGTGCTGCCTCACCTGAAATCAGGTGCGATCGTGAATGTCGGCGCGGCGGCATCCGCCGCGCCAGGCATGGGCATGGCGCCCTATGCGGCCTCGAAGGCAGGCGTCATGGCGCTGACCGAGAGCCTTGCCGAAGAGCTTCGGGACAGGGGCATTCGCGTTAACGCAATTCTGCCGACCATCCTCGATACGCCGGCCAACCGCAAGGACATGCCCGACGCCGATCCGGCGGGCTGGGTGAGTCTCGAAAGCGCGGCGGCGGTGGTGGCATTCCTGGTCTCGCAGGATGCCGCAGCGATCACCGGGACTGGTATCAAGCTTTCACTCGGTACAGCGGGCGTCTAGATTCCACATCATGACGCGTGCTGATGCTCTCTTTCGATCCTCGTCGCCGCACGCGTTGGGCCGCAAGGGGCGCGAGACGCGTCAGCGCCTGGTCGACGCGGCCGCATTGTTGCTCACTTCGACCTCGCCGATAGATCTCACCGCGATGGCGATCGCCGCCGAGGCCGGAACCGCATCGGCAACATTCTACGTCTATTTTCGCGATGTGCAGGATATTCTCTATGCGCTCAGCGAGGCGGCGACCGAAGACATGCTGGCAGCATTTTCGAAGCTCGACATCTTCCGCAGCAACGCGCGGGTCGCGGAAGACAGCGAGGCATTCCTGAAGATGCTTGCCGAGCAATGGGAGCGGCACAATGCGGTGCTCTATTATCGTATGATGGAGGCGGACCGGGGGGATCCAAGGTTCACCAAGTTACGCGGCCGATGGGCGGAAGCGGTGCTCAGCCGCTTTTGGGAGTTGTTGAAGCGGGCGCCGCATCTGGAGCCCCCGCTGGATGAAACCGATGCCTATGCCGAGAGCATCGTGCTATTCGCATCGATTGAACGGCTCGCTGCTGCGGTGCACCGGGAACCCCGGCTGACTATATCGGCGCAGCGTATCCGCGCCGCGCAGGCGCGCATATTGACCCGCATGATCGCTCCGCAAGGTTAGGAAGGGGCCGGCTCGCCGGCCCCTGCGCTTCAGAGACCGATCGCCTTGCGGGTCAGACTGGTCTTGAGCCGCGCCCCCTCGGCCGACAGCGTCGAGATGGGCACGCGATACACCTTCATCTGCGCGGTGAAGGTAACGAAGCCGCCCGCATCATTCACTTCATAGACCTTGCCCAGCACGCGGCCGTCGGCGTCGATGATCGTTTGGTTCTTCTTTACGGCAATCGTAGCCGCGGGCGCGGCCTGCGCTGCCAATGCTTGCACCGGCGCGGCGAAGAGGAGTGCCGCGCACATGCACGTCAGATAGGGTTTCATGGTTTGATCGGTCTCCAAGCCTGTCCGCGGACAGCACGAACAACTCGCACTTGCCGCGATGCAGCATGGCTTGCAATCGTATTCTTGATGGATTGTCAGAATTAACGAGTAGGCTGTCTGTTCTTGCTTTGGGAAGGGCGTCGAGCGGGAAGCGGGATCATCGCGACCGAACATGATCGCTCTTGTTCGCTATAATGTTCGGCCTCGATCGTCATCGGCCCGCAAATGAAGACGGCGGACCGCAAGGCCCGCCGTCTCGTCATGACAATCGTCAGTCGGGTGTCAGAATTTCAGCTTGGCCTGAACACCATAGGTGCGCGGTTCGTTGTAGAACAGTGACGCATACCCGGCTGAAGTCGCGGTATTGGCACCACCGACCGCATAGACTTCATTGAACAGGTTGCGGGCGAAGACGCCCAGCGTCAGCGGGGTTCCGCCGACATCGGTCCAGTCCAGCCGCGCGCCAACCAACGCATAGGCACCTTGGCTCAACTGTTTGTCGTTCTTGAAGGGGCTGAAATAGGTCCGGCTCGCCCGATAGACATCGGCATTGAACGTCAGGCCGCCAATATCCGGGCCGAGAGAGGTTTCATAGCTGACATTGCCGCCCAGGGTGAGCGCCGGCGCATAGGGGAACGCTGTGTCCTCGGGCTTGGCGGGGAAGGCGTTTCGCGATGCAAGGACTGCCGGGGTTCCGGTATCCAGATATTTCGCATCATTGTAGCTGATAAAGCCGCCGAATGTGAGGCCGCGTGTCGGCGTGATCGTCGCGTCGATGTCGAAGCCCTGCACCCGCGCCTTGCCGGCATTGATGATGATCGTACCGGCCGATGGGTCGTTATTGGGATTACCGTCGCCATCGAAATTGTTGTTGGTTCCGTTAACGCCTCGCTGCGATCCGTTGTACGTGCCTCGGAAGACATCGATGTTGAACGTGCCGCGCACGCCGCCGGCAGACCAGCGCGCCTTCATGCCGATCTCGGCATCGACGACCGTCTCGGGTTCATAGGTCTGGAACGGGGTCAGGATCCCGCCAAGAACCGGCGTATTGACGCCGCCTGCGCGATAGCCGCGGCGAACGGTAGCATAGAGGAAGATGCTCTCCGTCGCCTGATAGTTGACGCCCAGGTTCCAGGTCCACGCCGCGGAATCCGCGACGGCTTGTGTCCCCTTCACCGTCACGGGCGCGCCGTTCACCGTGAGCGTTCCGCCGTTCCGGCACTGATCGAGCGATGCGACAGGCGTGCCGGGAACATACGGATTGTTCGCGCTATAGCCAGTCGCGCACGACGTGGTCTTGTCCCATGTGTGACGGACACCCGCATCGATCTTGAAGCCGCCGCCCAGGTTGAAACTGGCTTGTCCGAACAGCGCTTTGCTTTCCTGCGTACGGTAGCTCAGCACAAGCGAAGCCGGCAGGCGGGGCGTGAAGGGAGCGACGATCAGACCGGTGCGGCCGCTGGGCTTTGATTTGAGATAGAATGCGCCGAAGATGGTATCGAGCCGGTCCTCGAGGAAGCTTCCCTGGACCTGGAACTCCTCGCTGAACTGGCTGAAATCCTGAAGATTCTCAGCCGTTGTCAGCCCCATCTCGGTGCCGTCGGTATCGGTCATGCTGTAGTGATAGGCGGTTCGATAGCCCAGAATGTTCTTCAGCGTGATGTTGCCGAGGTTGAGCGTGGTCGTGTTCGACAAGCCCTGAAGCTGAACATTCTGGAAGACGCGCGGAGCGGTGAAGTTCTTGCGAACCCCCGCCGCCTGTTGCCGCGCGAGCGCGAGATCGACATCGCAGGAGGCCGAGGTGCCGCAATCGAAGAAAGTGTTGAAACCGGGAAAGCGCGGCGTGATCGTTCCGGGATAAAGATAGGTCAGGACGGCAGCGTCGCCCTGCCGCTCCCAGCGGATGTTGTCATAGACAGTAGTGTTCTGGAAATCGCCGAGTTCGATCAGCAGCGACACGCGGAACGACGTGTCGTTGATGTCATTCAGATCCTGCCCGGTGACCTGGGATATCGTGTGTCCGTCGCGCTTGTTGCGCTGGCCGGCGACGCGGATCGCAACCTTGTCCTGGACGATCGGCACATTGAGCGCGCCTTCGACAACGATCGCGTTGTAATTGCCATAGCTGGCCGACAGATAGCCGCCGAGTTCGTGCGACGGCGCCGTGGGATAGACCAGCACCGCGCCGGAGGTCGAGTTGCGGCCGAACAGGGTACCCTGCGGCCCTTTCAGAACCTGGACCGACGAAAGATCGTAGGTCGGGATGACACTGGCCACATAAGGAAGCGGCACATCGGCAAAATAGGTAAGAACCGGCTGCGCGGCATCGCCGATATTCGAGCGGCTCTGCGCACGGATCACGATCTGCGGGTTGGCGCTGCCGCCCGAGCGGCCATAGGTGAGACCAGGCGTCGCCTGGGTCAGCTGATCGATCGAGGTGATCGAACGCTCGGCCAGCATTGAGCTGTCGAATGCGGTGACGGCAACCGGAACGCGCGACAGGGCTTCCTCGCGGCGGCGGGCCGTCACGACGATTTCTGCCGCGCCGGCGTCGTCCTGTGCGGCCGGCGCGCCCGGATTCGCAGCCGTTTGCCCGGCCGTTTGGGCCGGCAATGCCGCGCCGGCCACAGGCTCGTCCGCGGCGAAGGAAGGCGTGGAGATCAATGCGGCGATTGCACTTGCGGTCAGCAAGGCGCGCTTGGAAACAGGCTTCATATCCCCTCCCTCGGGTCCATCATGGCCGTATCTGGTCCGGCTCTTGAGTAACATACAGCATGTCGGTTCTTAGGCCATGCGGCGGACGGTTTCAGCACATTCCTGTTGATGAACCGTCAGAAATCGCTGTGGCTACTCGTCCGCCACGGTGGTTCGCCGCATGTCGCGACGGTAAAGATCGTCCCGAAACGGGGTGGCGCGGTGCATCGTGCAGCGATTGTCCCACATCACCAGATCGCCATCGCGCCAGACATGGCGATGGACGAAAGGCGCACTGGTCGCATGCGCGGTAAGCGCGTCGAGCAGCGCGCGACTCTCACCTTCCGGCCAATCAACGATCCGTTCGGCATGCGAAGCCAGATAGAGGGCGTCGCGGCCCGAGGGATGGCGCCGCACCAACGGATGCTCCGCGCCCGGCAGGTTGCGTGCTTCTTCCTCGCTCAGGGTCGGAGCGCCTGCCAGGCGACGGGACCGGTCGAGCGAATGGTGGACGATGAGCGTTGCGATCCGGTCTCGGGTGGATTGATCGAGCGCATCATAGGCCGCGCGCATATCCGCGAATTCGGTATCACCGCCTTCAGGTGGAAGCGTCCGCGCTGCCAGGAATGTGTAGCGCCCCGGCGGATTCCGGAACGAGCTGTCGGTATGCCACAGCCGTGCGGGCTTCTGGAGCAGCCTGCGCCGGTCGTCCGCGGCCAGCCTCTGTCCCGCTTCATCGACATTCGAGATGTCGCTGAGTTCGTCGCGTTTCAGGCGTCGTTCGGTGTCCTTGCGATGAACCGTGATCGAATGCTGGAGCGGGCCGAACAACGCGCTGAACGCGATCTGCGCATCGTCATCCATCGCCTGCTGATCGCGAAAGACCAGCACGGCATGTTCGTCGATCGCCCGCTGCAGGACCGCAACCTGATCGTCGTGCAACGATTGCGAAAGGTCGAGGTCCACCACCTCGCCGAAAAACTGGGGATGAAGCCGGTTGATTCTCATTTGGCACCTATTTCGATGACGATTTTTCCGGTTGCCGACCGTTCGGCCAATGCCGCGAGCCCCTCGGCGGCGCGCTCGAGCGGCAGGCGCCGGGAAATATGCGGACGGATCGCTCCGGCAGCGTGCAGCGCGACAATTTCCGACAGATATTCGTTCCGCCTGTCCGGGTTCCGGCGGGTGAAATCGCCGTAGAAGACCCCGACGAACGACGCGCCCTTGAGCAGCAGCAGATTGAGAGGAGGCGTCGGAATCCCCGCGGTGAAACCGACGATCAGATGTCGTCCTTGCCACCCGATGCTTCGCACAGCGGCTTCGCTGAGCGGGCCGCCGACGGGATCTAGGATCACGTCGATCGGTCCCTCGGCTTTCAGGGCGTCCGTGAACGCGCGCTGGCTGTCGCGACCCGACAGATCCGCCGGGTAGACAATCGTTGCATCCGCACCCTGATCACGCGCGAGCGCCGCCTTTTCGGGCGAGGACGTAGCCGCGACGACGCGCGCGCCAAATGCCTTGCCAAGCTGGATCGCCGCGACGCCGACGCCGCCGGTCGCACCCAGTATGAGCAGCGTTTCTCCGGGACGAAGCGCTGCCCGGTCGCGCAGTGCATAATGGCTGGTCGCGAAGGTGACGATCAGGGCGGCGGCTTCATCGAATGGCATGCCCGCCGGGATTGCGATGCAATTCACTTCGGGAACGATGAACTGGGTCGCAAGGCCGCCCCATGCTGCCGTGCCGATGACCCGCTCGCCGACACGAAAGCGGGTAACGCCGCTGCCGACCGCCCGCACCACGCCTGCGACTTCCGACCCCGGTGCGAAGGGGCGCGGCGGGCGAATCTGGTAGAGGTCCTGGATGAGCAGGATGTCGGGGTAGTTGAGCGCGGCGGCATGCACATCGATCAGCACTTCGCCAGGGCCGGGGGCGATGTCGGGCCTTTCCTCAAGCACGAGCGTTTCCGGCCCGCCGGGGAGGTGACTGAGCAGCGCCCGCATCATATACCGCCCCCAACCGCGATATCGGCACCGGTGGTGTAGGAAGCGGCGTCGGATGCCAGGTACAAGGCGACGCCGACGATCTCGTCGGGCTGTCCGAACCGCTTCATCGGGATGCCTGCCTCCATCGCCGCGGTATTCACCCAGTGCCGCGCGATGTCGGTTGCGAACATACCCGGCGAAATCGTGTTGACGCGCACCGTCGGGGCAAACTCGCGTGCGAGGCCCAAGGTCATCGCATTGAGCGCGGCCTTGGCGCCGGCATAGGGGATGATGCCCGGTTGCGGGTTCTTCGCGCCCAGCGACGAGACGTTGATGATCGATCCGCCGCCGGCCTCGCGCATTCGCGTGCCGAGCAGCGCGGCGAGACGGAACGGCCCCTTGAAGTTCACTGCGATGATCTTGTCGAACAGCGCTTCGCTGGTGGCCAAGCTGCTGGGTTCGACCGGGGACATGCCCGCATTGTTGACGAGTATATCGACCCGTCCCCATTCGCTCCAGGCCGCGTCGGCGAGCGTCTCCATCTGGCTCCATTCACCGGCATGCGCGGCGAGGGGGAGTGCGCGCCGGCCGAGCGCACGGACCTCCGCCGCGACTGCCTGGCATGAGTCGAGTTTGCGGCTGGCGATGACGATGTCCGCCCCTTCGCGAGCGAAGGCGAGGACCATCTCGCGACCCATTCCGCGACTGCCGCCCGTGACGAGCGCAATCTTGCCTTGGAGACGGCCGGTCATGGTCTCGCGCCACGGTTGCGAGGCATTGCGTGGTTCATCCAACTCTCCTTGGCTGGACAATCGTCCAGCCAACTGCCACCTGTCCATTGTCATGGACCAGCGATCACATATGCATTGGACAAGGGGCCGCCGGTGAGCCTCGAGCGGCCGGTCACCCGGCAGGAGCAGCGGCGCCTCACGCGTCGCCGTATCGCCGACGCTGCGCGCCAGTGTTTCTACGAGCATGGTGTCGCCGAGACTTCGATCGACCAGATTGCGCGGGTGGCGGGGGTCGGGCGGGCGACCCTCTATCTTCACTTCGCGAACAAGGACGCGATCCTGCGTGAGTTGCTCGCCGCCAATATGCGCGGCGTACGACTGATCTTCCGCGAGCTGTGCGATGCACCGCTTGTCGATGTTGCCGCCGCCCGGCATTGGCTGAGCGAATATGTCGCTGCGCTCAAGCGGCATCGGGATGCGATGCCGCTGTTTCACCTCGGCCTGGCGAGTGATGCGGACGCGCGCGCCTTGTTGCGCGAGCACCGCGCCCTCGTGTCGACGACGCTTGCCGAGCGGTTTCCGGCCCTGGCGACGTTCGACGCGCGCGATCGCGCGCGGCTTGCTCTCACGCTCGCCCGGATCGACCAGTTCGCCAGCACAGCGGCGGAAGACGACGCCGCGATCGATGTGGAAGCCGGGCTGGATCTGGTTTCGGAGGAGCTTGCCGCGCTGCTGGACGATCAGCCCGCATAGGCGGCCAGCGAACCGCCTTCCGATGCGAGCTTGAGCAATAGCGCTGCAGGCTCGACCCCCATTCGGCGAAGTCCGTCCACGACATGGGTCAGCCCGATCGCGTCGGCATGGAACATGGGTCCGCCCGTCTGCGCGGGCCAGCCATAGCCGGTGATCCATACCAGATCGATGTCGGACCCACGTAGCGCGATCCCTTCCTCCAGGATCTTTGCGCCCTCATTGATCATCGGCAGCAACAGCCGATCGAGGATTTCCCTGTCGGAAATGTGGATTGATCCGGGAGCTACGCTTGCGAGGTCGGCGATCACATCGAGTGTCGTCTGCGAAGGCCAGGGCGTCTTGTTCTCATAGTCATAGTAGCCAGCGCCGCTCTTCTGTCCCTTGCGGCCAGCTGCGACGAGGCGCGATTTGACGCTGTCCGTGTCGCCCTCCCAGCCGATATCGAGTCCGGCAAGATCCAGCATCGCGAACGGCCCCATCGGAAAGCCGAACCCGGTCAATACCCGGTCGATGTCCCAGGGCAGTACCCCCGCCAGCACCATCGCATCGGCATGGATCTGGCGCGCCGCCAGCATCCGGTTGCCGATAAATCCGAAACAGACGCCGGAGACGACCGCCGCCTTGCCGAGCTTCTTGGCCAGGGCCATCACGCTCGCAAGCACCGCTTCGCTGGTCTTTGCGGCTCGCACCACCTCGAGCAGCCGCATGACGTTGGCCGGGGAGAAGAAATGCATCCCGAGCACGCGCTCGGGCCCGACCGCACTGGCGGCGATGGCGTCGACATCGAGGAACGAGGTATTGGTCGCGAGAATCGTGTCGGGCCGAACGATAGCGGAGAGCGTGCCGAACAAGGCCTGCTTCGCCGCCAGATTCTCGAAGATCGCCTCGACCACCAGATCGGCGTCCGCGAGCGCCGGTAGATCGAGCGTCGGGGTCAGCGCCGCGATCTGTGCCTCCGCCTTGTCTGCCGCGAGCTTGCCGCGCTCAACCCGCGATTGCAGCGTCGCCGTGATATGCGCCACACCCCGGTCCAGTGCTGTCTGCTGCGTCTCCACGATCGTCACTGCGAATCCGGCGGCAAGGAACGCCATCGCGATGCCGCTCCCCATCGTACCGGCGCCGACGATGCCGACCTTGGTGACGGGGATCAGCGGCAAGTCGGCGCGCAATCCGGGTATCTTCTGCGCAGCGCGTTCGGCCATGAAGACATGGCGGAGCGCGGCCGATTGCGGACCGGCCAGCAGTGTCTGGAATTCGGTACGCTCGATCGCGAGACCCTTTTCCCATGGACCCGCGACCGCTGCCTCGACGCAGCGGACGATTGCCTGCGGGGCGTCTAGACCATTTAGTTGCTTTGCGTGCGATGTGCGGAACCGGTCGAACAGGCTTGCATCCTCGCGATCTGCAGCCACCTTGGCCTCGGAATCCCGTATCCGTTTGGGCGGCTCCCCTGCATCGACCAATTCCTTCGCAAAGGCGATCGCGTCCTCGCGCAACGCGCCTTCGGCCGCCAGCCGGTCGATCAGCCCGATGGTCAACGCTTCCTTCGCGCCGACCTGCCGTCCACTGATCAGCAGGTCCAGCGCGGCCTCCGCGCCGGTGATGCGCGGCAGGCGCTGTGTACCGCCGCCGCCGGGTAGCAGGCCCAGATTGACTTCAGGCAGACCCATCCGCGCCGATGGGACCGCGATGCGGTAGTGAAAGGTCAGCGCAGTTTCCATGCCGCCGCCAAGCGCCGTGCCATGCAGCGCCGCCACGGTCGGCTTGGGGCTGTTCTCGATACTGTCCTGCAACGCGAAGAAATCGACTTTGGGCTGAACCTTGCCCAGCGATTTGAGGTCGGCGCCAGCAATGAAGGTACGGCCCGCGCAGATCAGCACGATCGCTTTCGCCGCATCGTCGCTCAGCGCGGCCATCAGCGCGTCGTATAGGCCGTCCATCAGGGCGGGAGACATTGCGTTGACGGGAGGAAAGTCCAGCGTGACGATGGCAACGCCATCCTCGATGGTGAGTGAGGTACCCTCATTGATTGCAGTCATTGCATGCTCCGTCAGCGGCTGGGCTGGATCTGGTCGAACGGCACCGCCTTGTCGGGGCGATAATCCTGGGGAAGACCAAGCAGCCTTTCGGCGATGGTGTTGAGCAGCATTTCGTCCGCGCCGCCCGCGATGCGCAGCGTGGGAACGGTCAGCCAGCTATGCGCCCAGTCGTCCTTGGGAAAGGCATGCGGATCGAGTTCTGCGCCCATCGCACCCTTCAGATCCATCGCGGCTGCTGACAGCCGCTGCCGCAAGCGCATCGACACCAGCTTGTGGATCGATCCTTCGGCACCCGGCTCGGCTCCTTCCTGCAGCGCCATGAACGTCTTGGTGCGGATCGCGACCAGCGCGCGTTGCTGGCGGAACGCATTGGCGATCTCCCGGCGGGTGCGTCCGTCCTCGATCGCGGGCTTGCCGTCGATCGTCGTTGCCTTGGCCAGCGAAACGAATGAATCGAGCGCAGGGCCGAACCCGGCCTCGTCCGCGGCCGAATAGCGTTCGATCATTAGCGTATCGATCGCAACGCCGAAGCCGCCGCCGACCGGTCCGAGCCGTTGGCTGTCGGGAATGCGAACCTCGTCGAAGAACACCTCGTTCACATCCTCCTCGCCATTGGCGAGGCGAATGGGGCGAACGGTGATGCCCGGCGTCTTCATGTCGAGCCAGAAATAGGTCAGGCCCTTATGCTTCGCGACGGTCGGATCGGTTCGGGTGACGATCACGCCATAATCGGAATATTGCGCCCAACTCGTCCACAATTTCTGTCCGTTGAGAACCCAGTCGTCGCCGTCGCGAACGGCGCGCAACCGGATGCCTGCAAGATCAGACCCCGCAGCGGGCTCGGAAAAGAGCTGGCACCAGATTTCCTCGCCCTTCAGCGCGGGATGCGCAAAACGCTGGCGCAGATCTTCGGAGGCATATTTCAGCATGACCGGGATCGGCTGGCCGAGCGAGATGCCGAAATAGCTGGTGCCGAAATTGAACTTGGCCTCTTCCTCGGCGAAGATTGCCTGCTCAAGTTCGCTCAGGCCGGCGCCGCCATAGATTTTCGGCCAGGAGATGCCGGCATAGCCGGCATCATATTTGGTGCGCTGCCAGCGACGGGCAAGGGCAAGGTCGTCGGCTTCGCTCAAGCCGCGGCGCGCTTCTACGCCGAACTCTGCGGCATGACCGGCAAGCCAGGTGCGGACCTGGCTGCGAAAGGCATTCAGATCGGACATTATGCGGCCTCCAGATAGCTGGCGATGCGGTCTTCCCAATAAGTCGCGCCGCCCGCCTCCAGCGCGAGGCTGCGTGCACGGCGATAGTGGAGGTGGGGCTCGGCCTCCCAGGTCACGCCGATACCGCCATGGACCTGGGTGGTTGCTGCAGCGGCATAGTCATAGCCATGGTTCGCGTTCAGCCGTGCCGCCGCGACATAGGCTTCGGCATCATCATCGCCATTTTCGAGCCGCACCGCCGCATCGAGAACCGACGCGCGCGCCAGTTCGTTCGCGACATAGATTTCCGAGATGGCGTGCTTCACCGCCTGGAACTTACCGATCGCCTGACCGAATGCCTGACGCTGATTGGCATAGTCCGCGGCCATTTTCAGGCAAGCTTCGATGCCGCCGACCCCCTCCGATGCGAGGTGCAGCGCGAGCCGCGCGAGGCATTGCCGGGCGACCAGCGCTGCGTCGTTCAACGGCAGCACCGTTGCGGTTGCGCCGTCGAATGACAAGGCGGCGAGGCAGCGGCTGTTGTCGATGCTGGGGATGGCAGCGCGGGTCACGCCGGCGCTGTTGAGGTCGATCAGCGCGATCGCCGGGACGCCGCCCGCGTCGCGGCACAGGATCAGTGCCATATCGGCAACGGCGCCGCCCAGAACCGCGGTCTTCTCACCGGCAACGCGGCCGTCGGGCCCGATTGTCACGGCAGGGTCGAGGGGGAGCGGCTCGTTTCCTTCGCTGAAGGCAAGGGCCACGATCTTCTGGCCGCCGGCAAGCGCGCCAAGCAATTCGGGCTCGTCCCCGAGCTTGAGCGCGTGCGCCGCGGCGAAGCCGGTTGCCAGAAACGGTGCGCCTGCCAGCACCCGCCCCGTTTCTTCGGCCACGATCATGGTCTCGACCAGCGAGAGCCCCAAACCGCCATCGGCCTCGGCGACATTCATGGCGGTCCAGCCCATGTCGCGCGCCGTTTGCCAATAGCCTTCATCATATTGGCCGCTGGTCTCGAGCAACCTGCGTAGCGTCGCGGGATCGGCCGTGCCGGACAGGGTGCGACGTACTTCTTCGCGGATCTGGTTCTGCTCGTCGGAATAGAGATAGGGCATGGTCGTTCATCCACTCCTTTGCATCTGTCCCTGATCCATTGGAGGGCGGCGCGTAAAGGGCTGGCGCGTGCTCGCGCCAAGTATCCGATATGTGCTGCGCAACGCGTTGACCTTTGGACCTCCGGCGCGCCAAGCCCGTGGGGAAGGAGAAGGGCGATGTTTGCAGAGGGGTTGTTGCGGAATTCCCGTATCCTTGTCACCGGCGGGGGCAGTGGCCTGGGCAAGGAGATCGCGCGGGCCTGTGTCGCGCTCGGCGCAACCGTCTATCTGTGCGGCCGCCGTTCCTCGGTGCTCGAGGAAGCCGCGGCGGAACTGGGGACGGGCGCGATCCCGATCGTGTGCGACATCAAGTCGTCCGAGGCGATCGAGGCGATGCTCGATACGATCTGGGCCAGCGGTCCGCTTACCGGACTCGTCAATAACGCCGCCGGAAATTTCCTTGCCCGGACGGAGGACCTGTCGATGCGCGGGTTCGATGCCATCGCCGACATCGTGTTCAAGGGCACGTTCCAGATGACGCAAGCCTGTGGCAAACGGTGGCTCGCCGGAGGAACCAAGGGATCGGTCGTGTCGATCCTGGCGACCTGGGTGTGGAACGGATCCCCCTTCGCGGTGCCCTCGGCCATGTCGAAGGCCGGGGTTCATGTCATGACGCAAAGCCTGGCAGTGGAATGGGGCGGGCGCGGCATCCGGCTCAATGCGATCTGCCCCGGCCCGTTCGAGACCGAAGGGGCCAGCGCGCGCCTCAATCCCACGGGCGACAGCCGCTTCGGCTGGAACCCGATGGGGCGCCACGGCACGCCGCAGGAACTGGGCAATCTGGCCATATTCCTGCTCGCGCCGGGCGCCGAGTTCATCAATGGGCAGACCATCGCGATCGACGGGGCCGCCTGGCAAGGCACGGGACAGAATTTCTCGGCATTGACCGAGTGGAGCGACGCGCAATGGGCGGACGCCAAGGCTGCTGCCCGCGGGATCGACGCGCGCGACAAGGCCGCGCGCGGCTGATCATTCAGGCTGCCGGGCCATGGTCCGGATATCGGCCCAAGGTCCCGAGCAGCAGCGCGGAGAGACCGGCCAGGGGAATGACGATCCACAGAAACAAGTCATAGGCCCCGGTGGCGTCGCGAATCGTTCCCGCGATCCACGGTCCCAGCCCGACGCCTGCGAGCAGCGCGGACGTGATCCAGCCGAACAGGCTGCCGAAGCTGCGCATCCCGAAATAGCGCGTGGAGAGATAGATGACCGAATCATATTCGCCACCGATACACAGGCCGAGAAACGCGATGGCGACGATCGCCATCGGAACCGAGCCAGGGAAAGCGAGCAGCAGCGCTGCGGCGATGATCGGCAACGCAACGCTGATGGCGCCGACCGGCGGACCGGGCAGCCGGTCCAGCATGAACCCCACCCCCAGCCGTCCGATGATCGAGAAGATGCCGGCGATCCCGGCGGCATAGGTCGCGTTCGCGCGGCTCAGCCCCATTTCCGACAATAACGGCACGAGATGAAAGACAAAGCCGACGATCACGCCAGTGATGATGATCGCCGTAAGCAGGAGCTGCCAGAATTGCCGCGTGCGGACGCCTTCGCGCAGCGTGTACCCGGTCACGGCATCGGAAATCTTCTTGCCGCTGCCATCCCGTTCGAAGCGCGCGTCGTGAAAGAAGAACCAGAGCACGGGGACGACGACCAAGGCAAAACCGGTGCCTAGTGCAAGATATGCGCCTCGCCAGCCCAAACCGTCGATCAGCAGCCGGGTGATCGTCGGCAGGCATGCCTGCGCGAGGCCAGTGCCCGACAGCATGACCGCCAGCGCCAGCCCGCGCCCGGCCGAGAAATGCGACGATACCGCGGTCGACCATATCGTCGGCTTCAGGAAAAGCGTGGCGACCCCGAACACGGCCCACAGCGCCCACCAGCTGTAGATCGAGGGACCCGCAAGCGACAGCGAGGCGGTAGTGGCACAGACCATGATCGTGCCGGGGATCGCCATCCGCCGCGCACCCCATCGGTCGATGAAAATCCCGAACAGGGGCGACAACGCTACGCCAAGCAGCGCGGGCGCCATCAGCGCCGCCGATATGTCCGCGCGCGACCAGCCGAACTCGGCTTCGAGCGGGGCCACGAACACGCCGGTCGCATAGATCTGAACACTGCCCAGCGCGACGCCGCAACAGGCTGCGACGACCAGCGCCCAGCCGGTTCGCCATTCAGCAAGCGTTTGACCGCGCGAGGGTTCAGGCGCTGACGGGTGATGCATCGATACGCTCCAGTTCGAGCCGGATTTCGGCATGACGGGCCGCGGTTAGCGGATAACGAAAGGCGACCCAGGCAGCCGCGCAGCACAAGAGGATCGGCAGGCCGATATAGAGGATCTGCAGGCCCATCATTGCCGACGCGGCGTTGGTGGCGCCGGGCGCGGGGTTGAATGCGAACAGCGACAGCGCCCAGAACATCAGGCCGACGGACACGGCTTGGCCGATCTTCCAGACCCCGATCAGCAGCGCGTAGAGCAAACCGGTCCGTTCCTGCCGCGTACGAAGCCGCTCCTTGTCGCTGACATCGGCGATCATTGCGCGGGGCAGCAACGACGAGCCGCCATAGGCGATGCCGACGATGCCCTGGGCCAGCAACAGCAGGACAAGCTGTCCGGCCGGTACCGCCCAGATCGCCACCTGACCGGCCGCATAGACCAGCGCGGCGACGGCCAGCGCGTGATGCTTGCCGATCGCAATGGCCAGCCGCGACCAGAGCGGCGTCAAGGCCATGCCGGCGATGGCATGAACGATGAACAACAGACCCAGATCGGCCGCGTCCAGCCCCTTGGTCCGCGTGAAGTAGAACAGCGCCAGCGTCGATGTCGCGCCGCCGGTAATTCCGAGTAATGCCTCACAGGCAAGCAGGCGCTGAACGGTGCGGTTGCGCATCATCTCCAAATAGTCGCGCAGTCCGCCGCCCTGGCGTTCTGCCACCACGGGACGTTCGCGGACCAGCGCCAGCGTGATGCTGACCATCACGGGCGCAAGAACGATCACCAGCCAGGCCATCGCTGCCATGCTTGCCGCCTGCCCGGTAATGCCGGCCATGCCGACAAGCTTGGGCATGAGCATCGCCCCGATCATGCCGATCGAGAAGGCGATCTGCCACCAGCCATAGATGCGGGAGCGTTCATGATAGTCTGGTGAGACATTGGCGGCGAGGGCGAGCTGCGCCAGCGTCATGATCGACCACCCGGCATAGGCTATCAGCAGCCAGCCGGTGAGGTAGAGCGGACCGACACCCGGTCGCGCCATGAACAGCATGCCCATTGAGAGCATGATGATGGGCGCGGCGATGGCCAGCCACGGGCGATAGCGCCCGAACCGGGTCTTCATTCGGTCCATCACCCCGCCGATAAACGGATCGAACCCGATATCGAGCAGGCGGACGACCATGAACACCGTGCCGACCATCGCGAGGTCCAGCCCGAGCGTCCCGGAATAATAAGCAGGGAGATAGATGACCAAAGGAAGGCTGAGCGCTGCCAGCGGAATGCTGGGCCCGGCAAGCGCGAGCATCACATGGCGGGGCAAATGTTTGGGCGTTTCGGTCATAGGATCGCCTGCGCGCGCGCATCGGACTCGAACCGCGCGATGAAGTTTTGGGGGTAGGGGATTGCCGGCGCCGACACCGTATCGAGCGCGGTGCGCTCGGCGGCGGTCAGCTCCAGATCGGTGGCGGCGAGGTTGGTGTCGAACTGTTCTTCAGAACTGAACCCGATGATGGCGGTTGCAACGGCGGGCCGTTCCAGTACCCAGGCAAGTGCGACCGCAGCAACTGGCACCCCACGCGCATCGGCGATCTGCTTCAGCACATCGACGATGCGGTGACCCTGCTCCCGGTCGAAGGGCAGCAGGTCCATCGAAGCCAGGCGGCCATTCTGTCCCCCGGGATCATCGCGCGTGTATTTGCCGGAGAGGAACCCGCTCGATAGCGGACTCCACACCATCGTCCCGATCCCCGCGTCCAGCGCCAGCGGCACATATTCCTGCTCGATGTCGCGGGCGATGAGTGAATAATACATCTGCCCGGTCACGAACCGGGCCAGCCCGTTCGCCTGTTGCATCGCGATTGCCTTGGCGGCGAGCCAGGCTGGCCAGTTGGAGAACCCGATATAGCGCGCCTTGCCCGCGCGAACCACGGCATCGAGCGCGGTGAGCGTCTCGTGCAGCGGGGTCAGCGGATCGGGGCGGTGGCAGATAAAGACATCGACCCAGTCGGTCCCGATGCGCGACAGGCTGGCATCGATCGATCCATGGATATGCCGGGCGGAGAGGCCGGCATTCTGCAGGCCCTGATCCATCCTCATGCCGACCTTGGTCGCGATCACCGCTTCGCCGCGCCGCTTGCCGAGCGCCCGCCCGAACAGCGTCTCTGACTCGCCTCGATGATAGACGTCGGCGGTGTCGAAGAAATTGAGTCCGGAGTCGAGTGCGCGATTGACGAGCGTTGTGCACGCGCGCGCGTCAATTGCGGCCAAAGGCCCCTTCCACGCGGAGCCGAGGGTCATCGTCCCGAAGGCGAGCTTTGAAACCAGCAGCCCGCTGTCGCCGAGCCTTGAATAACGCATCCGCTTCTCCCGATCGGGAGAGTGGGCGCGCATGCCGGCAAAGCCAAGCGGAGCCCCCATGCGAACAGATAGGCGATGAATCGCGGCCCCCGGTGGCGGGGGAAGCGCTTTTGGTCCTAGCTGCGGTTGAGGCGAGAAGTCCGAGAAGCGCGCGGGAGAGAGAAAGCGATGAACGGCCCTGTTCGGCCACTGCCCGCGGTCAATGGCGATAACCGGCCTTTCTGGACCGGCGGTCGCGATGGGCTGCTGATGATCGCACGTTGCGCCGATTGCGGCTATCATGTGCATCCGCCGGCGCGCTTCTGCCCGGCTTGCGAAAGCCGTACGGTCGCGCCGCAAGCCGTGTCGGGACGCGGGCGGGTCTATAGCTTCACCGTCAACTACAAGGCCTGGGTACCGGACCTGCCGGTGCCCTATGTGCTGGCGCTGGTCGAACTCGACGAGCAGGCGGGTCTGCGGTTGCCGGCGAATATCGTCGGCTGCGATCCGGACGATGTCGAGATCGGGATGGCGGTCTCGGTGCGGTTCGAGACGGTCGAAGATCTCCATGTACCGCTGTTCGGGCCTGCGGCATGAGCGGTTACGGCGAGAAGGAATGCGCGATCACCGGGATCGGCATGTCCGAAGTATCGCGCGGCGCCAGCAAGACACCGCTGAACCTCACGATCGACGCATGCATGGAAGCGATCGAGGATGCGGGACTGACGCGCGCCGACATCGATGGCGTGTCGAGCTATCCCGGTGGCGACAATAATGCTTCGGGCTTTTCGCCGGTCGGCGTGCCCGCATTGATGGATGCGCTTCGGATCGAGCCCAACTGGTATTCGGGCGGCGGCGAAACGCCGGGACAGCTGGGCGCGGTATTCAATGCCATCGGCGCCATCGCGGCGGGGCTTTGCAACCATGTCCTCGTATTCCGCACCGTCTATGAAGCCTCGGCGCGCAAGGGCGGGACCTTTGCCAACGCCTTGTTCAAGGGGCATGAGCGCGCTCATGGCCAGCTTGCCGAATGGGCGCCCTATTGGGCGCTCTCGGCGGCGGTACAGCAATCGCTCTATTTCCAGCGGTTCATCCACGATTATGGCGCGCGGCCCGACCAGGTCGGCTGGATCGCGGTCAACAACCGGCGCAACGCGGCGCGCAATCCCAAAGCGGTGTATCGCGACCCGATCACGATCGGCGACTATCTGGCATCCCCGCTCATATGCACGCCCCTGCACCTCTATGATTGCGACGTGCCGTGCGATGGCGCGGTGGCGCTGATCGTATCGCGCCGTGAGATTGCGCGCGATCTGCGCAACCCGGTGCTGCGCATCGAGGCGGTCGGGTCGGCACTCCATCGCCGCTACAGCTGGTCGCAGATCGAGACGCCCGCGACGCAGGCGACCCAGTCGGTGGCGAAGATGATGTGGTCGCGCACCGATCTCACGCCTGCCGATCTGGACATGGCGCAGCTCTATGACGGCTTCACCTACCATACGCTGGCCTGGCTCGGGTCGATGGGAATTTGCGACCACGCCGACGCCGCCGCCTTCGTCGAAGGCGGCAAGCGGATCGCGATCGAGGGTGAGATGCCGATCAACACCGGGGGAGGTCAGCTCTCGGCCGGACGCCTGCATGCTTATGGTCAGCTGCACGAGGCCTGTACCCAGTTGTGGGAGCGCGGCGGCGCGCGGCAAGTGCCCGGCGATGTGAGGGTGAGCGTAAACTGCACGGCCGGTGGCCCCCTGGCGGGCTGCATGCTGCTGGTGCGAGAGTAGGTGATGCGGGTCGGATTCATCGGTCTGGGCGATCAGGGTGGCCCGATGGCGCGCATGATTGCGGATGCGGGCTTTCCGCTGATGGTCTGGGCACGGCGGGCGTCTGCGATCGAGCGGTTTGTGGCGCGCGGGGCAGGGGTTGCGGCAGATCCTGCGGCGCTGGCGTCAGCTTGCGATCTGGTCTGCCTGTGCGTGACCGGTGATGCCGATGTACGTGAACTGCTGATCGATCGCGGCATGATCGCGGCCCTGCGCAAGCGAAGCCTGGTCGCGATCCATTCGACCATCAACCCGAAAACCTGTGTCGAGCTGGCGCAAATGGTTTCCGCCCGGGGCGCCGCCTTGCTCGATATGCCGGTGTCGGGATCAGGGCATGCCGCGCTCGCGCGCAAATTGCTGGTGATGACGGGGGGCGATGCCGGTGCGATCGCACGGACGATGCCGGTGCTCGAGAGCTACGCCGGAACGATCATCCGCATGGGCGATGTCGGCGCCGCGATGAATGCGAAGCTGGTCAATAACTTGATGGCCGTGGTCAATATCGGCCAGGCATTCCACGCGCTTGCGCTCGGCCGGAAGGTGGGAGTCGAGCCCGCGGCGCTGCGCCAGGCGCTGATGGTGGGAACCGGGCGCAGCTTTGCTGTCGATCTGATCGCGCGGCTGCATGTGCCAAAGCGCGCGCATCATGTGCGAGGGGTATTGGTGAAGGATGTCGACCTGGCGATCGAGGCCATGCCGGCGGACGAACGCGCCTATTGGCGGCCGCTGGCTCAGGCCGGGTTGGATGCACTCGAACAACTGATCTCCGGCGGGGTGACGCTTCTGCCGGTGAAGGAGGAGGAACATGGCGAATATATCGTCTATGGTACGGCCTGACAGGGCCGCCGCGCGCGCTGAATTCTATGCGCCCGAAATCGCCTTCGACCGCCCGGTGCCCAAAGTGCCGGCCGCGGCGTTCCGCGCGGAGCGCGATCGCGCGTTCGCGGCCGATGCAGCGACCGGTTCGATCCCTTGCGACCTGTCCGAGCAGCTGGGCAGCCCCTGGCCCGCGACCACGCCGACCATGCTGGCCCGCTATGTCGTGATCCGCGCGGGCGAAACGCTGCAGCATCAGCACTGCTCGACCGGCGAGGTCTTCTACGTCATGCGCGGCGCGGGGGAGACGGTGTGCCGGGCCGAATCCTTCGCGTGGAAGCGCGGCGATGCATTCTGCCTGCCCGGCGGTGAGCCGGTCGAGCATCTGGCAGCGCAGGATGCGATCCTGCTGCAAGTGACCAACGAGCCCGAGCTCGCCTATTTGCGGGCGGCGCCGGGCGACGCCGCGATCGAGCCGACGCTGTTTCCCGGCGAGATCGCCGCACAGCATCTCCACAACGTCCATGGCCGCAACAGCGAACAGCGTGCGGCGGGCAAGTCCGTCGTGTTCCTCACCACGATGATGGCAAGTCGCCGTGTCACGACGCCGACCCTGCTCTCGGCGCTCAACACACTGGAGCCCGGCGGCGACCAGCGGCCGCATCGTCACAGCTCGGTTGCGCTGACACTGAGCATCGAGGGCGAGGGCGTCTATTCGATGGTCGATGGCGAGCGCATCGACTGGGCGCCCGATACGCTGTTCGTCACTCCGCCCGGCGCGGTGCATTCGCACCACAACCGGGGAGACAAGATGATGCTGAGCTATGTCGTGCAGGATACCGGCCTTCACAGCCAGCTGCGGACCACCAACTTCGCTTGGACGGAGTAACACGATGCCGGTGATCGCTCCGTTGCCGATGGAAGAGATCGATGACGAGAGCCGCGCGCGGATCGCCGCCGGTCAGGCGACGGGCATGTACAGCCAGACGCTACCGCTTCAGGTCATGGCGCGTGCGCCCGCCGCGTTGCGCGCGATGGACGAGGGGTACAAGGCGATGTTCCGCCGGTCGCTGCTGGATGACCGGCTACGCGAGCTGCTTCGCATCCGCAGCGCCCAGCTCAACGGATGCGGACCCTGCTCGCAATCGCGCAAGGAGACGGACGTTGCCGAAAGCGACGTCGCGTGCCTGATCGATCCCGACGCCGGCAGCTATTCGCGGCGTGAACGTCTCGCGCTCCAGTTCCTGGTGCGTCTGTGTACCGAACCCGATGCGATCACGCCGACGACCTATGTCGAATTGGCTGAGGCGTTTTCGGTCGCGGAGATTGTCGAGCTGGGCTGGACCTGCGCACAGACGATGGCGGGGCATCGATTCATGCATACACTGGATCTGCTGGGTGACGGCGAGGCCGTTCTTGGATGATGCGTCGCTGGGCGCCGTTTGCCGCGGATGTGGACGCAGCATGGCGGCGAAGCGGTGAACGAAGAAGCTGATGGCGCCAGAAAGGACAGCGGCGCCTTCCAGCCGCTCGTCCATCGCAATTTTCGTGAGATATGGCTCGCCAGCCTGATGTCGAACCTGGCGCTGCTGATCACTGGCGTCGGTGCAGCCTGGGCGATGACCCTGCTGACGGACAGCGCGCAGATGGTGGCGCTGGTCCAGTCCGCGCTGATGCTGCCCTTTCTGTTCCTCGCAATGCCGGCGGGCGCGATCGCCGACAGCTATGACCGGCGCAGGGTGGCCATCCTTGCGATGGGCGGCGCCGCCTTGTCCAACCTGCTGCTCCTTGGCGTGGCCCTATCAGGCCTGCTTACGCCCTGGCTGTTGCTGGCGCTGTGTTTTCTGGTCGGCATCTTCAACACCATGTTCACGCCCTCCTGGCAGTCGGCAGTCTCCGAACAGGTGCCGTCCGAGGATCTGCCGCGCGCGGTCGCCCTCAACGCGATCAGCTTCAACATCGCGCGCAGCTTCGGGCCGGCGCTGGGCGGCGTGATCGTCGCGGCCATCGGCGCGGCGGCGGCATTCGCGGCATCGGTACTGCTCTATGTGCCGATGATCGCCGCCTTCTTGCGCTGGAAGCGCGTGCCGGACACGCCGCGCCTGCCGCCGGAGCGCGTGGGCGGAGCGATCGTCTCGGGGATCCAGTATATTGGACATTCGGGGGCGATGCGCGCGGTGATCGTGCGCAGTTTTCTCTATTGTGCAGGGGCGTCGTCGGTCGCGGGATTGCTGCCGTTGATCTCGAAGCTCCATCTTCAGGGCGGCCCGCTCGTCTTTGGCCTGCTGCTTGCCTGCTATGGCGGCGGTGCGGTGATCGGTGGGGTGTTCCTGCAGCGGCTGCGCAGCATGCTGGGACACAGCCCGACCGAGAATGGCGTTGCGCTGACGGCGGCCGCGATGATTGCCTTGGCCTTTGCAGGGTCGCTTTGGGTAGCGGCGCCGATCCTGATCTTCCTGGGCGCGGTCTGGACGCAGGCGCTGACCGCGCTGAATGTCGCGGTTCAGACGGGCGCGCCGCGCTGGGTCTCGGGACGGGCACTCGCAGGCTTTCAGGCGACAGCTGCGGGAGGTTTCGCGCTCGGCAGCTGGGTGTGGGGCTATGTCGTGGAGGAATCGTCGCTGACAGCGGCGATGATCGCATCGGGTGTCGCGTTGATGGCCTTTTCGATTGCCGGGCGCTTGATGAAATCGCCCAAAGATATCCCTAACCCTGCCGCCGCCCGATACGATCCGGCCGACCCCGAGATCGACCTCGCGTTAACCGGGCGCAGCGGCCCGATCGCCATCCAGGTCGTGCATATGGTGCCCGAAGAAGATGCGCGCGGCTTCTATGACCTCATGCTGGAAATCCGCCGCATCCGTCGCCGCAACGGGGCCAGCGCCTGGTCGCTTGCGCGCGATATTGCTGACGCGCGCCGCTGGATCGAGCGATTTCACTGTCCGACCTGGCATGACTATCTTCGCCATCGCACCCGCCTGACCGCCGAGGAGCTCGGGCTCCTGAGCGTTATCGCCGAACGCTATGGCGAGAATGGTCAGCTTCGCATGACCAGGCTCCTCGAGCGGCCGGTCGGGTCGGTGCGTTGGCAGGCGGACACGCCTGATCGGGGCGAGCTTCCCGCCACGCTCGCCCCCTGAGGACGATCAGCCGCTCCGCGTGAAGTCCGGCGGCCGTTTCTCGAGAAAGGCGCTGACCACCTCGCGAAAGTCGCCCGAACCGCCGCACAGCAATTGGGTCCGCGCTTCCAGCGCAATGGCGGCCTGCATCGAAGCGGTTTCCAGGTTGCGGCGGACGACATCCTTGGTCATCGCAACGCCAAAGGGCGCGTTCGCGGCGATCAGGCGGGCCGTTTCGAGCGCGGTATCGAGCAGCACATCGTCTGCCACAGTCCGCACGACATAGCCGATCCGCTCGGCCTCCTCGGCATCGAATTTTCGGCCGGTCAGCATCAGCTCGAATGCGCGCGACAGCCCGATCAGGCGCGGCAACAGCCAGGAAATTCCGCACTCGCCAGCCGAGAGGCCCAGCCGGGCGTTGGCGATGGAAAAATGGGCCGAGCGCCCGGCGATGCGAATATCGGCGGCTAGCGTGAAGGCGAAGCCGCCGCCCGCCGCCGCGCCGTTGACTGCGGCGATCACCGGCTGGCGCAGATTGGCAATGCGCTCCATCAGCCTGGCTAGGCGAAGCTGTGAAGCCAGCGACTCTTCGGGTCCGGCGCTTTCCACGAAATCGCTCTTGAGGTCAGCGCCGGCGCAGAAGGCGCGGCCGGCGCCGGTCAGGATCAGGACCCGGGCCTCGCGATCCGCGTCCAGCCGGTCGAACAGTGCCTCGAACGACGCGATCAGGTTGCGGTCGATCGCATTCATGCGCGCCGGACGGTTGATCGTGGCGATGACGATGCCGCCGTCGTGCCTGTCGATCTGCAGTTCGCTCATCTGGCCCTCACTGGAAATGGGAGCCGCCATCGACATTGGTGTTGGCGCCGGTCATGAAGGTGGAGATGCGGGAGGCGGCGAGCAGGATTACGGGCGCGATCTCATCAGGATGTGCCACGCGGCCGAGATCGGTGCTGCTGCCGAACCGCGACTTGAGCCATTGACCCGATGCGGCAAGGTCGTCGGGATCGACACTACCCTCCGACCCCGAACTGACATAGGCACGCAGATTGGCCGACATGACCGGGCCGGGCGAGACGATGTTGACCAGGATACCCTCGCAAGCCAGTTCGAGTGCCATGTTCTTGCTGATCGAAACCAGCGCGGCCTTGGCGGCGGTATAGTCCGCCAGCCCGCGCGAATGATGCTGGGTCGACATCGCGGACAGGTTGACTACCCGCGCCCAGGGCGCCGCGCGCAGCAAGGGCAGGGCGGCGCGAACGCACCGCATTGCGCCGAGCGCGCCGATGCTGAACGAGTCGATCCACCGGGCGTCATCGATTTCGTGCCATGGCTGGCCGCAGGTCTGCGGTCCGGCGGCGTTGACCAGCGCATTGAGATGCGGCCAACGTGCCGCGATGGCCGCAAATGCAGCATCGACCGATGCGGTGTCGCCGATATCGGCAACCGCGGTCAACACGTCGGGACTGCCCAGCTTGCGCAGCGCGCTGGCGGTTTCGCCGAGGCGGCCGGCGTCGCGCCCGATCACGGCAATCTTTGCGCCCTCGCGCGCGAAGGCCTCCGCCGCCGCCCGGCCCATGCCTGCGCTGCCGCCGGAAACGCAGACACAGGCGTCACCCAAGCCGATATCCATGCCTAATCTCCCAATGTCCAGAGCAGCTTGACCCGGCGATGCGCGATCCGCCAGCCGGCCGCCCCCCGGACAAAGCGGTCGACATAGCTTCCTTCCTGGATCACCTGGCCAGCGCGCATCACGAAGAAATAAGTCCAGCCCTGTGCGTTGCCCGCGTCCGTGAACTCAATCCGGCTCGTCGTCAGATGATGGCGCGATCCGCGCAGATCGATCCCCTCCGATCCGGTCGCGGCGACGCCGGACAGGAATCCCGCGATCGCCTGTTGTCCGCGATGGATCGCATCGGGAATCTCCAACACTCCATCTTCGGCAAACACCGCCGCCACCTCGTCGATTTTCCCGCGATCGCCAGCGCTGTTGTAAACGCTTTGAAGATGCCGAATCTCGGCGCGCGCCTGTGCCTGCTCGGACTCGGTCATGACGCAAGCTGCCAGTGGCCGGTCTCGGAGCGATGCCATCCGCCGGCCGCCGTGATGCCACCGTCCACCGGGATGGTGGCTCCGGTCACCCAGGACGCAGCCGGGGAAGCAAGGAAGGCGATGACCGATCCTGCTTCATGGATCGTCGCCATTCGACCCAGCGGCACATGACGATCGCGCGCCGCGATCCTGGCTGGCTCGGTCGGCATATGCGGGCGCAGGCCGGGCGTATCGATCAGGTCCGGCGCGATGCAGTTCACCCGAATCGCCCGCGGGGCAAGCTCAAGCGCCATCGTCTTGGTGAACTCGACCATCGCCGCCTTGCAGGCAGCATAGACGCTGAACCCTGGCGCCGCCCGCAACGCTTCGGTGCTGGCGACATTCACGATCGCGCCCCCGTTCGCCATCACCCGCGCCGCCGACTGGGTCGCGGCCAGCATGGAGGTGAAGTTGAGATCGGTGACGCGCTGCCAATTGCCCTCATTCTGATCGAGAAAGGCGCGCGGGCGCACGCCGCCTGCATTGTTGACCAGAATGTCGATCCGCCCGAACTCGGCCGCTGCGAAATCCACCAGCGCGCGCGCCTGATCGGCCTGCATCATGTCGGCGGGCCGGAAGGCTGCGCGGCGGCCGATCGCTTCGACCGCTGCCGCGACGCGCGCGCCGTTGCCGGCATCGATATCGCCCAGCACGATGTCGGCGCCCATGCCCGCCAAAGCGAGCGCTGCGCCCTCTCCGATTCCGTTCGCGCCTGCGGTCACGACCGCGACCTTCCCTTGGAGCTGCACTATTCTCTCCTGTCGCTGCGATCTCGACCCAAGGCTTCGGAACCGTCCGGCGCAACCCGCAAGCACATCGCATCATGGATGCGATGGAACATGAGGCTTGCTGGACACTTGTCTAGTCAAGTGTCTAGCGAAGCGCGAACGGAGAGGAATCGGATGAGCGATCTATTCACGCCCGCGCAATTCGAAGCGCTCGACGCGTGGCTGACGGCCAATGTTCCCGCGCTGGGCGATGGCGTGCTGACAGCGAGTTTCGTGACCGGCGGCACCAGCAACATCGTTGTCCGGCTGAGCCGCGGCGATATCGCGGTCGTGCTGCGCAAGGCGCCAGAGCAGGCGCCCCCCGCCAGCGCGAAGGCGATCCAGCGTGAAGCGACCGTGCTGAAGGCGCTCGGCGGATCGCGGGTCCCGCACCCTCGCTTCCACGGCTATTGCGAGGACGCCTCGATCGCAGGCGGTCCATTCTACATCATGGATCTGGTTGATGGTTGGGCCGCCGATCTCAGCCCGGTCGATAACCAGATGCGCTTCAATGCCGCCTTTACCGGGCCCGATCTGCATTATCTCGCGCATGCCATGATTGACGGCATCGTCGAGATGGCCAATCTCGACTATGTCGCGGCGGGACTGGAGGGCTATGGCAAACCCGACAAGTTCCTGGAACGCCAGGTGGAGCGGTGGCGCAGCCAGCTCGCGAGCTATCCCGACCGTTATCCGGGCTTCGAAAGCCGCCAGCTGCCGGGCCTCGATTATGTCGCCGACTGGCTGAGCGCGAATGTGCCGACGACCGGCCGGCGGGGCCTGATGCATGGCGACTATGCGATGAACAATGTGCTGTTCGCCAATCGCCCGCCTGCGCGGCTCGCGGCGATCATCGACTGGGAAACCTCGACCATCGGCGATCCGATGATGGATCTTGCCGCCTATTGCGGACAATTGCGCCGCGGCAACGGACCGCAGCCGGCCAGTCCCTATCTCGATCCCGTGCGGTTTCCCTGGTTCGAGGATGCAGTTGACTATTTCGCGGAGCGCACGGGGCGCGACGTGTCCGCCATCGACTATTACCAGATTCTCGCCAAATACCGGATGGCCTGCATCATCGAATACAAGGTCGCCGAGGCAGCGATCGGCCTCGCGCCGCCCGAAAAGGGCCGGCGTTTCGACGGACTTGTCCGCGGCTTGCTGTCCGAAGCCGAAAGCATCGCCCGCGCCAGGGGCTGACACCTTATCTCCAGGAGACTAGCCATGGATTTCACCGTCGACGCCGAGTTCCAGAAGAAGCTCGACTGGATGAAGGACTTTGTCGAGAACAAGGTCCGGCCGCTCGAATTCATCTATGATTACGACAAGGATGCCGCCTACGACATCGAGAACAAGCCGCTTCGCAAGGTCATCAAGCGCCTCCAGCAGGAGGTGAAGGACAATGGCATGTGGGCTGCCCATCTGCCCGAACATCTGGGCGGAAGCGGCTGCGGCGCGGTCAAGCTCACCTATATGAACGAGATGTTCGGCACCTCCGCCTTCGGCCCGGTGGTGTTCGGGTGCCAGGGGCCGGACACCGGCAACAGCGAGATCCTCGCAATGTTCGGCACCGAGGAGCAGAAGGCGCAATATCTGCAGCCGCTGCTCGATGGAGACATTTTTTCGACCTTTGCGATGACCGAGCCCCAGGGCGGGTCGGACCCGACCAATTTGCGCTGCGTCGCGGTTCGCGATGGCGACGACTGGGTGATCACCGGGGACAAATGGTTCGCATCCAATGCCAACCATGCCAGCTTCATGATCGTGATGGCCGCCACCGATCCGACGGCGCCGCCGCATAGCCGAGCGACGATGTTCATCGTACCGACCGATGCGCCGGGCTTCGAGATCGTCCGCAACATCGGCTTCTGGACGGACAGCCCCAATTCGGGCGGCCATCCCTGGATCCGCTTCAACGGGGTACGCGTGCCGGACAGCGCCCGGCTGGGACCGGTGGGCGAAGGGTTCAAGGTCGCGCAATCGCGGCTGGGCGGGGGGCGCCTGCATCACGCCCAGCGCACGATCGGGCTGGTCAAGCATTTGATCGACATGATGGCCGAGCGCGCGGTCAGCCGCATGTCGGGCGGGGAACCGATCGGCAACAAGCAGGCCGTGCAGGCGATGATCGCCGAAAGCTATATCGAATATATGCAGTTCCGTCTGCTTGTCCTCTACACCGCCTGGATGTTCGACCAGCAGCAGGAACATGGCCGCGAGGGCCGCAAGATGATCAGCGCGATCAAGGCCGCAATGGCGAAGATCGCGCAGGACGTGACGATCCGCGCGGTGCATCTGCATGGCTCGCACGGCCTGTCGAACATCATGCATTTCGGCGAGTATCTCGCGGTGGCGCTGCACGAGGGAGCGGCGGACGGCGTGACCGAGCTCCATCTCGGCGCCGTCGCCAAGCAGGTGCTGCGCGACTACAAGCCGCGCGAAGGCAGCAACTTGCCGAGCGAGACGACATTCCTCAAAAAGGCGTGGGCGGAAAAGCAGCTCAAGCCGATCCTCGATGAGCTTGGCCTGACCTTCGACGATGGCCGCGCGGACATCGAGAAGAACCTGCCGGTCGAGAAATATAACCTGAAGCGGGTATCGGCCTGATGGATCTCTCGATCGGATCGCTGTTCACGGTCGCGGGCAAGACCGCGATCGTGACTGGCGGGTCGAGCGGAGTGGGACGGATGATCGCGTCCGCGCTCGCCGCCAATGGCGCGCGGACCTGTATCGTCGGTCGCAAGCGGGCCGCGCTCGAGGCGGTAGCGAGCGAGATCGGCTGCGATTTCATCGTCGCCGATCTGTCGCTCCCCGATGCGATTGCCCGGCTCGCAGGGGAGATCGCCGCGCGCGAGGCCGCCATCGACATCCTCGTCAACAATGCGGGCACGACCTGGGGCGCGCCCTTCCCGGCATTTCCGCTGGAGGGGTTCGACAAGGTGTTCGCGCTCAACGTCCGCACGCCGTTCCTGCTGACACAGGCGCTGTTGCCGCTGCTCGAGGCTGGAGCGAGCACCAAGGACTTCTCGCGCGTCATCAATATTAGCTCGGTGGGCGCGCGGATGGTCGGCGAGGATGGCGGGTCGGTTGCCTACGGCCCGTCCAAAGCCGCGGTCGAACAGATGACACGCGTGATGGCACGTCAGCTTGGCAGGCACCGCATCACCGTCAACGCCATCGCGCCTGGCTGGTTTCCGTCCCGGATGAATGCGCCGCTCGGCGATCAGGCGGCGGAGGACTGGATTTCGCGGACACCTGCCGGACGCCTCGGCACCGCGCGGGATATGGGCGGGCTGGCGCTGTTCCTGTGTTCGCCGGCCGGGGCCTATGTGAGCGGGCAAATCATCGCTATCGATGGAGGCCGCTCACTCTAGGCGCTGCGGGCCTTTGTGGCGATCGCCTCGCGGTCGAGCGATTCCTTGCGGAACGACTGGTTGGCATCGCGTGATCTGCGATGCTCATTGTCGATCGCGTCGGCATAAGTGAGACCGAAATTCTCGTCGATCAGCGCGTTGTATCGGCGGATGACGGATGGGTCGTTCGCTGCGATGTCGTCGGCCAGCTTGAGCGCGGCTTGCATCAATTCCGCTGGTTCGACGACGCGGTTGACCAGCCCCCAACGTTCCGCCGTTTCGGCATCGATGGCATTGCCGCCGAGCGACATTTCCTTGGCGCGCCCGATGCCCACAAGGCGGGAGAGCAATGCGCTCATTCTTCCCCCCGGAATGACGCCCACGCGCGCATGGGTATCCGCGAATTTGGCGCCGCGCGCCGCAATGCGGATGTCGCAGCACATAGCGAGCTCAAGCCCGCCCGTAATCGCAAAGCCATTGATCGCGCCAATTACCGGGCCATCGAATGCCGCCATGCCGAAACGGCGATGGCCCGCACCCTGGTCCTCGTCCGGTGCTTGCAGCCCCGACTCGCCGCTCGACAATTCCTTGAGGTCCATTCCCGCGCAAAAGGCACGTCCCTTGCCGGTCAGGATCGCGACCCGCGTCGCGTCGGAAAGACCCGCAAAGGCAGCTGCAAGCTGCGCGGACAGGGCCCGCGACATCGCGTTCAACGCGTCAGGCCGATTCAGCGTGACGATCGCGATCGGCCCGCGATGTTCGACGAGGACGACGGGTTCTTCCATCATTCAGGCTCCAGCAAATGGGTGCGGATCGCGTTGATTTCGGCATCGCCAAGACCAAGCCACCCGAAATAGCCGACGATATCGCCATGGACCTCGTCGATCGCGGCAAACATCGCGTCGAGATAGGCAGAATCGACGATCAGCATCGGCTCCCACACCGCAGGATCGACGTCTTGCCGCCCGATATGGTTGTGGAAGCGGCGGCGGCCCGCATCGAGATAGACGTTGCTCAGCAGATAGTCCGCCATGATGTCCGGGCGGGCGACGCCGAGCACATCGAGCATGAGCGCAGCCAGCGCGCCGGTGCGGTCCTTGCCTCCGGCACAGTTGAACAGCAGGGGAAGCTCACCTGCTGCCGCGGCCTGAAATATCGACTTGAACGCCTCGGCCTGATCGAAGGGGAGGGCGCGGTAAAGCGCCAGCATGCCATCGCGCATGTCTGCAGCAGTCGGGGTCGCGGCGGCTGCGAGGGCGGGAAGATCTGCGCCGCTGTGGCGATAATCGCGCGCGAGACGACGGATCTGCGATCCCCAGCTGCGTGCCGGACGCCGTTCGCGTTCGATGCTCGTTCGCAGATCATAGATCAGGCGAAGATCCAGCGCCTCCAGCGTGGCAATATCGGCATCGGTGATCTTCGCCAGTTCGCCCGCGCGATAGAGCCGGCCCCGCCGGACCGTGCGGCCGAAGCGTGTCGCATAGCCGCCCATGTCGCGCACATTACTGGCGCGCTCGAGGTGGACATGGCGATCGACGACCTCGCCTGTTCGCAGTCGGACCCTGTTCGTCTTGCATTCCATGCCCCCACCCTGACCGGCGGTGGCGGTTGCGGCCAGCGTTGAAGTGCAAAGCATCGCATAGGTGCTGGGTGCGGGATTGCCTCGCCCGGCCCGAGCGGTGATGGTCCGCGGCCAAGGAGGGGCCGATGGTCAAGGCATTTGCAGTTGAGTGGAGCGAGCGCGAGGTCGAGGCGCTGAAGGCCCGGGTGGCGGCCTGTCCGCTTCCGCCGGCGCCTCAAGGTTCCGGCTGGGCGCTGGGTTGCGATCGGGATTTCCTGGAGCGGTTCCGCGACCGGTGGCTGAACGGCTATGACTGGCGTGCGGCGATGCGCGATCTCAACCTCTATCCCCAGTTCATTGCGGAGATCGACGGCCAGACGATCCATTTTGTCCATATCGAAAGCGCGGTCGCGGATGCGCGGCCCTTGTTGCTGACCCATGGCTGGCCCGGTTCCCATTACGAATTCTGGTCGGTGATCGAGCCATTGTCGGCCGCGGGGTTCGATCTCGTGATCCCGAGCCTTCCTGGCTATGCATTCAGCGGCAAACCCGATCAGCCGATCGGGCCGAAGCGAACGGCAGCGCTCTGGGACCGGTTGATGCGTGAGGTCCTGGGCTATCCGCACTATCTTGCGCAGGGAGGCGATTGGGGGGCGACGGTGACGTCGCAGATCGGTCTCAACCATCCCGAAGGCGTGCGCGGCATCCATCTCAACATGCTGGGCCTGCGCAGCACCGAGCCGCCGCAGAATGAGGCGGAGACCGCCTGGATGGCGAAATCCGGCGCCGCGCAGCAGATGCTCGGCGGCTATTCGGCGTTGCAGATGGTGAAGCCCCTCTCGCTCGGCTGGCTCGGGGCAGGCAATCCGCTGGGGCAAGCAGCGTGGATACTCGAGCGGTTTCACGACTGGGCCGATCTGTCCCAGGGCGATCTCGAGACCCTATTCGGCCTCGACCATCTGATCACCAACGTCATGCTCTACATGATGACCGACAGTTTTGCCTCGTCGCTTTGGTTCTATCACGGACTGATCCGAGAGGGCGGTATCAACGTGGCTGCCGGGCAGCGTTGCGAAGTGCCGACGGGCTTTGCCGCCTTCCCCCGCGATGCGCTCATGCCGCCACCGCCCAGGAGCCGGGTCGAGCTATGCTTCAATCTCGTCCACTGGACCGAGCCGGGCACGGGCGGGCATTTCGCCGCGATGGAGGCGCCGCAGGCCTTCGCCGCCGATGTGATCAAATGGGCCGACAAGGTCTGGCTGACGGAGACTCACGCATGACCGACTTGATTCCCGACGGGTATAGCTATGCCGAGTCGCCAAGCGCATTCCCGAATCATGTCGGGCGCATCTTCCACAAGACGGTCGAAGTCCCCGGTGGCGAGCCGGAGAAGTGGGTCGCGCTCTATGTCGAGGACCATCATGTCAACAGCTGGGGCATGGCGCATGGCGGTCTGATCGCCTTCCTCGCGGAAGTCGGAACCGCCGGCGCTGCTTGGGATCCGGCTGGGCCGCCCGTGGTAACGATCTCCCTCACCATCCAATTCCTTCGCGCGCCCAAGCTTGGTCAGTTGCTGGAAGTGCGGGCTAAAGCTTCGCGCCGCACCCGAAGCCTGGTGTTCGTCGATGCGCAGGCCTTTGCCGGTGGCGAGCTTCAGTTCACGGTAACCGCGGTGAACAAGGTGATCGGCGGCTAGGAGGCTCGGTCGAGCGCCGCGATCACCTCGTCCGCGGTCGTGATGCGCGCGAGCATGCGCAATTGTTCGGTGACGATCACGCGATGCGTCTCGGGGTCGGCGCCTGCGGTGCAATCTTCCGGGATCACGACATAATAGCCCAGATCGACGGCGGCCATGGTGTTACCGGGCATGGCGATATTGGTCGAGACGCCGGTGAGCACCACCGTCTGGATGTCCATGCGCCGCAGCGTCGCATCCAGATTGGTCCCGTTGAACGCGATCAGGCCGGCGGGCCGGTCAAGCACGAAGTCCTGAGGATGCGGCTTCAACTGCGGCACGAATTCCGCCTCGACGCTCCCTTTCTTCAGCTTGCCGCCCTTCAGTGTCAGTGCGTTGATCAGCGAATTGGGCTTGATGTCGGCGAGATCGTCGCGATGGACGACGGGGGCATGAAATACCGGCAGCGCCCTGGCGCGGAATGCATCGGCCAGCGTCGCGATGCGATCGAGGATCCCGCGCTCGGCAACCTGGTCGGCCAGCCCCCTGAAGCCAGCATAGGCCGCATCGACGACACCAAGCTGGCATTCGTTGATGATCAGCGCGGCGCGACCCTCGATCTTCATTTCCTTTGCCATTGCATGCTCCTCTGTGGCGAGCCGAGGTAGCGCAAACGAGCCGTCTATTCCCGCACATCCTTGATCAAATGCGCCGGACATTGCGGCGTTGCGCGCAGGCGGGAAGAGGTAGGGCATGGACCAGATGAAGCCAGCCGGAGTGCTTGCCCCTTATGCCGGTGCGCCGCCGCCTGCGCCTGCATGGTATCGATGGGCAATAGACCAGCTACCCGAGCGATCGATCTTCGAATGCGACGGTGTTCCCGTCGAGCTGTTGACATGGGGTGAGGTCGGCAAACCGGGGCTGCTGTTCCTCCATGGCGACAGCGCCCATGCGGACTGGTGGTCCTATACCGCGCCCTTCTTTGCCGACGAGTGGCGATGCGCGGCGATCTCCTGGAGCGGGATGGGCAGTTCGGGGCGCCGTCCTGGCTACACATTCGACGCATGGGCCAGGGAGGCGATCGCTGCGATCGACGCCGCTGCGCTCGACAATGGCACCGGCACCATGGTCGTCGCGCATTCGCTGGGCGGCTACCCTGCGCTCATTGCGAGCGCACGCGAACCCCGCATCCGCGGCATTGTCTCGCTCGACAGCGCGATCATCCCGCAGGATCTGATGGCGGAGGTGCCGCGCCCGAAGCCTCGCCCGCACAAAGTCTATGTGAGCGAGCAGGAGGCGCTCGGGCGGTTCCGCTTCATGCCGCCGACCATCGGCGACCAGCATTATGCGGTGGATCACATCGCGCGGCGCGGCCTGCACGAAGCGGAGGGCGGTTGGACATGGCGCTTCGACCCTGAAATCTGGCGCGACCTTGAAAGCCGCAGCGGGGAGAACCTCGCCGACTTGCCGCGCAGGGCGCAGTGCCCCCTAGCGCTGATCGTCGGGGAACGGTCGGAACTGATCCGCGATGAAATCGCCACCTACATGCGCGGCATCTATCCCGAAGGAACGCCCTTCATCGGCATCCCGGATGCAGGGCATCACATCATGGCGGACCAGCCGCTGGCGCTGATCGCCGCGCTGCGGAGTTGTTTCGCCTATTGGCCGGAGAGGACGCCATGAAGCTTGCAGGCAAACGGTTCATCGTCACCGGGGCGGCGACGGGCATGGGCGCGGCGACCACCGCTGCGTTCGTTCGCGAAGGGGCGAAAGTCATCGGTTTCTATCGCAGCAGGGGCTATGAGGCATTGGCCGAGCGCCTCGCCGGGGAGGCCGGATCAGCGCACTTCCTGAAGGTGGACGTTGCCGAGCAAGATCAGGTGTTGCCGGCATTTGCGCAGGCCGTGGACTGGCTTGGCGGGCTGGACGGCCTGATCCACGCAGCCGCGATCTGCCCGACAACGCCCGCGGAAGATATCCGCCACGAGCAGTTGATGGACGTGCTTCGCGTCAATGTCGGCGGAACAATGCTGACCAACCAGGCTGCGCTGCCCTATCTCAAGGCCAATGGCGGCGGACGGATCATCAACTTCGCCTCCTCTACCGGTGCGACGGGGTCGGCGATCAAGGCCGACTATGCCGCGTCAAAGGGGGCGGTGATGGCATGGAGCCGATCGATCGCCACCGCCTGGGCGAAGCATGACATCACGGTCAATATGATCTGTCCGGTGATCAGCACCGACATGTATCTGGCGACGCGCGCGGCGATGACGCCCGAGCAGCTTGCCGCGCATGACGCCTCGCTGGCGACGTCGATCCCGCTGGGCGGGAGGTTCGGCGATGCCGAACGCGATTTCGCGCCCGTAGCGGTATTCCTGGCCGGTGACGGCGCGGGGTTCATGACCGGGCAGATGTTCTCGGTCGATGGTGGCGTATTGATGGTACGATAGTCATGAGCGTGGGGTAGGGATCAGCCGCCTGGCCCGGCCGCGGCTTATAACGGCTTCCTGCCTCGAACCCGATGACCATCCTCCTGCAGCTCGCGGGGCGCCGCGTCCCGAGGCGTACCGTCTGCGACATGGAAGGCCGGCCCATGTTTGCGGTTCCTTGTCGGCCGTTGCCCGCCATCCGCGGGTCAGCAGGCCAGCTTCGGCGTTTTCGCATATTGTGCGCTCAGCGCCTGAACCGCGCGGTAGGACATGTGCACGGCGTCACCGATGCGCCCGACTTGACGGCTGTCGCCGACCACGCTGACGGCGATCCCGGCATCGCCGAGCGCCGCGGCCAGTTCGTCGGCGGATCGGCGCCCCTGGGCGAGCAACAGGCGATCCGCTTCGATCTCGCGGGCGACGCCGCCAGTTTCGATCGTCACCTTGCGATTCCCGACGCCGCGGACATGACTGTTGTCGACGATCGTGATGAGCGGATTTTCGTGCAGGCGGCGCAGCAGGCCCATCCGATAGACCCACTCCGCCGAACGGGCGAGCTTGTCGGCCGGGGAACGACTGACCAACGTCACATGAACGCCGTGATGCGCGCAGAATTCCGCGGTCTCGCAGCCGGTTTCGCCGCCGCCATAGACGATCGCATGCTGTCCTTCGACCAGCCCGAGGTCGCGCTCGCGCATCAACAGGTCATAGGCATCCATCACGATCGGATCGTCAAGGCCCTCGATGGGCAGGTCGATGCGGCGCGTGCCCGCAGCGAGGATCGCGACATCCGGGTCCAGCGCGATGATATCCTTCAGTTCCGCCCGCTTGCCGAAATGACGGACGACCGCGCTCTCGGCCAGCCGGTTGCTCAGATAGTCCGAATACCAGAACAGCTTGTCCTTGCCCGGCGGGGTGGCCGACGCGATGATGCCGCCGCCGGTGAATTCGCGGGTCTCGAAGATGTGCGTCTCGAACCCCGATTGCTGCAACAGCAGTGCCGCCGAGGCGCCGCCCGGACCTGCGCCGATCACGACAGCGCGCTTGCCCTTGCCCATATCGGCGGGAATCGGCGGATCGAGTTCGGTGCCGGTGCGTGGATTTTCAGCGCAGCCGACCTGGACGCGTCCCGGGTGCGGGCTGATGCACCAGTTGCAGGAAGTGCATGGGCGGATCAGGTCGCGCCTGCCCGCCTTCGCCTTGTTCGCCCATTCGGGATCGGTCAGCATTGGCCTGCCCAGCGCGATCAGATCGGCATCGCCGCTCGCGACCGCCTGTTCTCCCGTCTCGGGCCACCGGATCTGGCCAACCGCGATCACCGGGACGCCCGTCGCAGCCCGGATGCGCGCCGCATAGGGAATGCGCCAGCCCTCGGGCATCGACATGGGTTCCACCACTTTCTCGAAGGCGGGGCCCACGCCCCACCCCATCGAGACATGCAGCGCATCGGCCCCCGCCTCGACCAGCCTCGGTGCGATTTCTTCCATGTCGTCGATCGTCAGCCCGCCGGGCCGGAACTCATCGGCGGAGAGCCGATAGACCAGCGGCAGCTCACCCAGTTTCTCGCGAACCGAACGGATCACCGCCAGCGGGAAGGCAAGGCGCCGTTCGGCATCGCCGCCCCACTCGTCGTCCCGTTTGTTGCCCAGCGGCGACATGAATTGCGTGAGCAGATAACCGTGCGCGCCATGCAGCTCGACGCCGTCATAGCCGGCCTCGACGGCCAGCGCGGCGGTGTTGCCGAAGGATATGACGAGCTTGGCGATCTCTTCGGACGTCAGTCCGCGGCAGGTCATCTGCTCGGGATCGCGCTTCGAGAAGATGTCGCTTGGCCCCACCGGCATACCGCCAGGCAGCACCTTGCGATTGGCATATTGGCCGCAATGCTGGATTTGCATGAAGATCTTCGCGCCCGCATCATGAACGGTGCGGACCAGACGGCGATGGCCGTCGAGGTTCTTCCGGTCGTCCAGCGTCAGCTGATATTCGTGTGCGCGGCCGGTATCGGGATCGACACAGGTATATTCGACGATGATCAGGCCCATGCCGCCCAGCGCACGCTCGCGGTAGAAAGCGATCATCGCGGGCGTGACCTCGCCTTCCAGCCCGCCCAGCTCGGTCGACATCGGCGCCATCACCAGCCGGTTCGGCAGTTCGACGCCGCGCAGACGCAGCGGCGTGAACAGATTGGGAAAGGCGGTCGAACCGGTCATTGGCTGCGGACTCGTTCAGGACAGCGACGGGGAAAGACCCCCGTCGACATGGAAATTGATACCGTTGATGAAATCCGATCGCGGGCTGGCGAGCATGACGACGGCATAACCGATGTCGCGCACCTCGCCGATCCGATTGACTGTTTGCCCGCCGCCTTTGGCGATATACTGCTCCGCCTTGGCGAGGTCGTCGCCCCAGCCATGCTTGTCCGCCATCTTTTTCAGGACTTTGATCAGGCCTTCGGTGCGGATCATGCCCGGAGAGACGCTGTTGACGGTGACGCCGGTCTGTTTCAGCGCCTTGGACAGACCGAGCGACATGTTGAGCATCGCCGCCTTGGCCGGCCCGTAATCGGCTTGCCCGGAAGTCGGCGTGATGGCGGCGGCGGTACTGATATTGATGATCCGGCCCCAGCCGCGCTCCTTCATCTCGGGCGCGAAGGCATGAATCAGCCGAACCGCGGCCAGCGTGTTGCGCTGATAGGTCTCGACCCATTGATCGGTATCATAGGCGAACCAGTTGGGGCTGTCCGACGCAGCGCTGCCACCGGCATTGTTGACGAGGATGTCGATGCCTCCGAATGCGGCGTTGGCGGCTTCGGCCACCGCGGCGCACCCCTTCGCAGTGGACAGATCCCCACACGCGGTCGCCGCCCGATGGCCCTGATCGGCAAGGCGCTTCGCGATCGCATCGACACGCGCAGAATCGCGGCCGTTGACGACGACCGATACCCCTTCTGCCGCGAGCATTTCAGCGATGGCAACGCCGATCCCCGAGGAACTGCCGGTGATCAGCGCCCGCTTGCCTTCGAGATTCAGTTCCATGCCGTTCCTCGATCCTTCTTGGTGGCCGGGAAGCCGGGTCAGGCGCGCTGGTTGAAGCGCCGCCCGACCAATGCGGATGCGATGTTGGTTTTCTGAACGTCGGTTGTGCCGCCCGCGATGCCCCAGGCGTAGCTGTCGCGCACGCGCTGCTCCATGCGATACTCCTTGGAGTAGCCATAGCCGCCCATGATTTGCAGTCCCTTGGACGCGACCTCGACCACCATTTCGTTCGAGAAGCATTTGGCGAGCGAGCTGTCGAGGATCGAGGGCAGGCCCTGGCTGGCGTTTACCGCGGCGCGATAGATCAGCAGGCGTGATGCCTCTACCTTCATCGCCATCTCGGCGAGCTTCAGCTGGATCGCCTGGAAATCGACGATCGGCTTGCCGAACTGCTGGCGTTCCTGCGAATATTCGGTCGCCTCCTCCAATGCAGCGGCGGCGATGCCCAGGCCCATGGTAGCGTTGCCGCAGCGTTCGAGGCTGAACGCTGTCATCAGCTTGCCGAAGCCGCCCTTGGGCACGATCAGATTGTCCTTCGGCACGCGTACTTCGTCGAGGTAGATGTCGGCCGAGGGGATGCCGCGAAAGCCCATCAGGCTTTCCGGACGTCCAAAGCTGATCCCCTTGCACTCCTTCTCGACCAGCACCGCGCCGATGCCCTTGGCGCCCGGCTCGTCCTCGAAGCGGCAATAGACGATATAGACGTCAGAATGGCCACCGCCCGAGCACCAGCGTTTCTGGCCTGACACGACGATCTCATCGCCCTCGTAGCGGGCTGCGGTCTTGAGGTCGGTGAGCGCGGTGCCTGCCCCGGGTTCGGACATGGAGACCGCGACAATCTTCTCGCCCCTGATGACTTCGGGAAGAATGCGCGCCTTGAGGGTCTCGCTCGCGAAATGTTCGACGGTGCGTACAGGGCCCGTGGCGCTCTCGAAGATGGGCCATGCGACGGCCGGCGAAATCATCGCAAACTGTTCGAGCACCAGCAGTGCTTCGAGGTGCCCGAGACCCAGGCCACCATATTGCTCGGGCAGGTTGATACCCAGAAAGCCCATTTCGGCGTAGCGTTTGCGCATTGCGTCGGGGAGCGGCATCGCCTTCTCCTCCATCTCACGCGAAAGCTCCATCAGTTCGGATCGCGCAAATTTTCGTGCGGTTTCCTGTAGGTCTTTCTGGTCGTCGCTAAGTTGGAAATCCATCATTCTGCCTTTGTCTCGATGACTGCGTCGAGCGCGACGACCCCACCCTGACCGGGTCGCGCCACAAGCGGATTCACTTCGATCGTCGCCAGCGTGTCGCGATGCTGCACGGCGAGGATCGACAGGCCCGAAATGGCCTTCGCCAGTGCTTCGATGTCGTGGCGCGGTGATCCGCGCCATCCGGTCAACAGCGGCGCGGTCTTGAGGCTCTCGATCATCTTTCGCGCCTGCGCTTCGCTGACCGGGGCCAGGGCGCACACCGTGTCCTTGATCAGTTCGACCAGGGTTCCACCAAGGCCGAAAGTGACGACCGGCCCGAACGCTTCGTCTTGGTGGATACCGACGATCGTCTCGACCCCGCCGCTCACCATTTCGGAAATCAGGTAGCCGTCGATCTTTGCATCCGGCAGGTGCTGGGGGATGCTCTCCGCCATCCGCGCGACCGCATCATGTACGGCCTCCGCCGACGCGAGGCCCAGCGCGACGCCCCCCACTTCGGTCTTGTGCAGGATATCGGCGGAAACGACCTTCACGACGACGGGAAAGCCGATTCCAGCGGCCAGCTGCACCGCGTGCTGTGCATCGCTCGCCAGCGCTTCCTTGGGCGATGGCACGCCGACCTGTTCCAGCAACGTCTTCGCTTGAGCTTCGTTTAGCTTGCCGTGAACACCGAGTGGTGTCGCAGGGGGCAGGGCCAAGGGCTCGCGCGCAGGCTGCGCGAAGGTATCGTGGAACTTCGACAAGGCTGAGAGCGCAGCGATGGCGCGCGAGGGGTCCTCGAACGCGAGCAGTCCCTTCGCATCATATTCGCGGACCATTTCAGCGTCTGTCGTGACTGAGACGAAGACGAGCTGATCGGGCGCGCGGGCATGGGCATTGGCAATCGCCTGTTGCAACGGACGAGCCATCGAAGGCGCGGCACCGGCAATGCCGAGAAAGATCAGCGTCGCGTCGAATGCCTTGGAAGCGAACACCGCATCCAGCGTCTTTTCCATGATGTCATGGTTGGTCGTGACCAGCCCGGTCATGTCGATCGGATTGGCGGGCGAGCAATGCGGCACCAGCGCCTTCAGCGTCGCCTGGGTCTCCGAGGGAACCGTACCCATCTTCAGGCCCGCGTCGCTGACGAAATCGGCGATCTGCACCCCGACCCCGCCGGAGATGCTGATCACGCCGACGCGGGGCCCCTTGGGCAGTACACCCTTGGACAGCGCATAGGCGATGTCGAGCAGTTCGTCGGTCGTGCGCGCCCGGTGGACGCCATATTGGTCGAAGACCGCGTCATAGATGCTGTCCTCGCCGGTCAGCGATGCCGTGTGGCTTGCAGCCGCGGCGCTTCCCTCGGCCGTGCGGCCGACCTTCATCATCACGACCGGCTTGTTCGCGCGGCGGGCGCGGTCGAGCGCAGCGATCAGCTTGTCCGCGTCGCGCAGCCCCTCGATATAGGCCAGCAGCACGTCGCTTTCGTCCTGGCCCGCCATCCACCATAATGCGTCGCCGATATCGACATCGGCCTCGTTGCCGGTCGTCACCCATTGGCTGATGCCGAGGCCGCGCCGGAACAGGTGCTTCATCAGATAGCCGCCATAACCGCCGCTCTGGCTCGCGACGGCGATCCGGCCAGGGGCGGGAACGCCCTCCTCCAGCGCCGAGGCGAAGGTGCCGTAGAAGCGGGCATGGGTGTTCATCAGGCCCATGCAGTTCGGGCCGAGCAGCCGCATCCCCGCCTCGCGCGCAGTTGCAACGATACGGTCCTGCCGCGCGCGGCCCTCTTCGCCCGTTTCGGAGAAACCGGCGCCATACAGCACCGCGCTCTTTACACCCCGTGCAATGCAATCCTCGATCGTCTGCTGCGTCGCATCGGCGGAAATGGCGAGGATCGCGCAATCGACGGGTCCGGGGACATCCAGAATCGACGGATAGGCGGTCAGCCCCTGGATATCCGGTCGGCCCGGGTTAACGGGGTAGACCGGCCCTTCGAAGCCCGCTTCGAGCAGATACTGGATCGGACGCCCGCCGAAGCGACGCTGGTCGCTCGACGCGCCGATGACAGCGACGGAGCGGGGCGCAAACAATGCGGTGAGGTTGTCGGCTTCCGGCGAAGATGGTTTGAGTAAAGTGGCCATGATTGGGTTGCCTTTGACCTGAAGCGGCGGCGCTTCCAACCGTCGCGCCGAAACCAACACATCCATGCTAACCCCCGGGGACGGGGCCTGCACCGGTATACGCCCGCCGACCAACTGGATACATCATCAACGCCAATTCAGCGCCGGACAGCGGGATCATCGCGTCTGTCGAGCGGTATTTGATTACAGGGGCTTCATGTCGGAATTCATTCTGCAGCGCGAACAAGATGGCGTCGTCGTCTTGACGCTGAACGTGCCGCAATTGCGCAACGCGATCTCGCTCGAAATGCGCGAGGCATTGCTTGGCCATCTGCGCGAAGCGGGCAATAATCCCGACATTCGGGCGGTGGTGCTGACGGGGGCACGAGGAAATTTCTGTTCGGGCGGTCAGTTGCAGCCGACGAACGGCGCCGTCGCGCCGGACGCGCAGCGGACCAAGCGCAACATCGCGATCCTGCAGGACATTGTGCGGTTGCTGAGCGGCGGACCCAAGCCGACGATTGCGGCGGTCGAAGGCTATGCCTATGGCGCGGGCATGTCGCTTGCTACGGCCTGCGACGTCCTGGTGGCGGGCGAGAGCGCACGCTTCTGTGCATCCTTCGGCAAGATCGGGCTGATGGCGGACGCAGGGATGCTCTGGTCGCTGCCGCAGCGCGTCGGGCCGGGGCGCGCGCGCGAGATGATGCTGACGGGACGGATCGTCGAAGCAACTGAGGCTGGTGCCTTGGGTCTTGCGAACCGGGTGGTGCCTGCGGGAAGCGCACTGGCTACGGCCCTGGAAGTTGCTGCGGGTTTTGCCGGTGTCGCGCCGCTCGCCATTGCCGCGATGAAGCGGGTCATGGCGCGGGGACCGAATTCGCTGGAAGATGTGCTTCATGCCGAAAGCGATGCGCAGCCGGTCCTGGCGTTGAGCCAGGACTATGTCGAGGGCCGTACGGCGTTCAAAGAAAAGCGCGCACCGATGTTCCGGGGGGCCTGAACGATGGATTTGAAGATCCCGCCTGAAGCCGAGGCGCTGCGCGAGGAGATGCGGGGCTTCCTGCGCGACAAGCTTCCTCCCGAACTGGCGGAGGCGACGCTCTATGGCAGGAAGCTGAGCAAGGACGACCATCAGCGCTGGCAGCGAATCCTGGAGAAGCAGGGCTGGCTGGCGCCGAGCTGGCCCACGCAATGGGGCGGCACCGGCTGGGGGCCGCTCGAACGCTTCATCTGGGACGAGGAATCGGCGCTGGCGGGCGCCCCACGCGCGAATATCCCCTCGCTCGACCTGCTGGGGCCGGTGATCGTCGAATTCGGCACTGAGGCGCAGAAGCGGGAATTGCTGCCCCGGATCCTGTCAGGCGAGGACTGGTGGTGTCAGGGCTTTTCGGAGCCGCAGGCCGGGTCGGATCTCGCTGCGCTTCAGATGCGAGCGGTGCGCGACGGCGACGACTATATCGTCAACGGCACCAAGCTGTGGACCAGCTGGGCGCACATGGCGAACAAGATCTTCTGCCTGGTCCGCACGTCCGCTGACGGACCCAAGCAGGCAGGGATCTCGTTCCTGCTGATCGACATGGAACAGCCGGGCGTGACGGTCAGTCCGATCCTGACGCTGGGTGGCATGCACGCGGTCAACGAGGTGCAGATCACCGATGTCCGCGTGCCGGTCGCCAATTTGCTGGGCCAGGAAGGCGATGCCTGGACCATCACCAAATTCCTGCTGGGCCACGAGCGGCTGGTCGGCGCCGGCATTGGCCCGAGCATGGCGTTGTCGCGGCAGTTGCGTGGCGCGCTTGGCCGTATCGGGCCGGGTGGGGCGCCGCTGGGCGATGATCCGGTTCTCGCCCAGCGCGTCGCGGAGGTCGAGACCGATCTGCTGGCGCTACGCTACACCGCCTATCGCGTGCTGGCCGATGAATTGTCGGGCAAGGCACCCGGACCGGAAGTCTCGGTGCTCAAGATACGAGGCGGCGAGGTCCAGCAGGCGCTGACCGAATTGCTGATGGAGGTCGGCGAGATCGTCAGCCTGACGCATCCCCTGACCGTGTCAGCGGGCGTGGTGCCGATCGAAAGCGCCTATATGGCGCAACAGCATTTCGACCGGCGCAAGCTCACCATCTACGGCGGCAGTTCCGAGATTCAGCGCAACATCATTGCGCGCCGGCTGCTGAACGTCTGAGGGCGGAACGATGGATTTTCATTACAACGACAACCAGCAGATGCTGCACGACACGGTCGACCGGTTCCTGACCGACAAATACGACCTCGTTACACGAAACAAGTTGCTCGGCGACCTCGAGGGGCAGGCGCAGTTATGGCGCGAGATGGCCGAACTGGGCTTGGTCGGCGCCGCCTTCCCCGAAGAAGTCGGGGGCTATGGCGCGTCGCCCGTCGATGCGTTGGTGGTGATGGAGCGTTTCGGACGGCATCTGGTGACGCTGCCCTATCTGATGACCGCGATCGTGTGCGGCCGGCTGCTGATTGCGGGCGGGCGCACCGATCTGATCCAACAGGTAATTGCGGGCGATGCGCGGTTGGCGCTGGCGGCGGGCTCGACGCACGTGCTGCGCAGCGCAGAGCATCACAGCTTTACTGCGGCTGCAGCGGGCGCCGGCTGGACGATCAGTGGGCGGATGCCGGTGGTGATCGGCGGTGACAGCGCCGACACGTTCATCGTGGCGGCGCGGACCTCGGGCGCATTGGGGGAATGCGACGGCATAACCTTGTTCCTCGTCGCTGCAGACCAGGTCGCCCGGCGCAGCTTCCGCATGATCGACGCGCACGGTGCAGCGGAAGTCGTGATCGACGCACTGAGCGTCGGCGAAGATGCGGTGCTGGGCGAGATCGGCGGCGGTGTTGCGCTGGTCGAACTGGCGCTCGACCATGGTATCGCTGCAGCATGTGGCGAGGCGATCGGGTCGATGGGCCATCTCGTGCCCGCCACTGCCGAATATACCCGCACCCGCGAACAATATGGCGCGCCGCTCGCCAAGTTTCAGGTGCTGCAACACCGTATGGCGGACATGTACATCCAGACCGAAACCGCGCGCTCGATGGCCTATGTCGCGGCGATGTCGCTCAATGACGATCCGGTTGAGCGGGCACGCATCGTCTCTGCCGCCAAGGTCCAGATCGGCAAGTCAGGCAAGTTCGTCGGCTATCAGGCGGTCCAGCTTCACGGCGGCATGGGCGTGTCCGAGGAACTGGATGTCGGCCATCACTATATCCGCCTCAACACGCTGAATCAGATGTTCGGCGATCCCGCTTTCCATCTGCGCCGTTTCGCTGCGGCAGGAGCACCGGCATGAAATTCGACTATTCCCGCTATGACAAGCTCAGCGTCCAGCTTGACGGCGCTGTCCTGCGTTTGACGCTGAACCGGCCCGAAAAGCGCAATATCATCGACGATCCGGTGAACGAACAGATCTCGGATGCCTTCCATGACGCGACGTTCGATGAGCGAGTGCGGTGCGTGGTGTTGTCGGGCGAGGGCAAGTCGTTCTGCGGGGGCGGTGATTTCGCCCAGATGAAGCGCAAGGTCGAGGATCCCGGACTGTTCTTCAAGGGCATCTGGAACTCGCGGCGGCTGGTCTATACCGTGCTGGATTGTCCCAAGCCGACCATCGCCCGGATCCACGGCCATGCGATGGGTCTGGGCGCGACGCTGCCGTTGCTATGCGATTTCGTGGTGGCGACGGACGATACCAAGATTGCCGACCCGCACGTCAATATCGGGCTCGTCGCGGGCGATGGCGGGTCGCTGATCTGGCCGCAAATGATGGGTTATGCCAAGGCGCGCAAGTTCCTGATGCTGGGAGAGCCGATCACGGGCAGGGAAGCTGCGGACCTCGGTCTGATCGCCGAATCCGCGCCCACGTTAGAAGATGCGACTGCGATCGCCGATCGCTGGATCGAGAGGCTGGCCAATGGTGCGAGCATGTCGATCTACGGCACGAAGATGACGATCAACCAGCCGCTGCGCCAGCTTGCACATGCTGCGATGGATACCGGCATGGCCTATGAAGGCCTGTCCAACATCAGCCGGGATCATGCCGAGGCGATCGAGGCCATCGGCGAAAAGCGCAAGCCGAACTTCAGCGGGGAGTGACGGTGGCCGACGCGTTCACCGGCTACCGGCGGCGTGTTCGCGTCGTGCCGGGAGACGGGCGCATCGAGGTCGACATGGAGGATGACGCGCATTGCTTTGGCGTGTCGCTGATCCATGATGGCACCCGGATCGAAGCGGTGGAGACGCGGGCGCCGCGCTACCCCTGGTCGACCTGCCCCGCCGCCGGGGAGTTTCTTGCCGAGCGGATGGCTGGGGTCGCGCTCGCCGAGGCGGCGCTGGTTGAAAATCAGCGCGATCATTGCACGCATCTGTACGACCTGTTCGTTGTCGCCGCGCGACATGCGCTCGATCCTGCGCCGTTCACCTACGACATTCGCGTATCCGATCCGGTCGGGGGCGTGACCGTTGCCGAGATTGATCGCGATGGCGAGACGCTGTTGCACTGGCAGTTCGACGATGTTCGCGAAAACTCGGTCGGCGTGCCAACGGGCGACCGGCGGGCGTTCGATGCCTGGACCCGGGCGCAGCCGGAGAATCTCATCGAAGCCGGACTGATGCTTCGCCGGGGTGTGATGGTGTCCGGTACCCGCTTTTTCGATTTTCCCGTTGGCGCTGCGGCAAGCGGGATGAACCAGATGATCGGATCCTGCTTCACCTATGCGCCCGAGCGCGCCGGACAGGCACTGCGCGAACCCGACACGATTCGGGATTTCTCGAATCATCCAGAAAAAATGCTGAGCGGAGAGCGGGATGACTGACGTGTTGCGCGGTTTCAAGGTGCTCGATCTTGGTGCCGGACAGGCGGTGTCCGCGGCAGGATTGCTGTTGGCGCAGAGCGGCGCCACGGTGATCAAGCTCGACCGCGACGATGCGCTTCTCAGTCCCGAGCAAGATGCGCTGTGGAACCGCTACAAACAGCGCGAGCCATTCAGCACGGCGCGGCTTGATGCGCTGCTCGGCGAAGTCGATGCAGTGATCCACGACGTGCTGCCCGCCGCCGCGGGCGCGCTCGGCCTCGATAGCGCGACGCTCTCCGCGCGTCACCCGGCACTGATCCATGTCGCGGTCGGCGGCTGGCCTGCCGGTCATCCGAGTGAGAATCGCCCGGTCAGCGATGCGCTCGTCCTGGCCGAAGCCGGCCTGCTGGACGAGCAGAAGGCCGTGGCACGCGATGGCCCGGTCTGGCTGCGCTTTCCGCTGGGCAGCGCGCATGCGGGCTATCTCGCGGCGATCGGCGTGCTGGCGCGGCTCTACGCGCGCCGGCGGACGGGCAAGGGCGGACCGGTAGCGACCAGCCTGTTGCAGGGCGCGCTGATTCCGACCGCGCTGATCTGGCACCGCGCCGACAGGCCGTCGCCGGCGCTCAAATTCGGGTTTCCGAAGGATGCGGGGGCGACGCTGTTCGAATGTGGGGACGGTCTGTGGATGCACACCATGGGCCAGCCGATCAAAGCGCCCTCCGTCGCGCGCGCGCTGGCGGCAATGGACCCGGACACACGCGCCTCACACAACGCCAGATATGCGAACGCCGTGATCAAATATATCGAGGATCGCGGTGCGATCGAGGCGATCTTCAAGACCCGCCCACGCAGCGAGTGGCTGGAGGAACTCTGGGCGTCCGATGTGCCGGTCCAACCGGTGCAGAACATGGGCGCACTCTATGATGACGAGCAGGCGGCGGCGAATTCCTATGTCGTCGATGTCGAAGATGCGCGGTTTGGCCGGACCCGCCAGCCCGGGCCGCCGATGCAGGTCGCGAGCGGAACGCCGACAGGCCAACCCATGGTCGAAGCGTGCGCGATGGCGTCGCCGCTGCAGGGCTTGAAGATCGCCGATTTCGGCAATTTCCTGGCAGGGCCGCTGGCACCGCAGTTGCTCGCCGATATGGGCGCGGACGTCGTGAAGGTCGAATCGACGACGGGCGACCCGCTGCGCCATGCCGACTGGGCGTTCAATGGATGCCAGCGCAACAAGCGGGACATCGCAGTCGCGCTCAAGCATCCCGATGCGGGCAAGGTGCTCGAGAAGCTGATCGGATGGGCCGATGTGGTCCACCATAATCAGCGGATGCCTGCCGCGGAAAAGCTGGGCTTTGGCTGGGATGCGGTTCGCGCCACCAACCCGCGCGCCGTCTATTGCCACGTCAATTCCTATGGCCCGCAGGGGCCGCGCAAGGACTGGCCCGGCTACGACCAGTTGTTCCAGGCTGCTTCCGGATGGGAAGCGGCGAATGCGGGCGAGGGTAATCGCCCGACCTGGTGTCGTTTCGGGATGATGGATCACCTCTGCGCGCTTGCATCGGTCGTGGCGACGTTGCTCGCATTGCTCAGGCGTGACGCGACGGGGGACGGCGAGTTCGTCGCGGCGTCATTGCTCGGCGGCAGTCTCGCGACGATGGAGACCTTCGTCCTCCCCGACGGCACGCTCGCCGCCATGACGAGACTTGATCATGACCAGATCGGGATCGGGCCGGCGCAGCGGCTGTTCGAATGCGCGGATGGCTGGATTGTCGTCGATGCTTCGGGTCGCGATGCCCTGCCCGGCGAGTTGAGCGAGACGGCAATTGAGGCGATGACCAAAGCAGCGGCGGTGGCGGCGCTGACCGCTCGGGGATATCCGGCCGCCGCCGTCGCACTGGACAACGGCGCCGCCTTTCTCGCCGATCCCGACAATCGCGCAGCGCGCCTCGTCGCCTCGTTCGACCACCCAGCCTATGGCGGTTATGACCAGGTCGGCGTGGCGTGGAGTTTCGGCGATCTCGCGACGCCGCTCCGCCGGCCGCCGCCGTTGCTTGGCGAGCATAGCGCGCAGCTTCTGGAGGAGCTCGGCTTTGATGCCGATGCGCGCGCCGCGCTGTTCGCTGCCGAAGCTGTGAAAGCAGCATGACCAGCTGGCTCAGGGGACTGGGTGGTATAAGGCTGGCGGCGAGCATGTTCGGCCCGGTCGATGGGCCGCCCGTGCTGATGCTGGGCGGATTGGGCCAGACCCGCCACGGCTGGTCGCGCGCGGCGGAACGGCTGAGCGAGCGAGGCTGGCGCGCGATCACGCTCGACCTGCGCGGGCATGGCGAAAGCGATTGGTCACCCGATGGCCATTATGGCTATGCCCGCACGGTCGGCGACTTGCTGGCCGTAGTCGACGGACTCGGCCGGCCATGTGTACTTGTCGGCGCGTCGCTCGGCGGCAAGATCTCGCTCGTGGCCGGAGCACAGGCCGGACCGGACAGGGTCCGCGCGCTGGTGATCGTCGATACCGTCCCGCGGACCAATCCGGCCGGGGTAGCGGAAGTGACGCAAGTGCTGCGTGCGCCGCCCGAAGGGTTCAGCTCGCCCGACGAAGCCGCGGCGGAACTGGCGCGCATCCGCGGGCAGGAACCGAGGCTGGGCGCGGGCGAACGCTTGCAGAGAAACATGCGTGTCGATGGTGCAGGGCGCTGGCACTGGCATTGGGATCCGGCCTGGATGGACCGCGAACAGGGCATCGGACTTGCCGCAGCCACGGGCTTTCTCGAAGAAATGTCCGCGCGGCTGACCATGCCGGTCCTGCTGACCCGTGGCGAGCGGAGCCAGGTCGTGAGCGACGAGGGGCTGGCGGCGTTCCGTGCGATCGTCCCCCAGCTTGAGGTCGAAACGATCGCGGGGGCGGGGCACATGATCGTCGGCGATCGCAACGATGTCTTTGCCGATGCCGCACTCGCTTTTCTGGAGCGGATGTTCGGCCTTCACCCCGTATGTGATTGATTGCTCCGCGCACTTGCCTTGTTCCCCGCATCGACGAAGAGCGAACGGGCAATCATAAAGGGCTTTCGACCGACGTGCTTTCGAGCTTCTTCACGCCCGCCAGTATCGCCGTGGTCGGCGCAGCCGACGATCCGTCCAAGCTTCGCGGCAAGCTGCTCAAGCTGGCAAAGGACAGCGCCTATCCGGGCGCGGTGCATGCGGTTCATCCCCGGGGCGGTACGATCCAGGGGCAGGCCGCCTATACCAGTCTGAGCCAGATTCCCGACGGCGTGGAGCTCGTGCTGATCGCGACTCCCGGCGCAACGGTGCCCGGCGTGGTGCGCGAGGCGGTGGCGGCAGGCGCGAAGGCGGCGGTGATCCTGTCCTCGGGCGTCGATATGGCGGAACTGACCGACGCGATCGGCGATAGCGGGCTGCGCTATATGGGGCCGAACACCGAGGGGTATTTCGATCTCGCCGGTATCGCTTCTACCTTCGCTGCAGTGGTCGAGGAGGCGCTGTCGCAGAGCAGGGCCGCGCCGCGCCCGGGGCGCAAGGTTTCAATCGTGTCGCAATCGGGTGGCCTGGGCTTTTGCCTGTTCGGGCGCGGGCTGTCGGAGAATCTCGACTTCCAGTCCGTCATCACGACCGGCAATGAAGGTGACCTCGAATCCCTCGATTTCGTCGATCACCTGCTCGACGAGGGCGGGAGCGGCGTCATCGTCATGTTCATCGAGGGGCTGAAAAACCCCGCGCGCTTCGCGTCGGTAGCCGCGAAGGCGGCCGACAAGGGCGTGCCCATCGTCGTCATGAAAGTCGGTCGCTCTGAAGCGGGGCAGCGCGCCGCTGTCAGCCACACCGCCCATCTGACCGGAGCGGACACCGCCTATGACGCGGTGTTCGACCGCTATGGCGTGATCCGGGTGTTCGATATGGAAGAGATGCTGGCGGCCGCAGCAGCGCTGGCGCGATTCCCGCAGGGCCGCGTGGCCCGTGCGGCGGTGGTGTCGACTTCGGGCGGCGCAGGTGCCTGGGCAGCCGATCTGCTGGGCGCCGCGGGCATCGACGTCCCGGTTCTGTCTTCGGATTTGCAGGCCAGCCTTCAGGAGTTCATTCCCGAATTCGGGTCGCCCGCCAATCCGGTCGACGTCACCGCGCAGGCGGTCGAGGCAGGCGGGCGGCCGCTGGTCAAGGTGCTCGAACGCCTGCAGCATAGCGATGAGATCGACGCGATTGTCGTCAATATGGGCCTGCACAAGCCGGGCCGGGTCAAGGCGCTCGCCGACCTGCTCGGGCCGCTCTATGCGGGCGCGACCAAGCCGATCCTGTTCCATTCGCATATTCTGCCGCACCCCGAGAATATGGCGGCGCTGGCGGAACTGGGGGGACAGGGCTTTGCAAGCTTCCGTGGTTGCGCCTCTGCCCTTTGGGCGCTGAACAAACATGCTGCCTTCCTTGCCGACTGGAAGGCGCGCGCGCCTGTCTTGCCGCCGGCAGCAGCACCGGTTTGCGACGATATCGCGCCGGGCGTATTGAACGAGTTGCAGACAAGCTCGCTGCTGTCGGCCTATGCCATCCCGGTGCCATCCAACGCGCTGGTTTGCGATCGAGCGGCGGCACTCACACAAGCGCGCGCGATGGGCTTCCCGGTCGTGCTGAAGATCCAGTCGCCCGATATCGCCCATAAGACCGAGGCTGGAGGTGTGGCGCTCAACGTCGGCGAAGGCGATGTAGAGGCGGCGTTCGACCGGATCATGGCGTCGGCAAAGGCCTATGCGCCCGATGCCCGAATCGAAGGCGTTCTGGTCCAGAAGATGATGCCCAAGGGGCATGAAATCGTGATCGGCATCACCCGCGATCCCGATTTCGGACCGCTGGTGATGTTGGGATCCGGCGGCATCTATCTCGAGGTCCTGAAGGACGTGGTGTTCGCGCCGCCGCCCATTTCGACCGAGGCGGCAAAGACGCTGATCGGGCGTTTGAAGACCGCCCCGATCCTGGAAGGTGTCCGCGGGGAAGCGGCGGGAGATCTCGACGCGCTGGCGGCGCTCATCTCCCGCGTCGCCGACCTCGCGCGCGCCGAAGGCAATATCGACCAGCTCGATCTCAATCCCGTATTTGTCTACCCGGCGGGTGAAGGCGTTGTCGCGGTCGACGCGCTCGCCGTCGCCGGGCAGCCCGTCGGCGGAGGCCATTGATGCAGCCCGAAGAACAATATCTCGCGTTTCTCGCCGAAGGGCGCTTCATGCTCCAGCGCGCGAAGGGGAGCGGGACCTATGTCTTCTTTCCGCGCGTCGCCGTGCCGGGGACGGGCGAGACGGATCTCGAATGGGTCGAAGCGTCGGGGAACGGAACCGTCTATTCGACCACGGTGGTTCGCAGCAAGCCGCCCGCCGAAGACTATAATGTCGCGCTGATCGATCTCGCCGAGGGGGTGCGGATGATGGGCCGCGTCGTCGATATCGATCCGGCAGCCGTGCAAATCGGACTGAAGGTGAAGGCGAAGGTCGGTGAGATCGACGGCAAGCCCGCGGTCCTGTTCACGGAGGCAGGCGCATGAGCTTTCCACGCGGCAAGACGGCGGTGGTGGGCAGCGCCACCTTCGGTATCGGATCGGCACCGGGCTATACGGCGGCGGAACTGCTGGCCAAGGCATCGCTGGCGGCCATCGCCGATGCGGGGCTGAAGCCTTCGGACATCGATGGCGTCTTTGCGATGCTGCCGCAGGACCCGTTCTGTGCGATGTCCGTTCCTGAATATCTGGGCATCCGGCCCAAAATAGTGGAATCGACGCGCACCGGCGGGTCGGCGTTCCAGATTCATGCGATGTGGGCGGCGCTCGCACTCGAAGCCGGCCTGTGCGACGCTGTCCTGATTGCTTACGGCAGCAACCAGCGGTCGGCATCTGGCGGGCTGGTGTCGAGTGGCGCAGCCCCTTTTCCCTACGAGCAGGTCTACAAGCCGCGCAATCCGCCGAGCAGCTACGCGCTCGCCGCCGCGCGGCACATGCAAGAATATGGCACGACGCGCGAGCATCTGGCCGAGGTTGCGGTGGCCGCACGCAAATGGGCGCAACTCAACCCTGACGCATTCGCTCGCGATTCGCTGACGATCGAAGACGTGCTGGCCGCGCGGATGGTGTCCGATCCCCTGACGGTGCGCGATTGCTGCCTCGTTACCGATGGCGCTGCGGCGATCGTGATGACGCGCGCCGATCGGGCAAGAGACTTGCCTCAACCTCCCGTCTATCTGCTGGGCGCGGCGTCGGCGACCTGGTTCAAGAACATCTCCGAAGCAACCGACCTGACCGTGACTGCAGCATCGGAAGCCGGCGCGCGGGCCTATGAACAGGCCGGCGTGAAGCCATCGGATATCGATGTCGTCGAACTCTATGACGCCTTCACGATCAACACGATCCTGTTCCTCGAAGATCTGGGATTTTGTCCGAAGGGAGAAGGCGGACGGTTCGTCGCCGGAGGCGGGATCGCGCCGGGAGGACGGCTGCCGGTCAACACCAATGGCGGCGGCCTGAGCTGTGTCCATCCCGGCATGTATGGGCTGTTCACAATGGTGGAGGCGGTGACCCAATTGCGCGGTCAGGCGGGCACGCGGCAAGTGGCGGACGCGAAGCTAGCGCTCGCGCACGGCAATGGCGGCACGCTTTCCAGCCAGTCGGTCACGATCTTCGGCACAACGGAGACACTCTGATGCCGCTCAATGCCGACTATATCCTCTCGCGCGAATTCGCGCCGGTCGAATCCGTGGTTACCGACCGCGATGTCATGTTCTATGCGCTGTCGATCGGCCTTGGCCGCGATCCGATGGACCTGTGGGACCTGCGCTATGTGTTCGAGAAGGACCTGAAGGTCTTTCCGACCATGCCCCTCGTCATCGGCCACCCCGGCAACTGGATGACCGATCCCGAAACCGGGATTACCCGAACGATGGTCGTCCATGGCGCGCAGCGGCTGACGACGCTTCGCGACTTGCCCGTCGGCGCGACCGTGATCACTACCAACCGTGTGTCCCAGATCTGGGACAAGGGCGACAAGGGCGCGGTCATGGACCTGGTGCGCGAGACCATCGACAAGGCGACCGGAGCGTTGATCGCACGCAGCGAATCGAGCGTCTTCTGCCGCGCTGATGGCGGCTTTGGCGGACCTCAGGGCGAGTCGCACGTCTTTGAACCGGTGCCCGATCGCGCCGCCGACCGGTCGGTCGAGATGCCGACCGATCCGAACACGGCGTTGATCTATCGCCTCAACAACGATCGCAATCCCCTCCACGCCGAACCGGCCTTCGCCGCCAAAGCCGGCTTCGCGCGTCCGATCCTGCATGGGCTGGCCACCTATGGCGTCGCTGCGGTCGCGGTCGCGAAGACATTTCCCGAAAGGGCGATCACCTCGTTCGAAGCGCGCTTTTCCAAGCCGGTGCTGCCGGGCGAGACGATCGCGGTTGATCTCTGGGATGAGGATGGCGCGGTCGCATTTCGGGCGCGCGTCGGCGACAAGGTCGTACTCGACCGAGGGCGGGCGATATTGGCGTGATGCCGCTTGAACGCCGGCTGATCGACGAGGTCGAGATCCAGCGTCTGGCCGCTGCGTACAGCCATGCGGTGATGCGGCTCGATGGACTCGCGGCCGCAGCGACCTATGCCGAGGACGGCGTTCTGACTGCCTTCTCCAAGCCTGGCATCCTCGGTCGCGCCGCGATCGCGGAGGCGCTGATCCTGACGCTGGAACCGCTCGCCTTTCTCGCTCAGAATTGCGGCGCGGGCGTCATCTCGGTCGACGGCGACAGCGCAACCGCAAACTGGACCGTCACCGAATTGCTTCAGCGCAGGGGTGAAGACCGTCTGTCTTGCTGCTTCGGCAGCTATCAGGACCGGTTGGTGCGCACAGCCGATGGCTGGCGGTTCTCCCACCGGACTTTCATACCCTTCTTCCGGGGACGGATCGAGGCGGACGGGCGCTCCTACCCCAATCCGGCCTTCTCCGGACCGGCGGGACCGCCGGGCGCGCTTAGCTGACCGGGCCGGGCAGCGGGTTCCCCTTCGCTTTCCACGGTTCGCGGTCCTTGAGCGCCGGCACGGTACCTTGCTTCGCGCCATTTTTGTCCAGCAGCGCCAGATAGTCGGCCATGTCCTGCTCCGACCAGAATGCCTCGCCACTGCCGGCGATCACGCCGAGCAATTCACAGCCGTCAGGCCCGGCGACCCAGGGGCCGAAGCGGTCGCCATGCATCAGGAAGATGTGCGTGCCCTTGGGGCATAGCCGGTCGCCGACCGTCACTTCGCCTTCGAGCACGAACACGGTGTGATCGCCCTGGTGTCCATGGGTGAGCGAGATCATCCCCGGCTCCCATCGATTGTAGAATGCGAAGTAGCGTGGCATCGATTCGAGGAAGCGTTCATAGATCGACGCCGTTCGCCCGTCCGCAAACTCGATGCGAACGACCTCCTGCTCGTAAACCTCGTCGATATGTTTGAACCGCGGTGCGCCCAGCATCTTCGCTCTCCCGTCTGTTATCGCATCATCAAGGCCCCGCCATCGACGGGAATGATCTGTCCGGTCATGAAGTGTGCGCCGTCTGAAGCGAGGAACGCGACCACCGGCACCAGATCGCGCCGGATATCGCCGAGCTTGCCGCCGATCGGGATCGCGACCTTGAGTGCGGCATCATGGGCAGCCAGCTGGTCGGCGCTCATGCTGTCTCGGGTCTTGTCGTACATCGGTGTCCAGATGGTGGGCGCGATGGCGTTGACGCGGATATTGTAGCGGCCCCATTCGCTGGCGATTGAGCGCACCCAGGCAACCACCGCGCCCTTGGCGGCGGCATAGGCTGCCTTGCCCGGATAGCCCTTGATCCCAGCCGACGATGCGAAGTTGATGATCGCGCCGCCCCGATCCTTGAGGTGCGGGAACACCGCCTGATTGACCAGGAAGGTGCCGGTCGCGTTGACGGCGATGGCTTCAAGCCATTGCTCCGGCGGGATCGATTCGGCAGGCGCGCCGGGCGCTATTCCCGCAGCATGGATCAGCACGTCCAGCCCATCCAGCGCAGCGACGGCTTGGTTCGTCGCGGCATCGACCGAGGCCTTGTCCGTCACGTCGACCCCAAGGAAAGTCGCACCCGCTTCTCCGGCGACCCGTGCGCCGGCATCGGCGTTGAGGTCGAGCGACACGACGCGCGCGCCCATCGCGGGCAGCGCGCGGACCAGTCCTTCGCCCATACCGCTCGCTCCGCCCGTCACGATGATCCGGCGGCCGTCCAACATCCTGTCTGCCATCGAGCTCTCCTTGGACCCTCGATAGCACCGACCAGCTGTCCAGCGGATCGCGGCTGTGATCGTTAGCCTCAACGCGTTGCGAAATCCCCGCGACTGGCGATCCTTTGGACGACAGGCTCGAGGGAGAGAGACGATGGATTTCGGTATCCGCGACAAGGTCGCGTTCGTGTCGGGGGGGAGCAAGGGCATGGTGCGCGAGGCCGCGCTGATGCTTGCCGACGAAGGAGCGAAGGTGGCGATCGTCGCCCGCACGCAAGGGCCGATCGACGACACGGTCGCTCAGATCCGCAGCGGGGGCGGCACAGCGATGGGCTATTCCGCTGACCTGACGACACGCAGCGGCGTACGTGACGCGGTGGCCGCAGTGCGTGAGGAATTCGGCGACCCGGACATCGCGATCAGCTGCGTCATGGAGAATATCGCCGGCGACTTCGACGATGTGAAGGATGAGGATTTCGAACGCTTCTTCATCGTCTATGCCATGTCGGTGGTCTATCTCGCGCGCGAGGTCATTCCGGCAATGAAGACCAAGGGATGGGGCCGGTTTGTTGCGGTCGGATCTGGCACCGCGAAGGAGCCTGTCGGCAACATCCACCATATGCTCGCGAACACGACGCGGCCCGCTGCCGTCGGTTTCGTCAAGACGCTGTCGGACGAAGTGGCGAAGTACGGCATCACCTGCAACACGGTCGGCCCGGGCTGGATCGGCACCGACAATATGTACAATTATCTCGAGAAGAAGATGGGCGTGACGCCTGACAAGGTCGGCGAATTCCTGCACGATCTGATTCCGGCGGGCCGGGTCGGCCGGCCAGAGGAGATCGCATCGACCATTGCCTATCTATGCTCCGACCTGGCCGGCTATATCAGCGGCAACTGGATCGGCGTGGACGGTGGCAAGCACAAGTCGCTGTTCTGACGGGGCGACGCGGCGGCCGGGCTATAGCTCGACCACCGCGCGCGTCGGTGTCGTGCCCTCGGGCGCTTCATAAAATTGTTCGCTCCATTTGCGTAGCGCCATGTACCCGGCAATGTCCTGTTTCGCGAACACCGGGCGCTGAACGAAGACCTGATGTCGCCAGATGCGCGCATCCTCCTCGAACAACTCGATCGTATGGTTCGCGAATTCACGTTTCGCCTGGGGCATCACGTCGGGGGATGCGGGTTCGCGGGGCAGGAAATAACTGACACGAAGGTCCGACAAGGCATCGTCTACCGGTGTCGCAGTCAGGATCAGGCGATAGGGATTGCGCCCCTCGAATGCAGCGAAGGACAGCCCCGGGCCCATGTTCAGCGTGTGCAGCGTCATCGCCACCTGCTTGGTCTTTGCCGACTTGAACCCCATGCGCGAGCGCCAGCGCGTTCCGGGCGTTTCGAACCACAGGAGTTCGGGATCTTCCGGCGCGCCGTGCGTGAAGCGGAAGTGCATCGAATCTGCCGCATTCTCCTGGATGAGCTGCGGGTGGATCGGCTCGGAGGGCTTGTCGACCACCGCTTGCGGATAACAGGGATAATAGTCCGCCTCGCTTCCCGGCAGATCGAAATCGGCGAACAGATCAGGCAGCTCCCAGCCCTCGCGCGGCGGTCCGCCGGCCGGATCGTGCCACATGAAGATCAACCCGTGCCGCTCGATGACGTGGCGGGTGCGCAACCTCGCGCCGGTCGGCTTGTCTTGATAAGGGATCTGGGCGTTCCGGCCGTCTTTGTCCCACATCCAGCCATGATAGGGGCAGACGACGCAGCCATGCTTCACCTTGCCGCCATAGCCGAGATGCGCACCCAGATGCTTGCAGTGCGCATCCATGACAGCGAGGTCGCCGGCCTGATCGCGAAACGCCACCATGTCGGCGCCGAAATAGCGCATCGGAACCACGCCGCCCGGGGCGATCTGCGCGCTCCAGCCGATCTGGAACCAGCCTGTCGGTTTCATGCTCAGTTTCAGCATCGATCGTCCTTCGGTGTAGCGGTTGTCAAAGGGTCTCGACAAAGGGGGTCGGCGAAGTGCCAGCCTCGCCTTCGTAGAAGCGTTCGCTCCAGTTGCGCAGCATCGTGTAGCCCTTGATATCCTGCTGGGCGTAGACGGGGCGCTGGACGAAAATCTGATGCCGCCAGATGCGGGCATCCTCTTCGAACAACTCTGCGGTATGGGCGGCGAAGTCGCGCAACTTGAGCGGCATCGTGTCGGGCGATGCCGGATCGCGGGGCAGGAAGTAGCTGACCCGGAAATGGGCCGCTTCGTCGTCGATCGGCGTCGCGGTGAGGATCAGGCGATAATGGACATTGTTGCCGTCGAAAAAGGTGAATGATAGGCCGACATTGGGTTTGATGCCGCGGTTGAACAGGGCGAACTCGCCGGTCTTCGGCGACTTGAACGCCATGGTGCTGCGCAGGCGGTTGCCCTCGATCCGGCAGTCGGTGAGCTGCGGATATTCCGGCGCACCATGGGTGAACACGAAGTGCACCGAGTCGGCCGTGTTCTCCATCATCAGTTGCGGATGGATATGCTCGCCCGGACGATCGACCACCGCTTGCGGGTAGCAGGGATAATAGTCAGCCTCGTTCGCGACGCCCTCAGGAAAATCGGCGAACAGGTCGGGCAATTCCCACCCGTCGCGCGGCCCCTCGCCGCTCGGATCGTGCCAAAGGAAAATCAGCCCGTGACGTTCGATCGCCGACCATTTGCGCAGCTTCGCTCCGGTCGGCTTGTCCTGATAGGGGATATTGGCATTGCTGCCGTCCTCGTGCCACGCCCAGCCATGATAGGGGCATATGATGCAATCCCCGCGAACCTTGCCACCATGCCCGAGATGAGCGCCCAGATGTTTGCAATGCGCATCCAGCACGCTCAGGCGGCCGTCAGCGCTGCGAAAGGCGACGAGGTCATGCGAGAAATAACGCAGAGGCACGGCTTGACCGGGAGCAATTTCACCGGACCATCCGATCTGGAACCAACCGGTGGGCTTCATGTTGAGCTTGAGCATCGCGGCCTCGATTTAATTCGAAAATCGAAATATCATGCGCGATGCGCGGTTTCACCTCTGCGTGCCGATCCACCACATATGCGATGGCGGCGGCCGGAGGGATCGGGCAGCGTGACCGAATGAGCGAGGACCTGCCCAAGACTGTCGCGCATTTGCAGGCCCGGCTTCCATCGGGTCCGATCGGGCGATTGCTGGCGTCGATCGGCAATCTGTCGACCTCGTTGGGCGCGATCCATGCCCGCTTCGCCCAGGACCATGGCCTCGGGCCTCGCGGGATCTGGATCATGAGCTGGATTTCGGAAGGTCAGGGCAATCCCGGCGCCATCGCCCGCGCGATGATCCTGCCGCCCAGCGTCATCTCGGGGGACCTCAACCGGCTGGTCGAGCAAGGACTGGTCGTCCGGCAACGGGGCGCAGCGGACGGCCGGCGGCTCGACTATAGCATGACCGAAACGGGACAGGCATTGCTGGCGAAAGCGCATGCCCGCTATGTCGCGATCCTCCAGGACAAGTTCGCCGAATATTCGCCCGACCAGATCGATGCGCTGCTGCGTATTCTCTTCGAGATCAGCGGTCATGTCCGGTCGCATCTCGATGCCGCGGACGATTAAAGGCGGATCAGTCGTTTACCGATCCCCGCGCCCTGCAGCATGTTGAGATAGGCTGCGGGAGCCTGTTCGAGGCGATCGATGATCGTTTCGCGATGCACAATCGTGCCGCTTGCAATGCCGTCCGCCAGTTCGGCGCGAGCAGGTTCGAACAGCTCTGGGTGCTCGGCGGTGATGAACCCGCGCAATGTGAGCGCGCGATAGAGCAATGTCTTGAAATGCCTGAGCGCCAATGGCGCCTCGTCATTATAGTGCGCCGCCAGTCCGCACAGCATGATCCGGCCGCCCTGCACCATGGCGGGCAACGCCGCATCGAGACTGGGACCGCCGACATTTTCGAACAGGATATCGATGCCGTTGGGTGCCGCCGCGGCGATCCGGCCCGCCAGATCGGGGTCGAGATGGTCGAGGCAGGCGTCGAACCCCAGCGTGTCGACGACATAGGCGCATTTGTCGGCACCTCCGGCAGTACCGACAACGCGCAGTCCGCGCGCCTTTCCAAGCTGGCCGACCACGCTTCCCACCGGGCCGCTGGCGGCCGAGACGAGCAGGGTTTCGCCCGTTGAGGGCCGAGCAAGGTGAAGCCCGACCCACGCCGTCATGCCCGAGCGGCCCAGCACCCCCAGCGCCAGCCGGGGCGGATTGATCGCCGGGGAAATTACTTCGGCACGAGCGGCGGCAAGGGTTTGCACCGCTTGCCAGCGTCCGATGGCCAGCACGGTGTCGCCCACGGCATAGCCTGGCGCTTGCGATGAAAGGACTTCGCCTACGATCCGGCCATGGATGGTGCCGTCCGCCCATTCCGGAACCTCGCCGGTCCAGTTGCGCATCGCCCGCGCCAGATAGGGGTCAAGGGCGATGTATCGCGTATGGATGGTGATCTCGTTCTCGGCCGGTGCGCGCAGTTCGTCCGCGGCGAACACGAAATCGGCCAGCGTCAGCGTTCCGCAGCGCCGGCGCACGCGCCAGAAGCCGTTGCTGTCCTGCATCGCTACCTCCCGTCCGGGGCTTAACGCATCCATGCCGCATCGCCAGCCGGCAGGGCGTAGAGCGCACATACCTGCGCAATCGGCGTACGACTTGAAACTTACATCTTGTCGGCTTTAGGGCTGTGAGCAACGTCGAGATACGCCCAGAGGAATTGGATTCCATGCCATCAGCCGTGATCGTCAGCGCAGCGCGCACCGCCGTTGCCACTGCCCGCAAGGGAACGCTCGCCAATACCAGCGCGGAGACATTGGCTCTGGCCGTGCTTAAGGAAGTTGTGACGCGTTCGGGCGTCGCGCCGGACAGCGTAGACGATGTGATCCTCGCCGAATCGCTCTATGGGGGCGGCGCAGTCGCGCGGCATGCCGCTGTCGAGGCCGGGATGACGAAGGCCGGGGGGATGGCGCTCAACCGGCATTGCGCGGGCAGCCTGACTTCGGTCGGTCTTGCCGCAGCTCAGGTCATGTCGGGGATGGAAACATTCATCGTTGCCGGCGGGGTCATGTCGATCTCGACCGCACCGAAGATGCAGCGCAGGGTGCCCGGTACGGACGAGGTCCAGGATTTCTGGATGCCGCCGACTCACCCGGACAGCCCGGAGGCACCCAATCTCGACATGTCGATCACGGTCGGCTGGAACACGGCCCGGGCAGCAGGGCTGACGCGCGAGGAACAGGATGCCTGGGCGGTCCGCTCGCACCAGCGTGCGATTGCGGCCATCGACGCGGGATATTTCAACGAGCAGATCGTACCTGTCCAGGCATTGATGCCGGATGGCTCTGCCGTGGAGTTCAAGGTCGATGAGCACCCCCGCCGCGACTCGACCATTGAGAAACTCGCCACGCTGAAAGTGCTGCATCCTGAAATCGAGGGCTTCTCGATTACGGCCGGCAATTCGAGCGGCGTCAATGATGCGGCATCGGCGATGATGGTGACCACCGACGCGGTTGCCGCGGCGCAAGGCCTCGGGGTGATGGCGAAAATTCGTGCCTGGACCTCGGTGGGCATCGATCCGGCGAAGACCGGACTTGGCGTTCTCGATGTTATCCCCAAGCTGCTGTCGCGAGCCGGGGTGGATCAGTCCGACGTGGCGTTGTGGGAGATCAACGAGGCGTTCGCCTCGGTCCCGCTGGCGGCATCGCGAATGCTCGGCATCGATGACGAGACGATCAATATCTCGGGTAGCGGATGCTCAATCGGCCATCCTGTCGCGGCGTCGGGCGGGCGGATGCTGATCACGCTGATCCATGATCTCAAGCGCCGCGGCGGGGGGCTCGGTGTCGCGGCGATGTGTGCCGGCGGCGGTCAGGCGGGTGCCGTCCTCATCGAGGTCTGATCAGTCCCGGTACCGCGGATCGGCCCGGTCGAGCTGCCGCAGCAGCGCGGGCCATTCGCGACCGCCATCGGTCGAGACGTCCGCACTCCCCGTTTTCGGGGCGAACAGCGCTGCGGTGCGCCGCTGGCTTTCCGCGCTCGGCATGACCGGGGCGCCGCCGGCCAGCGCCGCCACCTGGATCTGGCACGCCGTCTCCAGCCGCTGCATCAGCAGGAACGCTTCCGGGATCGATCGGCCGACGGTCAGCAGTCCGTGATTGCGCAGGATCAGCGCGTCGTTGGCGCCGAGCGCAGCGATCAACCGGACCCGCTCGCCCTCGTCGATCGCCGGTCCTTCGAAATCATGATAGCCGGTGCGGCCGAGGAAGCGCAGCGCGGTCTGGCTGATCGGCATCAGCCCCTGCGGCATGCACGAAACCGCGACGCCCGCGCGGGTGTGCGTATGAATGACCGCCTGCACATCGGGCCGGGCCGAATGCACCGCGCTGTGGATGACATAACCAGCCCGGTTGATCCCATAGTCCGTATCGCCCGGGTCGAGGACATTGCCCTCGATGTCGATCCGCACCAGGGAACTGGCGGTAATCTCTTCATATAGCAGTCCGAACGGGTTGATCAGCAGATCCTCCGTATTCGGGATGCGCGCCGTGATGTGATTGAAGATCAGATCCGTCATCCCGTAACGCGCGATCAGGCGATAGCAGGCGGCAAGGGCGATACGGGTGTCGCGTTCGATCGGGTTCATGCCCGATGTTCTGCGCCGATCTGCACGAACCAACAATCGCGGATGGGATGCTTTCGTTTGAACCTTTCGCCCGGGCATGTGCTGGGGCAATTTCGGCAGATGATCAGGATCTTTGGCGGACCAACCCGCTATGTGCAGGGCCCAGGCGCCATCGGCGAACTCGGCACGCTTACGGAACGGCTGACAAAACGGCCTTTGCTTGTGGTCGATGCCGATGTGCTGCCCTTCGTCGAGGCGCAACTCTCGACCGCCTTTACCGGGCGCCCCACCATCACGCTCGCCTTTCGCGGCGAGGTCACCCAAGCCGCCATCGACCTGCTGGTCGAACAGGCGGGCGACGCGGATTGCGTGATCGGCATCGGCGGGGGCAAGGGACTCGATGCGGCCAAGGGGGTCGCATTCAAGCTGGGCCTCCCGTTCATTGCCGTGCCGTCGATCGCGTCCAACGACTCGCCCACGGGCCGCTCGATGGCGATCTATAATGACGAGCATGTGCTGGTCGCGATCGAGACGATCCCCGACAGCCCGTTGCTGGTCGTCACCGACACGCAATTGATCGCAAACGCGCCCGCACGCTTCCTGCGAACGGGCATGGGCGACGCGCTCGCCAAGAAGTTCGAGGCGGAGCGAGCGGTGGCCGACGGCGCGAGCAACTTCTTTGGAACACGCCAGTTGCGCACGGCATTGGCGATTGCCGATGCCTGCTATCACACGCTGCGCGAACATGGCGTAGCGGCGATGGCGGCAGCCGAACGGCATGAGCCCGATGAGGCGTTCGAGGCGGTGGTGGAGGCGAATGTTCTGATGGCGGGGCTCGCCTGGGAGAGCGGCGGCCTGTCCTACGCCCATGCTGTCGTACGCGGGCTGGTCAAGGCGCGCGGCGCCGCCAGCGCTCCGCACGGCGACCATGTCGGCTATGCGACGCTGGTTCAGCTTGCCATCGAGGGACGCGATGACGGGTTTATAGTCGACGTGATCGGCTTCAACCGAAGCGTCGGTCTGCCTGCCTCGTTGGCGGAGCTGGACATGGGATCGCCGACGCCGGATGAAATCGCCGAAATCGCACGGCTGACGACAATCGGGCCGAAGGGCGGGCGCATCATCGTGAACGCCACCCCCGGCCAGATCGCGGACGCCATCGTGCGAGTCGAGCAACTGGCGACCCGGATATCGTGACGGCATCGCTCTTTACGCCGTTCACTCTTCGCGGCGTTTCGATGCGTAATCGCATTGGCGTGTCGCCCATGTGTCAATATTCCGCAACGGACGGGCTGGCGAACGCCTGGCATCTGACCCATCTGGCGAGCCGCGCGGTCGGTGGCGCAGGACTGGTGGTCACCGAAGCCGCCGCGGTGGTGCCGGAAGGCCGGATCAGCCCGGCCGATCTTGGCCTATGGTCCGATCGGCATGTCGAGGCGTTGCGGCCCGTTGCCGCCGCGATTGCAGCCGCCGGCGCGATCCCTGGAATCCAGCTCGCTCATGCAGGACGCAAGGGCAGCACTCAGGTACCATGGCTAGGCCGCGAGGCGGTGCCGCTCGAAGCAGGGGGCTGGAGGGCAGGGAGTGCGACCGCCGCGCCGTTCTCGGCCAGGTCGGCGCCAACCTATGCGCTCGATACCCCCGCTATTGCGGCGATCGTCGATGGCTTTGGCGCGGCCGCGCGCCGGGCCGTCGCTGCAGGATTCCGCTGGGTCGAATGCCATTTCGCGCACGGCTATCTGGTCCATTCCTTCCTGTCCCCGCTCGTCAATGATCGCACCGATGACTATGGCGGCAGCTTCGAGGGACGGGCGCGGCTGGCATTGGAGATCGTCCGGGCCGTCCGCGCCGCGATGCCGGACGATGTTCCGGTCGCGGTGCGGCTGTCCTGCGTCGACTGGACCCCCGGCGGCTGGACACTCGACGAGTCGGTGCGCCTTAGCCGGCTGCTCGGTGAAGCCGGAGCCGACCTGATCGATTGTTCGAGCGGGTCCGCGATAGCCGGTGATGCTCCGCCGAACGGGCCGGCGGTCCAGCGGGATTTCGCGCGCATTATTCGGGCCGGGACGGATATGCCGACCGCAGCGGTGGGCGGAATTGTGGCGGCTCAGGAAGCCGAGGCCATCGTCGCGGAGGGGGGCGCTGATATCGTCCTGCTCGCGCGTGCCATGCTGCGCGATCCCTATTGGGCGCTGCATGCGGCCCGAGCCTTGGGCGAAACGCCGTCATGGCCGCCACAATATGCGCGCGCGATTGGGACCGCATGACCGACGACATCATCGCAAGGCTCGACCGGATGGAGGCACTCGAAGCGATTCGGCAACTGGCATTCGGCTATGCGCTGTGCGTCGATGCGCGCGATCTCGACGCGCTGGTTTCGCTCTATGTCGATGATGTTCGAGCGGGTGGGGGCAAGCAGGGGAGGCCGGCACTGCGCGAAACCTTCGACGCGGCATTGCGCCAGTTCACCACCAGCGCGCACCATGTGACCAATCACCTGATCGAACTGCTCGGCCCCGACGATGCCATCGGGTTGGTGAGTTGCCGGATCGAGCATGAAGTCGGCCCCGATTGGGTGACGGCAAGCCTGCTCTATCATGACCGCTATGCGCGGCGGAATGGCGTGTGGCTGTTTCGCGGGCGGGTGCAGACCCGGCTCTATGCGACGGCGCAGGACGATCCGCCGGTGGGGCCGGCCAAGATGCGCTGGCCGGGCGCGCCGGTTGCGGAAACCGGCTTCCACGATTCGTTGCCGTCCTGGGCCGAATATTGGGATGGCGGGGCGGGAACGGCATGGGACGGAGAGGGTGCGGATCGGCTCGTTTCCCGCCTGCGGCGCGGCACCCGCCTGCCGCCACCGCCGCGCTACATCTTCCGGGATCAGACGGAGGAATAGCCCCCGTCCACCGGCAACACGACGCCGGTGATGAAGCTCGCCTTGTCCGAACAGAGGAATGCCACCGCATCGGCAATGTGGCGTGGCTCGCCCCAGCGGCGCATCGGTGTGCGGCCGATGACGCGCTCGCGCAGCGCTGGGTCGATCTGACGGTCGGTCAGCGGCGTGACGATCCAGCCTGGTGCGACGGCGTTCACGCGAACGCGCTGTTCAGCCCAGGCGATCGCAAGGCTCTTGGTCAGCAACGCAACGCCGCCCTTGCTCGCAGCATAGCCCGGCGCAGTACCGCTGCCGAAAAGACTCATCATCGATGCGATGTTGACGATCGCGCCGCCGCGTACAGCGAGGGCCGGCCGAAACGCGCGGCAGCAGCGCATCGTACCGGTGAGGTTGACGTCCAGCACATGCTGAAATGCCTCCTCCTCGAACGCCGCGTGACCGCGTGCGGTCGTGCCCGCGCAATTGACGAGGAAGTCGATTCCACCGGTGTCCGCGGCAAAGGCGCGGACCGCGGCGTCATCACCGACGTCCAGCGGCTTCATCGCGATTCCGGCAAAGCCTGCTTCGCCGGCCCGGGCATCGACCTCGGCCTGATCATATCCGGTGGCGACGACCGCCGCGCCCGCCGCGTGCAGTGCCTGCGAGATCGCACCCCCGATGCCGCCGATACCGCCCGTCACCACCGCGCGTTTGCCCGTGAAGTCCATTTCGCCGTCTCCTTTCTTCTGGTGGATAGTCAGAGACGGGATGCCATGACAGGGCAACGCCAGCACATGGGTGATGACTGGCCGTCCGCCGCCCCAGCCATTGACCCTGCGCTACCCCAGGCCGATGAAAGCGTGGACAGGGGCCGCGCCCTCGCGTGTTCCAATTTTGAAGCGGAGCTGCACTATGGCGTCGATCGCCAAGGATTTCCGGCCGGAAGGAATGGCCGCCAATTTTCTGCCCAAGGACCTGGTGGTCAAGATTCCGGAGGATCTGAGCAAGTGGGTCCGGCGTCCGGCCGGGCATTATTATTGCCCGATCATGTTCGACACCTCCGCCGGCATCACCGTCAACGTGCTTCACTATCCCAATCCCGGCGTGATCGGACGGCACGTGCATGACGGTCCGGTCTTCTCCTACACGATGGAGGGAAGCTGGTATTATCCCGAGCATGACTGGGTCGCGGAGAAGGGGTCGTTCGTCTGGGAGCCGCCGGGCGAGCATCACACCCTGACCGTCAAGGAATCGATGACCGCGCTCTATGTCATGCATGGCGGCCTGACCTTGCTCGACGAGAATGAAAAGCCGATCGGCTTCGACAATTGCCTTACCCTGCTGGGCTTCTGTGCCGAATGGTATCGCGAGCAGGGCTATGACGACGACTATATCAAGCAATTCATTCGCTGAGCTGCGGCGCGAATGACCGCTCGTCCGTTGGATGGCATCCGGGTCGTCGAATTCGAAGGTCTGGGACCCGGACCTACTTGCGGGATGATATTGGCCGATTTCGGGGCCGAGGTCGTTCGCATCTCACGGCCGGATTACGCGCAATGGGCTGATCCGGTCACCTCGCGCGGCAAGGGTCTGCTTGCCGTTGATCTCAAGGATCCGGCAGGGATGGCGCAGGTTCGGGAGGCGATCGGGTTGGCCGACGTGCTGATCGATCCGTTCCGGCCGGGCGTCATGGAGCGGTTGGGTCTCGGCCCGGATGATCTGCTGCAGAGCCGTGCCCGCCTCATCTACGCGCGATTGACCGGCTGGGGGCAAACGGGGCCGCTGTCGCAGCGTGCCGGCCATGATATCAATTATTTGGCGCTGTCGGGCGCGCTGGAAGGGATCGGGCGGCCGGGCGAAGTGCCGACACCGCCGCTCAACCTCACCGGCGATATGGGCGGCGGCGCGGCGCTGGCTGCCTTTGGCATCTGCGCCGCCTTGTTCGAGCGAGAGCGATCCGGGCTCGGGCAAGTGATCGACGCGGCGATCCTCGATGGCACGAGCATGCTGATGGCAATGTTCCACGGCATGCAAATCCCGCTGACGCGCCAGGACTCGCCGCTTGGCGGGTCACAGCCTTGGTATGACTGCTATGCCTGTGCCGACGGGCGGCACATCGCAATCGGCGCGCTGGAGCCGCAGTTCTGGGACAATCTGGCCGAAGCGATCGAGCTGCCGCAGCAATTGCGTGATCGCGAGCGCGTTGCCACAGACGTCATCCGCGGTGCACTGACGGCGATCTTTGCGACGCGAACGCGTGACGATTGGGACAGTCGTTTGTCGCAGCTCGATGCGTGTGCGAGTCCCGTCCTGTCTGTTGATGAAGCCATGGCGCATGCCCAGGCGCAGGATCGCGGCCGGTATCTCGAGCGCGGTGGGATTGCCCAGCCTTCGCCCGCGCCGCGTCTGTCGCGCACCCCGGCGGCGCCATCGGCTGAGCGGGACGGGTGGGCAACGGTTGAGCGCTGGCGTACGGCGGGCAGCTAGTCCCGCCGTACGCCGGCGCGCCGCTCAGAGCTTTTCGGTCAGTTCCGGAACGATCTTGAACAGATCGCCGACCAGGCCGACGTCGGCGACCTGGAAGATCGGGGCGTCTTCGTCCTTGTTGATGGCGATGATGACCTTGGAGTCCTTCATGCCAGCAAGGTGCTGGATCGCGCCGGAGATGCCGATCGCGATATAGACTTCGGGCGCGACGATCTTGCCGGTCTGGCCGACCTGATAGTCGTTGGGCACATAGCCTGCGTCGACGGCAGCGCGCGAGGCGCCAACGCCTGCGCCGAGCTTGTCGGCCAGCGGCTCGATGATCGAGGTGAAGTTCTCACCCGAGGCCAGCGCGCGGCCGCCCGAGACGATGATCTTGGCCGAGGTGAGCTCGGGACGCTCGCTCTTGGCGATTTCCGAACCGACAAAGCTCGAAAGCCCCGTATCGCCCTTGCCCGAAACGGCTTCGACCGTGGCGCTGCCGCCTTCGGTCGCAGCCTTTTCGAACGCGGTACCGCGAATGGTGAGCACCTTCTTGGCGTCCGACGACTTGACCGTGGCGATCGCGTTGCCGGCGTAGATCGGGCGGGTGAAAGTGTCGGCGCTTTCGACCGACAGCACTTCGCTGATCTGCATCACGTCGAGCAGCGCGGCGACGCGCGGCGCGATGTTCTTGCCGGTGGTGGTGGCGGGCGCGACGAACGCGTCGTAGCCGGCCATCAGATCCGCGACGAGCGGCGCGACATTCTCAGCCAGCGCATGGCCATAGGCCGCGTCATCGGCGAGCAGCACCTTCGACACGCCCGCAATCTTGGCAGCGGCATCTGCCGCGCCCTGCGCACCCTGGCCAGCGACCAGCGCGACCACGTCGCCCAGCTTGCCGGCAGCGGTGACGGCGGCCAGCGTCGCGTCCTTCACCGACGCATTGTCATGTTCGATCCAGACGAGAACGCTCATGCCACAACTCCCAGCGTCTTGAGTTTGCCGATCAGTTCATCGACGTCCGCAACCTTGACGCCGGCCTGGCGCTTGGCGGGCTCTTCAACCTTCACCACCGACAGGCGCGGGGTGACGTCGACGCCATAATCGGCGGGCGTCTTCTGCTCCATCGGCTTGCTCTTGGCCTTCATGATGTTGGGCAGCGAAGCATAGCGCGGTTCGTTGAGGCGAAGATCGGTAGTGACGATCGCGGGGAGCTTGAGCTTCACGGTCTCGAGGCCGCCATCAACCTCGCGGGTGACGTCGACGCTCTCGCCCGACACTTCGACCTTGCTGGCGAAGGTGCCCTGGGCCCAGCCGAGCAGCGCGCCCAGCATCTGGCCGGTCTGGTTGTTGTCGTAGTCAATCGCTTGCTTGCCCAGGATGATCAGGCCGGGCGCTTCCGCCTCCGCGACCTTCGCCAACAGCTTGGCGACGCCCAGCGGCTCGACCTTGTCCTCGGCGACGATCAGGATCGCGCGATCGGCGCCCATCGCCAGCGCGGTGCGCAACGTTTCCTGCGCCTTCTGCTCGCCGATCGAGACCACGACGATCTCGGTCGCCGCGCCCTTTTCCTTGAGACCGATCGCCTCTTCGACGGCGATTTCGTCGAACGGGTTCATGCTCATCTTGACGTTGGCGAGATCGACCCCCGTCCCGTCCGCCTTCACCCGCGGCTTCACGTTATAGTCAAGCACGCGCTTGACCGGCACCAGTATCTTCATTCCGTTTCTCCGACCGCCTCGAGGCTTTGGATTGCATCGCGCGCCATGCGGAAACCACGGCTCTCCCGTCAATGCGAACGGCGGTTTGATCAGGAGGGTGATGGCGAGGGCTCGAAGCTTGCCGGGTGCGGCGTGCGCCTTCTAGCAGCAGTCGCGCCAAAGGAGTTTCCATGACTGAATCGCCGTCCGTGATCTGGCAGATTGACGAAGGCGTGGCGATCGTGCGGCTGAACCGCCCCGAACGGCTCAACGCTCTCACGCTCGAGATGCTCGATCGACTACGCCATACGCTTGACGAAGTCGTGGCTGCGGGCGCGCGCGCGATCCTGGTGACCGGCGAAGGCCGTGCCTTCTGCTCGGGAGCCGATCTCGCTTCGAGCGAAGACCGACTGACCAAGCGCGACTTGGGCGATGCGGTGCGGGCTCACTATAATCCGTTGGCCCAGACCTTCGCGGCGCTGCAGGTGCCGGTCGTAACAGCAGTGAATGGCGCGGCAGCCGGAGCTGGCGTTTCGATCGCGCTTTCGGGCGATATCGTGGTCGCAGCGCGCTCTTCCTATCTGCTGCTCGCCTTCGCCAATATCGGGCTGGTGCCCGACGCCGGCGCAACCTGGCTGATCGGCAGGTCGGCGGGGCGGCTCAAGCTCCTCGAAATGGCATTGCTCGGCGAACGGTTGACCGCCAATGCGGCGCTCGATGCCGGATTGGTGACGCGGGTAGCAGACGATGATGCATTGCTGGAAACGGCATTGGCACTCGCGCGCAAACTCGCCGCGATGCCGACAGTTGCGCTGGGACTGATCCGTAAACAGGCGGCGGTCGCGCTCAGCGGCACGCTCTCTGATCTGCTCGAGGTTGAAGCCGTCCATCAGCGCCGCGCCGCTGATACGAGCGATTTCCGCGAAGGAGTCGCCGCCTTCCTCGACAAGCGCAAACCCAGCTTCACGGGGCAATGATCCCCCCAGCTACTCAAGGAAATCCATCATGACTGACGTTCTCATCCTCTCCGGCGTCCGGACCGCGATCGGCGACTTTGGCGGCGCGCTGAAGAACGTGCCCGCGGCCGATCTGGGCGGACTGGTGATCGGCGAGGCGATCGCGCGCGCGGGCATTGCTGCCGATGCGGTCGGGCATGTGGTGATGGGCAATGTGATCCCTTCGACGCCCAGCGACGCCTATCTGGCACGCGTCGCGGCGGTGCGTGCGGGCGTGCCAGTGGCGGTGCCCGCGCTGACCGTAAACCGGCTGTGCGGGTCGGGGCTGCAGGCGATCATCTCTGCGGCACAAGGCATTGCGCTTGGTGAATGCGGGGTGGCGGTTGCGGGCGGGGCCGAGAATATGAGCCAGGCGCCACATTATGTGGCCAGCGCGCGGTTCGGCCAGAAGATGGGCGATATCCAGATGCTCGACGCGCTCACCCGTACGCTGAGCGATCCGTTCGACCAGGTTCATATGGGGGTGACTGCGGAGAATGTCGCAGCGCAATGCGGCATCGATCGGGCGGCGCAGGACGAAGCCGCGGTCGAGAGCCATCGCCGCGGGGCGCGTGCGATCGCCGAGGGGCGATTCCGCGATCAGATTGTGCCGGTCGAGATCAAGAGCCGCGGCGGCACCGTGATGTTCGATACCGACGAGCATGTTCGTGCCGAGGCGACGCTGGAGGATATGGCGAGGCTGCACCCTGCCTTCCAGCGCGACGGAACGGTCACCGCGGGCAACGCTTCGGGAATCAACGATGGTGCTGCGGCGGTGGTGCTGGGTTCGCCCGAGGAAGCGCAGCGGCTCGGGGCCAAGCCGCTCGCACGGATCCTGGGCTGGGGCCATGCCGGTGTAAAACCGCGGGTGATGGGGCTTGGGCCGGTCGAGGCGGTGCCGATCGCGCTGCGGCGCGCGGGCGTGACGCTCGACCGGATCGACGTGATCGAGTCCAACGAAGCGTTCGCAGCGCAGGCGTGCGCAGTATCGGCGCAGCTCGGGTTCGATCCCGAGAAGACGAACGTCAACGGATCGGGCATCTCGCTGGGCCACCCGGTCGGTGCAACTGGGGCGATCAATACCGTCAAGCTTCTCTATGAACTCCAGCGATCGGGTGGCCGCCTCGGCCTCGTTACGATGTGCATCGGCGGAGGACAGGGCATCGCGCTGGTGATCGAACGACTGGACTGAATTTCGACCGGTCCAGTCCGCTCGCTTGCAGCTCCCACACGCCGGCGCATCATCGTGCCCCCTGAAATGTCTTGCGCCCCGCCCGTGACCGGGCGGCCGCGTGCTATGGCGCGGCTGCACCTTGCCACCGAGCCCCGGTGGGTCTCGGCCATGCGGTAACGCCCGCTGGCGTGAAGGCCCTGCGGGCCAGCGGTCGCCGCTTGCGCGGCGGCGTTGTGGGTGGCCCGCCGGCAGCGGGGATGGGCGACCGCTCGCAGCAAAGGCCGGTTCGGGCCGCCGGCAAGCCGGGCCTTGCCCGGCTGCTCCACTTCGTTCCGCCCCTTCGGGTGCCGGTGCCCCTTGGGGAACCGGCCTCCTTGCTCGCTCGCCGCCCACCCCCGCTGCCGGGGGCCATGCTGGTTCTGGGGCGGCGAGGAGGAGAAGATGCCCCGCCACCGCCCCGCAGGAGATGTGCCGCGCGCCAGCCTCTATGATGAGGTCACCCAGCGCATTGTCGCCGAACTCGAACAGGGCTGCTTTCCATGGGTTCAGCCATGGGACAGCGCCGCCGCCGCGCCTTCGCTGCCGCGCAATGCGCTGACCGCGCGCTGCTATTCGGGCGTCAATGTCCTCATCCTCTGGGCGTCGGGCGTCGCGGGCGGCTTTTCCTCGCAAAGCTGGCTGACCTTCCGTCAGGCCCAGCAGGCCGGAGGCTGCGTGCGCAAGGGCGAGCGCGGTACGGGCGTCGTCTTCGCCGACCGCTTCCCCAAAGCCAGAGCGTTGCTGCGCGCACCTGGCTAGCCGAGCGCGAAGCCGACTTGCTGCCAGTCGGCTTATTTCCATGTTGTGTTCACGCTTCCCGCTGAGGTCGGCGTCATCGCCTTCCAGAACAAGGCACTGGTCTACGACCTCCTGTTCCGCACCGCATCGCAGACGATGCAGATCATCGCAGCTGACCCCAAACATTTGGGCGCGCGCATTGGCATTACCGCTGTGCTCCACACCTGGGGTTCGGCGCTGACCCATCACCCGCACATCCACATGATTGTGCCGGGCGGCGGCATCTCGCTCGATGGGACACGTTGGATCTACGCACGTCCAGCGTTTCTCCTACCTGTAAGAGTACTCGGTGCGCTGTTTCGTCGGCTGTTCCTGACCCGCCTGCTTGCACTTCACGATGCTCGCCAGCTCAGCTTCTTCGGCAGCATGACGCATCTTGCCGACCGAGGGCATTCCTGCGCCACCTGTCGCCGGTCCGCAAGAAACGCTGGGTGGTCTATGCCAAGCCGCCGTTCGCAGGTCCCCAGGCCGTGCTGGCCTATCTGTCGCGCTATACCCATCGGGTCGCCATCTCCAACAGCCGGCTGCTTCGGTTCGATGAGACTGGCGTCACGTTCCGATACAAGGATTATCGCCACAGCGGTGGCGACCGCCAGCAGGTGATGACGCTCGTCGCAGACGAGTTCATCCGCCGGTTCCTGCTGCACGCCCTGCCGCGCGGGTTTCACCGCACCCGCCATTATGGCCTGCTCGCCAGCGGCACCCGACGGACCAACCTCGAACGCGCCCGCCAGTTGCTAGCGGTCGCACCGCCCAAACCCGATGACGCGCCCCTCGAACGGGCCGATGCCCAGCCGCCTTGCCCGTGTTGTGGCGGGCGCATGGTCATCATCGAGATCTTCGAACGCCGATATCAGCCCCGCGCGCCGCCCTTGGTCATCAGCGCATCCGGGAGCTCAGGGTCGTGATCCGGCACGGCATATCCTCGATCACCCGCGCGACAGCTCTGTCGCGGGGAACGTCGGACCCTGCGTCCAGCCTCCACAAAAGCGGACTCTCCCCTGCCAAAATCGGCCGGTCCGCTTTTGCATGCCCTCCTCGTCGCCCGAAATGTAGCCGGTCCGCTCTCAAATCCGTCCGCATATTGGCAGCACCCGCCACCGCCCAGAGCAGGCCAAAGCCCAAATCCCCATAGACCACCGCCGCGGGGCCCGCGGGTTCGGGCACCGCCGACTTTCCGACGCCTCACGGCGTCCGAAACTCTAAACGAAGGCGGACTAGCAGCTTTTAGGCGACCAGCGAGCGACAGCTGCCATTGCCATCCATATCATCGGTCGGCCGTTTGGAGGCGACTCGTTCGAACGCAGCTTCGGAGCTCAACAATCAGCCGCGCGATGCGACCAGCGTTTCGATTTGCCGCTCCACCTTGCTCATGCCTTCGGCGCTGGTGATTGCAATCTCAAGCGGACGTCCGCCGCAGCCGGCATGATGCTCGTTCAAGAAAGCGACGGCGTTCTCGCGGCCAAGCGCCAGGAATGCCTTGGTGGTAATCAGACCTTGCCGGCGCAGTGCGTCGGGATGGAGCCTGGGCGTATCGAATTTCTTGCGAAACACCTTGGTGCGGACCCGTTTTTCATCGGGCTGCCCCAGCTCTGCCGCAGCGCTCAATGCACGTCCCCACGGAAAGGGGAAATGGCACCAAGCGCGATCTGATTCAGGCTCCGCAAGGAGACTGGGTTTGAGCGA
>NZ_JAIXHL010000016.1 GCF_030145815.1 Sphingomonas sp.
CGTTTCCATCGACAGGTCTAATCCGGCATAGTGCTTCATGGCTGCTTCCTTCCTTCAGGCTTCGAGAACCAGAAGTGTGCGCCGCTCAGCCGGCCCGAGGAAGCAGCCACAAATTACACGATGACTGCAGGGGATCGCGGCATGATCGTCACCGCCCGCAACGACGGCCCGCTGATCGTCAGCATCCCCCATGCCGGCCTCGAAATCCCCGCCGACATCGCGCCGTCGCTCGTGTCGCTCAACCGCGCGCGATACGATGCCGACCTCTATATTGACCTGCTCTACGCCTTCGCGTTTCAGCTCGGCGCGACGATCGTCCGCACCACGACCAGCCGCACGGTAATCGACGTCAACCGCGACCCCAGCGGCGCGACGCTCTACCCCGGTCAGTTCACCACCGGCCTGTGCCCGACCGAAACCTTCGACGGCGACCCGCTCTACCACCCCGGCAAAGAACCCGACGCAGACGAAATCGCCCGCCGCCGCGCCGCCTATTTCGACCCCTATCACGCCGACCTGCAGACTGAGATTGACCGCCTCCGCGCGCTCCATCCCGCCATCGTCCTCTACGAAGCCCATTCGATCCGCAGTGTGGTGCCCAAGCTGTTCGACGGCCGCCTGCCCGAATTTAACATCGGCACCAACAGCGGCCAATCCTGCGCCCCCGAACTCGCGCACGCCATCGCCACGATCTGCGCCGACCAGCAGCGCAGCCATGTCATCGACGGCCGCTTCAAGGGCGGCTGGACCACGCGTCACTATGGCCAGCCCGACACCGGCGTCCATGCGATCCAGATGGAACTGGCGATGCGCACCTATGTCACCGAGGTGCCCGCCGCCAATTGGCCCCCGCGCTGGGACGGCATCCACGCCGCGCAGGCGCACGCCACGCTCCGCCCGATCCTCACCGCCGCCATCGACTTCGCGAAAGCTCAAGCATGACCACCCGCACCGACAATAGCCGCCGCATCAAGGCGCCGACCGGCACCACCCTCTCCGCCAAGAACTGGCAGGCGGAAGCGGCGTTGCGGATGCTGATGAACAATCTCGACCCCGACGTCGCCGAAGCGCCCGAGAGCCTGGTCGTCTATGGCGGCATCGGCCGCGCCGCGCGCAACTGGGAAGCCTATGACAAGATCGTCGAGACGCTCCGCCGCCTTGACGCCGATGAGACGCTACTGGTCCAATCGGGCAAGCCGGTCGGCGTCTTCCGCACGCACGAGAACGCCCCGCGCGTGCTGATCGCCAACTCCAACCTCGTCCCCCATTGGGCGACCTGGGAGCATTTCCACGAACTCGACCGCAAGGGGCTGGCAATGTACGGGCAGATGACCGCCGGGTCGTGGATCTATATCGGCACGCAGGGCATCGTTCAGGGCACCTACGAGACGTTCGTCGAGGCCGGGCGCCAGCATTATGGCGGCGACCTGTCGGGCCGCTGGATCCTCACCGCCGGGCTCGGCGGCATGGGCGGCGCACAGCCGCTCGCCGCGACCATGGCGGGCGCATCCTGCCTCGCGATCGAATGCCAGCCGAGCCGGATCGAGATGCGCCTTCGCACCCGCTACCTCGATCGCGCTGCGAACAGCATCGATGAAGCACTTGAAATCATTCGAACGTCCGACAAACCCGTCTCGGTCGGCCTGCTCGGCAACGCTGCCGAAATCCTGCCCGAACTGGTCCGGCGCGGCATCCGCCCCGACATGGTCACCGACCAGACCAGCGCGCATGATCCGATCAACGGCTATCTCCCCGCTGGCTGGACGCTCGACCAATGGTTCGCCAAGCGCGAAACCGCCCCGCATGAGGTCGAAGCCGCCGCCCGCGCCTCAATGGCCACCCATGTCCGCGCGATGCTCGCCTTCGAGGAGATGGGCGTCCCCACCTTCGATTATGGCAACAACATCCGTCAGGTCGCGAAGGACGCCGGGGTCGCCGACGCCTTCGCCTTCCCCGGCTTCGTCCCCGCCTATATCCGCCCGCTGTTCTGCCGCGGCGTCGGCCCGTTCCGCTGGGCCGCGCTGTCGGGCAACCCGGAGGATATCTGGAAGACCGACGCCAAGGTGAAGGAGCTGCTTCCGGGCAACCACCACCTCCACCACTGGCTCGACATGGCAAAGGAGCGGATCGCATTCCAGGGCCTGCCCGCGCGCATCTGCTGGGTCGGCCTGGGCGACCGTCACCGCCTCGCGCTCGCCTTCAACGAGATGGTCGCATCGGGCGAACTCGAAGCCCCCATCGTCATCGGCCGCGACCATCTCGACAGCGGTTCGGTCGCCAGCCCGAACCGCGAAACCGAGGCGATGATGGACGGCAGCGACGCCGTGTCCGACTGGCCCTTGCTCAACGCCCTGCTTAACACCGCCAGCGGCGCAACCTGGGTCTCGCTTCACCATGGCGGCGGCGTCGGCATGGGCTATTCGCAGCACAGCGGCATGGTCATCGTCGCCGACGGCACGCGCGAAGCTGCCAAGCGCCTGGAACGCGTCCTGTGGAACGACCCGGCAACCGGGGTGATGCGCCACGCCGACGCAGGCTATGAAATCGCCAAGACCTGCGCGGGCGAAATGGGCCTCGACCTGCCAGCAATCCTCTAACCCCCTCGTCGCCCCGGGCTTGACCCGGGGCCGGGCTCCTTCGCGACGCTAAGCCACCCGCCCCCGCCAGTTCGCCACATGCGCCCCGGCGAGCAACAAACTCCCCGCCACCGTCACACCCGTCTCGACCGCGACCCACTCTTCGAACGCCAGCCCGGCGGCCAGCAACATCAGTCCGAAAGCGCCCACGAACAACGGCGTCAGCCCGCGATGCCGCCGCCATCCCTCGCCCAGCGCAACCGCGCTGACCGGCAGCGCGAACGCCAGCACGCCAAGGTGAAACCCCTCGCCCAGATCCAGCCGCGCAGCCAACGCGGGCAATGCGGCGATCACGATCGGCAGCGCCAGACAGTGGATCAGGCACAGCGCCGAAGCCCCCACCGCCAGTCCATCGAACCAACTCACCAACCGCGCCCGCATCGCCTGCTCCTCTACACGGCCAGGCAAGTGATACTTCATATCATCGATTGCAAGGGGCGGCTCCAATCCCCCTTGCAATGTTGGATTTCAAATGTTCCACTGGGACTTGGAGGCAGTACGTGCCTCGCTCTTTGAACCCGTTGGCCCGCCTGTGCACGCCCCCAACACGGACGCCCGCGCACCACGCCGATAGTGTAAAGCCAGTGTAAACTTCCGTCAGCCGCCAGCCAACGCCGGCGCCTCGGGCGGCAACGCGGCGTTGCGCCAGCGCGCCACCGGCACTGTCGTGACCGCGCCCTCCGCCGCCCGCCGCCGCTGGATCAGCGTCGCCCCCTGCTGCACCGTGTCGCCGATCTTCGCGCGCACCCGCACCCAATAGGTGTTGGAACTGAACGCCGTCCCTGGCGGCTGGCTGACCTTCAGGTCCGACAGGTCGCGCAGCGTGATCTGCCCATTGCGCTTGCGGATCGCGACGATGCGCTCGGCCGCAACCGGATCGCCGATCAGGAACGCCAGCAGCTCCTGATCCGCCGCATTCAGGTTGATCGTCGTCTTGCCGGGCAGCGCGGTCACCATCCGCTCCAGCCGCGCAATCGCCGCCGGGTCCGCACCGGGGATCAACCGGATCGGCCGTACATCGCTCACCGGCCCTTGCGTGCGGATATAGGCAATCGCCTCCACCGTCTGCTGCTCGTCCAGCCCGGCGATCCGCGCGAGCTTCTGGAACAGGATCACCGGCACCGCGTCACCACTGCGCAGCATGTTGACGTTGAACCGCCCCTCGGCATCGCTCACCGCCAGATCGAACGTGCCCCCGTCGATCGCTGCGCCATTGGCGCCGATCGACGCCCAGTCTTCGCCCGCATGGTCCACCTGCGGCGCGGCCAGCGCATCGCGCTGCAGCGCCGCAATCGCCGACAGCTCGCCCCCGCGCACGATCGCCGCCGCCCGCGCCGCCTCCCGGCTGCGCAGCGCGCGGTCGAGCGCCAGTTCCTCGCGCCCGATCATCAGCAGCACCAGCCCGCTGGCGATGGCGACGAACATCAGCACATTGACCAGGATCATGCCCTGCTCGTCATCCCGCCGGGTCATTGAGCGTCATCCTGCGGCCGAACCGGCAGCGCGACCACGCGCCGCAGCGTCCCCTGCGGCCCGCGCTCGCCCGCCAGCTGCATCTCGACCTGCACCGCGCGCGGCCAGTCGTCCTTGCGATTCTCATTTGGTGGCCAGCGGTCGATCCACTTTTGCCCGTCGAGAAAACGCCAGCGCACCCCGCTCACCCCGGTCAGCAACAGCTGCGGCTGCGGCGCCGCCCGCACCAATGCGCCCCCCGTCGCAGCGTAGCGCAACGGCACCGGCGGCCCGCCCATGCCAGCGGCGACACGCGTAAAGGCGACATTGCTCCCCCCACCGCTCACCGCGCCGCGCGTGATCTGGTCCAAGTCGCTCTGCAGCACGAACATCGTCCGCTGGATCGCCGCCGTCCGATCGAGCCGCCCTTCGGTCCGCTCCTGCGTCGTCATCACACTGTTGAGCAACGTCAGCCCCGCGACCGCGATCAACGCGAAGAGCCCCAGCGAAATGATCAGTTCGAGCAGCGTGAACCCCTCGTCGCCCCGGCGCAGGCCGGGGCCGCCCAACTGGTCGTGCAGCGATGCCTCTAGCGCCCCCGGCCTCCGCCGGGGCGACGGCATTGGCGCGTTCACGCCCCCAGGCTCACCGCCACCGGCTCATAGCCCTGTGCACCCGCGACCAAGATCGCCAGCTCGCGCGCGACGCTGCCATCGCTGCGAAACCGCGCATTGCCGGTGACGCAGGTGTAGTTCGTCTCCGCCAGCAGCGCCGCCTCGTCCAGCGCCCCCTTGTCGCGCAACGTCTTGACCACCCCGCCCGCGTCATAGGCCAGCGCAGCCAGTGCCCCCGGCGTGCCGCCATGGCGCGATCGAAACTCGCCCGCGAACCGTCCAAACGCCGCGGGGTCGGGGCTGGCGATCCACGCACCGTCCAGAGTCTCCAACGCCGCTGGCCGGTGATCGAGCGCCTGCACTGTCCCGAGCAATTGCACCCCGGAGCCCTTCAGGTTGCGCGCCGCCGCCAGCACCGTCTCGCTGCTGCCCGGCAACAGCACCGCGTCAGGCGCATCCCCGGCCGCGGGCAACGGCTGCCCCTCGACCACGGTCAGCGACCGGACATCCAGTCCGACCTCGCCCTGCATCTTGCCCGCCGCCAGTGCCGCCGCGACGCTCCACGGCGACCCGTCATCGACCACCACCACGCTGCGCACCCCGCGCGATCGGGCATAGCGCAGCACCGCGCTGGTCACCTGTGCCGGGGTAATGCCGAACACAAAACTGCCCGGCCCGCGCGCGACCGCGTTGTTGGTAAAGGCAATAACCGGCACCCGCCGCGCCACCTCTGCGGTCACAGCGTTCAGCTCTTCGGCGGTCACCGGCCCCAGCATCATCGCCGCCTTGGCCTTCAGCGCATTGCGCGCCGCCAGCGCCGCGCCTTCGGGCGTCCCGCCGGTATCATAAGCCGTGATTTCCGGCCCAGAATCAGCGAGCAACACTGCCTGCCGCATGCTAAGGCCCAGCGCGGCGCGCGGCCCCGAAAGCGGCAGCAGCAACGCCACCGGCCGCTTGTCACGCTTGACCTTGTCGGCCGCGAAGACAGAGGGACCAGCGACCAATGCCGACGGCAATACCAGCCCCGATCCCAGAGCGGTCAGTAGCGCACGGCGGCGAATCGGCAGCATTGTCACGGGCATCCTGGTCGGCTCGGCGGCGTCTTACCGTCTTCGTCGTGCTGGGCATAGCGGCTTATGCCCTCTCCATGGTCGCAACGATGCCCGCCAGCGTCGTGGTCAAGAACCGCCCATGGCGAACCGGTGTCGCCGGAACCGTGTGGAATGGCGAAGTCGGCGTCGCCGGCGGCAGCAAGTTCGAATGGCATTGGGCGCCGCTCCGCTCGCTTACCAGCCTAGGCTTCGCGGCGGACTGGACCGCGACCGGCCCCGACACCGACATGGGCGGTCGCGCGCTGGCCGGGTTCAGCAGCACCGTGCTCGACAAAGTCAGCGGCAGCGCGCACTCGACGATGCTCCAGGCGCTCCAGCCCAACCTACCCTTCACCTGCGACATGGTGATGCAGCTGGAGTTCGACCGGATCGCGATCGGCGGGTCCAGCCAGGCCATCGACGGCCGCCTGACCACCGACGCCGGCACCTGCACCCCCAAGGGCGGGGGCGCGAGCGTCCCGGTCCCCCCGCTGCTGCTGGTCTCCGAAAAGATCGGCACCACCACCCAGATCCGCCTCACCCCCCGCACCCAGCAGCGCCAGATCCTGATGACCGCGACGCTCAGCGAGAATGGCCAGCTGACGATCCGCATGACCCCCGAGGGTGCGCGCATCCTGCCCTTCGCCGGCCTGCCCGCCGGCGCGAGCATCGCGGGGGAGCTGTAAATTGGGTGGGCGCGCGCCGCGTTCCGTGACCTTGCTCAGAACAGCTTCCAGCATGGGGGTCATCATTGCCAGTCGGCGTGATTTGATCACCAGATCCCAAAGCGGTTCGAACTTCTTCCAACCGGCGGAATAGAAGAAGTGCTTGGTACGGTGCTTTGCGGCATCGTGCGACAGAGCGCCGCGCGCGATGTTCGACCAGCTATAGAAGTCCCGATACGCCCGGTCATAACCTGATTTGAGCTGCGCCGGGGTTAGTTTGCGCGGCTCAAATACAACATGTCGCGTGTCGTACCGGTCCCAATCATGGCTCGTGATCCGTCCCTCGCTGGCGAGTTGCTGATATAGCCGCGTCCCGGGATAGGGTGTCTGAATGTGGAACGTGGCGGTCGTCACGCCGTGCCTCACCGCCCAGTCCACCGTGCGGTCGAACACGTGCTCGTCGTCGTCATCCATACCGAACACGAACGACCCGTTGATCATCACGCCCAGATCGCTCAACCGGCGCGTCACCTCGGCATAATCGCGCGCCAGGTTCTGCTTCTTGTTGCTGGCCGCCAGGTTGTTTGGGCTGAACGTTTCGAACCCGACGAACAGGCTGCGAAGCCCGGCCTCCGCCGCGCGCTCGATGAGGTCGCCCCGCAGCACACTATCGACCGTCGCCGCGCCTTGAAACAAGCGCCCCATCCCCCGCATTCCATCGAACAGTGCGGCGGCGAAGCGCCGGTCGCCGAGCAAATGATCGTCGAGGAAATAGAGATGTCGACCCGGCAAGCGCTCAATCTCAGCCAGCGCCTCATCGACCCGCTGAGCATAGAAGGAACGTCCGCCGGCGAAAAAGGCGTCTTTGTAGCAAAAATCGCAATGCTGCGGGCAACCGCGGGTTACCACGATCGAATTGGGCACCAGATAGCGGTTCCGCTTGATCAGGTCGCGTCGCACCGGTGGGATTCCGTGGATCGTCCGTCCGCCGGTCGAGCTGTAGCGGGCGCGCGGCTGGCCCGCGCGCAGGTCGCTCAGGAACTGCGGGAAGGTCTGCTCCCCGGGGCCGATGAAGATCGTGTCGGCATGCGCCGCCGCCTCATCGGGCAGCGACGTGACGTGCAGACCGCCCAGCGCGACATGAACGCCGCGTGCACGGTACAGATCGGCAAGCGCATAGGCGCGATACGCATTGGTGATGTAGACCTGAATCACGACCAGATCGGGCGCATCGTCAGTGCGCAGCGGCTCGACATGGTCGTCGATCAGCTCGACCTCGTCGTCCGGGTCCAGGAACGCCGCCAGCGTGGCGAGCCCGAGCGGGGGAAACAGCGAATATTTGATCGGTCGCCAGAACGGACTCTTCGCCTCAGTCAAAGCGGGCAGGATCATCTTCACCTTCATCGCAAACTCCTGTGTCAGAGCGCGATGCCTGTCAGCCCGTCTGCGGACCGTCATGAGCGGAAGATGAGGCTTTACTGACGTTCCCTACAACGTCACCAGATCATTCAGGTTGATGATCGGCAGCAGGATCGCCAGCACCATCATCAGCACCATCCCGCCCATCAACAGCAACACCATCGGCTCGACCAGCGCGACCAGCGCGCTCGTCACCGCATCCAGCTCGCGGTCCAGTTCATCGGCGGCGCGCGACAGCGCCGGGCCAAGCTTCCCCGACGCCTCGCCCGACGCGACGATAGCAGTCAGCATCAGCGGGAATACCCCCGCCTCCGCCATCGCCGCGCGCAGGCTGATGCCTTCGCGCACCCGCGCCGCGACGTGCATCGCCCGCGCGCGCACCCACAGGTTCGGCGTCACCGCAGCCGCCGCATGCAGCGCATCGACCAAAGGCACCGCGCTCTCGACTAGCGTCGCGAGGCTTCCCGCAAAGCGCGCGGCATTATGCTGGCGGGAGAAGCGCTTGAACGGCCAGCGCTCGGTAAAGCCGCGATGCACCTTCAGCTTGTTCGCCGGGATCACCGCCCAGCGATTGAACACGAAATACGCCGCCAACCCCGCAATCAGCAAATACAGCCCCCAGGCCTGCAAAAACCCCGACACCGCGATCAGGATGCGCGTCAGCAGCGGCAGATCGGTCCCGCGCGACACGAACACATTGACGATGTCGGGGATGACATAGACCAGCAGCAGCACGATGACGCCCAGCGACACCGTCGCCAGCAACCCCGGATAGAGCAGCGCGAGCTGCAGTTTCTGCGCATTGGCCTGCCGGTTCTCGACGAAATGGGCGAGGTGGCCGAGCACATCGGTGAGTTTCCCCGACGCCTCCCCCGCCGCAACCGATGCGCGGTAGAATTCGGGAAAGGTCTTGGGATGCGTCGCCAGCGCGCTGGCAAAGCTGCGCCCGTCGAGGATCGCGCCGCGCACCTCCATCAGTATGCCCGATACGCGCTGCGTCTCCGACTGGTTTGCCGCGAGCCGCAACGCCTCCTCGACCGGGATGTCCGAACCGACCAGCGTCGAAATCTGCCGCGTCGCCGTCGCCAGTTCGCGCGCGCTCATCCCCGATCGGCCCAGCCTGGGCAGCTGGATGCTCCCCACGGATCGCCGCTCCCCCGCCGCCTCGACCGCCAGCGGCAACAGCCCCTGATCGCGCAGCATCGCCCGCGCGGCGGCGGCGCTGGAGGCCTCGACGACACCCTTTTTCTGCGCCCCGGACGGGTCAGCTGCGCGATAGGCAAAGGCCGCCACTAGCCCTCGTCCCTCACCACCCGCGCGACTTCCTCGACCGTCGTCACGCCAGCGCGCACCTTGTCCACGCCATCGTCGAGCAACGACGGGTTCTCGCGCCGCGCATGCGCCTCGATCTCGGCCTCCGACGCCCCGTCATGGATCATCGCCTGGAACGCGTCATCGATCGCGACGACCTCATACAGGCCGGCCCGCCCGCGATAGCCATCGCCATGGCAGTCCTCGCACCCGACCGCGCGCCACACCGCGTCCCCGGCCTTAAGCCCGCCACCAAGCAGCGTCGCATCGGCATCGCTCGCCACATCCTGCGTCCGGCAACTCGGGCACAGCCGCCGCACGAGCCGCTGCGCCGCCACACCGACCAGCATCGGCGCGAGCAGATAACGCTCGACCCCCATGTCGATCAGCCGCGTCACCGATCCGACTGCGCTGTTGGTGTGCAGCGTCGACAGCACGAAATGCCCGGTCATCGCCGATCGCACCGCGACCTCCGCCGTCTCCTGATCACGGATTTCGCCGACCATGATGACGTCCGGATCCTGCCGCAAAATTGCGCGCAGCCCACGCGCGAACGTCATGCCGGTACGCGCATTCACCTGCGTCTGCGCCACCCCGGCCAGTTCATATTCGATGGGATCTTCCACCGTCATGATGTTGCGCTTGCGATCGTTCAGCCGGTGCAGCGCGGCATAGAGGCTGGTCGTCTTGCCCGAACCCGTAGGCCCGGTGACCAGCAACATCCCGTGCGGTCGCTCAAGCAGCCGAGCGAACACATCGCGGTCACGCTGGCTCATCCCCAGCGCCTCCATGTCGAGGCTGAGCGAGCCCTTTTCCAGCAAGCGCATCACCACCCGCTCGCCATGCTGGGTCGGGATGGTCGATACGCGGGCATCGACGTCATGGCCGCCAATCCGCAACGTCACGCGCCCATCCTGCGGCACGCGCTTCTCGGCAATGTCGAGCTTCGCCATCACCTTGATCCGGCTGACCAGCAGCGGCGCGAGTTCGCGGCGCGGTTCCAGCTTGTCGCGCAGCACGCCGTCGATACGGAAGCGGACGACGACGCGCTTCTCCTGCGTCTCGACATGCACGTCCGACGCGCCTTCCTTCACCGCTTCGAGCAGCAGCGCGTTGATCAGGCGGATGACCGGCGAATCGTCGCGTGAGTCGAGCAGGTCGTCGACGGCCGCCGCACTGTCGGCCAGCGCGGCCAGGTCCATCCCGCCCAGGTCAAACTCCGCCGCCGCCCCGGCGCTGCCCGAATAGCTCGCTGCCAGCGCTTGATCGAACTCCGCTGCGGCAACCGCGACGAACTGCGCGCCGGGCGCGACGCGCTGCACTTCCAGTAGCGCGTCGAGCGCCGCATCGGGCCGGTGCACGCACTCAACCCCGCCCGCGCCGATCCGCAGCACGACGCCATGGTTGCGCGCATAGCTATACGGCAGGCTCGGCAAATCCATCGTCACCGCATTCACTGGCCGAACTCCACGCTCGCGCTCACCCGACCCGGCGCGCTCCCCTTGATCAGCTCCACCCGGCGCGCGCGCAGCACCGTCGTGCGCTCGACCGCAGCAATCCAGCCGATCACGGCTTCATAGCTCGCCTCAGCGACCTGCCCGGTCGCGCCAGCGCCGCCGGGGGCCAACGTCACGCTCAGCCCTGCTGCGCTCGCCGCCGCCTGCGCTGCCTCGACTGGCGGCCCGTCGCTCAGCTTTGGCTGGGTGCCCGGTGCGACCAGCGTTCCCGCCGCGCGCACCCGCGCCGCGAGCGTCTCATGGCTCCGAATATCGGCGATCGCATCGGCCCGCGCACCTTGCAGCGGCTTCACAATGCCAAACACCAGCACCAGTCCGCCCAGGATCACCCCGAGCGCGCCCACCAACACCCGCTCTCGCGGGCTCAGCCCACTCCACCACAGCTGGAACCGCAGCACCGCCGCGTCGATGGTCGGTGAACGTTCGATCTTCATACCGTCACCGTCACGCGAATGGCGCCATCCGCCCCTGCCCCAATTTGCGCCGGGACCGCAGCCGCACGGAATGCGGCCCGGACCCGGTCAGGCAAATCGGGCGGCCCGGGATCGAGTTCGAGCACCAGCGCATTGCCCTCAAAGCGCATCGCCCGCGCGGTCACCACGCTCGACAGCGGCGCCAGCGCGCGCGACGCTGCCGTCACCGCTGGAACGAACCGGCCCGGCGGCGGACCCGATACCGGCAGCATCCCGACCACCGCCGCCTCCAGATCCCCCGACAGATTCGCCCCCGGCGCTGCCTGCGCAACCGCCGACCGCACATCCTCGGCGCGGCGTTCGGCAATCACCCGCAGCATCACCACATCCGCAGCCGCGATCACGACATGCGCCGCGATTCCCGCTGCCGCGATCCAAGCCAGCCGGTTTTTCCAGCTGTTCCCGCCCGCACCGCGCTGGGCATAGACCCCTTGCCGCAGGTCGATCGCCGGGGTCGCCAGCCGCTCGGCCAGCCCGTCACCGCCACCGGTCCACGGCGTTTGCGGCAACTCGCCGATCGCAGTCTGTCCGATATTCCAGATGCGGGGCCGCCCTGCCCGTTCCCATGCCGGCACGACCAACGCGGCGGGCAGCGCAAATCCGGTCCCGTCGCCGCTGCGCACCAGCACCCGGCCGTCGCGCGCCTCGGCAACCCATTCTCCGGCCTCCGGCGTCGGCAGCGTCAGCGCGTCCGGCACCATCGCTGCATGCCCCAGCCCGCCCAGCTCGGCCGCCTCGACCCAGCTCGCCATCTGCGTGTGCCGCACGACCGCCACAAGATAGGTCCGTGGCGCGATCTCCGCCCCCAGCGCAATATGTACCGATTCGATCGGATCGGCGATCCGGTCCTCGATCGCAAAGGGCAGCGCCTCGATCCGCTTCGCGCGGTTCGCCAGCGGCAGCTCGACGCGGAGCAGCGACACCGATTCGCTCGGGACAAGGATGGTTGCAGGGCCATCAGGCTCGGCTATGATCGCCCGACCGCCCGCCAGCGTCCACACGCCGGTGACGCGGGGCTCCGGGACGCTCGAATTGACTTTGCCGGTCATGCTCTCGGGTGCTCCGGCTGTAACATGGCTTTCACGATGGGAACGCATGGGGCCGCGATGCGCATAGTTTTGAAACAGTTCGATGACACCGTGGCAGTCGATGCCGCGAAGAGCAAGCGTCCGGCGGTTCCGCACGGCGAAGCGGGCCTTACCCTGTTGGAGATGATCGTCGTCCTCGTCATCATCGCGATCGTCGCCGGGCTGGTGACGATGAACGTTGTCGGCCGCCCCGATCAGGCGCGGGTGACCACGACCAAGACTAACCTCGTCACCCTGTCCAGCGCGCTCACCACCTATCGCCTCGACAATGGCCAATATCCGACGACCGAGCAGGGGCTGAAGGCGCTGGTCGAAAAGCCGACCACCCCGCCGCTCCCCGCTGCATGGCCCGATGGCGGCTATGTGAAGTCCGCTCCGGTCGACGCCTGGGGCAATCCCTATACCTATGTCTCGACCGGCAGCAGCTTCGAGCTCAAATCGCTCGGCCGCGACGGCAAGCCCGGCGGCACCGATCTCGACGCCGACCTCGATTCGCGCGACGCGGCCCAGACGCCCGCCAAGGGCGGATAAGGCCCGTGCGGGGGGCGACCATCCGCAGCGGTGAGCGCGGCATGACGCTCATCGAAATGCTGATCGTGCTCGTCATCATCGGCGTCGCGGCGGGCGGAGTCGCGCTCGGCATCGGTTCGGCCACCCGCGCCCCCTCGGTCGAGACCGAGGCGCGTCGCCTCGCCTTGCGTCTGCAGGCTGCCGCCGACGATGCGATGATCGGCGACCGCATCATCGCCTTCACGGTTGAAAAAGACGGCTATGGCTTTGCCGCAGTCGGCCGCGACGGGTCGATGGCCCCGCTATCCGATGGCCTCGCCTTCCACCGCCTGCCCGGCGGCATTGCGGTCGAACTCGATGTAACCCCGCCCGTCATGATGGGCGTCGATGGCGCGGGTAAGCCACTCAATGCGACGATCAGCAATGGCGAGCAGGTCTGGGTCGTGCGCTATGACGGCATGACCGCCACCGCCAGCCGAGCCGAAGCCTCGTGAAGGACGAACACGGCTTCTCGCTGATCGAGGCGCTGGTCGCGCTCGCGGTGCTTGCCATCGCCACCGTCGGCCTGGTCCGCGCGGTCGAGAGCCATGTCGACTCGACCCGCGGCCTAGAACGCCGCGCCGCCGCGATGTGGGTGGCGGAAAACCGCCTCGCCGAACTTCAGCTCGCCGACCCCGCCGCCGCGCAGAAGCAGGTCGAACTGCTCGGTCAGCAATGGCAGGTCGATGTCGCCCGCACCCGCACCGAAGACCCCGCGATCGACAAGGTCCGCATCCAGGTGATTCCGGCGGGCGAACGTTCGCCGCTTGCATCGCTCGACGGCTTCGTGGAGGGCGCACGGACATGATCCGCTTCCCTGAACTTTCGCCGCGTCAGGCGCGCACGACGCTCGATCTGGTTGCGGGTGCCGTCATCGTCTCGGTCGCTATCGCGCTTGCGGGCCTCACCTGGCGCATCGCCGGCCATGCCAGCACCGGCGCGGTCACCATTCCCTCAGGGGCGCGCCCCGTCGCGGTCACCGCCGACATCACCCCTGCCCTCGCCTTCGCCCCGTTCGGCAAGGGCGCGGCGACCGACGCGAGCCAGGCGACCGCATTGCCGCTCAAGCTCAAGGGCGTGTTTGCCGCCAGCCCAGCCGCCCTCTCGGTCGCCTATATCGAGGTGAGCGGGGAGCCCGCGAAGCCCTTCCGCATCGGCGAAGCCCCCGGCGGCGGCACGATCGAGGGCATCCTGCGCGACCGCGTGATCCTGCGCGTCGCGGGCCGGATCGAGTATCTCGCCTTTCCCGATCCCGCACTGACCACGGAACAGCAGCAAAAGGTGGCTACGGCTCCACCGCCGCTACCTGCGGCTCCAGCGCCCACCGCGCCGCCCCCCAGCGCCGCCGCTGCGGCCCTTTCGGCGATGACCCCCGCCCCGGGCGGCGGGATGCAGGTCGGTGCCAACGCCCCGCCCGGGCTTCAAAGCGGCGACGTCATCACCTCGATCGGCGGCACCCCGCTCACCAGCCCTGCCAGCGCCGCGTCCGCCTTTGCCGCCGCGCAGGGCCGCGGCTCCGTCCAAGTCCAGATCACCCGCGATGGAAAGCCCGTGACGCTGACCATCCCGACCCGCTAGGTAAACGACCGTGCCGCACATGATCCGAAAGACCGCTCTCATCTTCGCGCTCGCCGCCATGACCGCTCAACCGGTGCTGGCCGCGCAGGCCGATAGCGCGGACATCGTCGTCAACATGCGCGGGGTCGAGATCGCCGATGTCGCCGACCAGATTTCGCGGCTCACCGGCCGCACCCTGATCCTCGACCCGGCGGTCAAGGGCAGCGTCACCGTCACCTCCGCCACCCCGCTGACCTCGTCCGGCGTGTGGGAGCTGTTCCTGTCGGTCCTGCGCGCCAATGGCTTTGCCGCAGTCCGCTCGGGCCGCGCGTGGCGGATCGTGCCCGCCAGCAATGCGGTGCGCGATGGCGGCGTGTCCTCGCGCTCGGCATCGGGGCAGGAGTTGGTGACGCGAATGATCCGCCTCTCCAACGTGCCCAGTGCCGAGGCCGCCCGCGTCGTCCGCCCGCTGGTCGCGAGCTTCGGCAGCGTCGAACCGCTCGCCCAGCCCAACGCCGTGGTCGTCACAGACTATGCCGACAATGTCCGCCGCGTCGAGGCGATCCTGCGCTCGCTCGACGGCAATGGCAGCGGCATGACCTTCGCCACCATCACGCTGCGCAACGGCAGCGCGCCGGAAGTGGCGCAGGCGCTTCAGACCGTCCTCGGCGATGCGGCGTCCGGCGGCGCGCGCGTCGCGGCTGATGCGCGTAGCAACACCATCATCGTGCGCGGATCGCCTGCTGCCGTCGCCGATGCCCGCCGCATGGCCGCCTCGCTCGATGCCCCCGGCGGCGCGACGCCGATGACCCGCGTCTTCCGCCTGAACTATGCCGACGCCGAATCGGTGACGGAGGTGCTGCGCGGCATCCTGGGTCAGGAAGCGACCACCACCAACCCGGTCGCGCGCAGCCTGTCTGGGTCGCGCAGCAGCCCGCGCAGCCCGACCGGTGTACTGGGCGGCCTCATCGCGTCGGGCGGCACCAGCCCGGCCCAAACCGCGGCCGCTGCAGCGAGCGCCGCTGCGACTGCGCAACAGGCGCAGCTTGGCCAGCAGCAGGAGGCGACGCCGCAAGGCTTCTCGACCCCCGAAATCGCCGTCCAGCCCTCGCCGGACATCAACGCCGTCGTGGTACGCGGCACGCCCAGCGCGATCGCCGCGATCGAAGGGCTGATCACCGATCTCGACGTCCGCCGCCCGCAGGTGTTGATCGAGGCTGCAATCGCCGAAATCACCGGCGAAGAAGCCGAAGCGCTTGCCGTCCAGCTCGGCACCAGCGGCGCGACGCTCAGCCAGGTCGAGGGTGCAGCAACCTCCTTCTCCACTGCAGGCCCCTCGCTCGGCGCAATTCTCGACGCGCTGGACGTGCCGATCGCCGGCGCGCTCGGTCCGGGCCTGACCGCGAACCTCGCGATCGGGGACAATTTCTCGATCCTCGTCCAGGCGCTCGGGACCTCGTCCAAGTCCAACCTGCTGTCGACGCCGCAGATCACCACGCTCGACAACAAGGTCGGCGAGTTCATCGTGGCGCAGGAAGTGCCGTTCGTGACCGGATCGATCCTGACCGATTCCAGCACGGTGAACCCCTATACCACGATCGAGCGCAAGGACGTCGGCATCACGCTGAAAGTGCTGCCCCGCATCAACGCCGGCGACACCATCCGGCTGGAGGTGGTGCAGGAGGCATCGTCGATCGCCGCGACCCAGCTCACGCAGGCGACGGACCTCATCACCAATCGTCGCGCGATCAACACCACCGTGCTCGCCGACAACGGCCAGACGATCGTGCTCGGTGGTCTGACCTCCGACGATTATGGCCAGGTCAAGAGTCAGGTGCCGATCCTGGGCGACATTCCGATTATCGGTGAGCTGTTCAAGAGCCGCCGCGAGAGCCGCCAGAAGCGGACGCTGTTCATCTTCCTCAAGCCGACGATCCTGCGCAATGGTGACGATGCGGCGGCGATCGCCAAGGCCAAATATGCCCGGCTTCGCGCTGAGGAGCTCGACCTTAATTCGCCAAGCAACCTGCTGCTCAAGCCGCTGCAGCCGCGCCTGACGCTGGAGATCGACGGAATCTACTGATCGCGCGGCGACGGCCAACATCTGTCAGATTTCGTTAGTTGCAGGATGTGCTTGTAAAGTCATGAACTATCCGCGAATCTATGGTGCAGGATGGTGGGGACTGTGGCATGCGTTTGTTGATTTCTGGATTGCTGGCATCGCTTCTGCCCGGCACGGCGTCGGCGCAAAACAGCACGTCCACCGGACAGGGCGACCTCAAGGCGCTGCTGGAGCGTGTTCGGGCGCCGATGTACACCGCGACCGGTGCAACCATCGCGGGAAAGACGGCGACATATTCAGTCTCTGGCGCCGGGTGCGCGACGAAGGTCGAGGTTAGCTTTCCGTCGCACGAAATTGCCGGCACCGCGCACCCGGCACGCACCGACACGCGTAACATCGCCTGGGGCAAGGTTCAGTCGACCCGCCTGTCGAACAACGACACCTATGTCGTAATCGTCGCGCCGGATCAGCCGACGGGGGGCCGTTTTCTTTACGGTGGCGCCGCTGCGGCCGCCCTGAAGGCGGCCGTCGATCGCCTTGTCCGCGCTTGCGGGGGCCGGACGAGTGACCGAGTCGTCGCGGCTCCGCCCCCGCCGCCGTCACCGCCCCCACCGCCGTCACCGCCCCCACCGCCGTCGCCGCCCCCACCGCCCCCTCAACCGGCGATCAAGATCGCAGCCGTTCCGGGCAAGGGCTATGCCGCTGTCGTGGAGACGTTTCCCGTCACGCAACTCACGGCAGTCAGCGACCGCATCTCCGCGCTGGCGAAACAACGCTGCGGCCGCCTGTCCGTGCGCATGGGCCGCTACAAATATTTCACCAGCACCGACGCACAGGGCCGCGCCGCGCTGATCCAGTATCGGCAGAGCTTCTCCTGCTACGACCCCGCGACCGACCCGTATGAACGCGCGCCCGCCGACTGGAAGCCGAGTGCGCAGGATCAAGCCGACCTCACCGCCTTTGCCGAACGCTATATGGGCCTGCTCGACCGCAGCGATTACCTCGCGGGCATGCCGATGATGGAGCCGATCCTCGAGATCGAGAAGGATGAGTGGCTCAGCGTTCCCAACATGCTCAAGCAGCATTCCGGTGGAAAAGGTCGCTGGACGCTGCAGACGCTTGGCTGGGCAAACAATCCGGAGGGTGCGTCGCATCCCGGCCGCTATGCGTTCGTCAAGGTGACCGGAAGCTACCCCCGGATCGCGGCCTATTGCGGCACGCTGGTGATCTACCGCCAGCGCCCCGGTTCCTACCTCATCACCCAGCAGAATCTGAGCGTGATCCCGGAAAGCTGGATCACCAGCGGTCGGACCACCCGCGCAGAGGCGCTCAAGACCTGCGACCAATAATCACTGCGCGGGCGGCGGTTCGTCCTGTATCGCCACCCGCACCCGCTCGCGCCCACGGGTGAAGAAGGCCGCGTCGATCGCGAGGCTCTCGAGCCGCCAGCCATCGACGCTCTCGCCCACCGCCAGCGTCCGCGCGCTGCCATCGGCGGTCCGCACCAGCGCCACCGCGTCGCGGTTGAGCCGGCCGGCAATGCCCGTCAGCTCCGGGGCATCGGCCGGGGCGGCGCTCGCCTCCGCCGCGGCAAATAGCGGTCGGTCGAACACCCGCGCCGGCGCTGGCAGGGGCTGCGGCACCAGCGTTGCGGCAACGGGACGCGCTTCTGGCCCTGGCGCATGCCCATAAGGGTAGAGCGCGATCACCGGCACCAGCGCCGAGACCAGCCCCGCCGCGATCATGAGCCGCATTTCGGTCCGGCTTAGCGCCATGCCGCCACCATCTCCCCCTCCACCCGCACCCCGCCATCGGCGAGCGCGGTTGCGCGCCAGCTGCGGAAGCGGACCAGCGGTGTTCCGCGCTCGATCCCGTCGAGCATGGCGATCACGGCCTTCTCCTGACCCGACAGCCGAATGCGCAGCGCAACGATGCCGGACGGCGACGATGCCGGAGCAAGCGCTTCGACCAGCACCCCTGCCGATGCCGCACGCCCGCGTATCATCGTGGCAAGGCTGCGCGCGGCGGCGGCACGATCCGCAGCTGTGATCGCAAGGCCGGGCGCCAGCAGCGGGCGCACCGGCGGCGGCGGCGCGGACAGGCTGGCCATCAGGTCGGCATGGGTCTGCCGCGCCGACCACAGCCCAGCCAGCGCCGCACCCAACGGCGCCGCCAGCAGGAGCAATGCCAGCACGCCACCGCCCAGCCCCAGCGCAACACTAGCCCGGCTCATGCGCGCGTCCGCAACGTCACGACGACGCGCGCGTCCGGCGTGCGGCGCTGGCCGCTCTCCCGCAACGCGACGAGCAGCGGGTCGCGGCGCAGCGCACCGCGCAAGAGATCGGGGTCGCTCGCCGAAATCTCGACCTGCAACTGGCCATTGGGTTCGCGTGCAGCCGAAACGAGCCGGGCATCGTCGGGCAGCGCGCGTGCCAGCCGCTCGAGCGTCGCAACCAATGCCGGCTGCCGCACGGCATCGCGCAACACCGCCGCCGCCGCTTCGCGTGTCGCCTGTGGCGCATGGCGCGCGCGGACCTGCTGCTCGATCCCCCGCGTTTCCGCCGCGACACCAGCGCGCAGCAGGCTCGCGCCGACGATCGTCAGCAACGGCCCGAGCGCGACCAGCCCGGCCAGCGCCAGCGCAACGCGGATGTCGGGCATTGCCAGGCTGGGCCGCGCCTGCGCCGCGCGCGCGGTGCGTCGGATCAGGCGATCGGTCAGGCTGTCCCGCGGCGCGCTCATGACGCCGCCTCTAGCGAAGCCGCCGCCGCCTGCCCAGCAGTCATGAAAATGCCGCGAATTCGCAACGCGTTCGTCCGCAAATCTGCATCACGCCGTAAAGCGCTGCGGCCACAGCGACTCTGCACCCAGTCCAAACGGGACCTGGGGTCAGGGGACACAGACATGACCGAACTCACTGCGCACGGCTTCGCGTATAGCGACGGCGACGTCGATACCAACACGAGCAGCAATCCCAGCCTCAACGCCATGATCGACCAGCGCTATTCGCGCCGCGCCGCGCTGCGTTCCGGCGCCATGGCGGCCTCGGTGGCAGTATTCGGCGGCGCAGTGCTGGCCGGTTGCGACAGCGCCGCGTCCAGCTCGGACCCCTTCCCCAACATCATCTCGGTCGGTTCGTCGGGCACGACCAAGGCCGGTCGCGTCGTCACGCTGACCGCCAATGTGACCGACAATGGCGCGGTGAGCTCGGCCTGGGTGCAGACCCAGGGGCCGACGGTCACGCTGACCAACCCGACCTCGACGACGCCGTCCTTCATCGCGCCGGCCGTTCGGACGGCGACGCCGCTGCGCTTCGAATATCGCGCAACTGATACTGCGGGCCAGACAACGGTCGAAAGCGTCACGGTGACCGTGGATGCCGCGGAGATGGGCTTCACCTCGATTGGCAAGAACCGCAACGACGTCGTCACGGTCCCGGCCGGGTATTCGGTCACCGTCCTGACCCGCCTCGGCGATCCGATCGCTTCGGGCGTCCCGGCCTACAAGAATGACGGCACCGACACCGATTTCGCAAACCGCATCGGCGATCATGGCGACGCCCTCTACTGGTATGGCCTGTCGTCGACCGGCGCGCGCGACGACAACAGCTCGGTGCGCGGCCTGATCGTCCAGAACCACGAGAATCTGAACGTCCAGTATCTCCACCCGGCCGGCCCGACGTCGCCCGGCGGCGTCCGTCCGGAGAGCGAGGCGCTCAAGGAAATGGAAGCGCATGGCGTATCGGTGACCGAAGTCGTCGAAGGCGCCAACCGCGCCTGGACCTATGTCCAGAACTCGACCTTCAACCGCCGCGTTACGCCCAGCACCCCGATGGTGTTCAACGGGCCGGTGCGCGGCGCAGCGCTGCTCCGCACGCCGCATTCGACCGACGGCACCGCCGGTCGCGGCACGATCAACAACTGCGCCAATGGCCACACTTTCTGGGGCACCAACATCACGTGCGAGGAAAATTGGGCCGGCTATTTCCGCCGCAGCGGCGATGACGCCCAGCGCACCGCACGTGAAGTCGTCGCACTGCGCCGCTATGGCGTCACCAGCAGCAGCGGCAGCTATGGCTGGTCGACCGTGACCCCGGCCGACGCCAGCAACACGCTGTTCCGCCGCTGGGACGCGCGCGCGACGGTCGGCGGCAGCGCCACGACCGATTGGCGCAACGAACCGAACCAGTTCGGCTGGGTCGTCGAAATCGATCCCTATGACAAGACCAAGGCACCGCGGAAGCGCACCGCGCTCGGCCGCATGGGCCATGAGGGCGCGTGGTTCGGCAACCCGGTTCCGGGCAAGAAGCTTGCCGTCTATCTCGGCGACGACGCGCGCGGCGAATATTTCTACAAGTTCGTCTCGAACGCGACCTGGACCGCCAGCGACGCACAGGCGGCCGACCGCCTTGCGATCGGTGACAAATATCTCGACGCCGGCACGCTCTATGTCGCCCGCTTCGGCGCCGACGGTTCGGGCCGCTGGCTCCCGCTCGTGTTCGGTCAGGTTCCGAACCGCCCGGCGGTCGGCGCGGATCCCGAATATGTCTTTGCCGACCAGGCCGACATCCTGACCAATGCCCGCCTCGCCGCTGACGCGGTTGGCGCGACCAAGATGGATCGTCCGGAATGGACCGCGACCAACCCGGTCACCGGCGAAATCTACCTGACGCTGACCAACAACAATGCGTCGCTGCGCCCGATCACCGGCACCGACGCTGCCAACCCGCGCCACTATAACGACCCCAAGGGCGCGTCCAACCAATATGGCAACCCCAACGGCCACATCCTGCGCCTGCGCGAATTGGCCGACGATCCCGCCGCGCTCAGCTTCGTGTGGGATATCTACCTGTTCGGTGCTGACTCGGCTGAGGCAAGCAGCGACGTCAACATTTCGGGCCTCACCGCGAACAACGACTTCTCCAGCCCGGACGGCCTGTGGTTCTCGCGCCCGAGCAACCCGGGTGGCCAGGTCAAGCCGCTGCTGTGGATCCAGACCGATGACGGCGCCTTCACCGATCGCACCAACAACCAGATGCTGCTCGCGATGCCGGGTATCACCAATGACGGCGCAAGCGTGACCATCACCAACCGCGGCAGCGGCGGCACGACCGGGACCCAGACCACCCGTCGCGGTGCGCTGGCAACCGACGCAACGCTCAAGCGCTTCCTGGTTGGACCGATCGGGTGCGAAATCACCGGCGTCGACAGCACGCCGGACGGTCGCACCCTGTTCGTCGGCATCCAGCATCCGGGCGAAGATGGCACCCCCGCCGCCCCGGACAGCAGTTGGCCGGCCACGCAGGCGACCGGCACCGCACCCGCCGGCACCCGCCCGCGTTCTGCGGTCGTGGTGATCACCAAGAACGACGGCGGTGTCGTCGGCCTCTGACCTAGTGAACCCCAACTGAAAGGGGGCGGTCTCGCGACCGCCCCCTTATTTGTGTCTGTGCTCGGTGCCGGTCAGGTGCGGCTGCGAATTTGCGCCGTACCCTCTGGGGTAATCTCGACCACATAGGGTTCGGTATTATCGCACACGACGCGCCAGCGGATTCGGTCGGCGCGCGTTTCGACCCGCGTCAGTTCGGTCACCGTCTGGCACTCCAGCCCGGCATCGCGGATCGCGCGCAGCATGACGCCATCCTGCAGCCGCTTCGGCAAGTCCACGATCCGCTTCTGGGTGTCGCTCAACACCAGCGGCGTCTGCGATGCCGCCGGAGCCGGAGCCGGCTCAGAACCGCCACCGCATCCGGCCAGCAACGCCGCGCCCGTCAAAATAGCCATCATCGTCCGCATCGTCCGCACCTCCGTCACTGCATAACGCCGATCGTCACGGCTTCGATCCGATCATCTTGAGAAACAGCCGCGTCGCCCGCTCGACCCGCGCGCGGATCGCCTCGGGCGTCGGCAGCGGCTCCAGCCCCAGCTTCAGCCCCATGTCCGCCGCGCCCTTCCACAGCCCGCACAGATCCTGCGCGGCAAGGTTGGGGTCATCGACCTCCACCTCGCCACGTGCCTGCGCTTCGGCCAGCACCTCGGCAAGCCGCCCGAAACACACACCCGGCCCCGCCTCGTAAAAGCGGCGCGCCAGCGTCGGGATCTGCGAGATTTCGTTGAGCAGCACCCGGTCGATCGCGACATGATCCTCGCTGAACATGAAGGTCAGCAGCGCAACCCCATAGGCGTTCAGCTGGTCCTCCAGCGATCGCTGGTCGGCGACCCCGGCATCGAACACCTCTGCCATCCGCGTGCTTTCGACGCGGATCACCTCCTCGAACAAGGTCTCCTTGTCGCTGAAGCGATTATAGACCGTCACCTTCGACACGCCTGCCGCTGCCGCAATCTCCTCGATCGTGGCGGCATGGAAGCCACGCGTGAAGAACGCCTGACGGGCCGCCTCCACGATCGCCGCATATTTGGCGGGATCGCGCGGGCGGCCCGCACGGCGCGGTTCATCGCCCGCACAGGCCAGTTTGAACGGCGCGGTCAGCGCTGATACGCCTTGGGCAAGGCGCCTTCCTTCGGATCGAAATAGCGCTTGCGCAGCTGATCCTGGCGCGTCTCGATCGGCTGTTCGACGCCGTCGATGAACACCCGCACCGCTGCACTTCCGATCTCCAGCGGGTCGCCGTCCCACACCACCACGTCGCCGCGACGGCCCGGGCGCAGCGATCCAAACTCGCCGCCCATCCCCATCGCTTCGGCGGGCTTGGAGCTGATCGTCGCGAACGCCTGCCCCCAGTCGAGCCCCGACGCGCCCGGAACTTTGGTCAGCGCGACCAGGTTACCAGCATATTGCTTGACCAGCCGTGCCTGCCGCGCCTCGTCATCGTTGATCATGCCGATACCGACCGTCACGCCAGCGGCCTGCATCCGCCCGATATTCGACTGAGTCGCCGCCAGCTGCTCGAACGACGCCGGCAGATCCGACAGCGCCGATGCCAGCACCGGCACCTTCGCCGCCGCAATCTGCCGCGCGACGGTCCAGCCCTCGTTGACGCCGACTAGCACCAGCTTGAGCGCAGGCACCTCACGCTTGAGTTCAAGCACCACCAGAATGTCCGACGCCCGCTCGACATGCACCAGCAACGGTACCTGTCCGGTCACCACCGGCACCAGCGCCTGCGCGTCAGCGCGGGTCAGCAGCGCATCCTTGCCGCGATCGGCAAAGCTCGCCGGCGCGCGGGCATAGTCGCGCACCTCGAACAGGATATTCTTGAGCATCGCAATCGCGGCGGGTCGGCTGCCGCCGGCGCGGCGCGCGCCCTCTTCGCCATAGACCATGAACTGGAAGGCGCGCGGCTTGCTCACCGGATCCATGTCGGTGCCGAGGTCGATGATCGCCCCCTGCCCGGCAAAGATCGATCCGCGGGCTTCGGGCGCAACCACCGCACGGGTGATGCCCTCGGCACGATTGACCGTGATCGCGCTCGTCTTGGGATTCACCGCAGCCGACACATCGAGCGCGGCATTGAAGGGCGAGTTGCCAGCGGCGGAATCGTCGGTTTCGCTGACGCCATCGACCTCGACAATGCCCATGCGGGTAAAGCCCGCAAACAGGCCTGGCGTCACCCAGCGGCCACCGGCATCCACGACCGGCACCCCGGCAGGAACCGCGACACCCGTGCCCGCAGCGACGACCCGCCCATCGCGCACCACGACCGTGCCGCCATCGACCGGAGCCGAGCCGTCGCCAATCACCAGGCGCGCATTGGTAATCGCAACCGTCTGTGCGGTGGCGGGGAGTGCGGCACCCATCGCCGCAGCGGCTAGCAACAGCGCCTTCATTTCACGTCTCCCGATCCGGGCTGGCCCAGCTCGAAGTCCGATACCGGTCGCAATTTGGGGTTGTGCATATCGTATAGCAATGCGCCGTCGACCCAGACTTTCTCAGGCCGCGTGTAAACGCTGAACGGATTGCCATTCCACAGCACGACATCGGCCATCTTGCCGGCCTTCAGACTGCCGGTCACCTGATCGATGCCCAGCGCTTTGGCCGGCGTGATCGCGGCCCATTTCCACGCGATCTCCTCGGGGATCACGAAGCCCGCACGCTTGGCGGCGGCGCGAACCTTGGCGATTTCCTGATTGAGCCGCTGGATGCCGTTGGCGTCGTCCGAATGGATCATGCCGCACGCACCCTCGCGTTCGAGGATGGCGAGGTTTTCGGAGACGGCGTCGTACGACTCCATCTTGAACCCCCACCAGTCCGCCCAGACCGCGGCGCAAGTGCCATTGGCCTTGAGCAGATCGGCGATCTTGTATGCCTCGACCGCATGGTGGAACGTGCCGACCTTGTACCCGAACTCCTTGGCCATATCGAGGACGATGGCCATTTCGTCAGCGCGATAGCAGTGATTGTGAATGATGATCTCACCTGCCAGCACCCCGCGCAGCGTGTCCATCGCCATGTCGCGCGCAGGCGGCTCCCCGCCATTTTCCTCATAGCGGTCCCAGCGCCGTTTATAGTCCTGCGCCCGCGCCCAGGTCTGGCGATCGACCGCGATATTGCCCATGCGGGTCGAGGGCATCCGCCCCTTGCTGCCATAGACGCGCTTCGGATTCTCGCCGCACGCCATTTTCAGGCCATAGGGCGCGCCGGGGAATTTCATCCCCTGCATCGTGCGCGCATAGACGTTCTTGAGCGTCACGCTGCGCCCGCCGAACAGGTTCGCCGAACCCGGCAGGATTTGCAGCGTGGTGACGCCGCCATTGGCGAGCGCGCGGCTGAAACCGGGGTCCTGCGGCCACACGCTATGCTCAGCCCACACTTCGGCGGTAACCGGCCCGGTCGCCTCGTTGCCGTCGGAATGCGCCTGGACGCTGGGGGTCGGATAGTCACCAAGATGGCTGTGCACATCGATGATGCCAGGCGTCACATATTTCCCCGCGCCGTCGATGACCGTCGCGCCTTCGGGTGCCGCGATGCTCTGGCCCACTTCGACGATCTTGCCGTCGCGGAACAGCACCGCGCCGCGCTCGACCTTGCCGCCTTCGCCATCCAGAATCGTGACATTGGTCAACAGCGTCGGCACGCCCGGATAGGGCTTGTAGGTCGAGGGATAGGGATTGTGGTCATACCCCTTGTTCTTTCCCGGCCCCTTTTTCGCAGGGGCGTCCGACGCCGCGCTCTTGGGCTTGGGTCCCGCGGTCGCGCTACAGGCCGCCAGCGCCGCCGCCGCCGCCGTGCCGATGATGATCCGGATCAACGCGCAAATCTCCCTGTTCGATGCCGCGCGGTCGATGTGCCGCGCCGTTCAAGCGACGTTAGGGACGAAAAGCGTTGCGCGCAATTTGCCGATTTGCTCCAAGGGCATCAACAGCTTCCGGGGGGATTCACGGCAATGACGGCACAGGGCGCAAGCGCCGCCGCACGCGATGGCGCGGCCGCCGGGTCCGGTGCGCCGCCGTTCGGCGATCCCGCAAGCGCAGACGCCGCGCATCGCACGCTCAAAGGCGATGCCAGCATCCAGTTCGACTTCCCCTGGCTCATCCCGGAACAGCGCGAAATGCCCGAATGGCTGCGGGACACGCTCCGGGCGCTCGGCAATTTCATCGAATGGGTCGGCGGCGGCTGGACAGTCCTGATGTGGATCGCCATCGCATTGGTGGTGATCGCGCTGGCCTTCGCGCTCTTCCCGCCGCTGCGCGCATGGCTCGCCAACCGCATGGCCGCCAATGGCGCAACGGCCGCAACGCCCGGCTGGGCGCCCGAAGCATCGGTCGCCCGCGCGCTGCTGGTCGAGGCGGACCAGCTCGCCGCGACCGGTCGCTATGACGAAGCGGTGCGCCTGCTGCTCCACCGCAGTGTCGAAGATATCGAACGCTGGCGCGGCGATCCGCTCCGCCCGTCCTGGACCAGCCGCGACATCGCCCGGATCGAGGCGCTGCCCGACGCCGCCCGCGCCGTGTTCGGCCGCATCGTCGCCGATGTGGAGCGTAGCCTGTTTGCCGGCCACCCGCTCGGTCAAGCCGACTGGGAACGCGCCCGCGCCGACTATGCCGGGTTCGCGCTCGGCCGATGACCAAGAGCAGCGCCAACCCGTTCCGCACCCGCACGGTGCTGATCCTCGTCGCGGCGGGGTTCATCCTCGCACTCGGCTTCCTGCTGGTCAGCGCCTATGGCGACCGGATCGATCGCCAGCGCGGCAACATCCCCAGCCCCGCCTCGCGCTTCGCCACCGGCTTTTACGGCCTGACCAAATTAGTCGAGCTGGCCGGAGGCAAGGTCAGCATGTCGGGCGATCCGGCGGACCGACCCGAGCAGGGCATTCTGGTCCTGACGCCCAATGCCGGCACGACGCGCGCCGAAATGGATATCGCATTGGACGAGGCCGCCGGGCCGAACGCGCCGGTGCTCGTCATCCTGCCCAAATGGATTTCCGCACCTCAGCGCAACAACCCCCGGCGCGAACAGCGGCTCGGCTTGCTCCCGCCCGAACGCATCGCCGCCCTGCTCGCCCCGGTGGCGGAGGCGAGCGTTGAGCGCGAAAAGCCCGGACCGTTGGTCATCCGCACCAGCCTGCCCATCCCCCCCTTCCGCCCGCCCGAAGCGCTGCAATCGGTGCGCGGCGACAAGCTCTATCCGCTGATTGCCGCGCCCGATGGCGGCGCGGTGCTGGCGGAGATTCCGGGCAAGAACATCTTCGTCCTCGCCGACCCGGACCTGCTCAACAATCACGGGCTCGCGTATCGCGCCAACGCCCGCGCGACGCTGGCGATGCTCGCCGGGCTCGATCCGCAAGCGCCCGGCACCGTGATCTTCGATACGATGCTTCCTTATGGCAGCGGCGGTCGCAACCTGCTCCAGCTGGCGTTCGAACCACCCTTTGCCGGGGTCAGCATCGCGCTGCTCATCGCTGCATTGCTCGCGGGGATCGCGACCCTGGTCCGCTTCGGCCCGGTGCGCCGCGAACAGCGCGCGGTGCCGTTCGGCAAGGCCGCGCTGATCGACAATATCGTCAGCCTCGCCCGCCGCGCGCGCCGCACGCGGGAGGGGGGCAGCGCCTATGCCGACGCGATCCGCGACTGGGCCGCACGCCGCCTCGCTTTGCCCCGCACCGTGCAGGGCGAGGCACTGGATACCCAACTCGACGCGATCCCCACGACAACCTCCTACGTAAGCGCGACCCAGCGGGTGCGCGCGGCGACCACCGAAACCGAACTGCTCCACGCCGCACAGGCGCTGGATGACTGGCGAAAGGAAGTGAAGGCATGACACTCGACGACGTCCGCAACCTCGGTGCGGCGATCGATGCCCAGGTGGCCAAGGCCGTGGTGGGTCAGGGACGCGCCACGCGCCTGTTGACCATCGCCTTGCTCTCGGGCGGCCACGTCCTGCTCGAAGGTGCACCGGGCACCGCCAAGACGCTGCTGGCGCAGAGCTTCGCGCGCACGCTCGGGCTCGATTTCGGTCGCATCCAGTTCACCCCCGATCTGATGCCCGGCGATATCGTCGGTGCCAGCCTGTTCAACTTCCAGAGCTCGTCGTTCGAACTGCGCCGCGGCCCGGTGTTCACCGAATTGCTGCTGGCCGACGAAATCAACCGCACCCCGCCCAAGACCCAGGCCGCCCTGCTCGAAGCGATGCAGGAACGCGCGGTCACGATCGACGGCTCGACCGAGAAGCTCTCCGACCGCTTCACCGTGGTCGCGACCCAGAACCCGATCGAGCAGCAGGGCGTCTATCCCCTGCCAGAGGCGCAGCTCGACCGCTTCCTGTTCAAGCTGGCGATCGACTATCCCGATGCCGAGGCCGAACGCGCGATCGTCGCGCAATATGGCACCCGCACCGGCTCGCCGCGCCCCGAGGATAGCGGCGTCGAACAGGTCGCGACCCCCGACGCGCTCAAGGCAGCGAGCGACACCGTGCTGACCGTGCGGCTGGCGGATGAGATCATCGCCTATGTCGTCGATCTGATCCGCGCGACCCGCGACCATGCCGACCTGTCGCACGGCGCATCGCCGCGTGCCGCCTCCGCGCTCGCCGCAGCAGCGCGCGCCGCCGCCGCGCTGGAGGGCCGCGACTATGTCATCCCCGATGACGTGAAGCTGCTCGCCCAGCCGCTGCTGCGCCACCGCGTCGTCCTGTCGCCCGCCGCCGAGATCGACGGCCGCCGCACCGACGATATCGTCGCCCAGCTGATCGACCGGGTCGAGGCGCCGCGTTGATCGTTCCGACCCAGCGGGCGGTCGCGCTGACGCTGGTGGCGGCGCCGATGGCGCTGCTGCTGGGCGTCGTGCGCCCGGACGGCTGGCTGCTGGCGGTCGCCTGGGCAGCGGGCGTCGCGCTGTTGGTGCTGCTCGACGGCCTGTTCGCGCCACGCATCCGAACGAATGACTTGCGCATCGAAGGGCCGGGCGCGGTGGATGTCGGCGGAACGGTTGCGCTCGCCGGCGCGACCCCGGGCCTCGCCTATGCGGCGGACGTTTCCGCTCCACTAGAACCTCTCCCCTTCAGCAAGCGGGAGGGGAACGGACTAACTTATACCGCCACCCGGCGCGGCACCGCTAAGCTCTCCCGCATCTGGGCGCGCGCATCGGGCCCGCTCGGGCTCGCCTATCGCCAGCGCAGCGCCGCGACCGATGACAGCATCCGGATCCTCCCCGATCTTCGCCCCGTGCGCGAACAGGGGATGCGCCAGTTCCTGCGCAGCCGCCAGTTCGGCGCGCGCATCCGTCCCGAAAGCGGCGACGGCACCGAATTTCAGGCGCTGACCGACTTCCAGCCCGGCATGGAACGCCGCGCGATCGACTGGAAGGCAACGGCCCGCCACCTTTCGCTCCTCGCCCGCGAATATCGCACCGAACGCGACAACAGCGTCGTCTTCGCGGTCGATTGCGGTCGCACGATGAGCGAGCCGGTCGCCGGCGTCCCGCGCATCGACCGCGCCGTCTCCGCCGCCCTGCTCGCATCGTTCGTCGCGCTCAAATCGGGCGACACGGTGCGCCTGTTCGGGTTTGCCGGGCGTCCGACCGCGGATTCGGGCAGCATCACCGGCGCGCGCGGCTTCGCGACGCTGCACCGCACCGCCGCCGAATTGGATTATGACGCGCAGGAAAGCAATTTCACCCTCTCGCTCGTCGCGCTCGACCAGCGTCTTCAGCGCCGCAGCCTGATCATCCTGTTCAGCGAATTCACCGATCCGACCAGCGCCGAACTGATGCTCGGCGCAGCGGCACGGATGCGCAAGCGCCACCGCCTGATCTTCGTCCTGTTCCGCGATATCGAGCTTGAGGCGTTTCTCGAGGCGCGGCCCGAAACCGCCGACGACGTGATCCGCGCCAATGTCGCCCACGCCCTGCTGCGCGAGCGGCGGATCGTGATCGAGCGGTTGAAGCGGCTCGGCATCGACGTGCTCGAAGCCGCGCCCGACGACCTCGCCCTCGCGCTCGCCGAGCGCTATGTCCGGGACCGCGAACGCCCATGAGCAACACCGTCTTTGGCGTCAGCCAGTTCCGCGCCGAACGCGAAGCCGATTGGCAGCGGCTGGAGGCGATGCTCGACCTGATCGAGAAGAAATCCCCGCGCCGCTTGTCGAGCGAGGATCTGTTCGAACTCCCGCGCCTCTACCGCTCGACACTGTCGGCGCTCTCGATCGCGCGCGAAACCTCGCTCGACGGGTCGATGATCGCCTATCTCGAGAGCCTGTCGACCCGCGCCTATTTCATCCTTTATGGCTGCCGCGACTCCTTCTGGAAGCAGTTGGGCGGCTTCTTCGCACAGGGCTGGCCCGCCGCAGTGCGCGGGATGGTCGGCGAAATCCTGATCATCGCGGCGTTGTTCATCGGCAGCGCGCTCGCCGGCTATTTCCTCGTCATGGCCGATCCCGGCTGGTTCGGCGCAATCGTCTCCGGTGAGCTCGCCAGCGGTCGCAACATGCAGGCGAGCGTCGAGACGTTGCGTGAGTCGATCTATGGCGCACCCGAACATGACGGCCTGGAAATCTTCGCGACCTTCCTGTTCACGCATAACAGCCAGGTTTCGATCCTGGCCTTCGCGCTGGGCTTTGCCTTCGGCATCCCGACCTTGTTCCTGATGGCGAGCAATGGCGTGATGGTCGGCGCCTTTTACGCTGTGTTCGTGTCCAAGGGGCTGGGCGTCGGCTTCACCGGCTGGCTGATGATCCATGGATCGACCGAATTGAGCGCGATCATCCTCGCCGGCGCGGCGGGGCTGCATATCGGGCGCGCCGTCGCCTTCCCCGGCGAACGCAGCCGCCTCGCCGCCGCTGGCGAAGCCGGCCGTCGCGGCGCGCTGGTGATGATCGGCGTCGTCATCATGCTGCTCGTCGCCGGCCTGCTCGAAGGGTTCGCGCGCCAGTTGATCACTGCTGACGCAGCGCGCTTCGCCATTGCCGCGACCATGTTCGCGATCTGGGTCGTCTATTTCACGCTCGGCGGGCGCCGCCGCCATGGCTGAGCGGAAGGACCGCCTGGTCCGCGAACTGGTAACGCCCGAGGGAGCGGTGCTGCATCTGCGGCTGGCCAGCGCGGGATCGCGCGCCGCAGCCTTCACCATCGATGCCGCGATCATGCTGGCGGCACTGATCGCGCTCACGATCGCAGCGGCGGGTCTGCTGACCAGCCAGCAATCGGCCAGCGTCGCGGCGATCCTGTGGCTGCTCGGCTTCTTCCTGCTGCGCAATTTCTACTTCACCCTGTTCGAAAGCGGCGGGCGCGCGGCGACGCTGGGCAAGCGCGCGCTCAAACTGCGCGTCGTCGCGCGCGACGGCGGGCGGTTGACCGGCGGGGCGGTGCTGGCGCGCAACTTGACGCGTGAGATCGAGGTGTTCCTGCCCCTCATCTTCCTGCTCACCGCGCAGGCGGAAGGGTTCAGCAGCCGCTGGCTGACGCTGTTCGGCTTTGGCTGGACCGCGATCTTCATGCTGTTCCCGCTGTTCAACCGCGACCGGCTGCGCGCGGGCGACCTCATCGCGGGCACCTGGGTGGTCGAGAATGAACGGCCCAAGATCGCGCCCGACCTGCTCGCCGATGCAGAGCCCGAGCGGATCGAGCGTTACGCCTTCACGCCCGAGGAACTCGAAACCTACGGCCAGATGGAGGTGCAGCGCCTGGCCGATATCCTGCATCGCGATGACGCCGACACGATCGTCACCGTTGCCGGCGTAATCCGCCGCAAGCTCGGACGTCCCGATCATGGCACGCATGTCGGTGAGGACCGCGCCTTCCTCGACGCCTATTACGCCGCCGCGCGCCGCCACCTCGAACGCCGCCTGTTGTTCGGCAAGCGAAAGCGCGACAAGTTCGATTCGGAAGGTTAGGAAAGCCCCATGACCGAACCGAAATCCGACACTCCCGGCGTCATCGCTCCGCCGCCGCTGATCTTCCTCGGCTATCTGATCGCGGGAATCGCGCTCGAATATCTGGTGGTCCGCACCCAGGGACTCGACATGCCCGGATCGCTGCGCTGGACCGTCGTCGCACTGTTCCTGCTCGCGGGAGGTGGGCTGATCGTCGCAGCGCTGGGACGGTTCAAGGCGGCCGGAACCCCCGCCCCGCCCTGGCAGCCGACCACCGCCTTCGTCGTGCAGGGCATCTACCGCTGGACGCGCAACCCGATGTATCTCGGCATGACGCTCGCCTATCTCGGCCTTACCGTCGCCGCGAATGCCCCGGTCGCCTTATGGCTGTTCATCCCGCTGATCATGACGATCCACTATGGCGTCATCGTGCGCGAGGAACGCTACATGGCCGACAAGTTCGGCGTCGCGTACATCAACTACGTCCACAGCGTCCCGCGCTGGCTTTAGCGCGCGGCGTTACGCTTCGCGCTTCCCGAAGAAATGCTCGACGATATGCTCGGCGATCCGCGCCGGGCGCAGCGTCGTTGCATCGACACAGCACCAGCGTGACTTGACCTCGGCCAGCACCGTGTCGCCGCGCCGGATGACCGTTTCGTAAAACGCGCTAACGCCCTGAACCTTCTCCAGCAGCACCGTCGCGACCACTTCGTCATTGAGGAAGGCGGGCTTGCGATAGGTGATCTCGTGCTTGAGCGCGACCCACAGGTGTTTCGCCACCTCTTCCGCCGGAGCCAGCTTCTGCCAATGCGCCAACACCGCCTCCTGCACCCATTTAAGGTAGCTGGCGTTATTGACGTGTCCCATGAAGTCGATGTCGGCGGGATCGACCGGGATCGGAACTTCGAACGGGGTGGCTGCACGGGTCATGAGGTTCACCTTAACGTAAACCGCGCCCGAACGCGAGGGGGCACAATGCGCTCGGCAACGATTTCTAACGCCCCATTGATCCCGCTTTCGAATTCACGGTATGCCCATGTCAAACATCATAAGGAGGATGCATTGAGCAACACGATCCCGGCCCAGGCCAAGCAGATGTTCTCAACCGTGACCGAGGACGGCGGCCTCGAACTCACCCTGCGCGACGTCCCGGTTCCGCAGCCGACCGGAGACGAAGTGCTGATCCGGGTCGAAGCCACCCCGATCAACCCGTCCGACCTTGCCGTGATGCTCAGCGTCGCCGACTCCAATGCCTTCACCGCGCTCGGCTATGGCGCGCGGGCGGAAATCCCCGAAGGCCTCCGCCGCCATGTCGCGGTGCGCGCGGGCAAGCCGCTCCCGATCGGCAATGAAGGCGCCGGTACGGTTGTCGCCGCGGGAGACGATCCCGCCGCACAGGCGCTGATCGGCAAGACCGTGGCCGCAGCGGGCGGCGGCTTCTACACGCAATATCGCCTTCTCCGCGCACGCGACTGCCTCGTCTTCCCCGACGGCATCGCCGCCGAGGAAGCCGCCTCGTCCTTCGTCAACCCGATGACCGCGCTCGGCATGGTCGGTACGATGCGGCGGGAAGGTTACAAGGGCCTGGTCCACACCGCCGCCGCGTCGAACCTGGGCCAGATGCTGGTCAAGCTGACCCTGTCCGAAGGCGTGCCGCTGGTGAACATCGTGCGCAGCCAGACCCAGGCGCTGCTGCTGCGCGATCTCGGCGCGACCCATGTCGTCGACAGCAGCGCGCCCGACTTCATGGCGCAACTGACCGAAGCGATCGCCGAGACCCAGGCCTTCCTCGCCTTCGACGCGATCGGTGGCGGCAAGCTCGCCGGCCAGATATTGACCGCGATGGAAGCCGCCGCCGTCCGCACCAACCCGGCCAACGGCCCCTATGGCTCGTCGACGATGAAGCAGGTCTATATCTATGGCGGCCTCAGCACCGCCCCGACCGAGCTCAATCGCGGTTTCGGTATGATCTGGGGCGTCGGCGGCTGGCTGCTCACCCCTTACCTTATGAAAGCGGGGATGGAGGAAGTGATGCGGATGCGCGCCAAGGTCGCGGCGGAGATCCGTACCACCTTCGCCAGCAGCTACAGCAACCGCATCAGCCTGGAGGACGCAGTCCAGCCCGGCTGCATCGCCGCCTATAATCGCCGCGCGACGGGTGAGAAATATTTGATCCTGCCGCAACTTTGATCGCGCGTCGGGAAACCCTGCGTTCCCATTTCGTGATTTGAACTCGACGGGGGTGTCGCGCATTGTCGTGGCGCCCCCGTAACGCAATCCGGAGAATCCCTATGCGCATCGTCCTCGCCACCCTGCTCGCCGCAACCGCCATCGCCACGCCCCTCGTCGCGCAGCAAATGCCGGGGTCGAAGGACAAGGCCGCGATCACCGGCGGCAGCTACACCGTCGACGCCAACCACACGCTGGTGAAGTGGGAGGTCAACCATTTCGGCTTCTCGCCGCTGTGGGGACTGTTCGGCCAGGTCACCGGCACGATGCAGCTCGACCCCAAGAACCCCGCCGCGTCCAAGGTCGACGTGACGATCCCCGTGTCGAAGATGGTGACCGGCGTCCCCGGCTTCACCGCACACCTGCTGCGCGACGGCAAGGATGGCGGCAAGCCCGACTTCTTCGGTTCGGCACCCGCTGACGCCAAGTTCGTGTCGACCCACGTCATGGTCGACGCCGATGGCGACGAGGCCAAGGTGCACGGCAACCTCACCCTCAACGGCATCACCAAGCCGGTGACGCTGGACGTCGATTTCTACGGCGCGGGCAAGGCGCCGGCGCAGATGGGCGGCAAGGAAAATGTCGGGTTCGAGGCTGAGGCGACGATCAAGCGCAGCGATTTCGGCCTTGGCTATGCCGTGCCTTTGGTCAGCGACGAGGTCGAACTGACCATCGCCGCCGCATTCCAGAAATAAGACTTCAGGCCGCGCGCCGAATTTTCGCAAAGCCTTCAAAGGTGGCGCGAACATTCGGCGACGCGGTCTCGAGCCGTTCGGCGATCTGCGCCAACAGCGCATCGCTGTCACTACCCGGCATGCGATGCGCCATCGCCCAGTCGCCAAATTCGCGCGCTGCAATTTCACGCCGCGACAGCGTTACGACCGCGCGGTGGCGCGTATCGCCGCCGATCCGCGCAAATGCGCGCTCGACCGCCTCGGCCGGCCCCTCCAGCACCTGCAGGAACCGCCGCCCATCGGCGTAGAGAAATCCAGTAACGCCATCGCGCTCGTTGTTCCGGCGAGAGACCGTCAGGATCTGCGCGACGTCGATCGGGGCGCAGTTGGCCGCACTGCTGATGTACATGATTTGAAGCATTTTTTCGTCCTGTCCGGCCCCCGACTGATCCTATGCCGCTCAAATCTTTATAGAATGATATCGTCCGCACGGGATCGGGCCGCAGCATTACGTACTGGACATTTGTTGCGCGCCCGCGCTAAGCGCCGCGCATAATGTTGCCGAACCGCAGCCTCCTCCTGCTTCGACTTACCCGCCCTTAGGGCGTGGAGTCGCGTGGCCACGCGCCGCGCACACGGCCTAAGGGCAGAGCAAAACCCCTCCCCGACCGTCCGTTTCGAAGCGAGAAGTCCCATGTTGCGCGACCCCAGCGTCAAATACCGCCCCTTCCCCCAGGTCGATCTGCCCGATCGCCAATGGCCGAGCCGCACGATCACGCGCGCGCCGCGCTGGCTCTCGACCGACCTGCGCGACGGTAATCAGGCGCTGATCGACCCGATGGATGCGGAAAAGAAGACCCGCTTCTTCGACCTGATCTGCCGCGTCGGGATCAAGGAGATCGAGGTCGGCTTCCCCAGCGCGGGCGCGACCGAATTCGACTTCATCTCCGGCCTCGTCCGCGACGGCCGCATTCCCGACGACGTGACGGTTCAGGTGCTCACGCAGGCACGGCGCGACCTGATCGAGACCAGTTTCGAAAGCCTGCGCGGCGCGAAGCAGGCGATCGTGCATGTATATAACGCCGTTAGCCCGGCATGGCGGCGCATCGTGTTCGGCATGGAGCGCGATCAGGTCAAGGCGATCGCCACCGACGCCGCCCGCATGCTGCGCGACGGCGCGGCGGCCCAGCCCGACACCGACTGGCAGTTCGAATATTCGCCGGAAACCTTCTCCACCGCCGAACTCGATTTCTCGATCGAGGTGTGCAGTGCGGTGATGGACGTGCTTCGCCCCACGCCCGAACGCCCGCTGATCCTCAACCTGCCCGCGACGGTCGAGGCAGCGACGCCCAACATCTATGCCGACCAGATCGAATATTTCTGCCGCCACATCCCGAACCGCGACAGCGTCGTCATCTCGCTGCACACGCATAACGACCGCGGCACCGGCGTCGCGGCGGCGGAGCTTGGCCTGATGGCCGGCGCCGACCGGGTCGAGGGCTGCCTGCTCGGCAATGGCGAGCGCACCGGCAATTGCGACCTCGTGACCGTCGCGATGAACATGTACACCCAAGGGGTCGATCCCGGCCTGACCTTCGACGACATCGACGAAGTGGTGAAGACGGTCGAATACTGCACCAACATCCCCGTCCATCCGCGCACGCCCTATGCCGGCGACCTCGTCTTCACCGCTTTTTCGGGCAGCCACCAGGACGCGATCAAAAAGGGCTTTGCCGCGCAGGAAGCGCGCAACGACGACCTGTGGGAAGTGCCCTATCTCCCGATCGATCCCGCCGATCTCGGCCGCAGCTATGAAGCGGTCATCCGCGTCAACTCGCAGTCGGGCAAGGGCGGCGTCGCCTGGGTGCTGGAGCAGGACAAGGGGCTGAAGCTGCCCAAGCGGCTCCAGGCCGATTTCAGCCGCCATGTGCAGCGCATGGCCGACGAAACCAGCCGCGAACTCAACGCGCAGGATATCTGGGCAACCTTCCAGTCCGCCTATCGCCTCGCCACGCCGCAGCGCTTCACCCTCGGCGCCTATGACGAAACCCGCGCATCCAACGGCGAGCGCATCTTCGCCGGCGCGATCGAGGTGGACGGCGTGTCGCGGTCGGTCAGCGGGCGCGGCAACGGCCTGATCTCCAGCGTCGTCGCCGCGATCCGCGACGGGTTCGGGGTCGATCTCGACATCGCCGACTATGCCGAACACGCGATCGGCCATGGCTCGACCGCCCAAGCCGCCGCCTATGTCGAATGCCGCACCGCCGACGGTCGAACCGTCTGGGGCGTCGGCATCGACGAGGACGTCGCCACCGCCAGCGTCCGCGCCGTACTCAGCGCCGCGAGCGCGCTGGCCTGAATTGCCGTCGCCCCGGCGCAGGCCGGGGCCGCCAAGTTTTTCAGGGATGCCCGCACCACAGGGCGGCCCCGGCCTCCGCCGGGGCGACGAAAGGAATAGAGGAACTGCAATGAATCGCTCCCCGCTCGCCCCCGCCGCCTTCCCATCACTTCCGGCAATCCCCGGCGTCACCCTCCGCGTCGCCCGCGCGCACTACAAGCAATGGGACCGCTGCGACCTCACCTTCGTGACGCTGGACGAGGGCACGGCGGTCGCGGGCGTCACCACCACCAGCAAATGCCCCTCACCCGAAGTCGAATGGTGCCGCGACGCGCTCCCGCTCGGCAAGGCCCGCGCGCTGGTGGTCAATGCCGGGAACAGCAATGCCTTCACGGGCAATCGCGGACGCGCTGCGGTCGAGGCAATCGCTGCGCGGGTCGCGGGGCATCTGAACTGCCAGCCCTCGGACGTGTTCGTCTCCTCCACCGGTGTGATCGGCGTCCCCCTCCCGATCGACAAGGCCGAAGCCGGCCTCGACGCCGCCTTCACCGCCGAACCGTGCAACTGGGAGGATGCCGCCAACACCATCGGCACCACCGACACCTTCGCCAAGGGCGCGATGACCTCTGCCATCGTCGATGGCCGCACGGTCAACCTGGTCGGCATCATAAAGGGTTCGGGAATGATCGCTCCCGACATGGCGACGATGCTCGGCTACATCTTCACCGACGCCGCCGTCGATCCCGCCTTCCTCCAGCGCGCGTTGTCCGACGCCAACCGCAAGAGCTTCTCCTGCATCACCGTCGACAGCGACACCTCGACCAGCGACACCGTCCTCGCCTTCGCCACCGGCGCGGCGGGCAATGCGCCGCTCACCGATGACGACAGCGACGGCGCCGACGCCTTCCGCGCCGCGCTCGCCGAGCTGTGTCTCCAGCTCGCCCATCTCGTCGTCCGCGACGGTGAGGGCGCGTCGAAGTTCATCCGCATCGATGTCGAAGGCGCCGAAAGCGACGCCAGCGCGCACCGCATCGCACTCAGCATCGCCAACTCGCCGCTGGTAAAGACTGCCATCGCGGGCGAGGATGCCAATTGGGGCCGCATCGTCATGGCCGTCGGCAAGGCCGGCGAACCCGCCGACCGCGACACGCTCGCCATCACCTTCGGCGGCGTGCAGGTCGCGTCAGCCGGCCTCGCGGTCGAAGGCTATGACGAAACCCCCGTCGCCGCGCATCTCAAGGGCCACGAGATCGAAATTGGCGTCGACCTCGGCCTCGGTGAAGGCCGCGCCACGGTGTGGACCTGCGACCTGACCCATGGTTACATCTCGATCAACGCGGACTATCGGAGCTAGTATTTCTGGCGGACCAAAAGGTCGGGCCCGGCATAACCCTCGACCTTGTGGAGAAGTCGGACTTTGATCACCTGATCGACAATCATGCCGCGCTGGGACATCCCGAAATGGCCGTATTCCCCCGCACGCACAGTCTTCCGTCCGATCCACTCGACTTCGAAAACACGCGTAGCGCCCGAATCGTCTGATGAGAGGGCGCGTCGCGTATCACCGCGATACGTGGTCTTTTCATCGAAGGAGGGCCATATCCGTTCCTGCGGTTGCAGATATGGTGGCCCTGCTGGTGCCCCTTCTATGAAAAGTTGCCCTTCAAACTCGTCAAAATAGACGCCGGTAAACCGCTGAACCAGTCCAAAGTCGAAGCAGTTTCGTTCGGGAACAGAACGACCGATCCGGCTGCCGTCCGGCTGAACCTCATCCGGCAGAGCACACCTCCGATAGGGATCGTACCCCTCGACAACTCGGATCGCGGCGTCCCAAGCCAAAGAGACGGGGCGCGGCGCGTGACCGGACATCGTCCATTCGTCGAGCCCCCAATAAGCGAGTGGGATCGCGAGTAGCGTTACTACGCCGCCCGCGATCCAACTCCTTCTCACACCACGCTCTCGATCCATGCCTTCAGCTTGGACTTCGTATTGATGTCCTGAATCCCCACCTGCTGCGCGACCTTCTGCCCGTCCTTGTAGACGAACAGCGTCGGGATGCCGCGAATGCCCAGCTGGCCCGGCGTGTCGGGATTTTCCTCGATGTTCAGCTTGGTGATCGTGACCTTGTCCGCCAGTTCCTCGGCCAGCTCTTCCAGGCTCGGGCCGATGATCTTGCACGGGCCGCACCATTCCGCCCAGAAATCCACGATCACGGGCTTGTCGGACTGCAGCACGTCGGTTGCAAAGCTCTCGTCGGTAACGGCCTTCGCCATGTCTCAAATCTCCTGTCTGTTGCTGCCTAACTAGGGTCGGCAGCCGCGCGTCTCAAGCATCGAGTGGCAAGCTTTGTTCGCCGCCCGCGAAGCCCGGCTTGTGCGCCGCGACCAGATCGGCGGGCAGTTCGAACAGCACAGGCCCCGCCGTATAGAGCAGTCCCGCGACCACCTCGCGCCCCGGAAAGATCACCTCCAGCGCCGCGACATAGGCCGCCATCTGCCGCACATGATAGGGCGGCACATCGCCGAGCGTCCCCGGCGCGCGCCGCCCGGTCTTGAAATCCACCACCAGCACGCGATCGTCCGTCACCAGCAGCCGGTCGGCAGTCCCGGAAACGACATGCCCCCCGCCCACGACCGCCGCGACCGGGGCTTCGGCCAGCGCTTCCGGCCCGAACAATTCGGCAAAGCGCGGCTCGGCCAGCACCCCCAGCGCCGCACGCGCCAGCTCCGCCCGCTCACCCGCATCCTCAACGCCGCCAGCGCCCGCCAGCCAGCGCTCGGCCACTTCCGCGCGCCGCTCGGCAGCGACCACAGGCAGCCGCTCCAGCAACGCATGGATCAACCGCCCGCGCTCCGCCGCCGCACGCAGCGCCGCAGCCGGCGGCGGATCGGCGACCAGATCCTCACCCAGCGATGACGGCGCCAAGGGTCGCGGCGGCCGCGCCTCGACCGGAGCCGCCCGCCGCGCCCATTCGGGCACTGCTCCCGCCGCCTCGCCAGCCTCCGCCACAACCGCCTTGCGCGGCACCGCACGCGTGGGCGCAATCCCGGTGAAGCTCCGCTCGCCCTCGCCCGCTTCGACACCCAGCGCATCCAGACCCGCCGCCGCCGCCGTGTACCAGCTCAACGCCGGCGGCTCGCCCTTCGCCTTTGGCCCCAGCGCGCCCGCGATCACCAACCGCTCCTCCGCCCGCGTCGCCGCAACGTAGAACAGCCGCCAATGCTCCTCCAGCTCGCGCGCCTCGGCAGCGCTCACCGCATCATCGACCGGCCCGCCACGCTCGGCCTTGCCCGGGCGGAACACCGGGAGCTTGAACCCCTCGCCCTCCGGCTCCCACTCGACAAAATCCCCGCGATTCCCCGCCACCGGATCGGCGGTCGCATCGGCCAGGATTACCAGCGGCGCCTGCAACCCTTTCGCCCCATGCGCGGTCATCACCCGCACCGCCGCCTGCGGTTGCGCCGCATCGCGCACGATCTCGACATCGCCCCGGTCGAACCAGTCAAGGAAGCGCTGCAGCGTCGGCGTCGCTACCCCCTCGAACCCCAAGGCCGCTGTCAGCAATTCTTCGATCGGATCAAGCGCTTCGGCGCCCAGCCGGTGGAGCAGCTTGCGCCGCCCGTCCATCGGCCCGGTCAGGATTGCCTCCAGAAACCGGTGCGGCGTCATGAAATCCGCCCGCGCGAGCAGTCCGAACAGCGGCTCCAGCCGCTCCGGCGTCTGGGTCGCGCGCAAATGCCGCCACAGGCTTCCACGCTCGCGCATCGCGGCGACCATCAGTTCATCCTGCGTCCACCCGATCAGCGGCGACACCAGCAAAGCCGCCAGCGACAGGTCATCGTCCGGCTGCAACGCAAACCGCACCGCCGCGAGCAGATCCTGCACCGCCAGCGGCGCATTCAGCCGCAGCCGGTCGACCCCCGCCACCGGCACCCCCTCGGCATAGAGCCGTGCGACGATCAGCCCGGCCAGCTCACCGCGCCGCCGCACCAGGATCATCACATCCTCGGGCCGCAGCATGCGCCCCTTGCTCTCCAGCTCCAGCGTGCCGATCCAATCCCGGATCTGCCCCGCGATCCGGTTGGCCAGCTCGCGCGTCGCGTCGTCGATCCAGCCTTCCTCATCCTCCGGGTCGCCGCCCGTCACTACCGGCGGCCACAACGTCGCCGTCCCCGGCCCTTCGACCCGGCTGGCATGGGGCTCGGGCTCGGCAAATTCACCCATGCCCGGCGGCGGCAGCGCGCCAATCGCCGCATCGACAAACTCCAGCACCGGCGCGGTCGAACGGAAGCTGTGCACCAGCGACAGCGTATCCAGCGCGCCCGCCGCGCGCGTATCGAAATGCTGCTGCGCCGCGCGGAAATTGACCGGGTCGGTCCCCTGAAAGCCAAAGATCGCCTGCTTGTAATCCCCGACCGCGAAGATCGTCCGCACCTCCTCGCCATGCGCGCCTTCGCCGGCAAAGAACTCGTCGGCCAGCGCGCGCACGATCCGCCACTGGTTGACGTTCGTGTCCTGCGCCTCGTCGATCAGGACATGGCTGGTCGCCTGATCCAGCTTGTAGCGGATCCAGTCACCCATCCCGTCCTGCTCAAGCAGCGCGACCGCCTTCCCGATCAGATCGTCGAAATCGACCGCCCCCGCCCGCCGCTTGGCCGCCGTGTAGGTCGCGGCATATTCCCGCCCGGCCTCCAGCCCCTGCGCCAGGCAATCAACATAGCCCGCCCGCGCCACCATGCCCTGCACCGCGATGCACGCCTCGCCCAGCGCGATCAGCAGGTCTTCATAATGCGGCTCGATCGCCGCCAGCTTCGCCGAAACCTTGCGCGGCTCGTCCTTCCCGGTCAGCGCCAGCTTGCGCAGATCACTCAGCCCCGCGACCCGCTCCACCGGGTCCGCCGCGATCCACGCCCGCGCCACTCCGGCATCGCGCGTGCCGGTCGCGGTCCCCCACGCCTCGTTCGCATCGGCAATCCGCGCCAGCCCGTCCACGTAGAACGCATCGTCGCTGCACCACTCCGCCGCCGCAGCAGCGACATCTCCGGAAGGCAGATCGAACGCCCGCCGCAACCACGGCTGGATCCCGCTCGGCATCGCCGCCATCGCCTCGGGTGCCCGCGCGCAGGCGCTTAGAAACGCCTCGGCCTTGCCCTCGCCCAGCCGCAGGCTCAGCGCCCCGACCGCATCGATCACCCATCCGCGCCCCTCGCGCTCGGCGGTGACCAGCATCTCCGCCAGCGCCTCGCGCGCCAGCGCCGATTCCTCGCGCGCCTCCAGCGGCCGGAACCCCGGCGTCAGCCCGGCCTCGACCGGAAACGCCGACAGCAAGGTCTGGCAGAAACTATGGATCGTCTGGATGCGCAGCCCCCCGCCCGGTGCATCCAGCACCTTGGCGAACAAGGTCCGCGCCAGCGCAATCTGCGCATCGTCGGCCGGCTCGCCCAGCGCCTCCAGATCGGCGAACAGCTCGGTCCGCTTCGCCCGCACCCAATAGGCCAGCCGCCCGCTCACCCGCGCCGCCATCTCCGCCGCGCCCGCCTTGGTAAAGGTCAGGCACAGGATCGCGCCGGGATCGACCCCGCGCAGCAACAGGCGAAACACGCGGGCGGCCAGCACCTGCGTCTTCCCCGTCCCCGCGCTCGCCGACAGCCACACGCTCGCCTCCGGCTGCGACGCCGCCCCCTGGCTCCCCGCGAGCGGCGGAAGTGCGGAGATATTAGCGCCGCTCACGGCCATACCATTCGTCCCGGCGCATCAACTGATCGTAATCCGAATAGGGCGCATATTCGGGGTGCAGCTTGGCCGTAAACGCCTCGCCCCCGGTCAGATAGCGCCCCGCCGTATCGGCGAAATTCTCCGCCGCCGTCGGCACGAACTCTTCCGGCTTCATCCGCCCATATTTCTCCGCCGGATCGACCGGCGTCGCGACATAGCCGAACTCGCCATTCCTGCGCGCGAGCGACCAATATTCGAAACAGCTCGCCCGCCCCGAAATCCCGACAAACCCGCCGCGCTCGGCGATCAGGCCCAGCAGGCCCAACTGCAAACTATATCCCGCGCGCACCGCCTTCGTGCTCGGCGGCTGGCCGGTCTTGTAGTCGACAATGCCAATCGTCCCGTCGCCCATCGCATCAATGCGGTCGAACTTGCCGGTCAGGCGCACGCCCGCAATGTCGATCCCGCCCTCCTGCTCCACCGCCAGGATGCGCCGCGCCGGATGCGCCGCCGTCTCGCGCACGATCCAGCGCACCGCCTCGATCAACCTTGGCTGCCACAGAGCCCGCATCATCGGGTGCGCCGCGCGGAGCATCTCCAGCACGCGCGGCTCCAGCGCGTCGGGGTCACAGCCATCATGCCGCGCCCATTGCTCCAGCACGTCATGCACCGCCGTCCCGCGCCACGCCGCGCTCGGATCGGCATCGACCGGATCGAGCGGGCGCAGCCGCAGCATGCGCTTGGCGTAAAAGGCATAGGGGTCGGCCTTCAACCGATCGACATCGGTCACCGGAATCGATCGCGGGCGGATCGCCACCGGCGGGCACGGCTCGGGCCGCGTGACCGGCGCATGCACCCCCGGCACATCGATCGCGCGCGCCCAGACTTCGATCTCGGTCGCCCGCTCCAACCCGCCCGACAGCGCCTCCAGCCGCAACCAGAAGCGCGACGCGATCGTCGGCGCCCCCGCATCGCGCTTGGCCCGCGTCAGCAACACCTCACGCGCACCCAGCCCCTGCGCCAGATCATGGGCCGCCAGCCCGATCCGCCGCTCCAGCCCCGGCAGCCCCAGCTCGCTACGAATGCGCGGTGCCAGCCACGGGTCCGGCGCAGGCAGTCCCGGCCACACACCCTCGTTCAACCCGCCCAGCACCAGCAGATCGGCGGCATGCAACCGCGCCTCAATCACGCCCAGGATCGCCAGGCGTGGATGCCCACCCTGCGGCGGCCGCACCGCCACCTCATCCATGAGGGTTCGCAGCAATGCCGGCAGACTCGCCGGAGCGATCAGCGCCGGACCATGCACCGCCTCGCGCTCCAGATCGTCGAGCAGCGCCGCCGCCGCGCGCCCGTCGACGCCCGCCCAGATCCGCTCGCCGCATAACCGCTCGGCCCCTTCGCGCAGCTGCGCCAACAGCGCCGCGGGCGGCACCATCTCCGCCGCAAATGCAGCCTCGATCGGTTGCAGCAGCGCCGCAATCTCCGCCCATGGCTCGATCGCCCGCGCCCGCATCCGCGCATCATGGCCCTCAGGATCAGCCAGATGCGCCGTAACCCCGGCCAGCCCCGCAGGCGGCCTCGGCCCCCGCAACGCCAGATCGAGCGACCGAACCTGCTCCAGCCAGCCGATCCGCGCGTCACCCGCGCGCACCAGCGGATGCTTGAGCAGCGCCAGCAACGCCATCGGCGCAAACCCCTGCGCCGCCGCCTCGGCCAGCGCCAGCAACAGCGTTCCCGGCGGCAGGATCGACAGCGCCGACCCGGCGGAATCGTCGATCGCAATCCCCCAGCGCGCGCAATGCGCCGCCACCCGCTTGGCCAGCGCGCGGTCGGGCGTCACCAGCGCGGCGGTCCGACCGGGCTCCTCGAGCGCGGCGCGCAACGCCAGCGCAATCCCCTGCGCCTCCTCCGCCGGGGTCGCGACTTCCAGCACGCGCACCCCCGCCAGCCGCCGCTCGCCTGCGGGCAGGTCGCTCCAAAGCGTCGTCCGCTCGGCCGGCATCATCGCGCTGGCAATCGCCTTGCTGCGCGCGGGCGGCGCGTCCAGCTCGGTCGCGACGCGCCAAGGTTCGAACTCGCCGCGCTGCACGCCCATCCGGTCGATCAACAGCTTCAGATGGAATTGCGGATGCGTCTCCAGACTGCGCCGCCGCCGTCCGCTCACCGGCTCAGCCGGGAACGGCCCCAGCATCGCCCATTCGTCCGGGTCCATCGCCAGATCGACGCCCGGCAGCACCACCTGCCCCTGCGGCAGCCCCGCAACGACCCGCAGCAGCCGCGCAATCGCGGGCGCACTCGTGGTAATCCCCGCCGCGCACACGAACCGCTCGGGCGGGTCGGCCGTCCAGCGCTTCGCGACCCGGTCGAGCAGCCGGTTGCGCCGCTCGGCCAGATCGATCCGGCCAAGCTTCTCAAGCTCTTGCGGCCACTTCTCCAAAACGATTTCGAACAGGTCGAGCGCGCGCTGCCAATGCACCGTCAGATGATCGAGCAGCACCACGTCGCGCAGCGCGCTCGGCGCGATCTCCTCGACCAGCATCTGGTCCAGCGTCCGCCCCAGATCCCCCGCCAGCCGCACCGCCTCGGCCGCATCGACGTTGCGGTCATGCGCTTCGATCAGCCGCGACAGGATCATCCGCCGCTGCAGCGGTTCGACCGCAGGCGGAATCGGCGCGTCATCGTCAGCCGGGTCAAGAAACGGCCCCGCCGCCTCGTCCAGCTCGGGATCGCCGATCGCCACCATCCGCGGCAGCAACAACCCGCCCCCGCTCGCCCGCACGAACGCATCGGTCATCGTCCGCTTGGCGCGATTGGTCGGCACCAGCACCACCCCCCGCGCCAACCGCAACGGATCCCCCCCATGCCGCCGGATCAACCCCTGCGCGAGCGCGTCGGCGAACGCGCGATGCGGCGGGATGGTGAAGAGGTGCAGGCGGGTGGTCATAGAAGCGCCGACCGTAGGAAAGGCGCACGCATCCTGCTACAAAATTCCTCCCCCGGAGGGGGAGGGGGACCGCCGAAGGCGGTGGAGGGGTAGCTCACCAAATGCTGCACGGCCCAAAGGAAACCCAGAAGCGCGCCAAGCAATTGCGCAGAACCATGACCTTGCCCGAGATCATCCTCTGGCGAGAGCTCAAAAAGCGCCCCGGCAACCTTCGCTTCCGCCACCAGCACCCCGCCGGACCCTATGTGCTCGATTTCTTCTGCCCCCGCTTCAGGCTCGCCGTAGAGGTCGACGGCGAAGCGCATGAATATGGTAACCGCCCCCAGAGCGACGAAGCCCGCGACGGCTGGCTGATGACCCAAGGCGTCCGAACCGTCCGCATCCCAGCTCAGGAAGTCCTGAGCAACCTTGAAGGCGTCATCCAACACATCGTGACGACCGCCCAAAATTCCTCCCCCGGAGGGGGAGGTGGCACCGCGCAGCGGTGACGGAGGGGTAGTTTCGTCAAGCGATGTCGCTGAGAGGAGAGCTACCCCTCCACCGGCTGCGCCGGTCCCCCTCCCCCTCCGGGGGAGGACAGTTTAGCTTCTACCCTCAGGCCCCGACACACAGCCTCCGGCCCCAATGGCGCGTTCATCCACGACATGTTCGCATCGCCTTTTGCGACCGCCCCGTGCCATCACGCCCAATCGCGCCGCCTGTGGCATCCGACGCCTGCGAAAATCTGGCAGAAAACCGCCGCTTCCAGCCCACGGCTTTCCTACACGAACCTATTTGGTTATAGTGTGCACATCTCCAGCCATCCGGAACCGCGAATGAACACACTCACCCGTCCGCCAGCACCGCCTCAGTTGCCGCAATCGCCGGCGGGCTGCCGACATCGAACCACAACCCCTGATGCACCACGCCGAACGCTCGCCCCGCAGCGATCGCGCGTTCCCAGAACAGGTTCGTCGAAAACGGTCCCTCCGGCCAATCGCGGATCACGCGGGGAGAGAGGATCTGCACCCCGGTATAGACGAACGGTGCCAGTCGCCCCGGCTTGCGCCGCCCGACGATCTTGCCGAACGGGTCGAGGTGAAAATCCCCCTGCCCGCCATGACAGTGCGCACGGGCGAGCGGGACCAGCAGCAGCAGCGCGTCCATCCGCGCATCGTCCCACGCCGCCGCCAGCTGGCGGATCGCGTCGATCGGACCGTCGATCCAAAGGTTATCGCTGTTGACGCAAACAAAGGGATCAGCGCCCAGCATTGCGCGCGCCTGCACCAGCCCGCCGCCGGTCTCCATCAATTGCTTGCGCTCGTCGGAGACCAGCACCTCGATGTCCTTCACCCGGTGCGTGACATGCGCCTCCAGTGCGTCGGCGAGGTAATGGACATTGACCACCGCGCGTTTGACGCCCGCACTGCGCAACCGGTCGAACACATGGTCGATCAGCGGCTTGCCCGCGACCTCGACCAGCGGCTTCGGCCGCATCGCGGTCAGCGGGCGCATGCGTTTGCCCAGCCCGGCCGCCATCACCATCGCGGTGTGCGGCACCGCGCCCGCCGGGACGGGCCGGATCGCCAGCGTCTTTTTCGCGCTCACGCCTGCACCACCACCATCGGGTCACCGCGCAGATGCGCCGGGATGTTCGCGTCGAACCACGCCTTCACCGGCGCCAGCGATGGATGCTGAAGGTCACGCTCCAGATAGCCCCACACACGGGGGCACAGCCCGGGATAACGCGGCTTGCCATCGCGCTGCCACAACCGAGTGAAGATGCCGATGATCTTCGCATTCCGCTGCGCGCCGAGCACATGATAGGCGTCGACAAACGCCTGATCCGCCCCGGTAATCCGGCGATAGCGATCGAGCATCGCCGCCTCCAGATCGGGGTGCACATCGCGCCGTGCATCCTGCAACAGCGAGACGAGATCATAGGCCGGATGCCCCGCCAGCGCATCTTGGAAATCGAGCAGGCCCAGCGTCTCGCTTCCCTCGATCAGCATCAGATTCTCGGCGTGATAGTCACGCAGCACCGTGACCCGCTGCCCCTCCAGCGCCGGGGCCAGCACTGCGTTCCACGCCGCGCGATAGCCCTCGACATCGGCATCCACGCCGATCGCCGGGCAATACCATTCGGTCAGCAGCGCCGCCTCACGCTGGCACGTCTCGGCGTCATAGGGGTCGATGTCCGCCGCCTCATGCCCGCGCAGGCGGATCAGCACGTCGATCGCCGCCTCATACAGTCGCAACTCGCTCTCGGGCGCGGCGTCGACCGTCTCGCGCAAGCGCGCGTCGCCGAAATCCTCGATCAGGACGAGGCCGGTTTCCAGCTCCTCGCCATAGATTTGCGGCGCTGCAAACCCGCGATCGGTCAGCCAGCGCGCAATGGAGATGAACGGCCGCGGGTCCTCATGCGGCGGCGGCGCGTCCATCAGGATCGCGCTGCGCCCCGGCGCCTGCACCCGGAAATAGCGGCGGAACGACGCATCCCCGGCCAGCGGCAAGATCTCACCATCCCCCCAGCCGATCTCGGCCAGGAAATGCGGTGCCCGTGCGGGCGGGTTCATGTCGGGGGGCGAGATTACGCCGTCGCTCATAGGGGCCATCGGTCCTTCCATGCCGCCGGTACCCGCGCTGTCAAGCCACGCGACCCATCGGCTTCGATCGTCAGTGTCAGCCACAAGGCGTCCGCCCAGAAACTGTCGGGCAGCCGCTCCGGCCACTCGACCAGCAACAGCGAATCGCCGCGCGCGTCGTCCAGCCCGAGCTCGTCGGCCTCATCCGGATCGTCGATGCGGTACAGATCAACATGCAGCACCGGAAACGCGGTTTCGGGCGGCGCATAAGGCTGCACGATCGCAAAGCTCGGCGACGGCGCCTCACCCTCCAGCCCCAAGGCGGCGAGCAGCCCGCGCGCAATGCTGGTCTTCCCCGCGCCCAGCTGCCCCGACAGCGCCACGACATCGCCCGGCCGCACCCTCGCCGCGAGCGCACGCCCGAACGCCTCGGTCGCCGCTGCATCCGCCAGCGCGATCATGCGCGCGGCAGCTCCACGATCACCATCGTCCCCTGCCCCGGCTCGGACACCAGCTCGATCGTCCCGCGATGCGCCTCGACAAACTGCCTGGCGAGCGGCAGCCCAAGCTGCAACGCCCGCTCGCCATTGCGGCTGATCCCCGCCTGCGCGAACCGGTCGAACGCCTTGGCCGCGACCTCAGGCGCCATGCCCGCACCATCGTCCGACACGACGATGCGCGCCTTCTTGTCCGATCCGTCGATGTGCAGCAGCACGCGCCCACCCTCACCCGTTCCGCTCACCGCATGGCGCAACAGATGTTCGACGATCTGGCGCACGCGCCGCGCATCGCCCTGAACACTGCCCGCGCTGCCCTGAATCTCGACCGCCAGTTCGATCTTCTTGGTCTTGATCGACGGCTGAACATTCTCGACCGCCGCGCCCGCGACCAGTTCCAGATCGACCGCCTCCCGCGCCAGCGTCCCGCCATCGCGGGTCAGGTCGAGCACGTCGTCGACCAGATCGCCCAGCCGCCCGACCGACTCCAGGATTGCGCCCGAATAATCGACGGCGGTCTGCGGCAATTCGCCCGCATAGCCATTATACAGCATCTCGGCGAAGCCCTTGATCGACGTCAGTGGGGTGCGCAGCTCGTAGCTCATGCTCGCAACAAACGCGGTCTTGATCCGGTCCGCCGCCTCGAGCGCGTCGTTGCGCTCACGCAGCGCATTCTCGATCCGGCGGCGGTCCGAGATGTCGAGCATCGTGAACAGCGCATTGCCATCGGGTAACGGCACCGCCGCCACCTCGAAATGCCGGCCATCGGCAAACTCGATCGACCCGCCGCGCTGCTGCCGCTCGACCGTCGCCGCCCGCACCAGATCACCGATCAGCGACGCGCGGCCCGGCTTGGCGAGCTTGCCCGCCGCTTCCTTGGCCAGCGCATCGACGCGCGGATGCGCGGTGATGAACGCGTCCTCAAACCCCCAGGCGCTCTTGAACCGGTTGTTCCACAGCTGCAGCCGGCCGTCTGCCGCGAACACGCCCAGCCCCTCGAACAGGTTGTCGAACGTCGCCGTGCGCACGCGCAGCAACGTATCGCGCGCACTCGCCAGCTGAACCTGCTCGGTCAGATCCTCGAAGATCGTCAACAGCCCGCCTTCGGGCAGCGGCTGGGCAACGACGCGCAGATGCGTGCCGCCAGGCAGCGTCCAGTTTTCCTCGCGCGCGCTCTCCGCCGCCAGGAACCATTCGCGCCGCTCATTCTTCCACCCCGGAAAGTCGCGCACGACCGGCAGCCGGTTGGCCTCACGCATCCGCTCAAGGATGCGGTCAAACTCCGGCCGATCGGCGAGCCACTCGTTCTTCAGTTCGAAGATGCGGCGGAACGGCTGGTTGCAGAATACCAGCGCTCGATCGGGCCCGAACTGCGCCACGCCCGCCGACAGCCGGTCGAACATCGCGCGCTGCGCCTCGGCCGCGCGCTTGATCCCGCTGCGCGCCTGTTCCAGCTCCTCGACATCCACGGCAAAGCCCGCGACCCCGCCGGTCGGCAGCGGCACGTCATGGATGTGCAGCGTGCGGCGCTTGCCCCCGATCGTCGCGGGCAGCTTCACCATCTGAGGTGCGCCCACCTCACGCGCATGGGCGGCGCTCGCCAGCGGCCCGCCCGGTGCGGAGGCATCGACCAGTTCAACGCCCGAGGCGACGACCTGCTCGGCATCCTTGCCCTCGACCGCCTCGACATAGGCATTGTTGACCATGGCGATGCGCAGCTCTGGGTCGCGATACCACATCGGCATCGGCGCGGACTGGATCAGGCCGGTCAGCGCATCGAACGCCACGCGATAGCGATCCGCCTCCGCCGCGAACCGCGCCACTTCCTCGCTCGACTCGGTCGCATCTAGAAACCACAGCACCGCCCCACCCGGCGCACGCACCGCGTCGGGCGCGCGCATGCCGGTGGCCAGCAATGTCCGGGTCGCCCCGCGCACTGGCAGGACCATGCGAAACGGCTTGCCCGCCCGCTGCGCCGCGCCAACCTCCTGCTCGAGAACCTGCGCATCCTCTGGCGCGAGCACGGCATCATTGTCGATCAGGTCGGAGAACTGCACCGGCACTGTGTCGAACCCGAACAGATTGGCCAGCGCGATCGACAATTCGATCCGCCCATCAGCGCGCACGATCATCGCCAGCGCCGGCGATCCCGCCGCCAGCGCGAGCAGCCGCGCATTCGCCTCGCTCAGCCGCCCGGCCCGCGACCGCGCGCGAAGGCCCACGAACAGCATCGCTCCGCCCGTCGCGATCAACAGCGCAAGCGCCGCACCGGCCAGGGTCGCTGCAGTTTGGGAAATCTCGATCAACGCGCCGCACCCTTCATGACCGTTGCTCTTACGAAGTCGCATTGCGCCCGGCAACGGCCACGCGCATCGCTCAGCGCTGTTGCAGCGCTGCAACAGGTGCCGAGCGGGTGCACCGAAATTCGCCGTTATGGGTGAAACCGGGTTGTCATCCTTCTGCAATGCAGCAACAACATTGCCATTCTTGTGTAATAGGGGACACAAAATATGGCGAAATCTCGCTTTTTGGGCGCGACCGCGCTCCGCTCCGTCGCAGTCGTCGGTCTCGCAGTCATCGGCCTGACGCCTGCTTTGGCTCAAGAAACGCCGGCAGAAGAGCCCGAAGCACCCACCACCGCGCAGGCGCCGGCCGAGGGTGAAGTCGTCGTTACCGGTTCGCGTATCCGCGCCGTAACGCCGTTCAACAGCCCCGACCCGATTTCGATCATCGATCCGGAAATCTCGATCCGCGAAGGCAAATCCGACGTCGCCTCGATGCTGCAAAGCTCGCCGGTCGCGGCGGGTTCGACCCAGATCACCTCGGCGATTTCGTCGAACTTCGTCACCAATGGCGGCCCTGGCGCGCAGACGATCGACCTTCGCGGCCTCGGCGCCAACCGCACGCTGGTGCTGCTCAACGGCCGCCGCGCCGGTCCGGCAGGTACGCGCGGTGGCGTCTCGTCGTTCGACCTCAACGTGCTGCCGCAGTCGATCGTCAGCAACATCCAGATCCTGAAAACCGGCGCGTCGTCAATCTATGGTTCGGACGCTGTCGCAGGCGTCGTGAACATCATCACCAAAACCGATACCGACGGGATCGAACTCAGCGCCAATGCCTCGGTGCCGTTCGACAGCGGTGGCGAATCGTATCGAATCAGCGCGGTCTGGGGTAAGACGTTTGAGCGCGGTCACATCATGATCGCCGGCGACTATACCCATGTGAACGAACTGGCACGCGGCGACCGCGATTATCTCGCCTGCCCAGAAGCCTACACCTTCCGCCCGGGCGGCGGTCGCGCCGATCTGATCGATCCGCGCACTGGCAACTACAAGTGCGAAGATCTGCGCTGGGGTCACATGTGGACCTACAATCTGATCGACAACCTCCAGCTCGACGGTCCGGGCGGCCCGAACACCGGCATCAACACCTCGCCCGGCGCGCTCGGCAACCCGACGGTCCTGCTGCAGTATCAGTATCCGGGCGAAGTGCTCGGCATCCCGGCCTATGGCGCTCCGGCTTATTTCGGTGACATCGGCACGCCCGCCGGCTGGTTCCCGACCGGCTATGACGCGCGCTCGCTTGCGGTCCAGAATGCCTACCACCCGTTCGTCGAAGAACAGACGATCATCCCGAAGACCGACCTCTACACGGTCTATGCGAACGGCGCGTACGAGATCACGGATTCGATCGAGCTGTTCGGGGAATTCCTGTTCAACCGTCGTGAAACTTACCAAAATGGCTGGCGCCAGTTTTGGAACTTCGGTTACACCGGCGACCTCTATGGCACCGGCGCGGTCACCAACTTCTGGGCACCGGGTTGGCAGGGCGTCAACCTGATCTCGCCGACTGGCATCACGAACCTGTCGGATAACAGCCAGTCAGTCGATTATTATCGCGGCGTGTTCGGCGCGCGGGGTGATTTCGGCGGCGCGTGGAAGTGGGAAATCTACGGCCAATACAGCAAGAGCATCGGCAAATACCGGTCGCAGCAGATCCTGCAGGACGTGTACGACACCGGCTATTTCCAGACCAGCTCGTGCGTCGGCACCGTCACCCCGGTTTCCGGTCGCCAGTGCATCGATCTTCCCTGGGCCGATCCCTTCTTCCTCGCTGGTCAGCTGACGGCGGCGCAGGCCAATTTCCTGACCGCATGGGAAGAAGGGCGCACCGACTATACCCAGATCACGGGCGAAGCATCGGTGTCGGGCGAGCTGTTCGCCCTGCCCGCTGGTGCGGTCGGCGTCGCATTCGGTGTGACCGCACGCAAGGACGAGATCAACGACGTTCCGGGCGACATCACCCAGGCTGGCAACGCATGGGGCGCATCGACATCGGGCATCACTGCAGGCCAGTCGGTCACGACCGAAGCCTTTGGCGAAATCAACGTCCCGATCTTCGCCGACAAGCCGTTCTTCAAGGAACTGACCTTCTCGGCTGCCGGTCGCGTCACCAACGTGAAGGCGGAGCGCACGACGGCGATCCCCGGCGGCGTCAATGAGGATAGCGACAACGGCAACTGGACCTACAAGCTGGGTGCCAACTGGGCGCTCAACGACTGGCTGCGCTTCCGCGGCAGCTATGGCACGTCGTTCCGCGCCCCTGCGCTGTTCGAACAGTTCCTCGCGGACGAAACCAGCTTCCCGTCACAGCGCTCGATCGACATTTGCCGGCAGTGGCAGTCGGAGCGTGCCGCCGGTCGCATCAGCCAGCGCGTCGCTGACAACTGCGCCGCCGACGGCATCCCGGGGAACCACCCGGCAACGGGCGTCAGCGCGACGGCGATCTCGCGGGGCGGTATCGGTGAGCTTCAGTCCGAAACGTCGCGGGCGTTCGTGGTTGGCGGTATCCTGACGCCGAAGTTCAGCTTCCTCGGCGACACCCGCCTGCAGATCGCGGTCGATTATTTCGACATCAAGGTGAAGGGTGAAATCAGCCAGCTCGGTGCAGCCAACATCATCTTCGGTTGCTACGACTCGCTGAACTTCGCGACCGAACCGCTGTGCGACCTGTTCACGCGTGGTCAGGCTGCGGCACCGAACAACATCAACACCGTGTCCGACCAGTTCGTGAACATCGCGCAGCAGCAGAACCGCGGCATCGATCTTCAGGTCCAGGTCCGTCAGGACCTCGGCTCGTGGGGCACGGTCTCGTTCCTCGCGGACATGACCTGGCAGACCCGCGACACGTTCCAGCTGCTGCCGACCTCGGTCCCGACGTCGGACAATGGCGAGGCGGGCTCACCGCAGTGGGTCGGCGACTTCCGCGTCAACTGGTCGATGCCGGATGACTGGACGCTGTTCTACGGCCTGAACGTCATCGGCGGCACGTCGGACGTCCAGGACTTCCTGGACGACAATGGCGGCGATCCGTGCATCGACACCAACGTCACCGGCCTGCCCGAAACGCGCGGGGTATACTGCCCCGTGCTGACCACACCGGCGACCTTCTACCATAACTTCTCGATCACCAAGGCGGTGAACAAGGACTTCGAGCTCACGCTCGGCGTCAGCAACCTGTTCGACACCCGTCCGCCGCGCGTTTCGGTGCTCAACGGCGGGCAGATTTCGATGCTCGGCCCGGTGGTCGCCGCGTCGCAGTACAGCTTTGTCGGACGGCGCGCCTTCATTAACGTCCGCGCGAAGTTCTGATCCGACCGGACTTTCGGTTTGCTGGGCGGCATGGCAACATGCCGCCCAGTTCATTTGTGAGCCCCGGCTCTTCTCCAGCGACGGGAGCGACCGACCTTATGCCGAATGTGCGGGTTCAGCCCGATACCCTCGACGCCGAAAATGCCCGGTTCGAACAGGCGCCGCTGCGTCAGGGGGTGTTCCTGAACAGCGTGCCCAAGAGTGGCAGCCACCTGCTGCGCAACATCCTGCGCATGTTCGTGCCTGCCGCCCAGCAATACCACGCCGATTTCATTCAGTGGCCCAACCTGCAACAGCATCGCCACGCCTTCGATCCCGCCCGCCCGATGCTCAGCTGGGGCCATCTGTTCTTCGCCGACGCATCCGTCATCGAAACCGCGCCGACCCGTCGTATCCTGCTCTATCGCGACCCCTATGACTGGGTGCTCGCCCGCGCGCGTTTCTTTCTGTCGGAACAGTTTTCGGGCAATGTCGATCACCTCAAGCATGGCGCGCTCGGCCCGGACGAGCTGCTGACGATGATGATCTTCGGCATCCCCGGCAAAGCGCCGTCGCTGCACGATTATTACGAACTCAACGCGGCCGCCTGGCTCGGCGCGCGGGTGTTTGCCGTGAAGTACGAGGAGATTGCCGCAGCGCTGGCCGATCTCGACGGGACCGCCGCCGACAGGTTCTTCGCTGCGCTCCTCGACGCCTGCGGCATCGACCGCCCCGACGACTGGCGCGAACGGGTGCGCATCGGTGCCGACCGCAAGCAGAGCGGAACGGCGCGCGAAAATCTGACGGGCATCGGCCTTGATCTTCCCGACACGCTGGGCGAGCGCCATCGCGCGCTGGTCGATTTTCACGCCCCGGGGCTGCGCAGCCTGCTCGGCTACAGCTAAAGGACCCGCTGGTGACCATCCACGCCACCCCTATCCTCGCCGAAGCCGAGCGGCTTGCCGCCGATGGCAAGCTCGAGATGGCGGCGCAGCATGTCATGGGACATTTGCGCACCCATCCCGGCGATCCCCGTGCATTGGCGCTGCTCGGCACCATCGCAATGCAGCTTGGCGCGCTGGTCCAGGCCGAACAGTTTTTGCGTCAGGCGATCGCGCGCGGCGCGAGCGGGTTCGATGTCCGCCGCCACCTCGCCTCGATCCTCAACCAGCAGGAGCGGATCGACGAAGCCGCCGCGCTGTTCGAGCAACTCGCGCGGGAAACCGGCGATCCCACCCTTTCGGGAATGCGTGCGCTCGCGCTCGACAAGCTCGGTCGCAACGACGAAGCGATGGAGATCCACGCCCGGCTGGCCGCCGAACATCCGGGCCGCCCGCCCTATTGGATCGCCTATGGCCACGCGTTGCGTGCGGCGGGTCGAGTGCCCGACGCCATCGACGCCTATCGCCACGCCATCGCCGCCGATGACGAGATCGGCGAAGCCTGGTGGGGCCTCGCCAGCATCAAGCAAAAGGTGCTGACCGACGCCGACATCGCGGCGATGCGCGCGGCGCTGAAGATCGCGATCGACGTCCGCAACACCGCCCCGCTCCACTTTGCACTGGGCCGCGCGCTCCACGATCGCGAAGCCTATGAAGAGGCCTTTGGCCATTATGCCGAGGGCAACCGCCAGCGCGCCGAGAGCATCGGTTACGACGCACGCGAGTTGACGGCGGAGGTCACGGAGGTCGAGCGCCATGTCGATGCCGATTTCGTAGCGGAGCTTGAGCGCGAAGCCGTGGGCGACGCCACACCGATCTTCATCGTCTCGCTCCCGCGCTCAGGCTCAACCTTGCTCGAACAGATGCTGGGCAGTCATCCGCAGATCGAAGCAGTGGGCGAACTTCCCTATATCCCGGCGATCCTGCGCAGCGCGATGGAACTGGCGACCCGCCGCGGCAAGGCGACGGTGCCGCAGGTCATTGCCAGCCTTCCGGCGCAGGTCGCCGCAGCGATGGGCCAGGATTATCTCCGCCGCGCGTCGCTCCACCGCAAGACCGACCGCCCCTTCTTCGTCGACAAGCTGCCGCACAACTGGAGCAACATCCTCTTCATCAAGCGCATCCTGCCGCAGGCAAAGTTCATCGACATCCGCCGCCCGGCGATGGACTGCTGCTTCTCCAACTTCACCCAATCCTTCTCGACCGCCCACGCCTCGTCCTTCGCGCTGAAGGACATCGGCCAATGCTATGTCGATTATGTGCGGCTGATGGCGCATCTCGACGGCATCGCGCCGGGGCTGGTGCATCACATCGCCTATGACCGGCTGATCGAGGATGCCGAGAGCCAGTTGCGCCCGGCCCTGACCTATCTCGGCCTCGGCTGGGACGCGGCTGTGCTCCAGTTCCACAAGCTTGACCGCGTGGTCCGCACGCCCAGCAGCGAACAGGTCCGCCGCCCGCTCAACCGCGATGGCGTGGATATCTGGAAACCCTATGCGCAGTGGCTCGATCCGTTGCGCGCCGTGCTCGGCGCGCTCGCCGACGGCTGACACGAAAAGGGGGCGCTCCCGATGCCGGAAGCGCCCCCAATTTCTTCAGCCTGATCGCCGCTTAGTAGCGATAGTGATCCGGCTTGAACGGCCCTTCGACCGGCACACCGATATAGTCGGCCTGGCGCTGGTCGAGCTTGGTCAGCTTGACGCCCAGCTTTTCGAGGTGAAGCGCCGCGACCTTCTCGTCGAGGTGCTTGGGCAGGACATAAACCTCGTTCTTGTACTTTTCCGACGCGGTCCACAGTTCGATCTGCGCCAGAACCTGGTTGGTGAACGACGTCGACATGACGAACGACGGGTGGCCGGTCGCGTTGCCGAGGTTCACCAGGCGGCCCTTCGACAGCACGATGATCTTCTTGCCGTCCGGGAACTCGACCTCGTCGACCTGCGGCTTGATCTCGGTCCACTTCATGTTGTTGAGGCCCGCGATCTCGATCTCGCTGTCGAAGTGGCCGATGTTGGACACGATCGCCATGTTCTTCATGGCGCGCATGTGATCGACGGTCAGCACGCCTTCGTTGCCGGTCGCGGTGACGAAGATGTCGGCGCGCGGCGCAGCCTCTTCCATCGTCACGACTTCATAGCCTTCCATCGCCGCCTGCAGCGCGCAGATCGGATCGATTTCGGTGACCAGCACGCGCGCGCCGCCATTGCGCAGCGACGCCGCGGACCCCTTGCCCACATCGCCGAAGCCCGCAACACAGGCGACCTTGCCGGCCAGCATCACGTCGGTGGCGCGACGGATCGCGTCGACCAGCGATTCCTTGCAGCCATAGAGGTTGTCGAACTTCGACTTGGTGACGCTGTCGTTTACGTTGATCGCCGGGAAGGGAAGCTTGCCCTTCTTCGACAGCTCGTACAGGCGATGCACGCCGGTGGTGGTCTCTTCCGACACGCCCTTGATCGCGGCGACGGTCTTGGTGAGGTAGCCCGGACGCTCGGCCAGGAAGCGCTTGAGCGTCGCGACGAAGATTTCCTCTTCCTCGTTCGACGGAGTGAACAGCTCTTCACCCGCCTCGACGCGCGCGCCCCACAGCGCGAACATGGTGGCGTCGCCACCATCGTCGAGGATCATGTTGCAGGTCTGGTCCTGACCCCAGTCGAAGATCCGGATGACGTAATCCCAATACTCTTCCAGCGTCTCGCCCTTGACGGCGAAGACGGGGATGCCGGCTGCGGCGATCGCGGCGGCGGCATGGTCCTGGGTCGAATAGATGTTGCAGGTCGCCCAGCGCAGTTCGGCGCCGAGTTCCTTCAGCGTTTCGATCAGCACCGCGGTCTGGATCGTCATATGCAGCGAACCAGTGATGCGTGCGCCCTTGAGCGGCTTGCTCGCACCGAACTCTTCGCGCAGCGCCATCAGGCCCGGCATTTCGGTTTCGGCGATCTCGATTTCCTTGCGGCCGAACGCGGCGAGGCTGAGGTCCTTGATGACGTAATCGGTCTTGTCGAGCACGGTGGCCACGATCTTTCTCCGGCTGGTAAAGGGTCTCGCCGCGGCATGCCCACGACTGTGCCCGCGCCCCTAGCCGATCCCGCCGCGATGCGCAAATGAAACATAAAGATATCTTTATATGGCCTTTCGAGTACCCCTGGACGCGGCGCGTTGACAGCCAAATCGACCGCTGGCACCTCTCGTCCCGGAAGGGTTTTTGGGGGCTTATCAATGAAGATTCGGTCGAACACCGGCGCTGCGGCGCTGGCGCTGATGGTTGCGTGCATGGGCTCCGCACCCGCGCTGGCTCAGGCTGCCAAAGCGGAAAAGGGCCCGTCGCTGCACGTTCAGTGCGACGGCAATCCGAATAACATGAGCGCTGGCGAGACCGCCGCCCGGCTAATCGGCGCGATCACCCTGCTCGCGCTGTTCGCCCCGCCGCCCGAAAACGCCGACCCCGACAAGCGCAAGTTCGGCGCCGAAGGCGTCGCGATCTGCTCGACGCTGATCGATGGCGAAAAGCGCGAGACCAACGATTATCGCCGGGTCAACCTGATCCTCGGCCGCGCGATCCACCGGATCGAGGCAAAGGATTATGACGGTGCGGTCGCTGATGCCGAACTCGCCCGGTCGCAGGCTGAGGCCGCCGGGTTCATGGCCAATCCCTATTATGTCCGCTCGCAGGGCCGCGCGTTCGACCTGATTGCCGCCGCCGCCCAATATCGCGCCGGCAAGCCGGTGGAGGCGCGCGAGACGGCGCTGCGCAACCTGAGCGATGCGCAATTCCTCCTCACCCCGTTGCTGAGCGTCCCCGAATATCTGCTCAACGACCCGTCCGAGTCGCCGCGCGAGGCGGAATTCCGCGCGTGGCGTAGCCGTCTGGGCTTCGGCACCGGGGCGCAGGCCGACCGGCTCGAGGAATGGGGCCGCTTCGCCGAAGCCGCCGCCGTGCGGGAGGCACAGGTCGATTTCAACAAGCGCACCGTTCCGGAATCGCGCAGCAGTTCGACCATCGCCCGCGCCGCCATTGCGCTGGCGCTGGCGGGCAATACGGAGCTGTCGGACACCCGTATTGCCGAGGCTCGCGAGAACGCGGAGAAGCGCCGCGCGGCGGGCGATACCGAAAAGGATGCGAGCGAGATCGTCGAACTGTTCGACCTCCACGGCATCATCCGCCAGACCCAGCGCGGTGAGCTGGCGGCGGCACGGCGGCTGTTCGCGGCCCGCTCGCAATGGGTCGCCGCATCGTTCGGCAGCGTGGTCGAGGTAACCCGGCGGCTGCGCACCGGTGCGACCCCCGACGAGCTTATCGGCGGCCTGTCGCGCACGCCCGAGGCATTGTGGAAGGAACGCCTGGAAACCCGCCGTGCCGAGGCGCTGGCCAAGGACAGCGACAATGCCACGCTGTTCCGCCTGATCCCGTCGGTCGACTCCGCCGCCGCCTATCGCGGCCTGTCCAAGCAGGTTTGGCGGACCGACAAGTCGAAGCTGGTGCTTGAGATCAAGGACGACAGCAAGTCGAAGCTGAAGATGGAGCGGATGTTCTATTACGGCGCCGATTTCGATGCGCTGTTCCCGGCCTATGCGCTGCATGCGGCATTGCTCGCCAAATCGCGCGGGCATCAGGGGTTCACGATGCTCCCGATCGTCGGCGACCGGCTTGTGCTGGCCGCGTTCATGACCGGCAACAAGGGCGATCCCGGCCTGTCCGACCCGATGTTTGCGGATGCCGAGCAGGTGATCGCAGCGCTTTCGCCGGTCATCCCCTCCCCCGAAACGATCCGGGCGGAGCAGAAGGCGAAGAAGTAACTAGCCAGTCATGCCGCTGCCCGCGCCCCAAAAGCCGCGCGGGCAGCGGCACCGAAACGATGGTCATGTTGAACCCGTCAGACCGCTCAGGCGGTGCCAGCCCCCGGCGTCAACAGCCGCGGGTCGATGCCAGCGCGGGCGAAGCAGCGCTCCCACCGGCGTTCGGCGTCGCCGTCGTAGAGCAACGCCGCATCCCCGGGCACGTTGAACCAGCCATGGCGCGTCATCTCCGCGTCGAGTTGCCCCTCGCTCCAGCCGGCATAGCCCAGAGCGACGATCCAGCGCGACGGGCCGGTCCCATCGGCGATCGCGCGCAGCACGTCGATGGTCCCGGACAGCGCCCAGCGCCCGGCGACATCGATCGTGTCCTGCCCGCCCCAATCGGTCGAATGCACCACAAACCCACGCCGCGGCTCGACCGGCCCGCCATAATGCACCGGCGCATCCGGCGCGACACCCGGGTCGATCTCGAACTGGCGAAGCAGATCGTGCAGGCTCAGCGCCTCGAGCTCCTGCCCGATACCGACCCCCAGCGCGCCCTGATCGTCATGCGCACAGATTGCGATCACTGCGCGCTCGAACCGGGGATCGCCGATTCCAGGCAGGGCGAGCAGGATCTGCCCGGTCAGAAAACGGCTCTCTTCCATCGGTCGGCAACATAGTCGCACCGCTGGCGCTTCGCCACGCTTGAAAATTGCTGCGGCCATGCCACTTCCACGACCAGCCGCAGTTCAGCGCAGCGAGAGGAAACCCAGATGACGATCCAGATCGGCGACCGCATTCCCAGCACCACCTTCGTGAAGGCGACCGACAATGGCCCGGAGCAGGTCAGCTCCGACGAGTTTTTCGCTGGCCGCAAGGTCGCGCTCTTCTCCGTACCCGGCGCGTTCACCCCGACCTGCTCGGCGCGTCACCTGCCCGGCTATGTCGAGAAGGCCGATGAGCTGAAGGCAAAGGGCGTGGACGAGATCGCCTGCACCGCCGTCAACGACGCCTTCGTCATGGGCGCATGGGCGAAGAGCGCCGATGCCGGCGACGTGACGATGCTGTCGGACGGCAATGGCGCGTTCGCCAAGGCGGTCGGGCTCGAATTCGACGGCAGCAAGTTCGGCATGGGCACGCGCGGCCAGCGCTATGCGATGCTGGTCAATGACGGCGTGGTCGAGCAGCTTCACGTCGAAGCGCCCGGCGAGTTCAAGGTGAGCTCGGCCGAGCATATGCTGGAAAACCTCTGACGGTTCCGGTCGCGCACCGGTTGACCGTTGACGCGGGAACCGGCGCGCGACGAAGCTGTTGTCATTGTCGAAGGGAGAACCCGAAATGACCGAAGAGACCAAGCCCGCCACCACCCCGGCGACCACCGACACGACGGGCAGCGACGAATCGCTGTTTAGCCAGGCCAAGGAAGCGCTCACCGACGCCGGTGAAGCGATCAGCGAAGCGTTCGACGATGTCGTCGACGCCGCCAAGAAGAACCCCGTCGCTGCCGCCGCCATCGCCGCGGGCGCGGCTGCCGCAGTTGCCGGTGCCGCGTTCGGCGTCAGCAAGCTGCTCGAAAAAGACGACGACGCGAAGTAACCCGTTCAGGCACGCCGGCCCCCGCGACCGGCGTGCCATGGGCGCGACATCGTCCGGTCTTGCCAATGTCATCGCGGCAAATTAGCCGTTGAAGATGACACAAGCAGAACAAATCGTCGCCGAACTGGATCGGCTGCACACCGCCTCCGTCACCCGCCTGCGTGAGGCCCTCGATCTCTACCTCACCCAGGGGATCGCCCCGGACCCGGAGCGCCGCACGGACGGCAGTTTCGCCTATCCGGAAATCCGCGTCCGCTACCGCAATGAGGTCGATCGCCCGACCCCGGCACGCAGCTTCGGTCGCCTTGTCGAGCCGGGCGACTATGCGATCAGCGTCACCCGCCCCGCGATGTTCGCCGATTATCTGGTCGAGCAGCTTACGCTGCTGATCGAGGATTATGACGTTGAGGTCAGCGCAACCACCGGGCGTCAGGAAATCCCCTTCCCCTATGTCATCGACCCCAGCCACGTGCTGAAGATGGATCAGGTGTCGGTGCTCGAACTCGCCCGGCATTTCCCGGCGACCGAGCTCGCACATATCGGCGACGAGATCGCCGATGGCAGCTGGATCAGCCAGGACGGCACCCGCCCGCTCGCCCTCTTCGACGGCCTGCGCACCGATTTCAGCCTCGCGCGGCTCCGCCACTATACCGGCACGCCGACCGAGCATGTGCAGCAATATATCCTGTTCACCAACTACCACCGCTACGTCGATGAATTCGTTCGCTGGGCGGCGGAGCAGGTCGGCGAAGGCAGCCGCTTTACCGGTGTGTCGGGACCCGGCGGCATCGTGTTCAAGGCCGGAGACGATCCCGAAATGCTGCTGACCGACAGCGCGTGGCGGCGTCACCAGATGCCGGCCTGGCATTTGATGGCCGACGACGGCAGCGGCATCACGCTGGTGAACATCGGCGTCGGCCCGTCGAACGCCAAAACGATCACCGATCACCTCGCCGTGTTGCGGCCCGAGGCGTGGCTGATGATCGGTCATTGCGGCGGTCTGCGGCCCAGCCAGCGGATCGGCGACTATGTCCTCGCCCACGCCTATCTGCGCGACGACCATGTGCTGGACGACGTGCTTCCGCCCGAAATCCCGATCCCGGCGATCGCCGAGGTGCAGCAGGCGCTGGCCCGCGCCGCCGAGACCGTATCGGGCCAGTCGGGCGACGAGCTCAAGCGCCGCCTGCGTACCGGCACGATCGTCACCACCGATGACCGCAACTGGGAATTGCGCTTCTCGCGCTCGGCACTGCGCTTCTCGCTCAGCCGCGCCGTCGGCGTCGACATGGAAAGCGCGACCCTTGCTGCCCAGGGCTATCGCTTCCGCGTTCCCTACGGCACGCTGTTGTGCGTGTCGGACAAGCCGCTGCATGGCGAACTCAAACTGCCCGGCCAGGCCAACCGCTTCTACGAGCGCGCGATTGCCGAGCATCTCAAGATCGGCATCGAAACCTGCGAAGAATTGCGACGCGAAGGTGCAAAGCTCCACAGTCGCAAGCTGCGTGCGTTTAACGAGCCGCCGTTCCGGTAACTTCACGCGAAATGCGCGCTTTTCATTGACGCGGGAAACCGTTTGGCCGCAGGCTGGTTACAGCCACGAAACCTTTGGAGTTGCGTGATGGCGAAAGCCCCGACCACATCGAATGACGGCGAAACCCCGACTGCGGCCAAGGCACCCGCCAAGCCGCGCCGGGCCGCGGCGAAGCCGACGGCCAAGACTGACGCAGCCAAGGCGCCCGCGTCGACCAAGGCCCCGGCCAAGGCCAAGGCACCGGCCAAGGCCAAGGCACCGGCGAAGCCCAAAGCTGCGCCGAAGCCAAAGGCTGCGGCCAAACCAACGCCCGCACCCAAGCAGGCCGCCGAGCCGCCTGCCGCCGTCGAAACGCCCGCACCGCAAACCAAGGCACCCGCGCGCAAGCCCGCTGCGGCCAAGGCTCCAGCTGCTGCTGACAAGGCTCCGCCTCCGCGCCGCACCGCGGCGGCGCGCAAGCCCGCTACCGCCGCCAAGCCGCGCGCATCCACGCGCAAGCCCGCTCCCAGCCGTCCGCGTGCCGCCGTCGAGGCTGCTGCGGCAAAGGTCTCGTCGGCTGCCCATAGCGCGGCGCAGACGGTCACCGACTCCGCCCCCGTGCAGTTCGTGGCCGAGACGCGCGAGAAGATGGGTGACCGCAATTTCTTCGCGACCCTGATCGGCGGAGTCGCAGCGATCGGGGCAGCCGTCGCCGGCATCTTTTACGCCGTACAGAAGGGCCAAAGCGGGTCCAAGGACGACACGACCCCGACGGGGGCTACCGCGCATCAGGCCGACGGCACGGATAGCTCGGCCTCGTTCGCGGCAGGGATCGCCGACGAAGGCACGATCCCCGACAAGCTGCCCAACTGACCCGAACCTGACCCAAGGCCCAAGGCCGCCGCGATCATCTCGCGGCGGCCTTATTCGTTACCAGCCCTTGGGCTTGCCCTTGTTCTGCTCGTCGAGCCACGCTTTCAGCGGCGCGAAATACTCGACCATCGCGGCGCCGGACATCTCGCGGCTGCCGGTAAACGCCTCGAGCGCATCGGGCCACGGTTTGGACGCGCCCATTTCCAGCATCGCGTTCAGCTTCGCGCCGACCTCCTTGTTGCCATAGAAGGAGCAGCGGTGCAGCGGCCCCTTCCACCCGGCCTGATCGCACGCCGCCTTGTAGAACTGGAACTGCAGCAACCGTGCGAGGAAGTAGCGGGTATAGGGCACGTTCGCCGGGATATGGTATTTCGCACCCGGATCAAACTTGGTCTCGTCGCGCTTCACCGGGGGCGTAATCCCCTGATATTGCAGGCGCAGCGCATCCCATGCACCCTGATAACCGGTCGCCGGGATCCCACCCGAAAACACGCCCCAGCGCCATTTGTCGATCAGCAGGCCGAACGGCAGAAACGCGACCTTGTCCATCGCCTGACGCAGCAACAGTCCGGTATCCTTGTCCGCGCTCGGCACCTTGCTCTCGTCGAGCAGCCCGATCGAGACGAGGTAATCGGGCGTGATCGACAGCGCGACGAAATCGCCGATCGCCTCGTGGAAGCCGTCATTCGCACCGTTGCGATAGAGCAGCGGCTTCTGATTATAGGCGCGTTGGTAATAGTTGTGGCCGAGCTCGTGGTGGATCGTGACGAAATCGTCCCCATTCACCTTGATGCACATCTTGATGCGCAGGTCGTCGACGTTGTCGAGGTTCCACGCCGACGCATGGCACTGCACCTCACGGTCAGCAGGCTTCACGAACTGCGATCGCTTCCAGAAGGTCTCTGGCATGGGCTCAAGCCCAAGCGACGAGTAGAAGCCCTCGCCCGCCTTGACCATCTTGATCGCGTCATAGTCCTTGGCGACCAGCAATTCGCCGACGTCGAAGCCAAGATCGCCCGCCCCCGCCGGCGCGACCAGATCATAGATATTGCCCCATTCCTGCGCCCACATGTTGCCGAGCAGGTCCGCGCGGATCGGGCCCGTCTTGGACTGGACTGCGTCGCCGTACTTTTCGTTCAGCTTCCAGCGGACATAGGTGTGCAGCGATTCATAAAGCGGCTTCACCTCGTTCCACAATTTGTCGGTGAGCTTGGCGAACTCTTCCGGCGGCATGTCGTAGTTCGACCGCCACATCGCGCCGACATCCTTGAAGCCGAGCTCGCGCGCGCCCTCGTTCAGCAGGCCGGCGGCGCGCTGGTAATCCTGACGCTGAGGAGCGCCGACATTGTCGTGCCAGCTGGTCCACATTTCCTTCAGATCATCGGGATTGCGGCTGGTGCCCATCGCCGCCTCGATGTCGCTTCCGTTGATCGGCTTGCCGTTCAGCGTGCCCTTGCCGGTGCCATAGACGGTCTGCATGTCGGTCTGCAGCTTGGCGAGGGTGGTCGCTGCTCCGTCGCGGGTCGGCGCGGGCGAGGTGATCGCGCTGCGCAGAATGTCGAGCTGACGACGCGTGTCTGGCGACAGCCCCTTCACCTTGTCGAACTTCGCCGCCTCCAGCGCGTATTTGACTGCCAGCTCTGTGCCCTTGGCGCCGCTCTTTGCGACCAGTGCGGCGGTGTCGTCATTGATATAGGTTGCATAAATCCATTGTATCCGCGCGTCGTCGACGGAGAATTCCTCGAACGCCTTGGTCGCGCGCGCAATGAACGCGTCGGCCTCAGCCGCGGTCGGCGCGGTCGTGGGCGCCTTCGTCTGCGCGACGGCGGGGGTCGCCAGCAGGACCGCCAGCGCGATCGTGGAAATTCCGGTGCGGATCATCAATCCCTCTCAGATTCTATGATGTTGAATGCGCGCAACCTGCGCCTGCCTCGGCAGGGGGTCAAGCGGTCAGAAATGTTACGATCGCGTCGCCAAGTTCGGGGCGGGTGACCGCACTCATGTGATTGCCGGGCACCTCGACGAAGCGCGCGTCCGGCAGCATTTCGGCCAGCCCGATGAACGACCCCACCTCGTCATCCTCCGCCCCGGCAACGATCAGCACCGGCACGTCGAGCATCGCCACGGCTTCTGGCGGCGTATCGACAAAGGTGTCGAGAATGCCGAGCAGCGCCTCGGGATCGCCGCCGGTGGTCTTGAGAAACGCCTGCGACATGAACTCGCGGTCACCGCGCACGAAGCTACCGAACCCGGTCAGCACGCTTCGGAAAAAGCCCGTGCGGCGCCCAGTATCGGTCACGCCCTCATCGCCAAGTCCCGACAGAACAACGCGCCGCGGCTTCGGCGCAATCCCCCGCGCCAGCACCCGCACCGTCGTCCGCGCGCCCAGCGAATAGCCCCCCAGATCATAATCGGTCAGGCCCAGATGGGCGATCAGCGCCTCCGCATCCTGCGCCAGCGCGTCTGACGGATAAGCGGCGGGATCGTGCGGCCGGGCGCTGTCACCATGCGCGCGCAGGTCTGGCATGATCACGCGGAACCCGGCAGCGACGAGCTTTTCCGCAGTGCCATATTTGATCCAGTTGGTCTGCGCGTCTGAGAAATAGCCGTGGATCAGCACCACCGGCCGCCCCTCACCCATCTCGCGCCAGGCCAGGCGCTGTCCGTCGAAGCTCTCGAACGTCTTGAATGTATCGGTCATGCCGGCCTGATGCACCGGATCGCGCGACGGTGGAACCCCGGCAGCTTGCATTCGGCGCAATCGTATACGTCGCAAAACGCAACTTATAGACGTAGCATTATATAAGCATGCTTATTATATCGCCGCTCATGACCGACTCACTCGGATTCCTGATCAGCGACGTGTCCCGCCTGCTCCGCAAGCGCTTCGACGAGCGTGCGCGTCTGATCGGCGTCACTCGTCAGCAATGGCGGACGCTCAGCGTGCTCAAGCGGCATGAGGGCAGCAACCAGGGCATGCTCGCCGAATTGCTCGAAGTCGAACCGATCACGCTCGGCCGGATGATCGACCGGCTCGAAGAGGCTGGCTGGGTCGAGCGCCGCCGCGATCCCGGCGACCGCCGCGTGTGGCGCATCCACCTGACCGATGCCGCCCAGCCGATCCTGCTGCAGCTCAAGGGCATCGCCGATTCCCTGTTCGTCGATGCCGCCGATGGCATCAGCGTCGCGGATCAGGCCAAGCTCCACGCGCTGCTCGAACAGCTCCGCGCTAATCTCAACCCCGACCAGTCCAACGAGGCCGCCAATGGCTGAAGCCGACCCCCGCATCGAAGCTACGACCACCCCGGAACCGGTGGCGGTAAAGCCGAAGCGCAACCTGCTGCGCCCGATCCTGATGTTCGGCGTGCCGCTGGTCGTCATCGGCGCGATCGCTTTGTGGTGGTCGCTGTCAGGCGGCACCGTCTCGACCGACAACGCCTATGTCCAGCAGGACAAGGTGTCGGTCGCGAGCGACGTCGCGGGGCGGATCGTCGAAGTCGCGGTCAAGGAGAACCAGAGCGTCAAGGCGGGCGACATCCTGTTCCGCATTGACCCCGAACCCTATCGCATCGCGGTCGCGCAGGCGGACGCCGCAATCGCCAATGCCCAGGTTCAGGTGACGACGCTGCAAGCGAATTATCAAGGGACGGGCGCGGATATCCAGGCAGCGCGTGACCGCATCGCCTCGGCCCAGGAGGACTATGCCCGGCAAAAGGCGCTGATGGACCGCGGTTTCACCACCCGCGCACGCTTCGAGCAGGCCGAACACGCCGTCGAACAAGCCCGCGCCAGCCTGCAAAGCGCGCTTGCTGGCGCCGATGAGGCACGTGCGAAGCTGTCGAGCGGCAGCGCAGTGCCGGGCGTCAATCCCGCCATCGCCGCCGGTCGCGCCCAGCGCGCCAAGGCGCTGCTCGACCTTGAACGCACCGTGCGCCGCGCACCGGTGGACGGCGTGGTCAGCCAAGCCGACCGGTTGCAGGTCGGGCAGATGATGATGTCGGGCCTGCCTGCGGTCACGCTCGTGCGCTCCGGCGGGTCGTGGATCGAGGCGAATTTCAAGGAAACCGACCTCGCCGACATGCGCATCGGCCAGCCCGCCGAGGTCCGCTTCGACGCCTATCCGGGTCTGAAGCTGAAGGGTCATGTCGCGTCCATCGGATCGCAGACCGGCTCGGAGACCTCGGTACTCCCGGCCCAGAACGCCAATGGCAATTGGGTCAAGGTGACCCAGCGCGTGCCGGTTCGCATCGCCATCGACGAAAAGAGCCCGCGCCAACTGATCGCCGGCCTTTCCGCTGAAGTCACGGTCGACACGAGCAAGTAGGGGCCACTTATGGCCAGCGCCGCCATCCCCGCCGCCGACACGCCCCCCGCCCCACCCCCGGCGGGTCAGGCGGCGCTGCCCGTGCGCAACAAGGGGCTGCTGACGTTCGGGGTGATGCTGGCGACGATCATGCAGATCCTCGACACCACCATCGCCAATGTCGCGCTGCCGCATATGCAGACCTCGCTCGGCGCGACGGCGGACACCATCACCTGGGTGCTCACCAGCTATATCGTCGCATCGGCCATCGCGATCCCGATCACCGGCTGGGTGTCGGACCGGATCGGGTCGCGCAACCTGTTCCTGATCTCGATCGTCGGGTTCATCATCGCCTCGGCGCTGTGCGGCGCTGCGCAGAGCCTGGAGCAGATGGTGTTGTTCCGCATCCTGCAGGGGATCGCAGCGGCATTCATGAACCCGCTCAGCCAGACCGTGATGCTCGACATCAACGCGCCCAAGGATCAGCAAAAGGCGATGGCGGTGTGGGGCATGGGCATCATGATCGGCCCGATCCTGGGGCCGGTGCTCGGCGGCTGGCTGACCGAGAATTTCAACTGGCGTTGGGTGTTTTACGTCAATTTGCCGCTCGGCGTGATCTGCCTCGTTATCCTGTGGTGGCTGCTGCCCAGCCGCCCGGTGCGCAAGCGCGCGTTCGACGTGTTCGGCTTCTCCCTGCTCGCAGTCGGCATCGGCGCGCTGCAATTGATGCTCGACCGGGGCCAGCATGCGGACTGGTTCTCCTCGCCCGAAATCTGGATCGAGACGATCGTTGCCGGCACCGCGATCTGGATGTTCGTCGTCCATATGGCGACGGGCAAGAACCCGATGTTCGAGCGCAGCCTGTGGAAGAACCGCAACCTCGTCACCGCACTCGCATTCATGCAAGTGGTGGGCGTGGTGATGATGGCGACGATGGCACTGCTCCCGCCGATGCTGCAGTCGCTCTACGGCTATCCCGTGATCGACACCGGGTTGCTGATGATGCCGCGCGGGGTGGGCGTGCTGGTGACGATGGGCCTGTCCGCCCGGCTGGTCGCGCGCGGGGTCGATCCGCGGCTACTGGTCGGATCGGGCTTCGCGCTCGCGGCCTGGTCACTGTACGACATGACCACCTGGTCGCTGGAGATGGGCGCGACGCCGTTCATCGTGGCGGGGCTCATTCAGGGGCTCGGCATGGGGCTGATCTTCATGCCGCTCAACGGCATGGCCTTCGCCACGCTGCCCGCGCATCAGCGGACCGAGGCGGCGAGTCTCACCAACCTGTCGCGCAACATCGGCGCGTCGATCGGCATCTCGCTTGTCACGACGATCCTCGCGCGCAGCACGCAGGTCAGCCATGCCGATCTCGCCCCGAACATCACGCCCGAACGGCTCCAGACGCTCGACCCGGGCCTGCTCGCCAATCTCGGTGGCCAAGCTGATACCCTGCTGGCGATGGCGAATGCCGAAGTCACGCGCCAGGCGGCGATGATCGCTTATCTCAACGATTTCCACGCGATGATGATCGTCACGGCCGCGTCGATCCCGCTGGTGCTGTTCCTCAAGCGCCCCAAGGCACCGATTGCGCACGACCCTGCCGCAGCCGGGCACTGATCATCCAGATCAGCGCGCCGAGCAGCGCCAGCGCCATATCCTTGGGCGCATCGAACATGTCGCCTTGCTGCCCATTATACTGCTCGGCCGCTTCGGAACTGAGGCCCAGCGTCAGCATCCATTCGAAGATTTCGTAGACCGCACCGATCGCCAGAACAGCGAGCAGCATGAACACCACCGCCATCCGCCGCGTCAGGCCAGCGTGGCGCATCCCGGCCTCGACCAGCGGCAGCGCGAAGCATAGCCCCGACGCGAAATGCACCAGCCGGTCGAACATGTTGCGCTGAAACCCCAACGCCGCATCGATGCTGAAGCCGAACGCCGCCTGCCCCCAGGCATCGTACGGCACGCTGCTATAGGTCCAACACGCGGCGAACAGGTGCAGCAAGACGAAGCTGCACGCCCATGCCACGCTGGCGGTGCTGAACGGCCAGCGGCGCAGCGCCCACCATGCCAGCGGCACGCCAGCCACCACTGGGCCGACCTGCAGCCAGGTGTTGGGCGGATAGGCCGCCCCCACCGCGCTCAGCGGGACGCCCGCAAGGCATGCGAGCAGCCACCAGCGTTGCGCGGCGGGGAGGCCCATGTGTGGGCGCTCAGCCCTTCTTGAGGTGACGACGGCCCAGGAGTTCGGCGATCTGCACCGCGTTCAGCGCCGCGCCCTTGCGCAGATTGTCGCTAACGCACCAGAAAGCGAGGCCGTTCTCGACGGTCGAATCCTCGCGCACGCGGCTGACGAAGGTGGCATAGTCGCCAACGCACTCGACCGGGGTCACATACCCGCCATCCTCGCGCTTATCGACCAGCATGATCCCCGGCGCCTCACGCAGGATGTTCTGCGCGTCTTCAGCCGACAGCTCGTTCTCCAGCTCGACATTGACGGCCTCGCTATGGCCGACGAACACCGGCACGCGAACACAGGTGGCGATCACCTTGACCTTGGGGTCGAGGATTTTCTTAGTCTCGACCACCATCTTCCACTCTTCCTTGGTCGAACCGTCGTCCAGGAAGCTGTCGATATGCGGGATCACGTTGAACGCGATCTGCTTGGTGAACTTCTTCGGCTCGGCGCTGTCGCCGACAAAGATGTTGCGCGACTGTTCGAACAGCTCGTCCATGCCCTGCTTGCCGGCGCCCGACACCGACTGGTAGGTCGCGACAACGACGCGCTTGACCTTCGCCGCATCGTGCAGCGGCTTCAGCGCCACCACCATCTGGGCGGTCGAGCAGTTCGGGTTGGCGATGATGTTCTTCGCCTTATACCCGTCGATCGCCTCCGGGTTCACTTCCGGCACGATCAGCGGCACGTCCGGGTCCATGCGGTAGAGCGACGAATTGTCGATCACCGTGCAGCCGGCGGCTGCAAAGCGCGGCGCATGCACCTTGGTCGCCTCGCTCCCGATCGCGAACAGCGCCATGTCCCAACCGGTCGGGTCGAAATGGTCGATATTCTGGACCTTATACTGTTTCCCGGTCTCGCCGAAATCGACCATATCGCCGGTCGAGCGCGACGATGCGAGCACGGCCAGCTCATCGATCGGAAATTCGCGCTCGGCCAGAATGGCGAGCATTTCGCGCCCGACATTGCCGGTGGCGCCTGCGACTACGACACGGTAACCCATTAATAGACCCTTTCATGCGGTCGAGCCGCCCGGAATACGGGTCGGCACATAGTCATTCTTCGGTGGGAAGTCAGCGGCCATGCGTGGCGCGCCTTCGGAAATGTTTCGCGGCGGATACCCGGACCCGCGCGACCAGCCTGTCAGCGGCGGGTCGCGGTCCGGGTGGTGATAATGGGCCGTTTTCGAAACATGCTGGCCCCCTAGCAGCATGATTGCGCAGACGACAGCGAAATTCTTCTATTGTTGTCGGCAAGCTTCACTTGGCCGGGAGCACCGGGGGGACGCGGCTGGACACCAGAAAGCCCTGCTGTCGGTCGATGGTCCACAAGATCCGCGGGTCGATCGGATCCCAGTCGATCGCCTGCCCGCCGGTCGGGACCGCGATCGTCGCGACATGCTCCAGCACCGTCCCCGCCGGTGGCAGCTTGACCGCGTAGAGTTCGGGCAAATCATGGCCGGAGATGTAGAGGATCCCGTCGCGGTTCCACCGTCCACCTGACGCGCTATACGGCGCCATGCGTCCGATCACACTGTCGGGGAATAGCCACGCGCCCAGCTCGACGAAGTTCGCGTCGAACCGCACCAGCGTGGTGTAGCGCGCATCGCGGCCCGGCTCGCCCCCGCGCTTGCCATAATGGGCGAAGCACGCCCACCAGCTTCCCTGATGCCAGTCGAGCCAAGTCAGCGACCCCCGCCCTGGCCCAAGGCTGCGACTGGCGACGGGCTTCAGCGTCCGCGCGTCGAACATTTCGATCGAACTCGCCTGCGGCACCGAGGGATAGTTGGACGCCGCGCACACCAACCGCTGCCCCTTGAGGATACAGCTGTTGATGTGCGGGTAATACGTCTTGCTGCCCTCCCAGCGTGCCACGGTCTTGCCGGTCGTTCGGTCGATCCGCGCAATGACATTGTTGTCGATCGCATACAGGTCGCGCACGCCCGCCGCGACGCCCTGATCGGCGTCGGCGGCGGGGATCCGGGAAACCTCAGGCGCCACCAGCGACGCCTGAAGGGCAAGGGCGAGCAGCAGGCTCATCAGAATTTCGCCGACGCGCCGGCCCAGAAGGTCCGGCCATAGCGTTCATTCTGCACGAACCAGTCGGTCCGGTCGCCCTGATATTGACGGGTCGGCTCGTCGGTCAGGTTCTGCGCCTCGGCGAAGACCGAGATATTCTCGGTGATCTGGAACTTCACCTTGGCGTCGAGCCGGCGCAAATCGTCATTATACTGATCCTGATAGGCCAGCCCGCCCACCGCGATCAGCGATGCGCCGGTATTGTGGTACGCGACCGACGCCTCGACCGGCCCGGCCTGGTAGAAGAGCTGCGCACCATAGAGAAACTCCGACTGGCTCGGGAAGGTCGAGACGCGACCATTGGGCAGCGTCAGCGACGAGCTGACCAGCGTGCCGTTCGCCTCGAAGCCAAAGCCCGAGAGGAAGCCCGGCAGGAAGGTGAACTGCATCTGGAACGCCGCCTCGACCCCGATCAGCTCGGCCTTGTCGGCATTTTGCGGCTGCGAGAAGCTCAACCGCTCGAAATTGAGGCCGGCAAAGCTGGTGTTCGTCAGCGTGTAGTTTTGGGTGAAGATCGGGTTGTCGATATATTTGACGAACGCGCCGAGCGAGATCAGCCCTCCCTTGGCGAAATAATATTCCGCCGACAGGTCGAGGCTGTCCGCGCGATAGGGGAGCAGATCGGGGTTGCCGGTCGAGAAGCTGCCCTCGAACGTCCCGTTGCCGTTGCCCTCCTCATAGGAGAGCGCGCCGCCGGGCGAGAGCTGGCTGTAGTTGGGGCGCCCCAGATTGCGGGTATAGGCCATGCGGAAGCTGAACTTGTCGCCCGCGTCCATGCGGATGATGATACTGGGCAGCCAGTCGGAATATTGGTTGCGCTCCTGCACCGGTACGATGGTCGTGCCGTTCTGCAACCGTGATCCGGTGACCGTGCTGGTGGTCCGCTCATAGCGCAGACCCGGCGTGATCGTCAGCGGCCCGAACTTCAGGCTCGCCATCGCATAGCCCGCCCACACATCTTCCTCGATAAAGATGTCGTTGAGCGTGGCATTCGCCAGCGTCGCGGCATTGTCTCGAACGAAATAGGGGCCGGCCAAATTGGCGGCGGTCCAGGTGGTGATCGCAGCCGCGTCGATCGTCGGGCCGTTGGCATAGGGCCGGTCGTCGCCGTCGGGATAGACCAGCACGGTCGGGCCGGCGAGATTGAACTGGCCCAGGGTGAACCGCGTTGTCGCGTTGCCACCACGGGTCCAGCTATCGTTGCGGCTGTCAAAGCTCTTATCGGTCAGGCGGAATTTGCCGCCCGCCGCAACGAAGCTGTCTTCCATGCCCGGGATCGTCCAGGTCAGGTCGGCTTTGCCCTGCCAGATATCCTCGTCGCCCGTCTCGAACTGCTCGGCATATTGGCGGAAGTTCAGCTGGCTGGCGGCGCATTCGGTGCGGGGCGTTGCGGTAAAGACCCGCTCGGCGAAGTTGAAATCGACCGTGCCGGGGTTGCAGCGGAACTGCCACAACTGGTTCGGCTCGCGCACCTCATTGTGCACGCGCGCGACGACATAATCGACCTTCACGTCGCGGAACCGACTCGATCCGCCCAGCATCCCGGCCAGGATCGACTTTTCCTTATACTCAAGGCGCAAGTCCTGACGGCGCTCCGGGCCGCTGCCACCGCCGACGCCGACATTCGGGGTTCCAGTGACTGTCCCGCTGTTGCCGCCCGCCGCGAAGCTGAACGCCGGCGATGCGATCAGCGCATCGGTCGCGAAATCGAGGCGATAGCGCTGGCGATATTCGTCCTCGGTGAACTTCGAATAGATGCCGCGCAGATAGAGTTCATGATCGCCGGAGCGCCAGTCGAGCGATCCCGCTGCGCCGATCCGTTCGCGCTTCAGGCTGTAGTCGGTATATTTGATGTTGATCGGCATCCCACCGCGCGCAGCGCCCGACACCGGGCGCCAGTCGTCGGGATAGACGCCATAGCTGGCAAAGGTCCGCTCCGAATAGCTGCCGCCGATCAGCACGCCGAACTCTTCATCCGCACCGAAGCGCGCGCCGACGCTCACGTCGCCGCGCACCGGCACTTTCTCGTTCAGCTCCTGATAGCCGACCTGTCCATTGGCCTGAAGGATGAAGCGATCGCGGAAATCGAACGCAGTCTGAGGCACCAGGTTGATCGAGCCACCAATCCCCTGCCCGTCCTGATTGGCCGTCTTCGCCTTGCTCACTTCAACGCGATTGAGCAGCTGGCCCGACACGATGTCGAGCGGCAGCGAGCGGTTCTGGCCATCCGGATTGCCAATCTCGACGCCACCAAAAGTGTAATTGTTGAGGTCGGAGGGAATACCGCGGATCGCGACATAACGGCCCTCGCCCTGGTCATAAGTGACGCCGACGCCGGGCAGCCGCTCGACCACTTCGGCGACGTTCCGGTCGGGCAGGCGACCGATCTCGTCCGCTGCGGCAACGTCGATGATCCCGATCGCGTCGCGCTTGATCTCGATCGCCCGCTCCTGCTGCGCGCGCTGACCGGTCACGACGATCTCGTCATCGGCAACCTCCTGCGCATGCGCGGACAAGACAAAGGCCGGCAGAGTGGCGGTGGCGCACAGCAACAGTTTCATTTTCGGATCCCCCTGATCGTTAGGGGGGCGGCTAATGTCGTTTCGCGACTGCAGCATGAAGGCTTCGCGACAAATCCGCGACCTTGGCATAGCAAGTTTATGACATGGGTGTCCGATGGACGAGCGGTCTTGCCCCGGCTTATAGGGATCAAAAGAGGAGACCCGATCTTGGCCGACCATTTCGTCCGTCCCGACACCCGCGCCTTTCTCGACATGCTCGCCGCGATGCCCGAAATGCCCTGGCCGCCCACGCCCGAGGCCTATCGCGCGCAATATCTGGCGATGAAGGACCTAGTCGATCTGCCGCTGGGCGAACTCGCAACGATCAAGGATTTGACGATCCCCGGCCCCGCTGGCGACATCCCCGCCCGCCTGTTCGACGTGCGGGAGAAGCGCGAACCCGGCCCGGTCGTGCTGTTTTTTCACGGCGGCGGCTTCGTCATCGGCAATATCGACAGCCATGCCAGCTTCACCGCCGAGCTGAGCCGCGCGCTCGACCTGCCGGTGGTGTCGGTCGATTATCGCCTGGCTCCGGAAAACCATTGGCCCGCCGCATCGGACGATTGCGAAGCGGCAGCGCGCTGGGTCGCGACCAGCCCCGCAGAGCTCGGCCGCGCGGTCACCAGCATTGCGCTCGCGGGCGACAGCGCCGGGGGACAGATCGCCGCAGTCGCCGCGATCGACCTGCGCGACACCCCCGCTGCGGTCCCGGTGATCGGTCAGCTGCTGATCTACCCTGCAGCGGACGTCGGCGGCAGCTACCCCTCGGCCGACCATTTCGGCGACGGCTATCTGCTCACGGCCAAGGCGATGGACTGGTTCAACGAATGCTATGCCGCCGATGTCGCCCATCCGCGCGCCTCGCCGATGCGCCATGCGACGCTGGAGGGCCTGCCCCCCGCGCTGATCCTCACCGCCAGCCTCGACCCGATTCGCGATCAGGGTCGCGCCTATGCCGGAGCCCTCGCCGCTGCCGGCGTGCCGGTCGTGTTTCGTGAGGCAGTGGGCAATATCCACGGCTTCATCACGCTGCGCCGTGCAATCCCCTCCGCCCAAGGTGACGTGGCTGCGATGCTCATCGCGTTCCGCGCGCTGCTGACCGAGGCCGAGGCGAACCGCGTGATGGCGCAGGCCGCCGCATGATTGACCGCGACGCCCTTCCCTATCGCCCCTGCGCCGGGGTGATCCTGCGCAACGCGCACGGCCAGGTGTTCGTCGGCCAGCGCCTCGATTCGACGCTGGAGGCGTGGCAAATGCCGCAAGGCGGGATCGATCCGGGCGAAGACCCGCTCGACGCTGCCTATCGCGAATTGTGGGAGGAGACCGGCGTCGTCCGCGACCATGTCGATCTGCTCGCCGCGCCCGACATCGAGCTGGAATATGACCTGCCCGACGATCTGATCGGCAAGGTGTGGAAGGGCAAATGGCGCGGCCAGCGTCAGCGCTGGTTCCTGTTCCGCCTGACCGCTGGCGACGAAGCGATCGACATCGCGACGGCCGAACCCGAATTCCGCGCGTGGCGCTGGCTCGACCCGCGCGAGCTGCCTGACGTGATCGTCCCGTTCAAGCGCGATCTCTATGTCCGGCTGCTCGACATTTTCGCTGAGCCGCTGGGCCTAAGCGATGGGGAGCGCGCCTGATGTTGCACCGCACTCGATCTTTTGACCGGAATCGGATAGTAACCGGTTACATGCGCACATCCCTGCTCCTGCTCGTCGCAGCCCCGCTGCTGCTCGCCAACGCCGATGTCACCGCATCGTCGCCGCAGGAGGCACCCCCGCCCCCGCCGCCCAACCAGTCGGTCGAGCGCTCGTCGGAGGTCAAGGCGATGCTCGACGCCGCGATGAAGGCGGGCGACGAGGGCGCGGTCAACGCGATCGTCAAATATGCCAAGGCCGCCGACAAGGAGCGCGCAGCGCAGTTTGAAAAGACGGCAAGCGCATGGAAACGTGAACGCAAAGAAGCCGCCGAGCGCCGCCTGCGCGAAGCCAAGTTCCTCGACCTGATCAAGGGGCGCGCCGAGCTGGGCGGCTATTTCACCACCGGCAACACCGAAACGCTCGGCCTGACCGGTATCCTCGACCTCAAGCGGGAGGCGCTGCGCTGGCGGCACAAGCTGCGCATCCAGGCCGACTATCAGGAAAGCCTCGGCCAGACCGTCCGCGAACGCTATCTCGCGTCTTATGAGCCGAACTGGAAGATCGACGACCGCGCCTATGTCTATGGTGCTGCGCAATTTGAAAGCGACCGCTTCCTTGGCTTCGACGAGCGCTATGCGATCTCGGCCGGCGCCGGCTATTCGGCGGTCAAGTCCCCCGCGCTGACCCTCGACCTCGAAATCGGCCCGGCGTTCCGCTACACCGAGTTCGTCACCGCCCCGACCGAGCGCCAAGTGGCGGCACGCGGCAAGCTGGACCTCGACTGGAAGCTGAGCCGAGGCGTCACCTTCAGCCAGGACGCCTCGGCGTTCGTCGAGCAGCAGAACAGCACGATCACCGGCAAATCGGCGCTGCGCGTCAAACTATTCGGCCCGTTCTCGACCCAGATGTCCTACGCTGTGAACTACGAAAGCGCGCCGCCGAACGGCCGCAAGAGCACCGACACGACGACACGCGCGTCGCTGCTGGTGGATTTCTAGCGTCACCTTCTGTTTGGCGGGACCGGCCCGCTCCCCCACCCGGCCACCCAGCGCGAGCATCATATGGGTGGCCGGGTGGGGGAGCGGGCCGGTGCCGTTTCAGCGCAGCTGAAATCAGCCAAGAAGTGTCACAGTAACTTCACACGATTGTAACATTCGGTGAAATCGGGCATCGGGCCGCAACCCGGAGCCAAAGCCATTCGCCAGATCGCCGCCCTGCCCTATCGCACCGATGGCACTGCCATCGACGCCCCCGTGCGCGTGCTGCTCGTCACGTCGCGCGGCACGGGTCGCTGGGTGATTCCGAAGGGCAATGTCGCCAACGGCACGCCCCCGCACCTCGCCGCCGCCGAGGAGGCGGAGGAAGAGGCGGGCGTGATTGGTGCCGCCTGCCCCACCCCGATCGGCGCCTATCGCTATCGCAAGCGGCGCGGCAACGGTGCGCATCTGATGGCGGATGTCGAGGTGTTCCCGCTCGCCGTCACCGCCGAACTGGCGCGCTGGAAGGAGCAGGATCAGCGCGAGCGCCGCTGGTTCACGCTTGCCGAAGCCGCGGAGGCGGTCGACGAGCCCGACCTTCGGGAGCTGATCCGCAGCTTCGGCCCGACCGAATTCAATGCCGCCGCGCGGCGGACGAGCATGCTCGCCGTCGTCGCGCAAAAATCGAAAGCAAGCCAAATGTTCGCGTGGTTTCAGCGCCTTCTGCCCAAGACCGGAAATTTCTTCGAACTGTTCGAGGCGCATGCGGTGACCATTACCGCCGCCGCCGACGCGCTATCGCGTCTGTTCCAGGGCAATGGCGCGACCAGCGACCATATCCGGGAGATCATGGAGCGTGAGCATGACGCGGACGGAATCATCCGCGAAGTGTTGCAAACCGTCCGCAAGACCTTCCTCACCCCGTTCGACCGCAGCGCGATCACCAGCCTGATCGGCGCGATGGACGACGCGATCGACGAGATGCAGGCCGCCGCCGCCGCAGTCGACCTGTATGAGGTCGACACGTTCGAGCCCGAGATGCGCGACATCGTCGCCATCATCGTCGATGCCGCGCGGCTGACTGCCGAAGCCATGCCGCTGCTGCGCGATGTCGCGAAGAACGGCGTCCGCCTGCACGAGTTGACCGAGCGTCTTGTGCGGATGGAGGGGCATGCCGACGACATCCACGACGCGGGCGTGCGCCGCGCGTTCAAGGCCTATGGCGATGACGCCATGAAGTTCATGGTCGCCCGCGAGATCTACAAGCATCTCGAACGGATCACCGACGCGCTGGAGGATGTCGCGAACGAGATTGACGGCATCGTCATCGACCACGCCTGATCCGATCCGATGCACGAACTCGCCTTTCCGCTGCTCGTCGGCCTGATCATCCTCGCGCTGGCGTTCGACTTTCTGAACGGCCTGCACGACGCCGCCAACTCGATCGCCACGGTCGTCGCGACGCGCCTGCTCGGCCCGGTTCAGGCGGTCGGCTTTGCCGCCTTCTTCAACTTCGCCGCCTATTTTCTGACGCTCGCCTGGCCTGAACTGCACAAGGTGGCCGAAACGATCGGCAAGGGGCTGATCGACAAGGATCTCGTCACCCCTTCAGTCGTGTTCGGCGCGCTGGTCGGGGCGATGTTCTGGAACGTCGTCACCTGGTGGAAAGGCATCCCCTCTTCGTCCAGCCACGCGCTGGTCGGCGGGATCGTCGGCGCGGGCGTCGCGCATGCGGGCTTTACCGGCATCCAGTGGAGCGGCCTCAACAAGACCCTCATCGCGATCGTGCTATCGCCCTTGCTCGGCATGCTGCTTGCGATGCTGGTGATGCTCCTCTCAAGTTGGGCGCTCCACCGCGTCAGCAACCGCACCGCCGAAAAGAGCTTCCGCTGGCTCCACCTCGCCTCCTCCGCCGCCTATTCGACCGCGCACGGCCTGAATGACGCGCAAAAGACGATGGGGATCATCACCGTGCTGCTCTATTCGACCGGCTATCTGTCGGGCGAGTTCCACGTGCCGCACTGGGTCGCCATCGCCTGCTACATCGCGATCGCGTTGGGCACGTTGTCGGGCGGGTGGAAGATCATCGAAACGATGGGCACGCGCATCACAAAATTGTCGCAGCATCAGGGGTTCAGCGCCTCCACCGGCGGCTCGATCATGGTGTTCACCGCGTCGCTGCTCGGCATCCCCGTCTCGACCACCCATACGATCACCGGAAGCATCATCGGTGCCGGCACCGCCCGCCGCGCGAGCGCGGTGCGCTGGGGCGTGGCGCAGAATGTCATCGCGGCGTGGGTCATCACCATTCCGGCTTCGGCAGCGGTCGGCGCGCTGTTCTACATGCTCACGCGACTGTTCTAACTCGTAACAAGCGTTACTTTTCCAGCCACAGGGGGTTCACCCGCCGCGCGGGAGCCGATACACCCCCTGCATGGGGCTGAACACAATCGAAGCCGCCGCGGTCGAGGCGGCCCGCGCCGCGCCGATGCTGGCGCAGGTCGAGCGCTGGGTCGCGGTCAATAGCGGCACGCGCAATCTGGATGGGCTGGCGACGATGGCGGGTCTGCTCGCCGACGCCTTTGCCGCCTTGCCCGGCGACCTCACCCTGGTCGAACCCAGCCCGGTCGAGATGGTCGATACCAGCGGCACGGTGCAATCGCTCGCACATGGTCGCCACGTCCACCTGCGCGTGCGGCCCGAGGCTCCGGTGCAGATGCTGTTCACCGGCCATATGGACACCGTCTTCCCCGCCGATCACCCGTTCCAGAGCACGACCTGGCTCCCCGACGGCATCCTCAACGCGCCCGGCGCAGCGGACATGAAGGGCGGCCTGTCGCTGATGCTTGCCGCACTGCAAGCGGTCGAGGCGACCCCGGCGGCGGCGCGGTTCGGCTATGAAGTCGTGGTCAACTCGGATGAGGAGACCGGCTCCTTCGCGTCCGCCGCGCTGATCGCACAGGCAGCAAAGGGCAAGGTCGCAGCGCTGACCTACGAACCCGCACTCCCCGACGGCACGCTCGCGGGCGCGCGTGGCGGCACCGGCAATTTCTCGATCGTCGTGCGCGGACGCAGCGCGCATGCCGGTCGCAACCCGCGCGACGGTCGCAACGCGCTGGTCGCCGCCGCCGATCTCGCGCTGCGGCTGTCACAGCTGATGACCGACGACCTATCGGTCAACCCGGCGCGGATCGAGGGCGGCGGGCCGAACAATGTCGTCCCCGATCTCGCGATCCTGCGCGTCAATTTCCGCCCAGCCTCGCCCGACGCCATCCAGCGCGCCGGGGCCGCAGTCCACGCACTCGCCGACGCGATCGCCGCCGACCATGATGTCTCGGTCCATGTCCATGGCAGCTTCAACCGCCCGCCCAAGCCGCTCGACCCGGGTGCCGAGCGGCTGTTCGGTCTGGTCAAGCAAGCCGGCGCGGATCTCGACATCCCCGTCGCCTGGAAAGCCACCGGCGGCGTGTGCGACGGCAACAACATCGCCGCCTGCGGCGTCCCCGTCGTTGACACGATGGGCGCGCGCGGGGGCGCCATTCATTCGCAGGAGGAATTTCTGATCGCCGACAGCCTGCCCGAACGCGCCGCCCTGTCGGCGCTGACCATTTTGCGCATCATCGAAAAGGGCCGCGTATGACCTTCATCATCCGTCCCGCCCGCGCCGACGACCTGCAGCATCTCTACGAGATGGCCAAGCTCACCGGCGGCGGCTTCACCAACCTTCCTCCCGAAAAGCCCGCGCTCAAGGCCAAGCTGGAGCGCAGCGCCGAGGCCTTCGCCCGCACCGACGACGCAAAGAAGGACGAATTGTTCGTCCTCGTCCTCGAAAACACCGCGACGCAGGAGGTGCGCGGCACGTGCCAGATCTTCACCCAGGTCGGTCAGCGCTGGCCCTTCTACTCCTACCGCATGGGCACGGTGACCAAGCATAGCGAGGCGCTCGGCCGCACCTTCCGCGCGGAGATCCTGAACCTCGTCAACGATCTGGAGGGATCGAGCGAGGTTGGCGGGCTGTTCCTCCACCCCGGCGAGCGTGCCGGAGGCCTTGGCATGCTGCTCGCCCGCAGCCGCTATCTGTTCATCGCGATGCACCGCGCGCGCTTCGCCGACCGCATTCTCGCCGAACTGCGCGGCGTGATCGACGAGGCGGGCGGATCGCCCTTCTGGGACGGCGTTGCGGGGCGTTTCTTCGGGATGAGCTTCCAGCAGGCCGACGAATTCAACGCGATCCACGGCAACCAGTTCATCGCGGACCTGATGCCGCGCCACCCGGTCTATACCGCGATGCTCACCGACCATGCGCGCAGCGTCATCGGCGTCCCCCACCCCTCCGGCCGCGCGGCGATGCGGATGCTCGAGCATGAGGGGTTCGCGTTCGAGAATTACATCGACATTTTCGACGGCGGCCCGACCATGACCGCACGGACCGACAATGTCGTGACGATCCGCGACTGCCGGACCCAGCCAGTCGCGCACATCGCGCCCGGCGGGGACGCGAGCATTATCGCGCGCGGCACGCTCGCCGAGTTCCGCGCGTGTCACGGCCGGATCAAGCGCGGCGATGAGGGCGTAACGCTCGACCCCGCCGCCGCCGCACTGCTCGACGTCGGCGTGGGCCAGGACGTGTGCCATGCCCCGCGTTGAGATCAACTTCGACGGTATCATCGGTCCCAGTCACAATTATGCCGGCTTAAGCCACGGCAACCTCGCCGCCACGCGCAATCAGGGGGCGTTGTCGCAACCCCGCGCGGCGGCGCTCCAGGGCATTGCCAAGATGCGCGCCAACCTCGCGCTCGGGCTGACCCAGGGCATCCTGCTGCCCCATGCCCGGCCCGACCATCGCTGGCTGGACAGCCTTGCCACGACCTATGCCGACGCCGCGCCGCACCTTCAGGCGCAGGCGCTGTCGGCCTCTGCAATGTGGGCCGCCAACGCCGCCACCGTCTCCCCCGCGCCCGACACAGCCGACGGACGCTGCCACCTGACCGTCGCCAACCTCGTCACGATGCCGCATCGCAGCCATGAATGGCCCGAGACGCTGGCCCAGCTCCGCCTCGCCTTCGCGCACGATGCCTTCCGCGTCCACGGCCCCGTCCCCGCCCCGTTCGGAGACGAAGGCGCGGCCAACCATATGCGCCTTGCCCCCGACCATGACGCGCCCGGCGTCGAGGTGTTCGTCTATGGCATCAGCGGCGGCCCCTTCCCCGCCCGCCAGCATCGCGAGGCGAGCGCAACCGTCGTCCGCCGCCACGGGCTAGACGCTGCACGCACGCTGTTCGTCCAGCAGTCCGAGGAAGCGATCGCCGCCGGCGCGTTCCACAATGACGTCGTCGCGGTTGCCAACGCCAACATCCTCTTCGCGCACGAACTGGCCTTCGCCGACAAGGACAGCTTTTACGCCGATCTGCGCCGCTTGATGCCCCGCGTCGAAATCGTGGAAGTCCCAACTGCCGAAGTCAGCCTGGCCGACGCGATCAGCTCATATCTGTTCAACGCCCAATTGGTGACGCTGCCGGGCGGTGAGACCGGCCTCATCCTCCCCACCGAAGCCCGCGATACTCCAAGCGTATGGAGCTGGCTCCAGCGCCATCTCGCCGGAAACGGGCCGATCCGTCACCTCGAAGTGGTCGATGTCCGCCAATCGATGGCCAATGGCGGCGGCCCCGCCTGTCTGCGCCTGCGCGTCGTTGCCGACCCGGCGACCGTCGACCCCCGCTTCCTCGTCGATCCGGCAAAGCTCGACCGCATCGCCGCAGTGATCGAGACGCACTGGCCCGATGCCATCGCCCAGGACCAGATCGGCGACCCCACGCTGATCGCCCGCATTGCAACCGCGCGCACCGCGCTGCTCGACGCGCTCGACATCGATCCGGCATCACTGTCGGGTTAATTGACAGGTAACCATAGTCGTTAATGCGAAGCCGCGCATTTCCGCACTTGGCCTGTCTCTTGCGTAACGATTGCCATGCTGTCACGCATCAAACGCCTCTTCACGATCAAGACGAGATTCGAGGCGTTTGCCGTGATCTACGGTCTTGGCGTCGGGGCGGTTGAGCGCGGCATTCACTATCTGGAGCAATATCCCGGCTTTGGCGGATGGCTGCTGTTCGCAGTCTGCCCCATCGCGGTGTTCATGGCGGGCGCGCGGATCCTGGATTCGCTCGATGCCGGGATCGAATAGGCGATTTTCGGGACCGGTCCGTCGGGGGACGGATCGGATGGGGAGATGAGAGTGCGGTTGTTTCGGGGCATGTTCACGGCACTGGCGGCGCAGGCGCTGCTGATCGTTGCGGTCGGCGGAGGGCTGTTGTTGTGGAATGTCTACACCACCAGCGAGCGCGCGCTGCGCAGCCGCGATGCCGCACAGCTCGACGCCTTTGCCGCGCTCGCCGCTGAAGCCGCCGCCGCCGGCAAACCCTATGATCGCATCGTTGCCGAACTCGACCGGCGCGACCCGAATGTGCTCGGCGGCCGCGTGGCGATCGTCGGTGCCGACGACCGGCTGCTCGGCGGTCCCGCCGCCGGGCCTGCGCTGCTCGACCGCCCGATCGTTGTCGGTGGCCGCACCGTTGCCAGCGCCCGAATCGTCCGGTCGCCCCAGCTCGCTGATCGCGACCGCGCGCTGCTGCGCGACCATTATATCGGGATCGGCGCGATCCTCGCAGGCCTCCTCGCCTTGCTGCTCGGCGCGGCTTATTGGCTGGCCGGGCGCTGGTCCAAGCCCCAGCGCGAATTGCTGCGCCTCAGCCATGAGGTCGCCGATGGCGATGGCGACATCTATTTCGACGAGCGCGGCCCGCGTGAGATCGTCGGTACAATGCGCAACCTGCGCCGCATCGCCAACCGCTTTGAGCGGATCGAGACCGCGCGTCGCACCTGGCTGGTGATGATCGCCGAAGAGCTGCGCGAGCCGATCGCCTCGCTCGGCGGCCATTTGTCGGAGCTTCAGGAAGCACTGACCGCCGAGCCCGAGTTCAAGGCCGCGATCGAGGCCGACCAGAACCGCCTCGCCCGCATGGCCGAGGATCTTCACGCCGTCGCGCTCGCCGATCTCGGCCGCCTTCCGCTGCGTTTTGCCGATGTCGATCCGCGCGCGCTGATCCACAATGCGATTTACAGCCATGCCAAGCGCGCTGAAGCGGCGGGCGTGCGCCTCGAAACCAGCAATCTCCCGCCTTACACCATCCTTGTGAAGTGGGACGCGGAACGGATCGAGCAATTGTTCGGCGCGCTGATCGAAAACAGCATGCGCTACGTCCCGCGCGGCGGCCGCATCGTGCTCGGCCTGGAAAGCCAGCGCGACGCGTGGCGGCTGATTGTCGATGACAATGCCCCGGGCATCGATGTGCAGCTCGCCCAGCAGTTGTTCGAGCCCTTCTACCGCGCCAACGCCAAGGAAACCCCCGGCGGATCGGGCCTCAGCCTCGCCACCGCCCGCGCGATCGTCGAGGGGCATCACGGCCGGATCGAGGCAAGCAACTCCCCGATCGGCGGCCTGCGCATCACCGTGGTCCTGCCCGCAACCCCGCCGATGGCTTGAGGTCGGAGCGACCACCTTCTTCTTAGCCCCTCCCGCTTGCGGGAGGGGTTGGGGGGGGCTTCTTCTTCAGTTTCTCAAGGCCGCGTCGGCCTCAAGCCTCACTCAAACTCCAGGATCGCCGCATCCACCGCTAGGCTGTCGCCCGCAGCGAAGTTGATCGCCTTGACCACGCCCGCCTTCTCGGCGCGCAGGATGTTCTCCATCTTCATGGCTTCCACGACGGCGAGCGGCTGACCCGCCTCGACCTTCTCGCCCTCGCCCACCTCGATCCGGGTCAACAGCCCCGGCATCGGCGCGAGCAGGAAGCGGCTCATGTCCGGCGGAATCTTCTCGATCATGTGGCCGGCGAGTTCCGCGACGCGCGGTGCATAGACCTTGACGTCATGCGCCGCTCCGCGCGTGCGCAGCGTCCATCCTGCACGGCCACGCTGCACGCCGACGCTCAGCAATTCCTCGCCATCGATTCGGAATTGCGCCAGCCGCTGCCCCGGCTGCCAGCCCGTGGCAATGTCGAGTGGCGCTTCATTCGGGTCGAAGTTGACCAGCATCCCTCCGGCGTGGCCATCGACGCTGATATCGAACCGCTCGCCGCCGATCAGCACGACGCGCTCGGTCGACATGGTCGGCGTGGCGAGCTGCCCGGAAATCTCGACCGCCCGGGAAGCCTGAACCAGGTCCAGCACCGTCGCCACCGCCGCCAGCTTGCGCAGCAGCGTCGCGTCGGCGGGCGCCCCCTCGAACCCCTCGGGATATTCCTCCGCGATGAAACCGGTGGTCAGCGCGCCCGAGCGGAAGCGCGGATGCTGCATCAGCGCCGACAGGAAATCGATATTGTTGCCCAGCCCGTCCAGCTGGAACCGGTCAAGCGCCGCGACCTGCAGATCGGCCGCCTCGTCGCGGGTGTTGCCCCAGGTGATCAGCTTGGCGATCATCGGGTCATAGAACATGCTGACCTCGCCCCCCTCGGCAACGCCATCATCGACGCGGACATAGCCGTCGCCGCCGACAGCGCCATAGGGGGTCTCCTGCGCCGCCGGGGGCGCATAGCGCACGAGTCGCCCGGTGCTCGGCAGAAACCCGCGATACGGGTCCTCGGCATAGACGCGGTTCTCGATCGCCCAGCCGGTCAGCGTGACCTCATCCTGCGTGAACGCCAGCTTCTCGCCCGCCGCCACCCGGATCATCTGCTCGACAAGGTCCAACCCCGTAACCGCCTCGGTCACCGGATGCTCGACCTGCAGCCGGGTATTCATTTCGAGGAAGTAGAAGCCATCGCCGGTCTTGTCGGCACCCGAGACGATCAATTCGACCGTCCCCGCGCTATAATAGCCCACCGCCCGCGCCAGCGCGACCGCCTGCTCGCCCATCTTGCGGCGCATCTCGGGCGTGACGAAGGGCGACGGCGCCTCCTCGACCACCTTCTGGTGCCGCCGCTGGATCGAACATTCGCGCTCGCCCAGATAGACGATGTTGCCATGCTGATCGCCGATCAGCTGGATCTCGATATGGCGCGGCTGTTCGATGAACTTCTCGATGAACACGCGATCGTCGCCGAACGACGCCAGCCCCTCGCGCTTGGTCGCCTCAAAGCCTTCGCGGACGTCCTGTTCGCTCCACGCCAGCCGCATCCCCTTGCCGCCGCCGCCCGCCGACGCCTTCATCATCACCGGATAGCCGATGTCCGACGCGATCTTCACCGCCTCATCGGTATCGGCGATCTCACCCAGATAGCCGGGAACGACATTGACCCCCGCCGCCTTGGCGAGTTTCTTGGACTCGATCTTGTCGCCCATCGCCGCAATCGCATTGGCGGGCGGCCCGACAAAGGCGATCCCCGCCTCCGCACACGCTTTGGCAAAGCTCTCGCGCTCCGACAGGAAGCCATAGCCCGGATGGATCGCATCCGCGCCCGTCGCCTTGGCCGCGGCGAGGATCAGCTCCGCCTTGAGATAGCTCTCCGCCGCCGGCGCAGGCCCCAGCCGCACCGCCTCATCCGCCATCAACACATGCGGCGCGCGCGCATCGGCATCGGAATAGACCGCGACCGTCGCAATCCCCATCCGCTTGGCCGTGCGGAACACCCGACACGCAATCTCGCCCCGATTGGCGACCAGGATTTTCTTGAACATTATTTCTTCTTCCACTCTCGGATGATTAGTCCGGTCGCTGCGAGCCAGATCAACGCGGCGATGCCCGCCTTGATCTCAATTGGTTGCTGGATTGAGCGAATGCAGCGAGAAAGGTCGCCTCGCAGATCAAGGCAATGAAACTCTGCACCCGAGTAAGCATAGCCGTGCGCGAGCACGAAAACTGCCAACGCGATTGATCCGACGATGTAGGTGCCGACCAAAATTTGGAGGCGCATCACTCCGCCGCCTCCAGCTCCGCCTTCACCTCACCCGCCATCGCCCGCATCCCCAGCCGCGCGAACAGCGCCGCGTCCTTGTCGTCCCCGGCATTGCCGGTGGTCAGCAGCTTGTCGCCGGTGAAGATCGAATTCGCCCCCGCCATGAAGCACAGGGCCTGCGTCTCATCGCTCATGCTCTCGCGACCCGCGGACAGGCGCACCATGGATTCCGGCATCGTGATCCGGGCCACGGCGACCGTGCGGACGAATTCGATCTGGTCGATCTTCGCGAGCGGCGTGTCGTGGAGCATGTCGCCCAGCACCGTGCCCTTGACCGGCACCAGCGCGTTTACCGGCACGCTCTCGGGATGCTTGGGCAGCGTCGCCAGCGCGTGGATGAACCCCACGCGGTCGCCGCGCGTTTCGCCCATTCCGACGATACCGCCGCAACACACGTTGATCCCCGCATCACGCACATGGTCCAGCGTCTCCAGCCGATCCTCGAACGTCCGCGTCGTGATCACCTCGCCATAGCGCTCGGGCGAGGTGTCGATATTGTGGTTGTAATAATCCAGCCCCGCCTCGGCCAGCTGCGCCGCCTGACCCTCGGTCAGCATGCCCAGCGTCATGCAGGTTTCCATGCCCATCTGGCGCACGCCCTTCACCATCTCGACGATGGCGGGCATGTCGCGGTCCTTGGGATTGCGCCACGCCGCGCCCATGCAAAAGCGCGACGAGCCATTGTCCTTGGCCTGCGCCGCCGCCTGCAGCACCGCGCGGACATCCATCAGCTTGGTCGCCTTCAGCCCCGTCTCGGCATGGGTCGACTGGTTGCAGTAGCCGCAATCCTCCGGACACCCGCCGGTCTTGATGCTGAGCAAGGTCGACATCTGCACCTCATCCGCCGCGAAATGCGCGCGGTGGACCGTGGCGGCCTGATAGACCAGCTCCATGAACGGCAGGTCGAACAGCGCGGCGATCTCGTCGCGGGTCCAATCGGTACGGGTGGTCATCGTCATTTCCGTTATTGCTATGCGTGCCGAAGCACCGTTCTCGCGTGCAGCGGCGAAACGCAAGGAGTGGAGGAGGAAATCGTCGGGCCGGGCGTTCACGCTCCACCTCCCAGCAGCGTGATCGCGGCTGCAAGTGCACCGTCGGCACCATCAGCGGTCGCCGGAACCATCACATCCGGCGTTACGCCAGTGCCCTGAATCGGCGCACCGCTCGGTCTGAACGCTTGCGCAGTGGTGAGGCTCAGGGCGGAGCGACGGCTCAACTGTAACAAAGTCCGGATCACGCCATTTCCAAAGCTGGTTTCACCCACGATCCGCGCGCGCCCATGGTCACGCAGGGCGGCGGCAAGGATTTCCGCCCCTCCACCGACTTTGCCATCGATCAGCACGGCGATCGGACGTCCCCCTGCGACGTCACCCTTTTGAGCGAATTGCCGCTCGCAATCCCCGGCTTGCCGCCCGCACAGCCTCACGATCTCACCTTGATCGAGAAACAGATCAGCGATCTCGACGGCGGTCGACAACGGTCCGCCGGTATTGCCGCGCAAGTCGAGCACAACTGCACGCGCCGTTGCGACCGGAGGCTCCTTTGCCAACGCATTGACAGTCTTCCGGCTATCCCGCTCGAACCGAGCGAAGGTCACAATCGCGACGTCGCCTTCTCGCCGCACCGCCAACCCCGGACTCCGATTTTCATGGCCCTGCGGCTGCTCGGCGGCACGCAACACCGCGTCGATGTCGATGTACCCTCCCGGATACCCCGTCTCGGCTACCATCGCGTCGATTGCCACCCCCGCCAATATTCGAGGATCGCTCCCCTCGCGCCCGGTTGCGACTGCCAGTGCTGCCATCAGATCGGCCTTGCTCCGCACCGTCGCCGGATCGCCGCTGCCTATCGCGCGCGCCGCAGCAGACGCGATACGGTCCTCACTTACCGCGACGAGTCCCTTATCGCGCACCAGCTCGAACGCCGTGCCCACCTCGTCGAGCACCGGATCGGGCTGAAGCTGCACCAATGCGAGAAAGAGCAGCGCGATACTCACCGCGCCGCCATCCCATCAACGGCGTCGCGGGCCAAGCTCACTTTGACGGCGCTGCCAACCGAGATCAGCGCGATGCCAGTCGCGCCTAGTAAATGGTCATGGGCGGGAGGGAAGAGCACACAGCCCTCCTGTTCGACATTTGCCTGATTCACGCTCATTCGTCCCCCCAGCCCTGCGGCGGCATATTATGGCCGAGCAGCGTCAGCACCTCCTCCGCCGCATTGACCAAATTGGTCCCTGGGCCAAAGATCGCCTGCACCCCCGCGTCGCGCAGCACCTGATAATCCTGCGCCGGGATCACCCCGCCCGCGATCACCTTGATATCGCTCCGCCCGGCGTCGCGCAGATGGCCGATCAGCTGCGGGATCAACGTCTTGTGCCCCGCCGCCAGGCTGGAGACGCCGACCACATCGACATCCTCGGCCAGCGCCAGCTCGGCCGCCTCCTGCGGCGTCTGGAACAGCGGACCCGGCACCACCTTGAACCCCAGATCGCCGAATGCGGAGGAGACGAGGTTCGCCCCGCGATCATGCCCGTCCTGCCCCATCTTGGCGACCAGCATGCGCGGCGCACGGCCCAGCCGGCGTTCGGTCGCGGCAACGCCGTCCTTCAACCGCTCCCAGCTATCGTCCGCATTATAGGCGCCGCCATAGACGCCCTTGACCGGGGTCGGCACCGTCCCGTGCCGCCCGAATACATCCTCCATCGCCAGGCTGATCTCGCCCAGCGTCGCGCGGTGCCGCGCCGCCACGACTGCGAGTTCCAGCAGATTGCCATCCCCCCGCGCGCCGTCCCGCAGCGCGTCCAGCGCCGCCTGGCACGCCGCTTCGTCGCGCGTCGCCTTGACCCGCGCGATCCGCGCCACCTGCGCTTCGCGCACCGCATGGTTGTCGACGTCGAGGATGTCGATCGGGTCTTCCTCGGTCTTGCGGTATTTGTTGACGCCGACGATCACCTGCTCGCCCCGGTCGATCCGCGCGGCGGTGGCGGCGGCTGCTTCCTCGATCATCGCCTTGGGCCAGCCGGCGGCGACCGCCTTGGCCATCCCGCCCTCGCCTTCGACCCGCTCGATGATCGCCCACGCCTTGTCGACCAGCTCCTGGGTCAGCGCCTCGACATAATAGCTGCCACCCAGCGGATCGACGACATTGGTCATGCCGGTCTCTTCCTGGATCACCAGCTGCGTATTGCGGGCGATGCGCGCGGAGAAATCGGTCGGCAGCGCGATCGCTTCGTCGAGCGCGTTGGTATGCAGCGATTGGGTCCCGCCCAGCATCGCTGCCATCGCCTCGATCGTCGTGCGGATGACGTTGTTGTACGGGTCCTGCTCGGTCAGCGACACGCCGCTGGTCTGGCAATGGGTCCGCAGCATCTTGCTGCGCTCGTCCTTCGCGCCCAGCTGCGTCATCACGCGATGCCACAACACCCGCGCTGCCCGCAATTTAGCGACTTCCATGAAGAAGTTCATACCGATTGCGAAGAAAAAGCTCAGCCGCCCGGCGAACTTGTCGATGTCGAGGCCGCTCGCGACCCCATATTTCACATATTCCATGCCATCGGCGATGGTGAAGGCCAGCTCCTGCACCTGCGTCGCCCCGGCCTCCTGCATATGATAGCCGGAGATCGAAATGCTGTTGAATTTCGGCATGTTGGCCGAGGTATATGCAAAAATATCCGAGATGATCCGCATCGACGGCTCGGGCGGATAGATGTACGTGTTGCGGACCATGAACTCCTTCAGAATGTCGTTCTGAATGGTCCCGTCGAGCAGGCTCTTGTCGACCCCCTGCTCCTCGCCCGCGACGATGAAGAAGGCGAGGATCGGGATCACCGCGCCGTTCATCGTCATGCTGACCGACATCTGGTCGAGCGGGATGCCGTCGAACAGGATCTTCATATCCTCGACACTGTCGATCGCCACGCCAGCCTTGCCGACGTCACCGGTCACGCGCGGATGGTCGCTGTCATATCCGCGATGCGTCGCCAGATCGAACGCGACCGACAGCCCCTTCTGCCCCGCCGCCAGATTGCGGCGGTAGAATGCGTTGGACTCCTCCGCGGTCGAAAAGCCCGCATATTGCCGGATCGTCCACGGCCGCCCGGCATACATCGACGCCCGCACCCCGCGCGTGAACGGCGCAAAGCCGGGCAGACCCGGATCGGCGGTCACGTCGTCCGCCGTATAGAGCGGCTTGACGTCAATCCCCTCCGGCGTGCGCCAGGTCAGGTCACGGCCCTTCACTTCCTTGTCGGCCAGCGCCTTCCAGTCGGCGGGGGTCGGTTTCTCACGCATTTACTTACCCTTGAACTCCGGCGCGCGCTTGCCGAGAAACGCCATCACGCCTTCGCGGAAATCCTCGGTCTTGCCCGCAATCCGCTGATGCGCCGCCTCGACGCTCAGCGTCTCCGACAGCGTGTTGTTGAGTGCCGCCTTGATCTGCGCGCGGATCAGGCCCAGCGCAATGGTCGGTTTGGCGGCGAGCGTAGCGGCGAGTTTGCCCGCCTCGACCATCAGCGCATCGTCCTCGACCACCCGCGCCACGAGCCCTGCGTCCTTTGCGTCATCGGCGAACATCTTCTCGCCCAGCAGCGCCATCTCCAGCGCCTTGGCCCGCCCCGCCGACTTGGCGACCAGCCAGGTCGCGCCGCAATCCGGCACCAGCCCGATATTGCTGAAGGCGAGCAGCAGATACGCGCTCTTCGCCATCACCACCATGTCGCCGCCCAGCGCAATGCCCACGCCCGCACCCGCCGCTGGCCCGTTGATCGCGGTGACGATCGGGATCGGCAGCTTGGACAGCGTCTCGGCGAGCGGGTTGTAGTGAAACTCCAGGCTCTCCGCCGGATCGACCGGCCCGCGATCCATCCGTCCCGCCAAGTCCGCGCCGGAGCAGAACGCCCGCCCCTCGCCAGTCAGCAGCACCGCCCGCGCGCCCTCGTTTACCGCGCGCAGCAACGACGCGCGGATCAGGTCGAGCATGTCGAACGTCACCGCGTTCAGCCGCTCGGGTCGGTTGAGCCGGATCGTCGCGACGCCATTGTCGAGGCTGTAAAGGACGGTCTCGTCGGTCAATGCGCCTCTCCCTTCGGCGTTTCCATGATCTCGGTCAGCACCCCGCCCATGTCACGCGGATGGACAAAGAAGATCAGCGTCCCGTGCGCCCCGATGCGCGGTTCGCCCAGCACCCGCGCGCCTTTCGCCTCGAACCACGCCTTGGCTTCATGGATGTCGGGCACCTCGTAGCACACATGATGCTGCCCGCCCGCCGGGTTCTTCGCCAGAAAGCCGTGGATCGGCGAGTCCGCGCCCAAGGGCTCGATGAGCTCGATCTGGGTGTTGGGCGTATCGACGAAACACACCTTCACCCCCTGCGCCGGCAGGTCGAAGGGTTCGTGGATCGTCTCGGCGCCCATGACGTCCCGATAGAAGGCGATCGACTCCGCGATGGACGGCGTCGCAACGCCGATATGGTTCAAACGGCCGAGTTTCACTGCAACTCCCCTCCCGCTCGCGGGAGGGGCCGGGGGAGGGCCTGTCCGCACGCGACGCTTCTGATCGAGGAGGACAGCCCCTCCCCTAACCCCTCCCGCAAGCGGGAGGGGGACTGAAGGACGAAGCCACTCAGCACGACAGCCGCGACTCCTTCTGAAGCGGCACGAACTTACCATCGCGATATTCGTATCGTTCGACGAACGTCGCCGTCCCGCTCGCCTGCACCGCGAACGACTTGCCCTTCACGACATCGACGATCTTGCCCTCGAGATTGCTCAGCGGTTCGCCGCCAAAGGTCTTACCCGTCGTCTCATCGACCGCACCCTCGTTCGACGCCGACAGCCACACACGCTCCGACTGGACCGGCCCGTCGGGCTTCAATTCGGTGATCGACGCGCCACCGCACGAATAGCCCTGCCCCGACCAGCCGCTCTCGACATAGATCGCCGGATTGTCGGTGAACTCATTCGCCACCCGCCACTCCGGCTCCGCGCCCCAACCGGAACCGCGCACCAAAGTCGGCCATTTGCCGGTTACAGCGAACCCCTCGCCCTCGGGCTTCAGATAGGCGATCGCCAGTGCGCCGGAACAGGCGTGGCAATCGGACTCGTTCGCGCCGGGACTTAGCAGCACCGCGGTGTCGCCGATCCACAACAGCTGTCCTGGCTTCACATTGATGACGTCGGAATCACCGTCGCGCACCTGCGCCGCCCCATCCTTGCCATAGGCTGTGCGGAAGGCGAGCTTGAGCTGCTCCGCCTCGGGCAAGGCGCGCACGCCGGCAACGGTCGGGGTAGCAGATGGGGTCGGCGCGGTCGTATTGCCGCTCTCGGGTGCCTGCTGACAGCCTGCCAGCAGCGCTACCGCGCCCGCCAACGCGATGCCGCCATGATTTAAGCGACCGCGTGTCACAAGTCGGTACTTGCCAAGAGGGCGATCAGCATACCTGCTCCTACCACAACGAAAATCATACCGATCAGCGATGCAACGTAACTCGCAAATACTGCTGACGAAAAACCCGGACCACCGCGCCTGATCTCATTCCCAAACGGGTGAGATTTAACGACGCCCCTCCGATGCGCCGCAACAGCCCCGCTCAAATAATGGAGCGCCAACCATAACCCACCTGCCAAGAGGCTAGCCGCAATGATGACATCCTTACTCACAGCGGGATATTGTCATGCTTCTTCCACGGATTTTCGAGGCTCTTGTTCCTCAGCTTCCGTAGCCCCAGCGCGATCCGCCGCCGGGTCGAATGCGGCATGATGACCTCGTCCACAAACCCCTTGCTCGCCGCGACGAACGGGTTGGCGAAGCGCGCCTCATATTCTGCGGTCTTCTCGGCGATCTCCTCCGGCGTGCGCCCGCGGAAGATGATCTCGACCGCGCCCTTCGCGCCCATCACCGCGATCTCGGCGGTCGGCCAGGCATAGTTGAGGTCACCGCGCAGATGCTTCGAAGCCATCACGTCATACGCCCCGCCATAGGCCTTGCGCGTGATCACCGTGATCTTGGGCACCGTCGCCTCGGCATAGGCGAACAGCAGTTTCGCACCATGCTTGATGATGCCCGAATGCTCCTGCCCGACACCTGGCAGGAAGCCCGGCACATCGACAAAGGTCACGATCGGAATCTCGAACGCATCACAGAAGCGCACGAACCGCGCCGCCTTCTTGCTCGAATTGATGTCGAGCACGCCCGCCAGCACCATCGGCTGGTTGGCGACGATGCCGACGGTCCGCCCTTCGATCCGCCCAAAGCCGATGATGATGTTGCCCGCATGCGTCGGCTGCACCTCGAAGAAGTCGCCCTCATCCACCGTCTTCGCGATCAGCTCATGCATGTCGTAGGGCTGGTTCGCGCTCGGCGGGATCAGCGTGTCGAGACTGTCCTCGATGCGGTCCCACGGGTCGCTGCATGGCCGCTCGGGCACACTCTCGCGATTGCTCGCGGGAAGGAAGTCCACGAAGTCGCGCGCCGCCAGCAGCGCCTCGATATCATTCTCGAACGCCACATCGGCAACGCCCGACTTCGTGGTATGCGTCACAGCTCCGCCCAGTTCCTCCTGCGTGACGATCTCGTTGGTAACGGTCTTCACTACATCCGGGCCGGTGACGAACATGTACGATGAATCCTTCACCATGAAGATGAAGTCGGTCATCGCAGGAGAATAGACCGCACCACCAGCGCACGGCCCCATGATCAAGGAAATCTGCGGCACCACGCCGCTTGCCAGCACATTGCGCTGGAACACCTCGGCATAGCCTGCCAGCGACGCGACGCCCTCCTGAATGCGCGCGCCGCCGCTGTCGTTGAGGCCGATGACCGGCGCGCCGACCTTCATCGCCATGTCCATGATCTTGCAGATCTTCTGCGCGTGCCGCTCCGACAGCGACCCGCCGAACACGGTGAAATCCTGGCTGAACACGAACACGAGCCGACCGTTGATCGTGCCTGATCCGGTGACGACGCCATCACCGGGCACGATCTGATCCGGCATGCCGAAATCGACGCAGTTATGCTCGACATACATGTCGAGTTCTTCGAACGATCCCTCGTCGAGCAGCACTTCCAGCCGCTCGCGCGCGGTCAGCTTGCCCTTGGCGTGCTGCGCGTCGATCCGCTTCTGGCCCCCGCCCAGCCGGGCCGCGGCGCGGCGGCGTTCGAGTTCCTCGATCGTCGAAGACATGGCGTACTCCCTTGGCCAGCCCCTGCACAGGACACGCGCATCCGTGCAAATGCAATGTTGCGAAGTTGCATCTTAGGACTCTGCATATATGCTTGTACCATGGAACAACGCCGCCGCCTCTTCGCCGGTCACCGAGTCCGCGACCTGCGCAAGCGGTTGGGACTGCCACAGGCCGCACTCGCCGCGCGGCTCGGCGTCTCGGTCAGCTATCTTTCGCAGATCGAGAATGAGGAACGCCCGCTCACCCCGCCGGTGCTCGTCGCACTCAGCCGCGAATTTCCCGAACAATGGGGTGAGGTCGGCAGCGACGACAGTACCGCCGAATTGGTCCGCGCAATCGACGCCGCAACCGACACCAGCATCCCCACCGCAACGCTCGACGAGGCCGCAGTCCGGCGCGGGGTCGAAAAACACCCCGCCCTCACCCGCCGCATGGTCGCGCTCCACGACGCCTGGCGCCGCAGTCAGGCGCAGTTGCGCGTCCTAGACGACAAGGTCGAAAGCGGCGCGGGCCGCGACGGGTCGCTGCCGTGGGAGGCGGTGCGCGACTGGTATCAGGCCGAGGGCAATTACATCGACCCGCTCGACCGCGCCGCTGAGGCGCTGGCCGACAGTTTCGACCATCCCCGCGCGATCGAGGACCGGCTACGCGGCTGGCACGGCATCGCGATCGCCGAAGCGCGCGACGACGACACCCGCCTATCGCGCTTCGACCCCGATACCCGGCGGCTGGCGATCAGCGGCGTCCTGCCCCCCGAAAGCCGCGCCTTCCTCCTCGCGCAACGCCTCGCCGCGCTCGAATTCGCGAACGAGATGCGCGCGGTCGCTGACGCCAGCGGCCTCGCCTCACCGGCGGCCCGCGAACTCCTCGCGCTTGGCCTCGCCAATTACGCGGCAGGCGCGCTGCTGATGCCGTACACCCGCTTCCGCGACGCCGCGCGCGAGCTGCGCCACGATATCGACCGGCTGCGCCAGCGTTTCGGCACTAGCTTCGAACAGGCTTGCCACCGCCTCTCGACGCTCCAGCGCCCCGGCGCACAGGGCATCCCGTTCTTCTTCTGCCGCATCGACATGGCCGGCAACATCACCAAGCGGCATTCGGCGACCCGCCTCGAATTCGCGCGATTCGGCGGCGCCTGCCCGCTCTGGGTGGTGCATGAGGCGGTGGCGATCCCTGACCGCATCCTGACCCAACTGGCCGAGACGCCCGACGGCGCACGCTACGTCATCATGGCCAAGGGGCTGGTCAAGCCATCGGCCAGCTACGACCGTCCCCCGCGCCGCTATGCCGTGGCACTGGGCTGCGAAGAACTGCATGCGGCCGACTTCGTCTATGCCGACGGCCTGCGCCCGGGCGGCAACGCCACGCCGATCGGCACGAGCTGTCGCATCTGCCCACGCGCCGATTGCGACCAGCGCGCCTTCCCCCCGGCAGCGAGCGAGATCCGGATCGATCCCGACATCCGTGCCCCGGTGCCCTATAGCTTTTAGTCGTCGTGCGGCGGCAGCGGCCCGTAAGCGGGATCGGGCTCACGCCGCCGACACCGCTTGCACGTGCGATAGCCCTCACGCGTCCGACTATGCGTCCAGCGATGCCCGCGAATCAGACAGGTGATAACCGTCAGCGTCCCCATGACCACCCGATAGCACGGGAAACGCCCACAAAGCCAGAAAGTTAGAGGATCGTTGCGTAATCGCAATGACATCTCACACCAATCCGTGTGCGCACCCGGAAACAACAAAGCCCCGCCGGGCGATTGCCTGGCGGGGCTTTGAATGGCGCACCCGGAACGATTCGAACGTCCGACCCTCAGATTCGTAGTCTGATGCTCTATCCAGCTGAGCTACGGGTGCGCAGTGGAGGGGCGCTGATAGAAGCGGTTTTTGCGAAAGGCAAGCCCGTTGCGCAGACTTTCTTTGCGGCATACACCCGCGGCGATGCGACACCCAGCCCTCCTCGCGCTTCCCATAGCGCTCAGCGCCTGCAGCACCACTGGCGACGGCTATCCCTCGCTGCTGCCGCGCCCGATCGAATCGCGCGACGCGGGTGAGGTGGTGCGCCCCGATCCGGTCGTCACGCCGGACGCCGCGCTCGATTCGCGCGTGGCCGAGCAGTTGGCGGCAGCCGAGACCATTGCCACCCGCTTCCGCTCACTCGCGATGGAAGCCGAATCACGCGTCGCGGTGGCGCGCGGCGTCGCGCCGGGCAGCGACAGCTGGCTCGCGGCGCAAACCGCACTCGCCGACCTCAATCGCGCGCGCGGCGAAACTGTGGAAATCGTGACGGCACTCGAGGAAACCGCAGCCGCGCGGCTTCAGGCCGGCACCCCCGCTTATCCCGCGCTCGACGCGGCGATCGCCAGCCTGTCCCGGGCGGCAGCCGAACAGGCCGAAAAGGTCCAGGCACTCGAAGACGCGCTGGCGGGATAGTCCCGGCCCGCATCGGCATCCCGCTTTACACTCCCCTCCCTTTCACGGAGGGGAATTGAAGGTCGATGCCCCTACGGCAAATCCTTGTTCAAGCTCCGCAGCACCGGCAGGATCGTCGCATAATCGTCGGTCCATGGCGTAAAGCCCGGCCGCCCCTCCAGCCTGCGCCAGCCATCCGCGCGCGCCGTCAGCTGCGCCAGCTTCTGCGGCGAACGCGACAGCGCGATCCAGTCCGACGTCGCCGCTTCGTTCAGCTCCTCGATCAGCGGCGGGTGATAGGTCAGCTGGGCCGCCGACCAACCGCCCAGCTTCGCCGCGCGCTCGACCACCGGCTCCAGTGCCAGGAAACGGTTGGAGATATGGACGAGCAGCAAACCGTCCTGCGCCAGCACGCGGTCATAGGTCGCGAACGCCTCCAGCGTCATCAGATGCATCGGCACTGCGTCGGACGAAAAGGCGTCGAGCACCAGCAGGTCCAGACTTTGCGCTGGTTCGTCGTTCAGCCGCACGCGCGCATCGCCCAGGACGATCTTGGCATCAGGGCGGCACTGCTCCAGGAACCGGAATGGCCCGCGCGCGAGTTGCACCACGGCGGGGTCGATCTCGTAGAAGCGCCATGATTGGCCCGGCTTGGCGTAACAGGCCAGCGTCCCCGTCCCCAGCCCGACCACGCCCACCCGGGCATTGGGGCCGTACAACGGTGGCAATGCCTGCATCGCCTGCCCCACCCCCGATCCGGGGACATAATAGGTCGTCGGCAGCTTCAGCCGCTCGGAATTCCCCACCAGCTGCACGCCATGCAGCGTCGTGCCATGCGCCAGCCTTTTCTGATCCGCCAGATCGGTGATCGTATAGACCCCGAAATAGCTGCGCGTGCGCAAATCGCCCTGCCAGCTCATCGCGATCGACCGGAATCCGCCGAACAGGAACAGCGCCCCCGCCAGCACGATCATGAACGGCACCCGCATGCCGACCGTGAACAACCCGATCAATGCGAGGGTCAGGTAAAGAATGCCCGCCTGCCGCTGGCCCAGCAGGTCGGAACCCTTCGACACCCCGAACCAGACGATGAGCGCAACGATCAGCGCTACGACAAGGATGCGGACGCGACGCCCCTGCGCATCCTCGCCCCATAACCGCCGGAAAAAGGGCAACAGCCACTCCTGCGGCACCAGCAGCCCGGCCGCGAGGATCAGGATCGGGTATTCATAGGTCCAGTCGAACACCAAAGGGGCGACCAGAGCCGCAAACACGCCGCCCAGCGCACCGCCAACCGACATGGCGAGGTAAAATCCCGTCAGCCGGTCAGCCTCGGGCCGCAAATCATACATATGCGTGTGCAGTGCGACCGCCACCATGAACAGCAGGGCGAGCGCCATCAGCGCATTCAGCTCGGGATTGGCATTGTGCCCGGCGATCATCAGCCCGCCGAACAACAGGATCGTGATCGGCGCGAACCGCGTCAGCACCACCGCGACCCCACGCCGCGTCGCAAAGGCAATCGTGAAGCTCAGCAGGTACAGGCCAAGCGGCAGCACCCACAGCATCGGCACCGCGACGATATCCGTGGTCAGAAAACTCGACGTCGCCAGCATCAGCCCCGACGGCACGAACGCAAGCGCGATCCAGTGCGCCACGCGCCGCTTCGATGGCGGGGTGCTGGTCGCATGCACATGCGGCTCATGCGCCACCTTGCGCGGCAACAGCAGCGCGCACGCCGCCACCGCGACGAACACCAGCGCATAGCCACCGGTCCACAGCCAGCTTTGCGCGTGCAACGCCATTCCAGGCTCGACCAGCAACGGATACGCGATCAGCCCGCCAAAGCTGCCGACATTCGACGCGGCATAGAGCGCATAGGGATCGCGCCCGCCCGACGCGGCGGCGAACCAGCGCTGCAGCAAGGGCGCCTGCGCCGAAATCGCAAAGAACAGCGGCCCGATCGACGCCGCCAGCAGCCACGGCACCCATACCGCCGGCTCGGCATCGGCCGGCATCTGCATCGCCATCAGCCCGATCGGCAGCCAAAGTGCCGCGACGGCGAGCACGCCCAGATGGATCATCGCCTGCTGCCGCACCGGCACCCGGCCCAGCCAGTGCGCATAGGCATAGCCGCCCAGCAGCAGCGCCTGATAGATCAGCATCGCGCTGTTCCACACCGCGGGTGCACCGCCCAGCCGCGGCAGCGCCATCCGCGCGATCATCGGCTGGACCAGAAACAGCAGGAAGCTGCCGAGCAAGATCGTCAGGACGAACAGCGGGCCGCTCGCACCCTTCAGCCATCCGGGGGCGCCCGATTGTGGTTCGGCGACTGCTTCGGCGCTCATCGCCTCCCCTTCCGGCTTACGCGTTACGTGGCCGCGTGATGCGGTAGGTGACGATGCGGCGCAAGGGGTCATCCGCCGCAAAGGCGTGATGATCGAAATCGCCGCCTTCGATATAGGCCATGCCCAGCCGCTCCATCATCGCCCGGCTGGCGACATTGCGCTGCGACGTGATCGCGACGATGTGCGGCACGTCGAAACTGGCCCACCCCCACGCCAGCACCGCGCGCATCGCCTCCAGTGCATAGCCCTGTCGCCAATAGGCCCGCGCGAGCATCCACCCCGCCTCGACCTGCCCCGCAATCGGGTTCTGCGCATCGCCGCGCTTCAGCCCGCAAAAGCCGATGACCGCATCGTCCTCCTTGCGGACAACGCTCAGGAACCCCAGCCCCTCGTGCCGATAGCCATCATGCCGCGCCAGCGCCGCCGCGCTCGCCGCATCGTCCTTGACCGGACCCAGATCGGCCATCACCGCCGGATCGGCCCACATCGCGTAGAGCGCAGGGTGATCGGCCTCCACCGGCGGGCGCAGGATCAGCCGTTCAGTCTCGATCATCCGCCCATCAGCCGCGCGGCATGGAGCGCATGATAGCTCAGCACCCCGCTGCACCCGGCCCGCTTGAACGCCATCAGCGTTTCCAGCACCAGCGCGTCGCGGTCGCCCGCACCCGCCGCAGCCGCCGCCTCGATCATCGCGTACTCGCCGCTCACCTGATAGGCGAAGACCGGCACCTCGAACCGCTCCTTCACGCGGCGCACGATGTCGAGATAGGGCAGCCCCGGCTTGACCATCACGCTGTCCGCGCCTTCGTCGAGGTCGAGCGCGACTTCGCGCAGCGCCTCTTCGGCATTGGCCGGATCCATCTGATAGGTCTTCTTGTCGCCCTTCAGCAGCCCGCGCGATCCCACCGCATCGCGGAACGGACCGTAAAAGGCCGAGGCATATTTGGCGGCATAGGCCATGATCTGGACGTTGACGAAGCCCTCATCCTCCAGCGCCTCGCGGATCAGGCCGACGCGTCCGTCCATCATGTCGCTGGGCGCGATGACGTCCGCCCCGGCGCGCGCCTGATTGAGCGCCTGCCCGACCAGCACTTCCGCCGTCTCGTCGTTGAGCACATAGCCGGCCGCATCGACCAACCCGTCATGGCCATGCGCAGTATAGGGGTCGAGCGCGACATCGGTCAGCACGCCGATTCCCGGCACCGCATCCTTGATCGCCCGGATCGCCCGGCACATCAGATTGTCGGGGTTGAGCGCCTCGCCGCCATCCTCGGTGCGCAACGCGGGCGGGGTATTGGGGAACAGCGCCAGGCACGGAATCCCCGCCGCTGCGGCGTCCTTCGCCCGTGCCACGATGCCGTCAACCGACCAGCGCGACACGCCGGGCAGGCTGGCGATCGGCTCCTCGACCCCCTCCCCGTCGGTCACGAACAGCGGCCAGATCAGGTCCGCCGGGGTCAGCAAAGTCTCGGCATGAAGGCGGCGGCTCCACGCGGAGCTGCGAGTGCGGCGGAGGCGAAGTGCGGGATAGTGGGACATGGCGCGCTTTTGAGCCAAGTCCCGCGCGGTCGCAAGCGGTGCGGTGTCGCGTAAGTTTACACTGGCTTTACACCATCGGCGGTGTTTGACGCAGGCTGGTATAGGGCAGCGAGCGCCGGGTGGGTCAGATGGGTCATCGGACCATCCAGATATGCTGGACCGGGGTTTGTAGGAAAGCGGAAAATCCACCCTGAACGAGCCGGGTTTTGCCACCGCCTCCACCGTCGCCCCGGGCTTGACCCGGGGCCGGGCTGACCTTCCCACGCGAAGAAGCACTGCCCCGGCTCAAGGCCGGGGCGACGACAGAGGTGATTACCCCAGCCGCCCCAGCGCCGCGCTCAGCCGCGCCGCTTCGGCCGACTTCTCGGCATGGTCCGCCCGCGCCTTCTCCACCGCCTCGGGCTTGGCCTTCTCGGCGAAGGCGGGGTTGGACAGGCGCGCGTTCAGACTGTCGCGCTCCTTCTCCGCCGCCGCGATCGCCTTGGTCAGGCGAGCGCGTTCGGCGTCGAGGTCGATGACGCCCTCGAGCGGGAGGACATAGGTCGCCTCGTCCACCACGATCTGCAGCGCACCGCCCGCCGGGGCCTCACCTTCGGCGCGGTCGACGCGGGCGAGACGGGCGAGCGCCGCATTCTGGCGCGTCAGCCGCTCCAGCGTATCGGCATGCGCATCGCGGACATGCAGCGCCAGCCGCGCGCCCGGCGGCACGTTGAGCTCGGTCCGCGCCGCGCGCAGCTCGCTCACCAGCCGGATCAGCCAGTCGATCTCCTGCGCCGCTTCGGGATCGAGCGCGCGCGCATCCGCCATCGGCCATTTGGCGGTGATAATCGGCGTGTCGGGCCGGTCACCCATTTTCGACCACAGCTCTTCGGTGATGAAGGGCATGAACGGGTGGAGCATGACGAGGATCTGGTCGAGCACCCAGCCGGCGACCTGCCGCGTCTCCTCGGCACCTTCCGCGCCTTCGGTCTGCAGCACCGGCTTGATCAGCTCCAGATACCAGTCGCAGAAGCGGCTCCAGGTGAACTGGTAGATGGTGTTGGCCGCGCCGTCGAAGCGGTGGTCGGCGAAGGCGAGGTCCATCGCCTGCACCGCCGACACCGTTTCGGCGATGATCCATTTGTTGACGGCGAGGGTCGCGGCGGGCGGCTCGACCTGTTCGCTGGCGCGGATGCCGTTGGACTGGGCGAAGCGCGCGGCGTTCCACAGCTTGGTCGCGAAGTTGCGATAGCCCTCGACCCGCTTCTCATCCATCTTCACGTCGCGGCCCTGGCTCTCCATCGCCGCCATGAAGAAGCGCAGCGCGTCCGCGCCATATTGGTCGATCAGACCGAGCGGATCGACGACATTGCCCTTGGACTTGGACATCTTCGCGCCATCGGCGGCGCGGACAAGTCCGTGCAGATACAAGGTCTTGAACGGCACTTCTTTCATGAAGTGCAAACCCTGCATCATCATCCGCGCATCCCAGAAAAACAGGATGTCGAAGCCGGAAATCAGCACGTCGTTGGGATAACGTCCGCCGAGCGTGGGGTCGTCATTCTCGGGCCAGCCGAGCGTCGCGAACGGCCAGAGCGCGGAGGAGAACCAGGTGTCGAGGACGTCTTCGTCCTGCGTCAGGGCAACGCCCTCACCCGCCTGCGCCTGCGCCTCCGCCTCGGATTCAGCGACATAGACGCTGCCGTCCTCAGCAAACCATGCCGGAATCCGATGCCCCCACCATAGCTGGCGGCTGACGCACCATGGCTGGATATTCTCCATCCAGTTGAAATAGGTCTTTTCCCAGCTCTTCGGCACCACCTTGGTCGCGCCCGAGCGCACGGCCTCGATCGCGGGCTTCGCCAGCGTCGCGGCGTCGACATACCATTGGTCGGTCAGCCACGGTTCGATGACCACGCCGGAGCGGTCGCCGAACGGCGTCTGGATCTTGCGCGGTTCGGCGTCGTGTTCGTTGCCGTCCTTGTCGGTCCAGGCGACGAGGAAGCCCTCATCCTTGAGCCGCGCCACCACCTGCTCACGCGCATCGAAGCGGTCGAGGCCGATCAGCTCGGCCGGGATCAACCCGTCCGAGGTCTGACAGATCGCCGCCTTGGCATCGAGCATGTTGAGCATGTCGCGTGCCTCGATTCCGGCGCGGCGGCCAACCTCGAAGTCATTGAAATCATGCCCCGGCGTGATCTTGACCGCGCCCGAACCCAGCTCCGGATCGGCATGTTCGTCGGCGACGATCGGGATCAGGCGACCGGTGATCGGCAGCCGCACCTGCTTGCCGACCAAAGCCGTGTAGCGTTCGTCGGTCGGGTGCACCGCGACCGCCATATCGGCCAGCATCGTCTCCGGCCGCGTCGTCGCGACATGGATGAAGCCGCTGCCATCGGCGAGCGGGTAGCGCAGGTGCCAGAACTTGCCCGCAACCTCGCGCGTTTCGACCTCAAGGTCGCTGATCGCGGTGCCAAGACCCGGGTCCCAGTTCACCAGGCGCTTGTCGCGGTAGATCAGCTTTTGATTGTAGAGATCGACAAAGACCTTGAGCACGGCCTTCGAAAAGCCTTCGTCCATCGTGAAGCGTTCGTCGGACCAGTCCATCGAACAGCCGAGGCGCCGGAGCTGGCCGGTAATCGCGCCGCCGCTCTCCGCCTTCCACTCCCACACCTTCGCGATGAATTCCTCGCGGGTGAAGTCGGTGCGCTTCTGCTGGCGCGCGTTGAGCTGGCGTTCGACCACCATCTGCGTCGCGATGCCGGCATGGTCCATACCGACCACCCAGCGCGCGTCCATTCCCTTAAGCCGCGCATGGCGGACGAGGATGTCCTGCAGCGTATTGTCGAGCGCATGGCCGATATGGAGCGAACCCGTCACGTTGGGCGGCGGGTTGACGATGGTCCAGGGCTGCGCGCCCGGACGCTCGGGCCGGAACAGCCCGTTGGCTTCCCAATGCGCGTACCAGCGCTGCTCGATCTCGGCGGGGTCGAAGGTCTTCGGAAGTTCGCTCATGCCCCGCCCTCTAACGGGCGACACACGTTAGGCAAGTCAGTCGCGACCTGCGGCGATCCGGGAAATCTCGCGCTGAACCATTTCCTCGACCATGCGCGGCAGATTGGCGTCGAGCCAGTCGCGCAGCATCGGGCGAATCATCTCGCGAACCATGCCCTCCAGCGAGGTTTCACCGGCTGGAATCGCCGGGGCCGGAGCGGGCTCGGGCTTCTCCACCATCCGCGACAGCGCCTCCAGCGGACCGCGCGTCGCTTGCGCGGTGGTCGGCGAGAGGATCGGTTCGGGCGCAGGCTGCGGCGCAACTTCCGGCGCAACATCGCGCAGATCGACGCGCGGCGTCTCACGCTGCATCGGCATCGGCGCACGATGCGCCTCGGGCTGAGCCGGCTCGCTCGGCGCGGGCTGGTTCAGCTCCAGAATTTCATCATCATCGACTGGAGCGGGCGCCGGCGCGGCGGCGCGGGCCGGACGGCGCGAACGATTCGCAGTCGCTGCATCGCCCTCTTCGGCGATGATGCGTTTGATGGAGGAAAGAATATCCTCCATCGACGGCTCGTTGCTCACGTCCCCCATCATCATTCCTTAACCAGGAATCGCAGTCGCCGCCACCTGTTAGATTTACGGTAGGAATGTCAACTCTTCAGCAAGCGTTGTTCAACGCGGCTGGGGATCGACCGGACCGGAAACATTGGGATTCTGCGCCGGTGTGTTCACCGTGCGGGTTGCCTCTGCCTCCGGCGTGGGATTGTCGCGCCAGTCGGACCAGCTGCCCCGGACGCGATCGTAATTCGCGACCGGGTCGTAGAGCGGCCCGCCGTCGAGCCCCAGATCCTCGGCCTCCGCGCGGCCCATCGCCGCCAGCACCGCGAAGCCCGCGACATAGGCGTCGCGCTCCGCCGTCACCAGCTGGACCTGGCTGTTGAGCAGTTCCTGCTCGGCGTTGAGGATGTCGAGGATGGTGCGCGTGCCGACGCTGTTTTCGGCGCGGACGCCCTCAAGGCTCAGCTGGTTCGCCTGCACCGCCACGCGGCTGCTCTCTATCACGCGCAGCGCCGACTGATAGACGGCATAGGCCGAGCGCGCCTGGGCGATCACGCCACGTTCGGTCGCGGTAACCTGTTCGATCGACGCCGATTCGCGCGCCTGTGCCTGACGCACCTGCGCCGCCGGGCGGCCGCCCTGGAACAGCGGGATGCTGAGGCTCACGCCCGCCGAGGTGGCAAAGCCGTCATTCTGCACGCCGGCGAGCTGCCCCGCCCCGGGAACCGATCCAAAGCGGTTATAATAGTCGCCACCGACGCCAACGCTGACAGTGGGCAAACGGCCCGCACGCGCGACACGGACGTCATAGCCGCTGGCTTCACGCGCCTTGCGCGCGCCCTCCAGCGCCGGGTTGTCGGTCAGCGCGGTCGCAACTGCCTGATCCGGATTGGCGGGCAACCCGGGAAGCGGCGGCGGCGGGGCAAGCGTGCCGGGCGCGGTGCCGACGACGCGAATGTAATTCTCGCGGCTGGAGATCAGCCGCGCCTCGGCCCCCTGCAACTGGCTCTGCGCCAGCGCGAGCCGCGCTTCGGACTGGGCCACGTCGGTGCGGGTCAGGTCACCCACCTCGAACCGGTCGCGCGTCGCCTGAAGATTGACGTCGAGCGCGCGGACATTCTGCTGGTTCAGCCGCACCGTCGCTTCGTCACGGATCACGTCCATATAGGCGGCGACGACATCGGTGAAGAGCGCCGCTTCGACGCTGCGCAGGCCGGCACGGCCGGCCTCAACGCGGGTTTCCGCTGCACGCACCGAATTGCGCACCGCGCCGCCCGAAAAGATCGGGACGCTGAGGTCGACGCCCAGGCTACCCTGGCGCGGCACCGACGCTGGAGAGGAATCGGTGTTCGACAGGCTCTCGCTATAGGCACCGGTCGACGACACGCCCGGCAACCCGCGCGAGCGGGCGATCGGCACATTCTCGTCGGTCGCGCGCAGATTGGCGCGCTCGGCGGTGATATCCGGATTGGTGCGATAGGCCTTGACCAGCGCCTCGCGCAGCGTCTCGGTCGGCTGCGCGGCAGGCGCCTGCCCCGCCGGCGGCACGGTCTGCGCCAGCGCGGGAAGCGTCAGACCGGCAAGACTCACGCCGGCAAGGATCAGGCTCAATCGCATCACGTTCGCTTTCCTCAGAACTGGAACCCGCGCGGCTTGGTAAAGCCGGGCAAAACAGCACATTCACTATCCACAACGCTCGCGAGGCCGACACCCGTGGCGGTCCGCACGCCCGACGCGATGCGGGTAACGCCGCGATCGGACAGGCCGGTGACCACCCGCCCCCCTTCGCGCACCTGATCCGCCAGCGCATCAGGAATCTGCTCCACCGCGCCGTCGATCAGCAACAGGTCATAGGGCGCACCGGCAGGCGCACCCGCGGACAGCGGCCCTTCGACCAGCGTCACGCTGTCGCCCAGCGCGATACGCGCAAGTGCGGCCAGATCCGCATCTTCCTCGACCGCCGTCACCGCGGCCCCAACCCGTGCGGCCAACGCCGCAGCATAGCCGCCCGCTGCACCGACGATCAGCACCTTCTCCCCCGCCTCGATCCGCGCTTCGGTCAGCAGCAGGCCGGTGGCAAGCGGCGGGTTCTGCATCCGGCCATTGCCGAGCGGCAGCGACCGGTCGCGATAGGCGAACGCGCGCTGCGATTCGGGCAGGAATTCTTCGCGCGCGACCTGTGCCATCGCGGCGACCACACGCGCGTCATTGACGCCGCTGGTGCGCAGCTGGCTCGCCACCATCGCGGCGCGGGCGGCCTCATGGCCCATGGGTTCGGTGGTCGCGGTCATCATCACTCCAGCCCTGTTCGCACAACTGTTATAGTCATGCAATACACTTGTTCGCTCGCGCGCTTGTATCGCGTGCCGCCGTCCGCGCCAAGCAACGTCCGGCGCAAAATTCGCAACAGCGGTTGACACGGGCGCTTGCCCCGCGCACATCGCGCCCTCGCTGTCGAGGCCCGATGGCGGAGTGGTTACGCAGAGGACTGCAAATCCTTGCACGCCGGTTCGATTCCGGCTCGGGCCTCCAACGCGCCCTATGCTCCCGCACATTCGCATATCGTCGCGCTGCAGTGCGGCGGCATTTGGCGCTGGTTGCACGAAAATCTGTGCTGAGGCGCACCGACCCACCAGGCAATTGACCATGAAGCTGTGCTGACCAATCCCGTCCGCTCCCGGCCAGCGGTGTCGAGGGAAGCGGAGATTGCACATGCGACAGCTGAATATCGTGGGCATCGGCGGCACGGCAAAGCCATCTTCTTCGACCGAAGCGGCGTTGCGACTGGCACTGGACGCAGCAGGTGCGGCTGGGGCGCGGACCCGGCTGTTCGGCGGCGGCGAACTCGCACTGCTGCCGCATTATCTGACGCCAGCCGCGGCGGATGATGCGATCGGGCGCGCGCTGGTCGATGCCGTGCGCGGTGCCGACGCGGTGCTGATCGCCAGTCCCGGCTATCACGGCTCAGTCTCTGGGATCGTCAAGAACGCGCTCGATTATCTCGAAGAAACGGCACGGGACGCGCGTCCCTATCTCGACGGACTGCCGGTCGGGCTGATCGTCACCGCTTATGGGTGGCAGGCGACCGGGAGCACGCTGGCCACGCTGCGCGCGATCGTCCATGCCTTGCGCGGCTGGCCGACACCGCTGGGCGTCACGGTCAATTCGAGCCAGTGCAGATTTGCGGATGACGGATGCAGCGACCCGGCGATTGCCGCGCAACTCGCGCTGGTGGGGCAGCAACTGGTGGATTTCGCAAAACTGCGCCGCAGCGCAGCGACGGACGCCTGATACATCGCCGCGCTCCGCCCGGCCATCTGTTTCACTTACATTTCAACAAACTACGAACGATCGCACACCAATTCAGCGCGCGACTCCGCCCGTTTATGTCGGTTTCGGGTCAATTAGTTATTCGCTTGCGCACAAGACCCCAGCCCAGCGCGGTGGCTCAATCCCGTCACTGTCGGGAGCATCCTGAGCCAACGGGAGCCCCATCGCGGGAGGATCAACACGATTGGGGGATGGCGATGAAAAACGCATCTAGCAACTTCGGTGTGACGGCATGGCGGCTCGCATTGGCGGCGACCGCATCGACATTGGCAATGACGCCCGGCCTTGCCGCGGCACGCGATACGGCGCCCGGGGGGGCGGAGACGGGGACGGCGGCAGACCCGGTCGAGAATGATCAGGCGGGCGAGATCGTCATCACCGCGTCCAAACGCGACACCAGCCTTCAGGACGCGACGCTGTCGGTCACGGCCGTCACGGCCGAAACGCTGAAGGAATCGAACATCACCGAAATCACCGGTCTCAACGGGACCGTCCCGGGGCTGGTCGTCGCACGCAGCGGCGGTGGCGAGCGGCTGATCTCGATCCGCGGGGTCGGGTCCGAAACGCCGGAAAACGCCAACACCCAGCCCGGCGTGTCGTTCCATGTCGATGGCGTTTACATCTTCAACTCGATCGCCGCCAACGCGGCCTTTATCGATATCGCCCAGGTCGAGGTGCTGCGCGGCCCGCAGGGTACCACTTTTGGCCAGGGGTCGACCGGCGGGACGATCAACGTCGTCACCAATCAGCCGTCGACCAGCGGCTTTGCCGGCGACCTCAGCGTTGGGGTGGGCAATTACGGGCTGACGCAGGGCAGCGCCGCGATCAACCTTCCGGTCGGAGAGTTCGCGATCCGCGGCGCGGTGCAATATCAGAAGCGCGACGGCTATGCGGTCGCGACGGGGGTGCCGGGCACCAGCGAATATGATCTGGACGATCAGAATGAGATTGGCTGGAAACTGGCCGCGATCTGGCAGCCGACCGACACTCTGTCGGTCCTGCTGACGACGATCCAGTATGAAGCCGACACCCATGGTCCGGCGCAGAAGAACATCCTCGATCCCAATCCCGACCCGCGCGTGCTGACCCAGGATTATCCGGGGCGGTCGATCATCGACACCGAACTTTATTATGGCGTCGTCCGGTTCGACACGGGTTTCGCGATCGCCAAGTCGATCACCAGCTACCAGAAGCTCTACAGCCGCCAGGCGTGGGACGGCGACGGGCTGACCGGCGATCTGTTCGAGCGCAATGTGCTGGGTGGGTACAAGCCTGCGCTGAACGGCAACCCCGAGCGGTTGGGCGCGCGTTACGACCACGTCCCCTTGTGGCAGCAGAATACCGAAAGTTGGACCCAGGAGGTCAACTTGTCCTCGACCGGGGACGGGCCGTTCAGCTGGATCGTCGGCGGCGTGTATCTGTGGTCGAAGAACGCGCAATATATCGTCGAATATCGGGCGAACACGGGCGACCCCTATGCCCCCGCCTTACCCGCTACGACGCCGTTTAACAGTCCGCTCGTCCCGCTCGTCACCTATGCCGAGCTGTCCGAAATCACGCGCGAAGCCTATGCCGGCTATGTCGAGGCATCGTATGAACTGGTCGACGGCCTCAAGCTGACCGCAGGGCTGCGCTACAATCACGATTCATTTTCGGGCGTGTCCGACACTAATAGCGGCGGCCCCACCATCACCGCGGGCGCCTATCTTCAGCCGACCCCGACCCCAGGCCTGACCACCACCGAATGGACCGGCAAGGCGGCGATCGATTACAAGCTGACGCCGAACAACATGATCTATTTCAGCTATACGCGCGGCTTCAAGCCGGGCGGGCTGAACGCATCGGCGGCGGGCGCGGCGCCGCAGGTGCTGGGCTTTGCCAATGGCATCCGCCCGACCTATCAGCCCGAAACGGTCAATTCGTTCGAGCTGGGGTCGAAGAACAGCTTCGCCGGGGGCAAGGGCAGGCTCAACCTGTCGGCCTTCTACTATGATTATTCGAACCTTCAGTTCCTGGACGAGGACGCGATCCTGTTCGGCGAAGGGGTCGCCAACGCACCCAGCGCCGAAATCTATGGCCTGGAGATCGAAGGCGGGTTCAAGTTCGACGATCACTGGTCGCTGGACGGCAGCGTTTCGTTCACCCGCGGCAAGTTCAACGCCGATTTCTTGGCGCTGGACCCGGCGGCGGCGGTGCTCGCGCAGAATGCAGCTGGCTATTACGGCACCGGCGAGTTCTTCGCCAATTTCTACGCCGCAGCCCTCGCCCGCGACAGCGCGCGCGCCAACATCAACGGCAATAATGTGCCCAAGATTCCAAAGGTTCAGGGCAGCGCCACGCTCGGCTATCAGAACATTGTCGCCGGCGGTGAGCTGACCGCAAAGGCTACGGTGATTTATCGCGGCGAGTATCAATATCGGCTGTTCAACAACTCGATCTACGACACCACGCCCGATTACGCCCAGGTCAACCTGTTCGCGCAATATGCCCCGGAAGGCTCCAACCTGGCCTTCAGCCTGACCGTGACCAATTTGTTCGACAAGGCGGGCGTCAATTCACGCTTCTCCGATCCCTATGGCAGCGCGCAGACCTACGAAACCTATATTGCCCCGCGCCAGGTGCTGGGGACGATCAGCTATCGCTTCTGATCCTCGCTACGCATGGGGATTTCTGCCGGGCGGCGTGGGAACACGTCGCCCGGTTTTTTTGCGCGCTGCGTAACAGGCCGTTGACGTAGTCGCCTTTTCGGCGGCGGGGCTCAATGTTCGCCAGCAGAGGCGGCGATGAGCAGGATGCCTGCTTGGCCTGCCGCCTGGCCGATGAAGGCAAAGAGCAGCGTGTTCTC
>NZ_JAIXHL010000017.1 GCF_030145815.1 Sphingomonas sp.
GAGTCAATGCAACGCCCGGCCTTGTGAGACCCGATACAGCACCACCGACCCATCGGCCGGCGAGTGCGGACAGATCCTTGAGACCCTCAAGGGACAACCGCCGAGCAACTGCAAATTACAGATCCTGGCCCTAGGGTAGCGGCGGTCAAGGCCGCACCTATCACCTTTACAAATGTGAACTCCCACGCCTACGGATCAGGTGTGCTCACGATCCGTGAGTACACCCGCTGAGTACACCTACGCCAATCGGCCGCTAGGAAAATGGCGGGAAACCGCGGCCCGGAGGCAACGCCGACGCCTCCCGTAGGGGTCACCATCTTCGGGCGGAACACCCGGACTCCATCATTTCCACGCAATTGCCTTAGGCGTTGCCGTGCGTCCGGCGCATTTCCGGTTGTTTGCCCAGCGGTGTCCTCGATTGGGCACGCAGACCGCAAGGCAATCGGGTCGCCTGCGTGTCCCCTGTAAGCGGCGTCATGCTGCGCCTATTTGCGCATAGCCCTGTTCGGCGGTGTTACCCTGCGACCGGTTCGGCCCAGATGCGCAGCGCGATCTGGCTGTGGGTGCCATTGACCCGCATCACCGTGCCTGCCGGTACCGCTCCGGCGGCAAAGGGGTAAAACAGGCATGCCCAGGACGAATTGGGCCCGGGTGCCGGTGCATTTTCGTAGGTCACGCCTTCGACCAGGTCGATATGGATCCACTGGACGACGCCATTCGCGTCGCCGTCGTGCACGGTCAGTTCGGTGCTGGCCCGGCCCGGACCATATGGCCCGCCCGCGGCAAAGTCCCATCCGAACAGATCGACCGGATCGCTGCGCAGGACCAGCGAGGGGTCGTTCGACGCCGCCTCCAGCGGGTAGCGTGCGAGGGTGGAGAAGGGCGAGAGGTCGAACCCTTCGACATTGTCGAGTTCGCGCGCCTTGGCATGCGGCCAATGGGCGAGCGCCACGCGCACCTGCGCACGCTCGGGCACCACGCGTCCGCCGGGCTTCAGGAAGCGCGGCACCGCATCAGCCAAAGCCGGCAAGACGCCCTCGCACAGCATGTCATGCGCGATGATTTCCTGAACGATCACGTCGACGCGCGCGCCCAGGTCGCGCTCCAGTTCGACATCGGTCGAATAGAGCGGGACGATCGTGATGCGGTCGGCAAAGCCGTTCTGCGCGACGGTCCGGACCGCAGCGTCGGCGACGGCGGGGTTCAACTCGCACGCCGTCACCCGCGCCGCACCCGCGCGGGCCGCGATCATCGACAGCAGCCCGCTGCCGGCACCGATGTCGAGCACATGATCGCCCGGCCGCACGACCTGCTCCAATGCCGCGCGATAGGCCGAATTGCGGGCGAGATCGCGCAGGATATTGTGATGCCAGCGCGGCACCCCGGCGGCCATCGCCCGTCCGGTCACCGCACGGACCTGCGCATCGTCAGGCGCCAGGTTGCGCGCCATCGTCGCAATCTCGAGCGCGCGCATCTTCAGGCCATGTTCCTGCGCCGCAGCCGAGAGGCCCGCCAGCGTGCGCGCATCATCCTTCGCCGCCACGACCAGTGCGTCCAGCGCAGCAGCAAAGCGCGCCTTGTTCGGCGAATCACGTTCCGGCAAATTCATGCGTCAGCGGCGCTCCAGGGTCCGGAGCATCCCTGCGAGGCGACCTCCAAGTCGCACCATAGCGCTGTCCGCGCGCCCGTCGATGCATAATTCCAGCCGCGCATCCAATCCCATTGCGCGCGATCGGCTGTAATCCGCTGTTCCTTCCAGCGACATCCGCTCGATCGGGGCCGCGTCGAGCCGCGACTTGCGCGGCGTTTCGAGCAGGATGTTCCAGACCGCCGGCGGGGCCGGGATGCTGGGAAGTGCATAGGCCTGACCGAGCGGCACGCCATCCATGGGCAGGAGTACCGACAGCGTGCGCCGTTCTGCACCGGGCAGCGCTAGCAATCCGCGCGCGGGCAACTCCGCATCGCCATCATGCACCGTCGCTTCCGCCATCAGCATCGCGCGCGCATCGACCGCAATCGTCGCAGCCGCAGCCGGTGCTGGCGATCCGGTTGGCGCCCCGTCCCGCGCAGCCGCGGGCACCGCCACAAGAGCGGGCGCCAGCGCCACGAGCATCCAATTTCCCCCCACCACTGCATACCCCCGTTTCAGTGATGGGATGAACCTGCCCTATTCAGTGCGCATGCGCAATCATTGCCTGTCGGTGCGCTCGGTCTGCCAGCTGAAGCGCAGTGCCGACACCGCCGTCGGCTTCTTCGCCGGGCCGCTGCGCGTGGTCGACCCGACCAGCGCCGAATCGATCAGCTCCTCGATCCCCGTGCCCGCGCCGCCATTGTTGCGCAGGCGCGTGCCCGCCAGCGTCGGTCCGGCGGCGGTGGCACAGGCGGCGCCATCCTCCGGCCCTGGCACCACCGGGCATTGCGCCAGCCGCGCATAGCTTGCCGGCACGCCGTCGGTGACATCGCTGACCAGCAGCACCAGATCGTCGCGCAGATCGCCGCCCGGGCTGGCGTCGGTCAGGCTGTATTGCAGCACGCCGCTCTCGCCCGCGCGCAGCCGCGTGGGATTGTCGGCCTTGATCTGGAACCGCCCATCCTGCCCGTCGAACAACAGGATGCCGCCATCGGGGGAGAAGATCAGCGGATTGACGTACAGATCGGTCTTGCCGGTGTTGGTCACCTTGATGAACAGCCAGTCGCAGCGCTGGAAGCGGAAGCCGCCCGCTTCGCTGCCATCCCCGCCGACCTTCCGCGCATCCTTGGCGACCGCATAATAGTCCGCCGTCGTGTCCGGGCACGTTGCCCCCGCCGCCAGCGCCTTGGGCCGCGCGACGTAGAATTCGACCGTGACGTTCTTCGCCGGATCCTCGCTCGGCTGCCCGCTCGCCAGCGCCGGGCTGGCCAGCACGCGCTGCAGGCGGCTAAATCGGGTCGCCTTGACCAGCGCGCCGCCGATCGCGAAGCGCACGCGGATCGTCGGGTTGCTGCCGTCCTGCGCCAGCGCGGCGGCGAGGTCGATCGACCCGAAATCGGCGGTCACCTGCCCCGGCGGCTGGGTCAATGCGAGCCTGTCGCCGTTGAAGCTGAGGACCAGATCCGCCGCCTCGCCCGGCTGGACGAAGCTCGCGCCGATATCGGCGGGCTTGATCTCCTTGAGCGCCGCCAGCGCCGCCGCCTGCGCCTTGCTGGGGCTCGCCGGCGCAGCCGGGAGCGCGATACGATAGTCGAGCTGGATCGGCTGCTGCTCGATCGTCGCGACCAGCCGCACCTCGCGCGACAGCGGCTTGCCGTCGATGTCACGCACATCGTTCCACGCCTCAGCCGGAATGTCGCCGAACGCCGTCGGCACCAGGATTGCCTTGTACGCATCGGCCTTGTCGACCCTGCCATACAGGATCGTCTTGTCCCCGGCCGGCGAGGTGAGCGCCAGGCCGATAATCGTCCCCTCGACTACGCCCTGCAACTGCCCCGCGCTCATTTCGAGCTGTTCGAGCTTCACCGGATCGGTCGATTTGGTCTCGGCGGTGAACACGCGCGCGGGCTTGTAAACCGCCCAGCTGCCACCACCCTGCGCGGCCACTGCGGTCTTCATGAGGCCACCCATCACCGGCCGATCCAGATCGCCGTCGAATTCGGGCCGCGGCGATTTGTGCCCGTCGATTCCCGCAGTGATGCGGTTGGCCAGATCGCGATAGGAATAGACGCGCGGATTGTTCCAATTGGCCATCGCATAGACCGTCAACAGGCCATGCGCCGCCTGCTCCAGCGGATCGGCATAGCGCGGCGCCTGATATTGCTTGGCCTGTTGCGCCGACGGCACCGCGAGCAGCCCGACATAGGCGCCCCACCCCGCCTTGCCCTTCGCCGTCTCGACCGCCAGGTCGCGCACGAAATTGCCGTCGCTGACCGTGGCGAACTTGCGGCTGACCTTCAGCCCCAATTTGGTCGAGGTCGGCGCGCCATTGTCCTTGCCCGCGGCGTCGCGGTTCGAATCGCCCGAATGACAGAAGTCGGCGATATAGGTAACATTGCCGCCCTTGGCCCGGATCGCGTCGATCACCGCGCCGATCTCGTCATCGGTCACCGCATTCTGGATCTTTTCCGATCCATTGGCGGGGCCGGTGTCATAGGGCAGGAACACCTCATCCAGCCCGTCCGGTTCGGACCCGGCAACCGCCTCATTCTGCTGCATCCCGTGCCCGGAAAAGGCGAGCAGCACCTCGTCCCCCGGCTTGGTCGTGTCGACGATCCGCTTCATCGCGGCAAGGATGTTGGCGCGGGTACCGACCGCATCGGGCTTGACCTTGGTCTGGCGCATCCGAGGATTGCCGCGCGCCGCCAGCAGTTCAGGCGTCGGCGGATCGAGCAGAAGCGTGACGTCCTCTGCCTTCGCCCCTTCGCGGATCAGCGTCTCGGCGATCAGCACCGAATCGTTGAACGCGCCGATCATGGGGGAGGCAATGCCGTCCTTGTAATTGACCACGCCAATGACGAGCGCGCGGATGCGGCCCTTCGCCTCCGGTGCAGCAGCGGCACCGGGGGCGGCCGGCATTGATGCGGCGACCAACCCCAGAGCGCCCAGCGCGAGCATGATCTGCCTCAACATCGTCCGTCCCCTCAGTTCGATACCAGGATCGCGCGCGTCCACACGCGGCCCTTGTTCGTCAGCGTGATGCGATAGTCCTCGGTCCGTCCGGGGGTCCAGCGACACAACAGGTCGCGGCGCGCGATGCCCGACGTCACCGCCGGCCGATCCCTGCACGCCACCCGCCCGCTGGAATCGATCACCGCCAGCTCCAGCGCGGCATCGCCATCGCCGCGCACCCGCACCAGTGCCAGCCTTCCGCCCTCCGCCCGCGCGCGCATGGTCAGCGCGCGGTCGGCGGGCAGGTCATGGGTATAGACGATCGCGGCGGGCAGGATGCCCTTGCTCGCCTCGGCCAGCGCCGTCTCGATCGCTGCCAACTTGTCGGCATCGCCCCCGGCCCAGCCACGCGCCTCGATCAGCAACGCCGACGGCGCAGTCACGGGCAGCCGTTCGCCCGCCCGGGTACGGCCGAACACCATCGGCGCATTCTCCGCCTGTACAAGCACGAAGTCGCCGCTTTGCAGCATCCGCGCGGCGACGATCATCATCGCGACATCGCGATCGGCCCGCGCCCGCGCGATCAGGTCGCGCACCAGCTCGGCGCGCGCGATCACCGCGTCGGGCGGCGTGGCCTCGACATGGTCGTCATGCGCCATTGGCGCGGCGGCGACCGGCAGCGCGGCGAGGATCAGGGCAAAGGGTACCATCGAGCGCATCGGACGGGCGCAATTCCTGCTGGATCGAACGAGCCGCATAATGGCCCCGCCGCAAGTGTGACGCGACCGACAGGGTCTGACAATCGGATCACCGCGTCGCGCCGTCATCGCTTCGATAGCTTCCAAGCGATGCGCACTCGTGCCTCAAACACTCGGGAAAAAGCCAAGAGTTCGCGCTGCTGGCCGGGGTCGGAGCCGGCGTACGATTCGATTCGCGCCGACGCGCCCTCGGCCGCGTCCCGTGCCAGCGCGTAGGCAAATTCGCGGCGTGCGCCGTCCCGTATCAGCGTCGCGAAATTTGACTGGGCGCGAATTCGGTCGGGATGCGTAGAAGGCACGGCTCGAAACGCGCGCACGCTGCGCTCGATCGCCGCTTCCGCCTCGACATGCCTGCCCAATGTAAACAAGGTTGCCGCCAGATCGGCATAGGCCCGCGCGGTGTTGAGTGTTCGATCGCCCAGCACCTTTTCGCGGATCGCCACCACCCGCCGCAGCATCGGCAGGGCCTCCTCGACCCGGCGCTGAAACCGCAGGTTCATCGACAGGTTGAGCAGTCGGTGGGCGGTACTAAGGCTGCCCGCGCCAGTCCATTTTTCGGCGATAGCGACGCTCCGCCGGTGCAGCGGCTCGGCCTCCCGATGCTGTCCCAGCCGATCCAGATTGAAGGCAAGATTTCCGAGTGCGTCGCCGACTCGTTGATTGTCACTTCCCAAAGCACGCTCGCTGATGTGCAGCGACTGGATATAGAGAGGCAGCGCCTCCTCCTCGCGCGCCTGGTCCGCCAGCAGCGACGCGAGGTTACCCAAGATTGCTCCGACAGGTTCGCTTTGAGAACCTGTGATCGCCTCCTTGATCCGCAGCGCGCTGCGATAATGGCGCTCCGCCCTCGTGGTTTCTCCCCGCTCATGCAGAACAACCGCCAGCACATTGTGGGCCGACCCGAGTGCACTGTTGTCCACTGGCCGGATCGCGTCGATGATGGAGAGGCTGCGTTGCGCAACATCCATCGCCTCACCGCTGCGCCCTTGGCTGTGCAGATTTTCCGCCAGATCGAGTAGCGCCCGGCCATGTTCTACGCTCGGCGGCCCGAAGGCGCGGGCTGCATAAACCGCCGCATCGCGCCTTAATTGCTCGGCCTCACCGAAACGATCCTGCGTTTCCAGATTTCGCGCCAGATTGAACCGAGAATCGTCGAGCTGGCGCGCATCTCCGGACTGACGGGCCAAGTCCAGACTGCTCCGATAGGCCGATTCAGCGTCGCGCAATCGCCCCTGTTCATCGAGTGCAATCCCCAGGATCGACCAGGCCATCGCCCGCTCCTGCATCGAACCCGCGCGGGACGCCTCCGAAATCGACTCGCGGGCCAGCGCCTCACCTGCCTTTGGATCTCCGGACTCGGCCAGCAGCTTGGCGAGGTATGTCCGTTGTGTGAAACAGCGCGCGCTTCCATGCGCGGTCGCCGCACAGCTGCGATAGCTCTGGGTGAGCAGGGCGATCGCTTCGTCCCCCCGCCCCTCATCCACCGCGGCAATCACTGCGTCCGGAAGGCTGGCACGCTGTCCAGACTGCTGCGCGGACGGCGCTAAGGCCAGCACCAGCGTCAGAAGCAGTTGGTCGAGCGCCGCCACCTCACTTCCCCGGATCACCGACCAGCGTGAACGCCGCCCAATATTTCGGACTGACGAACTGACCGGTGCCCTCGCTGCGCACCGTCTGCATCGCCGCTTGAAGCGCGCGGGCCCGGCCCGCGACATCGCCCTTCTGGATGTTGCCGAAGGTTTGCTGCATCAGCAGCGAGGTTGCCGCATCGCTGACCGCCCAATGGCTGACCAGCAGCGAACGGGCACCTGCTTGAAAGAACGCACGCGCGAGGCCCGACAATCCGCCCGCGTCTTTTCCATCCCCGGCAGCAGTGTTGCACGCCGACAAGACGACGACATCGGCGGGAATCTTGAGCTCGGTCACTTCGGACATGGTGAGCAGTCCGTCGTCCAGCTCGGTCGCCTGTTTGGGCGGAGTAAACACCAGGCCCGGCTCGGCATTGTCACCCACTTCGGTCGCGAGCAAACCATGGGTCGAGAACACGACAAAGCGCGCTCCGGCCACCGCCTTGCTCGATTTGACCGCCGCCTCGGTCGCGGCATCCCCGATCACCACCGTCGATTGCGTTCCGAACGACTTCTGCAGGCTTTCCAACTCGGCCTTGGCCTGAGGCAGATAGGCGAGCGCGCGCAGCTTTTCCGGGTCTGCGAGCTTGCCCTTGTACATCTGGCCAGCAAGGCCCGGCGTCACGCTGCGCCCGGTCTCCGGCGTGTAGGCACCGGCAAGCGTTGGCGCACCATAAGCCGCCAGCGTGATCCCGCCGCTGCGCACCTGTGCATAGGCGGGCGAACCCGCCCGATCGACACAACCCGGATGCGCATCGGCCGGCTTTTCGATGAGCAGACACCGCAGCGAGCGCAGCGCCGAGACCGACGGCAATTCCGCCAGGGCATATTTGTCGATCAGCCAGGGACTGGTCGCCACGGCGGCGGGGTCGGTGTCCGAGCCCTGCGGCGGCGCGGTGACGAGCAGTGCGAGCGGCAGCGAGGTGAGCGGACCGCTGACATTGGTCAGCAGCACCTGCTTGCCCTTCAGCACGCCTTCGACCGGCGCGATCAGTTCCTTGTAAATCTCATGCGCCAGCTTGCGGTCGAACGCTTTGCCTTGCGGTGCAACTGCGGCGGCGCCGCCTGCTGCGGGCGGCGGCTGACGCCCCGATCCGCGCGCGCCGTCCACTTCCATGCTGGCACGCAACGTGTTGACCTTGGCGGCGAGCGCATCCTGCTTCATCGCCTCCGACCGCGACCAGGTCGATCCCTCGCGCGTCACTGCCCAGGTATAGCTGGCATCGTTGGACACGAGGATGACGACCATCGCTTCATCGGGATTGAGCAACTTTTGCACCGCGGCAATGTCGAGCGCCTTGGGGCGCGTCAGGTCGAAATATTGCGGGAAATCCTTGGCGATCTTCGCCTCGATCACATCGACCTCGGCGCGCAGCGCGGCGCGGCGCTCGGTCAGCGCGCGGCGTTCCTGCTCGGGCACCTGCGCGCCGCGTTCGATCAGCGCGCTGAACTGGCGATCGACCGCCTCGATCTCCGCAAGTTTCTTGTCGCGCTCCTGTTCCAGCACCGCAAGCGGGCCACCGCCAGCGGCAAAGCGCGCGGTGGTTTTGTCGAGCGCTGCAGCGGCGCCGGAAATCTGCGCATATTGCGCCGCCTCGAACGCTTCCGACCGCAGCATATCTGGCGACGGCACGGGCTCGATCTTGATGTCGGGCGTGGTCTGGGCGGACAAAGCCACCGCCAGAAGCGGGAATGTCACCAGCTTGGACAGACGGACGTTCATGGCTTCTCCTCGGGGCGACCGGTCGCGGCCATCAGTTGGTGACCATCGCGACACCCGCACCGCGCGCGCCATGGTTCGTGACGACCACGGAAACCGGGCCGGTCCAGATCGGCGTGACCCGGCAATACAGCGTCGGATTCTGCGAGAGATCGTGACAGATGAGATTGGCGTTCTCGTCATAGACCTTCAGGTCCATTCCGGTCGCTGCATCGCGCCGAACGCCAACGACGAACGATTCCCCGCCGCGCGCGCTGAAGCTCACGCGCCAACTGGTTCCGGCGGGAACGGAATGGATCGTGCGGATCGGACAACGCGGGCCGCACAGGACACCCTTGCTCTGCTCCGCGCGTGCCGTTTCGACCTCGGCGAGCAATGCGGCATCCCCGGCAGCGAATTGCGCTGCTTCGGCAAACAAGTCCTGCGCACTGGGATCGGAGCCGGGTTGCGGCGTCGCTTCGCCGGACGCGACACCGGATGCAACGGGGATCGACGCGATCATTCGCGCAGCAACGATCATCGCACGGGAATCGCGCATGCTTCGGGCATGGTCGGCCAAGCGATACGCCAGCGTCAGCGCGTCCACCGCCTCAGCCGCCGGCGTCACCCGGCCCGTCGCTTCGGAAAGATTGGCGCGTCCGGTCTGCGTCGCGCCGACGGGTAATACGCCCAGTGCAGTTGCGGCAATCGCCAGCAAAAGCCTTGCAGGAACCGTGTTCCGCATCGCGACTCTCCCCGGAAAGACGCGACCATGCGCGGGGCTGGCCGCAGTCCGAAACCAGTCGCCCCGGAACGCCTGTGCGCTCCGGGGCGGCCAGTCTTTCGGCTTAGTTGGTCACCATCGCCACGCCGGTGCCGTAACCGCCATAGTTGATCGCCTGAACCGCGAACGGACCGGTCCAGATCGGATTGACGCGGCAATACAGCGTCACGTTGCCCGACATGTCCTGGCACACCAGGTTGCCGTTCTCGTCGAAGATCTTCAGGCCCAGCGGGGTCGACGAGTCGCGACGCACGCCGACGACCAGCGGCTCACCGCCGCGCGCCGTGAAGCGGACGGTCCAGGTGGTGCTGCCCGGGACATACTGGACGGTGCGGATCGCGCCGCCCACGACACCCTTCGACGTTTCGGCCTGCGCCGCTTCGACCGCTGCAACGATGTCGGCGTCACCGCCGGCCAGCGTCTTGGCTTCGGCGAACAGATCGGCGGCGGTGGTCACCTTGGCGGTGCCGGAGCCCTTGCCGGTGCCTTCGATCTTGCCCTTGTCGGTGCCTTCCTTGGTGGTGACCGAATCGACCATCTTGGCCGCAACGATCATCGCCCGCGCATCCTTGGCGGTGCGGGCATAGTCGGCGAGCTTGTAGCCCAGCGCGAGCGTGTCCACGGCCTTCGAGCTGTCGGTCGCCGCAGCTTCCTTCTCGCTCAGGTTCGTGCCCTTCTTGTCCTGCGCGATCGACGGCGAAGCCAGCAAGCTTGCTGCTACCAGTGCCATCGCCATCTTCTTGTTGAGCGTAACCATTACCTTCGTCTCCTCACTCTCCGGGCCTGCTCCCAAGCCGGCCTCGCGAACTGATCCCTCGATCAGGCAGGTTCGTCTTTAATGTGGCCCCCGCCCCCGCGACACTAACAGTTTCAGTCTTCGTTTCCATATCAAACTTGGCGCGAAGTCCCTGATTCTTGACGAATCCTGCACGCGACTCCGCCAACTACTTACGTATTATCCGCGTAACGAAGCTGGACTCGGTAACGCGCGTTACCCAAGATGAGGAAAGGCGCCGGGACTGTCCCGGCGCCCTGCCTTTTCACCGTTCGAGCTTGAGCTGAATCAGGCTGTTGCCGCGCGCAACGAACAATATTGCGCCGCCGGCAACATTCTGGAAGGCGCGGGCAAGTTCAGCCGCGCTTTGCACTTGCTCGCCATTCACGCCGACCACGATGTCGCCGACCGCCAGCCCCGACCGCGCCGCCGCCGAACCCGGCTGAACGGTCGCGACGACCGCACCACGCAGCTGCTCGGGCACCTTGTCGCCCGCATTGACGTCGCGGAACGTCGCACCCAGCGCTGCCAGCCCGGCACCGCCCGTCGTCGGTCGCGTCACCTGCACCGGCCGCGGCGCTTCGACCGTCACCTGTGCCGTCCCCGTCTGGCCACCCCGGCGATAGCCCAGCGCCACCGTCTTGCCCGGTTCAAGCACGCCAAGGATCGCAGTCAGATTGCCCGGCCCCTCGATCGCGCGCCCGTCGGCGGAGGTGATGATGTCGCCCGACTTCAGACCCGCGCGCGCTGCGGGGCTATCGGGCGAGACTTCGGCGACCAGCGCACCGCGCGTCGATCCGCTGCCCGCCGCCTCGGCGGTGACCGGCCCCACGGTCACGCCGATCCGCCCGCGCTTGACGCTGCCGTTGCGGCGCAGCTGGTCAGCGACCGCCATCGCCATGTTGATCGGCACGGCAAAGGCGATGCCGCTATTGTCGCCCGACTTGGACCAGATCGCGGTGTTGATCCCGATCAGGCGCCCGCGACTGTCGATCAGCGCACCGCCCGAATTGCCGCTGTTCACCGCCGCATCGGTCTGGATGAAATCCTGCAATCCGTCGCCGATGCCCGTGCGCCCCAGCCCGGAGATCACGCCCATCGTCAGCGTCTGGTCGAACCCGAACGGATAGCCGATGGCAAAGGCTAGGTCGCCGACCTCGATCCTGCCGCTGTCGCCGACCTCGATCGCGCGCAGCCCGGTCGCCTTGATGCGCAGCAACGCGATGTCGGTCTGCGGATCGCGTCCGACCACCTCGGCATCGACGACGCGGCCGTCATAGAGCTGGACCTTGAACGCCGTACCCTTCTCGACAACGTGATTGTTCGACAGGATCTCGCCACGCGCGGCATCGATGATCACGCCCGATCCGCTGCCGATCGGCTGCGGCGCGCCCTGCGGTGCTTGGCCCTGCGGACCCGCCTGTGCCGAGGTCGTCTGACCGCAGAACGGGTCGTCTTGTCCTTCGCGCGACGCGGTGCGCTCGCCCTCCGCCTGCTTGTGGCCCAGCACGATCACCTTGACCACACTCGGCGCGACCGCCTTCAAATCGCGCGCATAGCTATAGACGCCGCGCTCATTGTCATAAGGCGCGGTCTGGGCCGCGGCGGGCACGATCGCGGGCGGCGTCGCCAGCATTGCGACGGCGGCAACCCCGGCAAGCAGCCGCCCATGAAAACTAGACCTCATCATGTCCCCTTTCCCTCTGGTTCTGATTTACGTCGTCCTGCGCGGGCAGCGTGATTTCGATTCGAAATCCGCCCGCGCGATTGAATGCCTGAACATTGCCGCCCGCGCGCAGCGCGACAGTGCGGACAAAGGCGAGCCCCAGCCCATGGCTGTCCACCCCGCCACTCGAATAGCCCGGCTCGAAAATGCGCTCGACCTTGCCGGGGTCGATGCCCGGCCCGTCATTGTCGACCGCGACGCTCACCGTGTCGCCGGAGCGCGTGACGGCGCAGCGGATCGTCGATTCGGGCGTGGCGAACTTGACCGCATTGCCCAGGATGTTCTCGACCATCCGGTCGAACAAGTCGCCCGCGATCCGCACCCGCGCATCGACCGCCTCCAGCGCGAACTCCAGATCCTTGTCGTCGCCCAGATAGACAAACATGTCGTCGATCAGCTGGCGGATGCGCGCGCCGGGGTCGACGCTGTCCGCCTCGTGCCGCCGCGACACTTCCGCGTCGATAATGCCGAGCAGCATCCGGCAGCGTTTGTCCATCGTCACCAGCTTGGCGTCCGCATCGGCGATCAGCGGCTCATCCGGCACCTTCACCGCCAGCGCCTCGAGGTGCTTGCGCGCCACCATCACCGGTCCGCGCAGGTCGTGCGCGACGTGGCGGTGGAGCCGTCTGAGGCCGCCGATCATGTCTTCGGACCGGGCCAGCAGCGCATTGAGATGCTGGGCGAGCAGGCGGAACTCAGGCTGACCGTCATCGACCGGCGCGCGCTCAGCAAAGCCGGTGCGGTCGGCCCGGTCGAGCAGCGCGTTGAACGCATCGAGCCGCGACCGCCATCCGCGCATCAACGCCCAGGCAAGCAGCCCGGCGAGCAGCAGGAAGGCCAGACCCACGCCCGCCGCCAGCAGGTACGCACGCGTCACCAGCCGCGGATCGGGGCTGAAGATGCGCGCACTCAAGAACGACCGCCCCTCGCCCAGATCGACCACCGTCCCGACTGCGGTCGCATCCGCGCGCTGGCATGCGGTCCCCGCCGGAACGCGCAGCCGCACCTCGCCCTGACCCGTCGGCCAGGCGAGCTTCGGCGTTCCCGTCAGCGCCCCGTCCGCGCCGCGATACAGAAACAGCGCCCGCGCCCGCTCGCCGCTGTCGCACCGCCCGCCATCGGTCGCCTCAGTCGCCCGCGCTGCGACCATCGTCAGCACTTCGGCATCGCGCTCTTCGGCGGACAGGCCGGGCGCCAAGCTGTCGATCTTGCTCGACAGCACCGCCGCATCGGCCTGCGCGCGCACCATCGCCACCTCACGCGCGTTCATCGACACCATCTGCAACAGGCCGAGCGTCAATCCGACCAGCGCCACGGCGGCGAGTGCGCCGATGACAAGGGTGGTGCGGAGGGGGAGCCAGCGGAGCATTAACGCAATACCTCGTCACCCCCGCGAAAGCGGGGGCCCATCTCCCGGACCGTCCACCTCCGCACCGGTGCAGTTGCCGCCCCGGCAGGAGATGGGCCCCCGCCTTCGCGGGGGTGACGGAAGTGGTTTCGAGGCACCGGAACGCTCAGCGACCACCCTCCATGCCGGCCAGGTTGCGCAACGCGAACCCCTGTGCCCAGATGTTGGTCACCAGCGGATGGAAATCGTCCGGAATATCCGGGCATTGCCGCTTCAGCGATTTCCGCAACCGCTTGATCGCCTGATCAACCGTGTTGGCAAACTCCTCGGGGAAGTGGCTCCACCCCTTGCCGATCCAGCAACGGTCCCACAGCATCGACTGGCTGAGCGGGTTGCCGCGCTCCTTGTACAGCTCGACCAGGATGTCCGCCTCGCGGCTGGTCAGCTGCAGCAGCCGCCCGTTACAGCGCACATCCTTCGTATCGGCATCCACCTCCAGCGGCGCACAGGTCCAGCCCTTGCTGCGCATCGTCGGCTTGCGCCGGCGCAGTTGCGCGGCAACGCGCGCGACCAGTTCCTCGCTCGTCGCGGGCTTGGGCACATAATCGTCCGCCCCGCGCGCGATCAGCCCGTGGATCCGCTGATCCTCACCGCCCAGCAGCGAATAGACGAGCGCCGGCACATCCGGATCGGTCTTGAGGCCATTGGCGCGACGGCGTACGCGATCAAGCACCTCCAGCCCCTCAATCCCCGGATTGATCCGGTCGAGCACCAGCACGTCATAGGCCTCGGCCTCCAGCGCCTCGAGCGCAGCATCGCCGGTCTCGAACAGGTCGACGCGCTCGCACCCCGCCGCTTCCAGCGCCGCCTTCATCTCCGGGCCGATCTCATCCTCCAGGATCAGCGCGCGGCATCCGGCAAAGGTGTCGGCGATATTCTGCGCCGCCTCGGCATCCAGCTTCAACAGGTTCATTGTCATCATCTCCGTCATAGCGGCCCCCGCGGAAAGCGGCGCGGCACGCCGGGACGCCGCGCCTTGGCGGCCTCTGCAGTCAGTGGCAGCGCGACATGCAGCGTCCCCTGCCCCGCGCGCTGGATGCGCAGCACGGCGACATCGCGCTTCGACGCCTTGATCGCGGCCATCGCCGCCACTGCATCGCGCGGCGCAACGCCGTCGATCGCGAGCAGTTCGTCGCCTTCATACAATCCGTACATCTGGCCGATCGACGCCTCGTCGACCTTGCCGACCAGCACGCGCCCGCCATCACCACGCAGCGCGAAGCCAAGATTGTAGCTCCCACCGGCCGTGCCGCTCATGTCCATCGCCAGCGCCGCGACCTTGCCGCGCTCGCCCGCCAGATCGTCATCGGCCTCCAGCGCGACGGCCAGCGACACCGGCTTGCCGTCGCGAACGATCTCCACCTTGACCTTGTCGCCCGGCTTGCTGTCGATCAGCGCCATCGACAGGTCGCGCACGACCTCCAGCTTGCGCCCCTCGACGCTCAGCAGCAGGTCGCCGATCTTGAGGCCGCTGCGCGCCGCCGCGCCGTCGGTCGATACCGCGTCGATGATCAGACCGGTCTTGCCCGGTGCACCCAGCGCTTCGGCCATGCCGGCGTCCGCGCTGCTCGCGGTGACGCCCAGACGGCCACGCACCACCTTGCCATCCGCCACCAGCTGGGCCGCGATCTTCGCCACCAGTTCAGACGGAATCGCAAGGCCGATTCCAATGTCGAAGATGGTCTCCGGCGGCGTCGCCGTATTGATCCCGATCACTTCCCCCTCCTCGGTGATCAGCGGCCCCCCGCTATTCCCAGGATTGAGCGCCGCGTCATGCTGGATGAAGTTCACCGGCCATGCGACGTCATAGGCGCGGTCATAACCACTTATGATCCCGGAAGTAACCGAGAAACGGTTGCCCAGCGGATTGCCCAGCGCAAAGACCTTGGCCCCCAGCGGCAAGCGCGATGACTTCGCCAATTTGAGTATGGGCAGGGGCTGTTCTGCGTCGATCTTGACCACGGCGAGATCGGTGCGCCCGTCGCGTCCGATCACCTTGCCCGTGTAGCGCTTGCCATTGGCAAAGGTGACTTCAACCGTATCGAGTTTTGCCACGACATGCGCGTTGGTCAGGATGATGCCGGATTCGTGGATGACGAAGCCCGACCCGCCCGCCGCCTCGGTATCGCCATTCTGCTTGCGCGCCGCCGCATCCTGCGGGCTGATCGCGACCACCGCCCGCATGGCGCGTTCGATTGCGGTTTCCGATTGGGTGGTCGCCGCGACCTTGGGCTGATCGGGCATCGCCGCAGCCCGCGCGGTGCTCGGCAGTGCCAAGCCCAGGCAGAGCGCGGCGCCGAGAAACCAGCCGAGCGTGCGGCGGGTCAGGTTCACGGATGGATTGGGGTTCATGGAAGTTCCGGATACTGACTTCAGACACCCGGTTTCTGTCAGTTCGTTCAGGTGAAAGCGACGGTCAGGATCAGACGGATGCGGGTCAGCGAGCGGGTTGCGCGAGACTCCAGGCGGCGCGGACCTGGTCGCGGAAGATCACAGTGTAGCCATTCAGCTCCTCAAGCGCGGACGCATCGAAACTCGACGCTTTTCCCGCGCGCGCCAGCACCTGCCGCCCAGCTTCGCGCAGCAGGGTGCGGGCGAGCGGCGCGCCACCCGGGTCACGGAGCAGGAAGCGACCATGGCTCCAGCTTAGATTAATCCGCTGCGGATGGTCGCTGCGAAATGCGTCGCGCGCCGCCGACTCTGCCCGGCCATACCAGAGCCCCGCGCTTGCCTCGTCCCCCGCCTGCGCACGCAGCTGCGCCATGCTGGTCGCAGTCAGGGTCCGCAGCTGCGCGCCCTGCGGGCCAAGCGCGGTTGCTTCGGCATAACTGGCCTCCAGTAGCGTCTGCGCCTCGCCCGACTTGCCCGCCCGCGCGAGACTTGAGGCAAGATTGTTACGGATCAGGACTGTGCGGAAATGCCCCCGACCCAATTTGCTTTCGGCCAGCGCGAGCGCCTGTCGCTGGATCGGTTCGGCCTGTTCGAACGCACGCACGCGGGTCAGCACGCTTGCCATGTTATTGAGCATCGTGACCAGCTCATCGGCATTGCCGCCGCCGGATGCCTGCCACACCGCGATCGCGCGGTTGAACATCCACGCGCCATCCTCATAGCGGCCTGCCTCGACCAGCGCCTGACCCAGATTCGAATAGGCAAGTCCGGTAAAGTTGCTCGTCTCGCCGAAATAGCGCAGCCGGATCGTCAGCGCCTCGCGCAACACCGTTTCGGCTTCACGCAGGTCGCCCGCGCGCATCGCCGCCATCCCGAGCAAGGTCAGACTGTCCGCCACCAGCGGCCCTGCCTGCTGCGCGCGCCGGATCGCCAAGGTTTCGCGGACGATGGCGACCGCCTCTTCCGACCGGTTCTGCTCGTCGAGGCACCAGGCGAGCGTTTCGCGCACGGCGATCGCTTGCGGATGAGCGACACCGGCCAGTGCGACCAGCCGATCGGCCCCGATGCGCAGGCTTTCCTCTGCTTCCCGCAGCCGCCCCAACCCCATCAGCGCCTTGCCGTGCATCAGGCGAAAGAAGGCACCATCCGCAGTGTCGCCCGCCAGTTGCACCGCGCGCTCCGCAAGCGGTAACGCCTCGGAGAACCGGGCCAGCGCCACGAGGTTATTCGCGCGCCGCGCCACATAGGCAGCAAGGTCCGCGCGATCCGCATCGCTTGCAAACACCGCCTCAGCACCTTCCAGCGCCACGACGAAGGACGGCTCGGCCGCAACATGTTGGCCCTGCCGCTCAAGCACCAGCCCCAGCACCAGCTGGGCGACCATCAGATAGACCTGCCGCTCCTCTCCGGAAAAACTCTCGGCGATGGCCACCGCCCGTCGCGCGACCGGCACCGCTTCGATCGACTGCCCGGCCTCGCTCACTGCGCTCGCAAAATTGACGACAAGGATAACGCAGGGCTGCTGCGCCTTGGGCGGCGCTCCCGCACCCCCAGCAGCCGTGATGCACGCCTTCACCTCAGGTTCGATCAGCGCGAGCGCCTTGGGCGCATCGCCCGCATCACGCGCAGCCTCGAATGCGGGGCTGGCCTGAAGCACCTCGACAACCTCCGGAGCAGCGTCCTGGGCGGTCAACACAGTGGCGGCGAGCGCAAGCGGGTAGAGCATCATATCCCCCTCGCAACGAGCCTCCTCCTCCTGGCCGCTCAATGCAAGGTACAAGCGCGAGGCCGCCCCGCGCAATTTAGTATCATTTGACACCAAATGGCCGTCAGGTGTAAAGCCAGTGTCAACTTACGGAGGCTGCGCGTATGACCGATCCGACCAATCCCTTGGGCCTCAACGGCTTCGAATTCGTCGAGTTCACCTCACCCGATCCCGACGCGATGGCGCGGCAGTTCGAACAGCTCGGCTTCGTCCCCTCGCACCGCCACCCGACCAAGAACATCACGCGCTACAAGCAGGGCCGCATCAACCTGATGCTCAACCGCGACGAAACCGGCCGCGTCGCCGAGTTCCGCGCGGCGCACGGCCCCTCGGCCAGCGCGATGGCGTTCCGCGTCGCCGATCCGGCCAAGGCGATGGAGTGGGCGCTGAACAACGGTGCCGAGCGCACGGCCGAGGACGACACCTGCATCATCGGCATCGGCGGCTCGTATCTTTACTTCATCCAGGACGGCACCGACCTCTATGCCGACTGGGAAGCGATCCCCGGCTGGCAGCAGGCAGAGGCGGACAATAATGTCGGGCTCGACCTGCTCGACCACCTCACCCACAATGTCCGGCGCGGCCAGATGCGGGTGTGGTCGGAATTCTACAAGACCCTCTTCAACTTCGAGGAGCAGAAGTATTTCGACATCAAGGGCCAGGCAACCGGCCTGTTCAGCCAGGCGATGATCGCGCCGGACAAGGCGATTCGCATCCCGCTCAACGAAAGCCAGGACGACAAGAGCCAGATCGAGGAGTTCATCCGCGAGTATAAGGGCGAGGGCATCCAGCATCTCGCGCTGACCACGGACGACATCTACGACACGGTCGAACGGCTGCGCGCACGCGGCGTCAAGCTGCAGGATACGATCGAGACCTATTACGAACTGGTCGACAAGCGCGTCCCCGGCCATGGCGAAGACCTGGAGCGGCTGCGCAAGAACCGCATCCTGATCGACGGCAATGTCGGCGAGGAGGGCATCCTGCTGCAGATCTTCACCGAAAACATGTTCGGCCCGATTTTCTTCGAGATCATTCAGCGCAAGGGCAATGAAGGATTCGGCAACGGCAACTTCCAGGCACTTTTTGAGTCGATTGAACTCGATCAAATCCGTAGAGGGGTGATCAAGGTCGACGCATAACGGGGTTGGAGAGGAGAGCCGGGACAACCGGCCTCAACCTTCCGAAGGGGGAAGGAACGCAGGAGGATGAGGGAGGCGGCCAAGACCGCCCCCTCATCCGACTACACGCCAGAGCGCGCTTTAGGGTCTGATCCATGACCGACTATTTCCCGGGTTTCAGCAATCACGTCTCGAGCGAGGCGGTCGCGGGCGCGCTCCCGATCGGGCGCAACTCGCCGCAGCGCCCAGCCTATGGGCTGTACGCCGAGCAATTGAGCGGCACCGCCTTCACCGCGCCGCGTCACGAAAATCGCCGTTCCTGGCTCTACCGGATGCGCCCGAGCGCCGAGCATCCGCCCTTCGCGCCTTACACCGCCGCCGCGCGCTGCGTGGCCCAGCCGGATGCAGCGCCGCTCGCGCCAAACCGCCTGCGCTGGGGACCGATCGCCGATCCCGCGCCCGGCACCGACCTGATCGATGGCATGACGACCATGCTCGTCACCCGGGACCCTGAGGATCTCGAGGGCGTTGCGGTGCATGTCTATGCCGCCAACGCCGATATGGACCGCCGCGTCTTCTTCGACGCGGATGGTGAGCTGCTGTTCATCCCGCAGGCCGGGCGACTGACGCTCCTGACCGAACTGGGGCGGATCGACATCGCCCCCGGCCAGATCGCGCTGATCCCGCGTGGCGTGCGCTTTCGTGCGCTGCTGCCCGACGGCACCGCGCGCGGCTATGTCGCGGAGAATTACGGCGCGCTGTTCCGCCTCCCCGATCTCGGCCCGATCGGCGCCAACGGCCTCGCCAACCCGCGCGATTTCGAGACGCCGGCGGCATGGTATGAGGATCGCGACGAGCCGTTCGAGGTCATCCAGAAGTCGCTCGGTCAGCTGTGGACCACGACCATCGACCACAGCCCGCTCGACGTCGTGGCATGGCACGGCAATCTCGCGCCGTGGCGCTATGACCTGTCGCGGTTCAACACGATGAACACGGTCAGCTTCGACCATCCCGATCCGTCGATCTTCACTGTCCTCACCTCGCCGAGCGACGTGCCGGGCCGCGCGAACGCCGATTTCGTGATCTTCCCGCCGCGCTGGATGGTCGCCGAAGACACGTTCCGCCCGCCCTGGTTCCACCGCAACGTGATGAGCGAGGCGATGGGCCTGATCCACGGTGCATATGATGCCAAGGCCGACGGCTTCGTCCCTGGCGGACTGTCGCTGCACAATCTGATGGCCGGCCACGGCCCCGATGTCGCGAGCTGGGAGGGCGCGAGCAAAGCGGATCTCAAGCCGCACAAGATCGACGGTACGATGGCGTTCATGGTCGAAACCTGCTGGCCCTACCGCCCGACCACGCATGCGCTGGCGACGGCGCAGGAGGACTATGATGCGGCCTGGGCTGGCTTCCCGAAGGCGCAGCTGCCCGAGTGAGCGAGCGCCTCACCGCCACCCCGCCGGGTGTCCGGCTCGGCCCGCTCGACCTGATCGCCGACGGCGCCGCGCGCAACTTCGTGCTGGAAATGAAGGCCGGGCGCTTCCACGGCTTCGCGGTGCGCAGCGGCGACCGCGTCGCGGGCTATGTCGATCGCTGCCCGCATATGGGGCTGCCGCTCGCGCAACAGCTCGACGCGTATCTCACCGGCGATAGCGGCATGATCCAGTGCAGCTGGCACGGAGCCTTGTTTCGCATCGCGGACGGGATGTGCGTCGGCGGCCCGTGTACGGGCGCTGCACTCACCGCGTGGCCGCTCGAAGTGCGCGACGGCGCGATCTTTACCGCTTAAGCCGCCGCAACGTCGTTATGCGCCGGAATCGGCGCAGGTGTGTCCTTGCCCATCAGCGCATCGGTGAACAGCGTCCGCCACCACACCACATCCTCGGCCTCGACATTGTCCATCATCGATCGCCAGCGCGCCTTGCGCTCCTCACGGCTCATGCGCAACGCCTGCATGATCGCGTCGGACACTTCGTCGGCGCTGTAGGGATTGACCAGCACCGCGTCCTTGAGCTGCGCCGCTGCGCCTGCAAAGCGCGACAGGATCAGCACACCGGGATCCTCGGGGTCCTGCGCCGCGACATATTCCTTCGCGACCAGGTTCATCCCGTCGCGCAGCGGCGTCACCAGCCCGATCCGCGCCGCGCGATAGATGCCCGCGAGCACGTCGCGCGGATAGCCCTGGTTGACGTAGCGGATCGGGACCCAGTCGGTGTCGGCATAGGCGCCGTTGATCCGCCCCGACAGCCCCTCCAGCGCGGTGCGGATCTTCTTGTAGCTCTCCACCGCCCCGCGCGACGGCGGCGCGATCTGGAGCAGGAACACTTCCTTGCGCTCCTCGGGATGCTCCGCGAGGAAGCGTTCGTAGCCCGCGAAACGCTCCTCCAGCCCCTTCGAGTAATCGAGCCGGTCAACCCCGACGATCATGTCGCGTCCGACCGCGCTGTCGCGCATCCGGCGATAGGCGAGCTTTGCTGCGGCGGTCGATGCGCCCGCGACGAACTCCTTGCAGTCGATCCCGATTGGCGCGACGATCGCGCGCAGCCGCCGCTCGCCCAGCACCAAAGTGTCGCCCTCGACCGTCGCACCCAGCTCATAGGTCGCATAGTCGCGGAACGAGTCGAGCCATTCCTGCGTGTGAAACCCGACCAGGTCATAGGCGAACATCGTGCGCACCAGCTCCTGCGCCTCGGGCATGGTCGCAAGCAGGCGGCGCGGCGGCCACGGGATGTGGAGGAAGAATCCAATCCGGTTCTTCACGCCACGGTCGCGTAGGCACTGGCCCAGCGGGAACATGTGATAGTCCTGCACCCACAAAATGTCCTCGCTCTCGACCAGCGGACGCAGCGTGTCGGCGAAGCGCTCGTTCACGCGCTGATAGCCCCCGGCAAAGCCGCGCTCATATTCGGCAAGGTCGATGCGATAGTGAAAAAGCGGCCACAGCGTCCGGTTGGCGTAGCCGTTATAATATTCCTCGATATCCTGCTCTTCGAGGTCGACGGTCGCGGTGGTCACGCCCTGCGCGCGCTGGAAATTGATCTGGCCGGTAAATTCCTCGACAGTCTCTCCCGACCAGCCGAACCAGATGCCGCCAAATTCGCGGATCGCCGCCTGCAATGCGACGGCAAGACCGCCCTGCGCGCCGGCATGCGAATCCTTGGGCGCGGATACTCGGTTGGAGATGATGATCAGGCGGCTCATCTTATGGCGCTCCACGGTTTGCTCAGCAGGACGGCGCAATTGATCATGCCGACCAGCGAGTAGGTCTGGGGGTAGTTCCCCCACAATTCCCCGCTCACGGGGTCGATATCCTCGGACAACAGGCCAGCGGCGGTGCGCCGCTCCAGCATCTCGGCGAACAGAGCGCGCGCATCGGCGTCGCGGCCGGTGAAGTGCAGCGCCTCGATCAGCCAGAAGGTACAGACGTTGAACGCGGTTTCGGGCAGCCCGAAATCATCCTCGGTCGCGTAGCGCAGCATATGGCTGCCGCGTCGCAATCCCTCTTCCACTGCAGCGAGCGTACCGCGGAAGCGGTCGTCATCGGGCGACATGAAGCGCAGGTCGAGCAGCTGGATCAGGCTGGCGTCGAGATCGTCGCCGCTGAACGTCGCCGACATGCGGTTGGTCTCGGGCCGCCACGCCGCGTCCTCGATCGCCTTGCGCATCCGGTCCGCCCGCTCCTGCCACAGCGCGCGATCGCCTTCGAGCCCCAGCCGCTCGGCAGCATTGGCGAGCCGGTCGCACGCTGCCCAGCACATCGCGGCGGAATAGGTGTGGACGCTTTGCCGCGTGCGCAGCTCCCACAGGCCCGCATCGGGCTTGTCGAACAGCTCGACCGCGCGTTCGCCGACGCGCGCCAGCGCCTCAAAATCCTCGCGCCCGGCCATGCGGAACAGGCGCTGATCGAAGAACGCCTGCACGTTCGACAAGACGATCTGGCCGTAGGCGTCGTGCTGAACCTGCTCGTAAGCCAGGTTGCCGACGCGCACCGGCCCCATGCCGCGATAGCCGGCGAGGCGCGGCGCTTCGCTCTCGATCAGCACGCTCTCGCCCTGTACGCCATAAAGCGGCTGAATATGCCCACCCTTGGCCTGATCGACAATGTTGCGCAGATAGGCGAGATACCCCTCCAGCACGTCGAGCGCGCCGACGCGGTTGAGCGCCTGAACGGTGTAATAGGCGTCGCGGATCCAGCAGTAGCGATAGTCCCAGTTGCGCCCGCTATTGGCATGTTCGGGGATCGAGGTGGTCAGCGCGGCGACGATCGCGCCGGTTTCCTCGTGCTGGCACAGCTTCAGCGTGATCGCGCTGCGGATCACGACATCTTGCCATTCGAACGGCGTCGCGAGGCCGCGCGCCCAATTCTGCCAGTGGTAGGTCGTGTAGCCCAGCATCTCCTCCAGCGTGGTCGCGAGATTCCCGGCGAAGCTTTCATCCGGACCGAGGAAGAAATGCAGCGGCTTTTCGACGCGGAAGCAGCGCTCATCCATCATCAACCCGACCGGGGCGTTGGTCGACAGCCGCAGCTGCATCCCGTCGAGCAGATAGCGGATATGGTTCGAGCCCGCCGTGGTCAGCACCGCCGGATCGCCCCAGTTGCGCGTCGGGCGCAGGCGGACACAGATGCGCGGCGATCCCGCCACCGGACGCACGATCCGCGCGAACGCGACGGGGCGATACATTCGGCCCAACCGCTCGAAGCGCGGGCAGAAATCGGTGATCTCGATCGCGCTGCCGTTGCTGTCGGTCATGCGCGTGACGAGGATCGGCGTGTTCGTCAGATAATGCTGCTCGACGCTGGCGCAGTCCTCCAGGTCGATCGCCCAAAGCCCGACCGCATCGTCGGAACGCGGGTCGCGCCCGTCGAGCAAGGACGAGAAGAGCGGATCGCCATCCACCTTGGGCGCACACGCCCAGACGAAACGACCGGCGCGGTCGATCAGCGCGCTGACCTGGCAATTGCCGATCGGCCACAGGTCAAGATTGGGCGTCATGCCGGGTTCTCCGCAATCGTTTCGAGCCAGCGCAGCGCGGAGGCCACATCGGGCAAGCGATAGGCGGCCTCGGTCTCCCGAACCGGACCGACCAGCACGCCGGCTCCGCCGAGCCGCGCGACCGTGGCAAAGCCGGGTTCGTCGGTCAGATCGTCGCCCAGAAACACCGGGCGCGACCCGGCAAAGGGCATTGCGCCCATCAGCGCGGCAATGGCGCGGCCTTTGTCGCCCGGCGCGCGCAGTTCGAACACCATCTTGCCACGCTGAAGCGTCAGGCCAGTCGTTGCGGCCAGTTCCTCGGCCAGCGCGCGGGCCTCGGTTTCGGCAGCGGGCACGCCGCGATAATGGAGGCCCACGCCGAGCGGCTTGATCTCGACCACGAGGCCGGGAAGCGTTGCGGCAAGCGCATGGAAGCGTTCCGCGACGGTATCGAGCGCGGCCGGGCGTTCGGGCATTTCCGCCCGCTCGACACCGCGCAATTCTGCGCCATGGCTGCCGACGATCGGACAATCGAGCCCGCCGAACAGCGCATCGATCTCAGCCGCTCCGCGCCCGCTGACAATCGCAATGCGGCCATCGAAACGCCTCGACAATTGCGAGATCAGATCGCGCAGCCGATCATCGACCGCAACCGCATCAGGACGCGGCGCGATCTCGACCAGCGTTCCGTCAAAGTCGAGAAACAGGCTGGCACCATCGGCCAGATGGGCGGGAGGCGGTGCCAGCAGCGCCGCCGTGTTCGGTTCCATGAGCTCGGGCATCGACAGGGCAATGCATCCGGAACGCAATCGTTCCGAAATTTCTGCTGCAATGCGGCGGAAAGTCGGTCAGAGGCTGGCCTTACGCCAGTTCGCGCACCCGCGCCGGTTCGGGGTTGGAAAACTCCATCCCCTCATCGATCCCGCCAAATTTCAGGTCAATCAGGTCGAGCGCATAATTCTGATGCACCCGCCACGGGCGCTTGTCGCCCTGCTTGGGGAAGCGGTCGATCGCGCGCTGGACATAGCCGGAGGTGAAGCTGAGGAAATCCTCCCGCGTCACGTCGGCCCCGACGCGCGGCGTTGCCTGACGCATTCCGCGTTTCTTCATCGTGTTCAGCAGCCGCGCGACATAGGCGCAGGTCAGGTCCGACTTCAGCGTCCAGCTGGCATTGGTATAGCCGAAGGACGAGGCGAGGTTCGGAATGTCCGAATACATCATCGCCTTGTAGCCCAATGACTGCGCCGGCTCGACCCGCTGTCCATCGACGGTGAACGGCACCCCGCCCATCAGCTGCAGGTCCAGCCCCGTCGCGGTGACGATGATATCGGCGGGCAGCAGTTCGCCCGACTTCGACCGGACGCCGTCCGCCTCGAACCGCTCGATATGATCGGTGACCACCGACGCCCGCCCCTCGCGGATCGCGGCGAACAGATCGGCATCGGGGACGAGGCAGATACGCTGATCCCACGGATTATAGCTGGGTGTGAAGTGCGTCGCGACATCATAGTCCGGCCCGAGTTCATCGCGGACCATCTGCACGATCCGCTCCTTGGTCTGCTCCGGCTTCTTGCGCGCGATGCGGTAGAAGAGCTGCTGCATCCCGACATTCTTGAAGCGGGTCAGGCGATAGGCGAGCTTGGCGGGCAGCTTCGTCCGGAGCCAGTTGGCGATGCCATCCTCGCTCGGCCGCGAGACAATATAGGTGGGCGAGCGCTGGAGCATCGTCACATGCGCCGCCGTCTTCGCCATTTCCGGAACCAGCGTCACCGCAGTCGCGCCCGACCCGATCACGACGACGCGCTTGCCCGCATAGTCCAGCCCCTCGGGCCAATGCTGCGGATGGACGATCGTGCCCGCGAAATCCTCCCGCCCCTCGAAATGGGGGAGGTAGCCAGCCTCGTAATTATAATAGCCCGAGCACATGAAGAGGAAGTTGCAGGTAAACTCCACCCGCTCCCGCTCCGCCCCGCGCTCGACCGTCACCGTCCAGCGCGCATCGGGCGTGGACCAGCTCGCCGCCACAACACGATGCTGGTGGCGGATATGCCGGTCGATGCCATGTTCGCGCGCGGTCTCGTAGAGATAGCGCAGGATCGACGGCCCATCGGCAATCGCCTTCGCCTCCGTCCACGGCTTGAAGCTGTAGCCGAGCGTATACATGTCGCTGTCCGAGCGGATGCCGGGATAGCGGAACAGGTCCCATGTCCCGCCAAGTCGCTCCCTTCCCTCCAGGATCACATAGGAGCGGTCCGGGCAGTCGCGCTGCAGGAAATATCCCGCGCCGATGCCGGAAATCCCGGCACCCACCACCACCACGTCGAAATGCTCGGCCATCGCGCTCTCCTGACCCCGATACTTACATGCGTGTAAGTTGAGCGCAATGGGGTGCGGTCACCGCCGCGCGGGCGGGCAGAGGGCGACGCTGGAACTACGCTGATCGATCAGCAACGCGAACTTGCTCAGCGCATGCGCGCCGACCAGCAGCTCGGGAAAACGGTCGGACACGCGCACTTCGACATTGGCGAGCGATGCTGCACCGATGCGGAACGGCCCGGCCATGGTCGCGCGATCGATCTTGATGGTCGTATTGGTCAGATTTCCTTCGCCGCTTGCGGTGATCGCGCCGCCCCCAATCCGGTCGAACAGCGACCGGGGCAGGACAAACGCAACATTCGCGCCGGTGTCCAACTGCCCTTCTGTGACCACCGGTCCGATCGTCACGGGCACGCGGAATGCGCGCTGATAGGGGAGAACACCCGGCGCGCTTGGTGTCAGTTCAGCCGCGCGGGTGAAGGTCAAACGGCGGTTGGGATAGTCGATCACCAGCAACCCGTCGGCAAAGAAGTCGCGCCCGATGATGCCGTCGAACGCCGCCTCCTTCGACATGCGGCCATTATAGTCGCGGGTGATGACGCTGAGGTCGCGGCGCACAAGCTGGCCGAGCTCAAGCGAGTCCAGCGACACCTTGTCCACTTGCGCGGTCGCAACGCCGTCCGACGACTTGCCGGAACCGGTGACGGTGAGCCCGAGCGCCGCAACCAGCCGCGCGTCGGCCCGTCCCAGACCGCTCGCCCCGGTATCGACGGCGAAGCGGAACGGCCCCTTCCCGTTGACCCGCGCGATGACATAGATGCGGCCATCGACCGTCTCGAACGGCACGCTGACGATCGCGTCCTTCGCCGCCACTTCGGTCAGCGAACACACCGCTGGCAGCTCTTCCGCATGCCCCGATGCAACGCCGGCTGTCGCCGCCAAGACCAGTGTAACCGCCTTGATCATACCCGCCACCTCACCCCTGCGCGATCCCGAACTGTATTAGTTCAGTAAGTCACGGGAGTGTCAACTACGGCGTCACTTCGCGTCTGGCACCTTCGCATTCTTCACATATGTGTCGAACCAGTCGAACATCTCATCGAGCGTGTGCAGCACGGATTCGCGCCCGCGATAGCCATGGTCCTCATGCGGCAGCATCACCAGCCGCGCGGTGCCGCCGGTGCCCTTGACCGCCGCGAACATCCGCTTCGACTGTTCGGGGAAGGTGCCCGGGTTGCTGTCATTCTCGCCATGGATGAACAGGATCGGCTCGTTGATCTTGTTCGCCGCCATAAACGGGCTCAGCCGGTAATAGGTGTCGGCTGCGTCCCAGAACACCCGCCGCTCCGACTGGAAGCCGAACGGGGTGAGCGTCCGGTTATAGGCACCCGAACGCGCGATGCCCGCGCGGAACAGGTCGCTTTGCGCCAGCAGATGCGCGGTCATGAACGCGCCATAGCTGTGCCCGCCAACGCCGACGCGCACGCCATCGCCAAAGCCGCGCTGCACGGTGAAGTCCACCGCCGCCTTGGCGCTCGCGACGATCTGTTCGATGAAGCTGTCATTGACCGTTTCGGGGTTCGCACCGACCACCGGCATGGCCGCGCGATCCAGCACCGCATAGCCCTGGGTCAGGAAGAACAGATGCGACATCCCGCTGATCCGGGTGAAGCGATAGGGGGAGTCGCGGTTCTGCCCGGCGGTCGCCGCATCGTTGAATTCGCGCGGATAGGCCCAGACCACGACCGGGAGCTTGTCCCCGGGCTTGTAACCGGGCGGCAGATACAGGGTCGCGGTCAGATCGACGCCATCGGCGCGCTTGTAAATGACCAGTTCGCGCTGGATTCCGGTCAGTTCGGGGTGCGGATCGGGGAAGTTGGTCAGGAAGCGCGCGGTGCCACTTGCGTGAAGCCGCAAATTGCCCGGATTGGTCGGGCTTTCATAAGAAGTGATGAAGCTGCGTCCGTCATCGGAGAGCACATCGACGACCGTTTCAAGCTGCTCGCCCGAATTGCGCCAGAGCTCTTCGGTCTTCAGCGTCGTCAGGTCGAAGCGGCGCAGGAACGGGCGCAACCCGTCTGGCGTCGCACCCTCGCCTGAAAGGAGCAGCTTGCCATCGCTGCTGCGCGCGACATCGAAACCGCTCCCGGTGACGGTCGTCAGTGGGCTGCCCGGGTCGGCATAGGCATCCTGCACGTTGCGGATGCTGAGCTGGCGTGGCGCGCTGCCACCCGTCACATCGACCAACGTTTCGCGCAGTTCGCGGGTGTCGCGATCATAGTCGCGCACGATCAGGTCATCCGACTGCTCGATCCCGTAGGTTCCGGCAGCCCGGTCCTCAAGCCGCGCGAGCAGTCGGGGCGTGCCATTGAACGGCGCGGCGAGCGCGAGCAGATTGTCGCGATTGGTCGATTTGGTGCGCGGATCGCCGCCATCCTGCGCCTCGCTCCACAGCAGCAGCGCGCCTTCCGTCGGATGCCATTCGATGTTGCGGCGCCCGGTCACGACGCCCTGCACCGGCAGCGCATCGGCGAGCGGCTGCTTCGCGATTGTCTGCACCAGCTTGCCGTCGCGCGTATAGACCGCGCTGGTGACCGGAAACCGGCTCCACGGCACCTGATAGGAGAAGGGCCGCTCGAGCCATTCCATCAGCAGATACTTGCCGTCGGGCGACGGCGTGACCGATGTGTAGATACGCGGCGCGCCCACCGCGCGCCGCGTTCCATCGGGTCCGAGGATCACCGGCTGGCTGGTCGCGAGCCAGGCGAACATCGCCTCGTCATGCGGGTTTTGGAGCAGGTCCTGATAGGTGCGCGTCTGCGCCGCCTTGCCGCCCGTCGCTTCCTGGATTGCCGGCCCGACCGGGGTCAGCGAACGGACCGGCATCGGTCCGCGCCGTTCGGGGATCGTCAGCACGAGCAGCGATCCATCGGCCAGCCAGCGCGCATTCTGGAAGATCGGGTTGACCCCGCCCGTCATCACCTTGCGCGCCTGCGCCGTCTTCGCGTCGAGCACATAGAGGTCAATCGCGTCGGCGCGGGTGTTGGTGAAGACCAGCTTCGATCCGTCCGGTGCCCAAGCCACGTCGGAAATATCGGGATCGGCGGGCAGCGTGACCCGGCGCACGGTGCCACGCGCGATGTCCTGCAGCGACAGACCCACCGACGCGCGCGTGCCGTGGCGATCGTTGATCGACGGGTCGAGCCGCAGCCCCGCCAGCTTCTCCATCGGCTTGGCCAGATCGGCGACCGGGGGCAACGCGACGCGCTCCATCAGCAACATCTGCGAGCCATCGGGCGACACCGACACGCCCGGGCTGGGCGCGCGGGTGACGATGTCGGTCACCGCCTGGGGCGGGGTCTGATAGCCCTGCTGGGCCAAGGCCGGGGCAGCGAGCCCGATCGCGAGTGCGAACGACGAGATGACAGCAAGCGATCGGTACATCAGTGACCCTCCGTTGCGCCCTGCCTAGGCGCAACGGGGGCGATCGATCAACCGCGTCCTGCGATGGACGGCACGGCTATCCCCTCAATAATCCTTGGAATATTTGAGGCCCGCGCGCGATCCGCCGAACGATCCCGTCTGCGACAACAGGCTGAGCGCGCGGGTCAGCGCGATCTCCAGCTGCACCGCAGTAAAGCCGCGCGCGTCGGTGATGATCTCCACATAGATGTCGTCGGTCAGATACTGCCCCGCCGCGAGCGCCATGCCGCGACCGGTGGTGTCGTCCTCACCCAGAATGCGCAGCCGGTCGATCCCCGCCGCCGAGCGCAGCTGGCCGAGCGGGTTAAGGCCGCCGCCCGTCGCGCGCAGCGAGTTCAGTGCAGCCGCGAGCTGAATCGCCTCGGTCGCCGACAAATTGGTGACCGAGCTGCCGAACAACAGCCGCGAGAGCACTTCGTCTTGCGGCAGGCTGGGAGTCGAGTTGAACGCGATGCGCGGCACCTGTCCGCTGCCGGTGATGTTGATGTTGGCGGTCACGCCCTCAGCCGTGGTGCTGGCGGCAATGTTGATCTGCGGATCAGCGAGCGGCCCGCCCTCGAAGCTCACGATCCCGCGCGTCAGCTCGAAGCGGCGGCTGGCAAAGCTGTAGGTGCCGCGCACCACACGCGCCTCACCGGTGACGATCGGTGCTGCGGAGGTGCCGGTCACCTGCATCCGCGCGCTCCATTCGGATTCGAGGCCCATGCCCGACACGAACAGGCGGTTGTCGGCGACGATGCTGACATTCAGCTTGAAGATGCCGGCGGGTTTGGCGCGGACGGGGCGCTTGCCATCCTCGGTCAGCTCGCTCTTGCGATAGACTCCGGTCAGCTCGGGCACTTCGGCGGCGCCCTGGCGGATGATCTGGTAGCGGGCTTCGGGGATGATGATCCGCCCCTCGATCAAGCCACCATCCAGCCCGTTGGTGATGCGCAGCTGGCCAGTCGCGGTCGCGCCAAGGGAATTGCTGCGCGCCAGCCGGGCGTTACGGAAACGCGCGGTGATATCGATCGGGAACCCCTGCTCTGCGGACAGGCCGATGGTGCCCGCAGCGGTCAGGCGACCATTGCCCGCGACTGCCTCAAGCTGCTCAATCTCCAGCGAATCGCTGTCGAACCGCCCCTGCACCGACATTTGCGACAGCCGCGTGCCCCAGGTCTCATTCTCATAAGTCAGCTTCTCACCGCGCAGTTGCCCGGCAAGTTGCGGCGCACGCACCTGTCCCGAGAAGTCGGCGGCGAGGGCGACCGGCCCCGACAGGCTTTGATTGGGGAAGCCGGCCATCGAGAACAGCACCGAAGACGGGCCATTATAGCGGATGCCGCCCGAGAGCGGCGCCGCGAGCAAGCGCGTCGTCCAGCTGCCCGCGCCCGGTCCGAGCGGCTGAAGGCTCGCCACCATCCGCCCGATCGTGGTTGATCCGCGCTTGATCAGCGCGCGCGCGTCACCGCCATCGGGCAGCAGCAGCCCGACGAAGCTGATATCCACCGGCGACGACACGCCGCCGAGGCTGGAGCGGGTGAAGTTGCTGACATTGAGCCGCGCGATCGCCTGCGGGAAGGTGGCGTCGCTGGCCTGGCTGAAGTCGAGCGCCCCGGTCACCGTACCGCCAAGGCCGGCGGTGCGCGACAGCGCGTTAGCGACCGACAGGTCGAGCTTGTCGAGCCGCGCCTGCACGCGCAGCCCCTCGCCCCAATTGCCCGACAGCCGCATGCTGCCCTGATCGAAATCGATCCGTGCGGGCGCAAGCGTATAGGTCGATCCGGCAATCGCGATCTGCGCCGGCTGGGCGGTCTTGAAGCCGATATTGTTTGCGCGGCCAGCTAGCGCCACGCGCCACAGATTGGGCTCGAACCGCGCATTGGCGGCGACGCGGAACGGGACAGCGGTGGATCCTTCGACCAGCGCCTGCGCGCTGCCCTTGCCGCCGCGATAGTCGATCTTCGCCCGCGCGCGGGTCAGCGTAAATTGCGCGTTGCGCAGGTTCGCGACCTGCGCCTCCCCCGTGATGGCGGGGGCGTCGTCATAAAGGATCGCGGTGCCGTTGATGATCGCGCGACCGATCACCAGCTCCATATCGCCGGGGATCGTGGCGTTGTTCGCGGTCGCGCGCACGACCGCCTGCTGATACTGGCCCGCCGCCGACAGCGCGAGCGACCCGTCGAGGCCCGACCCGGCAAAGCGCAGATCGCCGTCGAACGGCCCGGCCGCAGTCTGGACCAGCTGGCCCTTGAAATCGGCGCCGGCAAAACGCCCGCTGCGCACATCGATCGCGAGGCGCTCGCCGGTGCGCACCAGCACATCGGCGGTGAAGGGGCCGTAGCTGGTGTCGCCCTTGGCATCGACGGCATAGGCGCCATTGTCGCCGACGATTCGCGCTTCGAGATTGGCAAGGCCGACACCTACACCCGGACGCGGCGCGCGCAGGTTGACGACCGGGCGGGTCAGGCTGCCGGTCACGCGGGCGGACAATGGACCATAAGCGTTGGACCAGGCGTCAGCGGTCAGGCTGAGCGGACCGGCGGGATCATAGCGTCCCGATCCCCGGATCACGCGAAACAGCGGCGCGGCAACCTTCAGATCGCTGAAGCGGATGATCCCATCCGGCCCGAAATCGAGCGAGACGCGCGCGACGGCATTACCGCCGAGGAAGCTGCGTACGCCATCGTTGAACAACCGCGTGCTGCGCCCGACGATCCGCCCCTTGATCCCCCAGCCACCGCCAGCAGCGGCATAGAGATCGGCGTCGGTCTCTAGATTGACGATGCCGATGCTGTCGATCTGGTAATCGTTTACGCGCCCCTTGAGCGCACCCGTATAGCGTCCGGTGCTCATGTCGGCGGCGAGGATCGCGGTCGCATCGATCCGGTCGGAGCGGATACGGAGATTCTCCGACAGGATCTGGTCGCCGGTAATCGCTAGATCGCCCGCCAGCGTGACATTGGTCAGCAAGCCCCCGGCGGCGGCATTAAGGCCGGAAATGCGCGCCGCCTGCGCCTTGACCGGGATCAAGATGCGGTCGGCATTCACTGTCGCCAACCCCTCGGCATAAAGCCGTTCGACCACCGTCTCGCCAAAACCCAGTGCGGCGGCCTTGAGCTTGTAGTCGACCGTGGGGGTCGCGAACGGGCCGTTGAGCGCGACTTCGCCCGCCACCGACCGGCCATTCAAGTTCGGAGCAATCGCGCCGGGAGTCAGCAGCATTGCCTCGACCCGGAACTGGTCGAAGCGGCTTTGCCCGAGATCGATGGTGCCCATCGTCATCAGCGCCATCGCGCGCGACCGCAGCCGCAGCCGCGTATCGGCGCGACGCTGGTCCAGCGTCGCATCGAGCGCGACCTGCATCCCGCCCGCGCTCAGCCGCTCGACCGGGCCCTTCAGATAGAGGCCGGGCTGCGTCATGCCGCGCACCTGGACGGTGCCACTGCGCGCGGCGATGCGCAGATCGGCAAGCTCCCCCGCGCCGAGCCGACCGATCGCCCGCCCCTGCCAGTCGGACCAGCTGCCCGCGCCGCGGACGCGTACCGCCAGCGGTGCTTCGAGTCCGGCGAGCCCCGCGACCAGGCCGCCGACCGGCGCATTCAAATCGGCGCGCAGGTCGAGCTTGTCGTCATCCGGCACCGCATCGAGCACCAGCGCAAGCGCGTCGCCCCCGCTCTGCCCCAAGGTCCGACCATTGACGATCACCCGCGCGCGGCGATCGGCGATGTTCGCTTCGCCGGTCAGCGTTGCGATATGGCGCCGCCCGGCAACCGGTGGTTCCAGCACCAGCCGGTCGATCGCCAGTCGCCCGATATCGATATCGAGATCTGGCAGCATGGGCGCATTGGGATCGCCGCCCGGCTTGAGTTCGGGCAGGCGCGCCACGCGCACCAGCGGGCTGGTCGCCGACCGAATGTCGACATGGTTGTTCAGGAACGCGAACGGCCGCCAGTCGACTGCGATGCGCGGCGAGGTCGCGAACACGCCCTTGGGATCGCTGACCCGCACGTCGCGCAGCACCATCGCGCCATAGATCGATCCCTCGATCCGCCCAACCTTGATGTTGAGGCCCGATGCCGTGGTGTAGCCCGCCAGCCGATCCGCGACGAAACGACGCCCAACCCCGGTGTCGAGGATCGCGACCGCCGCGAGCAGCAGCATAAGGAGGCTGGCTAGCGCGATACCGGTCCATTTCGCAACGCGCTGCCATAGCGGTCGCTGCACGACCACGACCTCGGGCGCAGGCGTCTCATCGGCCATCAAAATGCCTGCCCGATCGAGATGTACAGCGCGACCTTGCTCTCGCCCGGCTTGCGCGCGATCGGGGTGGCGATGTCGAGCCGCATTGGGCCGAAATTGGTGTAGAAGCGCCCACCAATGCCCGCGCCGAAGCGGATTCGGCTGAGTTGCGGCAGCGATTCCTCATAGACCTGCCCGGCGTCGAGGAACGGCACGATCCCGAAATTGCCAAAGCGGTAGCGCGCCTCAACCGCAAATTCGTTGAAACTGCGCCCGCCAACCGGTCGGCCATCGGGGGCACGGGGGCCAAGCTCCTGATAGCCGAACCCGCGCACCGATCCGCCGCCGCCGGCATAGTAACGGCGCGACGGGGCAAGGTCGTTGCGATCGATCCCCTGGATCGTCCCGAACCGCGCGCGCCCAGCCAGCACGATGCTGTCGGTCACCGGCTGATAGATCGTCCCCTCGACCTGCGCACGGGCATAGGGTCGCGCCGTGCCGCGCACCGAAGTTTCGGGGCTGACATTCAGCTTGAGCCGCCAGCCACGCGTCGGGTTGAGCAGATTGTCGGACTGATCCCACCCGGCGAACAGCGGCACTGCGGCAATGAAATAGACGCCACGCTCACGCAGATTGCGGGTGAAATCAAACCGATCCTCGCTCGTCCCGACCAGTTCGACGCCATAGGCATAGGTCAGCTTCTTCTGCCAGATCGGGGTCGAATCGTACGAGACGCGCGCCGAGAGCGTGCCGGTCAGGCCGGTAAACGCCTCGACATCCGAGCGCAGCGCCGAAGCGATAATCTGAAAGGTGCGGTCGCGCCGCCCGGCATTGGAGCGGCGGAAGGTCGCCGACGCGCCCTGTTCCTGCGTGCCGAGCACCCCGGTCGCGATCAGCGCGCCCTCGGGCGGGAACAGGTTGCGATGGGTCCAGCTGACCTCGGCGCGGAACCCCTGCCCGGTGCTGAACCCGACTTCGCCGGCCAGCGTGCGCGGCGGCCCCTTGGTCTGGCGCACGAGCAGGTCGACCGCCTCGGTCCCATCGGGGTTGGTCTGGCCGGTCTTCACCGGCTCGACCGACACGGTCGAAAACAGGCTGGTCGCGATCAGCGCGTCGCGCAGATCATCGACCTTGCGGCTGTCGTACAGATCGGCGCGGTTGAACCGGGTCAGCACCCCGATATGGTCGGGCGGCAAGACGCTGTCGCCTTCAGTCCGGATGCCGCCGAAGCGCGCGCGCGGACCAATCGCCACGGGCAGGGTATAGTCGCCCGTGCGGGTGGTTTCGTCGAGCAGGATGTCGCGCTGGCCGACTTCGGCAAAGGGATAGCCGTTTTGCGGCAGTGCGACGCTAACCGCCGCCTCCGCCGCCTGCACGCGCACCGCGTCGATCGGCTCGCCGCTGCGCAGTTTCAGATTGTCGGCGATCAGCGCGGGCGGGACGGTCGGATCGGCCTCGACCCGGATTTCGCCCAATGTGTAGAGCGGCCCGGGTACCGCCGCGATCGTCGCCGTAACCGGCCGGTCACCCTGAGGCGTCTGTTCGATCGTCGAGATCGCGGTCGCGTCATAATAGCCAAGCGACTTCATCAGCCGCACTGCCAGCCCTTCATCCTCGCGCGCCCGTGCGCCGATGATCGCGGCATTGGCCGCGACGCCGTCGCCATCCTCCAGCGCCGACAGGTCGCGGAATTGGTCTTCCAGCCCGATCTCGTCGAGGCCTGTGACGCGTGTGGCATAGCGGATCTCGACCGCCGCTTCATCATTGGCGGCGACCGCTTCGGCGATCGGCGTTGTGTCGAACTGGCTGAGCGGCGGCAGAGGCGCAGAAATCTCCGCCTCGGCTCCCGCTTCGTCGAGCGGCGGCGCGTCCTCAATCGGCTCGACCGGCGCGATCGGCGGCGCCGGCGGAGTCATCTGTTCCAGCGGCGCGTCGATATCGTCGGATAGTTGTGGCAGCGCTTCCGAAAACTCTTCGTCCGGGACGATCGGCTTGGCATCCGCCGGGGCGGTCTGCTCCGCCGGTTTCGGATCGCGCGAAGGCGCACCCTGGCCGGGCTTGCCCGCACCACTATCGATCTGCGCAACCGCGACGCCCGGAACGAACGCAGCGCTTGCCAGCAGCAGAATGACCAGACGCACGCCCGAAATAGTCCCGCCTCCCAATGGGATCGCGCCATATTCAGACAGCACGTAACCCGATCGCTAGCGCAACGTGTCAGCGGGCGGAAGGTTCAATGTCACCTCAGTCCAACGCTTTAACCCGCGCGCGATAGGCATGCAGCAGCGGCTCGGTATAACCGCTTGGCTGCGCAACCCCCTCAAACACCAGCGCCTGCGCCGCCTGCAGTGCCAGGCTGTCGGGGTTGCCCGCCATCGGTCGGTAGAGCGGGTCGCCCGCATTTTGCGCATCGACCTTGGCCGCCATCCGCGCGAACGCGGCATCGACATCCGCCGCCGTCGCAACGCCATGCAGCAGCCAGTTGGCGATATGCTGGGAGGAAATGCGCAGCGTCGCGCGGTCTTCCATCAGGCCGATATCGTGGATGTCGGGCACCTTGGAGCAGCCCACACCTTGATCGATCCAGCGCACGACATAGCCAAGAATGCCCTGGGCATTGTTGTCGAGCTCGCGCGCGACCTCTTCCGCCGTCCAATTACGCCCCTGTGCGACCGGAATGGTCAGCAGATCGCGCATCGCGGGCACCGGCTCGCCGGCAATCTCCCGCTGGCGCGCGAACACATCGACCTTGTGGTAATGCATCGCGTGCAGCGTCGCGGCGGTGGGCGATGGCACCCAGGCGGTGTTCGCGCCGCTCAGCGGATGGCCGATCTTCTGGTCCATCATGTCGGCCATGCGGTCGGGCGCGGCCCACATGCCCTTGCCGATCTGCGCCTTGCCCGACAGGCCATGTTTGAGGCCGATCCGCACATTGCGGTCCTCATAGGCCTTGATCCACGCGCTGCCCTTCATCTCCGCCTTGGGAATCATCGGCCCGGCGCGCATGCTGGTGTGAATTTCGTCCCCGGTCCGGTCGAGAAAGCCGGTGTTGATGAATGCGATGCGACCCCGCACCGCATGGATGCACGCCGCGAGGTTGGCGCTGGTCCGCCGCTCCTCATCCATCACCCCGACCTTGATCGTGTGGCGGGCAAGGCCGAGCAAATCCTCCACCGCGTCGAACAGGTCGTTGGTGAAGGCGCATTCGTCCGGCCCGTGCATCTTGGGTTTGACGATATAGATGCTACCGGTGCGGCTGTTGCGGGTGCGGCCCAGCCCGTTGAGGTCGTGCAGCGCAATGGTGCTGGTCAGGATGGCATCGAGGATGCCCTCGGGCGCCTCTGCGCCATCGATCAGCACCGCCGGATTGGTCATGAGATGCCCGACATTGCGGACGAACAACAGGCTGCGCCCCGGAAGCGTCAGGTCGCTCTGGTGCGGGCGCTTATAGACACGGTCGGCGGCAAGCTCGCGGGTCAGCATCCGCCCGCCCTTCTCGAACGTCTCGGTCAAATCGCCGCGCATCAGGCCGAGCCAGTTGGCATAGGCCGCGACCTTGTCCTCCGCGTCCACGGCCGCGATCGAATCCTCCAGATCGACGATGGCGGTGAGCGCCGCTTCGAGCAGCACATCGGCGATACCTGCCGGGTCACTCGCGCCGATCGGGTGGGTGCGATCGACCAGCACCTCGATATGTAGGCCATTATGGACGAACAGCATCGACTCGCCGCGCGTGCCGACAAACTGGCCCGGATCGGCGAGTGGCAGGTCGCCGCCCTTGAAGTCCGCCCAGCTCAGTCCGGTGAGCGGCACCGCCTGGTCGAGAAACGCCTTCGCCGCCGCGATCACCTGCGCGCCGCGCTCGGCATCATAGCCGCCTGGCTTCGCTGCACCCGGGAGCGCGTCGGTCCCATAGAGCGCATCATACAGGCTCCCCCAGCGCGCATTGGCGGCGTTGAGCACGAAGCGCGCGTTGAGTGCGGGGACGACCAGCTGTGGCCCGGCCATCGTCGCGATCTCGGCATCGACATCGCGTGTGCCGATGGTGAACTCGCCCGGCTCCGGCGCCAGATAGCCGATCTCGCGCAGGAACGCCTCCTGCGCCGCCGGGTCGGCCGCGCGCACCGGGTCGGCGGCGCACCACGCATCGATCTGCGTCTGAAGCTCTTCGCGCCGCGCGAGCAGGTCGCGGTTGCGCGGAGCAAAGCGCGCGAAAATCGCCGCCGCGCCCGCCCACCAGTCGTCGGCGGCGATACCGAGCGGCGGCAAGACCCGCTCTTCGACGAACCGGACGAGCGGCTCGGCGACGGTCAGGCCGGCGCGAATCGGGGTGGCGGTCATGGAATCCTCCTGGCTAGCAACAACGACTGCCCTGGGGAGGGGACGGGTCGATTAGGCCAGAATAGGGGGCCGGATCAAGCGGCTAGAATCCCGGCGAGATCGCCGCCGCCGCTGCTTCTACCCGTTCGAGCATCTTGCGCAGTTGTGCCTGCTCCTCGTCGCTCAGGCTGGCGAAGATGCGGCGTTCGAACTCAAGCGCCTGCGGTGCGATCTGGCGATAGAGCGCCCAACCCTCGGCGCTGAGGTCGAGGAGATGCGAGCGCTGGTCGTCGGGATTGGGGGTGCGCGTGACCAGTCCGCGCTCGTGCAGCGAAATCGCCGCGCGGCTGACCGTCACCTTGTCCATATGCGTGCGCCCGCACAGCGCCTGCTGGCTCATCGAGCCGAATTCGGCCAGCACCGTCACCAGCCGCCATTCGGGGATGCGCAGCCCGAACCGTGCCTGATAAGCCCCTGCAATCGTTCCCGACACCCGGTTGGAAGCGACCGAAAGGCGATAGGGCAGAAACGCGTCGAGTTTGAGTGTTGCCGTCATAGGACAGTGATGCCGCGATCGTGCCAAGGATGCAATGTTAGCAATGCTTCATTGCGCAAAAGGACCGGGTGGCGACAGGAAATGTCACCACCCGGCCACTCGATCAGACGGACACCCGTGTCAGGCGCGGCGACAGCAAGTGGATCGCACCGACGGCGAGGAAGTAGACGACGGTGCATGCGGCGAAGATCAGCGTGTAGTTGCCATCCGTCGCATCGAGCACCAGCCCGGTTGACTTGGCCATGATCATGCCGCCAACGCCGCCGCAAAAGCCGCCGAGCCCGATCACCGACCCCACCGCGCGCTTGGGGAACATGTCCGGCGGCAGCGACAGGAGGTTGGTCGAGAAGGCCTGGTGCCCGGCGAGCGCAAGGCCGATCAGCGCGACCGCCAGCCACATATTCTCCAGCTGCGTGACGAACAGCAGCGGGAGGACACAGCAGCCCGCGATGATCATCGTCACCTTGCGCGCGGCGTTCGGGGTCCAGCCCTTATGGATCAGGTTCGACGACAGCCACCCACCCGCGATGCTGCCCACGTCGGAAAGCAGATACATCACGATCATCGGCAACAGCACGACCTTGAGGTCGACATTATAGGTGCTGGCGAAATATTTGGGCAGCCAGAACAGCATCAGGAACCACACCGGATCGGTCAGGAACTTGGCGACCGCAAACGCCCATGCTTCACGCAAGCGAACGACACGGCTCCAGCCGATCTTCTCGATCTGCTCGGGCGGATCATGCTCGATCCAGGCGAGTTCGCCATCGCTCACCCGGCCGCTCTCGCGCGGGTTGCTGTAGAATTTGAGCCACAGCACCAACAGGATGACGCCGAACAAACCCGAGTAAATGAACGTCTCGCGCCAATCGAGGCCGAGCCAGGTCATGAACACCCACAGCGTCGGCGCGGTCAGGATCACGCCGATCGTGGTGGCCGAGTTTACCCAGCCGATCGCGTAGGCGCGTTCCTTTTGCGGGAACCACTCGCTGCTTGCGCGGACGACCGACGGGAAATGCCCCGCTTCGCCCACGCCCAGCACGATGCGCGCCGCCATGAACGAGGCGACCGAGCTCGCGAAGCCATGCATGACATGGCCGATCGTCCAGACCGTGATCGCGATGCCATAGCCGATCTTCGGCCCGAACCGGTCGACCAGCCAGCCCATGAGCAGGAAGCCGAGCGCATAGGCCGCCTGGAACGCAGTGACGATGTTGCCATAGTCATTCTCGTTCCACCCCAGCTCCTTGCCGAGGTCCGGCGCGAGCAGGCCCAGCATGGTGCGGTCGATGTAATTGACGGTGGTCGCGAAGAAGAGGATCGCGATGATCATCCATCGATAGCGCCCGGTGCGGGGCACCGGCCCCGCGCGGGCTGGTTCGCCGCCGGTTTCGGCCTGCGTCGCGTTCATCCATACTCTCCCTAAGCGGCGGGTCTGGCAGCCTCGATCGTGCAGCTCACCCGCATGGTGCCGAATGTGGCAGTAACCTGTGCCTGTGGCGAGACTTCATGGACGCCGGTAACGGCACCCGACGAAATCCACTGCCCCGGGCGCAGCGCAATCCCGCGCGCCGCCATCGTTTCGAACAGGAAGCGCGCTGCGCCGACCGGGCCGTCGAGCATCGTGCGCGCGGTCGCGGCACCGATCTCAACCCCGTCAATGCTCAGCGTCACCGGCCAGTCGAGAAAGCCCGAATTGCGCCAGTCCGGAATCGCGTCGCCAACCACCAGCCCGTGATTGTTGCCAAAGTCCGAAATCGTCACCAGCGGCCCATGCGCATTGATGCCGGGAAAGGGCGAACTGGCAATCTCCAGCCCGACATGCACAGCGTCGATCAAATCGGCGGCCTCGTCCAGCGTATAGCTGGTCTTGCCGGGATCGGGCGCGGTCCCGATGCGCAGCAAAAACTCGGCTTCGGCCGCGCCGAACCCGTCGCCGAAGATCGGCATCGCCGGGACCGACTCATTGCTGCGCACAAAGGGTGCGAAGATCGGGCCGGCCAGACGGTTGGTACCGAGCTGTCCATCGAGCGGCGGATTGATCCGGCCAACCTTCCATCCCGCGACATCGTCACCAGCCAGCGCGAGCGCGCGATCCTGGATCGCATAAGCGTCGGCCAGCGTTGTCGGCGCAGTGCCGGGATATTCGGGCAGCCCGCGGGCATCGCGGCGTGCGGCGACGAAAGCCTCCGCAATGATATCCAGGTCGCTCATCCACCCCTCACGTCTGTTCTTGGCCGCATCGCTAATGGAAACCGGTGTCACTGGCAAGACATCGGTTGCATCGATTGCGATTTTGCCGGGCCGCGCGTCAACCGGTGACATGCAGCACGTGCGCCATCGTCATCCGGCCGGCCCCGCCCCGATTGGCTAGCATCCGGTTGCGCGCTATGCACGGGCCATGAAGAAGACTGCTCAGGCGACGATCAACGATGTCGCACGGCTCGCCGGCGTTTCCAAAAAGACCGTCAGCCGCGTCATCAACCGCTCCCCCCTGCTCAACGAGGAAACGCGCGAGCGGGTCGAGAAGGTGATCGCCGAGATCGGCTATGTCCCCAACCCTCAGGCACGCGCGCTGGCGCTGCGCCGCAATTTCCTGATCGGGCTGATCCACGACAACCCCAATCCGCACATGGTGCTTAATGTGCAGCATGGCTTGCTGGAAGTGTTGCGCGATACCGAGTTCGAACTGATCGTCCACCCGGTCGATCGCGGGTCGCCGACGATGCTCGACGATATCCGCCGCTTCCTCGAACGTCAGCGGCCCTATGGCGTGATGCTGCTCCCCCCGATTAGCGAGAATGATTCGCTCGCCGAATTGTGCAGCGAAATCGGCACGCGGTACGTGCGCATGGGCTCTGCTGCATTCGACGATCCGCAGCATATGGTCGCGTCGAACGATCGCGAGGTGGTGCGCGGCGCGGTCGGGCATCTGTTCGAGTTGGGACATCGCCGCATCGGGCTTGTGCAGGGGCCGCACGGCTTTCGCTCGGCGTTCGAACGCAGCCAGGGCTATGAGGCCGCGTTCGACGACGCCGATCTGCCGATTCAGCGCACGCTGATCGCGCAGGGCGACTATACGTTCGAATCGGGGATGCGCGCGGCCGAGCGGCTGCTCGACCTGTCGCCGCGCCCGACAGCGGTGTTCTGCTCCAACGATGCGATGGCGGCCGGCGTGCTGCACACGGCGCGGCAACGCGGACTCGACGTGCCGCGCGACCTGTCGATCGTCGGCTTCGACGACACCACCATCGCCTCCTACCTGTGGCCGCCGCTCACCACCGTGCGCTGGCCGATCGCGACCATGGCGCGCGCGGCCGGCCTCAAGCTGATCGGCAACGCCGAGGATGAGGATGAGGAAGCGGCGGAATCGCTGTTCGTCTCGACCCTGATCCGCCGCGCATCGGTCGCGCCACCGGCAGAGTGAACGATAACGCACGCGCGAAGTTGCAACACAACTTGCATCATAATCTGACACCGGTTACCTAGCAGGCCTATCCGTTATCGCTTATGGCGCGCGTGACCCGGCGCTTTCCCGCCGCCCCACCGTCCAATTTGGAGAGGAATCGACCCATGAAGATCGCGCTGATTACCGAGAACAGCCAGGCCGCCAAGAACGGCATCATCCACGACGCGCTGACCGCCGTGGCCGAGCCGCTGGGGCACCAGGTGTTCAACTATGGCATGTATTCGGCGGAGGACAGCGCGTCGCTGACCTATGTCATGAACGGCCTGCTCGCCGGCATCCTGCTGAATTCCAAGGCGGCGGATTTCGTGGTCACTGGTTGCGGCACCGGCATGGGTTCGATGCTCGCGTGCAACGCGATGCCAGGCGTGTTCTGCGGCCTGGTGATCGACCCGACCGACGCCTTCCTGTTCGGCCAGATCAACGACGGCAACGCGATCTCGATGCCCTATGCCAAGGGTTTTGGCTGGGCCGCCGAGCTCAACCTGCAGGACGTATACCGCAAGCTGTTCGACGGCGAGCGCGGCCTTGGCTACCCTAAGGAGCGCGCCGAGATCATGCGCAAGAACCGTGGCATCCTCGCCGACCTCAAGGCGACGACCTGCCACGACATGCTGACCGTGCTGAAGACCGTCGATCAGGACCTGCTGCGCGCCGCGATCGCGGGCGAGAAGTTCGCCGAGCTGTTCTACCCGAACTGCCAGGACGCGGCGATCGCCGACTATCTCAAGAGCGTGAGCGCGCAGCCCGCGCTCGCCTGATCCCGTCCGCGCCCGCATTCTGAACGGAGAGGCCATGTTCGACCGCACCTATTATGCCACCCATCCCGACATGATGGAGTGCGTGTCGAACGACGAGCTGCGCGACCGCTACCTCATCACCGACGTGTTCCGTGAAGGCGAATGCGTCCTCAACTACACCCACGCCGATCGCATGGTGATCGGCGGGGTGCTGGTCGGGTCGGGCGCGGTCCGCCTGCCCGATCAGACCGAACCGGCATCGGCGGCGGGTCACCCGTTCCTTGAGCGGCGCGAGCTGGGGATCGTCAATGTCGGCGCGGTCGCGGGCACCGTTACCGTCGATGGCGAGACGTTCACCCTGGGCAACAAGGATTGCCTGTATGTGACGATGGGCGCGGCGGACGTGCAATTCTCGGGCGAAGGGGCGCGCTTCTACCTCGTCTCCTGCCCCGCGCATCGCGCCTTCACGACGCGTCAGCTCGGCATTGCCGACGCGAACCGGCTCGACCGGGGCAGCCTCGCAGAATCGAACGAGCGTTCGATCTATCAGCTGGTGATCCCCGGCGTGTGCGACAGCGCGCAGCTGGTGATGGGCCTGACCGTGCTCAAGGAAGGCAGCGTGTGGAACACCATGCCGCCGCACATCCATGAGCGCCGCAGCGAGATCTATTTCTACTTCGAGCTCGACAATCTCGATACCGACCGCGTGATGCATTTCATGGGTGAGGGCGAGGCGACCCGCCACATCGTGATGCAGAATGAAGAAGCGGTGATCAGCCCGCCCTGGTCGATCCATATGGGTGCGGGCACCCGGTCCTATGCCTTCATCTGGGCGATGGCGGGCGAGAATCAGGACTATACCGACATGAACGTGCTGGACATCTGCCAGCTGGCGTAATGCCCCAAGGACGAGGTTACTCCATGAATCCCTTTGATCTCACCGGCCGCGTCGCGGTCGTCACCGGTGCGAACACCGGCATCGGCCAGGGCATCGCGCTCGCGCTCGCACAGGCTGGCGCAGACATCGCCGCGGTCGGCCGCTCCGCCGCCACCGAAACGGTGGAGAAGGTCCGCGCGCTCGGCCGCAAGGCCGAGATCATCAATGCCGACCTGTCCTCGATCGAGCCTGTGAGCCGAATTGTGGACGAAACTGTGGAAAAGCTCGGCGGGCTGCACATCCTCGTCAACAATGCCGGCATCATCCGCCGCAATGACAGCGTCGACTTTACCGAAGAAGACTGGGACGCGGTGATGGACACCAATTTGAAGTCGGTATTCTTCCTGTGCCAGGCGGCGGCGCGGCACATGATCCCCAATGGCGGGGGCAAGATCATCAACATCGCCTCGATGCTGACCTTTCAGGGCGGCATCCGCGTGCCTAGCTATACCGCGTCGAAAAGCGGTGTCGGCGGCCTGACCAAGCTGCTGGCGAACGAATGGGCAAGCAAGGGTATCACCGTCAACGCGATCGCGCCGGGCTATATCGCCACGAACAACACCGACGCGCTGCAAAAGGACGAGACGCGCAACCGCCAGATCATGGAGCGCATCCCGGCGGGCCGCTGGGGAGATCCGGCCGATCTGGGCGGCGCGGCGGTTTTCCTCGCTTCGCGTGCATCGGACTATGTGCAGGGCCACATCCTCGCGGTAGACGGCGGCTGGCTGGCGCGCTGACGCCGGCTTAGCTGAGGAGACATCATGGCCGGCCGTATCGTCTGTTTCGGGGAGTTGCTGCTCCGCCTGACCGCTCCGGGGCGCGAACTGCTGATGCAGACCGGCAGCCTCGACGTCCATGTCGGCGGTGCCGAGGCCAATGTCGGGATCGGCCTCGCCAATCTGGGCCATGACGTTGCGATGGTCAGCGCGGTGCCGGATAATCCGCTAGGGCAAGCCGCGATCCGCTTCGTGCGCGGACAGGGCGTCGATACCCGCAACGTCCAGCTGCGCGACGGGCGCATGGGCCTCTATTTCCTCTCGGTCGGCGCTGGCCTGCGCGCGTCCGACATCGTCTATGACCGCGCCGCATCGAGCTTTGCGACCGCCCCCGCCGACGCGTTCGACTGGCGGACCATTCTCGACGGCGCGTCCATGCTGCATTTGTCGGGCATCACCCCCGCGCTCGGCCCGGCGACCGCCGCTGCAGCAATCGCCGCAGCAAAGACCGCGAAGGAGATGGGCGTCGCGGTCAGCTTCGACGGCAATTACCGCGCGCGCCTATGGGAAAGCTGGGACAGCAATCCGCGCGCGGTGCTGACCGAACTGGTCAGCCTCGCCGACACGATGTTCGGCAATCATCGCGACGTGTCGCTGCTGCTCGGCAAGACCTTTTCGGGCGACGGCGCGGATCGTCGCCGCGAAGCCGCCGAAGCCGCCTTCGACGCCTTCCCCAATCTGCGGCGCATCGCCTCGACCGCGCGCCATGTCGATGACGCCGACCGCCACCGTATCGCGGCGCGCGTCGACACGCGTGAACGCGGCTATCAGACCGATGAAGTCGTGGTGGCGGGCATCGTCGACCGCATCGGCGGCGGCGACGCCTTTGCCGCGGGGATCCTCCACGGCGTGCTGTCGGGACAGGATCTGGAGGCCACCGTCGCCTCCGGCCTCGCGCTCACCTGCCTCAAACATTCGCTCCCCGGCGACGCGTCGCTGTTCGGCCAGCGCGACATCGACGCCTTCATCGAGGGCGGACTGGACGTGCGCCGGTGATTGCCCGGCGGACGCTGCTGGGCGCAGGCGCGGCGCTGACCGCCCTGCCCTCCGCCGCGTTCGCCAAGGGCGATCCAATCGCCACCGGGACAACCGGACTCTGGCAGGGCAAGCGTGACGGAGTCACGCAGGCATTCCTTGGCATCCGCTACGGCAACGATACCAGCCGCACTCGATTCCAGCCCGCGACCGCCCCAGCGCGCAGTCGCGAGACGATCCGCGCCACCGCATTTGCCAGCAATTGCCCGCAACGCAGCGGCCTCCCCAATCAGGCCGAGGATTGCCTGTTCCTCAACGTCTGGACGCCGCACGCCAACCCGAATGCGCGCCGCCCGGTGATGGTCTATTTCCATGGCGGGGCTTACTCCAACGGCACCGTGATCGAGCCGCAGGTGTTCGGCCAGAAGTTGGCGGAACAGGGCGATGTCGTCGTCGTCACCGTCAACCACCGCCTCAACGCGCTCGGCTATCTCTACCTCGCCCGGCTCGACCCGCGCTTTCCCGACAGCGGCAATTTGGGCCAGCTCGACCTGATCCTCGCGCTCAACTGGGTGCGCGACAACATCATCGGCTTTGGCGGCGACCCTAATCGGGTGATGGTGTTCGGCCAGTCCGGCGGCGGTGCCAAGATCGCGACGCTGATGGGCATGCCCGCCGCGAAGGGCCTGTTCCACAGCGCCGCGACGATGAGCGGACAGCAGGTGACCGCGAGCGGCCCGCTCAACGCCACCGCGCGGGCCAAGGCGTTGCTTTGGAAACTTAACGCCAAGCCTGGCGATCTGATCGACATGCCGGTTCAGCAGCTGATCGATGGCCTTTCCGCCGAAGACCCGATCCTGGGCGGTGGGGTCTATATGGGCCCGGTGCTCGACATGAAGTGGCTGACCCGCCACCCCTTCTGGCCCGACGCCAATCCGATCGGCAACGGCATCCCGCTGATCCTCAGCAATACGCGCGACGAGACCCGCGCGTTCATCGATCCGAAGAGCGAGGCGGTGCGCACGCTCGACTGGTCGAACCTCGCCGAGCGCATCGCGCCGCAATTGCGCATCGACGCGCACCCCGAATGGGTCGTCGCCGAATATCGCCGCCAGTTCCCGGACTGGACCGCGCAGGACATTTTCTACGCCAGCACCACCGCCGGGCGCAGCTGGCGCGGGCAGGTGATCGAGGCGGAGGAGCGCGCCAAGGCCGGCGTCCCCGCCTGGGTCTATCAGCTCGATTTTCAGTCCCCGGTCGCGCCCGAACGCGGCGCAGCGCATACCCACGACATCCCGCTGGTGTTCGGCACGATCGGCGCAGAGGGCACCGTCTCCGGCACCGGGCCCGGCGCGCAGGCCGTGTCCGCGGCGATGCAGCGCGCCTTCGTCAACCTCGCCGCGACCGGCAATCCCAATGGCGCGGGGGTGCCCGAGTGGCCAAAGTACACCCTGCCCGAGCGTCAGACGATGCTCTTCGACACGACCAGCCACGTCGAGAACGACCCGCGCAAGTGGCAGCGCGAGCTGTTCGCCCGCATCCCCTATATTCAGCCCGGAACCTGATCCGCCAGCACCGGCGCCAGCACCAGCCGGTCGAGGATCGCCGCGACATCGTCCGCCGCCATGTCGGGCGCACGGTCGAGCCACCAAGTCAGGATCGTCAGCGCCGCGCCGACCAGATGCGTCACCGCCAGCTCGCGCGGCAGCCCTTCCGGCGTCTCGGCCGGGCTCGCTAGCGCCTGCGCGATCGCGCGCTGCGTCACCATCTGCCGCATCGGATCGCCCGCACCGGTCAGCAGCGCATGGCACAAGGTGCGGCGCGACAGCACCTCGGCGGTCAGCGTGCGCACCAGCGCGAGCCGGTCGCCCTGCTGCAGCATCGGCAGCAATTTGGCGAGCAGCTCGGCGATCAGCGAATCGGCGACTTCGATCAGCAGCGCCGACAGGTCCGGATAATGGCGGAAGAAGGTCGCATAACCGACTTTGGCCCGATCGGTCAGCATCGCGACCGTGATCTCGCCGAACGGACGCTCGGCCACAAGTTCGACCAGCGCCGCACCCAGCGCTGCGCGGGAACGGACGACGCGCGCATCGCTTGAAACCCCGCCGCGCTTCGCTATCTTATGATCCATTGTGTATCACAACCCGGAGTGTGTCATGTCCGCCCAGTCGCATCTTGCCAGCCCGCCGGCCCGCTGCCCGGTCGATCATGCGCGCGATGACCGCAAGTCCGCAAGCGCGGCGCGCGGCGGTCTGATCCAGGCGCCGACAGTGTCCGGATTTGAGGCAGTGCGCGCGGTGCTGCGCGATACTAATGGCCGCCAGGCGGGGTTCAAGGCCGAGGTGATCGGCAAGTATCGCGGCAAGGCGCGCCCGCCGATCCTGTTCCTGCATGGCGAGGCGCATCGCCGCCAGCGCAGCGGCACTGCGCGCTTCTTCACCCCGCGCGTGGTCGAGACGCGCTATCGCGAACTGATGGAGCGGACCAGCGACGCGCTGATCGCGCGGCTGGTAAAGGACGGCAGCGGCGATCTCGACCGGCTGTCGCTCGAAATGGCGGTCGCCGTCGCGGCCGAGATTGTCGGCCTGACCGAAAGCGACATCGACGGCATGAGCCGCCGGCTCGACTCCTTCTTCAGTACCGCCTTCCAGACCGGGCGCGGGAAGTTTGCCGAGATCATGAGCTTCCTGCTCGGCCAGTGGCGGATGCGCCGCTTCTACGCCAAGGACGTGAAGCCCGCGATCGCCGCGCGCCGCGCCGCGCCGCGTGAGGACGTGATCTCGCACCTGCTGAGCGAGGGCTATAGCCCGCTCGACATCCTCACCGAATGTTTCACCTATGGCGCGGCGGGGATGGTGACGACGCGCGAGTTCATCACCATGGCCGGGTGGCATTTGCTCGAACGGCCCGACCTGCGCGCGCAATTTCTCGCAGCGGATGCCGATGGGCAGATCGCGATCCTTGAGGAAATCCTGCGGCTCGAACCTGTCGTCGGCACGCTCTACCGCCATGTCGAGGGCGGAACCGTTGCGCTCGACGTCCGCGCGGCCAATGGCGATCCGGCGGCGGTCGGCACCTGCCCGCATGCGCTCGACCCGGAGCGCGCGCGCGCACCGCGCGTCACCGGCCCGGGGCTGGCGTTCGGCGATGGCGAACATCGCTGCCCCGGCGCGGGCGTGGCACTGCACGAATCCGCGGTGTTCCTCGACAGGCTGCTCCGCGTCCCCGGCCTGCGGCTGGAGCGCGCACCCGATGTCGGCTGGAACCCGCTGATCGCGGGCTACGAGCTGCGTCACTGCCGCCTGGCGATCGATCCGGCTTAAGAGCCAGCCCGCAGCGCCCCGATCAGCGTGACCATGTGATCGATATAGGTGCCGGTCGAAATCCCGATCGGCCCGTCCTTGACGTCGAACGGCGACGTATCGCTGCTGTCGCCGACATTGCTCGACCGGAAATCGCCTGGCGCGACCTCCTTCGATCCGGGGCCGCGATAGGGGTGGCTGATCGCCTTGAGCTGGGTCGGCCACCAGCCCTCTGCGTTAAGCGAGGCGACCAGCTCGCCCGCGCTCTTGCCGCCCGTGACATTCATGTCCGACCCCGGCTCGACCGCCGCGACCCAATAGGCTGACAGCGGCTGGCGCCCTTTCAGCAAGGGCGAATCCTTGGACACCGGCCCACCGGGGATCGCGCGCAGCTTTTCATACTCCCGGCGGAGCTTCGACACATCGACCGAGCGGCGCGGATTGTAATGACCGATCGTGTGCGCCGGGTCGTGATCGACATAATATTCGCCATTGACGACATTCGACCCGCGCCGATGCACCCAGAGCGGCTTATTGGTGCCGATCTCGACAAAGGTCGGGAACTGCCGGTTCCCCACCCACAGCGCTTCGGGCAGCCTTACGCTATCGAGCCAGTCCAGCGCCGCCGGGATCGGCGCGAGATATTTCGCATTCCCGGTCAGGCGATAAAAACCCATCAGCTCCTGGATGTTCGACGCGGTGGTATGCGTGACCAGCGCCTCAGGCTCATAGGTGCGCGCGCCCGCTGGCGAGAAGTCCGCGCGGTGCTGCAACCCCCAGCCGGCCTGTGGCGCGGGCTGCTGGGTCTTCAGATAAACGTCCATCGCCCGTTCGATCGCCGGCAGCACCCGCGGATCGCCGATCGCCTGATGATAGGTCAGCAGCACGTCGATATTGTCGTTGATGACCGAGTCATTGAACGTAATGAGACCGGTATAATCAGGCTTGCCGTGCAGCCCGCCGTCCTTGACCCGCGGCCAGCGCTGCGGCCAACCGCCATTGTCGAGCTGGCTGGCGAAGATGAAGTTGATCGCCTTGTCCAGCCCGCGCTTGAACCGCGCCTCGCGCTTCTCGACATAGAGGCGGATCAGGAATCGGATCGCCTCGCCCGTCCCCTGATCGTCAAACGTGGCGTTGCCCCAATGGTGCTGGAATTCCTCCATGCGCCAGGCGTTCTTGCCGATCGTCTCGTACCAGCGCTTGGTCGAAGCCGGACCGCCGAAATCGATGAAATAGCCCCAGCCGCCGGTCGGCAACTGTCCGTCGATCAGCGCCTGTGCCGCCTTGGCCGACGCCTGATAATAATATTCGTCGCCGGTGGCGTGATAGGCGTCGAGGTAGAGATGCCCCATCGTCGCGGTGCCGGGCGGCTGCACCCACACCATCGTCTTGTAGGCTTCGAGCTCCCCCCAGACGCGCGAGCGGTCGGGCAGATACGACCAGAGATAGCCGCCGCGATAGGCAAGCTTTTCGACCATGAACCGCGTCGCCCGCTTCATTGTCGCGGCGATCTCGGCGCTCGACGGCGACTGCGCGCGCGCTAGTGCGGGGGTCAGCATCAATGCGGCGGACGCGGCGAGCAGCTGGCGGCGGGCAATCATTTACGCGGTACTCCTTCAAGCGGATAAGCGATAATCAGCACCAGCGGCTTCTCGCCGATCTGGCGAATGCCGACATGGGCGCCGGTGTAGAGATAGACAGTCATGCCGGGCGTCAGCCGCGCAGTCTCGCCGTCGGAGCTGACCTCGCCCTCGCCCGACACGACCGCATAGACCTCGTCATGGTCGATCGGATGGACGCCGATTGCGGCGCCCTTGTGCAGCGCGCGTTTGCGATATTCCATCATCCGCCCCGGCACGCCGTCGGTGATGCGCCACGCGGTGCTCATGCCGATGCGGCCATGCGGGGGCGGTTCCTGCACGCGCTTCGCGGCTTCGTCGATCACCACCATCGGCCGCGCGCCGCGCTTCGCCGCCCAGTCGATCCCGCCCATGACGTGATCGACGACGCGCGGGTCGCTCCACGATTCCTTGGTATGGCCGAGACCGGTATAGAACACCTGCCCGCCCTCGAACCGGTGCGCCCAGGCCACGGGACGCGGATTGACGCCCTTCTCCCCGATCGAGCTCGGGTCCAACGTCAGCAGCGGGAGCAGACGTGGGTCGAAATCGTCGAACCAATACCATTCATCGACCAGCTCGGCGGTCTCAGGAAAGCTGCGAATCGAAGGGTGGTCGAGCGGCGCACGGGTCACGGCGCCCTTAGGCGTCCCCGCCGGATGCCGGGCAAAGCGCGCCCCCATCATCCGTCCATACCAATCCCAATAGTAATGCGAATCCGCGGCGCCATGGACGCCGACGATCCCCCCGCCTGCCCGAACAAAGGCCATCAGCGTGTCGCGCCGCGCGCCGGTGAACCACTCGCTGCCGGGTTCCTTGGGCTTGGTAGTTGTCGACAACAGCACGATCACGGCGAAGCGTTTCACCCACGCCGCGTCGTCGAACAGCGCGGGGTCTTCGCTGGCCACGACATGATAGCCTTTGGCGCGCGCAGCCTTGGTCAACGCCGCGACGGCAGGCTCGATCGAGTCATGCCGCCAGCCGGTTGTGTGGCTGAACAACAGGATTTCGGGTTGCAGCGCGATGCTGTGCCGCGGTGATGCCGCCCCGCCCAGCAGGATCGCCGCCAGCAGCATCAGCATCGCCCGCATGTCATTCTCCTCGTCTCACGCGAGCGGCTCGCTCAGCCAGCGGCCAGCGCGTTCAGATAGTCTTCGACATTGCTATAGCCGTTGCCATCGCGATCACCCGAGGAATCGTCGCGCTTCGGGTCGAGCCCGTGCTGTCGCTCCCAGGCGTCCGGCATGCCGTCGCCATCGCTGTCCAGCGGCGCGGTACCGCTACGCAGGTCAGGCCAGCCGCCAACGTCGCGCTGGCTGTCGATCTGCTTGCCGGTGCGGGTGCGCACCCCCGCGACCACCGCCGCATCGACGCTGTCGCGGCTGCGCGAAGCCCCTGCGCGCGCCAGCACTGCCGTCTCGACGCTCGCCGCTCCGGCACAGCCCACCTTGGGCATTTCGACCGGAGACGACAGCTTCTGCGCAGGATCGGTGATGCCCGTCACCAGCGACCACGGGTCGGCCGGGACCACCCCGTCCATCGCATTGTCGGCAAAGAAGGATTTCGCGACCGGATTGCCCTCGTCAAACGCAATCGCCTTGGTCGACTGCGGCCCACGCACATAGGCGTTTCCAACGAAATTATACCGGGACAGGCTGTCCTTGTCGGCATTGTAGCCCGACCGCCCGCCGCCCCAATTGTAGAACAGGTTGCAGCGGAAATCGAAGAACGCACCTTCGGGATCGGCGGCAGCGGGAGCGTAATTGCCCGGTCGCGGCATCCGCGCGCTGTGATTAGCCCACAGGTTATGGTGAAAGCTCGCCCGCGCCCCACGCCCGCCGCGCACCAGGCTGCCATAGCCGTGCGCGCCCTTGGCATGGAGCGATTTGGTCAGCGAATCCGCGATGATCGACCATTGCACGGTAACATCATACCAGCCTTCGCCCGGCTCGGCATAATTACCCGACACGGAGAGCGTCTCGTCCACCGACCAGCTTGCCGAGACATGGTCGATGATGATCCGCCGCCCCGCGCGGATCCAGATCGCGTCGGATTCGGTCTTGGATTCATCGCCAAGCCGCGATCGGATGAAGCGGATGACGACATCATCGGCCTGCACCACCAAAGGATGATCGCGCAGCGTGATGCCATCGCCCGGCGCACTCTGCCCCGCGATCGTCACCCGCCCCTCGCGCACCGTCAGCGGCTTGCTCAGCTGGATCGTGCCCGACACCGCGAACACGATGATGCGCGGCCCCTTCGCCTCGACCGCCGCGCGGAAACTGCCGAGGCCGCTATCGGCCAGTGTCGTCACGGTCAGCACCTTGCCGCCGCGTCCGCCGAGCGCAGTCGCGCCCGCGCCTTCCGCTCCGGGAAAGGCGGGGAGCGGCGTCGCCGCCCCCGCAGACATCAGCAGCAGCGCCCCCAGCATCAGAAATTCGCGCGCACGCCAAAGGTCACGATGCGACCCGTACTGGCATAGACGCTCGACACCGGGTTCGCCTGATACATGGTGCGATATTGCGTGGTGTTGGTCAGGTTGCGCCCTTCGACCGACAGGCTGATTGCCTTGGTCAGCTTGTAGGACATCGCGAAGTCGAGGTTAAACGTGTCCTCGTTATAGCCAAAGTCCGCGACCACCGGCGAGTTGCACACGCCGCCGCCATTGGTGGTGGTGCCGACCGCACAGGTGCCCGACGACAGCGGGAAGCGGTTCACATATTCCTTGCGATACGCCCCCGACACGCGCGCCTTGAGCGGGCCATGCTCGTAGTAGAGCGTCGCGTTGAACGCATGCGGCGAGGTGTTGAGGAAGGGCGCGGTCGCGAAATTGTTGACTGCGGTCGAACCGGTCTGCCCCTGCGTCGTCGAGAGCGCGGTGCCGGTCAGGTAATTCAGTTCCGACTTGATATAGGTGTAGTTGGCGGTGACGCCGAACCGCTGCAGGAAGCCCGGCAGGAAGAAGAAGTTCGACTGGACGTTGAGCTCCAGCCCCTGGATCTTGCCGCCCGGTGCGTCGTTGAACTGGCGCACCGCGAACACGCCGCCGTCCCGGATATATTGCGCCAGCGTGGTGCTGGTGACGTTGGTCAGGATCTGGTCGATGATCGCCTGCTCATACACGTCCTGCAACGCGAACTCACCCGCGACCTGCTGCGGGAAGGAGCTGATATCCTTCTGGAACAGCGCGAGGCCGACAAAGCCGTTGGTGCCCCAATAATATTCGAAGCTGAGGTCAAGATTGGTCGAACGGAACGGGTTGAGATACGGGTTGCCCACGGTGATCGACGGCGCCGCGCCGCCCACGGTCAGGCCGGTCGGGAAGGAGGTGGTGCCCGGAGTCAGCGCCGAAAGCTGGGGCCGCGACATCGTCTTGGCTGCGGCAAAGCGGACCTGGAAATTGTCGCTGACTTCATAGGTCAGGTTACCCGCAGGCAGCACATCGGTATATTCGTTGCGCGCGGTGACGATCGTGCCGAGCGCCCCGTTCGCCGCACCCCCGACCGATCCGGTGCCGTCGACCCGCGTATTGGCGACGCGGACGCCGACATTGCCGCGCAACCGGCGATCCATCACATCGACGTCGAAGTCCATCTGGACAAAGCCCGCCATGTCGCGCTCACGCACCGCATTACGTTCACGCCCATCGGCCTGGGCGCGGTAATCGCCCCATTTGTTGATGCAGTTGCAGTCGATCGAGAAGTAATTGCGGAAGGCGTCGAGATTGGGTGCGTAGAAGCTGGTCGGGGTTCCCGCCGGTACATTCAGCCCCTGACCGAACCCGACCAGCTGGCCGAGCTGGGTAATCTGCAGCCCCGCCTCGACCAATGTCGGGTTGATCGCTTCGATGCCCGAATTGCGACGACCACCCAGGCTGTCGAAGTCGAACGTCTTGTAGGTCCCGCCAAAGCGCAGCGTGAACTGTTCGGACAGATCCAGCTCGAAATTGGCGCGCCCGACGCGGAATTCGTTGTTCACCTCATTGGTGAAGTAGCGGATCGTCGACAGGCCCTTGACCAACGTCCATTGCGTCGGATCAGCGACGTTGAAGCCCGGGTTGAAGATCGGCATGTTGCCGCCATTGCGCTCGTCAAAGACATAGCCGTCGCGGTCGATCGCGTTGAATTCGACCAGCATGCCCTCTGCGTTGAATTCCGACTTCGACCAGCCGCCGGTGATCGCAACGCGGAAATTGTCGCTGAACTCATGGTTCACGTTCAGCGTTGCCTGTTTGAAGTCGGTCTGGCCGAACTGCGCATCGGCAAAGCTGCGCCAGTCGACATTGTCGAGGACAAGGTAATCGGCCTGGCCCGCAGCGTTGACATTGGCGGCGCGGATCTGCGTGCCCGGACGGCCGAGCAGCTCATCATAGAAAGCAATGCTGTTGGCGTTCGGGATATAACCCGGCGACACGGTCGAGTTGTAATAGTCGAACGGGTCGAGGTTGAACGGATTGTAGCTCGCACGCGTCCCGGCGACGAGCGTGTTGCCGTACAGCGCTTGTCCGCAATCAAGCGATGCGCTGGCGTCGCAGCGGGCATAGAGCGCACGGCGGTCGGCGAGGCCGTTGGTGGTGTTGAGCGCGCGCAACGTGTTCTGCGCGACACGCGTGTTGGTGCCGTTGCGGTTCAGGCCGATCGTGGTGATGCCCTGCGAATTCGAGTCCTGCCGGTACCGCGAATAGACGAAGTCACCGATCACCTCGGTGCGCGACGTCGGCTGCCACTGGGCGGTGAAGGTCACGCCCAACCGGTCATATTGCAGATCCTGTCGCCCGATCGAGGGCAGCGCCGGGATGATCGTTTCCGGGGTCACCAGCGCATAGGCGGCGGGGTCCGATCCGAAGGTCGGCCCGGTGCCGGTGCCGGTCGGACGCGCGAATCCGAACACATTCGGCGACACGCCAGCATGTTGCGAATTGCGATAGGCGAATTCGAACTGGCCGGGGTTGCGGCGATAGGAATCGATCTGCTGGCGCTGATCCTGGAACGCGACCGTGCCCAGAATGCCGAAATTATCGGTCAGCTTCTTCGAGAAAAGCGCCGTCAGCCGCGGGTTCCACGTATCGCCATTCTCGCGATACTCACCCTCGGCGCCGATCGCGATGCGGTCACCCTTATAGGCCAGCGGACGGCCGGTGATCAGGTCGATGATCGCGCCGAGCGAGCCTTCCTCATTCGCGGCAGTCACCGACTTGGTGATCTTGACCCCGCTGAACAGCTCCGAGGCAAAGGTATTGAAGTCGAACCCGCGCGAGCGGTTCGCGCCAGCGTCCGACTGGTTGCCGCCGGAGATGTTCTGCGCGTCGGCGCCGTTCAGGAACACGCTCTGGAAATCGCCGCCCAGGCCGCGCACGGTGATCGAGCGCCCCTCGCCATTGTCGCGGTCGATCGAGATGCCGGGCAGACGCTGGATTGATTCGGCGATGTTCGCATCGGGAAAGTCGGCAATGTCCTCCGCCGTGATCGAATCGACGATCTGGTCGGCCTTGCGCTTGTCGCTCAGCGCGTTGGCGAGGCTGGCGCGGAAACCGGTAACAACGACCTCTTCGCTCTCGGCGTCCGACTGGCCCTCCGCCGGCGTCTGCTGCGCCCAGGCCGGACCTGCGGCAACGAGCGATAGCGCCAGCGCGAGCCCCGAGCTCGAGCGGCGTGCAAAATGAAGCTGACGAATGGCCATGGAATCCCCTCTCTGATGTCGCGTCGCAGACCTGTTGCCGGTCCATCGAATGACACCGGTATCAGGCAGTGGGGCGCTTTTCAATCGTCAAACACGGCCCGTAACGATGTGGCGCTCCGCAGTGGTGCGCATTTGGCAGCCAGGCGGGCAGGCCGACGCCACCGCACTACCGAACTTGTCCGGGTTGACAGCCGCAGCGGAATGGCAGAGAAACGCAATGACACCGGTTTCTCTATCGCGAAACCAGTGTTCGACCGTGAGAACACGGCGAATTTGGAGAGGATCTGCTCGAACCGACGCTGCACGCGACCCGGCATCCCCTCCGCACCGACATCCGGCTTTTGGCGAGTCGCCAGGCCATTTGCAGCTACCGGTGTCATCGACACCGTTTGAGAGGGGAATATCAATGCGGTTCACTGTTCGCCGTGGCGGCGCACGCCTGCTGGCAGCCACTTCCGCCCTTGTTATCGCTACCGCCGCCCAGGCGCAGGACGCGCCGGCCGAGCCCGCTGCTGGCGAGGATGAGGAAATCGTCGTCACCGGCTTCCGCGCATCGCTCGACGCCGCGCTCAACGTGAAGCGCGACTCGGTCGCCGCGGTCGATGCGATCGTCGCCGAGGATATCGCCAAATTCCCCGACCAGAACCTTGCCGAATCGCTCCAGCGCATTCCCGGCATCGCGATCCAGCGCGACGGCGGCGAAGGGCGCGCGATCACCGTGCGCGGCCTGGGTTCGCAGTTCACCCGCGTCCGCGTCAACGGGCTTGAGACGATCACCACCAGCAATGACGGCGCCGCATCGAACCGCGACCGCGCGTTCGACTTCAACGTGTTCGCGTCGGAACTGTTCAGCTCGATCGTGGTGCACAAGACTGCGTCCGCCGACCTCGACGAAGGTTCGCTCGGTGCGGTCGTCGACCTCAACACCGGCAATCCGCTCAAGGGCAAGGAAGGCTTCACCTTCGCCGCATCGGCCCAGGGCAGCTATAACGATCTGTCCGACACCTGGGGCCCGCGCGTCGCCGGCCTGATCGGGTGGAAGTCGCCCGACGGCACGCTCGGCGCATCGGTCTCCGCCGCCTATCAGAAGACCACGACCAAGGAGATCGGCAACAACACCGTTCGCTGGGCGCAGGCGCGCTTCGATTCGGTCAACGGCACCAACTGCTTCACCACCGCGAACAGCGGCGGCACCTATGTGCCCAGCGCTGCGTGCGATCAGGCCGCGCTGTCGTTCCACCCGCGCATTCCGCGCTACGGCGAAATCACCCATGATCGCGAGCGTCTGGGCCTGACCGGCAGCATCCAGTGGTCGCCGAGCGATGCGACCAAGGTTTCGATCGACGCGCTCTATTCCAACTTCAAGGCCGACCGCCGCGAGAAATGGGGCGAAGTGCTGCTGCGTTCGAACGAGCGCTCGATCAACGTCGTCAATCCGGTCTATGACAGCAGCAACAACATGATTGCTGCCACGCTCAACGACGCTTGGGTGCGGACCGAGCATTTCCTGAAGCAGAGCGAGACCGAATTCTACCAGATCGGCGCGACCTGGGATCAGGACGTCACCGACAATTTCCGTTTCACCCTCATCGGCGGCTATTCGCGCTCGAACGCCGATGTGCCGGTCGAAACCACCATCGTGTTCGATGATCGCGATGCCCAGGGCTATAGCTACGACTATCGCAACATGCATGCACCGACGCTGACCTTCGGCACCAGCGTCACGACGCCGGGCAACTTCCAGCTCGCGGAAATCCGCGACCGTCCGTCCAACGTGCTCAACCAGTTCCGCAATGCGCAGCTGCGCACCGAATGGGACGTGACCGACAATTTCACGGTCAAGGCCGGCGCGGTATGGCGGCGCTACAACTACGACATCGTGGCGTTTACCCGTGACACGGCGGTGTGCGGCAATGGCGGCGTCGATCGCGTGCTAGGCACCCTGACCTGTTCGCCGACCAGCCTGTTCGGTCCGACCGCCGTCTATGGCTTCCCGGTCACTGCGGCGCTGTCGGAGCTGTTCACGCTGACCGGCTCCAATGCGCCGTCGGGCACGACCACCAGCTGGCTGATCCCCAACCTCGAAGCCGCCACGGCCTATACCAACCTTTATGGCCGGACGGCGAACCTCGACGGCGGCAATAATCGCGGCGTCGTTGAGGAAACGACCGGTGGCTATCTCCAGTTCGATGCCAAGGGCGCGATGTTCGGGCTCGATTATGCGCTCAACGCAGGCATCCGCTATGTCCGCACCGACCAGTCGTCCTACGGCATCAACAGCGGCGTCGTGGTGACGGTCGAGCGCGACTATGAGGACTGGCTGCCCTCGTTCAACCTTGCCCTCTATCCGTCGAACGACATCATCATCCGCGGCGCCATCGCCAAGGTGATGACGCGTCCCTCGCTCGGCAATTTGACGCCGGGCGGTTCGGCCGATGGCTTCAACTATCGCGTCACCAGCGGCAACCCGTTCCTGCTGCCGTTCCGTGCGACCAATTTCGACCTGGCGTTCGAATGGTATTTCGCGCCCCAGTCGATCTTCTCGGTCGCGCTGTTCAAGAAGGATGTCGCGAGCTTCCCGGTCGCGATCACGCGCACCGGCACCTTCACCGAGACCGGCCTGTCGCCGTCGGTGCTCGTGCCGTCCTCGCCCGCAGCGCTCAACCCGATCCAGCAGTCGCAGCCGATCTGGACGATCGCGACCACCGGCAACGGCACCGGCGCATCGCTGGAAGGCGTCGAAATCGCGCTGCAGGCACCGTTCAAGTTCCTGCCCGGCTTCCTGTCGAACTTCGGCGGCATCGTGAACGCCACCTTCGTCGACAGCTCGGCCACCTATACCCAGCAGGGTCCGGCAACGACGCCGGGCGGATCGCTGCCGTCGGTTTCGGTCGAGAACACGCTCTATGGTCTGTCGAAGAAGCAGTACAACGCGACGCTCTACTATGAGGACAGCAAGTTCAGCGCGCGCGCGTCGGTCAGCTATCGTGACGGCTTCACCGATGCAGGTTCGGGCACCGGCAACGTGTTCGAAGGCTATGAAGCGATCACCAATGTCGATGCATCGGTGCGCTACAAAGTGACCGACTATCTCGAACTCTCGGTCGAGGGAACCAACCTCACCGACGCCTATCGCGAGCGCTGGACCGACATCAGCGCGCGTCGCAACTATGAAAACAACCACTTTGGCCGCACGATCCTCGTGGGCGCGCGGATCAAGATGTGACCGAGAGAGGGGGCATGGCGGATCGGAACGGGGTTCCCCTTCGACCCGACCGCCGTGCATTTCTCGTAACCGCCGGAGCGGGGGCGGCGCTGCTGGCGTCCGCCACCGCTCATGGCCAGACTGCACCGCCGGCCACCGGAACGCCGGGGCCGGCGGGGCTTCCCGACCCGACCGAGACGATCGACCTGTGGCCCAAGGGTGCGCCGGGCCTGCCCGCCACACCCCCGGTCGAGACGGTCACCGAACGCAGCACCGACCGCGACCTCACCGACCGCGCAGTGCTCGGCATCACCCGTCCGCGCATGGTCGTGTTCCGCCCGCACCGCCCCAATGGCGCGGCGGTGCTGATCACCCCCGGCGGCGGCTATCGCCACATCGTCGTCGATAAAGAGGGGTATGAGCTGGGCCGCTGGCTGTCGGCGCGCGGCTTTACCGTCTTCGTCCTCTTCTACCGCCTACCCGGCGAAGGCTGGGCCGCCGGGCCGAACGTGCCGCTCGCCGATGCCCAGCGCGCAATGCGCCTGATCCGCCACCGCGCGCGCGACTATGGCATCGATCCGCAGCGCGTCGCCGCGATGGGCTTTTCCGCCGGGGGACATCTCTGCGCCGACCTGCTCACCCGCTTCGACGCGCGCGTCTACGACCCCGTCGACGCCGCCGACCGCCACAGCGCCCGGCCCGACGCGGCCGCGCCAATCTACCCCGTCGTCACCATGACCGCGCCGCACGCCCATGCCGGATCGCGCAACTTGCTGATCGGCGCGCATGCCGACGCGACGCTGGAGGCAGCGCATTCGCCCGAGCGCAACGTCCCCGCCAACGCTCCGCCGGTGTTCCTGCTCCATGCCGAGGACGACAACGTCGTGCCAGTGGAGAACGCGCTGCTGCTCCGCGCCGCACTGCGCGCGAAGGGCATTCCGGTGGAAACCCATCTCTTCGCCCATGGCGGCCATGGCGGCCATGGCTTTGGCCTGCGCAAAACCCTGGGCAAGCCAGTTGCAGCATGGCCGGACTTGTTCCTGGCCTGGGCAACCGGCATCCTAGTCTGAACAATAGGGAAAGTACGATGCGTATGAACCGCCGCGACCTGATCGGTGCTGCTACGATGGGTAGCGCTATCACGCTGACCCCGGCGGCTACAGCGGGAAAGCAACGCCAGCCCCCAGCCCCCGACTGGAAGCGCGGCTTCGACAATCAGCGCATCCCCGACCTTGGCGATGGCCGATTCCTCAACCCGCTGATGGCGGGCGACCATCCCGATCCGACGATCCTCAAGGATGGGAAGGACTATTACATGACCTTCTCGACCTTCGACTCCTATCCGGGGCTGGTCATCTGGCACTCGCGCGACCTGATCAACTGGCAGCCGGTCGGCGCGGCGCTGACCAAGAATATCGGGTCGGTATGGGCGCCGGAGCTGTGCAAGCACAACGGCCGCTATTTCCTCTACATCCCGACCAAGGGCCCGAACACCAGCTGGGTGATCTGGGCCGACAAGATCGAGGGGCCGTGGAGCGAGCCGATCGACCTCAAGCTGCCCAACCATATCGACCCGGGCCATGCGGTGGGCGAGGATGGCTCGCGCTGGCTGTTCCTGTCGGGCGGCGACCGCGTGCGCCTGTCCGACGACGGCCTCAGCCGCATCGGCGAGCCCGAGCATGTCTATGACCCCTGGCGCTATCCCAAGGACTGGATCGTCGAGGGCTTTGCGCCCGAGGGGCCGAAGATCACCCGTCATAATGGCTGGTTCTACATGATCACCGCGGTCGGCGGGACAGCGGGGCCGCCGACGGGGCATATGGTGATCGCCGCACGCTCGAAATCGATCCATGGGCCGTGGGAGAATTGCCCGCACAACCCGCTGGTCCGCACCACATCCCTGCAGGAAAAATGGTGGTCGCGCGGCCATGCGACGTTGGTCGAGGGGCCGGGCGGCGACTGGTGGAGCGTCTATCACGGCTTCGAGAATGGCTATTGGACGCTCGGGCGACAGGCGCTGCTCGATCCGATCGAATGGACCGACGACGGCTGGTTCCGCATGAAGGGCGGCGACCTGTCACAGCCGATCGCCAAGCCCAAGGGCGGCACCAAGAGCGGCCCTCACGGCATGAAGCTGTCGGACGATTTTGTGACGCTGGATATCGGGGCGAAGTGGAATTTCTTCCGCCCCGCCCCCGATGAACGGTCGCGCGCACGGGTTGCGAACAACATTCTCCATCTTGACGCGCGCGGCACCGCGCCGTCCAGCTCATCGCCGCTGCTGCTGATCGCGGGCGACCCCGCCTATCGCTTCGAATGCGATATCGAGATCGCACCGGGCGGCACCGCCGGGCTGATCCTGTTCTACGACGACAAGCTCTATTGCGGCCTCGGCTTCGACGAGAAGCGCTTTGTCACGCACCAGTACGGCATCGAGCGCGGCCGCCCCGCCAATCCACATGGGCGCAAGATGCGCATGCGCGTGACCAACGACCGCCACATCGTCACCTATGACACCAGCACCGATGGCGGACAGACTTGGCACCGGTTCGACCGCGGCATGGAGGTGTCGGGATACCACCATAATGTCCGCGGCGGCTTCCTGATGCTCCGCCCCGGCCTCTATTCGGCCGGTGCAGGCACCGCGAAGTTCGCCAATTTCCGGTTCGAGGCGCTAGGTTGACGCTGTGTCGGCTTCGCTGACGCGGTGCCGCAGGAACTGAGAACGCCGCTATTCGTCCACGATTGGTCCGCTCGGCTTGATCTCCGCCTCGATCGCCATCCGCACGACCTCGGCCAGCGTGCGCACGCCGAGCTTGACCATCAGGTTCGCGCGATAGCTCTCGACCGTGCGGAACGACAGGTCGAGCCGCCGCGCGGTCATCTTGGCGGACTGGCCCATCATCATGCCGTAAACGACCTCAAGCTCGCGCGGAGTCAGCGGCGCGAACCGCTCGCGCGCGGCGGCCAGCTTTTCACGGCTCGCGGCAACGGTCATCCGGCGCACCTGCGCGATCGCGATACACTCCTTCAGCGTGTCGAGCTGAACCGGCTTTTCGACGAAATCGACCACCCCCGTGCGCAGCGCGGCAACCGCCGTCGCGATGCTGCCGGTGCCGGTCAGCATGACCACGACATGGCGGCTGTTGCGATCGACCAGCGCGGTGTGGACCTGCATCCCGTTCATCCCCGGCATGGTCAGATCGAGCACGACGCAGCCCGGCGGCAGATCGGCCTGCGCCGCCAGGAACGCCTCGCCGCTGGCAAAGCCCTGTACCGCATAGCCGGCTTCCGCCAGCGCGTCGGCGAGTTCGTCACGCAGGGCGGTATCGTCATCGACCAGATAGACGGGGTCGACGGGGCTGGCTGCGGGGTCGGTCATGTGAGCCTCCACGGATGGGACAGCGGAAAGGTGAGCGTCAGCGTCGCCCCTACCGCATCGTCATTATTGGCAAGAGTGATGGTGCCGCCGATCTCGTCGACGATCTGACGACAGATGAACAGGCCAAGGCCCGTGCCCTTGCCCGACGGCTTCGACGTGCTGAACGCGTCGAACGGCGAGTCAGCCAGATCATCGACCAGCCCGGTCCCATCGTCGCGGATCGCGACTGCGACATGGTGCGCGGTTTTGGTGATGTCGATCCGGATCGCGCCGGCGGTCAGTTGTTCGGCGCGCGCCTGTTCGATCGCGTCGGCGGCATTTTGCAGCGCATTGACGATGATCTGCTCGATCCCGATGCGCGGCAGCATCATCGGTTCGATCTGCGGCCCAGGGACAATAGTCAGGTCGATCCCGCGATTCTGCAGCACTGGACGCATGAAGCGCGCGGCATCGTGAATCGCCTGCACCAGATCGGTCGGCTCGCGATCGCCGCGCTCTTCGCGGGCATAGGCCGATGTCCGCTCGATGATCGCAGAGGCGCGCGCAACCTGCTCCAAAATGCGGGTGAACTTCTCGCCCGCCCGGTCACAGGCGGGCGGGTCGCGCTGCAGCATGGTCGCGCCATTCTCTGCCGCGAGCGAAATGGTGAACAGCGGCTGGCGCAGTTCGTGGCTCAGCGCCGATGCCATGCCGCCCAGCTCGATCAGCCGGGCATTGTGCAGCATCTTGGTCTGCATCGCCTGTGCCGCGCGCAACCGCACCAGACAGCCGAACCGCCACTCGCTCGTCTCCGCATCATAGTCGTGCGCAAGCAGCAGGAACCAATGCTGGCTGTCCGATCCAGCAAGGCGCAGTTCGGCCATGATGTCGTTGGTCCCGCGCAGCGAGATCAGGGTGCTGCGGTCCGCCGGATTGAACGGCACGACGCGCTGACACGCTCCCGCGCCCGGAGTCAGCTCCAGAAAGCGCAGCGCATCATCCTCGATCCGCAGGCCACTCAACAGCCGCAGGTCGATCGCGGTGCGCAGCTCGTCGACCGTCCGCGCGAGCCGCTCGCGCTCTTCGTCGGCGTCGAGATAATCGTCCGTCGCCTGGCGCAGCATGTTCAGCACTGCGTTCGACTCGATGAACGGTGCTTCGTCGCGCGGAAAGCGCTGGCGCGCCGCGAAGCTGTGCACCGCCGAGTCCCACAGGCGCATCGACCGCCCCAGCGCGCGCCGAAACCCGAACAGCGCCAGCTCGACCAGCACAAGGTAGGCCATCAGCGGCGACAGGCCGGTGAAGATCTCGCCAAAGCTTTCCAGCACGAGCGGGCGCGGCGACACCAATACGGTCCTTTCGCCATCGCGCCCGGCAACGACGCAGACCCGTAACCAATAGGTAAAGGTGTTGCGATCGTCCGGCCCGCCCTGATCCCCGCGATCGGTGCGGGTGCAGCCCAGCTGCTTTGCCCCCGCAGCGATATCGCGCGTCGGAACGACGATCAGCGGCAGCTCGACCGCCGACCCGGCAACGCGGATGTGCGGCGGCAACGGCGCGGCGGGAGCGCTGGCCCGCGTGTCGGCCACCACGGTCTGGATCTGATCCTCGACGATCGTCAGCCGGTCGCGCACATTGGTCAGATTGCCGATCAGGAACAAGGTCGCAGCCCCGGACACGGCAAGCGATACGACGGCATTCAGCGACAGCTGCAGCGACAAGGTCCGCGCCCGCTCCAGCCCCAGCCCCGCCGCGCGGCGCACGATCAGCAGCGTGACGATGTCGGCAATCCCGGCAAGCGTTACCTCGCACAGGATCTTGCGGAGCAGCAGCAATGCCGTCACTTCCATCGGGCTGTTGTAGCTGAACCGGAACAGCAGCACCGCCACCAGCGTGCCGAAGCTCAGCTGATAGAACAGGGTCACGGTCGAAAAACTGATCTGGCGAGGACGCGACCACGCGACGGCCAGCACATGGCCGACCGCCAGCAGGATCGAATAGCCGTGCCCCCACCACAGGATCGACGGCGCCATCGTCAGCACGGCGGTGACCAGACCCCAGCGCAACCCGAACCAGCGATAGGCGACGAGGTAGAAGAGCGGCCCCAGATAGAATTCAAATCCCGGCGCGACAACGAACCGGCTGCTCGACAACCACACCGCGCCAGCCAGCGCGACCAGCCACAAAGCAATCGCTGCAATGCGTGCCGGCGGGATCAGGGCAATGGCGCGTGGCAGTGCGATCATCGCGCCTCCCCTGCAACGCGCTCCGTGCCGATGCCATCGATGATCAACGCCCTCACCATCGACTCCCCCTAGCGCAACGTCGTCATCCTATCGTTAATCGCGCCACACGCGATTCCCGTAAGAATACGGTCAAATTGAAATTGCATGGTCAGGTCCGTCCGATGCAAGAAGCGCGCGACTGGAGCTATCCCATGACCTTCGACATCAGCCGCCGCACCTTTGCCGCCGGGCTTGCCGCCAGTGCCTTTGCCGGGCTGGCCCGCGTGCCCGCCATCGCTTCCGCACCCACTGCGCCCGGCTATGGCCCGCTGCGCGCGGACCCGGCCGGGCTGCTCGATCTGCCGCAAGGGTTCAGCTACCGCGTCATCTCGCAGCTTGGCGATGCGATGGACGACGGCTTCGTCGTCGGCGACCGCGCCGATGGCATGGGCTGTTTCGCAATCGACCGCCGCCGCGTCGCGCTGGTCCGCAACCATGAGTTGCAGGTAAAGCACCAGAAGACCGGCCCGTTCCAGCGCGGCGATGCGACCCGCATTCCCACATACGACCGCGACAGCGACGGGCGACCGCTGCCCGGCGGCACCAGCACGCTGATCTACAACCTCGCCACCGGGCGGGTCGAGCGCCAGCATTTGAGCCTCGCCGGCACGATCCGCAACTGCGCGGGCGGCACCACCCCCTGGGGCAGCTGGCTGACGTGCGAGGAAGACATGACCCGCGCTGGCAAGAACGTGGGCAAGGATCATGGCTGGATCTTCGAAGTCCCGGCTCGCGCACGCGGGCTGGTCGATCCGGTCCCGCTCACCGCGATGGGCCGCTTCAACCATGAGGCCGCCGCCGTCGATCCGCGCACCGGCATCGTCTATTTGACCGAGGATCGCGAGGACGGACTGTTCTACCGCTTCCTCCCCGACCGCCCCGGCCAGCTGGCGCACGGCGGACGGTTGCAGGCGCTCGGCCTGCGCGACCGGCCCGAAGGCGGCGACACGTCGAACAAGGGCCGCCACGACATCAGCGTCGGCGCGTGGAAGGCGGCGCGCTGGATCGACCTCACCGGCACCGACGCCCCCGATGACGATCTGCGCCTGCGCGGGCACAAGGCGGGCGCGGCGCGCTTTGCCCGTGGTGAGGGCATCCATTGGGGCAATGGCGAGTGTTACTTCACCTGCACCTCGGGCGGGGCCAAGGCGCTGGGCCAGGTCATGCGCTATCGCCCCTCCCCGCGCGAAGGACAGCCGGGCGAAACCGACGCGCCGGGCATGGTGCAGTTGTTCGTCGAATCGACCGATCCGCAGATGTTCAACTATGGTGACAATCTCACCGTCGGTCCGAACGGCCATCTGATCGTGTGCGAGGACCAATATACCGACGTTTCCGACAACTATCTGCGCGGGGTGACCCCGGACGGCGCGCTCTACCCCGTCGCGCGCTGCCGCGTGCAGACCGAACTTGCGGGTGCGTGCTTCTCACCGGATGGTTCGACCCTGTTCGTCAACATCTACAGCCCGACCAAAACGCTGGCGATCACCGGACCGTGGGCCAGCGCGGTCGCGTAAGCGCTCTTGCCGCTTGGCTTGAAGGCACTAGGCTGGGGCGATGATCGCACTCGCCCTCGCCCCGCTGCTCCTCGCCGCCGCCCAGACGGCCGCCCCCGAACCCGACGCCGCCACCCGCGCGCGGGTCGAGCGCGTCCTGACACAGGCCCCGGTGATCGACGGGCATAACGACCTCGCCTGGGAGTTGCGCACCTCCTATGACAGCGCGGTCGAGGCAGTCGATCTGACCCGCGACACATCGAAGCTGGCCAAACCGCTGCAGACCGACATCCCGCGCCTGCGCAAGGGCAAGGTCGGCGGGCAATTCTGGTCGCTCTACATCCCAGCCAGCCAGACCGGGGCGCAGGCGGTGCAGACCACTCTCGACCAGATCGACATCGTCCAGCGCTTCGTGCGCGCGCATCCCGACACCTTCATGCTCGCGCAGACCGCCGCCGATGTCCGCGCGGCGCGGACGCAGGGCAAGATCGCGTCACTGATGGGGATCGAGGGCGGGCACCAGTTCGGCGGCCGGCTGTCGGTGCTGCGCCAGTTCCGCGAACTCGGCGTGCTCTACATGACGCTGACCCACAGCAAGAGCCTGACCTGGGCCGATTCATCGACCGATGCGGCGCGCGCGGGCGGGCTCACGCCCTTTGGCCGGCAGGTGGTCGAGGAGATGAACCGCATCGGCATGATCGTCGATGTCAGCCATGTGTCGGACGCGACGCTGGACGCAGTGCTCAACGTCACCCGCGCGCCGGTGATCGCATCGCACTCCTCCGCCCGCGCCGTCGCCGATCGCCCGCGCAACATCCCCGACCCGCTGCTGCGCCGGATCGCGGAGAATGGCGGCGTGGTGATGGTCAATTTCTACCCCGCCTTCCTCTCGACCGTGTGGAATGACTGGGACAATAAGCGCATCGCCTTTGCCAAACTGAACGGCCTGACCACCGATCCGATCAAATGGCGCGACGTCCCCGCTCTGGTCGCGTGGGAACGCGCCAATCCGCAGCCGCGCGTCGATGTCGGCACCGTCGCCGACCATGTCGATCATATCGCCAAGGTGGCGGGCCATGACCATGTCGGGATCGGCGCGGACTATGACGGCATCAGCGGCACCGGTCCCGAGGGGATGAAGGGCGTCGACAGCTACCCGCTGCTGTTCGCCGAACTCGCCCGCCGCGGCTGGAGCGACGCGAACCTCGCCAAGCTGTCCCAGAACAATGTGCTGCGCGTGATGGAAGCGGTCGAAGCCACCGCGCGCGCGATGGCCAAAACCCCGCCGACCGACGCCAACGACCCCGGCTGATCGGGCAGGACAGTCCTCAGATGGCTGGCGATCAGTTGCGCGCGTGCCGGTCGATGACCGCGAGCAGCGCGCGGCTCCATCCGGTCCAGCTTTCCGCAAGGCTGGCGGGATCGACGGCGCTCGCATCGTCGGTGCGCGCATGGTGGAGGCGGTGGGCACCGATCGTCGCAATCATGTTGCGATAGCCGCGCTCGATGAAATGCCGCGCCTCGCCTGCGCTGTTCTCGATCGTGGCGGGATAGGGCTGCTGATAGCCTGGCAGCGTGGCGAGCAGCGGACGGAGCGTGCCGAGCCAGGCTTCGGGCGCGAGCAGATAGCGCTGGGCATCGGCGCCGGGCAGCGGCGCGAGCACGCCATCAGCGATCTCATGCCAGTCGCGCGCGGCGAAGCCTGCGCCGAGATGCACCCATAGCCGCACCTGATCGGGGGGCGGAGCGAGCGCGCCGACATAAGCGTCGCCGCCGACATATTCGCGCTCATGCCCGACCAGCCCGGCAAAGTGCAGATCGGCAGCGGGGTAGCGGCGCGCGAGTAGCGGCGCGACTTGCAGAAAGGCGGCGATCCCCGAGCCGCGCTCGCCCGCACAGCCGAACCAGCCGGACAGCGGCGTCGTGACGATGATCGCCCGCCCCTTTCCCTGCCGCCGCGCGACGAGGTTGGCCGAGGATGCGATGATCGCCTGACCCTCCAGCACGATCCGTCCCGTATCGCCGCGCGCCGCCGCCGCGATGATCGGCCCGGCGTCGCGCGGCGCGATCACGAGGGTCGGGACTGCTGAGACCGGGTGTTCGAGCGGGGCGTTGAGCGCCAGTGCTTCTCCCGACGGTCCGCGCGTCACCAGCACCAGCCCGACGCATCCGGCGGCGAGCGCGGCTTTCACGGGGCGTGCGGTGCGCCCTTCGAGGATCGAGGAATGGCGCGCATGGGGAAGCCGGATGACCGCGATCTTGCCGCTGAGGCGAGCGGGGTCGACCGGCTCGTCGGCGAGCACCAGCGGCGCGGACAGGCCGTCGGACCCGGTCGGACATGCCGGACGCTGGACGATCCCCTCTAGCCGGACAGCGCCGGTTGCGATCACGGCGCGGGTGATGTCATGGTCGGCGTAACGCATCGGCTGGCGCTGGACGGCGAACCCCGCCGCGCTGAGCCGCGCCTCCACCCAGTCCAGCGTCGCAAGGTTGCCGGCCGTGCCGGTGCGGTGCGGGCCGAGCGCGGCATAGTGCCGCACATCGTCCATCAGCGACGGCCCCGCCGCCGCGCGCGCCATGCCGGCGGGCAAGCTGGTCGCCAGACCGAGTGCCAGCGTCGTGCGCCGGTCGATCAACGGCCCTGCGGTCACGGCGTGACCCGCTTGTCAGTGCGGAAATCGAGATCGGGACGCTCGCCGACCAGCATCGTGCGGGTCGGCGCCTCGGCACTATCCTGAGCGGAGAGGCGCGCGATCAGCGCTCCGCCCTGCGCCGCCATCGCGCTGCGCCACGCCGCACTGTCGTCATACCAGAACACTGCGACATGGCTGTAACCGCGCGGGATTGCGGCGGCGTGGAGTTGCACCCGCCGGGTCTGCGGCAGCGCGGTGAGCGGGGCGAGCGCGTCCTTCACCCAAGCATCCGCGTCGGCGGTCCCGACGGGCGGGCGGATGAACACCACCCAGCGCGCATAGGGCACCGCCTTGTCGGGGGTGGCGGCGTCCTTCACCGCAACCGCTGGCAGTTTGACCGTCACCGTGCGCGTCTTGATCCCTGCTGCAACAGCGGGATCGGGCGGGGTCGGGCGATGCGCGGCCATTGCCTCCCCCGTCACCCCGGCGCGGAATGCCGCGACGCTGGCAAAGCCGATTTCGGTCAGCCGTCCGTCGACCAGCTTCAGCCGCTCGGCCTCTTCGGGAGTGAAGCGATAGCTGCGGTGGCTGACATAACGGGTCTGGCGGTTCTGCGCGCGCGCCAGCGTCTCGGGCGCGTGATAGGTGATGTACCAGCGATCAACCGCAAGCAGATCGACCGGCGGCGTCACCTCGACCATCACGAAATGCTGGATCGGCACCTCCTGCGCGCGCACCGCGGGGGCGGCCAGCGCGGCGAGTGCCAACAGGGGGGCAAGGAGCTTCATGGCATCACTTTCATCGCCACCAGCCGCTGCGGCAGCTTCCGATAGCCGGTTGAAAACACAAGATATTGCTCGCCTCCCGCCATATAGGTCATCGGCGCGCCGAGCATGAAATTGGGCAAGGTCAGCGTCGCGAGCACCGCCCCGCTCGCCTTGTCGAGCGCGCGCAGCCGGGGTTCGGCGGTGAACCGATCCTGCGGCCCCTCGCCGACGAACAGCAGCGTTTTGGTCGCGAGGATCTGCGCCCGGCCGAACGAACCCGCATCGCCGGGGTGGAGCGCGCGGAACGCCGGCAGGCGGCTCATCCCCCGGCCGTTCGGCGTCATCCAGCGATGGTCGCCGCTCGCCATGTCGATACAGGTGGTGCGGCCATAAGGCGGCTTGAGCAGCGGCAGCCCGCGCGGCCCGCGCGCAATCACGCGCGCCCCGGCGACCTCGACCTCGGCCTGTTCGGTCGCGCGGATATTGCCCTTGTCATCCAGCGCGATGTGCAGGGGCACGTTGACCGAGGGGATGAACAGCCGCCCGCTTTCCGGGTCGAACGCCGCGCCATTCCAGTTCGCGCCGCCGACAAAGCTTGGCATGATGATCGTCGGCGTGCTGCCCGGCGGTGTGAAGATCGACCCATGGAGATAGCCTGCCAATGCGGCCTGCGCCTCCGCCTTCAGCTCCGGCGTGAAGTCGATCAGGTCGTCGGGCGTGATCCCCTGTCGGTCGAACGGCAGCGGCCAGGTCGGGTGCGGCTGGGTCGGGCTGGTGCGCTCACCGGGCAGGGTGGATTGCGGGACGGGCCGCTCCTCGATCGGCCAGATCGGCTCCCCCGTTTCGCGGTCGAACACAAACAGGAAGGCGTGTTTGGTGACCTGCATCACGATCTTGCGGCGGCGCCCGGCGATGGTGACATCGCCCAGGATCGGTGCAGCGGGCAGGTCATAATCCCACACGCCATGATGCACCGTCTGAAAATGCCAGCGGCGCTTGCCGGTCTTGAGGTCGATCGCAACCAGGCTGTCGCCGAACAGGCCGTCGCCCGGCCGGTCGCCGCCATAGAAATTGTTGGTCGGCGTCGACACCGGGGCATAGACGATGCCCAGCTCAAGATCGGCACTCATCGGCGCCCAGACATTGGTGTTGCCGGTGCGGCGGTGCGATCCGTCCTTCCAGCTGTCGACGCCAAATTCGCCGTCGAGCGGGATGGTGTGGAACACCCAGAGCAGCCGCCCGCTGCGCGCGTCGAATGCACGGATGTCGCCGCGCGGCATCAACCGTCCGTCGGCGCGGTCGTCGATATAGCTGCCGATGACGACGACATCGCCCGCGACCAGAGGCGGAGAGGTGATGCCATAAATTCCCGGCGTATCCGGCACCGGCCGCACCATCCCAACACTGCGCAGATCGACCACGCCCTTGTCGCCAAACTCCGCGATCGGCTTGCCGCTGTGCAGCGCCAGCGCCATCAGCCGCCCGTCGCCAGTGGCGAGGATCACGCGCGCCGCCTTGCCCCTGCCCCACACTGCGACGCCGCGATGGAGAAAGCCTTTCGTCGTGGTCGGCCCGCGCCTCCAGCTCTCCGGGTCGAAGCGCCACAGCGTTTGCCCGGTGACCGGATCGAGCGCCGCGACCTGCGACATCGCGGTGCTGGTGATCAGCAACCCTTCGGCAAACACCGGGGTAGACTGGAACTCGCCGGGTTTGAGATCGGGGTTGGCGGCGAGGATCTCCGCATCCGGTGATTCCCACGTCCAGGCGACGCCGAGCCGGGCGACATTGCTGGCGTCGATGGCGTCGAGCGCTGAATATTTTTGCGCGGCGAGGTTGCCGGCGTAGTGTCGCCACGGCTCACCCTGAGTAGCGCGCGACGCCCGCGCGACGCCGGGAAATGCCAGCAGCGACGATCCGGCCAGCGCGCCCCCGATCACGCGGCGTCGCGACAGCCCCGCCATCACAGTCGCTCGATCGCCGGGGGCGACCAGCGCCCCTGCCGGATCGGCGCGCGCGGGACATAGGCGCGCAGTGACACCCGCATCGGTCCGTCCGGCGTGGGCAGCCAATTGCCCTCGCTCTCCGCCACCGGGTCGCGCGACAGGATGATGTCGATCGCGCCATCGGGTCGGCGGATCAGCCCCGGCGTGCGCTCCGACACCGAATAACGCTGGATCGGATTGGCGGCGAAGAAATAGCGGCCATCGGGCTCGGCCGCATACATGGTGATCGACCAGAAGCCGTCGACCGGAATCCCCTCGGCCGGAATGCGGATGCGATAGCGCCGCGCCGGATCGAGCGGATCGCCGCGATGGTCGCGGACCGAGCTGAAATACATCGCCTCGTCCGGCGGCAGCGCGGCCAGTCCGCTGAGCGCCACGGCGGCGCGCAGCCGGTCGTTGACGCCGAACGCGCCAACCTCGGTCGTCGACGCGCCCCAGCCATTCACCTGCCGCACGCCAGCGGTAAAGGTCTCACGCAGCCGCGCGACCGAGCGCGGGGTTTCGGCGCGCCATGCCGCCTGCAATGCTGGCGACAGCGCGGCAAAGCTGCCCGCGCCGCCGGGCCGGATGCCCGATGCGGCAAAGCGCCGCCAGCGCCGCGCCTGTCCCACCCGGTCGCTCGACCGGCTCAGCATCTCCGTCGCAGCATCGAAGATTTGCGCCGCATCGGTGCCGTCGACTGCCCGCACCTTTGGCGCGCGCACCGGCCCGCGTCCGGGGGCGGGCAGAACCGCAAACTTGTCCTGCAGCACGCGCACCGCTGGCAGGTCGGCAGGGCCGGCCACGAGGATGCGGATCAGCATCCACACATCGTTGGTTTCCGACCGGATCAGCGTCGCGTCCGCCGGAGCCTTGCCAATCCAGTCCGGCCCGACCAGCCAGAAATCCCCGCCCCGCCCCTTTGTCGCTTGCGTCCCAATCGTCCGGTAATTGTCGGTGAACGCATTCATCAGCGTGACCGAGAAATAGCGGTCGATAATGTCCGGGACGCGCAACCGCACCGGGCCGCCCGACAGCTCGAAGAAGCACGAGCTGTAGATCGTGTCGTTGTTGGGCGCAGTCACCTGCCGCGCGGTGGCGTCGGCAAGGACGCGGCGGTGGTAGATGCGGTTCAGCCGCTGATCGAGCGGCAGCGTCGGATCGGCAAGCTGCCCGATCCGCTGCATTGCGCGGCTGAACTCGAACAGCGGATAGGCATAGTCAAACGCGCGGGTCAGGTCCGGCGCGGATGCAGATATGGCGGCCGCCGGAAACATCGCCAGCGTCGCGGCCCCTGCGAGGAGCGTGCGGCGCCCGACCGTGAGCGTGCTATTGATACCGGACATCGTCTTACTCCGTCGCTGGCTGGACCGTCTGGAATGCAAGGCGCAGGAAGGTGCCGTCGGACCAGCCCTCCCCCGCTGCGCGCGCGGCGCTCGCATCGGCCAGCGAGAGCTGCGCGAGCCGCACGACGGTGATGCCGAGCCGTTTCGAGACATAGAGCCGCTGATCGCCTGCACCCGCCGCCATCAGCAAATCGTCGGGCAGCGCCCCTGCGGCGGCAAAGTCGAGCCGCCCGACCGCGCGCGGCATGCGATCGGGTGCCAGCGCCTGAAGCTTCGCCGGAAGCCACCAGGTCAGGCCATAGCCGGGAAAGGCCGGGGATGGCTGGTGGAACGCCGCCAGCCGCTGCGGCGCGAGCGAGGGCTTGCCATCGATCACGCCGTCGCGCCGCACCCATTCGCCGAAGCGCGCCCAATTCTGCGCAGTCAACGCCAGGCCCTGCGGCAGCAGCGGGTTGCCGTCCGGAGTGCGGCGCCACTGCCCGACCTGGATCCCGGCGGGGGTGAGCAATCGCTGTATCAGCCACTCGGCGGGGTCGGCCTGCAAACCGCGTGCAACGAGCTTGCGCCGCAGCACCTCGCCGAAAATCTGGAACGGTGCCGGGCCATAGGCAAAGCGCGTGCCCGGCGTCGCGACCGGACGCAGCTCGACTGCCCGCGCATACTCAGGAGGCCGTCCGACCACGCTTTCGATGCCCGAGCTCAGACTGAGCAGATGGCGGATCGTGACCTTTTGCCGATCGGTCCCGTCGCGCCATTCGGCCAGTGTCGCCGACACCGGCTCATCGAGGTCGAGCAAGCCGTCCTGTGCGGCGAGCACCGCCATCGCCCCGGCAAAGCTCTTGGTGCCGGAATAGAGCGGATGCGCGTCGTCTGCGCTCGTCCCGGCCGCATAGACTTCGCACACGGGCCGCCCGTCCTTCAGGATCAGCATGGCGCGCCCGCGATGCGCGTCGGAATAGGCCGCGACCGCCGCACAGGCCGGACTCACCGACCGCGCCTGCGCCCCGGGCGCAACCGCCAGCGCGCCGGCGAGTAGGGCAAGGCGCAGCCTCACCAGCGATAGCCGAGTTGGACGCCCCAGTTGCGCGGCGGGTTCAACCGTCGCGCACCCGCGCCGCGGAACACATCATAGGTCACGTCGGTCAGGTTGGACACGAACACGCTCGCCTCCAGTCCACCAAAGCGCAGCGCGGCGCGCGCGTTCAGCAGGTCGATCTTGTCCATGTCGAACGGGGCCGGCGCGCCGGGGGCGACCAGATCATGCACGCCGCCGCGCTGGCCGTTGTAATTGACGTTGACCAGCATGCTCACATCCCCGGACAGCGGCGCGTTGAGCGTGGCATTCGCGGCAAAGGTCCAGCGCGGAATCTGCGGCAGCAGCTGCCCGTCGAACGGCCCGTCGGTCACCCGCCCCTTCTGATAGGAGCCGCTGGCGCCCAATTGTAGATTGCCCGACCCGATCGCGATGCGCGACGCGATCTCGGCCTCCGCACCCCAGGTCCGCGCCTTGCCGGCGTTGCTGGAGAAGGTGACGGGCGAACTGTTGCACACGGTGCTCCCGATGAAACAGCCATTGTTCAGCGCGACGATGATGTCGGTGCTATAGGTCTGATAGGCCGCGATGCCGAAGGTGGTGCCGCGCGCGATCCGGCCCTTGGCACCCAGCTCGATCGAGGTGCTGCGCTCGTCGTCATAGGCCGCGGGGATCGGGATCGGCTGGGTCGCCGGGCCGAGATCCTGGTTAAACCCGCCGGCGCGATAGGAGCTGCCGACCTTGCCATACAGCGTCATCGCCGGCTGAGGTCGCCACGACAGCGTCGCGTTATAGCTGAAATTGCTGGGCGCATTGGCGAAGTCGACGACAAAGCCGGTCCCGCCCGAGGGCAATCCGGTCGTCAGATCGAACCGGCGCGACGTCGCGCTCTTCTCGTCCCAGGTCTGGCGTACTTCGCCGATCACGTTGAGCGTCGAGGTCAGCGCATAGTCGAGCGAGCCATAGACCGCCCAGCTGTCGAACGTCGTCCGCAGCGGCTGGCGGTTGCCCGGCGAGGGATTGGGAACGGTCGGCGTGCGCCGCGTGCGCTGTTCCGAATTGCTGCGCAGATGGAAATATTCGATGCCGGCGAGCCAGTTGAGCGCACCGTCGCCAAGGTCGCCGGTCAGGTTGAGGTCCTGGGTGAAGAATTGCGCATCCTCCTCCCGCTCCTGCGCCTGACCGGGGTCGACCGTGGTGCTGGTGATCGTGCCATCGGCGCGCAGCTGCGCGAGCAGCACCGGGTTCAACCCGTCGAGATCGAGCGCATAGTCGGCCTTGCGCTTGCGATACTGGGTCACCGAACGCAGCTTGGCAAAGCCGAGCTCCTGATTGAGCTCGCCCATCCAGCTCGTCACCTCCTGCCGCGAAAAGGCGTCGGTCGACCAGGGATAGGTACGCTCGGGCTGGATATAGCCGCGCGGGAAACCGGTGCGCGGCGGATCGATATAGGCGCGGAACGCGATCGCCGGCACGAACCCGCGCCACGTCTCGCCACGCACCACCAGGTCGGTGCCGCCCTGCTTCCACCGAATCTGCCCACGCAGCCCGGTCGAGTCGTTGCGGTCGAGCACCTTGTCCAGAAAATCATTGCGAAAAAAGCCATCGGCCTGCGTCACGAAATCGACGCCAAAGCGGATCGCCACCGCATCCGACAGCTTCACATTGGTCACGCCCTGCAGCTGCAGCTGCTCATTCTCGATCGCGTAACGGGCGTTGACGAAGCCGCTATTCTCGAACTCCGGCTTGGCCGACACGATGTTGACCGCGCCGCCGACCGAGTTGCGGCCGTACAACGCGCCCTGTGTCCCGCGCAGGACTTCCACACGGTCGATGTCGAACAGGTCGATGCGCGAAAAGCTGCGTCCGGAAAAGCCGCCGCCGCCGATATAGGCGCCGTCGCGGAACAGGCCGACGCTGGGGTCGCCCGATGTGCCGCGCGTGGTCGGCGATCCGCGCAGTGACACTTCATTGGTCATCGCAGACCCCGTGTCGAGGATACGGACGCTGGGTTGGCCGCCGAGCAATTCGACCGGGTTGGTCGCGCCGCCGCGATCGGCAATCGCGCTGCCCGTCAGCACAGTCGCCGCGGTCGGCACATCGATCAGCCGCTCTTCACGCTTGCGCGCCGTGACGACGACATCGGCGTCATCCTTGGCGGCCTCAGTCGCATCCGTCGCGGTGGTGGGTGCGGTCTGCGCAAGCGCCGCCGTCGGTGCGGTCAGTGCCGTGCAAAGCAGCAAGGTTGCATATCGAGCCATCGCCTATCCCTCTCCCTGTTCAGCGGTGGCGGCCCGGCCTTTGCGACCTTTACACGCCACTTACCGACCGGTAGGTAACTCGCCAGATCGCGCTTGTCCAGAGGTCAGCTGTGCAGCGCCGGGGATAGGAAATCGGCGTGCGACCCGTTACCAACCGAGCGATGAACGACGCGATGTGGCAGGAACATACGACCGGCACGCCCGCCATTATCGGACGCCGCGAACAGATTTACGTCCATGCGGCGCAGCTGTTCTGCACGCGCGGCTTTGCGGCGACCTCAATGGCCAATATTGCCGACGCGGTGGGGATCACCAAGGCAGGCCTGTACCATTTCGTGGCGAGCAAGGAGGAACTGCTGTTCACGCTGATGTCGTTCAGCATGGAGCGGCTTGAGGAAGATGTGGTCGCGCCGGCGCGGATGATCGCCGATCCGGTCGAGCGCCTGACCGCAATCGTCCGCGGCCATTTGCAAAGCGTGATGCAGGTGACGACTCCAGTCGGCAACCCGCTGACGATCGTGCTGGAGGAAACCAGTGCGCTCAGCCCCGACAAGGCTGCGCAGATCAAGGCGCGCAAGGCCGCCTATTCAGTCTTTGTCCGCGACACGCTGGACGAGATCAAGGCCGCCGGCCAATTGGCCGATGTCGATACGCGCATGGCGACATCGGCGATCATGGGGATCATCCTGTGGCTGGCACGCTGGCACCGCCCCGACGGGCCGATGGCGGTGGCCGATATTGTCGACAATCTTTCAGGCGTTGCCTTGCGCGGCGTGTTGAAGACCGACCCGCGCTGAAGCCGCGCTCAACCGCGCGGCCCGAGCAACGAGGCAGCCGGGTCGAACGCACCTGCGGCCGTGCGCAGCAGATAACGGGTCGCGCGACCCAGATAGCCGGGATTCTTGTCCCACCGGCCAATGGCGTCGAGCGGGCGGCATGCCGGATCGACATAGGTGATCGCGTTCAGCGCCTGCAGCGCGACCGGCTCGGACCCAGAGGCCAGCGCTTCGCGGAATGTCGCCAGCGCAAGCGCGGTTTCGCCGACATGGCTTAGCGCCTCGGCCAGCACAATGCGCACATGCGGCGATGTCTCGCGCTTCAGCGCATCGACCAGTGCCGCGCGCGCGGATACAGCGTGCGCCTTCCGGATCACCAGCCCGGTTGCCGCCCAATAGCGGAGGACTTCATTGGTCGCAGCAAGCCCGGCGATCAACGCTGACACGTGCGCGGGGTCACCAGCCGCAGCCTTCGCCGCCAGTTCCATGATGTCCGCGAGCGGATAGGCACCCGGCACGCGGCTCGCTTCATAGCCTTCGAGCGGCGCGCCCTCGGGAATAAAGCCGTTATCGTTGATCGCCAGCATGTGGCGGTCCAGCGCGCGCGCAAAGTCACGCACCCGCGCCCGCTGCCCCGGGGCATTCGCCAGATTGTGCAGCTGGTCGGGATCGGCGTTGAGGTCGTACAGCTCCTCGAAGGGCCGGGGTTCAAAGAACCGTGCCTGTGCCGCGTCGAGTTCGCCCGCCTGACGCCGCCGATACACGTCCTGATAGCTGCGCAGCATCAACGGGAAGGCGACGGGTTGCCCCATCGGACGATGCGGCATGTAATTGCGGATGTAGCGATACTGGCCATCCGACACCGTGCGGACGAAATCATAACGCTCGTCCATCCGGTTGCGCATGCCGAAGGCGAGCGGCTTGGGCCGCGCGACCCGGCGACCCAGGAACGGCGTGCCGGGCAGTTCCTTTGGTTGCTCCACCCCCGCGATCGACAACAGGGTCGGCACGAAATCGATGAAGCTGACCGGCGCCGCAATCTCGCTGCCCATCGCGAGCGGAGCGTAATCGGCCCATTTCGGGGGCACATGCACGACGAGTGCACAGCGCATCCCCTCTTCGCGGCAATGGCGCTTCGACCAGGGCAGGCAGCCGCCATTGTCGGAATAATAGAAGACGATGGTATCGTCGGCGAGGCCCTCACGCGCCAGCTCGGCGAGCTTTTCGCCGACCTGCGCGTCCATCTTCTCCATCAGATTGTAATAGCTGGCGATATCCCGCCGGACGCCGTCGCTGTCGGGCAAGGTCGGCGGGACCTGTACATCCTGCGGCTTCACCCGCCCTTCGGTCACGCCGAACAGCCGCGATTCATGCGTCGTTTCGAAGTTGAACACCGCCATGAACGGCGTGTTCGCGGGCCGGTTGCGATAATGCGCGGTCGCGCTGGACTCGTCCCAAATCGCCTTGGGATCGACCGTCGCGTTGTAATCGGTCTTCTCGTTGTTGGTGCAATAATAGCCCGCCGCACGCAGATGCTGCGGATAGGTCTTGAGGAAGGCAGGCAGCGTGGAGTCCGCGCGCATATGGTGGGCTGGGCCGTTCGACTCCGGGTGGATGCCGGTCAGCAGGCAAAAGCGCGACGGCGCACACACCGGAGCATTGGCATAGACCTTCCGATAGAGCAGCCCGCCACGCGCCATCGCGTCGATATGCGGCGTATGCGCCAGCCGGTCGCCATAGGCACCGATGAACGGACCATTGTCTTCGCTCACCAGCCAAAGGATGTTCGGGCGGCCGCGCGGATCGGATCGACTGCCCGCGCCGGTGGTGGCGCACCCACCGGCGAGACCGGCCCCGGCCATCCCGGTGAGCAGCGTGCGGCGATCGATCGACATCATCCTCTCCCTTACTCGGCTGCCGCTACGGGCTTTTCGGACCGCAACAGCCCCCACAGCACGACGACGCCAACCAGGTCGAACGCGGCGAGCATCACGAACAACGGGCTATAGCCGATCACCTCGGCCAGCCCGCCGACGATCAGCGTGAAGATCGCGCCGCCAATCCATCCGATCGATCCGGCCATGCCGGTGGCGGTGCCAACCGCCTTTTTGTCGAACAAGTCGGCCGACAAAGTGAGCAGCGCACCTGACAGCATCTGGTGCGCGAACCCACCGACACAGAACAGCGCGATTGCAACCGCCGGGGACGTCGCCAGCCCGATGCACGCCGGCCCGACCATCAGCAGCGCACCCAGCGTCACGGTCAGCTTGCGCGAGGTGAGCAGATCGACCCCGAACCAGCGGATCAGCGCCGGAGCGATCAGCCCGCCGATCATCGACCCCGCGTCCGCGGCGAGAAACGGCAACCACGCCCACAGCGCCAGGTCCTTCAGATTGAAGTCCCAGACCGTGACAAGATAGAGCGGGATGAAGAAGTTGAACGTCTGCCACGCCGGTTCAGCAAAGAAGCGCGGGATCGCGATCGACCAGAAGCCGCGCGTGCGCACCACATCGCGCCAATGCGCCGGACGTGCAACGACGCCGACATCGTCGCCTGCCATCTGGATATGCGCGAGTTCGGCTTGGCTCAGGCGCTTGCTCTGCTCGGGGCTGCGATAGACGAAGTACCAGATCGCCGCGAAGATCAGGCTGAGGCCCCCGGTGATCAGGAACGCCGACTGCCACCCGAAATAGAGGATGCAGAAGGCCACAAGCGCGGGCGCGATCATGTTGCCGATCGACGATCCCATGTTGAACACGCCGGTCGCCACGGTGCGCTCCCGCGGGGGGAACCATTCGGACACGACCTTGAGCCCGCCCGGGATCGCCGCCGCCTCGAAACTGCCGAGCAAGCCGCGCCAGAAGGCGAGGCTGAACCAGCCGGTCGAAAAGGCGTGGCACATATTGGCGACGCCCCAGCCCACCACGAAAATCGCAAAGCCGATCCGCGTGCCGAGCCAGTCGAGAATCGCGCCGCTGAACGTCTGCATGACGGTATAGGCGGCCTGAAACGAGAAGACGACCCAGCTATATTGCTGGGTGTTCATGTCGAACACCTGCATCAGCGTCGGCGCGGCGACCGACAGCGACGAGCGAGCGAGATAATTGAGGATCGTGCCGACCGTCACCAGCGTGATGATCCACCACCGCAGCCCCATGATCGGCATGCGCCTGTCGTTGTTCACGCTTACTCCCCCTGAAATTGGCTAGGCGGTTCAGCCCAGTGCCGCGATGTGCGCGTTCAGCGCCGCGCGATCTTCAGGCGTCGGCACCCAGGACGACGCCATCGGCCCGTCCGCATCGAACAGCGCCGCGACGATCCCCTCAGCTCCCGCCGTGCGCCACAGCGACGCGAGCGGTTCGGCGAGCGGATCACTGACATGCGGATTGTCGCCACGGACATGGACGATCCACGCCGCCAGCGCCGGAAGGATCGCCGGCGACGCCTTGCCCTGTGCCTGCCGGTCGGCGAGCGTCGCCAGCCAGCGCTGCGGGATTTTCTGCGACCCGTCCATCGCAATCTGCGCGAGACGGTGCGGCAAAGCAGGGTTGGCAAAGCGCGCGATCAGCGAATCGGCATAGGCGGCCAGATCCTGCTCGGGCGCGGGGGTAAAGCTGTTGGCGGCCTCTTCGCGCATCAGCCGACCGACCAGCGCGCCGATTTCGGGGTCGGCAATCGCCTGGTTGACCAGCTCCAGTCCCTTGGCGAGGCCCAGATAGGCCAGCGCCGAATGCGCGCCGTTGAGCATCCGAAGCTTCGCCGTTTCATAGGGCCGGACATCCGCGACGATCTGCGCGCCGGCGGCGTCCCAGGCGGGGCGCGGGCCGGCGAAGCTGTCCTCGATCACCCATTGCCGGAACGGCTCGGTGAACACTGCGGCTTCGTCGCGTAGCCCGATCCGTGCCTCCAGCGCATCGAGGTCGGCGGGCTGGGTCGCGGGCACGATGCGGTCGACCATCGAATTGGGAAAGGTGCAGTGAACGGAGCACCATTCGGCCAATGCGGGGTCCCGCGCCCCCAGCACGCGCAGCAGCATCTCGCGCAGCCGCGTGCCGTTTTCGGCAAGATTGTCGCAGCTCAGGATCGTCAGGCCAGCCAGCCCCTCCGCCCGCCGTCGCTCCAGCCCCTGCGCAAGATATCCGTAGATCGTCTGCGGAGCCGCGCGCGCCGCATCCTCGCAGAGCGAAGCAGGGAGATCAGCGTCGGCGGCGACGAGGTGATAGCCCTTTTCGGTCACGGTCAGCGTCACGACTTGCGTGCGTGGATCGGCCAGCGCCGCGACCACACAGTCGGGATGTTCGGGCGCGACGATCGCGTCGCCGACACAGCGGACGAGCCGGGTGACCGGAGCGCCTTCACCCTTGCTGGTCACCGTGAACAGATGGTCCTGTGGTGCAAGCTGGTCGCGCACCGTCGCGCTGCGCATCGACACGCCGATGATGCGCCAGACGTCGCCCGACGCGGCAATCGCATCCTCGGTCAGCACCGCCTGATGCGCGCGCGTGAAGGCGCCCATGCCGAGATGGACGATCTGGTGCGCCGCGCTGTCCCGGTCATACGCGACCCGGCGCACGGCATCGGGGAGCATCGCCGCCGTCGCCTGGGACAGTCTCACAGCTTGTACGCCGCCTTGGCGAGATTGTAGGCCAGGTCCTGCGCCAGTTCGGCGGCCTCCCAATCCTCCATGCGATGTTCGGCGACCAGCCGCGCGAGGAACCCGCAATCGATGCGGCGCGCGACGTCGTGGCGCGCCGGGATCGACAGAAAGGCGCGGGTGTCGTCGTTGAATCCAACCGTGTTGTAGAAACCGGCCGTCTCGGTCACCTGCTCGCGGAAGCGGCGCATCCCTTCCGGGCTATCATGGAACCACCACGCCGGGCCAAGCTTGAGCGCCGGATAATGGCCGGCGAGCGGCGCGAGTTCACGGGCATAGCTCGTTTCGTCGAGCGTGAAGACGATCACCGACAAACGCGGGTCGTTGCCATATTTCGACAGCAGCGGACGCAGCCCGCGGACATATTCGGTCTGCACCGGGATGTCCGCGCCCTTGTCGCGCCCGAAGCGCGCGAACAGCGCCGGATTGTGATTGCGGAACGACCCAGGGTGGATCTGCATCACCAGCCCGTCCTCGATGCTCATCCCCGCCATGACGGTCAGCATGTGCGCGCGGAACAGCTCGGCATCGGCGGCGCTGACCGAATCGCCGGTCACCCGGTCGAACAGCGCGCGCGCCTCCGCATCGCTCAGGTCGGCGGTCGCTGCGGTCGGGTGGCCATGATCGGTCGAGGTCGCGCCCATCGCCGCAAAATAGGCGCGGCGGTTGCGGTGCGCGGCGAGATAGCCGTCATAGCCGAAGCAATCCTTGCCGGTCAGGTCGGACAGGCGGCGCAGATTGTCGCGAAACCCCTCGAACTCCGGGTCGATCACCGGATCGGGGCGATAGGCGGTGATGACGCGGCCCGACCAGCCGCTCGCGGCGATCTTGCGATGATGGTCGAGCGGGTCGAGCGGCGATTCGGTGGTCGCGATCACCTCGATCCCGAACCGGTCGAACAATGCGCGGGGACGGAAACGGTCCTGCGCCAGCTGTTCGCCGATCGCGTCGAAATAGGTGTCGGCGGTTTCGGCATTTAGCCGCTGCGTCATCCCGAACACCTCGGCAAACACCCAGTCGAGCCACATGCGCGACGGCGTGCCGCGGAACAGATGATAGTGCGCGGCAAAGGTCCGCCATGCTTCGCGCGGCGTCACCTGCGGCTGCTCGCCGCGCGGCGTCACGCCCAGCTGCTCCATGGCGATGCCCTGACTGTAGAGCATGCGCAGCACATAATGGTCGGGGGTCAGCAGCAGTTCGGCGGCGTTGGTGAAGGGCTGATCGTCCGCAAACCACTGCGGGTCGGTATGACCGTGCGGGCTGATAATCGGCAAGTCCGCGACCTGCGCATAGAGCGTGCGGGCAATGTCCCGTGTGGTCGCATCCGCCGGAAACAGGCGATCGGGATGCAGCTTCAGCGGGGTCATGTCCCTCTCCATCTTTGTTGAAATCGTCCCTTGCCATACAATGTCTGACCAATCTACTATTGATTGTAAGACGATGCCGAATGCGGCACCGGAGGGGAGTTAAGCCTGAAATGAAGATTACCGCCGCACGGGTCATCGTGACCTGCCCGGGACGCAATTTCGTGACGCTGAAGATCGAAACCGATCAGGGCGTCTACGGCATCGGCGACGCCACGCTCAACGGGCGTGAACTGTCGGTCGTCTCCTACCTGCAGGATCATGTCGCGCCGTGCCTGATCGGGATGGACCCGCGCCGGATCGAAGACATCTGGCAGTATCTCTATCGCGGGGCCTATTGGCGGCGCGGGCCGGTGACGATGCGCGCGATCGCTGCGGTTGACGTGGCGCTGTGGGATATCAAGGCCAAGATGGCCGGGATGCCGCTCTACCAGCTGCTCGGCGGACGCAGCCGCGACGGCGTGATGGTCTATGGCCATGCCAACGGGTCGGATATCGAGCAAACGGTCGACGCGGTCGGCCAGTATATCGACATGGGCTATAAGGCGATCCGCGCTCAGACCGGCGTGCCGGGGATCAAGGACGCGTACGGCGTCGGGCGCGGCACGATGTATTATGAGCCTGCCGATGCGGCGCTCCCCTCGGTCACCGGCTGGGATACGCGCAAGGCGCTGAACTACATCCCGAAGATGTTCGACAAGGTCCGCGCGACCTATGGCTTCGATCATCATCTGCTGCACGACGGGCATCACCGTTACACGCCGCAGGAAGCCGCCAATCTCGGCAAGATGCTCGAACCCTATCAACTCTTCTGGCTGGAGGATGTGACCCCGGCGGAAAATCAGGAAGCGTTCAAGCTGGTCCGTCAGCACACGGTGACCCCGCTGGCGGTAGGTGAGATTTTCAACACGATCTGGGACGCCAAGGACCTGATCCAGAACCAGCTGATCGACTATATCCGCACCACCATCGTCGGCGCTGGTGGCGTCACGCATCTGCGCCGCATCGCCGACCTCGCGTCGCTGTATCAGGTGCGCACCGGCTGCCACGGGGCGACCGACCTGTCGCCGGTGACGATGGGCACCGCGCTGCACTTCGACACCTGGGTCCCGAATTTCGGCATCCAGGAATATATGCGCCACACCGAAGAGACCGATGCGGTCTTCCCGCACGATTACCGGTTCGAGGACGGCTACCTGTTCTCCGGCGAAACCCCGGGTCACGGCGTCGACATCGACGAAGAGCTGGCGGCAAAATATCCCTACAAGCCCGCCTATCTCCCGGTCGCGCGGCTCGAAGATGGCAGCATGTGGAACTGGTGACGCGCGCCGTTCCGCCCCCGACCTGCACGACGATAGGACGCTGACCATGCCGATGACCCGCCCGGTTCGCCTTGCCGCTTCGATGCTGGCGATCAGCGTCGCGCTGAGCGGGTGTGCAGCGACGCGCGACGCCACGCAGGCACCGACACAGCCGGTGATCGCTGCGCGGGGCAAGCCGGTGCTCACGGTCTCCGGGCTGCGGTTCAAAGATCTCAACGCATCGGGCACGCTCGACGCTTACGAGGACTGGCGACTGCCCCCGGAGACGCGGGCACGTGATCTCGTCAGCCGCATGACCCTGGCCGAAAAAGCCGGGATGATGCTGATCGCGACGCACAATCCCGATTGCGATGGATCGGTCACGGCGGACGGGCGCGCGCTGGTTGAGAAAGAGGAGATGAGCCGCTTCATCCTTCGCGCCACCGTCTCGACCCAGCCCGCCGATTGCTCGGTCAAGCTGACCGGATTCCGCCTGCGCGGCGGCTATCGCCAGACGCCCGACCAGATGGCGCGCTTCACCAATGCGGTACAGGAATTGCGCGAAGGGACGCGGCTCGGCATCCCGGCATTGTTCAAGGATAATGCCCGCAACCATGTCGAGGTCAGCCCGACCTTCGGCATCGGTCAGGGCGCAGGCGCTTTCACCGAATTCCCCAAGGAAGCGGGCCTCGCCGCCGCCGCGCTCGGCGCCGCTGCGCCACCGCGCGCCGATGCCGGAGCAACGGCCGCCGGACTGCGCGGCGACATGGGCGTCATCCGCGATTTCACGCGCGTGATGGGGCAGGAATGGCGCGCGATCGGGCTGCGCGGCATGTATGGCTATATGGCCGATCTCGGCACCGAACCGCGCTGGTCGCGCTTCCACGAAACGTTCAGCGAGGATGCCGATCTGGTCGGCGATATCGCCGCGTCGCTGGTCGAGGGGCTTCAGGGCGCCAAGCAGGCGAACGGCCTGGCGCTGTCACCCGCAACCCATGTCAGCATGACGCTGAAGCACTTTCCCGGCGGCGGCCCGCAACAACTCGGGCTCGATGCGCACTACAGCTTCGGCAAGGACCAGTTCTACACCGACCCCAGCGGCCGCTACGGCTTCGACTATCACCTCCGCCCGTTCGAGCGCGCGATCAAGGCCGGAGTCGGGTCGATCATGCCCTATTACGGCGCTCCGGTGGACGCACGCCACGGCGGGCGGAATGTCGAAAGCATCGGCATGGCCTTTTCGCGCCAGATCGTCACCGGCATCCTGCGCGATGAGCTGGGGTTCAAGGGCTATGTGAACTCGGACAGTGGTATCATCGAGGAACGCGGCTGGGGGCTCGAGGACAGCCGGATCAACCCCGCGACCGGGCACAACTACACCGTCGCCGACCGCACCGCGCTGGCGATCCGGGCCGGGACCGATGTCCTGTCGGAGTTCCGCCGCAAGGATACGATCATCGACCTGGTTCGTGCCGGCGCACTGGACGAAGCGCGCGACCTCAACCCGGCGGTGCAACGGCTGCTGACCGAGCAATTCGCGCTCGGCCTGTTCGAAAATCCCTATGTCGATGCCGAAGCGGCGGCGGGCGCGATCGGCACCCCGGCAAACCGCGAACTGGGGCTGGAGATGCAGCGCCGCTCGCTGGTGCTGCTCCAGAATCAGGCGGTCGACGGCGCACCGGTCCTGCCACTCGCGGCAAAGAGCCGGATCTACACGATGGGCTTTGCGGGCGCGGATTTCGCCAAGCGCGGCTTCGTCGCGACCGACGGCAATTACGACGCGGCTAAGGGCCAGACGCGCCCGCGCGTGCCGGAGGGGACGCGGTTCGCGGTCATCAATGTCCGCGTCAACAACAACCCCGCGCGCCGCTATTCGAGCAAGGATGCGCAGACCGGCCGCCGCACGATCGACCCGTCGGTGTCGATCCTCGACCGCACCACCGGCAAGCGTCAGCAAAGCTGGAGCGAACAGGATCCCTGCGCCGCGTCCGACGCCGATCCGAAGCGCGCCTGTGTCGACGATAACCTGATCTTCGGCGGCAGCTTTCCGTGGGAGGCGGGGATGCTGTCCTTCTCCGCCATGGCACAATCGCAAAGCTGGTCACTCTATCCCTCGCTCGCGGACATCCAGGGGGTGATCCGCGAGATCGGCGACCCGCGCCGCGTGATCCTCAACATCTATTTCCGCCAGCCCTATGTGCTCGATGCCGAAAGCGGGTTGCGCGGCACTGGCGCGATCCTGGCGAGCTTCGGCGCAAGCGACGCAGCGCAGATCGACGTGCTGACCGGCGTCAGGGCGCCAGCAGGGCGGCTGCCCTTCGCGCTCCCCGCATCACTCGCGGCGATCGATCGCCAGCATTCGGACGCGCCGGGCTATGGCGAGACCGCACAGGGCACGCTCTATCCCTACGGTTTTGGTCTGACCTATCGCTAACCGAAAAGCTCAGCTGAGCGCCTGCGCGTAACGCGCGCGCTTCGATGCCGAGAGCTTGCGCGCTTCCTCGATTGCGCGCTCTTCGGTCGCGAACAACAGGCTGTCGAGCACCGCCGACAGATGCGCGCGCATCGCCGCGCGCGCGGTCACCGGATTGCGCGTGCGCAGCGCGTCGAGGATCACCTGATGCTCGTCCACCACCGGCTTGACGTTCGCCGATCGTGCCTTGGCGTAGAGCAGCGCGCTCTCCGGCGACTTGGCCCGGAGCGACCACAACGTATCGATCAGGTTGACCAGCGCCGAATTGCGCGTCGCCCTGGCAATCGTCAGGTGGAATTGCCGGTCCGCGTCCTCCGTCCCGGCGTTGCGGGCATTTTCGCGGGCGATCTCGTCAATCAGCTTGGCCAGCGTGTCGAGCTCCTCGTCCGTGATCTGCGCCGCCGCCAGCGCCGCAGCTTCCCCCTCGATCAGCAGCCGCGCCTCGGTCAGTTCAAACGCCGTGACGTTGAACTGGGCCTCATTCGTCGCGTTGGGCAGGCCACGCAGATACGCACCCGATCCCACGCGCACCTCGACAATCCCCTGCACTTCCAGCGCAATGATCGCCTCACGGATCGTCGGTCGGCTGACATTATACTCGATCGCCAGCTCACGCTCGGTCGGCAAGCGGTCGCCGGGTTGGTATTTGCCGCTGGCAAAAACCTCCAGCAATCGCCGGGCGATCGCCTGGTAGAGCCGGTCCCTGCCGCCTTCGCCTTCATCTGCCATGATCGCTCTCGATTGCCCCTGTTCTGCGGCGGTCGCGTAACCGCTACCGCGATATGCCCCAATTGGCCAGACCTGTGTTGGCTAGCGCACCCTTGGCTAGCACCGCCGGGCAAGAGGCCGACGGGGCCTAATCGAACGTGCCACATACAATCCCCCTTTTCACTCTCGCGAAGATATGGCATGACCAATTTTGCCGCAGCGTCCTGACCATATGGAAGAGAGGGCGCGCATCGAGGGAGGAAGATGTCATGAATTGCACGAAATTGGTGAGCTCGGCCGCGCGCATTGCGCTGATCGCCGGATGCGCGACTCTCACGACGCCTGCATTCGCGCAGGACGGCGCCGCAACGCAGACCGAGGCGGACAGCCAGGAAATCATCATCACCGCGCAAAAGCGTGAACAGAATATTCTCGACGTCCCCAGCGCCGTGTCCGTGATCAGCCCCACGATCATTGAGGCGGCTCAGGTCGATGACTTCACCGACATCGCGCGGGTCTCGCCCTCGCTGACACTGAACGAGGGCGGCAATGCAGCGTCCTCGACGGTTTCGCTGCGCGGCATCGGCACCTTTTCCTTCTCCACCAGCACCGAGCCAGCGGTTTCGATCGTCGTCGACGGCGTCGCACTGCTGCAGCAGGGGCAGGCATTCAGCGGCGGCCTGAACGATATCGCCCAGATCGAAGTTTTGCGCGGCCCGCAGGATTCGCTTTACGGCAAGAACGCTTCGGCCGGTGTCGTGAGCATCACGACCAAGGCGCCGACCTCGACGCTCAGCGGCTATGCTGAGGCGCTGCTCACCGACGATGATGAAACGCGCGTTGCCGCCATGCTCTCCGGCCCGATCGGCGGGAATGCCGGCTTTCGGTTGAACGGTTTCTATTCCGACCGCGAAGGGCACATCACCAACCTAACCAATGGCAACCGGTTGAACAGTGCCGAGACCTACGGATTTGGCGGGAAGTTCACCTATGACGCAGGCAATCTCAGCCTTGAGCTGAACGGCAATTACAGCAACACCAAGTCGAACGGTAACGCATCGACTTACTATTTCATTCGTCCTGGCACGACCCAGAACGGCGCGCCTGTCGATCTCACCGGGATCACGCCAGGTGTGGGAAACACGAACGTCCGGTTCAGCGACGATCCCTATGCCAACAGCTTCCAGTATTTGCTGTCGGCCAAGGCTGATCTCGATCTGGGGTTCGCCACGCTGACCTCGATCAGTGCCTATCAGCGGTGGAAGCTGGAAAGCGGGAACGATCTCGATTTCTCTGCAGCCCCCACGCTGTTCCAGGGCGGACCCTATGACGCAACGCAGTTCTCGCAGGAGCTTCGTCTGACCTCCAAGGGGTCCGGAGCGGTCGAATATCTGTTCGGACTGTTCTACGCTGACGGCAAGACCGATCGTCAGTTCATTCGGACCGCACCATCATTCCTGTCGTTCCTGCGCCAGAATTGGGATTCGACCGCATCGACCGAAAGCTATGCGGCGTTCGGGCAGCTTGGTTACGAGTTTTCGGATCAGACCAAGCTGACGCTCGGCGCGCGCGTCAATCACGAGACGGTCGGCGTATTCTTCCGCGACAACCGCCCCGCCACGCCGATCGTCTACCAGGATCAGCGCAGCGATACGGCGTTCACCGGGAAGGTCTCGCTGCAGCACTTCGTGACCGACACGCTCATGGTCTACGGCTCGGTCGCCAAGGGGTATAAGGGGCAGGCATACGACATCTCGTCCGGCTTCAACCAGTCGCGCATCGACAATCTGGTAAAGCCCGAACATTCGGTGTCCTATGAAATCGGGACCAAGGGCCGCTTCTTGGGCAACCGCGGGACGTTCGCGATCACCGGCTTCTGGACCGACTATGACGATTTCCAGGCCCAGAGCGCCGAGTTCATCGCCGGAGCGCCGCAGTTCATTCTGAAGAATGTCGGCAAGCTCCGCACCAAGGGTATCGAGCTGGAGGGCTCGGTGCGTGTGGCGCGCGGGTTCAACATCTTTGGGTCGGCCGCCTATATCGACGCAAAGATTCGCGAGTTCCCGGGCGCGGCCTGCTATCCGGGCCAGACAGTGGCGCAGGGCTGTGTCACGCTCCCCGGCAGCACCGCGCTGGTCCAGGACCTGGCCGGCGCCGATCTGGCCAACTCGCCCGACTTCAAATTCAATATCGGCGGCTCGTACGAAACGCCGGTTTCGAACAGCATCAACGTCTATCTCAACGCGAACTACACCTGGCAGGATGACGTCAACTTCTCGCTGGACCGCAACCCGCTGACCCGCTTCGACGCCTATGGCATTGCCAATGCGGGCGTCGGACTCCGCGGCAATGATGGGGCCAATTGGGATCTGTCCGTCTTCGTCAATAATCTGTTCGACAAGGCGTATCCGGGTTCGATCACCGATTACACCGGCAACGGATATTCGGCCTCGACGCTGATCCAGCAGGTGCCGCGCAACTATAAGCGCTATGTCGGTGTCCGCCTGCGCGTGGGCTTCGGGGCGCAATAACCGGATCCGTCTGGCGGGCGAGCCGGTCACCGCTTCAAAGGGGGAACGGATGAAGTTCGTTGAACGCACGGTCAGTCGCATCCCGCGCGCGGGAAGGGCTGTCCTGTTCGTGATCGCTTCGCTTGTCGCGGCCTCCCCGGCACATGCCGGGGGGGCCGCTGACCGTGCAGCACCGCGTGTTGCCGTGACCGGCGGGACGATCGAGGGACAGCCCCTGGCGGGCGGCGTTATCGCCTATCTCGGCGTCCCCTATGCTGCGCCGCCGGTGCGCGATCTGCGGTGGCGCGCGCCGCAGCCGGTCGCGCCCTGGCAGGGGGTCCTTCATGCCGACCGGGTTGCGCCGCAATGCGTCCAACCGCAACGCAACGTGCTCAGCAACCATTATTCCGGACCGGAGGTTACCAGCGAGGACTGCCTCTACCTCAACATCTGGGCAAAGCCCGGTCTGAAAAAGGCCCCCGTCATCGTCTATATCCATGGCGGGGCGTTCTTCATCGGGTCCGGTGGTGCCGCACTCTATGCCGGTGACCGGCTGGCCGAGCGCGACGCGGTCGTGGTGACCATCAACTATCGCCTGGGGCCGCTGGGCTTCCTGTCGCACCCCGAGCTTACCAGGGAATCGCCCGCCAAGGCTTCAGGCAATTACGGCTTTCTCGACCAAATCGCGGCGCTGCGCTGGGTCCGCGACAATATTTCCCGGTTCGGCGGCGACGCCCATAATGTGACGATCGCTGGCCAGTCGGCCGGGTCGATGTCGGTGCTGGCGCTTCAGTCCAGCCCGCTTGCAAAAGGACTGTTTCACCGCGCCGTCGGGATGAGCGGCGCGCTGATCGGGTCGGCAGGGCCGATGGCGATGCGTCCACTGGCCCGCGCCGAACAGGATGGCGTTCGGCTGCAGGAAATCTGGAACGCCAAGAGCCTTGCCGAGATGCGGGCCATGCCCGCTGATCGCTTGGTCGCCCCGCGCGCACCCGGATCCCCACCGGTCGGACCGATCGCCGACGGCTTTGTCCTGCCGATGCCGATCGATGAGACATTTCGCCGCGCGCAGCAAAACGATGTGCCGCTCCTGCTCGGCTTTACGCAGGACGAGGCGTTGGGTGGGCTGGGCAAGATCGACGGCCTTGCCAGCTATCGCAGCCGCGCCACCGCGCTGTTCGGTGCGCGCGCCGCGGCGTTCCTGGACCTCTATCCCGCGCGCAGCGATGCCGAGGCGCAGGCCCAGGCCCGCATTGCCGATCGCGACGCAACGATGGTGGCCGCGATGGACGCCTGGGCACGCGCTCAGGTCGCAACGGGCACGGCACCGGTTTACAGCTATCTGTTCGCGCGTCCGCATTCCTATGTTGACGGCGTGACGATCACCGACCTCGATCCGGCAACGGCCGGCGCCTATCACACGTCCGAAGTGCCGTTCTGGCTCGACACGCTGGACAGCTTCAACCGCTATCGTCCGACGCGCGCGTGGACGGCAGCGGACAGGGATTTCGCTGCTGCGATGGCCGACGCGCTGGTCGCGTTCGCGCGATCGGGCGCGCCGAACACCCGCCGCTTGAACTGGGTAAAGTTCGACCCGGAACACCCGCAGTTGCTGACCCTTGGAAATCATGTCGGGTTGGGCGGATGGCCTGATCAGCGTCGGCTGGATTTCTTCCGCGGTACGTCCGCTCAAACGCCAACCCCTTCGGCGCGCGACTGATACGAGATTTCGGCCGCGACAGGTCAAGGACGACGCGGCAAGGAGAGAATGAATGAAGCGCTTCACCGGATCGACCGCACTCGCGCTTGCAGGGATCGCTTCGGTTGCCACCGGCACGGCCACCGCCGCCGCGCCCCGCGATCCGGCACCCATTGTTTCGGAAGGGACCACACCCCGCACGCGCACCGTGCTGGCCGAAGGGTGGCAATTCAACTTCGTCGGCGATGCCGGCCCCGAAGCGCACACCCCCAAGCCGGAGAACTGGAAGCCGGTCTCCGTCCCCCACACCTGGAACCGCGTCGGCTATTATCTCTCCGACCCGCAGACCCATGTGAACAGCGCGGAAAGCGTCAACAAGACGCAGGGCGTCGGCTGGTATCATCTGTCCTTCACCCCCGCCGCCGATGGTGCGGGCAAGCGCGCCTTCCTCGAATTCGACGCGGCCAGCCGTTCCGCGGAAGTCTGGCTCAACGGCGTCCGGTTGGGCGAACATCGCAATCCGTTTGGCCGCTTCCGCCTCGACGCGACCGACGCGATCCGCTTCGGCCAGCCCAATGCGCTCTACGTAAAGGTCGACAACACCCAGCCGCGCTTGGGCAACAGCACGGCGGACGTGCTGCCGATGACCGGAGATTTCTTCGTGCGCGGCGGCCTGTATCGTCCGGTCAGCCTGGTGCTGGCCAACCCGGTGCATGTCGACCTGCTCGATTCCGGCGGTCCTGGTATCTACGCCGCGACGCGCAGCGCCGATGCCGCCAGCGCCACGATCGATCTGGTCACGCGGCTGAAGAATGACAGCGGCACCGCGCAAACCGTTACTATGGACGTGCAACTGCTCGACGACACCGGGAAGGCGGTTGCGACCTGGCGACATAGCGGGCCGGTCGCGACCGATGCCGCCACCGAGATCAAAGGCGTGCTGACCGTCCCCAATCCGCGCCTTTGGAACGGCACCGCCGACCCCTATCTCCACACGCTGCGGGTCGAACTGCGCAGCCCGGACGGCGCATTGCTCGACACGCTCGATCAGCGTTTCGGCATTCGCACGATGCGGCTCGATCCGAATGAAGGCTTCATCCTCAACGGCAAGCGCGTGCCATTGGTCGGCGTCGGCATCCATCAGGACAATGAAGCGACGGACTGGGCGATGACCGAACAGGATGTCGCCGAGACGATCGATATCGTGCGCGACATGGGCGCGAACACGATCCGCCTCGCCCATTATCAGCATGGCCAGCCGATCCACGACCTCGCCGACCGCTACGGCCTGGTTCTGTGGGATGAAATTGGCCTCGTCACCGCCTGGACCAACGCCAAGGATCAGGTCGAAACCCCGGAAGGCATTCGCGCCAACGCCCGGCTGCAGCTTCAGGATCTGATCAAGCAGAATTACAACCACGCCTCGGTCGCGGTGTGGGGCATCGCGAACGAGGTCGATTTCGGCCCGGGCCGCCCCGACTTCCTCGGCCGCCCGCCCGAAGTGATCGCCGATCCGCTGCCGCTGCTGAAAGATCTCTACGGGCAGGCCAAGGCCGCCGACCCGCTCCGCCCGGTGGTGCTTGCCCAATGCTGCGAAGAACGTGGCATGCGCGACGTGCCGTCGGTGGCGGACACGGTCGATGCAGCCGGGGCGAACCGCTATTATGGCTGGTATTATGGCAAGCCGCACGAGTTGGCCGCGCATCTCGACGCGTTGCGTGCCAAGCGGCCCAACCAGCCGCTCTCCATCAGCGAGATCGGCGCGGGCGGCGCGCCCAACATGCACTCGGACAACCCGCTCGGTGGGCCGATCGACTCCGCCGGGCGTGTTCAGCCGGAAGCCTTTTTCTCCTGGTATCATGAGCAAAGCTGGAAGGTGCTGAAGGACCGTCGCGACCTGTGGGGGGTGTGGCTGTGGAACGGGTTCGATTTCGGCACGACGGTGCGACGCGAAGGCGATGCGCAGGACATCAATACCAAGGGTGTCGTCAGTTATGACCGCAAGATCCGGAAAGACGCCTTCTACTTCTACCGCGCCAACTGGTCCAACAAGCCGACCGTCCATATCACCGGCCGCCGCTACATCGACCGCGCCTATCCGGTGACCGATGTGCGCGTGTACAGCAACGCCACCGCGACCAGCCTGCACGTCAATGGCCGCGCCTTGCCGCAGCTGACCGATTGCCCGGACCGGATCTGCGTCTGGCGCGACGTCCGGCTGAAGCCCGGCACCAACCGGATCGAAGCGCGCGGCACGTTCGCGTCGGGGCCGATCACCGACCGGGTCGAATGGACCCTCGCCGATAGCGCGGCGCGCAGCTTCCGCATCGACAGCGGCACGATCGTCGCCGGCCGCGCGGACCAGCGCTTCGGTTCAGACAATTTCTTTGTCGGCGGGGCGGCAGGCACGGCCGACACACCCGGCGGCCGTGGCCGCCAGCCGGTGCTGGTCGACATCGCCGCCACCGATCGCCGCGACATCGTCGCCACCTTCCGCAGCGGCACCGACTTTCGCTATCGCGTGCCGGTGGCCAAGGGTCGCTATCGCGTCACGCTGAGCTTCGTCGAACCGCGTGAAGCGAAGGGCGCACGCGTGTTCGGCGTGAACGCCAACGGCACTCCCGTGCTGGATGGCTACGACATCCACACGCGCGCCGGCGCCCTGCTGACCGCAACGCGCGAAACCTTCCCAATCACGGTTACGAGTGACACGCTCGACCTGCACTTTGTCGCGCAACGGGGTGAGGCGATCGTGTCGGCAATCGAGATCGAGCCGGTCACTGACTAAGCGCCGGCACGCGCCGGCACGGAGCAGCGCGGGCCGCTTATTGTCACGCCGCCGAAATCCGTCTCGCTTTGGTTTAAGTTCCGAATTATCCGTGTCCCCGATTTGAGAATCGCGTGCCTCATTTTTGTAAATGTTGGTTATTTTGGCTCGGGGGTGATTGATGGAAGCGTTGGGACAGCCACGTCTGGGCCACTTGCGATCGGATGAAATCGCTGACGTTACCCCGCATGCCGACCATATTTCCGGGACCGGAGGAAATGACCGCGTCATCCTGGCCATCGGCAATTATGCGTCCATTTATGATGGTGTATTCCGCACGACGTTGGTCGAGACTGGAAACGGTGACGACTGGGTCGAGATTACCCACGCAGGACGAGGGTTCGTCTCCGTCGATCTTGGCGCAGGAAATGATGTCCTGGTTCTGGGTAACGACCAGGACCGGTATCTTGCCGGCCAGACGGTCATATCGTTGGGCGCAGGAAGCGACCGGATCCTGTTGAGCTACGGCTTTGGCGCAGGTCTGCCAACGGCGCTCAACCTGAGGCCAATCACGATCACCGACTTCGTTGCGGGTAATGGCGGAGACATTCTCGATCTCCAGAACATGATCCTGGGCTATTACCAGTCCCCCGCGCCCACGACGATCTTTCCTGCGGCCAATCCCTTCAGCAGTGGCCATTTGCGATTGGTCCAGGACGGAGCGGACGTGATCGTGCGCTGGGACTATGATGGAACCGGCGGCGGCGACGGGGCGGCCTACACCCGTGATCTGTTCCGGCTTTCCGGAGTCAATCTGTCCGCGCTGACCAGCTTCAACTTTGCCGGTTTCGATCCGGCCGGCGGGCCTGTCGTCTCGTCGACGATCTCCGGAAGCGCGCAGGACGATGTTCTCGTCGCAAATGGAAATGGCTCGCGGGTGGAAGGGTTTGGCGGCAGCGACCGGCTGATCGGTTCGGGCGGGCGCGACGATCTTCGCGGGGGCGATGGCGACGACGTCATCGACGGCGGCTGGAATGACGACATCCTGACCGGCGGGGCTGGCAACGATGTGCTGAACGACAATCTGGGCAGCAATCGTTACGACGGCGGCGGCGGTGATGACATCATTCGGTTTGAAAGCCCCTATGAGCTCCTGCCCTATCAGCATGTTCGGTTCGCTCAGACCATCTTCGGCGGTGACGGCAACGATCAGGTTCATCTGGGGATCACCTTCGATCGGCCGCGAACGGGGGGCAGCAATAGCGGAACGGCCGTGGTTGACCTGGGAAGCGGGAACGACCGCCTCTACCTGCGCAATTGGGTTATCGAAGTCACCGCCACCTTGGGCGCGGGTCAGGATCGCGTCGAACTCGGCGACGCATATATCGTGGCGACGAATCGTGCCTATCAGCCGCTGATCATTACCGATTTCGAGGCGGGTAATGGCGGCGATGTGCTCGATTTCGGGAGCCTTGCGAATACCGATGGTTGGACGGTCGCAGCCAACCCGTTCGGCACAGGCCATCTCCGCGCTGTTCAGGAAGGGGCCGACACGGTCATCTACCTCGATTATGACGGAATTGGTGGCTCTAGCGAGCTGACTCAGGTCGTACGCCTCAACGGCGTGGCGTTGTCGTCGTTGACCGCCTTCAACTTCAATGGAATGGCGGTCGACGGATCGCCACTGGTCGGGGCGCAGCGCAGCGGGACCGAGGGCGCAGATCTTATCGACGGGATGGCCGGAGCCGATATTCTGATCGGTCTTGGTGGCGACGACCAAATTTACGGCGGGCATGGTGACGACCGGATCGAGGGCGGCGCAGGCAATGATCGGCTATCCGGCGGCGACGGCGACGACGTCCTGATCGGTGGCGACGGTGATGACGTCCTTCTCGATATCGGTGAAGGGTCGGACACGCTCGACGGTGGGGAGGGTAACGATCATATCATCGTCTCGCACGGGTCGCGTTCATTGGCGGAGCTGGTGCAGATCACCGCAGGTGGTGGCAACGATCTGGTCGAGTTTGGCAGCGGGCATCAGGGCAGCACGGTAAGAGTCGATCTTGGGTCAGGCGACGACCGTTTCGTGCTGCGCAACATGACCGAGCTGGCCGGACCACTCCGGTTGACGCTGGGCGGCGGACAAGATGTGATCGTGATTGACGAAGCGGCCGCATCCAACGCGCAGGCGGCAATCGAAATCACTGATTTCCAGACCGGCAACACGGGGGACCGGATCGACTGGCTGGCATTTGCACAGCAGCGGCTGAACGTTGTCGGCGACCCGGCGACGTTTGATCCGTTCTTGGCGGGCGCGACGTTGAGCCAATCCGGCGCCGACACCGTGCTGCGTCTCGGGAGCGCAACTCTCTTCATTTTCCGCAATACCAATGTTGCGGATTTCACCGAATATAATCTGGGTGTCGTGGTGCGGCCGCCTGCGACCGTGGCGACCGCGGGCGATGATCTGTTATCCGGGACTGCAGCCGATGACACGCTGGCGGGGCTCGGTGGCAATGACATGCTCATTGGCCAGGGCGGCAACGACGTCCTGCAGGGCGGCGACGGTCACGATGTCCTTTCCGGTGAGCTGGGCAATGACACGCTCGACGGCGGAGCGGGTCGGGATCACCTTGATGGCGGTGATGGGGACGATCGCATCGTGGATGCCGACGGGCAGGATGTCTTGCGCGGCGGTGCCGGCAACGATGTGTTCACGGTCGGAGCGGGGCCTGACCACGATACATCGCCGACGGGCTCGCTCGACGGGGGCAGCGGCAATGACGTTGCGACGGTGGCCGCGCGTCGTGGCTATTTCGTGTCGATGGGCAGCGGTGACGACCGCCTGACCTTGGCCGCCGGGTCCGGTGGAGCCTATGTCGGCCTGGATGACGGCCACGATTCCGTGTCGGTCGGCTCGCTCTCGTCGGACATCGACCTGGCCCTGGGCGGCGGCAACGATGTCGTGAGGCTGACTGCGGGCTTTGGAACCGGGGGCGGCGTCCTGCGCGTAAGCGACTTCAACACCGTGTTTCCGCACACGGTGGATCAGGTCGATTTTGGCGCGGCACTTGCTGCGATTACCGGCAACGCGTGGACCCCGGCGTCCGGCTTGAACCCATTTGCAACTGGGCATGCGCAAGTGCGCGACAGTGCCGGGAATGTGGAATTGTGGTTCCATCCCACCGGCTTTGCCGGCGAGGCCAGCGTGCTCGTGATGGTCTTTTCGCAGCTTCGCGTTTCCAATCTGACGGCAGCCAGCTTCGGTGGCTATGATCCGACAGAGTCCAACCCCGGTTACTTCCGCGTGACCGGTCAGCACACCAATCCCGAAGGTACGACGCTCACCATCAGTAACCCCGGCTATCTCGAGGAGGTCCGGCCCGGTCTGGTTTTTGGATCAGCGCAAGGTGGGAGCCAGTCCTTCCTGAACTCTGGCACCATCGAGGTCAGCCAAGACGGCTATGGCGGTTCCTACGGCCCTCTTGCGGGAATTTATCTGCCGTTCGCGGGGGGCAGTTCCAACGCATTGTTTCACAACACGGCGACCGGGACGTTTATCGTCGAGACGCGGGGCATCGCCGACACGGGGCCGCCGCTCTCCAGCGGGCGCACCTATGGCTATTACCAGCCATCGTCGGGCGATGTCGATTTCCTGAACGACGGATTGTTTGAAGTTCGCGGCGGCTATCTGCACGCGACCGGGATCGCGACCCGTCAGGATGTCTCGATCGTCAACAACGGCGTCTTGCGCGTTACCAGTGCGTATGATGCCATCGGCATCGACCGTAACAACCGTGACAGCGCAGTCACGAATACCGGTCTGATCGAGGTGACGGGCGGGCGGACCGCGATCGGCGTTAACATCGAGAATTACGAGAATGGCGGGTTCGTCAATTCGGGTGAGATCGTTGCGACGACCGCTCCCAATTCCCCCTATGCCAGCATCGGTGTGCTGCTGGAGCAGAACTCCCGCGTAACCGGCGCCCCGGCAGTGCTGGTCAACAGCGGCACGATTGCCGCCGACATCGCAATCCTGGTGAGTTCGACGCATAGCGGCACGCATTACATCGCCGCCGAACGCATCGAGAATAGCGGGAGCATTCTGGGCGACGTCTATCTCGCTTATGGTGATGATCAGGTGATCAATACCGGCCTGATGACCGGCGCGACGATGCTCGAATCCGGCAACGATCTCTATGACGGGCGCGGTGGGGAGCATCGCGGCGTCGTGGACGGCGGGACCGGCGACGACCGGCTGCTCGGCGGCGACCATGACGACTGGCTGATCGGCGGGCGCGGCGACGACCTGATCCTCGCGGGCGGCGGCGAGGATGTGGTTCAGGGCGGCAGCGGGCGCGATGCCCTCGACGGAGGCGCGGGCTATGACACGCTCAGCTTCCTCGACGCATGGCAGGGGGTCGAGGTCGATCTGGCGCTCGGCACCGCGATCAATCGCGGGACGTCTTACGTCCGCGGGTTCGAGTCAGTGGTCGGATCGGTCTATGCCGACACGATCCGCGGCTCGGCCGCAGCGGATTTCCTTGAGGGCGCGGCGGGCGACGATACGCTGGTCGGTGGCGATGGCGACGATGTGCTGCTCGGTGATTCCGGTGCAGACCGGCTCACCGGCGGCGCGGGGAATGACCGGTTCCTCTTTTCCGACGGCGACGGGGTGGACCGGATTACGGACTTCGCTGCCGGGGACCGGATCGAGGTCTTCGGATACACCGGCTATCAGTCGATCGCACAGGAGGGCAACAATGTTCGCATCACGCTGTCCGGCGCCGATGCGATCATTGTCGAGAACGTCCAACTCTCGGCGATCAACGCCTCCAACCTGCTGTTCCGCGCCAACGATCTCGCACCCGAACCGGCCGGCCAGGTACCGAACTTTCTGATGGTCAATGAGCCGGTGTTTCTGGTCGAGGCGGGCACGACGCTGCACCTGACCAACCCAGACTATCAGGCGCATTTCCGGCTCGGGCTACACCAGTCCCCCTTGTGGCTGGAAGGCGTAGAAGGGGGGATACAAAGCTTCATCGCCGGCACCGTTCGGATCGAAGCCGATGCGAGCGAGGCTCCGCTCGCCGGGATGATCGGAGGAAATGTCGTTTCAGGGCCGACTGGCTACGTCTCCGGCGAAAGCGAGTTCGTCATCTTGCAGGGCGGGACATTCGAGGTCATCGCCCATGATGGCGACGCATGGGGTGTCATGGGCACGCCATGGAATATGGGCACGATCCGGGCGGTCGCCGCTGATGCCGGGGCCGACGCTATCGCCGTCAATTGGCCGTCGGGCATCGTTCAGAACAGCGGAAGCATCATCGCAGAGGCGGGCGGGCGAGCGACCGGAATCTTCTACAATCAGGCCGGGTTCCAGAACAGCGGCACGATCATCGCACGCGGCGGCGAGGCAAGCATCGGTGTCGACGTCTTCTTCAACAACGGCCCATCCAGCCCAGCTGGAAATGCAGTCAATAGCGGCACCATTACCGTCAGCGATTCGACGACCGCGCTCGACAGCGCGGCAGTGCAGATCTCGGTCAACGGTCGCGGATTCTTCTGGAACAGCGGCACCGTGACCGGCGATTATGCCATCGACGGCGGTGCGAACGCGGACAGCAGCTTCACCATCTACAATAGTGGTCGCCTGGAGGGAGTCGTCCGCCTGGGCGCCGGTGCCGAGTTGCTGCAGAATAGCGGCGTCGTCACCGGATCGGTCGACCTGATGGGCGGCAACGACGTCTACGACGGTCGGCTGGGGCGTGCGCTTTCCAGCGTCTCGGGCGGCGATGGCGACGACCGGCTTTATGGGGGCAGCTATAGCGACACGCTGCTCGGCGGGTTCGGCGAAGACTGGTTGATCGGGGCCGGCGGCGATGACCTCCTCACCGGCGGGGCAGGGGCCGACCGATTCTACATCGGCATCGGGTCGGGCCATGACGTGATCACCGATTTTGCGGCGGGCGCAAACGGCGACATCATCTATGCCGTGGGCTATTCCGCCTACACCGCGATCGAACAGCGCGGTGCGGACGTCCTGGTGACATTTTCGGCCACAGACACGCTATTGCTTCGTGGCGTCCAGGTTTCTGCGATCACCACTGAGAATTTCCGGTTCAACGCCACCAATCTGCCAGCCACTGTTGCGCCGCCGCCAGCCCCGCCGCCGCCGGCAGCGGGGACTGCGCCAGTCTATCCGGGTCTTGCCGGCGTCGGTGCGCGGTTCGAGTATTTCGGTACCTCTGGACCGGATCAACTGGTCGGCGGAGCAGGCCCCGATTTGATCGATGGCGGTGCAGGCGCCGACCGGCTCTATGGCGGCACGGGCGACGATCTCTACTATGTCGATCGTCCGGATGATCTGGTCTTTGAGTTTGCCGGTGGCGGCGTCGACAGCGTGATTGCGACCGGTAGCCACTATCTGTGGCAGCACGTCGAGCATCTGACCCTGGCCGAAGGCGCAGGCGACCTGTTCGGCGTCGGCAACGAACTGGCGAACACGATCATCGGCAATAGCGGTTCGAATCTGCTGATCGCCGGCGCGGGCGACGATGTCGTGCGCGGCGGCGGCGGGATCGACTCGCTGTTCGGGCAGGATGGCAATGACCAGCTCTTCGGCGATGGGGGTATCGACTATCTTGCCGGCGGCGCGGGCAATGATGTGATCGAAGGCGGAGCTCAGGCGGACGCGCTGTACGGTGAGGATGGCGACGATATCCTGACGGGCGGGTCCGATTTCGAGACCGATATTCTGGTCGGCGGTGCCGGCAATGACATCCTCTACGGCAATAGCGGTGCCGGCGATCACGACCTGATGGACGGCGGCTCGGGCGACGACATCTATTATGTCGACACCCCGGCCGACCTGACCTTTGAAGCCGTAGATGGCGGCATCGACACGGTTTATGCGCGCATGAACAGCGCCGGTTACTATCTGTACGCCAATGTCGAGAATCTGGTGTTGCTCGACTACACTCCATTTGGGGTCGGCAACGAGCTGAACAACCGCATCACCGGCAGCCAGCATGACAATTGGTTGCTGGGTGGCGCAGGCAACGACATCCTCAATGGCGGGGGCGGTCGCGACGTGTTGTTCGGCGAGGCAGGCACCGATATCTTCGTATTCGAGCGTGGGACCAGCGCCGACGTAATCGGTGACTTTCAGGTTGGCGTTGATCGTATCGATCTCAGCGCCTTTGGCCTGACCTGGCAGGATGTACTGAATTCGATGCACGAAAATGGCGGAACGACGGCCATCGACCTCGGCGGCGGCGACCCCTTGCTGAACAACGGCGACATGATCGTCCTGAATGGCGTTGCGCGCGCGAGCCTGTCGGAACGCGATTTCATCTTTGCGGCGTCGGCCCAGCAGCAACCCGTGCTTGCCCAAGAATATGGCGGAGACGATCGCGGGCTGCTCGCGGGGCTGATGCATGACTTCCACAATCCGCGGCTGTTCGTCGACTTCTTGGAACTTTGAGCTCGGATCTTTGGGGGAGCGCCGCATCATCCCGATGACATGCGATTTGGTTGCATGTTCTTCAATCGATGAAGAACCTGGAGGTTGAACAACGGCTCGACCAATCCCCAAAACCCACTGTCAGAAGCGTGCACTCATCCCGATACGAATGTCCCGGCCAGCAAGTGGTGCATAGTCCTTGAGGAAGCTGGCGTGCCGCCGCGCCTCGACATCGAACAGATTGGCCACGGACAGGGTGAAGCGCAGGTCGCGCCCCGCCCAGGGTTTCCAGTCGCCGCTCAGATTAACCAGCGTGAAGCCTGGCGTCGCGGATTCAAAGCCCGTGGTGCGGGTCTGACGGGTCGTCCGCTCGCCCTCGACTCGCGCGCCCCACCGGTCGCCGCGCGCTTCGACCCCGCCACCGTAGCGCAGCGGGGGGATGCGGGGAGCGGGGCCGAACCCGTCGATCGTCGCCTCCACCGCATCGACCAGCGCATCGGCGGTCAGTTCGACCGGTCCTTCGATGAGTGTCGCCTGCGCCTCGACCTCCAACCCGCGATAGGTGGCGTCGCCCTGTTCGAACTGGAAGACCGGCAACTCATCGATCACCGCGCCGGTCTCATATTCGTAGATATAGCCCGAAAAGCGCGTGCGATAGGCCGACGCATCCAGCCGCCAGCGACCTTCGCCAAGCCGCGCGGCCAGCTCAACGCCCCTCGCCCGCTCGATCCCGAAATTCGGATTGCCGATCTCATAGCTCTGGGTGCCGACATGCGGACCGTCGGCAAGCAACTCCTCTGCCGACGGGGCGCGCGCGGTGCTCGACAGGTTGAGGCCGAATTTCACGCCCTTCGCCGCCGTCACGAACGCTCCCGCTGCGATCGAGCGCGCGGTGAAGCTGCGATCAAAGCCGATCGATTGCGAGACGATGGCGGTCCGCTCGATCCGCCCCCCAGCTTCGAACCGAACGGGCCCCAGTTCAAGCTCCTGCAAGGTGAACAGGCCGAACTGTTCGGTCACGTTTGGCGGGACGAACGCCTCCGCTCCGACCGCCAGGAAGTCGCGCGCGAAATATTGCACGCCGCTCACGCCCTGCCAGCCCCCCTGCTTGCGCTGCCGCAATTCTATGCGCGCCTCGATCCCCTCATTCGCGAACAGCGTGCCCACGCCGCCGTCCGCCTCGCGTTCGACATGCGAATAGTCGGCATAGCCGGCGCGCAGCGACAGGCGTTCAAGCAACCCGTCTCCCAGCGCCACCGAAGCGCGCAGGTCCGCGCGCCATTGCGGACCATCGATCGACACGGCTTCCTGCTTGGCACCCGGCGTCAGGTTGAAGCGGATGGGCAGGCCATAGCTGCTCTCGTAGCGCGTCACTGCCACGCCGAGGTCGCCGCGCTCATCGATCAGAGCCGCGCCCAGGCTGGCAGTGCGCGTCTTCGATCCGCTGTTGGGTAACCGCCCGGCAAGCTCGGCCAGCGCACGGATTTCAGGATCGGCATTCGCACGCGCCTGCGCCCGAAGCGGTGCGGACAGCAATGGCCCACCGACGCGCAGGTCGTCGGTATCGGTCGCGCTGCCGCCGCCCGACAGGACCAGCTTGTCCGACAGCCGGACCGAGACATAGGCACCAGCGGATCGCGCATCCGCCGCAGTGGCGAAACCTGCACGCGCCTGACCCGCGAACACACCATCAGGCACTTCGGTCGGGATGCGCAGATCGGTCACATTGACCACCCCGCCGATCGCCGACGAACCGAAGCGGAGCGAGGCCGGGCCGCGCAGCACCTCGACCCGCTCGGCCAGCAGCGGATCGATCGCGACGGCGTGGTCGGCGGAGGTATTCGATACGTCGAACGCGCCGATGCCGTCGGTCAGCACCCGCACGCGCTCGCCGCCCAGTCCGCGCAGGATCGGCCGCGAGGCATTGGGGCCGAAGCTGCTCGCCGATACGCCGGGCTGGCGCGCGAGTGACTCGCCAATCTGCGGGCGCAACTCGCGCTCAAGCTCGGCGCCGATGATCACCGACACTGGCGACGCGCTGTCGCGTTGGTCGCGCTGAAACGCGCCGGTGATGACGATCTCGGGCTCCGCCGGCGGGTCGGCGGGCGGCTCGGTCGGGGCCGGCTCTCCCGCCAGCGCTGCGCTCGCGACGAGCCAGAGCATCAGTTGAGCCCCCGGTTCTTGAGCAGCGCATCGGCATTGGGCAGCCGACCGCGAAACGCGATGTAGCTTTCCGCCGGATCGCGCGTATTGCCGCGCTCCAGCACTTCCTTGCGCAGCTTCGCGGCCAGCGTGGGATCGAAGATATTGCCCGTTTCCTTGAACGCGGCGAAGCCATCGGCATCCATCGCCTCGGCCCAGGTGTAGGCGTAATAGCTGGCCGAATAGCCGCCATCGAAGATGTGGCTGAAATGCGCGAGGCGATGCCGCATCCCGATCGCATCGGGCACCCCCAGCTGCTTGAGCTGCGCCGCCTCCCACGCTCGCGCGTCGAAATTGGCGGGGAGCGACTGGAGCGTATGGAGCCGCATGTCGAGGATCGCCGAGGATAGCTGCTGGACGGTCAGATAGCCCTGATTGAACGTCTGCGCCTTCAGCAGCGCCTGAAGCATCGCGTCCGGTATTGGCTCACCCGCAGCATTGCGGGCGTGCTTGCGCAGTATTTCGGGTTCGGTGACCCAGTGCTCATAGACCTGGCTCGGAAACTCGACGAAATCGCGCGAGACGGCGGTGCCCGACAGGCTGGGATAGCGGACCTTGCTGAGCAGGCCGTGCAGGCCATGGCCGAACTCATGGAACAGCGTCTGCGCCTCATCGATCGAGATCAGCGTGCGCTGACCCGCCGGGGCGGGGACGATATTCTGGTTGTTCACCACCACCGCCGTCTCGCCGAACAGCGTGTTCTGATCGCGCAGACTGTTCATCCACGCGCCGGGCCGCTTGGTCGGCCGGGCGAACCAGTCGGCATAGAAGAGGCCGATCTTGGTCCCGTCCGCCTCGCGCAATTCCCATACCCGCACGCCATCGGCATAGACGGGCACGTCCTTCCGCTCGTGCGCGGTGATCCCGTATAATTTGTTGGTGGTTTCGAACAGCGCAGCGACCATGCCGTCGAGCGGCAGATATTGCTTTACCGCCGCCTCATCGAGCGCGAACCGTTCCTTGCGCACCTGCTCGGAATAATAGCGCCAGTCCCACGGCTCGACCTTGGAGATGCCGTCCTTGGCGGCATGCGCCGCGACGTCCTTCATCTCCTCGCCCGCGCGCACCAGTGCGGGGCGAAACACCTGCATCAACAGCTCGGTCGCCGCCGCCGGGGTTTTCGCCATCGAATCTTCTAGGACGAACTCGGCATGGGTGTCGGATCCCATCAGCTTCGCGCGCTCGATCCGGAGCGCGACCAGCCGGGCGATGATGGCGCCGGTATTGTTCGCATTGTCATTGTCGCCGCGCATCACGAAGGCGCGCCACACCTTCTCCCGCGCCGCGCGATTGGGGGCGGCGGTCAGGAAGGGCTCGGCGGCAGAGCGTGTCGCGGCGAACAGATAGCTGCCGTCGCGTCCAGCTGCCTTGGCTGCGGTCGCAGCTGCATTGCGCTGGTCTTCGGGAAGCCCCTCGACCTCCGCCGCAGTCAGGAAGACACTGCCTGCCTTCTGGTCGGCAAGCAGCTTCTGTCCGAACTCGACGCCGAGCTTCGCCATCTCTTCGTTGATCGCCGCCACGCGCGTGCGCGCAGCGGGGGCAAGTGCCGCGCCGGCGCGGACGAAGCGATTGTGCGTTTCCTCCAGCAGACGTATCTGTTCGGGGGTCAGCTTCAGCGTCGCGCGCGCCTTCCACAGGCGGTCGACCCGCGCGAACAGCTTCTGGTCGAGATAGGTGTCGTTCGGCAGCCGGGTCAGCTTCGGCGTCACCGCTTCCTCGACCTGCTGAATCGCATCGGTCGCGTCGGCCGAGGCGACGTTGAAGAAGGTGCTGGCCACGCGGCCCAGCGGACGCCCCGCGCCTTCCATCGCCTCGATCGTGTTGGCAAAGGTCGGTGCCGCACGATTGTCCGCGATGCGGCGATAGTCCGCGCGCGCCGCCGCGATCGTCGCGTCGAAAGCGGGTTCATAGTGTTCGGGCCGGATCCGGTGATAGGGCGGCACCCCGTCCGGGGTCGTCCAGTCGCCGAGCAGGGGATTGGCCGCTAGCGCCTGTTGCGACGACGGCGGCGTGCGCGCGGCGCCGGGGGCAACCAAAGCGAGCGCGATCAGGCTGGAGGCAAGCAAATGGGCGGAACGCATGGTGGACTTCCTGACTGAAGAGAGGTTCATTCGGTGACGGGATCGAGGACGAGCAGCAGGCGTTGTTCCCCGGTTGCAGCGATTGGTGGCGACCGGTGCAGCACCGGCGGATCGTCGAGCAGCATCCGCCCCTTGAAGATCGCGACCTCGCCCGCCCGCATCTGCGCGACCGCGTCGGGGCGGTCGGTTTCGATCCATTGCGTGGCCTGGCCGCGATAGGTGGTGAGGAGGCGATAGGTCACGAAGTCGGAATGGAAGCGGCGGCAGGCGTCGGTCTCGATGACTTCGAGCCGCAGCTTGAAGCGCGTCCGACCGACGACCGCCGCAAAGCGGCCTGCGAGGGCAGCAATATCCTCGGCCAACAAGGCGACGACGTCCGAGTTGTAGCCCGCATCCTGCAACGTGACGGTGAGGTCGGCAGCGGATATCGGCGCCTCGATCGCCGCTTCGATGTCGTCGACCGCGTCGAGGACCAGAGCGTCGATCGATGCGGCCAGCCCCGCCGGAGCAGCGCGGTTCCAGATGGCTAGCGCGACCTCAGGCGCGGTGACCGACAGCAGGACCTCCGGCGATGCCGCGATCTGGACGGGCTCCGGCTCCTGCGCCCACAACTGCGTCGCCATCACGCCGCCTCCATCTCGGGCTCCCAGTCCGGGAAGGGATCGCGCAGTCCGATCCACATTTCCGGGGTGAACTGCTTGACCGGCAACAGGCAGGCGTCGAGGCGGGCGCGGATCCGCGCCTCGTCGATGCCGATGCCGATGAACACCAGCTCCTGCCGCCGGTCGCCCCACACCGGGTCCCAATGTTGCAGCACGAACCGCTCGAACCGGTCGTCATCCGGCCAGTGATTTTTAGGAATCGATCCCCACCAGCGGCCCATGCGCGCGGTCATCGTCTGACTGCCCGCCACGGCCAGTTCCCCGACCCAGTCGGGGCGGGTCGCCAGCCAAAAATGCCCCTTGGCGCGCACGACATGGTCGAGCCCGCCATCGGTCAGAAATGCGTGGAGCTTGGCCGGATCAAAGGGCTGACGCGCACGATAGACGAAGCTCTCGATCCCATATTCCTCGGTCTCGGGCTGATGCGTCGCATAGCCATAGAGTTCCTTGGCCCAAAGCGGGTGTTGCGCCGCCTTGTCCTCGTCGAACAGGCCGGTGCCGAGCACCGTGTCGAGCGGCACGCGGCCAAAATCCGCCGTGACGATCCGCGCATCGGCGTTGAGCGATGCGACCAGTTTCTTGACGATAGCGAGCTGATCGGGGGAGACGGCGCCCGCCTTGTTGACGATCACGACATCGGCGAACTCGATCTGCTCGACCAGCAGCCCGACCAGGCTGCGCGTATCATCCTCGCCCAGGCTCTCGCCGCGGTCGGCCAGAAAGTCCTGGCTCGAATAATCGGCGAGCAGGTTGAGCGCGTCGACGACGGTGACCATCGTGTCGAGCCGGGCTACGTCGCCCAGGCAATTGCCGTCTTCGTCGCGGAACGAGAAGGTGGTGGCGACCGGCAGCGGTTCGGAAATGCCGGTGCTTTCGATCACCAGGCTGTCGAACTTTCCCGCTTCCGCCAGCGCGCGCACTTCCTTGAGCAGATCGTCGCGCAACGTGCAGCAGATGCAGCCATTGGTCATCTCGACCAGGCTCTCCTCGCTGCGCGCCAGCGCCGCATCGCCGCCACGGACGAGATCGGCATCGATATTCACTTCCGACATATCGTTGACGATCACCGCAACGCGGCGACCCTCCCGATTGGCGAGGATATGATTGAGCAGCGTCGTTTTACCCGCCCCCAGAAACCCGGACAGGACGGTAACGGGCAGGCGATTGTCATCTGACGACATGGCGATCCTTGACTTTAATGATACAGTATATCATCTCCTGATTTATCCCTTTGTGATGTCGATGTCCAGCGCTTCAACTCCGGAGAATGACAATGCTCGCTACCCGCCAACGCCTGTTCGACACATTGGCGATAAGCGCATCGGCATTGTGCCTGGTGCATTGCCTTGCGCTGCCAGTGCTGTTGATGCTGGTGCCAACGCTGGCCGCTTATCTCGCACTACCCGAGAGCTTTCATATCGGCGCGCTACTGTTCGCGGTTCCGACCAGTATCCTGGCGCTAGCCGCCGGCTATCGTCGGCATCGCTGGACGGTGCCTGCGCGGCTTGCGGTGCCGGCCATCGCGCTGCTCGCGCTCGGCGCCTTTGCTGCGCCGGAGGAGTGGATTGAAACCGTGCTCACCGTCGTTGGCGCTACCCTGCTCGCCGTCGCGCACGCGCTCAACTGGCGCGCACTCCCGCATCGGCATGCGCGTGACGACCAGCCGGCATGAGCTTGATCCTGTCCTCCACGCATGCGCGGATTCCGCTGTCGCTGCTCACCGGCTTCTTGGGTAGCGGCAAGACGACCCTGCTCAATCAGCTCGTCCGTGACCCGACGATGCGCAAGACGCTCGTTATCATCAACGAGTTCGGCACAATCGGTATCGACCATGACCTCGTCTCGGCCAGCGAGGAGCGGGAAGTGGTGGTCGAGATGTCGAGTGGGTGCCTGTGCTGCACGATTCGCGGCGATCTCGTACGCACGCTGCGCGATGCCCCGTTCCGCTTCGCTCGCGACGGCATCTGCTGGTTCGACCGGGTGCTGATCGAAACGACCGGCCTCGCCGACCCGATCCCGATCCTCCACACCGCGCTGATGGATGAGCGGATCGCGCAACTCTACCGGCTCGACAGCGTCATCACCACGGTGGATGCCGCCACCGCGCTGGCGACGCTCGACGCGCAGGATGAATCGGTGCGTCAGATCGCGGTGGCGGATCGGCTGGTCCTGACCAAGACCGATCTGGTCGCGCCGACCGACATTGCGGTGGTCGAGGCGCGCGTGCGCACGATCAACCCGGCCGCCCCCCTTCTGCCTGCGGTCAACGGTGCGATCGACCCGTCAGCGCTGTTCGACGCCGGGCTCTATGATCCGGCGACCAGGGGGGAACAGGTGCTCGTCTGGCTCAACGCGGAGGCCTATGCCGGGGCCCATCACCACCACCATCATCATGGTGACCATCACGACCATAACGACATCAACCGCCACGACGATCATATCCACGCAATCTGCCTGACGTTCGACGAGCCGCTGCGCGGCGAGGCGTTCGAGCGCTGGATCGAGGTGCTGACGCTGTTCGCAGGCCCGCAGATTCTGCGCATCAAGGGCATATTGAACCTGGCCGAGTTCGATCGCCCGGCGGTGATCCATGGCGTCCAGCACGTCTTCCATCCGCCGGTGCTGCTCGAGGCATGGCCGAGCGATGACCGACGATCCCGGATCGTATTCATCACCCGCGACATTGGTGAGGCCACGCTGCGCCAGACGCTCGACATCATGACCGCCGGCATCTCGCATTTTGAAGTCTATGGTCCGCAAGGGTCGGACTTCAGCGCATCGCTCGACACGCTTCCGGCATTTTCGAACGGCGACAGTTTCTCGCTGACCCGCAGCTAGAGTCGTATTGAATTAGGCGGCACCGGCCCGCTCCCCCACCCGGCCACCCAACGACAGTGTATTCTATGGGTGGCCGGGTGGGGGAGCGG
>NZ_JAIXHL010000018.1 GCF_030145815.1 Sphingomonas sp.
CTGGGTCATCGGAACTTCCTTGTCAGGCCCTGCGGCACCGGCCCGCTCCCCCACCCGGCCACCCATAGAATACACTGTCGTTGGGTGGCCGGGTGGGGGAGTGGGCCCGTGCCGCAGCCGATCCAGTTTACTGGATCGATCAACTAAGGGACGCCGATTCAGGACAGAGACGAGCACTCGTGCCGATGAAGCTGCGCCCCGGCGGGCACAGCTTGCCCGCGGGTCAGGTCGTCAGTGTGACGACGCCTCGGTTAAGGGTTGCTGGCTTGCTCATGGCGCGGGGCATTAACCGATCTGGGCCGAACTCGAAAGGGTCGAAATCTGACGCCATGGGCGCGGGCGGCGCAGCACATGGTCCAGCGCGGTGCAGCCGTTGCCGCAGCGGTGCCGCTCGATCCGGGAGAACAGGGTCGCCGTGCGCCCCGCGACCAACTCCAGCGCCTCGACATATGCCCCGCTCGTGAGGAACCGGTCGGACGCGCGCACCCCATTGCCACGCCGTTCGAACAGGTCCGCCTGCGCCGCATCGGAGACCAGCCGGTAGACAGTGGAGCGCGAGATGCCGAGCATCCGCGCCAGATCGGCCATCGGGACGAACGCGCGTTCGGCCGCGTCCGGCACCGTATCGACCCGCGCAAAGGGGGCACTCCCCGGTGGCAATTCATTGAGATGCGCGACGCTCGCGGAACAAACGAAATGAACCAGGAGCAGTTCGGTGTAGCGTAGCCGAAAATGGTTCGACGTCCCCGCCATGATCAAAAACAGGTCGAGTGCGGCAAGCGTGCAGCTATTGTCGCACGATCCACGCTCGAGCGACATTGCATCGGTCGCACCCAGCGTTTCCATCGTCGCGGCGGCGCGGCGCAGCCTGCGCCCCAGATCGACGCACCATTCGGCCAGCGCACGCGGCATCGGTACGGGCAGCGAGACTCCGCCACCCGGACCGATTGCGAGCCAGCCCAGATCGGCCATGCGCTGCACATTGCGGCGCACCGTTTCAAACGGCAGGTCGAGCGAGGCGGCAATTGCGTTGATCGACGGGCCCCGTGCAACGATGGGACCACGCATCCTGCGATCGATCATGTCGCGCGTCGCCGAAATCAGGATCGGAATACAGACCATCCGCGCACGCGCGAGCTCAGTCGGGAGTTGGTTACCCAAATCGAGAGTCGCGGCGAAGACTTCTTCGCCAAGCACACGCGTGACGAGGCGGCAATTGAGACGCATACGGTCAAGTTGCGTCGACATTGGCACCCCCTTTCCACCAGGAGACGAGGCCTTGCTGGCTCCTGAACTTCCTGATCCTATTTTGAGTATAGGTATTTTCCGCTGCCGGGCACTCCGTGCAAATACGGGAGTATCGGCAGATTGCTGCGCGCGATCCGTGTTTCGGGCGCTGGCTACTTTGCGCGTCGGGCGGGGGATTCTGCGGTGCGCACGGGTCGCCTCCTAACTCCCTGTTAACCGTAGCGATGCCATGACCGTCGGGACGTGTGGGGGCGCCCGTGGACGATCTGTTACAGGAATTCATTGCCGAGACGCGGGAAACGCTGGAGGCGCTGTCAGGCGAGATCGTCGCCTGGGAGGCGTCGCCGCACGACCGTGAGCGGCTCGATGCGATCTTCCGCTTCGTCCATACGGTCAAGGGCAGCTGCGGCTTTCTCGATCTCCCCCGACTTGCGCGGCTGAGCCATGCGGCGGAGGACGTGCTGGCCGATGTGCGCGCGGGTGAGCGCATGCCCGATCGCGCGCTGGTCAATGCCGTGCTGGGCGTGGTCGACCGGATCGGTGAGATTGTTGAGGCAATCGATGCCGGCGCCGCGCTCGACGATACCGGTGAGGATCTGCTGATCGCCGCACTCGCGGGCGGAACCGCCGAAGTTGTGCAAGCAGCCGCGCCGGTCGCGCAGCGCGCACAGAGCCGCAGCGTGCGGCTGAACGTCGACCTGCTCGACCGGATGATGAGCGGCATGTCCGACATGGTGCTCGCGCGTAACGAACTGTCGCGTCGGCTGCGCAGTGCCGAGGTCGATCCGCAGGTCGAGGCGGCGCTGGAGCGGATGTCGGCGACCGTCGCCGACCTGCGCGACACGGTGACGCGCACGCGGATGCAGAAGATCGACGCATTGTTCTCTGCCTTGCCGCGCATGGTGCGCGATACGGCGGCGGGGCTGGGCAAGTCGGTGCTGCTCAATGTCGAAGGTGCCGAGGTCGAGCTCGATCGCGAAATGATCGAGGTGCTGCGCGATCCGCTGGTCCACATCATCCGCAATTCGATCGACCATGGCATCGAACATCCGGCCGAGCGGCGTGCGGCGGGCAAGCGCGAAAATGGCCGCCTGACCGTTTCCGCGCGCCAGTCGGGCAATCAGATCGTCGTCGAAGTCTCCGACGACGGACGCGGCATCGATGTCGAGCGAGTGATCCGCAAGCTCGCCGACAATGGCCGCGACGAGCGCGAACTGCGGTCGCTGGGCGAGCGCGCCAGGCTGGCGCTGATCTTCGAACCCGGCCTGTCGACCAAGGACGAAGTGACCGAGATTTCGGGGCGCGGCGTCGGCATGGACGTGGTGCGCGCCGCGATCGAACAGATTGGCGGGCGGGTCGAGCTGCACAATGATCCCGGCCGGGGACTGCGCATCCTGATCCATGTGCCGCTGACCCTGTCGATCATCCCGACCATCGTCGTCGGCGCGGGCGGCCAGTCCTTTGCGATCCCGCGCCAGGCGATCGAGGAGATTGTCAGCGAGCGCAGCGACGCGATCCGCGTCGATCGCATCGGCAGCGCGTGGGTGGTGACGCTGCGCGACCGGCGGCTGCCGATGATCGTGCTGGCCGACCAGCTTGGGCTGAAGCCGGTGGCGAGCAGCGGCTATCCGATGGTCGCGATCGTGAGCATGGGCGAGGGCAGCTACGCGCTGCGCGTCGACGATGTGCTCGACAATGAGGAATTGGTGATCAAGCCCGCGGCGCCCGCGATCATGGCAACGGGGATTTATGCCGGACAGACTCTGCCCGATAGCGGCTGTCCGATGCTGCTGCTCGATTGCGCGGGGCTGGCGCGGGACGCCGGTCTTCAGTTCGAGCGCGCGCGTGAGGCCGAGGTCGAAGAGGAAAGCGAGACGCTTGCTGATGGCGCGCTGGCGTTGGTGTTCGCCGACCTCGACGGCGCGCGTCGCGCGGTGCCGCTGGAGGTCGTCGACCGGATCGAGAAGGTCGGTGCGGGCGCGATCCATCGCAGCGCGGGTCGCCTGCGCCTGACCATCGACGATCGCATCGTGCCGGTTGCGGCGGTTGAGGGCGCCGATCCCAAGCGCACCGGATCGATCCTGCGCCTGCGCGACGGGATGACCGAGATTGCCTATGCCATCGCCGAACCGGCGGACATAGTCGCGATGCCGGCGGAGATGGCGCCGGCGACGACGCCCGGCCCGATCGCGGGCGTCGCGCTGATCGATGGCGAGCCGGTCGAGATGCTCGATCCTTTGTGGCTGTTCGGCGAACATGGCGAGGCGGATGCCGATGACGCGGTCGCGCCGGTATGCCTGCTCGGCGGTGGCGACACCGGCTGGTTAGGTACCTTCATCCAGCCGCTGCTCGAAAGCGCGGGCTATCGCGTGGTCAGCGCATTGGCCCCGGGCGAGGCGGCGCAAGTGGTGCTGACGCTCGACGCCGAGCCGGAGGGTGGGGCGGCCGCGCCGGTGGTGCGGCTGCGCAGCCGCAAGCGCGGCGGCAGCGACGGGACCATCTACCGCTATGACCGGGAGGCGCTGCTCGGCGCGATCGCCGCCGTGGCGCAGGGAGGCGGGCGATGAGCGAGCAACTCTTCCTGATCGCGCATATCGCCGGGCAATCGGTCGCGATCGACGCCAATCAGGTCGAATCGGTGGTCGATATCGGCAATATCGTCGCGGTGCCGCGCGCGCAGGGCCATGTTCGCGGGCTCGCAGCGCTGCGCAGCCGGGTGGTGACCGTGATCGACACCCGCGCCGCGCTGGGGCTGGAGCCGGGCGAGGCCGCTGGCGGTCGCGCGGTGATCACGCCGGTTGACGGTCATCATTATGCGATGCTGGTCGATGCGCTGGACGATGTCGCGGCGTTCGAGCCGCAGCCGCTGGCCTCGGGGGTGCCGCTGGCGGGGATGTGGCAACAGGCCGGGCGCGGGCTGATCGAGCGTGATGGCGAACCGATCCTGACGATCGACCTCGCGGCGCTCGTCCCCGGTGCAATTGCGCCCACCACATGACCGGCAATTAACGTCCTACTTACGTATTTCTTCCATAGTGAATGTCAGTTCCGCAGAACCGGGAAGCGTCTTGTATGAAAACCTGCCTCGTCGTCGATGACTCCAAGGTGATCCGTAAGGTCGCCCGGCACATCCTCGAGACGCTCAACTTCGAGGTGCGCGAGGCCGGCGACGGGCGCGAGGCGCTTGAGTCGTGCCTGGAGGCATCGCCCGATGTCGTCCTGCTCGACTGGAACATGCCGGTGATGAGCGGGATGGATTTCCTGCGCGCGCTCAAGGACAGCGGCATCGCCAACAAGCCCAAGGTCGTGTTTTGCACCACCGAAAACGGCATGGCCTATATCCGCGCCGCGATCGACGCGGGTGCCGACGAATATGTAATGAAGCCGTTCGACCGCGAAACGCTGGAGAGCAAGCTTCAGATCGTCGGCGTCGCTTAAGGAATAACGTCAATGTCTGGCAGCTCTTTGGCGGCCGGCATTCAGCCGGATCCGCGCGACGATGGCGTTCGCATCCTGATCGTCGATGATTCGGCCGTCGCCCGCGCGGTGCTGAGCCGGATGATCGAGGGGATGCGCGGCTTTGCCGTGGTCGGGGCAGTCAGCAATGTGCCGGGCGCGCTCGCCTTTCTGGCGTCAAATCGCGCGGATGTGATCCTGCTCGATCTCGAAATGCCCGGGGTACATGGCCTGACTGGCCTGCCTGATCTGCTGGTTGCGGGGCAGGGGGCAAAGATTCTGGTCGTGTCCTCTGCCGCCGAACGCGGTGCTGCGGCCGCCGTCCAGGCCCTGGCGCTGGGTGCCGCCGACACGCTGGTCAAACCGGGCGTGGGCAGCTTTGCGGGCAAGTTCGCCAATACGCTGGAAGAGCGGCTGAACCGTCTCACCGACCGCTCCCATGATGCGGTCGGGCCGAACCTGGTCCCGCTTCCGGTGCCGCAGGAATTCGATATTGTTGCGGTCGGGGCGTCGACCGGCGGCATCCATGCGCTCAGCCAGATGCTGCGCGCGATCCCGCCGAGCTTCGAGGTCCCGATCCTGGTGACCCAGCATCTGCCGGCATCGTTCATGAGCTATTTCGCGGCGCAGCTTGCGGTGCTTGCTGGGCGGCCGTGTGAGGTGGCCGAGGATCATATGCGGGTGCGCCCCGGCCGGATGCTGGTCGCGCCCGGCCATGCGCATCTCCGCTGCGTGCGCGCCACCGAGGGCGTCGCGATCCGGCTGTCGGACGAGCGCGTGGTCAGCGGGTGCATGCCCTCCGTCGACCCGATGCTCGAATCTGTGGCGGACGTGTTCGGCAAACGCGGTCTCGGCGTGATGCTATCAGGAATGGGCCGCGATGGATCGATCGGCGCGCGGAGCCTGATCGACGCGGGTGGCGCAATTCTGGCGCAGGATCGTGCGAGTTCGGTGGTTTGGGGTATGCCCGGCGCGGTCGCCGCGAGCGCCAGCGCGGTGCTGCCCCCCGACGAGATCGGGCGCATGGTCGCCAGCCAGCGGCGACCGCGCTGATGTCGGCCACCCAGCCCTTTGCTTCGTCCGGCGCGATCAACATTGTCGGCGCATTGCTGGAGCAGCGCACCGGCCAGCAGATCGCGGCGAACCGCGCCTGGCGGATCGAAACCGCACTGAAGACGGTGCTGCGCGCGCATGGCCTGGACAGCGTCGATGCGTTGATCGCGCGGCTCACCAGCGCTGCCCCCGGCCCGCTGGCCGATGCGGTGGTCGACGCCTTGCTCAACAACGAAACGTCCTTCTTCCGCGATCCGGGCGTGCTGGAGCTGGTGGTCGAGGCCGCGGCGGCGATGGTGGCGGAACAGCCGGGGCGGCGGTTGCGCATCTGGTCGGTCGGCTGCTCGACCGGGCAGGAACCCTATTCACTCGCGATGCTGTTCGAGGAGGCCTATGTCGCGCGCGGCCTGCCATTTCCGGAGATCGTCGCGACCGATGTCTCGGCAGCGACGGTGGATCGTGCGCGTTCGGGCCGCTTCTCGCAGTTCGAAATCCAGCGCGGCTTGCCGATCCGGCGCATGATGACCTGGTTCGATCAGGAGGGCACCGAGTGGGTGGTCCGCCCCGAGCTGGCCCGCCGCATTCAGTTTCGCCGCCACAATCTGGTGCAGGACTCAGCGCCGCCGGGCAAGTTCGACCTGATCCTGTGCCGCAACGTGCTGTTCTACTTCCCCCCGGCAATGCGCGCCCGTGCCTATCAGACGCTGCGCAGCGCGGTCCGCGATGGCGGGGCGCTGTTGCTGGGGGCCGGGGAGACCGTGATCGGCCAGACCGATGCATTCGTGCCGTGCGCGCGGATCCGCGGCCTGTATCGCGCCGACACCGCGCGCTGCGTCCCGCCGGTGAGCGCGTTCGGCTGACGCCGGGTTCAACCGGCTTGCGTTTCGGCGCGCGCCGCCGCATCCCTGCACCCCATGCAGGACCGGGCCGAGCTCAACATCATCGACGCGCCCTCGCCCAATTTCGGCGAGCGGCTGTTACCCGTCAGCATGATCGTGCTGCACTATACGGGCATGCGCAGTGCCGAAGAGGCGATCGAGCGGCTGCGCGATCCCGCCTTCGGGGTCTCCAGCCATTATCTGGTGGCCGAAGACGGCCAGGTCGTGCGGATGGTCGATGAGGCCAAGCGCGCCTGGCACGCGGGCGGGTCGCACTGGCGCGGCGTCACCGACGTCAATTCGGCGTCGGTCGGGATCGAGATCGTCAATCCCGGCCATGAATATGGCTATCGCCCGTTCCCCGACGAACAGATTGACGCGGTGATCCGCCTGGTTGCCGATATCAAGGATCGCTACGGCATCACGCGCGGCAATGTTGTAGGCCATTCGGATATTGCGCCAGCGCGCAAGCAGGATCCGGGCGAGCTGTTCCCCTGGGGCAAGCTAGCGCGACTGCGGTTGGCGCTGCCACGTCCGACCAAGAATCTCATGGATCCGGGCTGGACCGATGCCGGCTTCCTGCTCGCGCTCGAACGCTTCGGCTATGACGTGCGCGATCCGCTGGCCGCTACGGTGGCGTTTCAGCGGCGCTTTCGCCCCGAACTGATCGACGGAACTATCGACGCCGAATGCCGCATGCTGCTGCTCGCGCTGCTGCTGCCCAAACCTCAGGGCGACGACTGATGTTTTCGAGCGTGCCCGAAGGGGCGCCGGTGCTGACCGCCGCCGCGATGCGCGCTGCGGAGGAACGCGCGATTGCCGCCGGGTCGAGCGTCACCGAACTGATGGAGCGCGCGGGGACGGGTGTCGCCGAATGGGTCCATCGCCTCGCGGCGGGCAGCGAAGTGCTGATCCTGTGCGGGCCGGGCAATAATGGCGGCGACGGCTATGTCGCGGCACGGGTGCTAGCGCAGCGCGGGATGGCGGTGCGGGTGGCGGCGCTGGGGGAGCCGAAGACCGAGGCAGCGGCTGCGGCGCGGGCGGCGTGGGGCGGGGCGGTGCAACCCTTTCCTGACCTGCTCCCTTCCGAGGGTTACTATGCGCCGGTGCTGGTCGATGCGGTTTTTGGCACCGGGCTGACCCGCCCGCTCGATCCACCGGTTTCTGGCGCGATAGAAGCGCTGCGGGATCGTGCGCGACTGGCCATAGCGGTTGATCTGCCGAGCGGGGCGGAGACAGACACGGGCGGCAATTTCGGCTTCCCGCAGATCGCGAATTTCGATGTGACACTGGCTTTGGGTGCGCTGAAGCCTGCCCATGTGCTGCACCCGGCAGCGCAGAATTGCGGTGCTATCCGGCTGATCGACCTTGGTCTGGACGTGGGGCGGATCACCGTCCCGCCCGAGAATTTCAATGCTGTCGACACCGTCATGCGGCCTTGGATGATGCGGCCACAGCCTGCGTCGCATAAATACTCCCGCGGCATGGTCGCGGTCGTATCCGGCCCGATGCATGGCGCGTCGGAGCTGGCAGCGCGCGCGGCCTATCGTGCGGGGGCAGGCTATGTGCTGCTGCTGACCGGTGGGTTGCCGAGTCCGCCGCATGCGATCGTCCGCCAGCGCTGGAGTGCCGAGGCGCTGGACGACACGCGGATCGGCGCGGTGGTGATCGGGCCGGGGCTGGGACGTGATGACCGTGCTCAGGAAAAGCTGGACGCCGCGCTGGCGAGCGCGCGGCCGCTCGTGATCGACGGCGATGCACTCCACCTGCTCGACCTGGACACGCTCAGGACTCGCGCCGCGCCGACGGTGTTAACCCCCCATGCGGGCGAGTTCGATGCGCTGTTCGGCGCAGGAAGCGGCAGCAAGATCGAGCGGACTCAGGACGCTGCTGCGCGCTCGGGCGCGGTGGTGGTGTTCAAGGGGGCGGACACGGTGATCGCGCGACCCGATGGCTGGGCGAATGTCGCGACGATGGGCAGTCCGTGGCTGTCGGTCGCTGGGACCGGCGACGTGCTGGCCGGGGCCATTGCGGCAATGCTGACGAAGTGGAGTTGGGATCCGCTCAGCGCTGCCAGCGATGGCGTCTGGCTGCATGGCGAAGCCGCGCGGCTGCTGAACCGCTGTTTCCTCGCCGACGAACTGGCGGATGCGCTCCCGCTTGCCTATGAGCGCGCACGATGAGCGATGACGAAATGATCGTGCGGGTCGCCGCACGCGGGGATGGGGTGACGGCGGACGGACGGCATGCCGCACTGGCAGCGCCGGGCGACCGGCTGCGCGCCGATGGCAGCGTGGCGCGCGGGCCGCGTCATGTCGAGCCGCCGTGCCGCCACTTTCCCGAATGCGGGGGGTGCCAGCTCCAGCATCTCGACGATGCGGCCTATGGCGAATTCCTGACGATGCGAATCGCCGGTGCGTTGGCGCAGCATGGCCTGACCGCCGAGATCCGCGCGCCCATCCTATCGCCGCCGCGCACCCGCCGCCGCGCGACGCTGCATGCCGAGCGGCGCGGGCGGCAGGTGCATCTGGGCTTTACCGAACAGTCGAGCCACCGGCTGATCGATGTCCAGCAATGCGAGGTGCTGGATCCGTGGCTGTTTTCGCTGCTCCAGCCGCTGCGCGGGCTGCTCGCGGCGCATCTGCCAGCGAGCCGCCGGGTCAATGTCCACCTCGCGCTGACCGATCAGGGGCCTGATGTGTTGGTCGAGGGGCTGGTGACCGACAGCCTCAAGGCGGTGGAGGCCGTGACCGCGTTCGCGACGCGCCATGCGCTCGGGCGGCTGAGCGTCGATGACGGGATGGGGCCCGAAGCGCGCTGGGAGCCCGATCCGGTGACGGTCACGTTCGGCGGGGTGGCGGTGCCGTTCCCGGCAGCGAGCTTCCTGCAGGCAACGCCTGAGGGCGAGGCGGCGCTCGTCGCGGCCGTGCTTGAAGCGGTCGGTGGGGCGAAGACGATTGCCGACCTGTTCGCCGGGCTCGGCACCTTCACCTTTGCGATGGACCCCAAGGCGAAGGTCTATGCCGGCGAGGGCGCGCGCGACGCGATCCTGTCGCTCAAGGCTGCGGCGGGGCGCGGGCTGCGCCAGGTGTTCGCCGAGCATCGCGACCTGTTCCGCCGCCCGCTTACCGCGAAGGAACTCGCCCTGTTCGACGCGGTGATCCTCGATCCGCCGCGCGCTGGGGCGAAGGAACAGGCGGTCGAGCTGGCGGCGAGCAAGGCGCCGGTGATCGCTTATGTCTCGTGCAACCCCGCGACCTTCGCGCGCGATGCGGAGGCGCTGATCAAGGGCGGGTACAAGCTCGACTGGGTGCAGCCGGTGGGGCAATTCCGCTGGTCGACGCACGCCGAGCTGGCGGCGCGGTTCAGCCGCTAAGGGTAATCTGCCTTCACAAAATACAGCCCGTCCGACGGCGCGTTGAGGCCGAGGCGGGCGCGGTCCCGTGCCTCCAGCGCGGCGCGTAAGTCGTCGGCGGACCATTGCCCGCGCCCGACCATCGACAGGCACCCGACCATCGATCGCACCTGATGGTGCAGGAAGGACCGCGCCGAGGCGTGGATCGTGATCTCGTCGCCGTCGCGCACCACATCGAGCCGGTCGAGCGACTTGAGCGGGCTGGCCGATTGGCAATGGACAGAGCGGAAGGTGGTGAAGTCGTGCGTGCCGACCAGGATCTGCGCGGCCTCATGCATCGCATCGGCGTCCAACGCGTGGGGAACGCGCCATTTCAGCCCCTTGTCGAACGTCAGCGGCGCGCGGCGGGTGACGATGCGATAGACATAATGGCGCGCGATGCAGGAAAAGCGCGCGTGCCAGTCGTCTGGGACGATCTCGCACGCCAGAATCGCGACCGGCACCTTGCGGAGGTGCGCGTTGAGCGCCTCCATCAGCCGGAACGGGGCGATGTCCTTCTCGATCTCGGTATGCGCGCGCATGCCGAGCGCATGGACCCCGGCATCGGTGCGTCCGGCTGCGTGGACCAGCGCATCTTCCCCGGTGATGCCGTGCAGTGCATCCTCGATCGCGCCCTGCACGCTGGGGCCATGATCCTGAACTTGCCAGCCCATGAAGGGGCGACCGTCATATTCCACGGTGAGCGCAAAGCGGGTCACAGCTGGGTTCCGGGGGGAATCGGGAAGCCGTTGAGCAGTTCCCCGGTGGTGACGACGCCGCGTCCGGCGCGCTGGACGAGGGTGGGGCGGATCGCTCCGTCACGGCACTGGATCGTCAGTGCGTCGTCCAGCACCACGCCGTCGCCCCGGCGGAGGCCGGGGCCGCTCGTGGCTGAGGTCCCCGCGTCCCTCTGGCGATCCCGGCCTTCGCCGGGATGACGGGTGGCGGCGAGGACGCGGATGCGCTCGCCGGCAAACTCAAACCACGCGCCCGGCGGGTTGAAGGCGCGGATCTGACGCTCGACCGCGTCGGCGGGTTGGTCGAAGTCCAGCCGCGCCTCGGCCTTGTCGATCTTCGCCGCATAAGTGACGCCGTCCTCCGGCTGAGCCACCGCCGGATGCCCGTCGAAATCGGCCAGCACCTGCACCATCAGCCGCGCACCCATCTCTGCCAGTTCGGCGGTGAGTTCGCCGGCGGTCTTGCCGTCGATTGGCGTGCGCCCCTCCAGCCGCACCGGGCCGGTGTCGAGCCCCGCCTCCATCTGCATGATGCCCACGCCCGTCTCAGCATCGCCCGCCAGGATCGCGCGCTGCACCGGCGCCGCGCCGCGCCAGCGGGGGAGGAGCGAGCCATGGACGTTGAGGCAACCGAGGCGCGGGGCCTCCAGTACGCTGACCGGCAGGATCAGGCCATAGGCCGCGACCACCGCGACATCGGCATTGAGCGCGGTAAAGGCTGCGACCGCCTCGGCGTCCTTCTTGAACGACAGCGGCGTTCGCACCTCGATCCCCAGCTCCTCCGCGCGGGCATGGACGGGGGAGGGGGTCAGCGCCTTGCCGCGCCGCCCGCCGGGACGCGGCGGCTGGCTATACGCCGCGACGACGTCATGGCCCGCTTCGACCAGTGCATTGAGGGTCGGTACCGCGAAGTCGGGGGTGCCCATGAATATGATCCGCATGGGGTGGCCTCTAGCCCCGGGATGACGGATTGCCTACACCGCATCCATGGCATCCCCAGAGATCGAAACCCTGACCCAAGCCCTGTCGCGGCTCCCCGGCCTTGGCCCGCGTTCGGCGCGGCGGGCGGTGTTGCATCTGCTCAAGAAGCGCGAGACGGCGCTCGACCCGCTGCTGCGCGCGCTGGAGGCGGTGAGCGAACGGCTCGCGACCTGCTCGATCTGCGGCAATGTCGATACGTCGGACCCGTGCGCGATCTGCGCCGACCCGCGCCGCGACACGCGGCAGCTGTGCGTGGTTGAGGAAGTCGCCGACCTGTGGGCGCTGGAACGCTCGCGGCTGTTTCCGGGCAAATTCCATGTGCTCGGCGGAAAGCTCTCGGCGCTCGACGGGGTGCGGCCCGAGGATCTGGCGATCGACAGCCTCGTCACGCGGATCGCGGCGGGCGGGGTGGATGAGGTCGTGCTGGCAATGAACGCGACGCTGGAGGGGCAGACCACCGCGCATTACATTGCCGAGCGGCTGGAGGGCTATCCGGTGCGGCTGACCCAGCTTGCCCACGGCCTGCCGGTGGGCGGCGAGCTGGATTATCTCGATGAAGGCACGCTCGCACAGGCGCTGCGCGCGCGGCGGCCGGTTGCCTGATCACTCTGATCGGAAATCTGCGGTCTGCGCGTAATTGACCCCGCACGGGCCAACACCTAAATTGGCGCGATGGCTATTCTCCCGATTGTCGAAGTACCCGATCCGCGTCTCAAGACCGTCTCCACCCCTGTCGAGAAGGTCGACGACGAGCTGCGCGCGCTGATCGCCGACATGTTCGACACCATGTACGACGCCCCCGGCATCGGCCTTGCCGCGATTCAGGTCGGCGTGCCCAAGCGCGTCATCGTCATGGACTTGCAGGAGGAGGAAGACGAGGAAGGCAAGCCGATCAAGGCACCGCGCGTCTTCATCAACCCCGAAATCCTCGATCCCGCGGCGGAGATGAACACCTATACCGAGGGCTGCCTGTCGGTCCCCGACCAGTTCGCCGATGTCGACCGTCCCGCCACCTGCCGGGTCAAGTGGCTGGACGAGCAGGGTGTCGCGCATGACGAGGTGTTCACCGGCCTGCTCGCGACGTGCATCCAGCATGAGATGGATCACCTGGAGGGGATCGTGTTCCTCGATCACCTCTCGCGGCTCAAGCGCCAGATGCTGATGAAGAAGCTGGAAAAAGCGCGCCGTCTGGCGGCTTGAGGCGTTTTGGTTATCCGCTAAATTGGTCGTCACCCCGGACTTGGTCCGGGGTACACTTATCCACCAGCGTGGAGCGTGAGCCTCTTGCTTCGCACTTGCCGCCCGGTGGCGCCCGGAACAAGTCCGGGGTGACGACCGCGGAGGGTGAGGTCAGGCGCTCCACCCGCCATCTGACAGCCCCGCAATCCGCGCCTTGGCCGCGCGATACTCCGCGTCCAGCCGGTCGACGAACGCCGCCACCGGCTGCACCTCGCGCACCGCACCGATGCCTTGGCCCGAACCCCAGATGTCGCGCCACGCCTTGGCCTTGGAATTCCCGCCCGATCCGAAGTTCATCTTGCTCGGATCGCTCTCGGGCAGATTGTCGGGGTCGAGCCCCGCCGCCTCGATCGACTGGCGCAGATAATTGCCGTGCACGCCAGTAAACAGATTTGTATAGACAATATCGGACGCGCCGCCCGCGACGATGCCCGCCTTGTAGTCCGCCTCGGCATTCGCCTCCGCCGTCGCGATGAAGGGGGAGCCGATATAGGCCAGGTCCGCGCCCATCGCCTGTGCGGCGAGGATCGCGCCGCCATTGGCGATCGACCCCGACAGCGCGATCGGGCCGTCGAACCAGGCGCGCGTTTCCTGCACGAAGGCGAACGGGCTGAGCTGTCCGGCATGGCCGCCCGCGCCGGTGCAGACGAGGATCAGGCCGTCCGCGCCCTTCTCGATCGCCTTGTGCGCGAAGCGGTCATTGATGACGTCGTGCAGCGCGATGCCGCCCCAGCTGTGCACTGCTTGATTGAGCTGTTCCTGCGCGCCCAATGAGGTGATGACGATCGGCACCTGCCACTTGCCGCAGGTGGTCAGGTCTGCCTCAAGCCGGTCGTTCGAGCGATGCACGATCTGGTTGACCGCATAGGGCGCGGCCGGGCGATCCGGGTTGTCGCGGTTCCACGCGGCCAGCTCCTCGGTAATCTGGTGCAGCCATTCGTCGAGCTGGCTCTGCGGCCGCGCATTGAGCGCGGGGAAGGAGCCGACGATGCCCGCCTTGCACTGGGCGATGACCAGTTCGGGACCGGAGACGATGAAGAGCGGGGACCCGATGACGGGGAGCCGCAGGCGATCGAAGAGAGCGGGAAGGGCCATACCCGTTTCATAGACGAACCGAATTGCCTGTCCAGATGCTTTACGTAAACGGCAAGGGGCGGCGTACCGGAAATTCGAAACTGACGCCGGTTTTATCCTCCGCCGCCAGGGGGAGGTGGCGCCGAAGGCGACGGAGGGGAGGACGGCTGTGTCCTTTAGGCTCTCGCGCTTACCCTTCCTCCCCCTCCGTCACGCTGCGCGTGCCACCTCCCCCTTGCGGGGGAGGATTTGAATCAATCCAGCCGCCGCAACCCACTGCGAAACCGCCGTTGCCGCTCCGCATAATTCTGCGCCGAATATAGCAACCCCGCGCGGGTCGTCTCATCGACCTCGCGAATCGCGCGGGCAGGGCTGCCGACGATCAGGCTGCCGGGCGGGAATTCCTTGCCCTCGGTCACCAGCGCGCCCGCGCCGATCAGGCAATCGTCGCCGATCACCGCGCGGTTGAGGATGATCGCGCCCATGCCCACCAGCACGCGGTTGCCGATGGTGCAGCCGTGCAGGATTGCATGGTGGCCGATTGTGCAATCCTCCCCGATGGTCAGCGGCGCGCCGGGGTCGGAATGGAGCATCGCCCCCTCCTGCACATTGCTGCGCGCGCCCAGGATGATCGGCGTATTATCCGCACGGATCACCGCCCCGAACCACACGCTGGCGCCCGCAGCCAGCCGGGCGTCGCCGATCACATCGGCGCTGGGCGCGACCCAGGCGTCGGCATCGACCGTCGGCTGCAAGTCTTCAAAGGCATAGATCGGCATGTAACGCTCCCGGTCGTCCATAAAATCGGACGCAGGCGGAACGTCCGGCGATTTCAACCGTATTGCAAGTAACTCGACCGGGTCGAGACGGATATGGGAGACATCCAATGATCAACTTGATTGTACTGCTGATCGTAGGCGGTGTGCTTGGCTGGCTGGCCAGCATCGTGATGCGGACCGATGCCCAGCAGGGCATTTTCCTCAACATCGTCGTGGGCATCGTCGGCGCACTGCTCGCCGGCCTGATCATCACGCCGATGATCGGCGGCGCGTCGATCACCGACGGCTCGTTCAGCGCCACGTCGCTGCTGATTTCGTTCCTGGGCGCGGTTGTCCTGCTCGGGATCGTCAACCTGGTTCGTCGCGGATCGGTCCGCTAACGAACGCTTCATTCTACCCTTCCCAAGCCCTTGCGGGGTGACCATGCGGTCGCCCCGTTTTTTTATCCGGGAAGGGTGGGCAGGCCAGGCACCGACACGCCAAACAGCAGGGCAATGCCCACTGCGCCGCACAACACGGCGAGCGTGGAGGACATCGAGAACAAGCCCCAGCCCACAGCCGTCACCATCGCCGGATTGGGCCGCGCCGCGCGGCGATTCTGCTCGGCCGAAATCAGGACAAAGCCCGTCAACAGGCCATAGATGAACACGGAAAATTCAAGCATGCGTCTGTGATCCCGCCCCCGGAAACCGATCGCATGCTATCGATAATTGGTTAACGCTTCAACGCGTCGGCCCACGTATTTGCCGCAATGCAGCGTTCATTCGTCGCAATGCAGCGGAACAAAGTTGAAAGTCGGTTCAGGTTTGCTTGACCGCGCCGACCGCCCGCGACTATCGCCCGGATGACAGGGCTAGGAGAGACTCGCGGCGATGAACAAGCTGTACCCGACTGCCGAAGCGGCGCTTGAAGGCCTGCTGCACGACGGCATGACGATTTGCGCAGGCGGTTTCGGCCTGTGCGGCATCCCCGAACGGCTGATCGACGCGATCCGCGATAGCGGCGTCACCGGCCTGACCATCGCCAGCAACAATGCCGGCATCGACGGCGAGGGACTGGGCAAGCTGCTGCGCACGCGCCAGGTGCGCAAGATGATCTCGTCCTATGTCGGTGAGAACAAGGAGTTCGAACGGCAATATCTGGCGGGCGAGCTTGAGGTCGAATTCTGCCCCCAGGGCACGCTGGCCGAGCGCTGCCGCGCGGGCGGCGCGGGCATCCCCGGTTTCTACACCAAGACCGGCGTCGGCACGAAGGTGGCTGAGGGCAAGGAAGTGAAGGTGTTCGACGGGCAGGAGTATATCCTGGAACGCGGCATCCGCGCCGATCTCGCGATCATCAAGGGGTGGAAGGCGGACGAGGCGGGGAACCTGATTTTCCGCAAAACCGCGCGCAACTTCAATCAGCCGATGGCGACCGCGGCGAACATCTGCGTCGCCGAGGTCGAGGAAGTGGTGCCGGTCGGCAGCCTCGACCCCGATGCGATCCATCTGCCCGGCATCTATGTGAAGCGGATGATCGTCGGCGCACCATACGACAAAAAGATCGAGTTCCGCACGGTCCGTCAGCGGACCAGCGAGGCGGCGTGAGCCGGCTGCGCGCCCTGCTGACGCTCGGCGCGGCGGGGCTGCTGTGCGGCGGATGCGTCGCGGCGGCGATCCCGATCGTCGCGGGCGGATCGATGGCGGGCAAACAGATTTTCGGGGGCGACAAGAAGCCGGAATCCGAGCCTGAGCCGGTCGCTGCGGCGACACCGGCGCCAGCCGAGCCTGCGGGCGACCCGACCGCAACGCTGACCACGCCCGAGGCGCGCGCGCTGGCGCTGCGGCTGCAGGCGTCGGCGGCTGCCTCCAAGCCCGCCGCGCCCGCTTCGGCGGAGTCGGCGGCGGCGTCGCTTCAGGCCTATCAATCGCTCTGGGCCTATGTCGAACGCCAGGTCGCGGCGCGCAAGGCGGGAGAGGTGGTGCGATCGGTCGTGCTGGCCGAGGGCGCGACGCTCGACGCCCCGCGCTATGTGCCGTGCGACGCCAAGCCGTTCGCGATCCTGTTCGACCTGGATGAAAGCGCCGCGGGCAGCGATCCCGATGCGCGCTTCCGCCGCTGGATTGGCGATGGCAGCGATGAAGTGAGCGCGGTCCCGGGCGCGGTCGAGGGCGTCGATGCGCTGCGCCGCGAAGGCGTGCAGGCGATCTTTACCAGCGCGCGGCGTCCGTCCGGCAACAATGCTGCGGCGGCGATGCTAGCCAAGATCGGCTTTGGCGAATTCGTCCCCGGCAAGACGCTGATCCTGCGCGGCGGCGAGCCGCCGATTTCGGGCGATCAGGTGCGCCGCACCGTTGCCGCCAGCTACTGCGTCGTCGCGATCGTCGGCGATGCGCTGGGCGATTTCAGCGATACCTTCGATGCCGGGGACGCCGCGCGTCGCCCCGCCGCCGCGACCGAGACGATGGTCGCCCCGCTCTGGGGCGCAGGCTGGTTCCTGCTGCCCAACCCGGTGCGCAGCACCGCGACCCCGACAACCGAATTGCCCAAGGAGTAAGACGATGCCCTGGACCCGCGACGAAATGGCCGCGCGCGCCGCAAAGGAATTGCAGGACGGTTTCTACGTCAATCTCGGCATCGGCATCCCGACCCTGGTCGCCAACCACATCCCTGAGGGAGTGGAGGTGACGCTGCAGTCGGAAAATGGCATGCTCGGCATCGGCCCATTCCCGTTCGAGGGCGAGGAAGACCCCGACCTGATCAACGCCGGCAAGCAGACGATCAGCGAACTGCCGCAATCGGTCTATTTCAGCAGCTCGGACAGCTTTGCGATGATCCGCGGCGGGCATATCGACCTGACCGTGCTCGGCGCGATGGAGATCAGCGAGACGGGTGACATCGCCAACTGGATGATCCCGGGCAAGATGATCAAGGGCATGGGCGGCGCGATGGACCTGGTCGCCGGGGTCAAGAAGATCATCGTCGTGATGGAGCATAATGCCAAGGACGGCAGCCCCAAATTCATCCCGGAATGCACGCTGCCGCTGACCGGCAAGAATGTCGTCGACATGATCATCACCGACCTGGCGGTGTTCCAGCGCGTCGACCATGACTCGCCCTTCCGCCTGATCGAGCTCGCCCCCGGCGTGACCGAGGACGAGGTCGCGGCGAAGACCACGGCGCAGTATGAGGTCGCGCTGGCGATGGTGTGATCTGCCATTCCTCCCCCAGCTTGCTGGGGGAGGGGGACCGCCCGCGCAGCGGGTGGTCGAGGGGCGTCTGCGTAGACAGCCGTGACCAGCTCGGCAAAATTCCGCCCTCTGCGGGGCGGCCCCTCCGTCAGCGCTGCGCGCTGCCACCTCCCCTGCGGGGCAGGGGAGGAATTAGTCTATTGCCGCCCCGCCTGACGAAACAATGCGGCGGCAACCAGCCATAGCGCCCCGAAGAACAAGGTAACTCCGATCGGAAAGCCCTGACCGGTCGCCGAGATGTACAGCATCACGCCAAGCTGCGCCGCTGCCGCGGCCGCCGCAGCGACCGCCATGAAACGTGCCCGAAACCCGCCCAGCACCGACCCGGCAATCGCGGTGAGCGGGACCAGGAAGAACAGCGCGTTAATCGGGTTGTCCTCATTCCCGACAATCCCGACCGCCAGGTTGATCCAGACCGTCAGGAAGCACGCGGCGAGCACGATCCCCATGCCCGCGCGATAGGACCAGGCCGGGTTGGCGCGCACGGTCAGCTCGACCGCGAGCCCGACACTGCCGAGCATGAGGAACGCGAACAGGAAATCCCCGCCGGTCCAATTGACCTCGGTCGTAAACTGCATCGCCACCGCCGGCAGCAGCAGCAGACCCGCGATCCCACCCCATCCGATCAGCCGCCACGGGTTGCGCCACACGCCGCCAGTCTTTGCTTGTTCAACCACTTGCTTGCCTCCATGAATTGCCGATACCCCTCCCTGGCCCGGCCGGTGGGTGAGTGGCATGAGCAAGATCTGAGGCTTCGCTGAAATCGACATGGACCCGACGATCTATCGCTTTGGCGGCTTCGAGCTCGACAGCGCCGAGCGCCAGCTGCGCCGCGACGGGGCAGAGGTCGCGCTCAATGCGCGCTATCTCGACGCGCTGATCCTGCTGGTGCGTGAACGTGGGCAGCTGGTCACCAAGGACCGGTTCATGGACGCGGTGTGGCGCGGCATTCCGGTGACCGACGAAGCGCTGACCCAGTGCATCCGCACGCTGCGCAGGACATTGGGCGATGAGGCGGGCGATCCGCGCTTCATCGCGACCGTGCCCAAATTCGGGTACCGCTTTGTCGGCGCGATCGACGGCGAGGAGGCGAAGCCGCAACCGCCGCCTACGCCCCCAGCGCCGCAGCCGCAGGCCACGCACACCCTGACCTGGGACATGGGCTCTACGGGTACGGCGGGAGCGGTCGCGGCCGGCTTGGTTGGCGGGCTGACCTATGGCGTGCTCGGCGCGACGCTGGCGGTGCCCGCGCAGAGCGGGGCGCTGTCCTTCGTGCTGGTGCTGGCATGCCTCACCATCGTAGTCGCCGCGATCGGCGGCGGAGCGGTTGCATTCGGAGTCGCGGCAGCCGTGCAGCGCGGCGGAGCAGGGTCGCCGCTGGCGATCGTCGGTGGGGCGCTGGCCGGGCTGATCGTGGGCGCGGTGGCCAAGCTGCTCGGGATCGACGCATTTACATTGCTGCTCGGCCGTGCGCCCGAAGGGATTACCGGCGCGCCCGAGGGGTTGGCGTTGGGCACCGCAGTCGGGCTCGCCTATTGGATCGCGGCCCGACGCGCGGGCAGCACCAAACGTCACGCGGGATTGGCCGGGATGGCGCTTGGCGCGGCGGCAGGCCTGATCATCGCGCTGCTCGGCGGGCGGCTGCTCGCCGGGAGCATCGACGTGCTGACCCAGACGATGGAGGGCGCACGGCTGGACCTCGGCCGGATCGGCGGGCTGCTCGGCGAAACCGGATTTGGCCTGCGCAGCCGCATCGTGACGAGCATGGCGGAGGGGGCGCTGTTCGGCGGGTTTACGGCGGCGGGGCTGTGGCGGGGGAGTGCACGCTGATGCGCGTCCTCCTCACCGGGGCGTCAGGCTGGCTTGGCCGATTCCTCGCGCCAATGTTGCGTGCCGAAGGGCATACGGTCACCGGCCTCGACGTCGCGCCCGGTGCGGATACCGACGTCATCGCCAGCGTCGCCGACCGCGCGGCAATCGACCGCGTGTTTACTGAGCGCGGGATTGAGGCGGTGATCCATGGCGGCGCGCTGCACAAGCCCGATATCGTGCGCTATCCCAAACAGGCGTTCGTTGACGTCAACGTCACTGGCACGCTGAACCTGCTCGAAGCGGCGGTCGCCGCTGGGCATGACCGGTTCGTCTTCACCTCCACCACCTCCCTGATGATCAGCCAGGCGATCCGCGACGAGGCGGGGGATGCCGCGGTGTGGCTCGACGAGGACAGCGGCCCGATCGAACCGCGCAACATCTATGGCGCGACCAAATATGCCGCCGAACAGCTCTGCCGCCTGTGCCATGCCGAACATGGCCTCAGCTGCATCGTGCTGCGCACTGGACGCTTCTTCCCCGAAGATGACGACACCCACAGCCATCCGCCGGGGGAGAATCTCAAGGCGAACGAATTGCTCCACCGTCGCCTGACGGTTGAGGATGCCGCCCGCGCCCATGTCGCTGCGCTCGCCAAGGCGCCTGCAATCGGGTTCGGCACCTATATCGTATCTGCTCCCACGCCGTTCGCGCGGCAGGAAGCTGCCGAACTGAAGCGCGATGCCGCCGCCGTGATCTCGCGCCATTTCCCCGATGCGCCCGCGCTCTACGCCGCGCGCGGCTGGGAGCTGCCAACGCGGATCGGGCGGGTTTATGACAGCGCGCGGATTCAGCGCGAGCTGGGCTTTGCGTTCGACACCGGCTTCGCGCAGCTGCTCGATGCCTTGCGATGCGGCACGGCTTTGCCCTTCGCGCACGACGCAGCCTATGTGTCGCCGCAGGAGTTGGTGCGTCAGGGAGAGGTGTGATGCAACAGGTCGTGAGCAACTCGGGGAGCGGCTGGCTGATCGCTGCGGCTGTCCTGTCCGGCGCAGCGGCGCTGTTGCACCTCGGTTGCATCGTCGGCGGGCCGGACTGGTATCGCTTTTTCGGCGCGGGTGAGGGGATGGCGCGGGCGGCTGCGCGGGGCGACCTGCGGCCAACGCTGATCACGCTCGCCATCGCCACGGTGCTGGCGGTGTGGGCTGCCTATGCCGCGTCGGGCGCGGGGCTGATCCCGCGGCTGCCACTGCTGCGCACCGCGCTGGTTGCGATCACCGCCGTCTATCTGCTCCGTGCGATCGCATTCCTCCCGTTCCATTATTGGCGACCCCAGCATAGCGACGCATTTGCACTGTGGTCGTCGGCCATCGTGCTCGTCTATGGCGTCGTCCACCTGATCGGCGTGCTGCGCGCGTGGCGGCACCTCGCCCCCTGAAGCCCAGCTTCGCCTCAGAAAATGTCGCCTGCGCTTGCTCCCGCGCAACAAAGGCGTAAGGGGGCCGCATCATGGCCAGCAAACCGCTTACGCTTTACGAAAAGATCTGGGCCGCGCACGTCGTTGAACGGCGTGAGGACGGCACCTGTCTCATCTATATCGACCGCCACCTCGTCCATGAGGTGACCAGCCCGCAGGCGTTCGAGGGGCTTCGCGCCGCCGGTCGCCGCGTACGCCGCCCCGACCTGACGCTCGCCGTTCCGGACCATAACCTGCCCACCACCGCGCGCGTCGATGCGGCTGGCAACCGGCTGCCGATCGCCGATCATGAGAGCGCGCAGCAGCTCGCCGCGCTCGAACGCAACGTCGCCGAATTCGGCATCGACTATTTCGGTGCGACTGCGCCGGAGCAGGGCATCGTGCATGTCGTCGGGCCGGAACAGGGCTTCACCCTGCCGGGCACGACCCTGGTGTGCGGGGACAGCCATACGTCGGCGCATGGCGCGCTGGGCGCGCTCGCCTTCGGCATCGGGACGAGCGAGGTCGAGCATGTGCTGGCGACCCAGACCTTGCTGCTCAGCCAGTCCAAGACGATGGAAATCCGCGTCGACGGGACGCTCGGCTATGGCGTGTCGGCGAAGGACGTGATCCTCGCGATCATCGGCAAGACCGGGGCGGCGGGTGGCACCGGCTATGTGGTCGAATATACCGGCGACGTGATCCGTGGCCTGTCGGTCGAGGGGCGGCTGACGATTAGCAACATGTCGATCGAGGGCGGCGCACGCTCCGGCCTGATCGCGCCCGACGAGACGACCTATGCCTATCTCAAGGGCCGCCCAATGGCGCCCAAGGGGGAGCAGTGGGAACAGGCGCTCGAATGGTGGCGCAGCCTGCCGACCGATCCGGGCGCGGTCTATGATCGCGTGGTGACGCTGCAGGGCAGCGATATCGCCCCCTCGCTCACCTGGGGCACCAGCCCCGAAGATGTCGTGCCCATCACCGGCGTGGTGCCCGATCCGGAGAGCTTCACCGATGCCTCGAAGCGGGTCGCGGCGCAGAAATCGCTCGACTATATGGGCCTCACCCCCGGCACGCGGATGCAGGACATACCGGTCGAGAATATCTTCATCGGCAGCTGCACCAACAGCCGGATCGAGGATCTGCGCGCCGCCGCCGCCGTCGTGAACGGGCGCAAGGTCGCGGACGGCGTGCGGCAAGCGCTGATCGTCCCCGGCTCGGGGCTGGTCAAGCGGCAGGCCGAGGCCGAGGGGCTGGACCGCATCTTCACCGCGGCGGGCTTTGAATGGCGCGAGCCGGGCTGTTCGATGTGTCTCGCAATGAACCCGGACAAAGTGCCGCCGGGCGAGAGATGTGCTTCCACTTCCAACAGAAATTTCGTAGGACGCCAGGGTCCGGGTGCCCGGACGCATCTCGTTTCGCCCGCAATGGCGGCGGCGGCGGCGGTGACCGGGCGGTTGACGGACGTGCGGGACCTGATGGGGGCCCAGGCGGGGGGATGACCGGTGAAGCGCGTATTGGTGGCATTGATCACGGGCACGATCCTCAGCGGCGCGGCGGCGGTCTATGCGACCTCTACCGTCACGGCGGGCGAGGCACGCGCCAGCGCGCAGGTGACCGCGCCGGTGCGCTGAGCGCGCTACACGGCGATTTCGTATCGATCGGGCGGGCAACCGGGCGGCGCAGCAGCGCGGCCCACTTCGTCGCGCACCGTCAACAGATCCGGAGCTGAACATGGACCCCGTCCGCAAGGTCGAAGGGCGCGCCTATCCGTGGGGCGCCAAGAATATCGACACCGACATCATCATTCCCGCCCACTGGCTCAAGACGATCAGCCGTGAGGGCCTTGGCAAGGGCGCGTTCGAAACGGTGCGCGCGCAGCCGGGCAACATCTTCGACGACCCCGCTTATGCCGGATCGCCGATCCTGATCGCGGGCGACAATTTCGGATGCGGGTCGAGCCGCGAACACGCCGCCTGGGCGCTCAAGGACATGGGCATCACCGCCGTGATCGCGCCCAGCTATTCGGACATCTTCTCGGGCAATGCGTTCAAGAACGGGATCGTCGCGGTGGTGCTCCCGCAAGAGGCAATCGATCGGCTGATCGAGGTGGCAAAGACCGATCCGGTCACCATCGACCTTGAGACGATGACCGTCACCACGCCGTTCCAGGATCGCTTCGGCTTCGAGATGGACCCCTTCCGCCGCGATTGCCTGATGCAGGGGCTGGACGAGGTCGGGCTGACACTGGCAAGAGATACCGCAATTTCGAAATATGAGTCGATGGTCGCCGACGCGCGGCCCTGGCTCAAGAGGGAGAGCGGTGATGCGGGCGTTGTTGTCGAAGGAAGTGGGCGGACCTGAAACTCTAACCATGGGCGAGCTGCCGGATCCGGTGGCAAAACCCGGTGAGGTGGTGGTCGCGGTCAAGGCCTGTGCGATCAACTTCCCCGATGTCATCATCATCGAGGACAAATACCAGTTCAAACCCCCGCGCCCGTTCGCGCCGGGCGGCGAAATCGCCGGCGTGGTGGAGTCGGTGGGGGAGGGTGTCACCGACCTCAAGCCCGGCGACCGCGTGCTCGGATCGACCGGGTGGAACGGCCTCGCCGAAAAGGTCGTGGTCGAACGCCGCCGCCTCTACCCACTGCCCGACAGCAAGAGCTTCGAACAGGGCGCAGCGCTGCTGATGACCTATGGCACCAGCATCCACGCGCTGCTCGATCGCGGGCATTTGAAGGCCGGCGACACGCTGCTGATCCTGGGCGCGGCGGGCGGCATCGGCCTGTCGGCGATCGAACTCGGCAAGGCGTTTGGCGCGCGCGTCGTCGCGGCGGTGTCGAGTGAAGAGAAGGCGGCGGCGGCCAAGGCGGCGGGCGCGGACGAAACGGTCGTTTATGGCCGCGCCCCGTTCGACAAGGACGCGTCCAAGGCGCTGGCGGAGCAGTTCAAGGCGGCGGTCGGGCCGGACGGCGCGAACGTCATCTATGATCCCGTCGGCGGCGACTATGCCGAACCGGCGCTCCGCTCGATCGGATGGGAAGGGCGCTACCTCGTCGTCGGCTTCCCGGCCGGCATCCCCAAGCTGCCGCTCAACCTGACCCTGCTCAAGAGCTGCGACGTCTGCGGCGTCTTCTGGGGCGCCTTCGCCGCGCGCGATCCCAAGGCCAACGCCGCGCATGTCGACCACCTCTTCCGCTTGTGGGAGGAGGGCAAGATCAACCCGCATGTCAGCGAGGTGTTCGCGTTCGAGGATGGCGGCAAGGCCATCGCCAAACTCGCCGACCGCGGCGCAATCGGCAAGCTGGTGGTGCGGGTGGCGGACTAACCCTGCGGCGTCTGCCCGCTTACTTCCCCTGTTGCCGCCGCGCCATGAACGCCAGCCGTTCGAACAGCATCACATCCTGCTCGTTCTTCAGCAGCGCGCCGTGGAGCGGTGGGATCGCCTTGCTCGGGTCGCGCGACTGGAGGACGTCGAGCGGCATGTCTTCGTGCAGCAGCAGCTTGAGCCAGTCGAGCAGCTCACTGGTGCTCGGCTTTTTCTTCAGGCCCGGCACCTCGCGGATGTCGTAGAAGATATCCATCGCCTTGCTCACCAGGATCTTCTGGATGCCGGGGAAGTGCACGTCGATGATCGCCTGCATCGTGCCGCGATCGGGGAATTTGATGTAATGGAAGAAGCAGCGGCGCAGGAAGGCGTCGGGCAGTTCCTTCTCATTGTTCGACGTGATCACCACGATTGGGCGCTCGGCCGCGCGGACCGTCTCGCCGGTCTCACAGACATGGAATTCCATGCGATCGAGTTCGTGGAGCAGGTCGTTGGGGAACTCGATATCGGCCTTGTCGATCTCGTCGATCAGCAGCACGGGCAGCTGGGGCGAGGTAAACGCCTCCCACAATTTCCCCTTGCGGATGTAATTGGAGATTTCATGCACACGCGGGTCGCCAAGCTGACCGTCGCGCAGCCGCGCCACCGCGTCATATTCATACAGGCCCTGATGCGCCTTGGTCGTCGATTTGACGTTCCATTCGATCAGCGGCGCGCCGACCGCCTTGGCGATCTCATAGGCCAGGACGGTCTTGCCCGTCCCCGGCTCACCCTTGACCAGCAGCGGGCGGCGCAGTGTGACCGCGGCGTTGACCGCGACTTTCAGATCGTCGGTTGCGACATAATCCTGCGTGCCTTCGAAGCGCATTCCCGTCCCCGGTCAAATTGGAAGATCGGGTATGGACTAGCGGGGAAAGGCGGCGGGGCGCAAGTCGCTTAGTGGTCGGAACGGGCCGAGGCGCGGGCTTCGAGCAGGTCGATCAGGCCGCGATGCTGGGCCAGCATCTGCTGCGCACCGAACACCATCGCGCGCTCGACCGACAGCGTGCCGGCAAGGGCGTCGATCATGGTCGCGGTCTCGAACGCCGGCGGCAACTGGCTCGCGGGCGGATCGATCCCCAGGCGACCGGCCAGCAGGTCCAGCACCGACCGGATCCCTGGCCAGTCCAGCGCCAGCGCAATCGCGGTGCCGTCCGCACAGCCATTGCGGTCGGATTGCGCGAGCATGTCGAGCGCGTGGCGCTGTGCGGCGACGGCGGCTTCGGACGCGGCCTGCCCCGGCGTGCTCGGCATCGGCCCGGCGGCGGCGACGATGCGGACGAGATAGGCGCGCTCGGCGGCGAACGCGCGAACCGATTCCGCCAGCCACTCGGCCGCCGCGGGCTGACGCGACTGGGCGGCGGCCTGTTCGAACAAGTCGGGATGGCGCGCGTGGAGCAGACAGATCTGATGGGCCAGGTCGCCCAAGTCGCGCAGCGGCACGACCCCGCTGGTCAGGCGCGACAGATAGGGGTGCGTCGCGCTGCCATCGGCGGCGACAAGCGCGGTCAGCGTGCCCGACGCACCGCTCAGCCCTGCGCTCCGAACCGTTTCGAGTGGCATATGACCCCGCCAAAGCAACCGCGCCGGCCCATCCGGCATCGCTGAAAAACTGCTTTGCCCCACAGGTTTATACCGAAGCGCGTAAAGACGTGGTTGACCGCGCGTTAAGGGATCGTTCGGACCTCGACAGATGCGGAAGGGGGCCGGTGCGCATGGCACCGGCCCCGATCCAGCGACTAAATCCGGGCTCAGCTCTGCGCTGCCGGTGCCGCCGCAGCTGCATCGTCGGGCAAGCCACCAAGCTCACGCACCAGCTTGGTATAGGCATCGAGATAGGCGAGCACGATGACCTGGCCGATATCGGTATTCTGATAGCCGGTCCCACCGGCCGCCGCGAATCCGCCCCACCAGCCGCTCGCCGCGCCACCGCCAAAGCCGATATCGGTCTTGCGCGCATAGCCCTCGGTCATCGCCTTTTCCTCGGTGGTGCGGGCGTCGACGATCGACAGGGTGACGCTGGCCTCCTTTTTCTTGATGCTGATGCCCCCGGCAACCGCGCCGATGCCACCCAGCAGACCGCCGCGTCGCCCGAGCAATCCACCAACGGCACCGCCCACGCCGCCGCCGCCCGAATCCTTGTTCGAGGAGACGATGTCGGGCTGAAGGAAATAGTCGGCGGTGCGGACCTGGCCCTTGCCGATATTCTGTCCGTCCTGCGTTTCGCCTTGTTCCTGCAGCGCGCGCTCCATCGCGCGGCTCTGCATCGCGCGACCGCGATTGACGATGGTGAAGCAGCCCGATTGCTGGATGAAGACCTTCAAGATCGCCTCGGGGCTGCCCAGGTTCATCTCGCGCCACCATTGCTTGTCCGGCTCGACAATAGCGATGGTGCCCAGGCTCTTGGTGCAGCGCGGGATTTCGCGCACGCCGCGTTCCTGCGCGCGTCGTCCGGACGATGCGCCCTTCGTCGTCCCGTCCTGATAGGTTTTGCCCGAGGCGCTGGTGGCGGTCTGAGCGGATGCGGCGATCGGGCCGGTTGCCATTGCGGTCAGCGCGACGGCGGCGATCAGGTTGCGGATGATGCGCATGGGTGGCTCCTCGAAATTCCGGGGCGCGCTGCCCCGATGGCTGAGGCGACCATGCTGCGCAGCGCGCCACGCGGCCACTGACGGGTTCTGACGGCGCGATCCGGGTGCCGCGCACACGTCCGCGCGCTCGGATCGTTGCGGTGGCAGCATTGCTGGGGTATTTTTCGGTTCGGCAGGCCGATTCGGCACGCCCTGTATGCTTCCGATCCGCACCGATCCGACCCGACGCCTCTGCCTGCCAGAGCGCGGCGATGTGGTGCGCAATCTCACCATAGAAAATCGAACCGACCGGCAGTTACTGAGACTGTCGCGCTGTTCCTTGCGAAGTGTTCGGTGGTTGGCGCCGCCAATCTGTAACAATATGTCGTTTCGGATCAAATCGATGCCGACCGCGCAATTGTCAGTCGATTCAGCCTTAAAACTGGTTTAGCCGTAGCGAATCGCTTCGACCCGGGGGAGGCTATGAAGTTCTTCGCGTATATTGTGTCGGCCATCGCGTTTCTCGCGATTTCGCCCGTCAATGCTCAGCAACGTGCCGTGCCGCAGGCGCAGGTGCGCAAGCCGATCGTCGGCGTGAAGGAAATGAAGGATCTGGCCAATACCGGTCAGTCCGAAGCCTTTTCGACGATGATCCTCACCGCGATCACAAACGGGAACCGCTTTCGCGTGATCGAGCGCCAGCTCGGCAATCTCGCCGATGAGCGGGCCCTGCAGAAGAGCGGGGCAGTGACCAGCCGCAATCCGGGCCAGCGCGCGCTGGCCGAGGGTGTGGATTTCCTGATCTACGGCACCATCACTCAGGGCCAGACCAAGACCAAGGCCGATGTCGGCAGCACGCTCGGCATGGCGGTGCTCGGCGGCTTTCTCGGCGCGCGTAACACGCCGACCTGTGCGATTGCGATCGCCAGCCTCGAGATCGACATCCGCATCGTCGACACCGGCACCGGCCAGGTGCGCTGGGCCGATACGATCCGCCATGACCAGCGGTCGGGCACGACCTGCGGCCCCAATGGCACCATCGACTATATGTCGCTGTTCCGCACCGCAGCGCAGAAGATTTCGAGCGGCCTGACCCTCGCGCTCTATCCCATGAAGGTGGCGGGCGTGCAGCCGGACGGGCTGGTCCTGCTCAACTATGGCGAGGATACGCTGAAGGTCGGCGACACGCTCAAGATCTTCAGCGACACGGGCGGTGCCTGCGCTGCGGTCGATCCGGACTCGGGTGAGTGTCTCTCCAAGGGTGAGGGGACCGAGATCGGCATGGTCCAGGTGACCGAAGTGATGCCGCGCTTCTCGCGCGCCCAGATGATCACCCAGTTTGCCGCCGCGCCAGCGACCGGATCGGTCGCGCGCTTTGCGCCACCGCCGCCGCCGCCGTCCAAGAAGAAGGGTCGCCGCTGATGCGTAACGTCTATCGCCTCGCTTTGCTGACGCCGCTGGCGCTGGTTTCGCTCGGAGCCCCGGATGCCAGCGCGCAGAGCGGCCTGATCCCTGTCGTCATCGGCAGCTTCACCACCGAGAAAAAGTGCACGCTCTATGCCGTGACCTCCGGGTCCGAAGCGGCTTATGGCCGCAGCAGCAGCGCCGGCTATGCCGGCTGGGGCGGCGCCGGCTATGCCAGCAGTGCGGCATTTGCCTATGCTCGCGCATGGCGGACCGAACTGGTGCGCGATTGCGTCAGCAACTTCTCGGCGCTGCGCCAGTCGATGGAGGCGGCGATCGCCTCGTCGGGCAAGTTCCGCGTGGTCCGGGCCGGTACGCCCGGCGCCTATACGCTAACCGGCGCGATGTCGGAGGTTGGCGCGAGCGGCAGCAGCGTCTCGACGCCGGACATGGATCAGAAGCGGATCGACGCGAAGATCAGCGTGCAGTTCTCGCTGAAGGATGCTCGCGGCCGCGCGATCCATGGCAACATGATCACCAAAACGATCGAGATTGGCTCCACCACGGCTGGCGAAACGACCACCGCGGTCACCGCCGACACCGGCCGCACCATCTACACCCAGCTGCAGCGTGAGGTCGCCTTCGCGGTTGCGCGCTCGGCGGCGTTCAAGCTGGTCCCGCTGCGCGTCGACGAAGTGACCGACCGCCGGGTCAAGCTCAACTATGGCACGCCGTTGCTGACCCGCGGCGCGGTCGTCCTGCTCGAAGGGCCGGGCGGTGAAGAGATCAAGTGCACGATCGGCCTGGCTGGCAACGGCTATGCCTGGGCCGAAACGCGCGGCACCGGCGATATCGGCGGCGTCGAGCCGGGCAGCGTCGCGGTGTATGCCGAAGCGGATAGCCCGGAGGCGAACAGCCCAACCTTCGAACGGGTCGATCTGCCCTTCTAATACCGCTCGGTAAGGCAAATGCGGATCGCGGACGATCAGGGGGCGATCGTCACGCGATCCGTTTTGCCATCGGCAACCGTCCACACGTCACCGAAATCCTCGTGCTTGAGGTCGGCTGGACGCGCGCCGCCCAGCTGCGCGACGATATCGGGAACGGTATTGCTGTGCCCGACGATCAGCACCGGGCAGGGCGATGCCTTGGCGCGGGCGACCACGCCGGCGGTATCGGCGGCGTCATAGCTTTGCAGCGCGATGCCCCGGCTGGCGGCGAGCGGAGCGACGGTCTGTCGCGTGCGCTGATACTGCGTCACCAGAATCGCGCACAACCGCTTCCCCCGAAACCAGCGCGCCAGCGCCTCGGCCCGGGCCGCGCCTTGGGGTAGCAGGTTCGGGTCCTTCTCCCCCTTCGGCGTATCGAAATGGCGGACGACATAGGTCGTCGGCTCCGCCGCTGCTGCGGGGAGCGCGAGCGAACAGGCAAGGGCAAGGAGAATGGCGCGCATGCCGACAGGCTGGCGCTCCAACCTGGGCGTTGCAAGCGGATTCGGCGGCTGGCGTCGGCGCGTCCGGCTGGCTAGGCTGCATGCCGCCTTGGGGGAGTGAAGCCTTGGCCGAACCGTTTACGCTTGCCTATGTCGCTGCCATTTGCGTCTCGGGGCTGATCGGCAATCGCGCCGATGCCACGGCGGTCGCCGGCTCGCGCAAGCTGCTGCGCGTGCTGGCGGAAACCCAGACCCCGCAAAATCATGACGTGCTGCGCGCCACCCATGACGCCTGGCTTAAATCGGTTCAGGTCATGGCGCGCCTGGCCGAGGGGGCGACCACCCGGTTCGACGATCACCCAGCGCTGGCGGCGCTGAAAAAGGCCGTTCGCGATCCGGCGCTGACCGAATTCCGCTTCGATGGCGGCAATTTCTCCGACGCGGAACTGGAGCGGCTGGTCCGGGACATCTATCGGGCGGATGCCGATCCCGATGCAGTGGCGGTGGAGGCGGTGATCGCTCGGGTTGAGGGCGTGATGGGCCAACCCCTCACCGAAGGCCTGCGCGCCGTGTTCCGCACCGGCCACGCCGGCAAGCGCGGCTGGGCGGCGACGTTCCAGCTATTCTTTGCGCAGGCGGTCAAGGACAATGACCCCGCATTCCGCATCCTGACGTTCGAGCGGCTGAACGAGGTGGTCGCGTTTGCCGGGGCACAGGCGGCGGCGCTGGTGGGGCTGGAGCACGACCTCAACAGCTTTCGCGCCGAGATGCACGATCGCTTTGATGCTGTGAACGCAAAACTGGATGCGGTCACCGCGATTCTTGACCAGGTCCGCGCCCATCAGGGGACGGGCAAGCCGGCGTCGATCGAACTGCTGCGCGCGCTGGCACAGGGCTATGCGGAACAGCATCACGCCGACGATCTGGAAGGGCTGCAATCCTATCTGCACGCCAAGATCGACCAGTGGCGCGACTATCGCGCGCGGATCGAGGAACTTGAGGCAGAGGGCAACCGCGACGCCGCGCTACTCGCCGACGCAAAGGCGGCCACCGATCGGGGCGATTTCGCAACCGCCGACGCCCTGCTGGCCGACGCCGTCGACGCGCTGGACGAGAAAATCGCCCCCCTGCTGATCGCCAAATCCGCCCGAATTGCGCTGCGCGGCGAGAATGCGCGGGTGGCGGGTGATTATGCGACCGCTGTGCGATTCCATGACGAGGCAGCCGCGATTTTGCCGCCGCAGGCTCAGGATGAGCGATTGATTCAGCTATGGCAGGCCGCCGATACTCAGCAGGAATGGGGCGAAAGATTCGGCGATCCCGCGCTGTTGCCCGAAGCTATACGGCGACGGCGGAGTATTGTTGAGGCGTGTCCTCGCGGCCATGACCGTGACAATTGGGCTAGCGCGCAGGACAATCTAGGCAACGCACTCTCGATGCTGGGCGAATGAGAAAGCGGGACGGCGCGACTTGAGGAGGCAGTCAAGATTTATCGGCTGGCTCTGGAGGAACGAACGCGTGAAAACGCACCGCTCAGCTGGGCAGCGACACAAAATAACCTGGCTAATGCGCTACAGGGGCTGGGTAAACGGGAGGGTGGCGCGGCACGGCTGGAGGAGGCGGTGGCTGCCTATCGTCTGGCGCTGGAGGAGCGGACGCGCGAGCGTGATCCACTCGACTGGGCCTCGACGCAAAATAATCTGGGTAATGCGCTTCAAGCGCTAGGTGAGCGGGAAAATGGGCCGGTGCGACTAGAAGAGGCGGTAGCAGCCTATAGTCTTGCGCTTGAGGAAAGAACGCGTGAACGCGTACCGCTAGACTGGGCAATGACATTAAATAATCTGGGGAATGCACTGGGGATACTGGGCGAACGGGAAAGTGGGACGGCGCGGCTAGAGATGGCAGTGATTGCCTATCGTCTTGCGCTGGAGGAGTGGACGCGCAAACGAGTTCCTCTCGATTGGGCGATGATTCAACATAATCTGGGCAACGCGCTTCAAGCGCTGGGCGAAAGAGAGAGCGGGACGGCAAGGCTCAACGATGCGGTGGCGGCGTATCGTCTAGCGCTCGGTGAACGGACGCGTGATCGGGTTCCGTTCAAGTGGGCGATGACGCAGAATAGCTTGGGCAACGCTCTTTTGAAGCTTGGCTTAAGAAATAGAGGGTCGGCGTGGCTTGAGGAGGCGGCGGCGGCCTATCGTCTGGCGCTGGCAGAGAGAACTCTGGAGCAGGCACCACTAGACTGGGCAGTAACCACCCTATCATTTTGCCTTGCTCTTGCGTTTTTGACGGAATGCCGCAGCCAATCTGTTGATCTAAGCGCTTTGACCGTCCAAGCAAAATCCGCCCGCGCGGTTTTGATAAAGGGCGGCCATGATGTCTTGGCTTCCTATGCCAACCACGTCATCGCCGAAATCGACCGCATCATCGCCGCGCAGTCCCACTGATCCCCCTTCGCAAGCCCGTCGCCCCCTGCTACGCGCGCGGGTTATGGCAACCGACATTTCCCGTATCCGCAATTTTTCGATCATCGCGCATATCGACCATGGCAAGTCGACCCTGGCCGATCGCCTCATCCAACGCACCGGCGGTCTGACCGCGCGTGAGATGTCCGAGCAGGTGCTCGACAATATGGAGATCGAGAAGGAGCGCGGCATCACGATCAAGGCGCAGACCGTGCGCCTCGACTGGAAGGCGGCCGACGGCAAGGACTATGTCCTCAACCTGATGGACACGCCGGGCCATGTCGACTTCGCCTATGAAGTGAGCCGGTCGCTGGCCGCGTGCGAGGGCGCGCTGCTGGTGGTCGACGCGGCGCAGGGCGTCGAGGCGCAGACGCTCGCCAACGTCTATCAGTCGATCGAGCACGACCATGAAATCGTGCCGGTCATCAACAAGATCGACCTGCCCAGCGCCGAACCCGAAAAGGTCCGCAACGAGATCGAGGAAGTGATCGGCATCGACGCGTCGGGCGCGGTGCTCGCCTCGGCCAAGTCGGGCATCGGCATCGACGAAATCCTGAACGCCGTGTGCGAGCGCATCCCCTCGCCTAAGGGCGATCCCGACGCGCCCTTGAAGGCGATGCTGGTCGACAGCTGGTATGACCCCTATCTCGGCGTCGTCATCCTGATCCGCGTCATCGACGGCACGATCAAAAAGGGCCAGCAGGTCAAGTTCATGCAGAGTGGCACCACGCATCTGGTGGATCGCGTCGGCTGTTTCCGGCCCAAGATCGAGCAGCTCGCCGACCTCGGCCCCGGCGAGATCGGCTTCATCACCGCACAGATCAAGGAAGTGGCGCAGGCACGCGTCGGCGACACGCTGACCGATGCCAAGCGCCCCGCCACCGAAGCACTGCCGGGCTTCAAGGAAGTCCAGTCGGTGGTGTTCTGCGGCCTGTTCCCGGTCGACGCCAACGACTTCGAGAAATTGCGGGAGAGCATCAGCAAGCTGCGCCTCAACGACGCCAGCTTCTCCTTCGAGATGGAAACCAGCGCCGCGCTCGGCTTCGGTTTCCGCTGCGGCTTCCTTGGCCTCTTGCATCTGGAGATCATCCAGGAACGGCTGATGCGCGAGTACGATCTCGACCTCATCACCACCGCGCCGTCGGTGGTGTACCAGATCGAGCTGACCCATGGCGGCGGCCATATCGAGCTGCACAACCCCGCCGACATGCCCGATCCCAACAAGATCGAGAGCATCGCCGAACCGTGGATTCAGGCGGTGATCTATGTCCCCGACGAATATCTCGGGTCGATCCTGAAACTGTGTCAGGACCGCCGCGGCATCCAGAAGAACCTGACCTATGTCGGCGGCCGCGCGCAGGTGACCTACGAACTGCCGCTCAACGAAGTCGTGTTCGATTTCTACGATCGCCTCAAATCGCTGTCGAAGGGCTATGCCAGCTTCGACTATGAGCAGATCGGCTATCGCGAGGGCGATCTGGTCAAGATGGGCATCCTCGTCAACGAAGAGCCGGTCGACGCGCTCAGCATGATCGTCCACCGCTCCACCGCCGAAGCGCGCGGGCGCGGCATGTGCGAGCGCTTGAAGGAACTGATCCCGCGCCATCTGTTCAAGATCCCGATCCAGGCCGCAATCGGCGGCAAGGTGATCGCGCGCGAAACGATCAGCGCGATGCGCAAGGACGTGACCGCCAAATGCTATGGCGGCGACGCCACCCGCAAGCGCAAGCTGCTGGACAAGCAGAAAAAGGGCAAGGCGAAGATGCGCGAGTACGGCTCGGTCAGCATCCCGCAGGAAGCCTTCATCGCCGCGCTGCGGATGGGCGAGGAATAAGAAAATGGGCCACCCGGCAATGCGTCGGGCGGCCCTTTCTCTATCCGGTGGTCACTTCCCGGCCGGTCGCTCCAGCCACCCGCCCCTGAACCCCGCACGCTCCAGCCCGCGGCGGATATGCGGGTTCTTGCGCATTGTCTTCCACACCAGGCCGCTGCGGTGGTTCTCCAGCATCGCCAGGATCGGTCCCTGATCGATGCCCAGATAATCGCGGGCGAACCAGCCATGCTTCGCATCGACCACGCCATCGCGGCTGCCGACATCGGTGAAGGTATAGCTCGGGTTGAATGCGTCCTTGAAGCCGTAACGCTGATACAGCTTGTCGCCATATTTCGCACGCATCGCCATCAGCGCGGGGAGGGCGATTTCGGGCGCAAACGCGACCGATCCGCCCGCCGCCGTCGGCACGATCGTGCCATCATCGACGATGCGATAGCTGCTCACGCCACGTGCGGAATAGCCCTGAAACTCACGCGGCTCGCCATTGACGACCCGCCCATTGGCCGCGCCTCCGGGACCGTCCGACGCGGTCCAGCCCCAGATATCGCCCGAATATCCGGTCCATTTACCCGGATTGTCGACGCCATAGGCGCGCTGGGCCAGCGTCGCGCGGCGGCTATTCTCGAAATAATCGATGCCCTTGCCGGCCATGAACGCATCCTGGATGCCGCGGAAATCGACCCACACATGGCTGTACTGGTGGCCGAACAGCGGCTCGAACTGCAGATGCTCCTGCCCGTAATAGGTGCCCCAGCTCTTGCCGAGCTTGCCCGACCAGCCGGTGTCCCACGCGTCCTTGCCTACGGCATGCGTCGGCGACCCGAGCGCGAGGATATAGACCAGCATCCCCTCGTCATAGCCGACCCAGTCATGCGTCCCGAAATCGCCGCCGTTGCCGCGCTCGGGATACCATCCCATCGCGATCGCCTTGCCGCCTTTGCTGTTCGCCGAGGGGATTGTGCTGCGCTCGCGCTGAACAAAGGTCCAGTCGACGCGGCCATAAATCTTCTCTGCCAGATCGCGGATCGCCGCCTCGGTCGGATTGTCGCGGTCGAAATAGCTTTGCGCGAACAGCACGCCGCCCAGCAGCAGCGTGGTGTCGACCGTCGACAGCTCGGTATTGCGATAGCGCGTGCCGTCGCCATTCTTCAGGAAATGGTAGAAGAAACCCTTATGCCCCGCGGTGCCGCTGACCGCCGGGCCCTGCGGCGCGTTCCAGTAGAATTCCATGCACTTGCGCGTCCGCTCTGCGGCGGCCTCGCGCGTCACATAGCCGCGCTCGGCGCCAATGCCGTACGCGGTCAGCGCAAAGCCCGTCGCGGCGATGCTGGAAAAGGGGTTGGACGGCCAGCGGTCCGGCGCGAGGCAGGTCTCGACGCTGGTCGTCTCCCAGAAATAGTCGAAGGTGCGGCGCGAGAGATCCTCGGCAAACGCCGCCTGACCGGCGACGGGCGCGGGGGCAGGGGGGCTGACCGCTGCCGGCGTGGTCGAACAGGCGGCCGCAAGTGGCAGCATGGCAAGGCCGAGCGAAGGCAGGCGAAAGCCCATGGGATACTCCTTTACACATAAAAAAAGGCGCGCGGACGGGGGAATCCGTCCGCGCGCCGTAACCGAAACCGGGATTAGAAGTTGAACCCGGTCGAGACCTTCACCGTGCGCGGCGGGCCGTCGATGTTGTAGTTGTTGTAGTCGCGTCGACCCGTGGTCGAGTTGAACCCGTTATAGTTGCGGTCATTCATCAGGTTGATGATGTCGATGCGGAACCACACGCGGGTGTTGTCATTGATGAAGCCGAGCTTGAACTCCTTCGTCGCCGACAGGTCGAGCTGACGATAGCCCCACTTGTCGCCATTGCCGTCCGCTTCGATCGCGACGATGTCCTTGGTTCCCGGCACGCCCACGCCCGGTGTGGTCGCGAAGCGCTTGAGCCAGACCGGCGACGCGATCTGGAACTTGGTCGCCAGCGTGATGCCGTACGGGATGTCGACCGTGCCGGCCATCACGAAGCGATGGCTGCGCACGCCCGCCGACGGACGGAACGGATATTCGTCGATGCTGGAGTAATCGAGCGAGAACACTTCACCGAACTGACGATTCTCGTTCGCCTTGGTGTAGGTGTAGGTCGCGTCGATGCTCCACGGCGACGTCTTGGTGTAACGCTTGATCAGCTTGATGAAGCCGGTGTCGGCGTTGGTCTCAAGTCCGTTGTCGCCGATGATGATCGACCCGAACGGCGACGGCGGGAAGCCGAACGGCGCATCGGGGTTGCCGGTCGCCGGGAAGAACAGCCCGCCCGGACGACGGTTGCCGAGCAGATAGACGAACCCGTCGCGGCTTTCGACGTGCGAATACCCGATCTCGGCATTGAGCAGCCCGAAATCGCCGCGCAGGCCGATGCTGTACTGGTCCGAATACGGCGTCTTCAGGTCGTTCTTGATGAAGCGCAGCTCACGTCCCGCACCCGCCGGCAGCCCGGCGATCAGCGCCGCGCGACCCGCTTCGGTCTGATAGATCGGGTTGTAGGGGATGCAGGTCACGCTCGGCGTGCAGACGTTGACCGTATCGCCGGGGACGATGAAGTTGAACGTCCGGCCCGCTGCCGACCCCTGAGCCAGCTCCTGCTGGATAAAGTCGAACTGAGTGCGGTCATAGGAGCGACCAAACCCGCCGAAGATCGCGAAACGACCCGCTTCGTCGATCTTGTAGTTGAAGCCGAAGCGCGGCTGGAACGCACCGGTGAACGCCTTACGCTCGCTGCCAGTCGAGATGTAATCGTTGATATTGTAGTTGGCGCCGACCAGGTTCGGATAATTCGCCGGCTGGACCGCCGCGACCTGTGCCGCCGAATGGACATAGTTCAGGAACGCCGGGGTCTCTTCATAGTCCCAGCGCAGGCCCAGATTGACCGTCAGGCGATCGGTCACATCCCAATCGTCCTGAATATACAGGCCGAGCTGGAAGTTCTTCGACCGCAGCTGCGCGTCGGTGAAGCCGCCGGCCAGCGCCTGGAAGCTCATCTGATACGGCGTCGTGGTGTTGAGCGTGGTCGCACCCAGCGGGGTGAAATAGCGAAACACCGGGTTGAAGCCGTTCAGCTGCAGCGAGTTGAGCGTGACCCACTTCGCCTTCACGCCCGCCTTGAAAGTGTGACCTTCAAGACCGGTATAGGTGAAGTCGTTGGAGATCTGCCAACCCTTCTGCCCCTTGTCCTGGAAATTGGTGCCGCCACCGGTTTCCAGCACGTTGCCGTCCAGATTCTGCGCCGGATTGGCCGGGTTGGGAATGCGAATGCGATAGACGTTGCGGTTGGCCTCCGTCGCCGGACGCGGGTTCCACGTCACGTCTTCATACGCGACCTTGAAGTCGTTGACCCAGTTTTCGGCGGTATGTTCCCACCGGGCAAGGCCACGGATTTCCTTCACGCGGGCCAGCGTGCGGGTTTCAAACGCGGCGATGCCGCTGTTGAACTGCTCGCCGGTTTCGTCGCGATACTTGCCCGAAACTTCGAACAGGTCGCTATCGGTCGGGGTGAAGGTGAGCTTGCCGAAATACAGGTTCTCGTTGAACTCTTCGTTGAACTGACCGTAATTCGCAGCGAGCGCCGCCGGAACCAGCGACAGGCCCGAGCTCAGCGACGACGGGAAGGTCACCGACCGCGGGGTAATGCGGCGCTTGCCTTCGTAGCTGGCAAAGAAGTGCAGCATGTCCTTGATGATCGGACCGCCCAGCGTGCCGCCGAACTGCAGATCCTTGGTGCGGATCTTGCCGGTCGCGCCGGGTCGGAGGATTTCGTTCGGGGTCGGATCGCGCAGGTCCTGGTTCGTGAAGTCGACAAAGCCCGACCCCTCGAACTGGTTGGTGCCCGACTTGGTCACCGCGGTGATCGCGACCGAGCTGACCTGGTCGAACTCGGCCTTGTAGTTCGAGCTGATCACGCGATATTCGGCGATCGCCGACTGCGGGAACGGGTTGCCCTGGGTCGAATCCTGGCCGGTGATGCCGTTCTTGAGGACGTAATCCTTCTGGCCGACGCCATCGATGAAGATGTTGACGGTGTTGGAGTTCTGCGCACCGCCCTGCAGGCGCGACTGGTCGCTGCCGTTGGTGATGAACTGAACACCCGGCGCCAAGTCGGCGAACGCGAGGAAGTTGCGGTTGTTCTGCGGCAGCTGCTCGATCAGGCGCGGGCTGATCGTCGTGCCGACTTCGCCGCCCTGCATCGAACGGATACGACCGCCGGTGATGATGATCTCGTCGCCGCCATCGGCGGACGCCACCTGCGGCGTCGAGAGGTCGAAATCGAACACGGCGTTCTGCGCGACCGCCAGGCGGAACTCGTCCGTGCGACGTACGCCGCTGGGGGTGGTCACCTCAAGCCGGTACGTGCCGGGGGGGAGCGATGCGAACTGGTAGCTGCCATCGGCGCTCGGCGTGCTGGTGCGCGTGAAGCCGGTATCGACGTTGACCGCCGTCACCTGGCTGACACCGCCCTCGGCCGTGACCTTGCCGCGCAGCGACGAGGAGACCTGAGCCTGCGCCGGTACCGCGAGGCCGATGGCCAGCACCGTCCCCGCGCTCGACCATGCGAGTGCAGCAGCAGCGGCGCGCAAGCGCGAACCGCGAATAAGTCCGTTAGTTGCGGAATGTGAAGCCTTCACAGCATCCCCCCTGGAGGTTTGACAACGTTTACCCTGAACCGCCGCGTGCGCATGATGCGCGACTCGACGGCCCGCCTATTATGTTCTTTGCGCCAAAACTGTAACCGGTTTCATGACAGCTGTATAGAAAAAGTTCGGGCGCGCATTTTGGGTATGGTGCGCGCCGCCGCACCGGCTTGCGTCAGAGTCTGACCGTGGTTCGATCGCCGCATCCGCCGCATACAGCCGGTGTGCGGAGACGCATTTTTCCCCTCCTGAACTCGACGGGGCGCCCGGCCAGTCCGCGGCGCCCCATTTTTTTAGGGCAAGTCCCGGAGCCGATGGGGAACGCGGCGTTAACCCTTTTACCTCGCCTTAACCCGCACCGCGTACGCGGGATGCAAGTGGAAGAGGGGACTTGGCCTTGCGCATTCTGATCGTGGACGATGAAGCCGGGATGCACGAATCCTATCGCCAATGCTTCAAGGGCAGCGGTATCGGGGCGGCGCAGGGCGCTGCGCTCGACGCGATGGCCGCAGAACTGTTCGGCGATGACGAGGTCGCGACCGCACCCGTCGGCGATCTGCCGGAATTCGAGACGGTCCATTGCATGCAGGGACTGGACGGCGTCGAGGCCGTGGCAAAGGCAAAGGCCAGCGGCAACCCGTTCCCGGTCGCCTTCATTGACGTGCGCATGCCGCCGGGCATCGACGGCAAGGAGACCGCCAAGCGCATCCGTGCGATCGATCCCGATATCAACATCGTCATCGTCACCGGCTATTCCGATTTCTCCCCGCTCGAAATCAGCCGCGCCGCCGGTCCCGCCGACAAGATCTTCTACATTGCCAAGCCCTTCCAGGTGGAAGAAGTTGTCCAGACCGCAACCGCGCTGGGCAAGCGCTGGGAAGTCGATCAGCAGCTCGCGCGCGCCATGGCGCTGCTGGAAGAGCAGAAGGCAGAGCTCGCCGCGAATGAGAGCAAGGCCAGCCACCTCGCCAATCACGACAGCCTGACCGACGCGCCCAACCGGCTCGCCTTCATGCGCGCGCTGACCGACCATGTGCGCGGTCCCGACACCTTCGCGATGGCGATGATGGACCTCGACCGGTTCAAGCTGGTCAACGACACGTTCGGCCATCTTGCCGGGGACGAGCTCATCCGGATGGTCTGCGCGACGATCGAAGGGGCGGTGCCGCCGGGCGGCTTTGTCGCGCGGCTGGGCGGCGACGAGTTCGCGGTGCTGATGAAAGTCGCGGGCGAGGGCGATGCGATTGCCGCAGTCGAGCGCCTGCTGCTCGCCTGTACCAAGACCTTCACCGTGTTCGGCCATTCGGTGCAGGGCTCCGCGTCCGCGGGGCTGGTCATCGTCGAGCCGGGCATGAAGCATGATCCGATCGACGTGATGCGCCGCGCCGACCTGTCGCTCAACGAAAGCAAGCGCGCGGGCCGCGGCGTCGTGCGCGTGTTCGACGAGAGCATGGACGAATCGATCCGCTTCCGCCGCCAGATCGAAGGCGGCCTCAGCCAGGCCATCGCCAATGGCGAGCTGCGGCTGGTCTATCAGCCGATCGTCGCGCGCGACCGGCTGGAGATCGTCGCGTTCGAAGCATTGCTGCGCTGGAACAGCCCCGAATATGGCCCGATCTCACCCGGCATGTTCATCCCGATCGCCGAGGAATCGAACCTGATCCACGAGCTGGGCGACTGGGTGCTCGATGAATCGCTCAAGATGCTGCAGCAATGGCCGGGCCAATATGTCTCGGTCAATTTCTCGCCGCGCCAGTTCCGCCGGCAGAATTTCGTCGGCCATGTCGTGGAACGCGTCCAGCGCGCCGGGATCGAGCCGCGCCGCGTGCAGATCGAGATCACCGAAACCGCCATCTTCGACAATGCCGAGCGCGCCGCCGACACCCTCTATCGCCTGCGCCAGATGGGCTTCCGCATCGCGCTCGACGATTTCGGCACCGGCTATTCCTCGCTCTACAATATCCGCAAATTCGCGCTCGATTGCCTGAAGATCGACCGCAGCTTCATCGACGGCATGGGCCGCGAGCGCGAAAGCGCCGCGATCGTCCACTCGATCATCCATCTCGGCCGCGCGCTGGGGCTGGAAGTGGTGGCCGAAGGCGTCGAGACCGAAGCGCATCTCCAGGCGCTTCGCGTCGCCGGGTGCAGCCATGTCCAGGGCTATTATCTCGCCCGCCCGCTTGAGGCCGATGTCGCGATCCGCGCCGCGCATGAACGCTTCATGGGCGACGAGGAGGAGTCCACTCCGGCACCGGCCACCGGCACCTACGGGTGACGGCGCCGCGAACCATGTTCGACCGCATCCGTTCCCGCATTCCACGTTCGCTCGGGGCCAAGCTTGTCGCGATCCTGACCGGGGTCGCGCTGCTTGGTGCCGCCAGCATCACGCTGCTGCTCGCACTCGTCATCACCCCCAGCTTCGACCGGCTCGAAGCACAGGCGATCGACGGCCATGTCGAACGCACCCGCGCCGCGCTGACCGAATATGCGTCCAAGGTCGAGGCATCGGTGCGCGACTATGGCGACTGGAACGAGAGCTACGACTATATGGGCGCGCCCAACCGCGCGTTTGAGGAGGACAGCTTCGCCACCTCCGCGATGGTCAATCTCGGCGTCAACGGCATGGCCTATGTCCGCCCGGACGGCGGCATCGTGATCGCGCGCTGGATCGACCTGGAGACCGGCAAGGATTCGCCCCAGCTGCGCGCGCAACTGCTCGCCGAAATCCGCCGCATCGATTTCCGCCGCGCGCTGGCGAAGGATAACAGCGCCAGCTTCTACGCGCGGCTCGGCGACCGCATCGCCGCAATCGGCATCGCGCAGGTCCGCCGCACCGACGGCACCGGCGATCCGCGCGGCCATGTCGTGATGGCGCGCATGATCACCTCGCAGCAGCTCGGCAATCTGCTCCAGCTTCGCGCAGGTCTTGCGCTCAATGCGCCCGTGTCCGCGCCGCGCCTCGACCTGGGCGAGCGGGACATCGCCGTCGCCGTACCGGTTCCGGGGGAGGGCGGGGACAGCATCGCCAGCGCCACCTTCCGCGTCCCCCGCGACCTGTCCCGGCTCGGCCGCAACATGCTGCAACTCGCCGTCGTCGGCACCACCGCGCTGATGCTGCTGGTGATGGCGGTGCTCAGCGTGATGATCGGCCGATTGGTGCTGCGCCCGCTCAACCGCGTCGAACAGCATATGGGCGTGGTGCGTGGATCGGGGAACCTCGTACCCCTCACCGAAGCGCCGCGCCGCGACGAGATCGGCAGCCTGGTCGACAGCTTCAACGCGATGCTGGTCCAGCTCAAGGATCTGCGCGAACAGGTCGAGGCGCAGTCGTTCAAGCTCGGCCAGTCCGAAAGCGCCGTTGCGGTCATGCACAATGTCCGCAATGCGCTGAACCCGATCAGCACCGTGCTCAGCCAGGGGCTGGGCGAGGCACCCGCGACCGACCGCGCCTTGCTCGACCGTGCGCTCAGCGAGCTGGCCGATGACAGCATCCCCCCCGCGCGCCGCCAGAAACTGGTCGCCTTCGTCGCCGCCGCGCTGTCCAGCGAAGCCCAAGCGCGGGAAGCGCGCAAGGAACAGCTCGGCATCGGCCGCGATGCGCTGCATAACGTCCTCGAAATCATCGGGCGTCAGCAGGAACAGGCGCATGAGCGCCCGCCGCTCGAAACCTGCGACGTCACCGACATCGTCGCGCGCAACGCCACGATCGCGCGCTATTCGGGCGCCAGCTCGATCGCCTTCCACTTCCCCTCGACCCCGCACTGGGTGCTGGCGAACCGCGTGCTGCTGAGCCAGGTGATCGGCAACCTCTTCTCCAACGCCGCCGAGGCCATTGCCGCGACCGGTCGCGACGGGGGCAGCATCGCCGTGTCGATCCGCGAAATCGGCGACCGCATGGAAATCCGCATCACCGACGATGGCGAAGGCTTCGACCCGGCGAACGCGCCCCAGCTGTTCCAGCGCGGCTATTCGACCCGCGTCAACAAGTCCGGCGGGCTCGGCCTGCACTGGTGCGCGAACACGATGGTCGCGATGGGCGGCAGCCTGACCTTGGTCAGCGAAGGCGTCGGCATCGGCGCCAGCGCGGTGCTCGAACTCGCCGCATCGGATCTGGTGCGGGAGGATGTCGCGGCCTGAGGATCGCGACTGGTTTTGTCCCTCGCTATCACTGACGCGCTGCGACAGGGTTGGGCGATGCGCAGCTTCTTCCTCGCACTAGCACTGCTTGCCGCACCCGCCGCCCATGCGTGCAGCGTCGCACCCGGCTACCGCGTCCCGACGACGCTGGAGCTGGCCGCGCAGGCCGACGCCATCATCGTTGCTCAGCCATTCGACCAGCGGACAGGCGCTAATGGCGAGCCGGAAATCCTGTTCGCATCACTCGTCATCCTCAAAGGGGCACCCGGTCGGGAGGTCAAAGACGATCGGATCGTGGCCTATGCGCCTGGAGTGCTAGAACCTGAGACCGCGGCCGCCCGGCCCAGCGACCCCCGCGAACTCGTCCGCGCCCATCCAGAGGCGTATGACGGCGGCTGCGTCCGCACGACATTCCACCCCAAACAATGGGTCGTGTTGTTTCTGAAGCGCGAGGGCGATGACTATCGCGTCATCTCCTACCCATTCGCGCGCACTGCCGAGGATACCGCCCTGCCGGACTCGCGCTGGCTCAAGGCGGTGCGCGAATATATCGCCATCGCGGCACTGCCCCCCGCGGCACGACGCGCACGGATGGAGGTGCGCCGCGACCTGCTGAAGGCCCGCGGCGACGCGGACTCGCTGGCCATCGCTGCCGATATCGCGCGCGAGCTGGCTGGTCCGCGCAAACCGCTGCGCGAACCCCTGCCGCCGGTCAAATAATCAGCTCGCCCGCCGCACCGGCGTCACCGCGTCCTTGCGCCGCAGATAGGGCGCGACCAGGTTGCGCGCGCGGAAAAACTCCTGCCGCTCGGGGCTCAGCGTGTCGAAATTGCCGATCACGCGGCGGCACTCGGGCGACCGGCACTGGCAGATCATGTGCCAGTTGGATTGCGCGAGCGTGGTCGAGTAATCCCAGCTGATCTCCTCGCCCGACACGATGTCGCGCAGCGCGACGAGGATCACGCCATCGTCGGTGAAGCGCAGCCCGGCATTGGGGTCACAGCTATGGTTGACCAGATCGTCGAGCTGCCCCGACGGCCCCATATAATGGTCGGGCGTCACCTGCACGAAGCGGTCGTCGCTCCCGCGCATCAGGCTGGGGATATCGTCGACATGAAACCGCCGGCCGGTGAAGCGCATCAGCTCCGCGCCCTCGGCAAAGCGACACGTGGCATAGACCGCCTTGCCCAGATGATTCTCGCCGACCGTGAACAGGTTGCGCGGATGGCGATAGCGGTCGAGCACCACCAGGCCCCCGCGCGCCCAGCCGAACGAGCGCAGCGGGTTGATCGTCGCCAGCCCGATCATGAACCAGATGCTGGCATGGCAGGCGAGCTCAACGAAGATATAGGCGAATTCATCCGGCCCCGACCCGCCCGCGCGCACCGCGACCAGCAGGGTGGCGAGGTCGCCAAAGGTCCACAGCCCCCAGGCCGGCGAGCGTTCGGCGCTGCGGTCCTTCCACACGCTGACCCAGGTCGGCCAGAAGCTGACCGGCACCGCCGCGACCACCAGCATATGCGCCCAATAGGCCTCACGAAACGCCACCCAGATCAGCAATGCGCTGAGGCACGCGGCCATGCAAAACGCTTCGATCGTCGTCGGCGGCGCCCAGTTCGATCCGCGCCACAATGCGGCGGTGACGATCAGGCAACAGACGGCGGACAGGATGAACACCCATCCCTGCGGCGATCCCGGGTTCACCGCGGCATAGGTCAACGCTTCGGCGGCGGCGGACGCGCTCCAGATCAGCCAGGAGGCGCGGTTGGGCCGCACGGTCGCACGGCGCAGGCCCAGCAGATACGCGCCATAGGCGGCAAAGCTGGCGCTCATCGCGATCAAAAACCAGACATCGCCCGCCATGAAACCCCCTTGCGAAGGGATTCATTTACCCTGTTCCGACTCGCACGTCAAAGCACGACTCGCGCTGACTCCACGAGTCGCGGTGATTCGCGACAAGCTTGGCGAAGGACTGAGCGGGGGGAGTCAAGCCGCCGTCGCTGTGGATTTGTTGCATGACGACACAGGCTCGGTCGCGCGATCGACAGTTTCGCATCCAGAACGGATCAGAAAAATAAAGGCCGCAATCCCAGTGGGATGGCGGCCGCTATTCAGGAAATCAGCCCGGGCGGGTCGAGGGTGAAGGACCATCCATCACGCCGCCGGCCCGGGCCGGAAAAGGGTTACCAGGGGCGCAGAGTTTCGCCGCCGGTGTCCCGGAACAAGAGTGCAAACATGTCTTTTCTCCCATTGTGCGCACGTGGCGCACCCATTTTGGTTATCTCAAAATTCATCCTGAATCAATTGTTAGGGATTATAGGGAATCTACCTAGATCGGTGATCGCGCCGGGCCGGGTTCCTTAAAACTTCCTTCAGCACTGGCTGTTAGGCCGGACGGCATGTCTGACCGTTTCGACCCCGCCGGTTTTCACGGTTCGCCTTTCGAGGCGGGGCGTATCGCCATGAATGACGGTCCGGAGGTCGGGGGCGACGCGCCCGGCCACCAATCGGAAACGGTGGTCGCGCGCGGTGCCGGCGGTCCAGCCTGCACCCGCTGGCGCGTGCTGGCGCTGTGCGAGATCGCCAATTTTCAATCGCTGCGCCGCCATTTGGGTCGGCCGCGCGCCGATACGCTGATCCACGACCTCGCCGATCGCATGAGCGGTCTTGAGCCGGGCGTGCGCAGCGTGACCGCCGGCCGGTCGCTGATCGAACTCGGCTATGAGGCGGACAGCCCGGTCGGTGCGCGGGCGCTGGTCGAGCGGCTTGCAGCCAGTTTCGCCCGCTCGGTCGATCTCGACGGGGAACGCCATCTGATCCAGCTGGTCTGGGGCATCGCCGTCGCGCCCTTTGGCGATGACGATGAAGTGCGCCTGACCGAAGGCGCTGAAGCCGCGCTCGAACAGGCGCGCACCGACGCGGGGATCGTCTCGATCGACCTTTCGCAGAGCCATGCCGCGTTCGACGGCGCGGCACTGGTGCGCGAACTGCCGCGCGCCATCGCCGCCGGCCAGCTGTTCCTGCAATATCAGCCCAAGGTGAATGTCCGTCGTGAAGCCGTGACCGGTGCCGAGGCGCTGGTGCGCTGGCATCATCCGGTGCGCGGCCTGATCCTGCCGGGCGAGTTCATCAACGCCGCCGAAGACGGTGGCGAAATCGTCGGCCTGACCTTGTGGACGCTGCGCCAGGTAATCGCCGACCAGCAGGTGATGCTGGCCCACGGCCATGACATGCCGGTGTTCATCAACATTTCCGGGGTGTTGCTGGCGGACGAGGCGTTCGTCGAAGAAGCCTGCCGCATCGTCAGCGAGTCCGGGGCCAAGATCGGTTTCGAGATTACCGAAACGGCGGTGATCCGCGACCCGGACAGCGCGATCCGCCATTTGCAGCGCTTCGCCGCGATCGGCATTCCGCTCGCGATCGACGATTATGGCGCCGGCCTCTCCTCGCTCGCATATTTGAAGCAGCTCCCGGCGACCGAGCTCAAGATCGACAAGATGTTCGTGATGCAGCTGACCAGCAGCAATCGCGATCCGCTGATCGTGCGTTCGACCATCGATCTGGCGCACGCGCTGGAGATGGAGGTTACGGCAGAAGGCGTCGAAACGCCGGCTGCGCTCGCGCTGCTCAGCGTGATGGGCTGCGACATGGTCCAGGGCTATCTGATCAGCCGCCCGATCGCGCTCGACGCGTTCGTCCGCTATCTCGACGAAGAAGGCTTCAAGTCGGTCGCGACGCTGCGGCCGAGCTTCGGGCGCACCGAGAATTTCTGGCGCAAGAGCGGGTGATGCCGAGGGGTCTCGCCCTCCTTCTCTGCTGGCTCGCACTGGCGTTCGCTGCCCCTGCTGCCGCGCAGCAGCGCGCAACGGAAGCGTTGTTTGAAAGCGCCAAGAGCGCGATGGTCAGCGACCCGCAGGCCGCGCTCGCTGCCGCCGAGCAGGCCCAGCGCCATGCCGCCGCGATCCCCGAACCCGGCCCGCGTGCAACTGCTGAAGCGACGGCCTTGTGGTTACAGAGCGAGGCGCTGATCCGCACCCGCAAGCCCGGAGAGGCAGCGCCGCGCATCGCGCGTGCCCTGCGCCTGATCAGTGGGGACCAGGCACCAACGAAACTGCGCGGAGACCTGTTGGTCGCACGGGCCGGCGTGCAGGAGTCGCAGTCGCGCTATGCCGAAGCGCTCGCCTCGCTTCAGGAAGCGCATAATATTTTCGCCAAGCTGGGCGAAAAGCGCAACCAGTCGATCGCGCTGCAATTGATCGCCACCCTCTACAACAGCGCGCAGGACCTGCGCAGCGCTGACAAATATTTCAAGCAGGCCGCCGAGGTATATACCGGCGATCCGCGCCTGCAGATGTTCCTGCTCAACAACCGCGGCGCCGTCCTGCTTCAGATGGAGGAGCCGCGTCAGGCTGAAGCCGAATATCGCAAGGCGCTGGCGGTAGCGCAGGCGGAGAAGTCGACCAACCTCTTGCCCAATATCCACGTCAACATCGCGCGGTCGCTGCTCGATCAGAAGCGCTATCGCGAAGCCGACGCCGCGCTGGCCGAAGCGGCCCGCATCATCCAGCGCGACCCCGCGCATCAGGGTGAAAGCCGCTTGCTCGCCGTCTCCGCCGAATCCGCGCGGCTTCAGGGCAAGATCGGTGAGGCACGCACGCTGATCGAGCGCGCGTTTACCGGCATCGACCTTGCGGGCACGACCTACGTCATGCGCGACGCGCATTTTACCGCCTACTCGATCTATCGCGCGCTTGACCGCGATCGCGACGCGCTGCGGCATCTCGAGCGGCTGCGCACGCTCAATGACGAGGCGACCGAACTGGCCACCTCGACCAGCACCGCGCTGATGGCGGCGCGGTTCGACTATGCGAACCAGGAACTGCGCATCGCCAATCTGCAGGCGCAGGAATTGCGGCGCGAGGCGGAGTTTCAGCGCACGCTCTTCATCGGTCTTGGCGGCGCGTTCGTCGTCATCGTGACGCTGCTCAGCATCGGCCTGTTCACCATCCGCCGCAGCCGCAATCAGGTGCGGGAGGCCAATGCGGTGCTGGAATGCACCAATGTCGCGCTCGAAAAGGCGCTGAAGGCCAAGACCGAATTCCTCGCGACCACCAGCCACGAAATTCGCACCCCGCTCAACGGCATCCTCGGCATGACTCAGATCATGCTGCGCGACGCCTCGGTCCCGGCCGAAACGCGCGACCGGATCAACATCGTCCATGGCGCGGGCATGACGATGCGCGCGCTGGTCGACGACATCCTCGATGTCGCCAAGATGGAGACCGGCAACCTCACGGTCGAACTCACCGCCACCGACCTCCATACGATGCTGCGCGATGTCACGCGCATGTGGGAGGAGCAGGCGCGCGCCAAGGGGCTCGACTTCACCCTAAGCTATGCCGACACGCCGCGCTGGATCGAAACCGATCCCGGCCGGCTGCGCCAGATCGTGTTCAACCTGCTGTCCAACGCGGTGAAGTTCACCGAGCGCGGTGGCCTTTCGGTCACCGTCACGGCAGCGGGCGATCGGCTGCGGCTCGCGATCGGCGACACCGGCATCGGCATCCCCGCCGACAAGTTCGGCGAGGTGTTCGAATCCTTCAAGCAGGTCGATGCCGGCACCACGCGCCAATTCGGCGGAACCGGCCTCGGCCTCGCGATCGTCCGCAATCTCGCCCAGGCGCTGGATGGCAGCGTAACGGTTGCCAGCGTGGTGGGGGAGGGGTCGACCTTCACCGTCGATCTCCCGCTGCGCCTCGCCGATGCGCCCGATTCGGCGGTCGAGCCACCGAAGGACGGCGAACATCTCGTCGTGCTCGACCGCAACCCGATCGTGCGCGGCATGCTGCGCACTTTGCTGACGCCGCACTTCGCAACGGTCCAGTTTGCCGCGACGCTTGACGAAGCCATGACGCTTGCCGCGAACGTCGCCCCGGTAATGATCCTGGCGGATGAGGCGACACTTGCCGCCGCCGAGGGCGATCCTGTTGAAAAGCTGAAAGAACTTGCCGCCGCTGCCCCGGCCGGAGCACGCGTCGCGGCGCTGTGGAGCACGCCTGCGCCGGACATCGAGCAGCGGCTGCTTGACACCGGTATCGACAAAATCATCGTTAAGCCCGTGAAAGGACCCGCACTGGTGGCCGCACTCACGGCAGAACGAAGCGAAATTTGTGAGACATCCCGTCGCACGACGCTTGTATCGCAAGCGGCTTAGGGTGATAGCACGCCTATGATTTCCCCGGTCCAGACCGCCGCCACCCATGGGATGGTCGCGCAATGAACATCCTCTTTATCGAGGACGATCCGATGAATCGCCGCGTAGTGCGCGACATGCTCAATGTCGCCGGCGCCACGATGGCCGAAGCTGCGCATGCCGAAGAGGGCCTCGCCATGATCGGTGCGGGCGAGTATGACGTGGTGCTGGTCGACCTGCGCATGCCGGGCATGGACGGGATCGAGGCGATCGAGCGCATCCGCGCGCGGGGCGATGCCAAGGCCGAACTGCCCGTCATCGTCGTCACGGCAGACACTGCGGTCGACCTGCGCGAACGCTGCCTCGCCGCGGGTGCGGACGAGGTGCTGTTCAAGCCGGTGGCGATGGATGCGCTGTTCGACACGATCGGCCGCGTGCTCGCGCTCCGCAGCGGCGACGACATGATCCTCTAGCCCCCAATATCCCCCTCCGGTTCAGTGAGGGGGATCGGATCAATAGGTCTGCACCGGCGTGTGGATCCACGCATGCTCGCGAAACCATTTGGTGATGATGTATTTGACGCCTTTCACCACCGGCGTCCCCTCGTGCAGCGTGCCGATATTGGGCGACCCATCGGGCTTCATATTGTTCCACGCCAGCAGCAACCCGCGCTTCGGTGCAACGCGCACCCCGGCCTGCGGGAACCAGGTCGCGCCGCCTTCCTCCACGTCATTAAGGTAGATCATCGCGGTCCAGGTCCGCTGGCCGCCCGACGCCTTCATCGCCGGCCAGTAGTCCTGCTGTTCGTTGAACCAGTCATAATGCGCGCGGAACTGCTGCCCCGGCGCATAGCGCTGCCCCTGCATCGTCTCGCCATTTTCGGGCGGGATGCCGAGCAAGGCCGCCATCCGCTCGTCGATCGGCTGCACATCCGGCGACCAGCGGTCGAGGTCGCAGCTTTCGCTCGTCCGGAAATTGGGGTCCTGCGACTGCGACAACAATGTGGAGGGGCGGCGATTGGCGTCGATCAGGCGGATCAGCTTGTCGCACTCGGCATCGTTCAGGAAACCGGGATGGTAATAGACCTGCGCGGCATCGACCTTGGCCCGGCGCATCGCCGGATTGGCCTCGACCCGCGCGGTAACCTCCTGGCCCAGGCGGGCGCGACTGACCGATCCGGCGGGGGTTTTGGAACGCGAAAAGAATTTCATGCCCGCAATTTGCCGCTGAGCCCACGAAACGCAAGAGGCCCGACCGTTGCCGGCCGGGCCTCCCTGCGTGACGCGTGCGTCGCTTACCAGAAGATGTCGTGGATCACGTCGACGACATAGCCGGACCGGACATCGACGAGCAGCGCGTCATTGTAATAGCGCACCCAGCGATACGGGCCATAGGCCGGCGGCAGGCGGTAGTAGAACGGATCGTTGATCCAGTAATCCGGCGCGAACAGCATCGACCCGATGGTGATGCCGATCGAGAACCGGCGATAGCCGTAGTTGTAACCACGCGGCGCGTAATAGCGCGGCAGGCGATAGACGTGCCGGTTGGTCGCGCGATACTGATTCCAGTTGTAGCGGCGGTCGCCGCGCCAGCTGCGGTTCCAGTTGCGGTTGTCGTCCCAGCTGCGGCGATCCGCCCGCGTGTCGCGCCAGTCGCCATAGCGGCGGTCCTGACGATAATCGCGGCGATCGTCCCGGCGGTCATCGCGCCAGTCGCGCCGGTCGTCCCGACGGTCGTCGCGATAGTCACGCCGGTCATCGCGGCGATCTTCGCGATAGTCGCGGCGGTCGTCACGGCGCTCGTCGCGCGTCTGCGACCCCATGATCGCCCCGCGCAGGTCGCGGCGGTCCTCGCGGCGCTCCCCGCGGAAGTCGCGGCGGTCGTCGCGACGCTCTTCACGGAAGTCGCGGCGCTGTTCCCGGACCTGCGGGGCAGGGGCGGCCGCCGGTGCCGGCGCCGGGCGCGGCTGGACCTGCGGGCGCTCGGGGCGCTGGAACTGCGGGCGCTCCTGCCGCTGCTCGCGCTGCTCCTGGCGCTGCTGCTGCCATTGCTGGCGCTGTTCGCGGAACTGCTCGCCGCGGCTTTCACGCGCCTGGCCACCACCGCGGCCTTCACGTCCGCCCCGGTCCTGCGCAGTCGCAGCAGCGGGGGTCAAAATGGTCGCGCCGATCAGCGCTGCCAAGATCATCTTCTTCATATTATCCTCCGCTCCCCGACAAAGCGCCGGCGTTCAGACTAACGCGCTTTTACGTCGAGTCGGCTGACACACTTCTGAATTGGACTGACAGCCAATTGAAAGCTTTCTTATTCTTCCCCGGTCTCGACCGGAATGCCGCGATCGATCGTAATCTCTTCATCGCCCCGCGCCACCCGCGCCGCGCGCCCGATCGCCTCGATCAAGCGCGGATAGATGCCGCAGCGGCACAGGTTCGTGATCGCCCCCATGATGTCCTCGTCCGACGGGTTGCGGTTCTTGCGCAGCAGTGCCGCGGCATTCATCACGATACCGGGGATGCAGTATCCGCACTGAACGACATTCTCGGCGATCAGCGCCTGTTGCACCGGGTGGTTGCCCTCGGCCGTCAGCCCTTCGATCGTGGTGACGAACGTCCCCTCGACTCCGCCGATCGTCACCTGGCACGACCGCACCGCCGTCCCGTCGATATCGACCATGCACGCGCCGCACTCGCCGGTGCCACAGCCATATTTGGTCCCGGTCAGGTTCGACGCATCGCGCAGCGCCCACAGCAACGGCGTGGCCGGATCGAGCTTGTAGGAAACCGGCTGGTTGTTGACGGTGAACTTGGTCATGTCACCGGCTTAGCATGCAACAGCGCGCTGCGCAGGCAGGTGCACACCGTCTCGTCGCGCTGGTTGAGCATCACATGGCGAAAGGTGACGACCCCCTGACCCGGCCGCGACTTGGACGGGCGCAGCGCCACCACCTCGGTCTCGGCGCGCAGCGTGTCGCCGATGAACACCGGGCTCGGCATCCGCACCTCGTCATAGCCCAGATTGGCGACCAGCGTGCCCAGCGTCGTATCCCCCACCGAAATCCCGACCATCAGCGCAAAGGTGAAGGTGCCATTGACCAGGATCCGCCCAAACTCGCTCGCCCCCGCCGCCTCCGCGTCGAGGTGCAGCGGCTGGGGATTATGGGTGAGGGTGGAGATGAGCAGATTATCGGTCTCGGTCACCGTGCGGCGCAGCTCATGGACGATTCGGTCGCCCACCTGCCATTCGTCGAAATAGCGTCCCGCCATCACCGTCTCCCTTTGCGCCTCACTTAACGCGCGAGGCCGGTTTGTCAGTCCCCCAAAATAATCCTCCCCGGAACGGGGAGGGGGACCATGCGCAGCATGGTGGAGGGGGCCCGAGGCACAGGATACGGTCGTCGTTATATAGCAAAAGCACCTAGGCGGTTACGGGTGTCCTCACCCGCAACGCAGGTGTCTTTCTAAAAGGTGCTCTGAGCGAAAGGGCTTAGGGCGTGCTATCGACGATCTATGTCCTCAAGCGGACGGTCATAAGATGGGTCGTCATGATCCAGAATATCGTTGGGATGGATGCTAGCCCGCCACCCGGGTTCCATCTTTTCAAATCCCATTACGAAGATACGTTTCTTGCCGGGAGACACCGCCGTCAGAAACTCGATATACCCATAAACCGCCCCACTTTCAGGAATGTAAAACTGGAATGGATCCTTGAGAGGAAGCTTTTCTCCGCTCGCTATAATGCGGCTATAAGTTCTACTTTCATCGCCTTGAACACATACGTCTATAATTATCGCTGGACTTCTACCAATGTTACGAACAACAAGATAGGCCAGCACCATCGGCCTGCCGTTATGATACAAAACGCTGTATTCACTAAAATCAATATCTATCATGGGGCTTTCGAATTTAACGAAAGCGTCGTAACTTCTTACCGCAGCATTGGTGCTGCGCCGGGTCTCTCTAAATGTGGTCCAGACAAGTACAATGCCGATAAGGCTCACAATGAGGCCGATGCTCGCCGCGCCGCCCGCGATCATGGTCCATCGCGCGGCCTGCTGCTGAGCTACGAGATCATATTCTTCGCGCTGGCTTTCGCGGGAGGATTTTACTGCCTCGGTTACGCACACGAGCTGTGCCTCCGCTTTGAGACTGAGGCATCGATCCCTTATCTTTTTATCGGCGCTTGCGGCGTAGTCGTCGGCGGCGTCGGCGGCCTTTACCCGTTGTTCGGTTCTTAGCGCAGATTCGTGCCAGACAAAATTGAAGGCACCGAATAGCACAAACAGCGCTACGGCTACTCCGATACCTTTATGAACTGCGCGCCAATTGCCTCTAGGCATTGCAACAAGAACACCGCTGTAAAATTGCCCCGGCTGATCTTGTCCCTGATAATCGGTTCAAAGTCCATTACGCCTATCTCGTCAAGCTTGCGGATCAGCTCGCATAGGAGATCTCTTTGCGCGCCTGCTCCGCTTTCAGGAGCCGCTTGCCTGTCGCCGACAGCGCCACCTTCCCTGATGCAGGTTGATAACTATCCCCCAAACACCCCCCGCACCGCGTCCCCAACCGCCGCCATCCCCTCGCGCGCATCCTCCCCCCGCACCAGCACCAGCGTCCGCCGCAAGTCGAACCCGATCAGCGCCGGATTGGCCACCCCGGCATGCCGGTGCGACGCCGGCACTACCGTCGCGCCCAGCCCCGCCGCGACCATCGCCAGCGCGCGGTCGTCGTTGGGCGTGCGCAGCGCAAAACTCGGGCGGATGCCTCGCCGCGTGAAATAACGGCTGGTCTCCGGCAGCGCCTCGCAGCTGCGCCGCACGATCATCGTCTCGCCCGCCAGCGCCTCGCCGGGCAGCGCGGCTTCCCCGGCCAGCCGATGCCCGACCGGCAGGGCGAGCAGATAGGGTTCGCTGCGCAACGCCTCGCCATCGCCCTGCACCGCGGTCAGCGCCAGGTCGACCCGCCCGCGCGCGATATGCTGCGCCAGCACCGTCGCATTCCCCTCGACCAGCTCGACCGCCAGCCCGGGCGCATCCGCCGCGATCCGCGCGACCAGTGCCGCCAGCTCCGCGCTGGCAATCGTCGTCAGCACTCCCAGCCGCAATGTCGCGGGCTGCGCGATCCCGCCCACCGCCGCTGCCGCCAGGTTGAACTCGCGCTCGATCCGCCGCGCATGCACCGCAAATTGCGACCCCGCCTCGGTCAGCTCGATCCGCTGGCTCGACCGGCGCAGCAGCTTCGCGCCCACCTCGCGCTCCAGCTTGGCGATCCCCGCGGACAGCGTCGGTTGCGACACCGCCATCTGCGCGGCGGCGGCGGTGAACGTCCCGCTATCGATGACGGCGAGGAAATAGCGCAGCAAATAGCGTTCGATCATAGACACCGTCTATGCTGTCCCGCGCGGCCTTTCAATTTCTCAGCGGGCGCGCGGCGCGCTAGGATGGCGCAAAACAAGTTCAGGAGAGCGCCATGAGCCTGCCCCAGATGGATTTCGCACTCGGCGAAACCGCGGACATGATCCGTGAGACCACCGAACGCTTCGCGCGCGAACAGATCGCGCCGCTCGCGGCAAAGATCGACGCCGACGACTGGTTTCCGCGCGACGAGCTCTGGGCACCGATGGGCGAACTCGGCCTGCACGGCATCACCATCGCGGAGGAGGATGGCGGCCTCGGCCTCGGCTATCTCGAACATGTCATCGCATGTGAGGAAGTGTCGCGCGCCTCGGCCTCGATCGGGCTCAGCTACGGCGCGCACTCCAACCTCTGCGTCAACCAGATCGGCCGCTGGGCGAACGCGGAGCAGAAGGCGAAATACCTGCCCAAGCTGATCAGCGGCGAACATGTCGGCAGCCTCGCCATGTCCGAAGCCGGCGCGGGCAGCGATGTCGTCAGCATGAAGCTGCGCGCCGAGCATAAGGGCGACCGCTACATCCTCAACGGCACCAAATTCTGGATCACCAACGCCGCCTATGCCGATGTGCTGGTCGTCTATGCCAAGACTGGCGAGGGATCGCGCGGCATCACCACCTTCATCATCGAACGCGGCATGAAGGGGTTCGAGATCGGGCAAAAGATCGACAAGATGGGGATGCGCGGATCGCCCACCGCCGAACTCGTCTTCACCGATTGCGAAGTGCCGGAAGAAAACGTGATGGGCCCGCTCAACGGCGGCGTCGGTGTGCTGATGAGCGGCCTCGACTATGAACGCACCGTGCTGGCGGGCATTCAGCTCGGCATCATGCAGGCCTGCCTCGACGTCGTGCTGCCGTACCTGCGTGAACGCAAGCAGTTCGGCCAGGCGATCGGCAGCTTCCAGCTGATGCAGGCCAAGGTCGCCGACATGTATGTCGCGCTCAATTCCGCCCGCGCCTATGTCTATGCCGTCGCCCGGGCATGCGACGCGGGCAAGACCACCCGCTTCGACGCCGCCGGCGCGATCCTGCTCGCCTCCGAAAACGCCTTCAAGGTCGCGGGGGAGGCGGTGCAGGCGCTCGGCGGCGCGGGTTATACCAAGGACTGGCCGGTCGAACGCTTCCTGCGCGACGCCAAGCTGCTGGACATCGGCGCGGGGACGAATGAAATTCGCCGCATGCTGATCGGACGGGAGCTTGTCGGAGCCGTATGACTGAAATCGCCGCACCATCGGATGAGGTAAGCCGCCGCCAGCGCGGTTTCCTGGGCTTTGTCGAGCGGGCGGGCAATCTGCTGCCCGAACCGACGATGATCTTCGTCTATCTGATCATCGCGCTGATGGCCGTCAGCGCGATCGGCGACTGGGCCGGATGGTCGGCATCACTCCCCTATACCGGTGACGAAGCACCGACCGGTGCGACGCTGGAGGGCGGGGTGCTCACCTACACCGCGTCCAGCCTGTTCTCCGAAGCCAATATCGGTCGCCTGCTGGTCGACATGCCGCGCACGATGAGCGGCTTTGCGCCATTGGGCCTGATCCTCGTGATCATGCTCGGCGCGGCAGTGGCGGAGCGGTCGGGCATGTTCTCCGCCCTCATTCGCGCCAGCCTCGCCAATGCTCCGCGCGCGATCCTGACCCCGATCGTCGCGATCATCGGCATGGTCTCGCACCACGCCTCCGACGCCGCCTATGTCGTGTTCATCCCGCTCGCCGCGATCGTCTATGCTGCCGCCGGGCGCCACCCCGTCGCAGGGCTCGCCGCCGCCTTTGCCGCCGTCTCCGGCGGCTATGCCGGCAACATCACGCCGGGCCAGATCGATGTGCTGCTGTTCGGCTTCACGCAGGAAGCCGCGCGGATCGTCGAGCCGGGCTGGACGATGAACCCGGTCGGCAATTGGTGGTTCATCCTGTCGATCGTCATCGTCTTCACCCCGGCGGTGTGGTTCATCACCGACAAGGTGGTCGAACCGCGCCTCGGCAAATGGGGCGGCGAAGCAGACGCGGAAGTGACCGCCGAACTCGCCCGCTCCGAACTCACCGCCGACGAACGCCGCGGCCTGCGCCGCGCCGGCCTCGCCGCGCTCGCGGTGATCGCGCTTTACCTCGTCCTCACCCTCGCCCCCGGCTACACCCCGCTGATCAACGAAAAGGCGGAAGGAACGGCGCAGCTTCAGCCCTTTTACGGCGCGCTGATCGCGGGCTTCTTCCTGATGTTCGTCAGCTGCGGCATCGCGTTCGGCAGCGCGACCGGATCGATCAAGTCCGCCGACGACGTCACCCGCATGATGCGCGAAGGCATCGCCAGCCTCGCGCCGTACATCGTGTTCGTGTTCTTCGCCGCGCATTTCGTGGCGATGTTCAACTGGTCCAATGTCGGCCCGATCATCGCGATCAACGGCGCCGAAGCGCTCCAGGCCTTCGCGCTCCCCGCACCGATCCTGCTGGTCAGCGTGCTGCTGCTGTCGTCCTTCCTCGACCTGTTCATCGGCTCGGCCAGCGCCAAGTGGAGCGCGCTCGCGCCCGTCGTCGTGCCGATGTTCATGCTGCTCGGCATCAGCCCGGAAATGACCACGGCTGCCTACCGCATGGGCGACAGCTACACCAACATCATGACCCCGTTGATGAGCTATTTCCCGCTGATCCTCGCGTTCGCGCGGCGCTGGGACGGATCGTTCGGCGTCGGCTCGCTGCTCGCCCTGATGCTGCCCTATGCGCTCGCCTTCATGACGCTCGGCATCTCAATGGTCGTCGCCTGGGTCGCGCTCGATCTGCCGCTCGGGCCGGGGGCAGGGGTGTTCTACGCCCCGCCCACAGGTGGAGGCGCATGATCGATCCGCTGCTCGACCTCGGCACCGAACTGTTTGAGGACCTGTATCGCCCGATCGACAGCGGCCGCTGGTCGCTGCGCCCCCCGGCGATGGTCCTGACGCGCGGCTATTGGAGCCCGCCCGCTTTGGTCCCCAATGTCCGCGCACTGACCCGCGACGGTGACACCTGGATGTCGCTGACCCCGCTCGAATTCGAAAGCCAGGGGATCGGCGTCCACTATGCTACCGGCCATGTCGCGATCTTCGGCCTCGGCATGGGCTGGGTCGCCGCCGCCACCGCATTGCGCGACAGCGTGACACAGGTCACGGTGGTCGAACGCGACCCCGACGTGATCGCGCTCCACGCCGATCTCGACCTGTTCGCGCGCCTGCCGGGCGGGGCAGGGGACAAGATCCGCATCGTGGAGGGCGACGCGCTCGCTTGGCGCCCCGACGCGCCGGTCGCCCTGCTCATGCCCGATATCTGGCTCCCCCTGGTCAGCGACGGCCGGGTCGACGAGGTGCGCCAGATGCAGGCCAATGTCGCCGCCACCAACATCTATTTCTGGGGCCAGGAGCTGGAAATCGCCCGCCACGCCCGCGCCGCCGGGATCGGCCTCGACACCGCCGGCGTCGGGCAGGTCATCGCCAGCTTCGGCCTTCCGCTCGTCGGCAACGACCTGCCCGACTATCCCGACCGCATCCGCGCCGCCGCCGCCGCATGGATGCAGGACCGCTGGCTGTGACTCACTTGCCGACGAACAGGAACGCCACGGCCGCCATGATGCATGCAAACGCCGCGAAGTGGCGCCAGTGCAGCGCCTCGCCCAGCACCGCGACCATGAACACCCCGAACACGGTCAGCGCAATCGCCTCCTGCGCGATCTTGAGCTGGCCCGGTGTCCACCCGGCCAGAAAGCCAACCCGGTTGGCCGGTACCGCCAGGCAATATTCGAACCCGGCAATGGCCCAAGAGATCAGGATCACGGACAGCAACGGCTTCTCCAGCCCGCCTTTGCCGAGATGCCAATACCACGCGATCGTCATGAACACATTGGACGCAATCAGCAGCAGGATCGTCGCCATGAAAACTCCCTTCGCCCCGCTCTGCGCGCTCGCCGCCGGGGGCGCAAGATGAGCGGACCCGTCCTGAAATCGCTCGTCAACGCCGAAGACGAAGGCTTCCGCACCAACGCCGCGCACAACCGCGCGCTGGTCGAAAAGCTCCGCGCCGACGTCGCGCAGGCCGCACTGGGCGGCAACGAAAAGTCGCGCGAACGCCACACGGCACGCGGCAAGCTGCTCCCCCGCGAGCGCGTCGAACGCCTGCTCGACCCCGGCGCACCCTTCCTCGAAATCGGCCAGCTCGCCGCCTGCGACATGTACGAAGGCGAAGTGCCCGGCGCCGGCATGATCGCCGGCATCGGCAAAGTCTCGGGCCGCACCTGCATGATCGTCTGCAACGACGCGACGGTAAAGGGCGGCACCTATTACCCGATGACGGTCAAAAAGCATCTTCGCGCGCAGGAGATTGCGGAGGCCAACCGGCTGCCCTGCATCTACCTCGTCGACAGCGGCGGCGCGAACCTGCCGCATCAGGCCGACGTCTTCCCCGACCGCGATCATTTCGGCCGCATCTTCTTCAACCAGGCGAACATGAGCGCCAAGGGCATCCCCCAGATCGCTTGCGTCATGGGCAGCTGCACTGCGGGCGGCGCATACGTTCCCGCCATGTCCGACGAAAGCGTGATCGTGCGCGAACAGGGCACGATCTTCCTAGCCGGCCCGCCGCTGGTCAAGGCCGCGACGGGGGAGGAAATCAGCGCCGAGGATCTGGGCGGCGGCGACCTGCACGGGCGCAAATCGGGCGTGGTCGATCATGTCGCCGACAATGACGAACACGCGCTGACCATTGTCCGCGACATCGTCAGCCACCTCCCCGCCGACCGCAAACCCGACATCGCGCTGCTCGACCCGCGCCCGCCCAAGTTCGACGCCGAAGACCTCTACGGCATCGTCCCCACCGACGTCCGCGCCCCCTATGACGTCCACGAAGTCATCGCCCGGCTGGTCGACGGCTCAGAGTTCCACGAGTTCAAGGCGCTGTACGGCACCACGCTTGTCTGCGGCTTCGCCCACATCTGGGGCATCCCCGTCGCGATCCTCGCCAATAACGGCGTGCTGTTCAGCGAAAGCGCGGTCAAGGGCGCCCACTTCATCGAGCTCGCCTGCCAACGCCGCGTGCCCTTGCTGTTCCTCCAGAATATCAGCGGCTTCATGGTCGGCGGAAAATATGAGGCCGAGGGCATCGCCAAGCACGGCGCGAAACTTGTCACCGCAGTCGCCACCGCCAGCGTCCCCAAGATCACCGTGCTGATCGGCGGCAGCTTCGGCGCCGGCAATTACGGCATGTGCGGTCGCGCCTACAGCCCCCGCTTCCTGTTCAGCTGGCCCAACAGCCGCATCAGCGTGATGGGCGGCGAACAGGCGGCTTCGGTGCTGGCGACGGTCCACCGCGACGCCGCCAACTGGACGCCGGAACAGGCCGAATCCTTCAAACAACCCATCCGCGACGATTACGAGGCGCAAGGCAACCCGTGGCACGCAACGGCGCGGTTGTGGGACGACGGCATTATCGACCCTGCGCAGACGCGAGATGTGCTGGGCCTGGCGTTCGCGGCAACGCTGAACGCGCCAGTGGAGGAGGGGACACGCTTCGGCGTGTTTCGGATGTGATGACACCAATGAAACTCAGTTTTGGGGAAAAGCACTACGTATCAATTGCCACGCAGCAGGACCTCGCGCGTGAGATTGCTAAGGCGCTCCCCGGCAAGGAAGGTGATGTTCTGATCCTGGCCCAGTCCGAGCACTTCTACCTCCAGGCCGGATTGAGCGGGAGCGGCTGGATCTTGGAACGGCGTTCCGGCGATGAAAGCTCTCACGTCAGCTTCACGAAGGGCTCGGCTTTGCCAAGGCCAACGAGAAAGAACTCCTGGCTTTTCCGTCTCCTTTTGGGCCCGGAACTACCGTCCGGTGAGTTCAGCTCGGAAGAGGTTGCAGAGGTCTTCAGCACCTACTTTCGCGGCGAACCGATCGTGCTGACCCATAAGCCCGGATACACGTTTCAATGATCACCTCCCTCCTCATCGCCAACCGTGGCGAGATCGCGTGCCGCATCATCCGCACCGCGCGGAAGCTCGGCGTCCGCACCGTCGCGGTCTATTCCGACGCCGACGCCAATGCGCTCCACGTCCGCAGCGCGGATGAGGCGGTGCATATCGGCGCATCCCCGGCGCGCGAGTCCTATCTGATCGGCGACCGCATCATCGCCGCCGCCAAGCAAACCGGCGCACAGGCGATCCATCCCGGCTATGGCTTCCTCTCCGAAAATGCGGAGTTCGCCGAAGCCGTGCAGGCCGCCGGCCTGATCTGGGTCGGCCCCAACCCTGCCAGCATCCGCGCCATGGGCCTCAAGGACGCGGCCAAGAAGCTGATGCAGGACGCCCGCGTCCCCGTCACGCCCGGCTATCTCGGCGAGGACCAGTCGCCCGAACGCCTGCAATCCGAAGCCGACCGCATCGGCTACCCCGTGCTGATCAAGGCGGTCGCGGGCGGCGGGGGCAAGGGGATGCGTCGCGTCGATGCCGCCGCCGACTTCGCCGACGCGCTCGCCTCCTGCCAGCGTGAGGCCGCGTCCTCGTTCGGCAACGATCAGGTGCTGCTCGAAAAATACATCCTCGCCCCGCGCCATATCGAGGTGCAGGTGTTCGGCGACAGCCATGGCAACATCGTCCATCTGTTCGAACGCGACTGCTCGCTCCAGCGCCGCCACCAAAAGGTGATCGAGGAAGCCCCCGCACCCGGCATGGACGCAGCTACCCGCGCCGCCGTGTGCGACGCGGCGGTCAAGGCCGCCCGCGCGGTCGACTATGTCGGCGCCGGCACGATCGAATTCATCGCCGACGCCTCCGAAGGGCTGCGCGCCGACCGCATCTGGTTCATGGAAATGAACACCCGGCTTCAGGTCGAGCACCCGGTGACCGAGGCAATCACTGGCGTCGATCTGGTCGAATGGCAGCTGCGCGTCGCATCGGGCGAGCCGCTGCCCAAGACGCAGGATCAGCTTTCGATCCATGGCTGGGCGATGGAAGCGCGGCTCTATGCGGAGGATCCGGCCAAGGGCTTCCTGCCCTCGACCGGCGGCTTCACCACGTTCGATCTCAACCCCGACCACATCGTCGATGACGTCCGCATCGACACCGGGGTCGATCGCACCAGCGTGGTCACGCCCTTCTACGACCCGATGATCGCCAAGCTGATCGTCCATCGCAACACGCGTGAGGAAGCGGCGGCCGAGCTTGCGATCCTGTGCGGCGGGGTCATGATCGCGCCGACGCGCACCAATGCCGGCTTCCTGATGCGCTGCCTCGAACATCCCGAGTTCGTCGGCGCGACCATCGACACCGGCTTCATCGCGCGCAACGAAGCCGCGCTGCTGACCGGCCCGGACATCCGCGCCGACATGGCGCGTGACGCCGGCGCAGGGGTGTTCGGCGATATCGTCAGCCAGATGCGCGACGCGCGCACGATCGCACCCGCCTTCCGCCTCAACGCCGCACCCCGCGCGCGTGGCGCGGTGATGGACGAACATGGCCAGCGGTTCGAGGTGGACCTGCTCGACTATGCCGCGCCGTCGTGGCGCTATTTCTACAACAACGTCTTCTCCGCCGACCCGCGCCAGATGACGATCTTCGCCGATGGCGAAGCCGCCTGGTACCGCGCGTGGCGCGCCGAGGGTGGGGCCGGGGGCGCAGCCGGCGACGGAGCGATCCTCGCCCCGATGCCCGGCCGCATCGTCTCGGTCGAGGTCGTGGAGGGGCAGGCGGTCACCGCGGGGCAAAAGCTGCTGGTGCTGGAGGCGATGAAGATGGAGCAGGCCCTGCTCGCCCCGTTCGACGGCGTGGTGGAAACCCTGACCGCCGTCGCAGGCGCGCAGGTTCAGGTCGATGCGCTACTGGCGAAGGTAACCAAGTAACCGTCGCCCCGGCGCAGGCCGGGGCCGCCAGAGGGAAGGCGACACCCGCAAAACTTGGCGGCCCCGGCCTGCGCCGGGGCGACAGCGGGGCGAGTCTATTCGCCCGACATTCCCCACAGCAAAAGACACACCCCGCCAGACACCCACGGCGCGTTTCCCCGCGACATGTTCGCATCACCGCCCCAACCACCCCGCGCCGAATCACCCCGCCGCGCCGAGTAACCGGGCCAAACACCCCAGCCGGAACCGCCAAAAACCCTTGGAAAACCGCGGCCTGAAGCCCCGGGCCTTTCCTACAAGAACCCATTTGGATAAAATACATCCTCATAAACCAACCGGAAATGAGAATGTACACACATGCCACCTATTCCCGCCAACTCCGGTCCACCCGGTCCACCAACCGCACCATCGCCGCAAAATCCGCCGCGCCCGGCCCGCCCGGCACTTGCGCCATATGCAGGTCGCGCTGGTGCACCGCGACCACTTCCGGCGACACGGTCAGCGGCTTGCCCATCGACAGCGTCGCCAGCTGGATTTCGCACGCGCGCTGCAGCGACCAATGCTTGATGAACGCCTCGGGCAGCGTCCGTCCCATCGCGACGATGCCATGGTTGCGCAGCAGCAGCATGCGCTTGTCGCCGAGGTTCGCGACCAGCCGCGCGCCCTCCTCGTCGCGCACCGTCACGCCCTCGAAATCATGATAGGCGATCTGCCCCGAAAAATTGCACGAGTAGAAATTGATCGGCTGCAACCCGCCCTCCAGGCTGCTCACCGCCATGCCGGCCGTGGTGTGCGTGTGCATGATGCAATGCACATCGGGCAGGTTGCGATGGAACACCGCATGCTGGACGAACCCGGCGCGGTTGACCGGATAGGGGCTGTCGTCGAGCTTGTTGCCGTCGATGTCGATCTTGACCAGGTTCGACGCCTTCACCTCGCTGAAATGCAGCCCGAACGGGTTGATCAGGAACGCATGATCCTCGCCCGGCACCTTCAGCGTGATGTGGTTATAAATCATCTCCGACCAGCCAAGATGGTCGAACACGCGATAGGCGGCGGCGAGCTGCTGGCGCGCCTCCCACTCGGCATCGGACATCGTGCGGGGTGCGACAGCGGCGGTGGCCATGATCCTCTCCATTTTTCGTGCTTGCGGTATGTATGCCATGAGCGGGCAGGGCGACGCAACTTGCGCTGCGGCGCAACATCGGCTAGGGACCGCGTCAGTCATCTGGGGAGTAGCCAGCCGTCTAGCGACGGGCCTCCGCGTCAACATACTTGGTCGAGAGGCCATGGCGCGAAGGGAGCGGCCGCATCACGCGGCGTTCGGGCGAGACCAATGGCGCCATGCTTTCCGTCCGGGCTGGGCGGAGGGGCGTGGTGTCGTTGGAATTCGCATCCGCCCGGCCCGGAGACGTTGTTTTGGAACCCTTCCTCACCTCCACCGCCGTCGTCGCGCTCGCCGAGATCGGCGACAAGACGCAGTTGCTCGCGATCCTGCTGGCCACGCGGTTCAAACGGCCGCTGCCGATCGTCGCGGGTATCCTCGTCGCCACCCTCGCCAACCATTTCCTCGCGGCCTTGGTGGGGCAACAGGCCGCGGCGCTGCTGGAGGGCGCGTGGTTCCGCTACCTGATCGCCGCATCGTTCATCGCGATGGCGGCGTGGACACTGGTCCCCGACAAGATCGACGATCTGGAGGACAAACCCGCGCGCTTCGGGCCGTTCCTGACCACCACCATCGCCTTTTTCCTGGTCGAAATGGGCGACAAGACCCAGATCGCGACCGTCGCGCTGGGCGCGCGCTTTGCCGAGGTCGGCTGGGTCACGGCGGGCACCACGCTCGGCATGATGCTGGCGAATGTCCCTGCGGTCTATCTCGGCAACGAACTGGTCAAGCGCGTGCCGATGCGCACCGTGCGGATCATCGCAGCCTTGCTGTTCCTCGCCATCGGCATCTGGGTGCTGGTCCAGACGCTACGGGGCTAATCGAGGAAGCGGATCGTCGGCCCATATTCGTCGCGGACGATCCGCACCTGTACGTCATACAGCGTGGACAGAATTTGCTCGCGCATCACCTCCGACGCGGGACCGGCGGCGAGGATGCGCCCCTCGCGCACCGCGACCACGTCGTCGGCGAAGCGGAAGGCGAGGTCGATGTCGTGGATCGCCATCACCACGGTCCGTCCGGCATCGGCGCGCGCGCGCAGCCGCCGCATGGCGTCGATCGCGTGGCGCGGGTCGAGATCGGCGGTGGGCTCGTCGACGATCAGCAATTCGGGATCGCCGACGATGGCGCGGGCAAGCAGCACGCGGGCCAGCTCGCCCCCGGACAAGTCGGTCGCGGGGCGATCACGCAGCGCCAACAGGTCGCACTCCGCCAGCGCGCGCTCGATCGCGGGCAGCAACGCCGCGGGCAGGCCGCCGAACGCCGGAAGCTGGGGCAGCAGTCCCAGCGCGACCACCCGCTCGACGCTGATCGGCCAATCGACGCCAACCCTTTGCGGCAGATAGGCGCGCCGCCGTGCCAGCTCCGACCGGCGCAGCGCGGGCAGGGGTGTATCACCCAGCCGCACGTCGCCACTTTCAGGCTTGAGCAACCCCGCAGCGACTTCGAGCATGCTCGACTTGCCCGCGCCATTCGGCCCGATCACCGCAGTCAGCCGTCCCGCGGCGAATGTCGCGGAGATGTTGTCGAGCACCAGCCGCCCGCCACGCTTGAGCGTGATCGCCTCAAGGGTCAGGGCGGTCATGGCGTCCGGCTCCGCATCCGCAGCACCAGCCACAGGAAAAAGGGTGCCCCGACCAAGGCGGTGAACACGCCGAGATGGATCGGGCTGTCGAGCCGGATCAGCCGCGTCGCGATGTCCGCCGCAGTCAGCAGCGCGGCTCCGGCGAGTGCGGATGGGACCAACGTCGCGGCGGGCCGATGCCCGACAAAGGGCCGCACCAGATGCGGCGCGACCAGCCCGATAAAGCCGATCGTTCCGACCACCGCCGTCGCCGCGCCAACGCCCAGCCCGGTTCCCGCCAGCGCCAGCAGCCGCGTCCGTCCGACATCGACGCCCAGGCTCTCGGCCTGCACCTCGCCCAGCGCCAGCGCGTCGAGCGCGCGCGCGGTGGCGAGCAGCGCGCCGCCGCCAACCACGATCAGCGGCGCGGCGAGCGTGATCTCCTCCCACCCGCGATTGGCGAGCGACCCCATCAGCCAGGTCATGATCTCATAGGCCGCATAGGGATTGGGCGCGAGATTGAGCGCCAGGCTGATGCCCGCGCCCGCAATGCTCGAAATCGCGGCTCCCGCAAGGATCAGCGCCAGCGTCCCCCCGCCGCGCGCGAGCAGCAACGCCGCAAACCCCGCCGCCATCGCTCCGGCCAGTCCTGCCAGCGGCGCGGCGAGCGGCGCGACCGCAGCCAGCCCGTAATAGATCGCGATCACCGCCCCCAGCGACGCGCCGCCCGAAATGCCGAGTAGCCCCGGCTCGGCCAGCGGATTGCGCAGTAACCCCTGCAACACCGCGCCCGACAGCCCAAGGATCGCCCCGGTCAGCACGCCGAGCAGCAAGCGCGGCAGGCGGATTTCGGTGATGACCACGCCAGTCAGCCGCGCGGTGCCGCTGGTCTCGCCGCCCAGCCATCCGGCATAATCCAACCCCAGCGTCCCGATGCCGAGCGAAATCAGCCCCAGCAACAGGGTCAGCAGCACCAGCACCGGGATCAGCAACCGCCCGCTCATCGCGCGGCCTCAAGCTGGGCGCGCAAGTCTGCCGCCGCCTCGGCGATCAGCGGCGTGCCGCAGATATAGGCGCGCGGGCTGACGCTGACCTGCCGTCCGGCCCATTGCCGGCGCACCAGCGGATGCCGCGCGACGCGATCGCGCAGGCTTTGCCCGACCACGCCGCCGACCGGGGCGACGAGAATGTCGGGGTTCAGCGCCAGCAGTGCCTCGACATCGGTGCCCGCCACGCCCTCCTTCACCGCATTGCGCGCGCCCGCCGCGTCGAGCACCGCGTCATACAGCGCACCCTCGCCGCGCGAGAGCCCGTCGCCGCTCCACGATGCCACGCGCAGATTAAGAGCAGGGCGGCGTGCCAGATCGGCCAGTCGCGCGTCCATCCCCGCAATCAGCGCCTCACCGCGCTCGACCGTGCCGAACTGCGCGGCAAGGGTACGGACCGTGGCGCGGATCTCGTCGAAGCTCTGCGGCTGCGCCACCTCGACCATCGGAAAGCCAAAGCGGCGCAACGCCGCACGGGTCGCCGCCGAGCCAAAGCTGTCGGCGACGATCAGGTCCGGCTGCTGCCGCACCACATCCTCGATCTCGCCGCGGTTGACCGCCACGCCGCGCGCCCGCTCTGCCATTAGCGACAGCAACGGATCGCGCGACAACCAGGTGACCGACGCGATCCGCTCGGGCGGCAGGAGCATCAGCACCAGCTGGTCGGTGCATTGGTTGATCGACATGACGCGCATCGGCAGTGCCGCTTGCCCACGCGGCGGCGGAGCGCTGCCGGCCGAAACCGGCAGCGCCAGGGCCGCGATCGCCAGCAGGATGCCGGCGCGGCGCATCACAGCTTCACGCGCACGCCGGCGAACGCTCCGATGCCGGGCGTCGCGAAGCTGAACACCTCTTCGTAATCGACGTCGAACAAATTCTCGACGCGGCCGAACAGCTGCACCTTCTCCACCACGTCGAACGCGATGTTCAGGTTCACCAGCGTGTAGGGCTTCAGCGACACCCGCACTGGGGTGTAGCTGGGGTCGGTGAAGGCGACATCGGTCATCCGCCCGTTATGCCGCACGGTCAGCGTCGTCGAAAGCCGCTCGTCGCTGGAGATATAGGTTGCATTGAAGCTGGCGATGTCGCCCGGACGGCGCACTTCCTCGACCCCATTCTCCTCCGCATCGAGATGCGTGTAGCTCGCGTCGATCCGCAGCTGCGGGATCGGCCGCGCGCTCGCGAACAGCTCGACGCCATGCTGCTTGGACAGGGTCGTGCGGTTGGCCGGCGTCGCCACAAAGGTCGGGGCGGGGTAGGTGGTGTAGATCTCGTCCTTCAGCGTCGAGTCGAAATAGGTTGCGCCGAACGTGATGCGATCATCGGCCAAGCTTTGCTCGATCCCAGCTTCCCAGCCTTCCGACTTTTCCGGCTTCAGGTTCGGGTTGCCGATGTAACGGCCGTCCGAATAGCCATAGAGTTCGTAATAGCCCGGGTTCTTGACGCCGGTGCCATAGGCGCCGCGCACGCGCGTACCGGTGGGCAGGCGATAGCTGCCCTGCACGCGCCAGGTCGTGGCATCGTCGAAGCGGTTATTGTCGTCGTGCCGCACTGATGCACCGCCCGAGAAGCTACCGGCGGTCAGCTCATATTGCGCGACGAGGCCGAGATTGTCGGTGCTGCGCTTGCCGGTAAAGGCGTCGAATGGCGATCCGGTGCCGGGCGTGGTGTTGCGGAACTCTTCGCGCTCGACATCGACCGCGCCCGTAACGCGATGCGTGACCGCGTCGCTCCCGAAGCGCAGGCTGGACACCAGCGAGCCCTTGTAGCGCGTGCCGACATTGCCGAAATCGACCACGTCATTGGCGCGGAACATCGTCCGCTCGGTATCGGCGAACTGCCCCGTCAGGCTGGTCGTCCAGCGTCCGTCCATCGCGCTGAACTGCGCACTGAGCAGGCCGTAAAAGCCGCGATTGCGATAATGCACGCCGGGGCTGTCGATCGTGTAGCCGAAGGTCGGGCTGGCGGGGTTGCCGTCGCTGTTGTTCGCATCGGCATCGGTCACCGCATAGCGCAGCACGCCGGTCAGCGTCAGGCTGTCGCTCGGGGTCCAGTTGAACTTGCCGCTCAGCGCACCGCTTTCCGATCCGATATTGCGCGTGCCGCCGCGTGCGGTTGGGGTGCCGTCGGTCAGATAACCGGTCGCCGACAGCGCATAGTCGAAATTGCCGGACACGCCCGCCGCGCGCGCCGCTGCGCTGACCGTGCCGAACGAACCACCCTCGATCCGCGCGCTCAACCCCGGTGCCTCGCGGCCCGACAAAGTGAGGTAGTGGATCACGCCACCGATCGCGTCGGAGCCATAGAGCGAGCTTTGCTGACCACGCAGCACCTCGACCCGCGCCGCGCTGTCGGCGAGCACGCCGCTATAGTCGAACTCGCCCTGGAACGGGTCCGACACTTCGATCCCGTCGATCAACGTCAGGACGTGGTTGCCCTCGGTCCCGCGAATGCGGATCTGGGTCAGCCCGCCGATTTGTCGGCTGACTGCAACGCCCGGCACGTCGCGCAGCACATCGGACAGATTGCGCGTCTGGCGCTGTTCCAGCGCCTGCGCATCGATCACGGTGACGGACGCGCCGACTTCATTGATCGGAACGGCTTCGCCCGAGCGTGAGGCGGTGACGACCACCGTATCGCTGACGTCGTCGGTGATAACGGTCTCCCGCGCAAAGGCGGGCGATGCCGCCGCGATGGCGAGCGTGGAAACGGACAATAACTTCAACATGGGAAACTTGACCCCCGGCGCCGTGCAACGAGGGCAGGGGCCTGCCGTCCAGTCCGAACGGCCGGCAGCCATGCGCCAGTCGGGCGCATGAACGCCTGACGCACGACACCGACGCGGCCCCCGCCGCTTGGTTCGTCGCTCAGACGGAGGACCGTGCCGCGGCCATTCCCTGGACCAAGGCAAGAGCGACCATGCGCCGGCAGGTCTCCTGGCTCGCGGGTCAAGGCTTGATGCACGGCCTTCCCGGGCAAATGCCCAGTGGCTGTTCCCTCGAAGGGGGAACAAGTGCATCGCGCTCGCCGCTTACAGTTGCAGGGACAGCTGCGGATTTGGACGGCCAAAGCCGCCCGCACCGCATTCCCGTTTAAGCCCCTTTCGGGGCACCGGCGCGATCATGAAACATGGGGTCGCCCCCGTGCCTCGGGCGGGTCTTTACGCCCGCCCCCGCAGTTCGGCAAGTCTAATATAAAGGATTCTTTATATCTCGTTCGCGCTCAGCTACCCGGAGCGGTGCCGGGGCGCAGATAAGCGAACATGTGCGCGACATAATCGACCTTGCCCAATTCCACCCCCTGCGCGCGCAGGATCGCGTAGGCGGTCATCAGGTGGAAATAGAATTGCGGCAACGCCCAATCGCGCACGAACAGCTCGGCCGTCAGGTCGAACACCATTCCTTGCGGTAGCGCGTGCGCGATCGGAGCCGCCGGATCGACCGCAGGCATGCCGCCGCGCACCTGCTCCAGCAGCGCCAGTGTCTCGGCGATCCGCGCGCGGGCGTCGGCGATCGTGCCGGGGTGCCCACCCGCATTGCGGCCTTCGTCGAGCAGTTCGGTGACCGCGGGCGGGAATGCCTCGCCGCGCAGGCGGTAGACGCCCTCCTGTGCCTGAACGCAGGCAAAGCGGATCTGGGTCGCGAGCGGGAACATGTCGGGGGCGAGCCGCGCGGACATGATCGCGTCCCCGCTGCCCTGTGTCTCCGCCTTGCCCAGCCATCCCGACAGCGCGCCAAGCATTTGAACATAGGTCGGAATGATCAGGTCGGGCAGGGTCACTGTGGTCTCCTAAAGGCTATCGCGGGTCGGTTTAGGACAGGTTGTTGGCCGGTGCCATCAAATCCGGACTGACCGCATATACAGCCCGAAAAATAGAACATATAAAGAACATATGCGTGTCGATTCGCTCTCCCTGATTCAGCGGCGCATCGCGTTGATCGAGCGCGGTGGTCGAACCGCGAGCGAGGCTGCGGGGCATGTGCCGACCGGGCATGACCGCATCGACCGGGCTCTGGGGGGCGGCGTTATGCGCGCGCGGGTGCATGAGCTGGTGGCCGAGAGCGAGGCGGCGGGCAGCGGGGCGGGGTTTGCCGGTGTGCTGGCGCATCGGCTGGGCGGCGAAATGATCTGGCTGCGCGAACGCGATGCCGAACTGCGCTGTGGCCAGCTGCACGCGCCCGGTATCGCCGCGATCGGCATCGATCCGGCGCGGTTGCTGCTGGCGGTATTGCCCGATGCGACGGCGGTGCTGCGCGCGGCGGCGGATGCGGTGCGCTGCGCCGGGCTGGGCAGCGTGGTGATCGAACTGTGGGGCAATCCGCGTGCCTATGACCTCACTGCCAGCCGACGACTGGCACTGTTGGCGGAGGCGTCGGGAGTGACTGCGCTGCTGCTGCGGGTGGGCGGCGACGTTGCGCCCAGCGCCGCGCAGACGCGGATCGGCGTGGCGCCGGCCCCGTCGGTGCCGTTGGCGGCAGATGCGCCAGGACATCCGGCCTGGACGGTCGAATTGCAGCGCCAGCGCGGGCGGCCGGCCGGTGGCATCTGGCGGGTGGAATGGGATCGGGAACACGGCCAATTACGGGATCAAGATCATGACGCAGCGACGCTATCTGGCGTTGTTCCTCCCCTTTCTGGCGACCGATCGACTGGTACGATCCGGGCCGCCGGACTCCGCCGCACGGGATAGCGCGCCGCGCGTCGTGGTCGAGCGGCAGCGCGGCGCGATCCGGCTGACCGCGTGCGATCCTGAAGCGATGGCGCTGGGGCTGGCCCCTGGCCTGACGCTGGCCGATGCGCGGGCGCGGGTGCCCGATCTGGCGGTGGCGGATGCCGATCCGGTCGCCGACCTGCTGTGGCTGGAGCGGATTGCCGATGCCTGCGACCGGTTCACGCCGCGTGTCGCGATCGAGCCGCCCGACGGGCTGGTGCTCGACATCACCGGCTGCGGGCATCTGTTCGGCGGCGAATATGGCTTGCTGGAGGCGGTCGAGGCGCGGATGCGGCGCTGGACCGGGCATTTGCGCCATGCCCTCGCCAACACACCGGAAGGGGCGCGGGCGCTGGCGCGGTTTCAGACGGCCCCGGCAGCCAGCGAGGCGGCGGCGCTGCGGCGCCTGCCGGTCGCGGCGCTGGAGCTGGACCGCGAGACCGAAGCGGCGCTGCGCGGGGCCGGCCTCAAGACCATCGACGATCTGGTCTCGCGCCCGACCGGGCCGCTGGCGGCGCGGTTCGGGGCCGAGCTGCCCGACCTGCTCGCGCGCATTCTGGGCAAGTCGGGCAAGCCGATCGCGCCGCGCCACACTGCACCAGCCTGGCAGTTTGAACGCCGCTTTGCCGAGCCGATTGCGCGCGCTGACGATGCGTTGCGCGTCATAGGCGAACTGTCAGCGGAAGCGGGGCAGGCGATGGAGCTGCGGCGTCAGGGCGGGCGGCGCTTTACCGCGCGGCTGTTTCGCAGCGATGGGCATGTCGTCGATCTGGCGGTCGATTGCGGACAGCCATTGCGCGATCCGGCGCGGATCATGCGGCTGTTTACCGAGCGGATTGGCGCATTGGCCGACCCAATCGACCCGGGGTTCGGGTTCGACATGATCCGCCTGTCGGTGCCGCGTGCCGAGCCGCTCGACTTTGCTCAGCTCGAACTGGAGGGCGGGGCGGTGCATGCCGAGGATGTCTCGGCGCTGATCGACCGGCTGAGCGTGCGGGCCGGCAGCGGGCGCATCCGCCGCTTCGTGCCGCGCGATTCGCACATTCCCGAACAGGCGGTGCTCGCGCTCCCCGCAACCGCAAGCGACCGGCAGGACTGGCCCGCGCCGCCCCCGGGCGAACCGCCGCGCCGCCCGATCCATTTGTTCGACCCACCCCAGCGCGTCGAGGTGATCGCCGAAGAACCCGATGGCCCACCGCGCAGCTTCCGCTGGCAACGCACCTTGCACGAGGTGACCCGTTTCGAGGGGCCGGAGCGGATCGCCGCCGAATGGTGGCACCGCGCACCGGGCGACCCCGGCCTGACCCGTGACTATTATCGGGTCGAGGATATGCGCGGGCGACGCTTGTGGCTGTTCCGGCACGGCCTGAATGACGAGCGGCCGACGCCGCTCTGGTATGTCCACGGACTGTTCGCGTGACATGCTTTGCCGAGCTGGTCGCGGCGTCGCATTTCTCGTTCCTGCGTGGGGCGTCGCACCCGGCGGACCTGATCGCGCGCGCGATCGAGCTTGGCCTCACCGGCATCGGTATTGCCGACCGCAACACGGTGGCGGGTGTCGTCCGCGCCCAGCTCGCCCTGCGGCACGCACGCACGGCAGCGCAGGAAGCTGGCCTTCCGCTGCCCGCATTGAAATTCGTTCCCGGCGCGCGGCTGGTGTTCGTCGACGGCACGCCGGACATCGTCGCCTATCCCGCCAACCGGCGCGGCTGGGGGCGGCTGACGCGCTTGCTGACGACCGGCAATCTGCGCGCGCAAAAGGGCGATTGCATCCTGCGGCTGGAGGATCTGATCGCGTTTCACGACGATCTGTTGCTGATCGTCCTGCCCGGGTCGAGCGCGGTGGCGCAGCGTGCGCATCGCGATCCGGTCGCGCATGACAGCGACGCGCCGGTTCCGCCGCTCGCACTGGTCCAGCCTGCGGGGTTGCAGCCGCTGCTGACCCGGCTCGCCCGGATCGCGCCGGGGCGGGTGTGGCTGGGGGCGTGCATGGCCCGGCGCGGCGACGATGCGCGGCGGCTGGCGGAGTTGCAGGCGCTGGCGACAGCGGCGAGCGTGCCGCTGATCGCGACTGCGGATGTGCTCTATGCGACGCCGGATTGCCGCCCGCTGCACGACATATTGACCTGCATTCAGGCCGGGGTGACGATCACCCAGGCCGGGCGGCGGCTGGAGGCGAATGCCGAGCGGCATCTGAAGTCGCCCGAGGAAATGGCACGGCTGTTCGCCGCCTGCCCCGACGCCATCGCGCAAACCGGGGTGCTGCTCGACCGCATTGCGTTCGACCTCGATCAGCTGCGCTACGAATACCCGCACGAGCCGGTGCCCGAAGGCTGGGACGCGCAGGACTGGCTGGAGCATATCGTGACCGAGGCGGCGCAGGCGCGTTACGGGACCGTGCTTCCGGCCAAGGTTACAGCGTTGCTGGCCGAAGAGTTCAGGCTGATCCGCGACCGCAACTATGCCTTTTACTTCCTCACCGTCCACGATCTGGTGAAGTTCGCGCGGAGTCAGCAGCCGCCGATCCTGTGTCAGGGTCGGGGGAGTGCGGCCAATTCGATCGTGTGCTTCCTGCTCGGCGTCACCTCGGTCGATCCGACCGAATATGACCTGCTCTTCTCGCGCTTCGTGTCGGAAGAGCGCGACGAGCCGCCCGACATTGATGTCGATTTCGAACATGAACGGCGCGAGGAGGTGATCCAGTACATCTATCGCCGCTATGGCCGCAATCGCGCTGCCATCGCTGCCACGGTCATCCACTACCGCCCGCGTAGCGCGGTGCGCGAGGTCGGCAAGGCGCTGGGGCTGAGCGAGGATGTCACCGCACGCATCGTCAGCACCGTGTGGGGCAGCTTCAGCCGCGACCTGCCCGACAAGCGCGTGAACGAGGCCGGGTTCGATCCGGATGCGCCCGAGATTCGCCGCCTGATCGACCTGGCCGGGCAATTGCTCGCCGCTCCGTTCCCGCGCCATTTGTCACAGCATGTCGGCGGCTTCGTGCTGACGCAGGACCGGCTGGATGAGACGGTGCCGCTGCACCATGGCGCGATGGAGGGGCGCACCTTCATCGAATGGGACAAAGACGATATCGACGCGCTGTCGATCATGAAGGTCGATGTGCTCGCGCTCGGCATGCTCACCTGCATCCGCAAGGCGTTCGACCTGATCCGCGATCAGGGGGAGGGGGATCACACGCTGGAGGTCGACCTTCAGTCCGACGATCCCGCCGTCTATGCCATGCTACAGCGGGGCGACAGCGTCGGCGTGTTTCAGGTTGAAAGCCGCGCGCAGATGAACATGCTCCCGCGCCTCAAACCCCGCAATCTCTACGACCTGACGGTGCAGGTCGCGATCGTGCGGCCCGGGCCGATCGAGGGGGATATGGTCCACCCCTATCTGCGGCGACGGTGCGGGGAGGAAAAGGCCGAGTTTCCCTCCCCCAAACCACCGCATGATCCCGATGAACTGCGCACCCTGCTCGGCAAAACCTATGGCGTGCCGATCTTTCAGGAACAGGCGATGAAGCTGGCGATCGTCGCTGCCGGCTTCACCCCGTCCGAAGCGAACCAGCTGCGCCGGGCAATGGCGACCTTCCGCAATGTCGGCACGATCGGGCGGTTCGAAGCGAAGATGGTCGATGGCATGGTTGCCAAGGGCTATACGGCGGACTTCGCCCAGCGTTGCTACAACCAGATCAAGGGGTTTGGCAGCTATGGCTTTCCCGAAAGCCATGCGCTGTCCTTCGCGCGGCTGGTCTATGTGTCGTCGTGGATCAAATGCCATCATCCGGCTGCCTTCGCCTGCGCCTTGCTCAATTCACAGCCGATGGGCTTTTACGCCCCCGCCCAGATCGTGCGCGATGCGCGCGAACATGGGGTCGAGGTCCGCGCGATCGACGTGAACCACAGCGGCTGGGACAACAGCCTGGAGCGCGATACGGCGGGCGCGCTCGCGCTGCGGCTGGGGTTGCGCCAGATCGACGGGTTCCGCGTCGATTGGGCCGATGCGCTGGTGGCGGCGCGGGCGGCCGGGCGCTTCGATGCGATCGAGCCGCTGGCGCGCCGCGCCGACCTGCCCGCCCGCGCGCTGCGGCTGCTGGCCGATGGCGATGCCTATGGATCGCTCGGCCTGTCGCGGCGCGATGCGCTGTGGGAGGCGCGGCGCACCCCGTCGGGCGAGCTTCCGCTGTTCGCCGCCGCGCGTGCACGCGAACTGGGAAACGAGCCAGCAATCGACCTGCCCGCCATGCCGCAGAGCGAGGAAGTGGCGGCGGATTACCAGACGATCCGCTTGTCGCTGAAGGACCATCCGATGACCTTCCTGCGCCCCGTGCTGCGCGCAGAGGGCGTGCTGAGCTGTGCCGAAACCAGCGCCGCCAAGGCTGGCCGCCGCGTGCGCACTGGCGGCGTCGTGCTGATCCGTCAGCGCCCCGGCAAGGGCAATGCGATCTTCATCACCATCGAGGACGAAACCGGCGTGACCAACATCCTGCTCTGGGCGCGCCTGTTCGAAATCAACCGCCGCGCGGTGATGAGCGCGCGGCTGATGGTGGTCGAGGGCGAGGTTCAGCGCAGCAAGGAGGGCGTGGTCCACCTGATGGCGTCGCGCGTGTTCGATCGCACCGACCTGCTCCGCACCCTCGCCGACGAAGCGCCGCAGCCAGCGCTATGCCGCCCCGATGAAGTCGCGCGCCCGGTCCAGAGCCGCCATCCGCGCGACGTTCGGATACTGCCGCGATCACGCGATTTTCATTGAACTCAAAGTCGCGCGCACGACAAGAAAAAGAGGTTTCTCGATATTGCTGAAGGATGGTGACCCTTGCAGGCATCGTTCTGAAATTCCAGTAACACTCAGAACGTCTCAAACTATTGATTTTGGGAAATATATTTGAAATTCGTCGGGCCGCTCGGTCCCGCAGTTTTTCGCAAAATCTGGATCAAAACGTGGGACGTGATGTGTGACTACAGGACGCGGAAGGCGACCTGGAGTGAGTTCGATTTGGACAAGGCCGTCTGGTCAATCCCTGCCGCACGGATGAAGATCAAAGAGGCGCACGTCGTTCCGTTGGCTCCCGCCGCCGTAAAGCTGCTGCGATCGAACCATCGCCGCCATCTTGAGCTTCACGGAACGGTCAGTCTTGACGAGCTCCTGTTCAGTGTCTCGCGCGGCAAGCCGATTAGCGACATGACCATGCTTAAGGTCTTGCGGGACACAAAAATCACTGATGCGACGGTCCACGGGTTTCGTAGCACGTTCACCGACTGAGTAGCCGAGTGCACCAACGTGCCGAAGGAGGTTGCCAACGAGGCGCTGGCGCACCGCATTACTAACGCCGTCGAAGCTGCATATCGGCGGACAGACTTCTTCGATCGTCGCCGCGTGTTGATGAACGAGGGGGCCGATTTTTTGCTAGGCTGAGTTGGTCGACTGCTGGCTCACTGCTGACGCATTTCATTGACTCCTGTTCATGTGTCACGAAATGAGTTTGCCGCAAGCCTGTTTGATGCCGAGGCGCGGCGGCGCGCGAGCTTCCTCAAGGCTTATGCGCCACTCGCGGGTCGCGATGTGCGGGTGGGACTAAGTGCGCGCTTCTGAAGTCCTGGTCGATGCCAGAACGGTCATCGTGATGTTCGCATCGGTGAGAGGGTCAGGCGAACGCCCGGCCCATCTCTTCCAGATACAGTCTTTCCAGATCGGACGCGGTAATATCGGACGCGGCAATCATCCTGCGCAACTTGCCCTCCCGCATCAGCCCGATCCTGCTCCCCACTTCCCGCGCGCGAAACAGGTCATGCGTGACCATCATCACGGCCGCGCCCGCGTCGCGCTGCCGGACGATCAGCGCGTGAAATTCCGCCGATGCCTGAGGATCGAGGCCCGACGTCGGCTCATCCAGCAGCAGCGCGCGTGCCTGCTTGGCGATCGCGAGTGCGAGGCCGACTTTTTGCCGCATGCCCTTTGAATAGCCCGATGCACGTCGGTCCATAGCCGCGTCCGGCAGCCCGGCCTGGGCGAGGCATTGCCGCAGGCACGTCGCCGACCGCTCCTCGATGCCTGACAGCGCCGCGAAATAGGCGAGATTCTCGAGCCCAGTGAGTTCCCCGAACAGTGCGATCTGTTCGGGGACGTAGAGCAGCTTGCGCTTGGTGCCGACGGGATCGGCGCGGACATCGACGCCATCGACGCGCGCTTCCCCGGCGCTCGGCTCCAGAAAGCCGAGAAACAGGTTGATCGTCGTCGTCTTGCCCGCGCCGTTAGCACCAAGCAGGCAGACGATTTCGCCCGGATCGACGCGAAGGTCGAGGGTATCGAGCGCGCGGTGCGTTCCGAAATCCTTGGTGAGGCCGATGGCTTCGAACATGGCGGAAGTCCTTAGAGCAATTGGGCGGCGCCGCGGCGCAAGCGAAGGGCGGCCAGCGCCAGCAACAGCGAAGCAAATCCGAGCAGGATCAGGATATCGCGGGTCAGCGGCCCCGCAGTTCCCGGCTCGACGAAGGCGAAGCGCGGCAATGGGCGATCATAATCGGCCAGTGTCATCAGCCGCTCCTCGTCCATCCAGCCAAAGGCAAGACGACGAATGTCGCCGGCAAAGGCGCGGGCTTGGTGCTGGAAGGCGAGCGCGCGATCCGAGCCGGTCCCGGCGATCCGGTCGAGCGCGCCTTGTGCGATCACGGCGGGGGACAGCAGAGACAGCGATCCTTCAAGCGCACGATGACGCGCCCAGCCATCGGCATAGGCGTAATGGATCGGACCGAGCCGCGCGTCGCGCTGCTGGATCTCGCTTCGGCTGTGCCAGAGCGAGGCAGGGTAGGCGCGCCCCGAGTCCGCCGTGGCAGCGGCGCGCGCCGCATCGCGGTTCGCGGCGCGCACCTGCAGCCCGGCGGTGCGGATGGCGTTGGTATAGGCCATCGCCGACGGCGGTGGCGCGGCAAGGTCGGCGAGCGCGGCACAGGCCGCCGGGATCAGGACGACGAGCGTGAGCCAGGCCGTCCCGGCCGCCAGGGCGGCGGTGGTCGATGCGCAAACCCGCAGGTTGATGACGATGCTGAGCGCGATCCAGAATCCGCCATAGGCGAACATGACCAAAGCAGTCAGTGCGAGGCCCCCAATCTCGCCAGCCCCTGCCGCCACCAACCAGCCCACCGCAATGACGATCGCTGCAACCAGCAGACCACCGCCGCGCACCGCCGCGCGGGTCAGGATCAGGCGGGCCGGGCGCACCGGCTGGGCGAGCTGAAACCGCGCGCTGCCATTCTCGACGTCGCGCGACCAGAAGTCATAGGTTGCGACGATCAGCAGCAGTGGCAACAGCACGACAATGACGAAGGCCAGGTCGAACCGCCCGGCAGCCAGCACCGCCGGGCTTTCGAGGCCGGTAGCATGCGCGTCGAAGATCGCCCAGGGATCGACAAAGGGAGCGATGTTTGCCGCCGCCGGATAGCCCTCAGCCTGTCCGGTCGACAGCGCGGCGAGCGGAGCGTTGGGCAGCCCCGCGCGGAACGGCAGCGCGGTTGCGTAGATCAGGCCGAATCTGGGTTCTCCACCCTTGGCCAGAGTCTCGACGAACGCCTTGCGCCTGTCCGCCATGATTGTATCGGCTTCGGTCACAGCCGTGGTGACCGCCTCCTGCCGCGCCTGCGCCCAATGCTCGCCGGTCAGCGCCGCATAGCCGGCCGCAATCGCGAACAGGACGAGCATCACCCGCATCACCGGATCGCGCCAGGCGCGCACGACCTCCAACCGAGTCACTTCGGAACGAGGTGTCATGCGCTTGCCTTCCCAAGACGTCGTGTCGCTGCAAGGGCAAGCAACAGGGCGAGCGCCGCCCAACCGGCGAGGATCGCGAGATCGATCCAGTGGCGCGAGAGCGCCTCGCGCAGCGGTGTTGGTGTTGCAACGAATTTGGCGTCGCGCGTAATCGCGACGACATCGGCCATATACGGTCCTTCGTTACCCTTCGGCCGGTGAATGATCGCGCGGTTCAACCGCTGTACCAGATCGTAGCGGAACGCGTCGGCCTCTTCGAGGAAGCGGCGATGCGCGTGCTGATCGCTCTGCGCCATCGCGGCCGACCAAGGGCGGATCGCCTGAACGGGCGAGACGAGCGCCAGCGCCCGCTGGATCTGCGCCTGACGGTCATAGCCGTCGTACAGCGCAGCGAAATGGCGGCGATAGATGGCCGTCGACAGCGCCTCGCCATGCAGGAAGGCAACACCGTTGAAGTCGATCGGCAGGTCCTCGATCTTCGCCACGCCATAGCGCCGCATCGTATCCTGACGCAGGCGTTCGAGCCGGGCGTCGCGCGGGTCATGGCCGCTTGGCCCCTCCATCACCTCCTTCGTCACCGCCGCCTCGAACGCCGGGCCAGACTGGGTCGGCGCGGCGGCTTCGGCAATGGTGGGCGCCAAACGGGGAACGAACAGCGTCGCCATGGCCCAAAAGGCGAGCAGGATGACAAGGGAGGTACGCGCCGACGCAAAGGCCGCCGACGCGGCGAGTGTCAGCCCGGCAAAAGCGAACAGATACAACGCATAGCCAGCCGTCATCCAGAGCAGCGGCACTAGATCTGCTACGCTGCCGCCAGCCAGCCATAGCGACCCTCCGCTAGCGATAAGGGCCACGGCCAGCACGAGCAAGACGATCAGACTGAGTCCGGCAAGCCGCCCCGCCATCAGCGTGACCGGCGACGCGCCCGCCGCCAGCTCTTGTCGCAATAACCCGCGCGCCTGCTCGCCCGAAAATGCGGCGAAGCCCGACAGGATGATCAGCAGGGGTGCCAGCACCTGCAACAGAGTGGCCGGGCTCAATCCACCGAAGCGATCGAGCGCGGTCCCCCCGTCGATCGCGCGGTTGCGCGCGGGATTGTTCGCATGCGCTTCCAGCTTCAGCGATGCGCCGAGTTGGGGGAGCAGGCCCGGGTCGATTACCGCCAGTGGCGACGTCGGCTTGAACAGATAGCGTCCAAAATGCGCGGCGCCATGGGGACTCGCCGGCCCCTGCATCGCCCAGACCTGCGCTTCCTCGACCTGAGCAGCGGCGCGCTCGCGCTCCCGTGCCTGATGCAGTGCCGCCCCGACAAGCGCAGCGGTGCAGAGCACCAGCAGCAGGGCGATTGCGAGAACACCAAGTCGCCGATCGCGTGCCAGCAGTCGCCACTGCTGGCGTGCGATCACCGGTGCAAGCGCGCGCGTCAACTCAGTAGCTCGCGCGGAGGGTCAGCAGGACGTTACGCGGTTCCCCGTAGAAGTTGTATGTGTTGATCGATCCGACGCGCTGATAATAGGTCTTGTCGAGCAGATTGTTGACCGACATGAACGCGCGCAGATTGTCGTTGAAGCGCCACCCGAGCTGGGCTCCGACGACGGCGAACGCATCCTGTTCGCGCACCCCGGCCACGCCACCGCCCACGACGCCGCTCTGGCCATTGACGCTTGCCGAGGCGAACGCGCCGCCCAGCGTGGCCGGTTCGTAGCGCGCGTAGAATTTGTACTGATGGCGCGGCGTGAAGATGTCGAATGCCGTGCCCGCCTGACCGGCATTGCCGACCTCATATTCGGTCTTCACATTGGTGTAGCTTGCGGTCAGGTCGAGCCCTGACACCGGCGAGCCGGTCACCTCGAACTCGAACCCCTCGACCTTGACGACACCGGCCTGCAGCGAGAAACCGGCGTTGATCAGATCGGTTACCGCACGGTTCTTGTCCTTCGTGCGGAAAGCTGCGGCGCTCGCGTTGAGCTTGCCATCGAGGAATCGACCTTTCAGCCCGGCTTCATATTGATAGCCGACACGCGGATCGAGCGGCTCGCCGGGCAGCCCTGCGCCGACGAAGCGCAGCTGGGTCTGCGGATTGAAGATGTCCGAATAGCTTCCGTAGATCGTCACGCTGTCGGTCAGATAATAGACCGCGCCGACCGACGGGATGAATTTGCCGCGCACGCGGTTGCGCTGATCCACCACCCAGTCCGTAACAGTCGACGGCGCGATGCCACGGCTCCGGCTTGTATAATCGCTCAGGCGGCCACCCGCGACCAGCGTAAACCCTTCGAACGGACGCAGGCGAAGCTGGGCATGGAAGCCGCTCTGGCGCAGGTCGGTCGCGCTGCCGCTGGTGAATGCACCTGACGGCAGCGGAATGGCGTCAGCATTGTAGATCGAATAGCGACCCACCGATGTCTGTGTGCGATTGAGAAAGGACGTGGTTCGCTTGTCGAAGCTGTAGCCGATCGCCAACTCGTGCTCGCGCCCGAACAGCGTGAACGGGCCGGTGGCATAGGCATCGACAGCAGTTTTGCCGTTCACGCCACGGCTGCGGCGGTTCACATATTCCGCAGTCAGCGTGACCGGATCCACACCGGTGCCGGGGCGGATGAAGGCATCTTCCCATGCACGCGGGATATCGCGATGCAGGGCACGGACGACGAACGACCAGTTGCCGAGCTGCTGCTTCACCTCACCGGCATATTCGGTCGTGGTTTCGGTGAACTGGTTCCAGCTAGGAAGGTGCTGGAATTCGCGCGCGAAGTTCAGGAATTGCTGGTTGGTGAAGGCCGGCTGGCCGTTCATCGGCGTGTCGGCCTTGGTATCCTGATAGCTGATCGACGCGCCAAGCGTCGTGGTGGGGGTAAGATCAAAGTCCGCCGCGACATAGGAGGTCAGCTTGCGGGTGTGCGACTTTGCCTGGAAGAAGTCGCGATCATGCAGCGCAGCGACCGCGCGGACACGCAGCCGCCCCTCTGCATCGACCGGTCCGCCAATGTCGAACTCGCCGCGATAATTGTTCCAAGACCCGCCCGACAACGCGCCCGACACGCTGAAGCGGTCCTGTCCGCGCTTGCGGACTAGGTTGATCGTCCCGCCGGGCGAACCCGATCCGCGAAACAGCCCGGTCGGGCCGCGCTGCACCTCGACCCGCTCATAGATGACCAGATCGAACTCAGGCACGCCCGAAGAAAAGGTCGAGGGAACGCCATCATAGGCATAGTCGAGCACGAAGCCGCGCGCGCGATAGTCGGGGTTGGTGCCGTCGAACGGCATCACGGTGACGCCCGCTACGGTCTGGACCGCTTCGCCGATGGTGAACAGGTTGCGATCTTCAATCTGCTTACGCGTGACGACGCTGACCGACTGGGGAATTTCGAGGAGGGGCGCGGGACTCTTCCCGGCAACCGCCGCCTGCTGCGGAGTATAGCCGTCGTCCTCGGCAATGCCGGTGACGACAATCTCACGCTGGCGACGATCATCAGTCTGATCATCCGCTTGGGCAGGCAGTGCAAGGAATGGCAAACCCAGCGCAAAACTTGCGCGCAACGACTTCGAAATCATCAAAACCCCCGAACCGAGACGTGATATGGTATATCGTTGCGCTAACGCCCCGACCAGTGGCCGACAAGCGGATTCTTGTTGCTATGCGTGGGCGACGGAACTTGAAGGCCTGCGTGAGGCGGTGGGCTTCAGCGAATTTCAAACACAGGGATGCTCAGCGTCGGAGCGCATGGGGATGTAGAAACGAGAAAAATTGCGCCGTCGCCCGGTAAAAGGTGCCGTCGGGTCAGCAAAATTTGATAGAGATTTCAACGTCTGAGGCGCTGCAGGTCCGCCGAGAGCACAGCGGACTGGCCGAGGACGTACGACAGCTCAGCGCCCCAATTCCAGACATGCAATATGGGCCAGCGCGAACGCGGAAGCGGTCATTTCCTGAGGGCAGTTAAACGGTTGCGCGCGCTGGGTCCGAACTGCGGAGCTCGAAAGGAGCGCCTTCGCTGCTGCCGTTGTTGGTGACATGCGCTTCTGGTAATTTTACCCAGTATTGATTTGCCGAACATCATGCATGCGGGGTTTGGGAAATGGTTGGGGGCAGTGAATGGGCGCGTCTGGATACCGTTGTCGACAAAGCTCTGGAGCTTCCGCCCGAGGCGCGTGACCCGTTCCTGTCGAATGTCTTTGCCGACGACCCCGAGACCCTTGCCACTGCGCGCCGCGTGATCGAGGCGGTCGACCGCAGCAACGGATTCCTTGAAGGCACCGCGCCAACTGTAGACGATGTGACACCACCAGCAGAGTGCGCGCGGTTCGGTGCTTGGCGCATTGTCGGCGAATTGGGGCGCGGCGGCATGGGCGTCGTCCATGCGGTGGTTCGCGTCGATGGCGGGTTTGAACAGAGCGGCGCGCTCAAGCAGATGCGTTCCGGCGATCATGTTGATACGGCGCGATTTGCCGCCGAGCGCCAGCTGTTGGCCGAACTCGATCACCCCGGAATTGCCCGACTGCTCGACGGTGGCATCGATCAGGACGGCTATCCCTGGATGGTTATGGAGCGGATCGACGGCGTGCCGATCGATTGCTGGTGCACCGAGCGCGCGGTGCCGCTGGAGGGGCGGATGCGGCTAGCCCTTGACGTGATCGATGCGGTTGCGGCCGCGCATCGGATGCTGGTGCTGCACCGCGATCTCAAGCCGGCAAACGTGCTTGTCGACGCCGACGGGCGCGTGCGGGTGATCGATTTCGGAATAGCCAAGCGTCTCGACCTGTCGGCCCAGACCGAGGCGATAGCACCGCTGTCCGCTCCCTATGCCGCACCAGAGTTGCTCACCGGCGCGCCGCCGGGGCCACCGGTCGATGTCTATGGGGTGGCGGCGCTGCTATATGAACTGGCATGCGGCCAGCCACCGATCGATCTGGCCGGCGTGCCGGTCGCGCTGGGCGTCGGGCGTGTGCTGGAGGTTGAGCCGGTGCGGCTTACGGCGCGGCGCGGGCAATGCCCCGTGCTGGTGCAGGCGCCTTCCGCGCTAGTCGCCGATCTCGACGCGATCGTCGCCCGCGCGTTGCGCAAGGAGCCGGCCGCGCGTTATCCGACGCTGGAGGCGCTGGCCGACGATTTGCGCCGGGCGCTTGACGGGCGGGTGGTCGCGGCGCGGTCAGGGGACCGCGCATATCGACTGCGCCGGGCGATCTGGCGCGCCCGTTGGCCGATCGCCGCGTCTCTGGCGATCGTGGCGGTTTTGGCCGGAGGGCTGGTAGCGACCGAAGTGCAGCGGCGTGAGGCCGTGGCTGCGCGCGACGCCGCTCTGGCCGAGGAGGCGCGCAGCGAAGCCGTGCGCCAGTCGCTGTATCTGGTGCTGGCAGAAAGTGTCGAGACTGCCGGGATCGACGCGACTTCCCGTGACGTTCTCCAGCGCGCAACCGACCGCATCGCCGCCGAGTTCGCGCGGGATCCCGCCGAATCCGCCCGCGTGTTGCATGCATTGGGCGAACTTCATTTCTATCTTGGCGACTATGCTGCGGCGAAGGCGGCGCTCGGTCCGCTGGTGGGCGGGGGGCGCAACATCCCTCGCGATACGCTGGCCGCAGCCCGCTACGACCTGGCACAGGCGATGATCCGCCTTGGCGAGGTCGATGGCGCGCGCCCGCTGCTTGGCCAGGCGCAAGCCTATTGGGGGCGCGATCCGGCGAAGTGGCGCGCGCGCCTGATCGACAGCCGACTGGTCGAGGCGCAGATATTGCGCACCAGCGACCCGGCTGCGGCAGTTGCGCTGCTCAAGGCGGCGATGATGGAGCATGACGCCATGCACGGCCCGCGCAATCGCCAGGCGGGGGTCTTCCAGAACAATCTGGGTGTCGCGCTGCAGACGGCGGGCGATCTGGAAGGTGCGGGCGCCGCCTTTCGCGCGGCCGACGCAATCTGGCGCGCAACCGGGCTGACCGAAACGCCCGATGCGCTCAACACCGCGAACAATCTGGCCGCAATCGAGATGCTGTCGGGACGGCCGCAGGCGGCGGAGCCACTGTTCGCTCAGGCAGTACGGGTGCGCCGCAAGCTGTTCGGCGCGTCCGGTGGGACCGCGGCGGTGCTGAACAATCACGGCAAGGTGCTGCTCATCCTGGGACAGGTCGATGCGGCCCTTGCCGCGCTGACCGAGGCCGCGGCGATGGCGGAGCGGTTTGCGGGTGCGGGGTCGATGCATCAGGTCGCGGCGCTGTCGGGGCTCGCCGACGCACAACTGGCCAAGGGGCTGACCAGCGAGGCGCTGGCAACTGCCCGGCGCGCGGTCGCTGCCTCCGGGCTGGGCAAAGCGCCACCACCCGCGCGTGCAATGTCCCTGATCGCGCAGGCCAAGGCTCAACGCGCGAACGGGGACCGCGCCGGCGCGCGCGCGTCGCTCGATCAGGTCGATGCGATCGTGCCGGCGCTCGGCCCTGCGGGGGCCCGGCTTGCAACGGCAGCGGCGGATGTGCGCAAGGCGCTTTAGGGCGCAGTGGCCAGCGCGTCGTTCCCGTCGAGATCGAGCAACAGTAATGCCTTCGCCTTGACCCAGTCCCGGCGCACAGTGCGCTCGTTGCAGTCCAGCAGCATCGCAATCTCGCGTTCCGAATAGCCCCCGAAAAAGCGCAACTCGACAATCTCGGCCAGCCGCGGCGCATAGTCGCTGAGCCGGGCCAGCGCGGCATCGAGCGCGACGAGCCGCTCGTCGCTTTCCCAATAGATGCCGGGCAAATCGTCGTCGAACGCCTCGGCTGCGGTACCGCCGCCGCGCTTTGCGGCAGAACGGGCTTCGGCGTGGTTGACCAGGATCTGGCGCATGCCCCGCGCTGCCGTGCGCAGGAAATGTCGCTCATCGGCAAAGCCTGCGCTCGACCGCAATTTCAGGAAACATTCGTTGACCAGCGCGGTCGAACGCATAGTCTCGCCCGCATCATAACGCCAGCGCAGATCGCGCGCGATCCGCTTGAGTTGCGGATAGAGCGTGTCGGTCAGCTGGCTTCCATCGGCGAGCGATTCGTCCTCCATCGGCGCGATGATGCGCGCCCGTGGCCGGGCTGTCACCCCCCTGAGGCACTCCCACCAGGCGCGACATAGACGAGGGACACGCGGGCTAGGCCCGCTTGCGTGTCATCCGAGGTCACGGTCACCTGCATCGCCGCGTCACTGGTTCCGTCGATGCCCATCGCGAGCATGCGTGCGCCGCTGACCGCGCCTTCGGTCACCACGGTCAGTCCGGCATCGGTGCCGTGCTGGCGGTAAAAGTCGATGATCGTCTGCGGGTCTTCGGTGACAGAAAAGGAGATCAGTCCCTTGCCCGGGCCGCTCGTGACAGACGTTTCGATTGTCGCGCCACGATAGATGGGGGCGTAGGCGGGGAGATTGTCGGGCGCCTTGATCCCGGAGCCGGCGCGTACCGTCGTCGTTTCGCCCGTGTCAGGATCGCGGACCTGCTTTTCGATCCCACCGCCACATGCGGCGGCGAGCAAGAGCGGGAGGAGGAGGATCGCATTGCGCATGTCGTGTCTCCAGGTCGGTCAGGAAGCAACGGGTTTCCAGGCTTAGAATTAGAGTGATTTCTGCGCGTCGAGGCAGGCGCGGATGTCGGGCGACGCCCGTTCGGTCGCCGCCCGTGTCGCCAGCACCCGGACCGATTGCGCGGTCAGCGCATCCAGCTCGGCGTCGGACATATCGGGAGCACGCAGCGTTCCCGCGCGATTGGTCCAAAAGGTTACAGCCCCGGCACCGACCTCGGCCAGTTCGGCTGGCATGTCGTCCTTCAGAATGGTCTTTGCGGCAAAGGCGGCGCTCATCAGCCCGCGGCACCGCCATGCCTGTTCCACTTCCGTCCGGCTGGCGGGCACCGTTTTGGTCGTGGTGCCCGGGGCGGGCGTGGTGGTGCTCGGGGATGGTGCTACGACGTTGCTGCCTCCATCGGGTGCGACCGTTCCGCCACACCCCGCAAGTACAGTCGCCATCGCGCCGCTCAGCCAAATCCGATTTCGCATCATCGTCTCCCTTCGCAGAACCAGAACAGCAGCCGCAGTCAGATCCGGACATTCGGGACGAAGATTCTTTTTCGCGGCGGGATGTCCGCTTTCGCCCCGCGCTCCTGTTCTTTCCATCGAGGCGCGCGTCGCTTGCGTCGCCGGTTTGTCGAAAGGGATCGATATGCTGCGTAAACTGACGTTCGGAGCCACGCTGGCCGCGATGCTGACCATGCCGGTGGTCGCAGGAGCCTTTGCCGGGAGCGATGCGCCGCCGCGAAGCATCACGCTGTTCAACGATGAGGCGCTCAAGGGAACGCCAGTCAAGATCACCGCCGACACGCCGAACCTGCAGACGGTGACCGCACCCGAAGGGTTCGATGGCACGGCCAACGACTATGCCTATTCGATCCGGACCGAAGGGCGCTGGCAGGTGTGCATGGACGCCGGGTACAAGACGGATTGCCGCGAAATCGATGGCGAGGTTGCGTCGCTGGGCGAACATGGGGGATCGGTCAGCTCAGTGCGCTATCTCGGTCCGTCGGCTGCTGCCGCAGTGAGCAGCGCCGCAGCGCCCAAGACCGCGACAGTTACCGCGCCAATGTCGAAACCTGCGGCCCCGGCCTGGCAACCGATGCGCAATGTGGACCTGTTTGGGAACGACTATCGCGAGATCGTCTATCGTGAGCCGGGCAATGGCTGGGAACAGTGCAAGGCAGCGTGCGACGGTGACCGGCAGTGCAAGGCGTTCACCTGGGTCGCGCCCGGCCGCCAGCCGCATGGCGAGTGCTTCCTGAAGGACGCAGTTCCTGAGGCATCGAGCAGCGAATGCTGCATCTCGGGCGTCAAGGGTGCGCCGTCGGCAGGGAATGCGCGCGGCGATGCGGCGATCAGCCGGGTCATGGGGCGGCTGGGCCAACGCGCTGGCGACGCCGCCGAGCGCAAGGTCGGCGACAAGGTCGAGGAAGGCATCGGCAAGGCGATCGAGCGGATTTTCTGACCCGCACTGCCGATTGCGCCTGACGGGACGCAATCGGCAATCGCACCGCTGAAGACGAGGAAGATTATTGTGGGCAATCTCTCGCGCCGGTCGATCCTGGGCGGTCTGATCGTGGTCGGCTCCGGTGCTGGCGGACCCGTGTTCGCACAGCTCAGCCCGGATTCCGAAGTCGTGCGCGCGGCTCGGCTGCGCGCGTTGCGGGGCATGACCTGGGACCGCGCCGCGCGCGATCGGGCGATGCGCCGGCCCAAACCACGCGTCGAGATCGTCGACTATATCGATATGTTCTTGAACAAGGCCGAACGCGCAAGACCTGCCAAGCCGCTCACCGCTTCGGAAACGCAGAGAGCATTGAGCGCGATCGAGGCGGCGCTGGACTTCTGCATCGCGCGCAAGTTCGACGCTCCGAACCTGCCGGTCATCAACGACCGGTTTCAGGTTTTCTTTGTCGAGGAGCTGGGTACCGCCTCAGGCGCATATGGCTTTGGTAAGGATGATGTCGCGACCCTGCTGGCTCCGTACGTCGCGCCGTTCGTGCCGGAGGGTTCCCATTTGGGATACAGCGCATCAGACTTCCGAAATCCGTATTGCAACCACCCTTGGGGTGACCGGATTCCACTGGCGCATGAAATATTCCACGCCGTCGACGGCGCCATGCGCACTAATGATGGCGACCATATCGGCGGATGGTGGGGCGAGGGGCTGACCGACGCGCTGGCCCAGGCTGCACTCGCGAAACTGGGCTACAATCCGCTGAGCGAACTGAAGGCTGGCGCGCGCGAGCATGGCAAGCAGATCGGGATGCGGCCCTATGACGTGCCGCTCGCGCTGCCCTATGGCGAAACGCAGCTTCGTCCGCCACCTGCGACGCGCCCGGTGTGGACGCGCGCGAGTCCGGCCACCTGTAAAAAGGCGGAACCCGCCGCGGTGCCCCCGGACAGTGCCGATACCATCGCTGCATTCTGGCGCAGCAACGCAACCTATTTCACGCAGAGCTTCTGGCGTTTTCTGTTCCATGAAAGGGCTGCGCGCGACAACAGTTCGGAAGGCGGCAAGGCGATCGTGGACGACTATCGTCTGGTCCATCGCCTGAAGCGTCTGCAACTGGAACAGCGTGACATCGATGAGGCCAAGGGAAACCCCGATATGGACCCGGGGATCGCGTTACTCGACCGCTTCATCCGCAAGCATCATGACGCCTACAAGGCAGCGGGCCTCTATCGCGCCTTCCCCGCGTTCATCGCGCATTGGGTCGAATGGCCCGACCAGGTGATCAAAAGCCGCGCCGGCAATCTGGCGCACCCCAAGTGGCTCGATGCGATGTTCCTCGAGGGCGCGCCGCTGCTTGAGATCGGCGAGCAACAGGATATCGACCACAGCATCCGCAACCTGCGCCCGCTGGCTGCGCGCGCGATCCGGTTCAAGCTGCCCTATCTGATCACGAGCCCCGAAGTCTATCCGCGCGTGACAATCAGCGTTACCGCGATCAACGGTGGCCCGGACGCGATCGACAATATCCATGTTGGGGTGCGCGGCCAGTGCCTGCCGCATATTCAGTCGCAGCCGACAACGGGCGGCTCTGGTCGAACGCGGCGCTGGATGATGGTCGATGCGCGACCGTTGATGCGATCGGCGGTGAATGGCGAGTCCATTCTGACCTTCATCAACTGCGCGCCGAAAGCTGCGAAGACGCGACCGGTTTCGATCCGCGTCACGGTTGCGCTCGAGATCGGCAGCGCGATGGGGCAACTCTTCTATGCGCCGACCACCCGCGTCAACGAGAAGGGACAGGAGGTCCGTCCGCCACGCTCTAACGCACCGCCGATGGGCAAGAAGACGCCGACCCTTTCCACCGCGCGCGGCACCGAAGAGATCGAGATATCGATCAACCAGGACGAACGGATCGCCAAGGCACAGTTCGCGGCCGGAACGCTGGCCGGCAGCCTTGGGATGGAAGAAGAGCGGCTGACCGACGCGACCGAAAAGAAGGTCTCTCCCGCGGAGATGATGGTCATGCTGCAACAGGCGGCCACGCCTTCGACGCTTTCAGGCCTGATTATCAAGCTGACCTTTCCGCGCATTGAGGCCGGGCACCGCGGCCCCGTCAGCGGGGCACGGGCAACCGCAACCTGGTTCGAACCGCGTTATCCGCCGCTCCGGATCAGCGGACTGGACGGTCAGGTCAGCATGGAAACCGATGCGGTCCAGATCCAGATCATCTCAGCGACCGAGGGCGCGTTCATCGGCACTTATCGCGCCGATTTCAGCAAGAGCTTGCGCGATTCAGAGCGGGAGTTTGGCGGCGTCGTCAGCGGCGCGTTCAGCATCGGCATCGCGCATGACGAGGCCAAGCCCGATGTCATGCCGATCGATCCGGCCGCGATGGTACCGACCGATTTCTTCCACAAGATGTCGATGGCCGGCATGTCGGGGGACCTGATGGTCGAGGCACTGGGCAAGATGCACCGCGAGGCGGCGGAGGGGCGCGATCAGCCCGGCACCGCGGGCGGCAGTGCCGGAAATGGCGGCGGGTCAGCGAGCGGCGGATCGTCGCCGGCCAGCAGCCGCATTGCCGGCGCGCCGGACGATGCGGCGATCGAAGCATGCGCGAAGGACGTCACACGGCTCGACCTCGACAGGGCGTTGCGGCATCTGCACGGCGATCTCGCGCGCGAAAACCCGTCGCTGCTGCGCACGATGCGCGAAGCCTATCTCGCCGACTGGGAGGGGACCAAGCGACTGATCTGCCTGTGGAAGGTTACGGGTGCTATTCCTTGATGAGGCAAGGCGGGTGGTTACGGCACTTTAGCGTTGTCTTTATCTAACACAGTGTCCGCTTTCCGATCCAGGTGTAATCAAAGCTGTCGGGCGGCTACCGGCCCAGCGGTTGAACAGCCTTCGATTTTCAGGCTCCATTCCCGGGAGCAATCGCAAGGAGATCCTCGGGCATTTCAATGGATGCCACGAGAGCTAAGAAAAAGCGCGGGACAAAAATTGGGAGCCGCTTTCACCAGATCGTTCGAAATGGCGCAATTCCGCCATTTTTTGCTTGACGATGGTGACCCCTACGGGACTCGAACCCGTGTTTTCGCCGTGAGAGGGCGACGTCCTAGACCGCTAGACGAAGGGGCCGTGTGCGCGGAAGCGGGGCCTTTATCGGGGGGCGGGCGGGGCGTCAACCCGCATGGGGAAAACACCGGGCGGGGTGGCGTTCGTCACAATCGCGTCCTATCTGGCCAGTAATGGCGCGTTCTTCACGATCGATGGACTGGGGCTTTCCCCGCTGGCGAGCTTATGGTGCCGAGCGGGAAGCGGTGAAGGTGCGTCTGTGCGACCGTGAGGGATGCGACAAGCCCGGCGATCGCCCCGCGCCCAAATCGCCCAACAGCCCGGAACGCTGGTATTTCTGCGAGGAACATGCGGGCGAATACAATCGCAACTGGAATTATTTCGAGGGGCTGACCGCCGAAGAGGCCGCCAAGTGCGAGGCCGATGAGCGGCGCACTGCGAATGGCTATGCGGAAAGCAAACATAATGCCTGGGCTGGCCCCGGTGACGGCACCCGCTCACGCGACGAAATGCGCGCGCTCGACGTGCTCGAGCTGGAGCCGGATGCAAGCTTTGAGGATGTGCGCACCGCGTGGCGGCGGCTGGCCAAGTCGAACCACCCTGACATTCGTCCCGGCGATGCCGAAGCCGCTAAGCGCTTTCACGCGATTCAGGCGGCCTATGAAGTGCTGCGCACCGCTGAAGAGCGGCGGCAATGGCGGCCGGATTGAAGACGCGGGTCCGGTCGAACTGGGCAAACGCCGTCCTCGTCTGCGCCAAATGCTCGAAGAAACTTGACGGCGGGTTCGGGCCGAAGGGCAAGGCTCCGCTGGGCAAGGCGCTGCGCAAGCATCTCCATCTGAAGAAGGGGCGCAAGGCGGCGGCGGGGATCGTCGACGTCAAATGCCTCGGCGTCTGCCCGCGCGGCGCAGTGACCATGGTCAATGGTGCGGCGAGCCGCGAATGGCTGCTGGTGCCGACGGGCGCCGATCTCGACGCCGTGGCCGATGAACTTGGCCTTGGCTGATCACGGCCGCTTGCGCACGACGCCGGGTGCGTTAGGGTTCGCGCCGTGACGCCGTCATCGCCCTCCGCAAGTCTCGCGCGCAAGCGGTTGGCCGACGCCCTCATTTCGGTGGGTAAGGGCGATCGTGCTGCGCTGGCAGAAGTCTATAATCTGACCAGCGCGAAGCTTTTCGGCATTTGCCTGCGTATCTGCGGGAACCGGGAGGAAGCAGAGGACGTGGTGCAGGAAGTCTATGTGAAGGTGTGGCAGCGGGCGGGGCGCTTCGACCCTGAGCGCGCCAGCCCGATCACCTGGCTTGCCGCCATCGCCCGCAACAGCGCGATTGACCGGTTGCGCGCGCGACCGGCCGCTGCCGCTGCGCCGATCGACGCGGCGGCGATGGTTGCTGACGACCGCCCCGCTGCCGATGCGATGATCGAGGATGCGCAGGAGCAGGGTCGCATGCGCGCCTGTCTCGACGCGCTGGAGGCGCGCGCGTCTTCGGCGATCCGCGCGGCTTTTTTCGGCGGTCTGACCTACGCCGAGCTGGCGAAGCGTGACCGGGTTCCGCTCGGCACGATGAAGACGTGGATTCGCCGCGGCCTGTTGCAGTTGAAGGCGTGCCTGGGCGATGGTTGACCCGATGGACCTTCCCGACGAGCGCGAACTGCTTGCGGCCGAGCTCGCGCTGGGCGTGCTGGAGGGCGATGCGCTCGCTGCCGCCAACCGCCGCCTGCTGACAGACACGGCGTTCGCTGAAGAGGTCGAGGCGTGGCGCGAGCGGCTGGCGGGCATGGCGCTCGACGTGCCTGACGAAACGCCGCCGGATGCATTGTGGAGCCGGATCGAGCGCGCGATCGACGGCGTCGCGCCCGCGCCGGTCGTCGATCTGGTGCCGCGTCGCCAGCTGCGCCGCTGGCAGTTCGGCACCGCCGCCGCCGGAGCGGTCGCCGCCGCGCTCGCCGTGATGCTCGTTATCCCCCGCTCCGAGCCCGTCGCTCCCGCGCCGACCCAGGTCGCGGCGCAGCCCGCCATCGTCGCGCAGCTGCGTGGCGAGGGGGAGGGGCCGTTCGTTGCCGCGCGCTACGATCCGGCGACCGCGCAGCTGCGGCTGGTGGCGCAGGATATGGGTGACGACCCGCGCGTGCCGGAGCTGTGGATCATCCCCGAGGATGGCATTCCGCGCTCGCTCGGCGTCATCCGGCCGGCGGGTGATACGCAGCTGGTCGTCGCGGAAGGGCACCGCGCGATGATGCATGACGGCGCGACGCTGGCGATCACGATGGAGCCGCGCGCGACCGCGCCGCATCCCGCGCCGACCGGCCCGCGCGTCGCTGCAGGAAAAATTTTCGGCATCTGACATCCGGCGCGCATCCGCGCCCGTATCTCCTGCGCAACCCGGTCCCATGGGGTCCGGGCACTGCCATGAAAGCAGGAGGATGTATGAAGTTTCGTACCTCGCATTTCGCACTGGCGCTCGCCGGTGCTGCCCTGGCCACCGGTTCGGTCGCCGTCGCCGGTCAGACCAAGATGGTCGGTGGCGCCGCGATGTATCCGACTAAGGATATCGTCGACAACGCCGTCAATTCGAAGGATCACACGACACTGGTCGCGGCGGTGAAGGCCGCCGGCCTGGTCGATACGCTCAAGTCGCCCGGACCGTTCACCGTGTTCGCGCCCACCAACGCCGCCTTCGCCAAGCTTCCCGCCGGCACCGTCGACACGCTGCTGAAGCCGGAGAACAAGGGCACGCTGACCGCCGTGCTGACCTATCACGTCGTCCCCGGCAAGATGATGGCCGCCGACATCGCCGCCAAGGCGAAGGCGAATGGCGGCAAGCTGGAGCTGACCACGGTTCAGGGTGAGAAGATCACGCTGTCGAAGCGCGGCAATGGCTGGATTGTCACCGATGCCAAGGGCGGCACGTCGAACATCACTATCGCCGATGTCGCACAGAAGAACGGCGTGATCCACGTCGTCGACACCGTCCTGATGCCCTGAACCGACCCCCGTCGCGCGGGTTTTACCCGGTCCCGCGCGGCACCCCGCCGGTGTTGTTTCCCTCTTTAACCACCGGCGGGACTACCGCCCGCCCGGCCACTGTCTCTCAGGCCGGGCGGGTACGGTTGAGCCAGCGTGCAGCGCGCGGAAAGCGCGGCAGGATCAGCCGGTCGAACACGAACACCACGATCAGCGACAGCGCCAGCATCGGCAGCAGCGCCGCCATGACAAGCGTGATTGCGGCAACGCCGCGCAGCTTTGCATCGGCAGGACGCGGCGGCGCGCCGAGCGATCCGTCGGGCCGTCGCCGCCACCACATGACGACGCCGCTCACCGCCAGCAGCATCAGCGCAACCGCCGTCAGCACGCCGATCAGCTGGTTGATCCACCCGAACAACTGCCCTTCATGCCAGGCGATGCCATAGCCAATCGCGCGGTCGATCGGATGCTTGTCGGCAAAGCCGCTGCGCGCCGTCACGTCGCCGGTCATCGGATCGAACTGGACGGTGCGCGCGATCGGGCGGTTCTGTGTCGCGCTGGTCAGCTTCCAGATGTTCCCATTGGGCGGCCCGAACTGCGCGGGTGCGCCGGGCGGGGAGAGAATTGCGGGAGCGGGAACGCCTTCAGCCTGCGCCCGCGCCACCATGTCGGTCAGCGTCATGCCCATCGGCACGGCCTTCCCGCTCGCCGCCGCACGCAGCATCGCGTCATGGTCGTGCTCGGCATGCAGGTCGACGCCGCCCTTCCATTGCTGCGGCCCTTGCACCAGCCCCAGCTCGGCCCGCACTGCGCGAAATGCCGTCGCCCAGCCATCGGTCCAAGGCAGGCCGGACACGAGCAGCACGAGCGCCAGCCCCGATACCCAGAAGCCCGTCACCGCATGCAGATCGCGCCACACGATCCGCCCACGCGCGCCCAGTCGGGGCCACAGCACGCCCGCCAGCCCGCGCCCGCGTGGCCACCACAGATACAGGCCCGACAGGATCAGCAGGATCGCCCAGCTCGCCGCAATCTCGACGAGAAGCCCGCCCCACTGACCAAGCAGCAGCGAGCCATGGATGCGGGAGACGGTCGCGGCGATCCGCGCCTCGGGATCGTCGATCGCGATCACCTTGCCCTGCGGCGACACCGCGATGTCGCGCATGCCCCCGTCAGCCAGCCCGACATGGATGACGGCGGCGTCACCCGAAGCTGCGGGCAGCCGGTAGCTGTGAAAGCTTGCCCCCGGCACCGCCGCCAGCGCCGCTTTCAACTGCGCATCGGGCGTCACTGCTCCGGCAACCGGCAGCCCGCGCCACTCGCGCTCCTGCCACGCATCCAGCTGCGGCTTGAACAGATAGATCGCCCCGGTCAGCGCCAGCAACAGGATGAACGGCACCACGAACAACCCGGCATAAAAATGCCAGCGCCAGATCGCGCGGTAGAGCTTGCCCCCCTCGGCGCTCATGCCCCGTAGCGTTCCGCCGTTGCTCGGATCAGAGCGATCATGTTCGGGATGCCCTGCGTCCGGTTGGAGCTGAGCTGGTTGCGGAGGTCGAACGGGGCGAGCGCGCCTTCGATATCGGTCGCCAGAATGTCGGCCGGCGCGCGATCCTGCACGGTGAGCAGGACGAGCGCGATGATCCCCTTGGTGATCGCGGCATTGCTGTCCGCCAGGAAATGCAGCGTCCCGTCGTCGCGAACCGTTGGATAGACCCACACCGCCGCCGAACAGCCGCGCACCAATGTCGCGTCGGTCTTGAGCGCGTCGGGCATCGGCTCCAGCGCCTTGCCCAGGTCGATCAGCAACCGGTAGCGGTCGTCGGCGTCGAGGAACTCATATTCGTCGGTCAGGTCGGACAGGCTGGTCATGCCGCGCCCTTAGCGGGACCACGCGCCCGCGTCACCGGTCTTGCGCGCAGGGAAGTGTGGGCCGTAGGCTAGGCTTCGGCTAGAGGAGCGCGTGGATGCTGAGATTGATCGGGCTGGGACTGGCGGCGACGGTTCTGGCGACGTCTGCGCCCGCGCAACAGTCACAGCCCGTCGTGATGAGCCAGCGCGACATCGTCTATCGCACCACAGAGACGGGTCCGCTGCACCTCGACCTCCACCGTCCGAGCTCCGCAACGGACAAGCGCGCGCCGGTGCTGGTCGTGATCCATGGCGGGGCCTGGGCGCGCGGCGAGCGGCCCAAGGGCTGGAGCGGCTATCGCCGCTTTGTCGACGCGGGGTTCGCGGTGGTCAGCATGCAATATCGCCTGGCGGGGCAGGCCCGTGCGCCCGCAGCGGTCGAGGATGTGCGCTGCGTCATGGGCTGGATCGCGCGCGCGGCGGAGCGCGAAGGGCTGGACTCGAAGCGGATCGTGCTGATGGGTACATCGGCGGGCGCACATCTCGCGCTGATGGCGGCGAGCATCGACAAAAATGAGGGGCTCGACCCGGCGGAGTGCGGACCTGCGCCTCAGGCCGCCGCCGTGATCGATTTCTACGGCCCGACCGACCTGCGCCCGCAATCGTTCGGCGCGTGGAATAGCCCTTCGATCGGCAATTGGGTGGGGCAGGGGGCGGCGGGCGCCGCAATGGCCGCCCGCATGTCGCCGATCACCCGCATGAAGCCGGGCCAGCCGCCGGTGTTCATCGTCCATGGCGATGCCGATCCGGTCGTCCCGCTCGCCGCCTCGACCGCGCTGAAAGCCGCGCTCGACCGGGCGAAAGTGCCGACCGAGCTGCACATTGTGCCCGGCGGGGTGCATGGGAAATTCGGTCCCGAGGTGCAGGACCGGCTGATGGCCGATGCGGTGACCTTCCTGAAGCGTCACCGCGTGATTGACTGAACGGTTTTCGGTGACTGAGGTTTCCGGCCGGCCCTTCGACAAGCTCAGGGCAAACGGCGGTTTGGAAAGCCTCCCCCCGTTGGTGCTGAGCTTGTCGAAGCACGAAGCGGGGCGCTCTGTTGTCGTCCTGCGCCAAGGCGGGGCAGAGGTGGGAGCGGCGTCTGCAGCTGCCGCTCCCGTGGTGCAGTGGCGGTGGCCTCCCAACCGTTCCGCCGCTGCTCCGGGGGTTGGTTAGAGGTCCACGCCCGCGGCGATCGCCTCAAGCTTGCGGATGCGTTCCTTGAGGTCCGCGATCTCGATCCGCGCGCCGGCGTTGGTCGGTTCGGCGTGGGCGGTCTCACCCTGATGCACCAGCGACAGCTCCTGCCGCTTCAGCGCCAGCCAGCCGCGCCATCCGGCCAGGCCCGCTCCGGTCACCATGCCCAGCCCCGCAAGGGTCGCCAGCGCCATGACCATGTAGAAATTGGGGTCGGTCATCACATCCTCCTCCGGTCTCTGCCGGAATTCAGTTGCGCCAAAATTCAGTTTCTGCCGTCGCGCAGCTTCTCGATCTCGCGGTCGAGGCTCACGCTCGAATGATTGTCGGTGATCACGCGCTCCAGCACCGCGATGCGGTCCTTCAGCGTGCGCACTTCCTGCTCCAGGCGGCGGGCTTCGGCGCTCGCCGCGGGATCATGGGCGACATAGTCGTTGCCGCGGCCATCCTTCTGGATGCCCATTTTGGCGCGGACGATGTTGCCGATGGTTACGATCGCCACGATCGCCACCACCATGAACGCCCAATCCATACCTGCCTCCTGTTCGTTTGTTCGTGTGCCAGCCCGTTCGGGCTTACTCGGCCGGCTGAGCCGCCGCTTCGCGCGCCAGTCGCTCGGCGCGACGGACGGGGCGGTCCCGCTTTTCGGCCATCGCGACGCCGATCGCGCCAATGACGCCGAGCACCGCGAAAACTCCGATCAACATGGTAGATACTCCCTTACAAAATGCGTTGGTTCAGTTCACCGGCCGGTCGTCGCGCAGCCGTTCAATCTCGTCGGCCAGATCCACACCCTTGTCGGTGACGATCCGCTCCAGCACCCGCACCCGCTGCTCCAGCCGCTCGGTATGCGCCGCATATTGCGCGGCCTTTTCGGCGGTCTGGGCGCTGAGCGCTTCAGCCATCTTTTCCTTGTGCTTCAGCCAGCGCTTAAACATGTCGCTGCCAACACCGACGATCACTGGGATCGCCACTACGATGAAGACCAGGGTGATCACGAAGCTCTGTTTGTCGCCCATCGTCCGGTCCTTTAGTTCTTGCCCAGCCGCAGCGCTTCGATCTCGCGATCGAGTGCGTGGCTGCTGTCGGTCACGATCCGCTCGACATTCGCCAGCCGGTCCTTGACCGAACCCAGTTCGGCACGAAGCTGGGCGTTTTCCTGGCTGATCAGCTTGATCCGCTCGATCATCTCTTCATTCTTCTGCGGATACACCGCCTGGCCCCAGGCCCCGTCGAGCGGGTAGCCATTCTTGATGCGCAGCCAGGTGGTGAACATCCACCCGATCATCCCGGCCACACCGACGATCGCGATCGTGGGGGCCAGTGCGGTGAAAAAGGACAGCTTGTCCATTGTCTCAATCCTTCAAGCGCAGAGCGTCGATTTCGCGGGCGGTCCGCTCGGCGGGGTCGGTGGCGATGCGTTCGAGCACCGCGATCCGCTCCTCCAGCCGGCTGATCTGCCCGGTCAGCCGCGCATTCTCGTTCGTCAGCAGCTCGATCTTGCGATCCGCCTGGGGGTCTTCCTTGGCGGTCATTCCCATCCATTCATTCTCGATCGGGTATCCGTGCTTGGCGCGGATCCAGGTCGAAGCGAGCCAGCCAAAGGTCGTGATCGCGATGATGGCGATGACGAAGCCCGGTCCACCCCAGTTCATATCTAGTCTCCCTGTTCAGATCGGCGCGCGCTTAGCGCAGGCGCTCGATCTCGTCGGCGAGCTGCGTGTTGCGGCTCGTGTAGAATGTTTCGATGTCGGCCATGCGGCGATCGATGTCGCGCAGCTTGGAGCGAACTTCCTGGGTCGAGCGGCGCGGGTTGGCCCGCACGCCCTGCCAGAACTTTGCGTCCTCCTTGGTCTCATAGAGGCCCATGGGCTTCTGCGACACGACCATGGCGAGGCCGATGTAAACGAACAGCATCAGCGGGAAGGTGGCGAAGGTCAGGACCAGAAAGCCCAGGCGGATCCACAGCGGGTCGACCCCGGTATATTCGCCCAGACCTTCACAGATCCCGAGCCATTTGCCGTTGACCTTGTCGCGATACAGTTGCGTGCGGCTGACAGACATCTCAGTTCCTCCGTGCGCGTTCATAGTCGGGGAGTTCGCGGGCCGGCGGCGTGTCATTGCCGCGCAGGCGGAACTCGGGATTGTCGGCGGCGATGATCCGCTCGATCGTGTGCAGGCGATCCTCCAGGCGACGCGCCGTATAGTGCAGCTCGTCCAGCAGATTCTCGTCCTCGCCGGTCAGCGTCTTGGCCTGCTTCCACTTGGTGACATAGTGGAGGATGACCCAGGGCATGCCGATGAAGAGCATGCCGACGACGCCGATCGGGACCAGGATTTCTTCCATGGCTTAATTCCCCTTGTTCAGGCGCGCCTTGAGCGCGGCCAGCTCGGCATCGACCTTCTCGGCCGACTGGAGCTCGGCGATTTCCTCCTCCAGCGTCTTCTTCGGCGCGCCCAGTGCCAGCGCATCGGCGCGGCCCTCGGCAAAGTCGACGCGGCGCTCGAGCAGGTCGAACCGGCTGAACGCGTCGCTGACCTTCGACCCGTGGGTCATCTCGCGCAGCTTGACGCGGTTGTTGGCGCTTTCCAGGCGGGTCATGATCGCATTCTGGCGGGCACGTGCGTCGCGCAGCTTGGTCTGCAGCTTGGCGATGTCCTCTTCCGACGCGCGCAGCGCATCGTCGAGCACCGCGATCTCCGCATTCAGCTGATCGCACATGTCATACGCCTTCTGGCGCTCGACCAGTGCAGCCTTGGCCAGGTCCTCGCGGTCCTTGCTCAGCGCCAGCTCGGCCTTTTCGGTCCAGCTCATCTGGAGGTTCTCCAGCTTGGCGATGTGGCGGCGCATTTCCTTCTGGTCGGCGATGGTGCGGGCCGCGCTGGCGCGGACCTCGACCAGCGTCTCCTCCATTTCGAGGATGATCATGCGGATCATCTTCGCCGGGTCTTCCGCCTTGTCGAGCAGGTCGGTGAAGTTGGCGGCGATGATGTCGCGGGTGCGAGAGAAAATGCCCATCTGAATTTAGCTCCTTGGAAACTCGTGCCGCCGGGCGGGCTAGGGGGTACCCGCCCGGCGGGATCGCTTACGCGATGGCTCGGGTGGAAACTGCGCCCCCGTTGGTCGCCGTGACGGCGGGGCCGACCACGGTTGCCAGGCTGGTGGTGCTTACGACCAGGGTGCAGACCAGCGCCGCCAGCGTCGTGCGAAAGCTGTTGTTGCCCTTGTACATTGTTTTCCGTCCCTCGATTTCTTCGTTTCGCTGCCGCCCTTCGCGGCATGCCAGACACTCTGCACGGGGCGTGCCAAATTCATTTTGCCCCAGATTTCCGCCATTTTCTGACCAAAGGGCGATGTGGGAGAAACTTCGCACTTGCCAAAACTTGGGAAAATATCCCAAGAGTTCGGCATGGAGCGCACAACCCATGTCGTCGGCCAATCGGGCGCCTTTCTCGACGCGCTCGAACTCGCCTCACGCGCGGCCGCGCTCGACCGCCCGGTGCTGGTGATCGGGGAGCGCGGGACCGGCAAGGAGCTGGTCGCCGAACGCCTCCACCGCCTGTCCCCGCGCTGGGATCAACCGCTCGTCGTGATGAACTGCGCGGCTTTGCCCGAGACGCTGATCGAGGCTGAGTTGTTCGGGCATGAGGCCGGCGCGTTTACCGGCGCGACCAAGGGGCGTCCCGGCCGGTTCGAGGAAGCCGATGGCGGCACGTTGTTCCTCGACGAACTCGGCACGCTCAGCATGGCGGCGCAGGACCGACTGCTGCGCGCGGTCGAATATGGTGAAATCACGCGGATCGGCTCATCCCGTCCGATGCGCGTCGATGTGCGCATCGTCGCTGCGACCAATGAGGATCTGCCGCACCGCGTCGAGAAGGGCACGTTCCGCGCCGACTTGCTCGACCGGCTGAGCTTCGAGGTGGTGACGCTGCCGCCGCTCCGCGCCCGCGCGGGGGATGTACTGGTCCTTGGCGAGTTTTTCGGACGGCGCATGGCGGCGGAGCTGGGCCGCGACTGGGAGGGCTTCGGCCCGACCGCACTCGACGCGCTGACCACGCACGACTGGCCCGGCAATGTGCGCGAACTGCGCAACGTGGTCGAGCGCGCGGTGTACCGTTGGGACCGCTCCGGTCCGGTGGACGCGATCCAGATCGACCCCTTCGCCTCGCCCCATCGCCCGCGCCCGATGCCGCACGGCATCCCCGGCAACGCCGCCCCGGTGCAGCTGACCACCGAAGAACCCGGCCCGCTGCCGCGCGGTGAAGAGGATCTGTCCGGCGACTTCAAGAGCCGCGTCAACCGCTTCGAACGCGAACTGCTCAGCCGCGCGCTCTCGGAAAACCGCTTCAACCAGCGCGCGACGGCGGAGGCATTGGGCCTCAGCTACGACCAGCTCCGCCACGCGCTCAAGCGCCACGACCTGCTCAACGCCGGCGGCTGATCGCCCCACTCGATCCCGTCCGCAGAAAAATTTGTGCGGCAATGACGGGCTTCATGCGTTAGGCGGGCGCGAACAACAAAACGGAGGGTAACCCATGGCGTTCGAACTTCCCACGCTCCCCTATGCCAAGGACGCGCTCGCGCCGACGATCTCGGCCGAGACGCTCGAATTCCACTATGGCAAGCATCACAAGGCCTATGTCGACAAAACCAACGGGTTCGTCGCGGACAAGGGGCTTGAAGGCAAGTCGCTGGTCGAGGTGATCAAGCACGCCAAGGAAACCGGCGACAAGGGCCTGTTCAACAACAGCGCGCAGATCTGGAACCATACATTCTACTGGTTCGGCCTGACCCCGGAAGCCAAGGAGCCGACCGGCAAGCTCGCCGAGCTGATCGAAGCCAAGTTCGGCTCGAAGGAAGAGCTGGTCAAGCAGCTCATCGCCGAGTCCACCGCGCACTTCTCGAACGGTTGGGGCTGGCTCGTGCTCGACGGCGACGAGATCAAGGTGACCTCGCTCCACGACGCCGACACGCCGGTGGTCTATGACTACAAGCCGCTGCTGACGATCGACGTGTGGGAACACGCCTATTACATCGACTACCGCAACGCGCGTCCGGGCTATCTCGAAGCGATCACCAAGATCATCGACTGGGATTTCGTCGCCGCCAACCTCGACGGCCAAGGCGTCAGCCGCGCGGACCAGGCCGGCTGATCCAGCGGATCATCGACTGCAGAGACGGGCCGGGGGAAACTCCGGCCCGTTTTGTTTTTTGAGAGAGTTTGTCTCGCACAAAGACACAAAGGCACGAAGCGGTCAGGGGTTTGGCCGGAAGTAGTTGTTCGCGAGCCGACGCACGCCTTGTTTGAAGGTAGGGGCGCCGAAGTTCATCAATAGGCCCAGTGGCAGGTTCAGCAGGCGTAGATAGGTGATGACCTGCTTGGCGTGGACCGGGGCATGCGCCTCGGTTGATTTGAGCTCGATCAGCAGACAATTTTCGACGAGCAAATCGGCGCGAAACCCTTCTGACAAGGTGACCCCTTTGTACGTGATCGGGATTGCCTTCTGCCGCTCAACGAATAGACCGCGCTCGCGCAATGCCTCGAAGAGGCAGATTTCATAGACGCTCTCCAGCAGGCCTGGACCCAAATCGTCATGGAGCCGATAGCCGCAATCCACGGCAATGGTCGCGACCTGTTCCAGAGCTTCGCTCAATCGCCATTCACTTTTCGTGGCTTTGTGTCTTTGTGCGAGTCAAACTCTTCATTGCTCCGGCGGCAGCGCCTTATCGACGATTTCGCCATCGGTCTTCAGCCCATGGCGCAGCAGCAACGGCACGTTCCCGATCGCGAACAGCAGGGTCAGCGGCACCACGCCCCACAGCTTGAATGCGACCCAGAAATCCCAGCTTTGCGTGCGCCAGACGATCTCGTTCAGCACCGCCATCGCGACGAAGAACACGGCCCAGTTGATCGTCAGCAACTGCCACCCGCGCGCGGTCAGCCCCGGATACGCGCTCTCCAGCAGCATCTGCAGCAGTGGCTTCTTGGTGATGAGGCCATAGGTCAGCACGATTGCGAACATCGCATAGACCAGCGTCGGCTTGACCTTGATGAAGGTCTCATCGTGGAACCACAGCGTCAGCCCGCCGAATACCAGTACCAGCAGGCCGGAAATCCACAGCATCGGCGAGATATGCTTGGTCTTCCACAGCGACAGCCCCATGGCGAGGAAGATCGCGACCATGAATGCCGCGGTCGCCGCGAGCATCCGCGTCAGCTGCGGCCCGCCCATGAAGCTGTTCACCGCAAAGAACACCGCCAGCGGACCGAAATCGATCAGCATGCGCAGGCCAGGGGAGGGGGCGGGTTTGGTCGGGGCAGATTCGGTCATGCGGGCACTCTATAACGGGTCGGGGCTTGTCGAAACATCTGCGAAACGGGTCACCCCTTGGTCAACGCCTCCACCCCGGCGATGATCCGCGACACTTCGCGCGGGTCGAAGCCGCGCAGGTCGTCGACCTTCTCGCCAACGCCGATGGCATGGATCGGCAGGCCGTATTTCTCCGCCGCCGCGACCAGCACGCCGCCGCGCGCGGTGCCGTCCAGCTTGGTCATCACCATGCCGGTGACGCCGGCGACTTCCTGAAACACCGCGATCTGGTTGAGCGCATTCTGGCCCGTGGTCGCGTCCAGCACCAGCAGCACGTCGTGCGGCGCATCGGGATCGAGCTTGCCGAGCACGCGGCGAATCTTCGCCAGCTCATCCATCAGCTCACGCTTGTTCTGCAAGCGGCCCGCAGTGTCGACGATCAGCAGGTCGATCCCCTCGGCGGTCGCGCGGCGCAGCGCCTCGTGCGCGACCCCTGCCGCATCGCCACCCTCGGCCCCCGCGACGATCGGCACGCCGATCCGCTCGGCCCAGGTACGCAGCTGGCCGATCGCGGCCGCGCGGAACGTGTCGCCCGCCGCGACCATCACCTTCAGCCCCTGATCCTTCAGGATCGCGGCGAGCTTGGCGATGGTCGTGGTCTTGCCCGATCCGTTGACGCCGATCACGAGCATCACCTGTGGCCGCGCCTTGTCGGTGATCAGCGGCTTGGCGACCCTGGTCAGCACCTTCTCGATCTCGTCGGCGACGACCAGCCGGATGCCCAACTCCTCCATCCCGCGCTCGACCTGTTCCTCCGCCAGCCGCTCGCGAATCCGCGCCGCCGTCGCCGGGCCAAGGTCCGACGCGATCAGCGCCTCCTCGATCTCGTCAAGCGTCGCCTCATCCAGGCGCCCGGTGCCGAGGCCCGCAAGATTGCCGACCAGCCGGTCCGACGTCTTCTTGAACCCGCCGAGCAACCGCTCGCGCCAGCTGGGGCCGCTCATGCGCGCTCTCCGATCAGTTTGCCGTCTTGTATGTCCACGATGTTGACCGCCACGATCTTACCTATCTCCGTTCGCGCTGAGCTTGTCGAAGCGCCGTCCTGCTTTTCGACCGCTAGAGAGGAAGAACGGCCCTTCGACAAGCTCAGGGCGAGCGGGGGTGGGACGATCTGCACCTCCGCGAAATTCTTCGCATGGCCGCGGTCGCCCGGACGCTCGACCAGCACCAGCTGCGTCGTCCCGACCAGCCCGCGCAGCCAGTTCGCCCGCCGCGCCGC
>NZ_JAIXHL010000019.1 GCF_030145815.1 Sphingomonas sp.
AGAACACGCTGCTCTTTGCCTTCATCGGCCAGGCGGCAGGCCAAGCAGGCATCCTGCTCATCGCCGCCTCTGCTGGCGAACATTGAGCCCCGCCGCCGAAAAGGCGACTACGTCAACGGCCTGTTAAAGCGGATCGCGCGTCCGGGCCGGGCGCGCAGCACCAGGGTCTCGGGATCCACCTTCGGCGACCTCATGGAAGCGGCGCCGTCGGGCGCCTCAGCGATTTCTGCAGTCACGACGCTCTCCCCTTCGTCCGACCGCGGCGCCCGGCTTCATCGATGCGGGTAAGCCGGACGATCTCCTGGCGCTTGGCGCCGAGGCGGAGCTCGGCAACGTCGAAGATCCTGTCGACCACATAATAGCGTCCGCGCAGGCGGTAGTTGACCAGCTGCGCCTCGCCCTTCGCGCCAACGAGGAACAGCGGCGGCGCTTCCCCGACCGCCAGGCTCGCAGGAAACTCGATATAGGTCTGCCTGCCGTCGTCGAACGCGCGCAACGGCCGCCATCGCGGCGTATCCCCGGAGATGGCATAGTTGAAATGGAGCTGATCGACGTCGAGTCCGGCGGCCACCGGGGTAGCCGCAGCCGCCGCTTCCTCGGTTCGCTGGATCGCCAGCAACGCATCCTGCGGATAGGTCCAGCTCAGCGCCGACATGCCGACGCTGCGCGCGCTGGTGAGCGCGAGATGATAGGTCCGCCGATCCGTGGTGATGACGAGATTGGTGGAGAGACCCGCAGCATAGGGCTTCACGAGGATATGGACGCGCTTGCTGCCACCTGCGCCGCTCGTGGTATCGCCGATCACCCAGCGCGCCGTGTCGCCGCTCGCCACCGCGCCCAGCACCTCACCGGGCTCAAGCACGATGTCGGTCACGCGTTCCGGCGTGGTGTAGACCTGATAGATCGCGCCTTCGGCATAGGGCATGACCGCAGCGGCATTGAGAAAGGCCAGCGGAGACGGTTCGCGCGTTGCGGCCCGGTTTGCCGCGGCGATCGTCGATGTCGTCCGCTGGGGAGCATTGGCGGCGCTTGAACGCTGCGCAAAGGTGCTGGTGGGTACGATCAAGACAATCGCCACCGCAAACAGCGTGGGCAAGTTGCTGGGGCGTTTCATTGCCGATTCTCCGGATTGGCAGGGATTGGGCTCGCCGAGGCGGCGCCATCAGTCGCGGCGGTGATCGAAACTTCGGGGGCCGGTTGCACCGGGCGCGCGGCTGCTCGCGACGAGACCGCCGGGTTGGCCGCCGGCTCGATCTCGCGGCTCCAGTCGATCGCATCGACATAGAGGCCGAGCGGATTCTTGCGCAGCACCTCCGCCGATGCGGGCGGCTTGAGCTTGACGGTCAGGATGCCGGTCCAGTGCGAGGTTCCCGCCTGCGCGCCCCGGTCGAAGGCGGTCTCGATCCACTTCACCTGAAATGACTGATCCGACGCACGGACCACGCTCGTGACCTGAACCGATACCGTCTTTTGGCCAATGGCACCGAACGGGTTCGCCGACCGCGCATAGTCACCGAGGAACACCGCGCCACGCTGGCTGGCGAAGTCATAGGCCGATAGCCAGTCGCGCCGCATCAGCACCGGGTCGAGCGAGACTGAGCGCACCTTCTCGATGAAGCGGGCCAGATGCCAGGAGATCTGGGGGTCCGTAGGGCGATGCCCAGCCTCGGCTTCGCTGATCGCGCGTGCCTCGCCGAGGCGATCGACCTCGACGACATAGGGCGTCACCCGACTCTGCAGCGACTGCCATATCAGCGCGCCCGACATGGCCGTAGTGAGCGCCAGTCCGCCAAAGGCCATCAGCCGCCAATTGCGCGCCTGGACGCGCGCCGATCCGATCCGCTCGTCCCAGAGCTGGCCGGCACGATGAAAGGGCGTGTCGGGTTCGGGCGTTCGCCCGTAGCGCTGGACGCTTCGCTTGAAGAGCATCGCTCAGTCCTCCTTTTCCTTGATGTCAGGGGTTGCCGACGCGCCGCCGCGATCGCCCTCGCGCAGGGTGTGGGCGACGACCTGGCGATGATGGCGCGCATCCTGCTGGCGGCGCAGTGCCTGCGCCCAGGCCGGCTGGTGCTCGGCGGCCTGATCGGATCCGCTGGTGGCGGGCGTCTGCCGGTGGGCAAGCGCGTCGAAAGCTGCCTGGCGACCCGAAGCCGCGGCCTCGCCGATACCGAAAGCCCCGGCGGCGCGATTGCGCAATGCGCTGCCCGCCGCGCTCGCAACCCCCTTGAGCCCGGTGCCGACGCTGGTGGAGCCCGTGCTCTCCTGGCCGAGCTTGTAGGCAGTCGACGCTGCCGAGCCCATCGATGTGCCAGCACGGACCGCACCCAGAGCGGCCCCTCCGATGGCACGTCCACCGGCAAGGGCGGCACCACCACCCAGCGCAACGACGCCGGCGGCACCGAGCGCCGTGCCGGCGACCGCGCCGGCGCCGAGCTGAGGCGCACCGGAGACCAGGCCGGTCGCAATGCTCGGACCGAAAATGCCGAGTCCGAACAAGGTGAGTGCGGCGAGCGCCAGGCTCATCGCCTTCCCGATATCGGGCTCCTGACCCTGTAGGGATCCGACGAAATCGTTGAAGTAGTTCGAACCGATCCCAACGATAACGGCGAGCACCATCACCTTGATGCCTGAGCTGACAACGCTTCCCAGCACGCGCTCGGCGAGGAAGCTGGTGCGGTTCCACAACGCGAAGGGCACCAGCACGAAGCCGGCCAAGGTGGTCAGCTTGAACTCCAGGATCGTGATGAACAGCTGGATCGCGAGGATGAAGAACGACAGGATCACCAGCACCCAGGCGAAGAGCAGCACAGCGATCGTCAGGAAATTGTCGAAGAAGGTCGTGAAGCCGAGAAGCTGCGAGACCTGCTCGAGCAGCGGCCAGGCAGCGGAGAATCCCGTTCCGGCCAGCCTGCCCGGCTTGAGCAGATCGTCGGCCGAGATGGTGCCGCCGCCCGCGGTCAGCCCGGCCGCAGCGAACGAGTTGAACACGATCGTCGCGAGGGTTGGGAAGCTGTTCAGGATGAAGGCGAACGCGCCAACATAGAGGATCTTCTTAAGGAAGCGCCCCATCACATCCTGTTCGCCGCCCAGCGCCCAGAACAGGCCCGCCAGCGTGATGTCGATGCCGATCAGCGTCGCCGCCAGAAAATGGACATCGCCGCCCAGCAAGCCGAACCCGCTGTCGATGTAGCGAATGAACGCCTGCAGGAACTGGTCGATGACGTTGAGGTCGGTCATGGTCATTTCCTGTCGGCGGGGAGAAGTCCCGCGGAGCGCGCTCGGGGAACCGGAGACGCGCCCCGCGGGGTGACGGCGAACCGAGGGCAGCGCCCGCCGTCACGCTCGGACGGGAGGCCCCTAGCGAGGGTGGTAGGCCGTGCCGTTGCCGAGGAACTTTCGAGTGGCGGCCTGCGCCTCGGCCTGGGCCTGAGCGCGGCGCGACGCTTCGAGCGTCTCGACACGGTACTGCGCCGCCATCATGTTCTGGATCTGGAACTGCTGCTTGGCGGTGAGCGCCAGCAACTGGTTGGTCGCCTGTTGCGCCTGGAGTCCGCCCTCGGCGCCCTGGCTCTTCGCCACGATCGCGGCGAGCGCCTGTGCATCGGCAGCGACATTGCCGACAACCTGCGCCTGCACCTGCATCGTCCGATTGAACGCGGCGACCGAGGTGTCGAGGCGAGTCCGGGCACCGACGACAAGATCGTTGGTGGTCAGCGCCTGGTCGAAGCTCTGCGGAAACAGCCGCCGGAACTCGCTGTCGACATTATCGACCCGAAAGCCGATCCCTTGCGCCTGGCCCATCAGCCGGTCGATCTGCTGTAGTGTCCGGGTCAGCGCCTGGAGTTCGGGGAAGTCGATCCGGCTCAGATTCTTCGCCTGGTTCGTCAGCATCGTTGCCTGGTTCTGGAGCGATTGAATCTGGTTGTTGATTTGCTGGAGCGTTCGCGCCGCAGTGAGCAGGTTCTGCGAATAGTTCGACGGATCGAACACGGTGATCTGCGCCCGCGCCGGCGGCGCATGTAGCGCCATGCCGAGCGAACCGGCGCTGCCGAGCGCGAGCGCTGTGGCGACGAGATACTTCGAGAAGTGTCGGCGGAGGTTTCGCTGGGACATGGGTGTTCTCCTTTCGGTTAGAGGGTCAGCGAACCGGGGGAATGAAGTCGCCGAGCAGCGCGGCGGCCCATGCGAGGTCGCGCGAGGCGAGGAATTCGGCGGCGAAGGCGCTTGCGCCACGTTCGGTGAGCAGCGCATCGATCTGCTGCTGGCTGTCCGGATCAGAGGCGCCGCAGAGGGTGAGCGCGATCGGTCCCAGGCCGAGCTCGAACAGGCGATTTCCGCGGGCGGACTGGAGATAGTAATGCCGCTTGGGCGTAGCCCGCGCGACGAGCTCGATCTGCCGCGCATTGAGTCCGAAGCGCTGATAAGCGGCCTGGCTCTGCGGCTCGATCGCCCGGTCGTTGGGAAGCAGGATGCGCTGCGGGCAGCTCTCGATGATCGCGGGCGCGATGCTGCTGTCGGCGATATCGGCCAGGCTCTGCGTCGCGAACAGCACCGCGACGTTCTTCTTGCGCAGCGTCTTCAGCCATTCGCGGATGCGCGCGGCGAACAGCGGATGGTCGAGGAAGATCCAGGCCTCGTCGAGGATCAGCAGCGTCGGACGACCGTCGAAGCGCTCCTCAAGCCGGTGGAACAGATAGGTCAGGACCGGTGCGACCACACCCGACTGGGCCATCAGCGCCTCGGTCTCGAAGCATTGGATATCGGAGAGCGCCAGCGCCTGTTCGGCAGCATCGAGCAGCCGGCCATAAGGGCCATCGAGCGTATAGGCGGTCAGCGCGGTCCGCAGTGCATTCGACTGGAGCAGCAGCGTAAACCCCGTCAGCGTCCGCTCCTCGACCGGTGCTGAGGCGAGCGAGCCCAGCGCCGACCAGACCGCTTCCTTGACCTCCGGGGTGACGAGGACCTTCTCGTGCGCGAGCAGCGCTGCAATCCATTCCGCCGCCCAGCTACGCTCATCGGTATCGTCGATCTTCCGCAGCGGCTGAAAGGCGAGCCCACTTCCTCCGTCCTTCCCTGCGCCGCTTCCCAAGCCGAGCGCGTGATGCGCGCCGCCCATAGCGAGCACCGCGGCGCGTGCGGAAAAGCCCTTGTCGAAGATGTAGAGCTGGGCACTCGGATAGCGCCGGAACTGCAGCGCGATCAGCGCCAACAGCACCGACTTGCCCGCGCCGGTCGGCCCCACCACCAGCATATGGCCGACATCCCCGACATGGGTCGATAAGCGGAACGGCGTCGTGCCCGCGGTCTGAGCGACCAGTAGCGGCGGCCCGCCGAGATGGGCATTGGTGACCGGCCCCGCCCAGATCGCCGAGAGCGGCATCAGATGGGCGAGATTGAGGGTATGGACCAGCGGCTGCCGGACATTGGCATAGGTGTGGCCGGGCAGTGAGGACAGCCATGCCTCAACCGCGTTGACGCCCTCGCGCACGCAGGTGAAGCCGAGGCCGTTGACGATCCGCTCGACCGCGCGGACCTTCTCGTCGGCGCGCATACGGTCCACGTCCGAGACGGTGATCGTGACGGTCAGATAGCCGAACGCGACATAATCTGCGCCGAGCGCCTGCAAAGCCTGGTCGGCGTCGACAACCTTGTTGTCAGCGTCGCTATCGAGCAGCTGCGCCGGCTGATTGTACATCACCTCGCGCAGCATCGCGGTGATCGACTTGCGCTTGTTGAACCATTGGCGCCGGATCCTGGTCAGCGCCTTGGTCGCGTCGGTCTTGTCGAGCGCGATGAAGCGGGTGACCCAGCGATAGCCAAAGTCCGAGGCGTTCAGCGCGTCGAGGATTCCCGGACGGCTCATATTGGGGAAGCCGAGCACGGTGATGGTACGCAGATGCCGGTCGCCGAGCTTCGGCTCCAGCCCACCGACCAGTGGCGTATCGGCGAGCAGCCCGTCGAGATACATCGGCGTCTCGGGCACCGCGACCGGCTGGCAGCGGGTCGAAATGCAGGCATGAAGATATGCAAGCGTCTCCTCGGAGGAGAGCCCGCGTACCTCAGGCATGAAGCCCGCGAAGAGATCGAGCACACGGTCGGTCTCCGCGATGAAGCCGGCCAGCGCCATGCGCCAGTCGCGACCATCGACCTCTTCGTTGCGCTCGACCAGCGACCGGCCGGCAGCATCGCTCGCATCGGCCGGCGGCAGGAAGGTGAGCGTCAGGTGATAGTGGCTTTCATAATGCGCGCCCTCTGCTTCGAAGGTGGCGCGGCGCTCCTCGTCGACCAGCCAGGAAGCGGCATCGGGAAAGGCGCTCGCCGGATAGGCGAGCGCCTCGACACGCTCGGCCTCGAAGAACAGGGCCCAGCCCGATCCGAACCGCTTGAGCACATTGTTGGCGCGGGCGCAGGCGCCGACCAGTTCGGCCTCGGTCGCGCTTTCCAGATCCGGCCCGCGGAAGCGAAGCGTGCGCTGAAAGCTGCCGTCCTTGTTGAGCACTACGCCCGGTGCGACGAGCGCTGCCCAAGGGAGATGATCGGCGAGCCGGTCGGCGCACTGGCGATATTCGCGCAAGCTCAGCATGCGAGATAGCTCCTCTGGCGGAGATGGCGGAGCAGGACCGGCGCGAAGTCCGGGTCGCGGCGCGCTGCGAACACCGCGACGCTGTGCCCGACCGCCCAGAGGGCCAGCCCGACCAGCCATTGCTGGAGGCCCAGCCCGATCGCTGCGGCGATCGTGCCGTTGACGATCGCCAGCCCGCGCGGCGCGCCGCCGAGCAGGATGGGCTGCCCGAGGCTGCCATGGATCGCTGCCTCAAACCCTTCGATGTGATGGCCGACGCGAGTCGACATCAGACCAGCGCCCCGCCGCCGAAGCTGAAGAAGCTCAGGAAGAAGGAGGAGGCGGCGAACGCGATCGACAGGCCGAACACGATCTGGATGAGCCGGCGAAAGCCGCCCGAGGTCTCGCCGAACGCGAGTGTCAGGCCGGTGGTGATGATCACCATCACCGCGATGATCTTGGCGACCGGCCCCTGGACCGATTCGAGCACCTGCTGGAGCGGCTGCTCCCAGGGCATGCCGGAGCCACTCGCGAGGGCCGGCGCGGAAACGGCGATCGCCAGCCCGAAGGCAAGCGCAGCTAAGGGGAGCGGAGGGCGGCAAGATACGGACAGGCGCATGGTCAATCTCCTTGAGGTGCGCGGGCGAAATCGAGGGGGTGGTCGAAAAGAGCGTAGTCGCCGTCAGGATCGAGGCCGGCGACGCGTGCGAGCGTGTCCACCCGGCGAGCCGAACCCCGCCCGGCGATGAACACGACCAGATCGATCGCATCGGCGATCAACCGGCGGGGCACGGTGACCACGGCTTCCTGGATCAGTTGCTCGATGCGCAGCAGCGCGGAGGCTGCGCTATTGGCATGGACGGTAGCGATTCCGCCGGGGTGGCCGGTGTTCCAAGCCTTGAGCATATCGAGCGCCTCGCCGCCGCGTACCTCGCCGACGATGATGCGGTCGGGCCGCAGGCGCAGCGTCGAGCGGACCAGATCAGCCATGGTGACATGGCCGGCGCGGGTGCGCAGCGCGACGGTATCGGGCGCAGGCGACTGCAACTCGCGCGTGTCCTCGATCAGGATCACCCGCTCGTCTAGATGCGCCATTTCGCCGAGCAGCGCGTTGGCCAGCGTCGTCTTGCCCGAACTGGTGCCGCCGGCGACGAGGATGTTGCGGCGTTCGACCACAGCCAGCGACAGCAGGCGCGCCATCTCGGCCGACATGATCTCGTCAGCGACATAGTCGAGCAGCGTGTAGATGCGAATCGCCGGCTTGCGGATCGAGAAGCAGGGCGCGAGGCTGACCGGGGGCAGCACGCCTTCGAACCGCTCGCCAGCGCCTTCGCCATGCGGCGGCAGCTCGGCCGAGACGATCGGCGACGCAGCATGCACCTCAATACGGGCGTGGCTGGCGACGAGCCGAATAATGCGCTCGACCTGGGCCGGCTCGAAGCGGATGCCGGTATCGGTCCGCCCTTCGCCCAGCCGATCGAGCCGCAGCGCGCCATCCGGGTTTATCATCACCTCGAGTACGAGCGGGTCGGCGAGGGCTGCGGCGATAGCTGGCCCCATCGCAGTGCGCAGCATCGCGCGGCGCCGGCCTTCCGACACGGTATCGGCCGCGCCGCTCACGACCCCTTCTCCAATGGCTCGGTGGGGCCGAGGGTGCGCCTGCCGCTGGCAAGTTGGCGTCCGACCTGGCCGACAAATTTCTCGAACCGCTCGAGCCCGATCGCGAGCGCCGCGCTGTCGGCCTCGGGCAAGGGCGCCGTGACCAGCAGCTGGTAGCGCACGAACAGCGCAAGGCTCTCAAGCACCACGTCGATGTCGCGGCGGACCAAACCGATCTCGCGCGACATGCGGTCGAGCCGGACCTTGAGCAGGTCATCGACCTCCTTTGAACCGTGCCGCGCGAGCCAGCTCGCCAATGCGTCGTTGACCAGCCGAGACTTGTTCGCGCCGGGACTGGCGGCGAGTGCTTCGAGCGCTTCGCTGAGCTCGCGATCAATATAGAGGTTCTGGCGGACCTTCATCGTCAGAGCCCCGGAATGAGGTCGCGATGCGCGCCCTCGTTGATGCCATAGGCGCGCGCCGCCGGGGTCAGCCCCTGCGCCTGCTCCATCGCGCGCTTGTCCGCGGCAACATTGTCGTCGTCGTCCGGCGCGACCTGCACGGCCTGGTCCGCCTCGACAGAATGGGCCGTGCCCTCCTGGGCGAGGCCGGGATGCCGCTGTTGCTGCATGCCGCCATCATCTCCGGCATCGGTCAGATCCGCGGCGAGCTCGAGCCGCGCGTCGGGGAACCGCGCGAACCGGCCCCAGTCGTTCGATCGCTGGCGGGGGCGGTCGCCATAGACACCATCGGCGAGAACCGGTGCCGGCTGCACCCGACCGCTGAAATTACGGTCCTCGAAATAGCGCAGTTTGGTCGCGCGGACCGGCGCGAGCCCGGAGAGCAACACCAGCTCATCGGTCGCCGGCAGCTGCATGACCTCGCCGGGCGTCAGCAGGGCACGGGCGGTTTCCTGGCGGCTGACCATGACATGCGCGAGCCAGGGTGCGAGCCGATGGCCGGCATAATTGCGCATCGCGCGCTGCTCGGTGGCGGTACCGAGCGCGTCGGAAATACGCTTGGCGGTGCGCTCGTCGTTGGTCGCGAAGGCGACGCGGACATGGCAATTGTCGAGGATCGAATTGTGCTCGCCATAGGCCTTTTCGATCTGGTTGAGGCTCTGGGCGATCAGGAAGGCGCGGATGCCGTAGCCGGCCATGAAGGCGAGACTCGTCTCGAAGAAGTCGAGCCGGCCCAGCGCCGGGAACTCGTCGAGCATCATCAGCAGCTGGTGCCGGCGCGTCGTAGCGTCCCGCTGCTCGAGCCGCTCGGTCAGACGGCGGCCGATCTGGTTGAGCACGAGGCGGACGAGTGGCTTGGTGCGGCTGATGTCCGAGGGCGGAATGACCAGGTACAGCGAGACCGGCCGCTCGCCATCGATCAGGTCGGCGATTCGCCAGTCGCAGCGTGAAGTGACCTCGGCAACGGTCGGGTCACGGTAGATGCCGAGGAACGACATCGCGGTCGACAACACGCCCGAGCGCTCATTCTCGCTCTTGTTGAGCAGTTCGCGCGCGGCCGAGGCGATGACCGGATGGACGCGCGGCGTCTCAGGAGTGCCGAGATGGTTGGTCGACATCATCCGCCGAAGCGTCGCGACGAAGCTGCGCTGCGGATCGGACAGGAAAGTCGCGACGCGGGCGAGCGTCTTCTCCTCCTCGGCATAGAGGATATGGAGGATCGCCCCGACCAGCAGCGCATGGCTCGTTTTTTCCCAGTGGTTTCGCCGCTCGAGCGCCCCCTCAGGATCGACCAGGATGTCGGCGATGTTCTGGACGTCGCGCACTTCGTCGGCGCCGCGGCGGACCTCGAGCAGCGGATTGTAGCGCGCCGAGCGCGGGTCGGTGGGGTTGAACAGCAGACAATGCGAGAAGCGCGACCGCCAGCCGGCGGTCAGCGTCCAATTCTCGCCCTTGATGTCGTGGACCACCGTCGAGCCGGTCCAGGACAGCAGAGTCGGCACGACCAGGCCGACGCCTTTGCCAGACCGGGTCGGCGCGAACGCCATGACGTGCTCGGGGCCGTCGTGACGCAGATACTGGCCGCCGAGCCGACCGAGCAGCACGCCGCGGTCGCGGTACAGCCCCGCGCGCTCGATCTCGCCGGGCTTTGCCCAGCGCGCGGAGCCATAAGTGGTGACGTTGCTGCGCTGGCGGGCGCGCCACAGCGACCCGGCTATCGCCGCGCCACAGCCGAGGAAGCCGGAGGCGCCAGCGAGCATGCCCGCCTTGTCGAAGACGTGCGGCGCATAGGCGTCGTAATGATACCACCACGAAAACAGCGCCCAGGGCCGGTAGACCGGGACATCACCGACGATCAGCCAGGGCCGGCCCAGCTCGGGCTGATAGGCCAGCATCGCCGCCGCCCATTGCGTCGCCGCCCACAGGCCCGCGATCACAAGTCCGAAGACGATAAGGATTTGTCCGATCAGCAGCTTGGTGGGGGTCACGAAGAGGCTCCCGCCGGGGGAAATCCCGACGGGCAATGACTCTTCCAACGGCGCTCGAAATTACATGGTGCCCAGCGGCGCTGTGCGGCCAGCTAGGGCTGAGATGACGATGCAGTCATTCGACATATGGCCGGAAGCATTCGACTGATCAAACGCGAAAGGCCGCCCCTCTCGGGACGGCCTTTCCATTGTCATCCGAACGCGGACAGCTCAGCCGAGCCGGACCCCCGCGGTGGAGGTCATGCTCAGAGATTCTGCCGCGCGCGACGTGCGACAATGAGACATCTGACCACCTCCTTTCCGTTGTTGAACGATAGGAGGGATGTCGGTGGTGCACGGCGCCGTTTCAAGTCAGGGCATTGATCTTGATGGAGTTCTACGACCCAGCCGTGGCGCGCAGCTGCTCCAACCTCTCACGCGAGACCCGCTCGATGATGTCGCGCAGCGCTCGCACGCACGCACGCCAGAATCGCGTTCAGCTCCTCGATCGTAATCTCATAGGCGCTGGAATAGCGGGCTTCGACATAGCCGCGCTTGAGCAACTGGAAGCGCCGACGATCGATGCGGGTATCGCGGGGCCAAGCCTCGATCAGCCGGGGCTCGTTGCCCTCAGCGAGCGAGCGTAGGAACTTGATATTGTGCGAGCGTGGGAAATAGAGGGTCCGCACCAGTAGGAAGCAGACGTAAGCGCGCTCAGTTGCCTGATGCAGGGTGAAGGCTGCGTCCTTCCATTCCTGCTCTCCGATGTAGAACTGCGCGCCCTTGAGAGAGCTGTCGATCTTCTTCAGCCACTCCTCGAAGTACGTCTTCGCCATCTGGTAGGCGTCGGCTTGGGTGAGCGGCATCGGCGTCGCCAGCGGATGGCAGGGCAGCTCGTAGAGGACGATCCCGTCCCGCGCGATGTCGACCCAGAAATACTCGCCGCGCTTGAGCGACTGGTTCACCTCGTCGAGCGAATGCACAATGATGTTGACCGGCCGCGCGATCGCCGCGTCGCGCAGGATGCGATCCTCTGCGATGTACCAGTAATGGGCGATGTCGGTCAGGTCGTCGTGGTTGACGATCACCAGCAGGTCGAAATCGGATTGATAGCCGTTCTCGGGTTCGTCGACCCAATCGGAACGCGCATAGGATCCGAACAGGATGATCTTGAGGATCTTGCCGTTCTTACGGCTCGGCGTTGTAGCCCTGCCGATCGCCTCTTCGAACTCCTCCATCAGGACGCCCTGGACACGCTCCAGCTCGCCCCTTTGCACCTCAGGCAGATGATCCACGTCGTTCTTCATCAAGGGAATCTTCGGCGAGCGCGGGCGGAATGGCAAGCGCGGGTTGGCACCGCAATCGTTTGAACGATAGGAAGAGCCCGTTCGGCGGCGTCGGATGGCCCTCATGGGCGCGCGTCTCAAGCGCGTTTCTCAACTTCCGGGGCCGCCGGACACCCCAGGTAGGTTTGCGCGAACGCGATGGCGACTACTGGCTGTGAGTCGTCTGGCGGCTTTCGGGGACGAGAGCGCGTTAGCCGTGTCGCCAAACATGCTGACATGGACTTGGCGTGAGCAGTTGCCTTGGGGAGATCGATGAAGCGTTGCGTGCCCCCTTGGCGCCGGCTCAGCCACCGCGGTTAGGATGCCGGGGCTGACCTAGCCGAGGTCCCCGACGCATTGCAGCGCGCTAGTCAGGCTATTCGACGGGGATCAGCAATACGCAGACGTCATCTTTAGGGGACATGATCGTCGTACGCATCTTGGCGCGGGTCACGCTGACGCGAAAATTCTGGCGGGCCTGAGTCATCGCGCCTGAGTTCACATTGCCGCCAACGATACGATCAGGGTTGCCCACAATTTCGCCTTTGAACCGCTTCGGCCAGCCTTCGAAGATGATGACTTCGTCGAACTGCTTCCCTTTGGCCTTGTGCATGTTCATCACGACGATGCCGGATTCGGGTTTGTGTGCCGTCGCGAAGTGCTCCTGGACGAAGGACTGCCGCGTAATTGGGAGGGCGTTCTTATAGCCGCCGGTTTCGCGCCAATCCTGTGAGAGGCTTTGACGCAGCTGTGTGCCGCGTTCGAGCAGGCGGACATTGCGGGCTTCCTGCGCCACCTCAACAAGCCGCGTGCAGGCGCCAGCTTCAAGGACGGCTCGAACCGCAGCCCAATCGGCATCGGGCTGTCCGGTCAAGGCGATGGCCGTCGCAGCCTGGTGAACCGCGAACGTGGCCTGGAGGACACTGTTACCTGGCGGTGCCTTGCCCTTGGCGAGGCATCCATTCCACTTTTCCAGTGCCGACCTAAAACGCGCGGCGTCGGCCAGATGGCCCTTCGTCGGCGCTGCCCCGCCGCGTCCGTCGAAGAAGCTACAGAGCACGTCGACAAATTCATCCAAACAACCGCTGTGACTGCGCTGTTGCAGGAGGAAGGCGATCACCTCGGCGGCGAGGATCGGGCCTTCCATATCCACCGCCGCTGTATGCGCAATTGGCGGCACATTTCCGAATGGCGCGCGCAGATTGTCAGACACGAGACGCGTCATACGCTTGGTCGGAACCAGGATCGCAAGCGACCAGTCCCGGCGACCCAGCGCGAGGAGCCGTTGCCGCGCCTGAAGAACCTGCGTGACGAGCGACGCATAGGCTTGGTTAGGGTTCGACGCGAACCCCTCATATTCGACGCCCTGATAGGGCTCGTCGCGAAACTTGCCCGTGAGGAGGTGATTGCCGAAGATCGCGATATCGGTGCCTTTGCTCCGGTGATTGTCCCCGGCCAGGTCGTGCTCGGACGGCTTGAACGCCTGCTTGAAGTGGTTCAGCCGCTCCGGATCGGCACCGATAAAATCGAAGATTCGCTGTTCAGGATCGGCCAGCGCGATTAGCGTGCTGCTCTTGCCAATCGCCTCGACCGCGCGCCATTGCTCGGCGCTAGTGTCCTGGAACTCGTCGAGGATGATGAACGGGTACATGGTCGACACAAGCTTGCGGACCTTGGTCGAACCGTGCAGCAAGATGGCCACCCGCTCCGCGAACAGGTCGAAACAGACCTTGCCCTCCTCAGTCGCCAACCGCATGCGCTCGGCCACTTCCAGAGCGGCCTTCTGCGCCTTCTCCTCGTCCGACAACTTGGACGGCGCCTTGAAGCTGCTGCGGATCGCCGACAGCGCGATCGCCTCGTTCGGCGGCGTCAGGATCGTCATCCGCCGCGGAAATCCGACCAAATAGCCGTGCGCCTTGAGGATTCTCCAGAAGAAGGAGTGATAGGTATCGACTTCGATCCGCTTCTTTTCCTCCTTTGTGACCGACTGTTCTTCATCGATCGCCTCGAACACGCGCGAGACGGTCGCACGCGCAAAGCTGAGAAAAAGGATGCGCTGCCCCGGCCTCAGTTTCTCCCGCGCGATCTTCGCTGCCTTCAAGATCGACACGGTGGTCTTGCCCGAGCCAGGACCGCCCACGACGAGCTGATGCCCCTCGGCAGTCAGAACATCCTTTTGCGCCGACGTCAGATCGACCATCGCGCCCTCTAAACGCCCGGTGCGGGGGCAGCGACTTGCCCGCTGTTCCCTGCCGGGGGAGCTGGCGGCACAGGCGGGATCGGCGCCGCAGGCGGCGCGGCCGGTGGATCACAGATCGCCTTCAGCATTATGCAGGCATCGCGGATCCAGGACGGGATTTCGGCCTCGGAGCACTGGCCGAGGAAATCGGCGATGCCCCAGTTGCCCTTTGCCCAGCCGAAATACTCTTTCAGCGCCGCGATCACATTGGCCTTCGGATTCGCATGTTTCGCAAGGATATGCGGCGGCCAGTCGAGCGCGTCGGAGAACCGTTCAAGCGCATCCTGGGTCGTATTCTTGAGGATGAGATCTTCGATCCCCTTTTCCTCGTGCATGAACAGCCGCTCGACCTGGGCTTCGATTGCCGCCTTCGCCGGATCGGTCTGCTTGTCGCAAAGCCCGAACGTCCGCTTGCCGAGACCCTTATACAGCCCGGCGAGATCGGCGATCTGGGACTCGGTGCCCGCATCGATGATGCAGATGCCGAGCGCCTCAAGCGAGGCATAGGTGGCGGGATTTAGCTCCGACAGCCGCCGCGCGGCCACCGGAAAGGCGCTGGCCTCGGTGGCGCCTTCGGCGATCAGCACGCGACGGGACAGGAGGCCTTCGCAGAAACGCGTGCGAAACTCCTGCCGATAGCGCTTGTGCTTTACGCTGTCGGGTAACGCTATCTGCGCTTGAGTGAGCACACCGTCATTGGCCCGCGACAGGATCACGGTCTCGTCGAGCTTGAATTCTTCCAGGACATAGGGCGAGTGCGATGTGACGATCGACTGCGCGGCCAACTTTCGCAGCTCATGCACGATCCGCTTCTGGGCATAGGGAGGGATCGCAGTCTCGACCTCTTCCATGGCGAAGATAACGTTCTGCTTGTCCTCAGCGATCTGCGACAGCATAGCCAACACCAACATGTTTATCGTGCCGGTGCCCTGGCGATAGAAGGGCGCGGCGTGATCGCCATCGCCGGTGGCAATGAAGGCAGTCACGACCTTGCGCAGATGCTCACGCGTGAGATTCGACACCTTGAGGTGCGGCTTCACACCCCATTCGCGCGGTACATATTTCTTCAACGACTTGTCGATGCTGTCGAGCACGCCGGAAATGCCCAGCGCGGGATCACTTGCCACGTCGAAGGCAGCAAGCGTGCCGATCGTGCCCTCCCACATCTGCGGCCGAATTTCCTTCAGCCGCAGGATGATGTCGAGCAGGCTGCCATGCTCCAGGCTCAGCGCGCGCGAGCCGGTGCGCAGAGAGCGCAGGAACAAGAAGCCGCAATGCTGTTTGTCCTTCTTGGAGAACGGTTCGGGCTTATCTCCCTCCGTCAGGCTGCGCGAATAGAAGGTGTTGCCGACAAAATCGTCCTCATCGGAATCGTAGCCGCCGATGAAGGTGACGCGCAGCGCCGCCTTGATGTTCGCTGCATCAACACCCGCCGGGTTGGCCTCGGTGAAGAAATCGCCGGTTTCGACATTGAGCCACTCGATATTGCCGCCGAACCTAGCCTCCTGCTCTTCCGACAGGCCGACTATGGTGACTTCGACGGTGATCTTCGGGGCTTCGGCGACGGGTGCCTCTCCAGACGCATCGGGCACGGCACCCCCCTCCGCGGAGGCTGCGGCCACGGGAAGATATTTGCCCTCAAAAAAATCATGCTCATCGACTGGAGGGCGACGACTCAGTCTATCCGGCCCGAGCGCAAGATCTATTGCTTCCAAGACCGAGGATTTGCCCGTGTTGTTGTCGCCGATGAGCACGGCATGGTCGGGCAGCACCAGATTCGCAGAACTAATGCCCCGGAAATTCTCGATCGATACGGCGTAAATCTTCAAAGCAGCCCCCCGGCGCCATGCCCTTCATCGTTTCACTCGCTGCTTATTTATCCCCGACTCGATGGGGAGGAAAAAGGCGCGAGACGATCATTATCGGCCTGCGATGGCGTTCTGCAAACCGTCAAAACTCTACCGGCAGCTTTTGGGAGTACGCAAAAACTCCTACTCGTCCGATTAAAGGGCGCGAAGCGGACAGAAGGGAATGTCCCCTACTAGCTTTTGCTACTTTCCAGCCTCCGCAGCAGTCGATCCGCGTTTTCGATGCCACTGGCAACTCAGTCGATCACCGGCCCCTGTCGCGCCCGCCCGAACGACCAGCTGACACCGTCACCGCGCATCATCCCCGACACCGGCTTTCCGACCTGCCGCTCCAACACTGGCCGCCAAGGCACCAGCGTGAATTCACGCGACTTCTCGATCAGCGCAAACCGCCCGCTGACCAAGTCAATCCGGCGCCGCACGATGCCCTCAATCCGCGCACCCGGCGCGGGATCGGCAAACGATAGGTCGAGCTCCTCCGACAGCTGTCCAGCAACCCGCAGGAGCTCGCGCCGCTGCAAGGTCGAGAGAAGGTCGGGACGATAGCCCGTTGCGCCTTCCGCTTGCTCGGCCAGACCCTGCGCGATCAGCCATTGCCGGCGGCGATCCTGCGCGTCGCGAACCTCGGAGCCGAATCCCGTTTCGCGCAGCGCCAAGGGTTCCGCCGCGACCAGGCTTCGATCGAGCCAGGTTGCGGCATCCGCCACTACCAGTCGGGACAATGGCTGCGAGGACAGGATCTCGACCGCCACAGGCCGGTCCCGCAGCAGCCTCGCCTCATGCGCCGCGGCGCGCTCGAGATGGTCCTCGGCGACGATCCATTGTCCGGAGGGTTCACGAGTCACATTTCCGCTTAGCCGCCGTATCGCCTCGAGCCGGCGGATATGCGTTTCGGCGAACGCCTGGGTCGCGCTCGGATCGTGGCGGAGATGCGCGTCGATATCGTAGCGTCCGGCATTGGCCGCAGCGACGGCGGCAACGGTGCGGTCGACCGCACGCGCATCCGCGCGCTGCGGGTCGATCCGAACCACCGCGCCCTCGGGCACGATATCGAGGCCCGCGCCCTTGCCGATCGCCACGTAATGGCTGCGCCCGTCAATCCCATCGACGATCAGATAGTGATGATCGGCATGCTCGTCGGCGAGGCCTCGGCCAATGAGACGACCCACCAGCGGACGCGCGTGTGGCGCTGACGGATCATAGATCGCCTGGTCAGCGCTTGCTCGGTCCATTCCGCGGCGCGTGAACTCGCGCTGCATCGTGCGAACGATGTCGCCGCGCTCGGCCAGGCGCCGAAGCGTGTCGTCCAGTCCGGGCGCGAGACGCCAGCTCGTCCCACCAACCGGCTCAGCCAGGCCAAGCCGCCTCAGCTTGGCGAGCCGCCCGGCGCGGAGCGCCTGATCGAACGCGTCGCCCCGGGCGGTCGACACGACCCCGGCCTGCGCATCGCGCAGCAACGACCGGTCGAGCGAGGTTAGCCGTTCCTGCTCGACCTCGGCGCGCAGGCTGGCTTCGATTTCACGCGCCGAGCGCGGCCCGAGATCGAGATCAACCAGCTCGCACGCCCGCTCGCGCATGCCGCTTGTCAGATAGTCCCGCGCGATGATGAGATCGGCGCCGAACTGGTCCCTGCCGCGCACGACGATATGGGTGTGCGGGTGGCCGGTGTTGAAATGGTCGATAGCAACCCAGTCGAGCTTGGTCCCGAGATCTTCCTCGACCCGCGCCATCAGCCGCCGGGTCAGAGGCTTGAGATCCTCATATTGCGCGCCATCCTCAGCCGAAACGATGAAGCGGAACTGGTGGCGGTCGCCAGCCCAGCGCTCCCGGAATCCCTTACCATCGACTACATCATCGTCAGGCCCGTAGAGCCGCCCCGGCTGACCATCGCGCGTGGTGCCGTCGCGCTGGAGATAGCGCAGGTGCGCGACCGCGGCTCCAGACCCCTTGCCGGCGAGCTTGACGATGCTCGCCTTGATGATGACGCGACGCGCGCCATAGGCGCTGCGACTGCCGCGACCGGCAAGCACGCGACCGATCCCGGCGCCACGGCCGATCCTGGCACCCGAGAAGCCGGCGCGCTTGACGCCGAAGCCCGCAGCGCCGCCCCGCGCGAGATTGGCGGCTGCGAGCACGCGACCAAGATATTTCCGGACCCGCTTGCCGCCGGTGCTGCGCATCCGGCCAAGCCGCGGTTCGAACTCGTTTTCGTCGGCCATGAGAGGCATTCCGCCATAGGTATCGAGACAGCATGGCCCGCCTCTGCGCGCATGAAAACCGGTGCCATCGAACGCCGCGGAAATCCGTCGATTCCGGCCAGAACGGCACTGGCGCGCGTCGGGCAGTGCCACAGAAATCCCTGAAAAACGATGTGCAGACAATCACTTGCGGCACCACCGGTGCCACAGCTTTATCTTGCCTTACGCGGCCCTTCAGCTCGGGCCGTCCATCGGTGTCCTGGTGGCTCGCTATCCACCCTCGCCGAGGACAAAAGAAGCCGGGATGCGATGCCTGTCCGACACCGCATCCCGGCCGCATCTTCGCTTCGATCAATGCAGTGTCTCGAACGCCTTTCGCGCTGCCCGCGCGCCTGAGAAGCTGCGCCGCGCGATCATCCCATGCGGGTTTCCATCGCCATCGATGATGCAGATCGCAGCGAACCAGTGGCCATCCAGAGCCCCGATCACGGCAACCCGGTCGAACTCGAACCCCTCCTCCTCAAGCGCTTCATAGGCACCCAGCCAGCGCTCTTCGACCCGTGCATCCCAGATGAAATCGCACTCCTCCGCCGCGATAAACCGTGCCGCCAGCGCTTCCGCGGCGCCGCGCCCGAATTCCAGTTCGAGCCCTGCCACGAGCGTCGCCATCACGCGATGCGAACACTGCGAAATCGGTTGAAACATGGTCATGAGAACCTCCTGTCGCTTGACGTCTTCCGCTTCGAAGACAGCCTCTCGACGGCGGTTGCCGGCGTGCCTGTCAGGGCTGCCGGAGCGTAGCGCAGGCACCGCGCAGCGGCGGCGGAGGAACCGATTTTGTTGCGCGGCTACGAACAAACGCGCGTGCGCAGCACGCTCATTGTCGCAGCAAAATTGGAGGGGCCGCCGGCCTTGCACAGGCGCGCTGGCAGCCGCCATGCTGGGACGATCCGAGACGAGCCTCCTTATCCACAAGCTTGGCGCTCGATCGTCTTGCCCGCCCCGCAGACCCGATTATGATGTGAAGCCGGTTCCTCTCACCTGACCTGTCGCCGGGTCCAAGCAGAGCAGAGCGACAAGCGTTCGACAGCCGGACCCTCGGGCCGTCTTGTAATCGGCGATAAGCGGCCTTCACATGAGGACGGTTCGTCATGCCTTTATTCATCCTGACTCAAGCCAATATCGACGCTGCCAAGGCGGCGCTGCGCATGTCCCTGCCTGAAATTCGTTCGGGACATCTCACCGAAGCGCTGGCATTCAGCCTCGGCTTCGGCACCAACGCTGCGCTACGCGCGGCCATCGCCGCCGAGACCTGCAAGCCGCCCGCGCTCGCCGACGCCGACGCCGGGCTGTTCGCCGGGCGGCTCGAGACACTCGGCTATCCCAACATCGCGGTCGGCGCTTTCCCGGCCGCGATGCGCGAGGATGTCCTCGACGAGACACCCTATACCTGGTTCAGAAAAGGCGATCGCGCCGCGAACGATCGTCACTATTATGTCTGTCAGGCACACAACCGGCCAATGATGATGGTCAAGATGGCGCGGCAATATGCCGAGCTCGCATGGGACTGCATCACGATCGATTCCGATTGCGACGATCATGTCAGCCGGCCGAAAAGCACCGAGCTGGTCCGTGTCATGTTTCGTCTGTTTCAGGAACGCGCCCGCGGCGCGCCCGGCAAGCCTCTATTCTATGCCAGCGCGTTCACCGGCTCGATCAAGAAGCTGCTGCCGGACACCGCGCGCCAGCTTGCCGAAGACTATTTCAAGTTGCTCTATCTGCCGCTGCGCGACCTGCCGCCGCCTCGGCGCCGCGCGGCCTGATCCTGCTCAAGAAGTAATCTCATCGCCATCGACCTCGACGACCCGTTCCAGCAGAGCGGGTCGTCGAGCGGAGCTGGGCGCGACGGTGACAGCAGGACGGATCAGGGGACCACGCGGTCCCGACGCAGAGTTACGAACAGCTCCCCGGCTGGCGCCGGAGCAGCCGCTGCTGGATCCGCCCTGACGTTCAGCACGACAAAGAGGGTGGGCTTGCGCGGTTCGATGGTCGCCGCAGGCGGGCTTTGACGATCGCCGCCCACCGTCGCCAGATAGGCGATCGTCTCGCCCGGCAGCGGCTGGCGGCCCGCCAAATAGGCAGCGTAGCGCCCGGGTCCGGCATTATAGGCGGCGAACATGCCCGGATAACCGAATCGGTCATACATGCGCCGCAAATAGGCGGTGCCGGCGAGGATATTGTCGCGCGGATCGAATGGATCGCTGCCGAGACCAAGCGCAGCCCGCATCTCGGCCCAGGTGCCCGGCATCAACTGCATCAGCCCCATCGCGCCGGCGCGGCTGACGATCGGCCGCCCCTAGAGCATCGTCCGGCCGCCGCTTTCCGCCTGCATCACCCGTTCGATCCAGGCGACTGGCAAGCCGAACCGTTGCGCCGCCTCAGTTGTAAGCGGGCGCCAATCCGCGACGGTCTGCGCCGCCGCCGGGCAGGCCAGCGCGAGCCATGCGGCCAGCGCCATCCACGCCCCTCTGCCGATCGGCCAACAGCGCCTAACCACCATTGGAACCTCCCGACCAAGTCCACAAGATCGTTGCCTTGCCGATCACGTCCGCGGCGTCAGTGGGTCCGAAATAGCGCCCGTCAAACGAGTCCGGCGTGTCCGACATCAGCAGCAACAGCGCGCCGTTGCGGAGGATCCGGCAGCCGGTCCACCAGGGCAGCGGCCGTCCGAGCCGGTCGCTGGCGCGCCGCGTCGCGAGCACGCTGCCATTGACGAGGATCTCGGGTCCGATCGCACAGACCAGGTCGCCCGGCACGCCGGCCACGCGCTTCACCAGCGGGACGTTCGCCGGGACATAATGCCGGCTCGCCGCCAGCGCGCGTACGGGCAGCGGGGTCCGCGCGATCACCATATCACCGCGGACGACGCCGTGGCCGGGCGCAACGCGATAGAGGCCGACCGGCGCGCTGGCGCTGGCGTTCCACAGCAATCGCGGCAGCGGCGGCGCGACGATGGTCGCGGCGAGACAGGCACATCCGAGCGCGACGAGGGTCGTGCGGCGCACCAGGATCCGGCGGCGCCATTTGGCGGCACGGAGCGCTTCGCCCCAGGCGAACAGCGGAAGATCGCGGCGCTCAATCATGGTCGCCGCCTTTGCGCCGGGCCTTCGACCAGGCCTCGATATCGTCGATATGGTAGTACCAGGCGCGACCATGGAGGCGGCAGACCGGCCCGCGTCCTTCCGCGCGCATACCCTTCAAGGTGCTGGGCGCGAGCCCGAGATGGAAGGCGGTCTGCTTGGTGGTGAGGAAGGGGCAGGTTTCGCGCGCCTTCTGCGCGCGGACGGCAGTGTCGTCGGGGTCGGTGGGGTCGGTCATGAGTCGGGATCCGCTATAGGGCGGCTGCCGGATCGCGCCGCCCGGACACCCAACTGAACCTCGAACGCCGCGCCCGGCAGGGTCGAAAACGGGCATATGCGTTTTCGACCCCCGTGCCGGTCAAGCGATCCGCGCCCGGTCGGGGCGCGGATCGGAACGGCTCAGTCGGCCGGGTTCCAGATGATGGCGAAGGAATCGTCATCGTCCTGGCCAGCGGCGCGGCCGAGATTGGCGTAGAGCCGGCGCGGCCCGAACTCCGGGGCGGCAAGGCTCAGCGAGACATAGTCGTTGCCGGACATCTCGCCACGACGGTTCCAGCCGGCACCGAGTTCGACCCCGCCCGCCATGACGACATAGTCGGGCTGGGTGTCCTTGGTCTTGCGGCTGTTCGGAACGATGGTGATGCCGGTGCGGATCGAGAGGGTCCGAAGCTCGCCCTTGAAGCCGTTTCCTTCGCGGGTGACATAGCCGATGGCAGCCATTGCAGGTCTCCTTGAGATGCTCGCCCGAACCGTTCCGGGCGATGGGCGGACCTCAGGGACGGCCAGCCGGACACCCGAACCGGCAGGCCGAAGCGCCAGCGGAGGACCGGAGCCAAAGGCTTATTTGAGAGCGCAGCGACCGCGAGGAGCCCGCGCCAGCGGGCGGGGAAATAAGCCGGCGGGCGATGGTTTCGGGAGGCCGGCGGCCGTTCCAGGTCATGCGCCCAAGGAGCCGTGGACGGTGCGGGATCCTTGCAAGCAGATCTGTGCCGCCTTTGGAGATCACTCGCGAAATTGGCTTCGCGCGGCCCGGTTGCGCGATCCGCGCGCAAACATTCTCGACGGGATTCCGCAATCAGGCACCCGCCCAGCGCTGCGCTGGCGGGCAGGAGCGCGACGGCGGCCCCAGAAATTCAGCGCGTGCGCAATTCCGCGCAGACTGCGTCGAACAGATCGAAGAACCGACGTTCAAGCTCGCCCTCGCTCAACGCGAACAGGGACGCGGCCACGGGCAGGTCGAGCGCCGCTGCTGCCCGCGCCCCATCAGTGCGATAATCGAAATCGAGATCACGCGCCGTGGCAAGATCGCCAGCATTGCGCATGCTGTAGTCCGCGATCCAGAAGCAATGGATCAGGCGCTCGCGCGGCGTCAGCGCCTCACGGCCCTGTGCGCGCTTCTTCTCGATGATGTCGTGCCCCGCATCGATCAACCAGGTCTGGTTGTCGATCTTTGCCCCCGATTCCCCACTATCCATCCGCTTGTTCTAGCGGGGATGCCCTCCGCTCGCACCATCCGCAAAAATCCGCGCGCCCGCGCCGAGCCCATCAGGGCGAGGCGCGGGCGCGCGGCCGGATTTCACGGTCCGCAACCGATAGCCAGCCCGCCGGAAACGCGCGGGAGCTGTGTCCCGCGCGTCCCTTCCGGTTCAGGCGGCGAGCGGTTCGGGTACCGCGTCGGTATCGTTCACCGCCGCCGCGTCCCCGCGCCGGTCGGGGTCCGGGGCGAGCGCCTGCGCGCCCGGCGCGGTCGGATCGGGATCGCGATCCGGCTCCAAGCTGGCCTCCATATCGGCCTTGGCGGCGCCGACCCTGAAGCTGGCCCTGACCGTGCCGACGCCACCGCGCGCAGTATAAGCGGCGGGCGGGAACGCCATCCAGCGCGGTACCCAGTGCTCGACCTTGGTACGTCCGTCGATGCCGTCGAGATGGTCCGTCACGATCCGTATCAGGGTCTTGCCCTTCTCCTTGGCATTGGCGGCGGCGATCCGTTCACCCGCGACCTCGGCGACCATCGCGCCGAGCACTTCCTTGTCGCGGAGCAGATCGAAGAACGCGGCGTCCGGCTGCCACCAGTCGGCCATGTCGAGGCCGAGGGTCAGCCCGACCGCCTCGACCGCCGCATCGCCCGCCGCGAGCGTCTCGCCCATCGCAACGGCGATCACGTCGCCCAAGGCCGCGTCGGGCAGGTCGAGCAGGCGCAGGAAGATGCCGACCAGCCGCCGGTCGTCGGCGCTGCTGCGGGTCACCGTCTCACGTTCGGGGTCCATGCCGAGCAACGCGAGAACGGCGCGGCGGCGCTCGTCGAACAGGGTCTCGCCCCGGCACGTCTCGACGCTTTCCTGTGTGGCCTCGTCGCGGCACGCCAAGGCTTGGCGGCGCACATTCCAGAGCGACGACCCGGCGACGAGGTGCGCGACCATCAGCCGCAATGCCACGCCGGGATGGCCGGCCAGCGCGGCGCGGACGGCGGCGAAGCGGTGCAGGTCGAGATAGGTCTGCTGCGCCGTGGTCAGTTCGGGCCGCTTGGGCTTCTCGGCCGGGGTGGCATCGGCTTTCGGTACGCGCGCCGCCTCGCGCCGCGTGACATAGCCTTCGTGGAAGGCGACCTCGCCGGTCGCGCGGACGTCGATATAGACGCGCCCGCCCTTGCGCTTGGGCCGCTTCTCATAGTCCCAGCTGGCGAAATGCTCGCTCTTGGGCACGATCGCGACCTCGCCCCAGCCCTCGGCGAGATAGGCCTCGCGGCGGGCGGAGATCGCCGCATCCTGCGCGTTCCAGAACGCCGCCGCATCGGCGAAACAGCGATCCGCGCCGAACAGGTCGGCGACGGTGACGAGGCCGCTTGCCTCGACATCGAACAGGGCAAGGCTCGCCGGAATGGTCTGCCCGCCGAGCAGCCATGCCTTGAGCTGCGCGCCGGTCGGTGCGCGCTGTTCGGGATCGTCGAGAAGCGCCAGCCAGTCGCGCTGCTGGCGCTTGCTCGCCATGGTCAGGTGGCGGATCGTGGCGCGGTCGATCCTGTCATCGGCATAGAGCGTGCGGATGCGCGGCAGCAAATTGCCGAGCGCGAGGATGCGCCTCACCGCGAGGTCGGGCAGGCCGAAGGTCGCGGCGATGTCGTCGGGGCTGCGCCCTTCCTTCACCAGCCGGGTGAAGGTCGCCCACTGCGTCACCTCGTCGGGGTCGAGGCGGGCGACATTCTCGATCAGCGAGAGTTCGATGGCGTCGGCATCGTCGCCGCTGTCGAGGATCGCGCAGGGCAGCATGTCGTCCTGGGCCTCGCCCTCCGCGCCCTCTGCGCGGCGTTCGGCGGCGGCGATGCCCGCCGCCGTGAAGCGCCGCGCGCCCGCGACGATCTCATAGCCGCCGTCCGGTTCCTTGGGGGGCACGCAATTGGGGCGCACCACCAGCGGGACGATGACGCCGCGCTTGCGGATGGTCGGCAGGATGTCGGCGACATCGGGCGGGCGCTTGCCGTAGCGCATATTGGTCTTGCTGACGGTGAGCTTGTCGAGCGGGATGAAATCGAGTCTCATGGGTGTGCTCCTTCAAGAGCACCGGTCCCGTCGCTCCTTCCACGATGGACGGGACCGGCTGGGCTGCGGCGGGAACGCGCCGCGCGTCAGCCGTCCAGCGGGTTGCCGGGCGGAAGCGGATCGGGATCGGGTGCACTTGCCGCACCGTCCCCATGGGGCGATGGCCGGGCCGAACGCGCCGCCGCCTCGATGGCGCGGACCACGGCTTGCGCGGCGAGGATCGAGCCGGCACCGCGCGCGGCTTCGGCCCAGACCGACAGCGGCGCGGTGGTCGCAAAGCCGATGTCGCGTTCGATGCCAAGCCCGAAGGGCAGGCGCAGCGCGGCGATCTCGGACAGGCTGAAATAGCCGAGTTCGGGGCAGCCGAATCCGAGATCGGCGAGCCCGAACAGCGTGTCGCCATCAGCGTCGAGTTCGGTCGCGAGCCAAGTCGCTGGCCCCATGGGATTGAAGAATTTGACGACCGGCACGGGATCGTGCGCGCGCTCGTTTCCCTGTCCCGAACGTTCGGCGTGCGCGGCGGCATTGACCTGCAAGGCCGTGCGCAAAGCGGAGGTCAGCAGCTTCATGGCCGCATCCCCGCCCCAGCGGTGCCGGTGATGATGGAATACATGGGTCAGCCTCCAACCCCGCCCAAAAACCCAATGGCCTCCCCCGGAAGCGGGGGTGGGCGGCAGGAGCGACCGGAGAGGCCCGCCTCGAGCGGACCAGGCATCCCGAAGGGACCGGAACATCAGTGGAGGAGCCGGGCGTCAGCCCGGCTTGCCGGGGACGCGAGCGGGCCTAGCAGGGCGCGCCGCCCACTCCCGCGCCACCGGGAGAGGCTACAAGCAACGCCGCCGCGCGAGCGGCGCCCGCTTCACCGTCGGCGCCCGCCGCCGACCCGGACAAAGGATGGGCTCTCGTGCGGCGCGGCCGGATCAGCGGCGCAGGGTCGGGCTTCGCGCCCAAAGGCGGCAATTGTCGCCGGGCGCGAAACCGGGCGCGCCGCCCGGCTGCGGAGCGCGCGTGCCCGCGGGGCCGCGATCAGGCGCCGCACCCTGCGGCTGCGCAGCAGTCCGGCAGTGTGCGTCATCGCCCCGCTCCGCCAGGGTCAGCGGCGCGCTGGCCCATGCCACCGATCGGCACCGCCGGACCCAGACCCGCAGAAGCTCGGCGACGGTAAGGCCACGCCATAGCGCGGGATCACGCGGGCCCACCGCGAAAGGGCGTTCCCTGCATTCCATCTCGACAGATGCTTCCCGTCCTTGCAGCAAGGGCAACAACGATGACCCGCCTGCTCTATCTCGATCAGAATGCCTGGGTGGCACTGGCGCGCGGCGCCTGGGACAAGGCCAGCTTCCCGAAGGAGCATGTAGCGCTGTCGAAGGTGATAGAGGGCATCCGGTCGCAGGCGATCATGGTGCCGCTGTCCTTCGCCAACATCTACGAGACCGCCAAGATCAACGATCCGGCGCGGCGGGCGAACATGGCGCACACCCAGGCCGTGATCAGTGGTGGCCGGGTGTTTCGAAGCCGGCGCCGCATATTCGGGGAGACGCTGGCCGCCTATCTCGCGCGTCGCCACGGCATTTCGCACCCCGAGCCGGAAGCGCACTGGTTCCTGTCCGATCTCTGGTTCGAGTCCGCAGCCGACTATTCTCCGCAAACCTATGGCTTCGAAATCTCACAGCCAGTGCTCGATTTCCTCCGCCAGGACCCTGTCCGCGCGCTGTTCGACTATCTGATGGCCGGCGAGGAGGACGTCCGCCTTGAGGCGGTCCGGCGCTACAGCGCAAGTTCGGCCGAGCTCATCGGCGGCATCGAATCGCGGCGCGCGATCGCCGCCGGCGAGACGCTGGCACTCCGGAAGCGCGCCTATGGCGCAAGGCTGATCATCGACGAGCTCGACTTCATCCTCGCGACCGGCAGGCAGCTGGGACTGGACTGGCGGACCGTCAGCGACATCGGCTCGTCGCTGGTGCGGCGCATCGCCGCCGAGATCCCGATCCTCAATATCGAGCGCGAACTGGCTGTTCGCCTCGAGGACCAGGCGCGCGGGATCAACGAGAATGATCTTCGCGACATGGCGGCGTTCACGACCGTAGTGCCCTTCGCCGACCTGGTCGTCGCCGAGAAGCAGTTCGTCAATCTGGCGCGGCAGGCCAGCCTCGACAAAGACCATAAGACGACGCTGATGACCTCGATATTCGACCTGTGAGCCGCCTTCACCTGAGGGGTGAGGCCGCCCCTTTCGTTCCCTAGAACAGCCACGAATAGGGAAAGGGCTGGACCCGGCGGCAGCGGACGCACCGGTAGGCGTCTGCGAGCACGAGCCGGGCTGCATTGTGCGGCGTCAGCGAGAACGGATGCTCGCACACCGCGCAGCGATATCCGCGCACATTGTCCATCTGGGCAAGGGCATAGCCCTCATTCTCGCCGCCCTCGACGAAGTAGAGGCCGAGTATCGAACGGACCTCGAACGCCCGGTGCGCCCCGGCATCCATGGCCCGCATCCGATCGAAAAGGCCGACAATGACATGCGACAGGTACAGCATCAGCTGCGGAAGCACCGCATAGAGCAGCTCGTACAGGTCGTCGTCGTTATGGTTCTTGAAGATGAAGTTGAAATTCTCCGGCTCGGTCCGCAATTCGGCATGCTTCGCGGTGACGAGATGGACCGCGTGCTGGAACAGTCCGTACAGGCCGTATGGGTTGTTCCGCTTGAACAGGGCTTCGTGCACGAATGACGCGGTCAGCACATTCGCGATCGGGAGCGTCGCGAGCGTCGTTTCCAGGATGGCCAGGCGCTGGCTCGCCATCGCGCGCGATATGACCGCATCGCCGTCCTCCGCCGTAAATGCCGCGTAGAAGGCGTCCTCATCGCCAAGCATCCAGGACAGGTACATCAGATTGTCGGTAAGCGGCTTGCGCAGGAGATTGTGGGCCACGACGACCTTGCGCTTCTCCATGCAGCGCAGCGCCTCGTAGAGGTGGTGCAGGCAGTCCGACACCATCGCCATGGTGACGGTGTTGAGGATCACCCGGCGTGCCTCGTCGGGATAGCCGGTAGCGCGCATGGCCTCGATCGGGCTCGTCCTGGCGATCTTCGTGAAGTTCCGGTTCTCGACCTTGCTGCGGAATTTGACGGTGACGATGTGCGCCCGGGCCGCCTCGTACTCCGCGAGCAACCGCACGCATTCGTCATGGAGGAAGAAGCAATATTCATGCGCGAGCCGCAGATCCCGTGGGATCCAGCGCAAGCGGTTGCGCGGTACTTTGTGGATGCTGGAAGCCATGATGCTCAGCCGGCTGCGCCCGAGGGCTCCACGGGCACCCGGATCGGCGCGGCATAGGCATAGGGAAGATCCCAGCGTTCGAGCATGCGCGCGAAGGCGACGCAGCGTCGGGTCTTCGCTTGCTCCATCGCGTCGTCGGCGAGCAGCACCATCCGGTCGAGCACATCCTCTTCGTGCGCCCTGGGAAAAACATGGAACACCGCGACGGCGTTCCCGCAGGCGCCCCGTGCGACCAGCGCACCCGGACGGTCCGGATCGGGACCGATGTCGCTGACCTGCTCGGCCAGTTCCTCAAGCGCCTCCTCGACGCATTCATCCGAGCCCGGGGGTATCGCGTCGAGCAGCGCAAGACCCATCGTCGTCCAGCTCGGTGTGCCGCGCGAGCGCAGGCGGTCAAGGATGGCAGCGATATAGGGCTCCACCGCCGGGCGCGGCTTCGGGCCGTCCCGGCCAATGCCGCGCCCCACATAGTAGCGATCGATCGCCTGCGACATCCCGCTGAATATGCCCTTGTGCGTCCCGGCCTCGATCTCGGGCAGTTCCAGTCCGCACACCAGATAGGTACCGAGATAGTCCAGCTCATCACCGAAGATCGGCACCTTGCCCTGGAACCGCTCCCGCTTCGCGAGATAGTGGAGGAAGTATAGCGGGTCATCGAGGATATGCGCGCACGTGCAGAGGTCGGCGATCCCCATGGTCGGAGGAAGCTCGACATCGTCCGGAACCAGCCCGGTCCGCTTGAGCTCGGACTGGGCAGACGCCAGTGCCGAGAAATCGTCCAAGGTGGCCGAGACGCGGATAATCGTGTCGATCCGGGCAGGCGGGAGTCCGAGGCCCAGTCCGTCCGCGACCGCGAGCGCTTCCGGCTGCCCGTCCCTGGCCGCCAGGAGGATGTCCCGCAAGCGTGCCGACTGCACCGCCGGATCGACGATCAGCTTCTGCACATGCTTGCGCACGGAATCCGGCGCACCGCGCAAACCGCTAGGCGTCAGTGCGCCGGACTTGGCTTCGGCGATGAGCACCACCCGGTCGATCACGGCGATCAGATCCGTCTCGTAGCGAACACCTTCCCAATACCATTCCGCATTGGGCAACAGCGTCGCCGAAGGAAGAACCTCCTCGATGACCCGCTTCATCTCCTCCTCGAGATACAGGGTTCGCCGCTTCTCCAGCGCCTTGGTGATTCCGGCCTCGGCGATGAGGGTGCGCAAGATCGCCGGCAGAAAGCTGACAAGCGATTGCGGCGCGAAGAAGAGGAAGTCGTCATCGACCCGGACGGCAGGCTTCAGCCACACCGGGTTCGAAAGGAAAAGATGCTCCTTGTCGTGTTCGCGCAACGCGCCGGGACACAGGCCGAGCGCCGCGAACACCCTGGTGACCAGCGTCACCGGTTTGTCGAGCCGCTCCGCGATCACGCCCGGCTCGACACGCATCTCCATGACCAGCCAGCGATCGGCATGGCTCAGCAGCATCGTCCTCAGGTGACGAAGCGGCATCCGCTTCGGGAGCGAGGCAAGGAAGGCGTCCGGATCGCCCCGGACGCCCTCGTAGCGCGCGAAGAAATCATGGACGATCGCCTTGCGGGTGCGCCCGCGGAAGATGTCCTTCAGGAGCACGAACCGCCCACCGAGCCGCTCCTGATGGAGGGCGACGAGCGCTTCGGCGATATCGACGAGATCGCTGGCGCTATATCCATGATGCGCTGCGAAAGCGGCGTCCAACGGCGCGTGCAGCGCCCGGACAATTCGCACCATGTCGTCGTAATAGCCCCAGTTGCGCACCATCTGGGTGTGATCGCGCATCCGCTCCTGCAACCCTATGCTGACCAGGCGGTCGAGATCGTCGCCCAGATCTTCGAGCTGGATCATCCGTCGCCGATGGAAGGCCGTCGCAAGCGCACTGACTGCGTCGATCGCTGCCTGGATTTGCCGATTGCTCGCCGGCTCGCGACCCCATTCCCAGCGTTCAAGGGTGAGCAGCAGCGCCTGGAGCAGTTCGATATGATGCTGTTCGATTCCCTCGATGAGCCCCTTGGTCGAAATCATGTCCGGACCGGCCGGCTGGCTCATCCCCCAGCACGCGATCGTGGCGATGACATGGGGTGGATAGGCTTCGCGGAAGACGGCAAGGATGGCCTCGATGTGCCCGGGGAATGCCGCCGCCGCCTTCCTGGCCTCATCGAGCGAGAGAGCCCGGTGCGCATCGCGATCAATGTCGGAACCCTTGACCTCCCGAACCACCATGCCGGGCCGGTCCGAGTACATCTCGCCCAAATTACCCGCGGCCGATCCCTTCAATTCCGGTCTCCGATTGCTCGGAACGAAGATAGAACATCTCGCGGTGTCAGGCTAGCTCCGTTCCTCACCCCAACGGTCAGGGTTCGATCGCGCGACCACGATCAACGGAATACACCGTCCCAGTCCCACCAGCCGATCGTCACCGCCAGGCCGAGACCCGCAAGGCGGGGCTCGGTGGCCGGCCGCAGGCGGCCATAGAGCGGCGGTCGCACGGCAGGCCGTGCGAGGCGCCACCCCTTAATCGCGCCGCATCAGCGAGCGATAGCCGCCCCCGGCCAGCCGCCGCGCGTCCGCAGCCAGGCGCCGCACTCGGGACCGGATCGAATCGGAGCGCCGATCCCCATCGCCGCGCCCCGCCGCATCGCCGAACAATATGCGGGCAATCTCGCGCTGGTTCGCCCCGGCCTGGACCGCATCATGGACGCGCAGCGCGAGAATCCAGCGCGCCACCCGCCGGTCGGGCGGATAGAGCGAGCGGGAAAAGCGGCGATTGCGGCACAGATCGATCAGCCGCCGCAGCGGCAGGATCCGGGCTCCGGCGGACGCAACGCCCTTCAGCCGATATTCGAGCAGCACGGGGTCACCGCCGGCCAGGCTGCCCTGCTCGATGTCGAGCCGGATGCGATGCCAGCCGTCCGAGAGCACCGCATGCTCGCCGTGCGGGTCGCGCACGAGCGTCAGCCACGGTGCCAGCAACGCCGGATCGATCGCGTCGGGATCGCCGCGCCCGATCGGGCTGGCGATGACGCGCAGCGTGCCCGGATCGAAATCGGCATGCCAGATGATCCGCGCGTCCGGGGCTTCGACCTCCGGGCGCTCGGCGAAAGTGAATCCCCCAGGAGAGGGGATCATCCCCCGACCCGAGGCCCGGCACGTCCGTGCCGCGCGTCGCGCTGCTCGCGCGGGTGTACCAGGCGATATAGCCGGGATCGCGGCGCAGCCATTCCCACATCAGCCCGGCCCGATCGACGCCGCGCAGCCGCGCATAGTCACGCGCATCGCGCCAGTCCCGCGCCACCCGCTCAGCCCGATTTCGTCATGTGGAGAAACAATGAAGCTGGCGCGAAATCCGATCGCTCCGAAATGGAGGATCGAACCGCACCAGACCATGCCGAATATATCGACAATATAAACTTGACTCGCTTGCCCTCCAAGTCTCTGTAGATGCGCTGATTTGTCTGCCTGTTGCCTCGCGACGGTGTGAGAAGCCGCCGCCCGGCCCGAAAGAGCATGAAAGGTCGATCAGAGGATCGACGGCAGCTTGAGATGCCGCCGCTGGTCGATTGGACGCCCGATGGGCATGCACGATATGGGGCCGTTCCTCCGGGAGCTCGAAGCCGCGACGAGCCCGGACGACCTGGCGCTCGCGATGGTCGAGATCTGCGCGATACTCGGGTTCGAGTATTTCGCGCTGACCCATCATGTCGACATCCCGAGCGCGACCGGTACCGACATCCGGCTGCACAACTACCCCGCACGCTGGGCGGACTATTATGACGCGCAGGCGCTCGGCGTGTCCGATCCCGTGCACCGGGCAAGCCATGTGACCAGCCGCGGCTTCCCATGGTCGCGGATGCACGACATGATCACGCTGACGCCGGGCGACCGGCGGGTGCTCATGCTCGGCGCGGAGCAGGGGATCGGCGACGGGTTCACGGTGCCGGCCAATGTACCCGGCGAGACCCTCGGTTCCTGCTCCTTCGCCAATGGCGCCGGCCGGCCCTTGCCCGAGGCGATGCTGCCGCTGGCACAGCTTGCGGGCCTGTTCGCGTTCGAGGGCGCACGGCGACTGTGGTCGACGCGCAAGATCGACGAGGCGGCGGCGCCGGTGCTGACCGACCGGCAACGCGACTGCATCCTGTGGGCGGCGCGCGGCAAGGGCGACTGGGAGATCAGCCGCATCCTTGGAGTCAGCGAGGAGACCGTAGCGCGCCATATCAAGCAGGCGTGCGAACGATACGGCGTACACAAACGGACATTGGTGGCGATCTGGGCGCTGTTCGACGGAACGCTCACCTTCACCGATATCTTCAAACGCTGACTATACCCCTTTTCCGGCATATCCCGCCGGCCGGCTAATCGCGACCCTTGGTCTCCCGACGATCAAGGAGCCACGACCATGTTGCACGCGATGGGAGCTGCAAACCGCCCGGTGTCGGACAAGGTGATGCGCGGGATGTTCGCGGCGCGGAAGCAGGTGTTCGTCGATCTCCTGAAATGGGACGTCCCCGTCCTCGGCGGCGCCTATGAGATCGACCAGTTCGACGACGCGCACGCGCATTATCTGGTGCTCGCCGACCGCGACGGCGGTCATCTCGGATCGGCGCGGCTGCTGCCGACGACGCGGCCGCATATCCTCGACAGCTTCTATCCCGAGCTGTGCGAAGCGGCGCCGCCGAGCGGCCCCGACATCTTCGAAGTGACCCGGTTCTGCCTCGACCGGAGCCTGAGCGCGCGCGAGCGCCGCGGCGTGCGCGACACGCTGGTGACGGCGCTGGCCGATCATGCGCTCGCCCATGGCATCGCCCGCTATAGCGCCATCGCCGAGATGGGGTGGCTGCAGCAGATTCTCGCCTTTGGCTGGCGGTGCTGTCCGCTCGGCCTGCCGGTGACGATCGGCGGCAAGATGCTCGGCGCGCTCGCCATCGAGATCGAGCCCGATACGCCGCGCAAGCTCGCCGCGGCGGGCATTGTCCCGCTCCCGGCGCTGCTGGGCGGCGACACGCTCGCCGCGGCCTGAGACGCGCAAGGAGACCCGCTATGGACCGCAACCCGATGCTGGCGGCCGCGATCGACCAGACCCGCGCCAGGCTCGCGCGCGACGGCTGGTGTGTCCTGCGCGCCGCGCTGCCGCCCGAGACGATCGCGGCGCTCGATGCCGACCTCGCCCCGGCGTTCGCGCAGACACCCTTCTGCCAGGGTAGTTTCTATGGCGAGACGACGAAGCGGTTCGGGCGCCTGCTGGCGCGCTCGGAGCGCATGGCGGCGCTGGTCCAGCACGCGGTGGTGCAGGGTGTGGTCGAAGCGATCCTCGCGCCGTGGTGCGACTGCATCCAGCTCAATGTCGCCCAGGCGATCGCGATCCATCCCGAGGCGCCCGCGCAAATACCGCATCGCGACCAGGATATGTGGCGGGGGCCGGTCGGCGAGATCGAATATCTCGTCAACGTGATCTGGCCGCTGACGCCGTTCCGGGCCGAGAATGGCGCGACGCTGGTCTGGTCGAACACGCACGGCGCCGCCGCGCTCGATCCGCCGCCGACCTCAGCGGGGATCGCTGCCGAGATGGAGCCCGGCGACGCGCTGCTGTTTCTCGGCTCGGCCTTGCATGGGGCCGGCGCCAACCGCACCACCGGGGTCCGGCGCGGGCTGGTGGTCGGCTATTCGCTGGGCTGGCTCAAGCCCTATGAGAGCCAGATGCTCGCCTATCCGCCCGATGTCGCGCGCGCATTCCCGCCCGGGCTGGCCGCTTTAGCCGGCTATCGCCAGCACCGGCCCAATCTCGGCAATTATGAAGGCCAGTGCCCGTCGGTCCTGCTCGCCGGCACGGCGGACACGCCACGCGCCGCCATCGATGCGCTGCGCCCCGACCAGCGCGACCAGGTCGAGGCGTTCCGCCGCAGCCAGACCGAACCATGAATTCGGGCCAGACTTCGGAGCGCGTCTATGAGACGCTCAAGGGCCAGCTGCTGCGCGGCGTGTTCCATCCAGGCGAGCGGCTCGATCCGGCGATGCTGTCGGTTGCGCTCAGCAGCAGCGTCACGCCGGTCCGCGATGCGCTCAACCAGTTGACCGGCGAGGGGCTGGTCGAGACGCGTACCGGCGAAGGCTTCCACCGGCCGCACCTCACGGCACCGGACCTGCAGGATCTCTATCGCTGGGCGGAACAGGTCATGACGCTTGCCGTGCGCGGATGGCCGCGGGATAGCGCGCGCGGGGACGTCGACGCGCCGCCCGGTCTCGACGGCGCGGAGCGGGCGGCGGCACTCTTCCTCGAGATCGGGCGGCGTTCCGGCAATCTCGAACATGGGCGCGCGATCGCCGCGATCAATGATCGCCTGCATGCGGTGCGCATGGTGGAAGCGCTGGCGCTGGGCGACGACGCCACCGAGATGGACGCGATCGCGGCGTGCCTCGAGAGCGATCGACGCATGTTGCTGCGCCTTGTGGGCGGCTATTTCCGCCGGCGTGCCCGGCTGGCGCACGAGATCGTGCGCGCCGCCTATCGCGAGGCCTGAAGGCGCACATCCCGCAAAGGCGCGGGGCATGCCGAAAACAATCGGCATATATTCTCAGTATAAAATTCGGATAGCGAACCCCCGCACCTAGCCTGTCTCGCGCTGCATCATGCGCAGCGCTCAAGGAGACGTGTCATGGAACGCAACCACGAGACCCCGTCCGACCTGATCGATCTCGGCGCCGCCAGCGTCGAGACCAAGGGCCCCAAGGGGGACTTCCCCGATGTCGGCGACGGCCGCATCCTCGCCGGCCTGACCGACGAATGATCGACAGGCGCGCGGCCCCCGGCCGCGCGCCATTCGTCATGGCCTATACGCTCAAGCCCGGCATCAGCTTCTGCCATGTGGCAGGCCGGACGATCTTCCTCGACCTGCGGGCCGACCGCTATTTCTGCCTCGCGAACGATGCCGAGCGCAGCTTTGATCGGCTAGCCGCCGCATCGTCCGGGCCTGAGGATATGCGGATCCTCGAGGGTCTGGCGCACCAGGGCATTTTGCGCGCCAGCGACACCGGATCCATCCTCCAGCCCTGTCCGGCGGTGACCGAGGCGCGCGCCAGTCTGCTCGACGCGGCGCCGACCCCGGTGCGCCCGCTCCAGACCCTGTTGGCCGGGACGGCACTACTTCACGCGCCGCTGCGCTTGCGGCTGTTCGGCCTGCATGCGGCGGTCGCCCGGCTCCAGGCCCGCAAGGCGCGTCTCAAGACCATACGATCGGAACGGGAGACGCTGGCGCGCGGCGCGGCGGCCTTCGCGCAGCTGCGCGCGATCGCGACGACGCATGACCAATGTCTGCCCCGGTCGCTGGCAGTGACCGATCGGCTGCTTGCTGCGGGCGTGCGGGCCGAGCTGGTGCTGGCGGTGAAGCTGCAGCCATTTGCGGCCCATGCCTGGGTGCAGTGGCAAGACCTGGTGGTCAACGACCGGGTGGATGCGGTCCGCGACTTCACGCCGATCCTGGTGGTGTGATGGGTAACCGGTATTTCGCGGCGATCGGTGGCGATGCCGCACGGGCCGATGCGGTCCGGCATGCGGCGCTTGCCGACCCAGGTTGGCGGATCGCGCTCGACCGGCCGGGGTGCCTCGTGGTCGCCGAGCGCGATGCGATGCTCGTGCCGATTGCGGACGATGGTCTTGTGATCGGTCCGCTGTTCGCCCTCGGCCGGTCCCATCGTCTCGACGCATTTTCCGCGTCCTCAGCCGCGACGCTTCGGGCGAATGGCGCGGCCGGGCTCGTCCGTGGCCATTGGGGCGGCTATGTCGCGATTGTCGCGGACACGGACCAAAATTCGGTCGCGCTGGTGCGCGCGCCATTCGGTGAACTGCCCTGTTTCCATGCGCCGTCCGCCCAGGGCTATGCGGTCGCGTCGGACGTGGCGCTGCTCGAGCGCTTCGGCGGCTTCCGTCCGCGCCTCGACTGGCCTGCGCTCGGCGACTTCCTCTGCGCCCCGCGCGTCCGAAGCGCTGCGACCTGCCTGTCCGGGCTCGGCGAATTGCGGGGCGGCGAGCAGATCCGCTTCGGCGAAGCCGGACCCTGCGTGACGACCCTCTGGTCGCCCTGGACCTTCGCCGACCCTGCACGCGCACTCGCGGACGGCAGGGAAGCCGTAAAGCGGCTCCATGGCGAGATCCTCGCGGCGGTCGGTGCGCGCGGATCCACCCTGACGCGCAGCGTGCTGATGCTGTCCGGGGGCCTCGATTCCTCGATCATCGCCGCGAGCGCTGCGGCGCGCGGGCTCGATCTGCGCTGCGCCAATATCAGCACCGATGATCCCGCCGGCGACGAGCGCCGCTATGCCCGCGCGGTCTGCGATCGGCTCGGCGTTCCGCTCGCCGAACGCCTGTTCCAGCTGGACGGCGTCGATCTCGAAACCTCTGCCGCGGCCGGATTGCCCCGGCCGGCATCGCGGGCCTTCGAATATGAAGCCCGGCGCCAGGCGCATCTCGTCGCCGGCAAGGAAGGCGCCGATGCCGTGCTGAGTGGCGGCGGGGGCGACAATATCTTCTGTTCGCTGCAATCGGTGCTGCCGCTGCTCGACTGCCGTGCCGGACTGGCGGACGGCCCTATGTATCGCCGGCTGGCGCGCGAGATCGCCGCGCTTTGCGACACCAGCGTGTGGACCGTCCGGCGCAAGGCATGGCTGCGGTCGTGGCAGCATCGGCCGCCGCCGCTGGACATCGACACCGGCTTTCTGTCGGCCGGAACCGCCGCGCGGGCGCGGGCGGCGTCGCGGCATCCCTGGCTGGAGCCTCCGGCGACGGTGCTGCCGGGCAAGGCCGCGCATGTCGCCTTGCTGCTCGGGCCGCAATATCTGACGGAGGACAGCGATCCCTGTGCGGCGCGCCGTTTCCTCTACCCGCTGCTCGCCCAACCGGTGGTCGAGCTCTGCCTGCGCATCCCGACCTGGCTGTGGTTCGAGCGCGGTTGCAATCGCGCCGTCGCGCGCCGCGCCTTCGAGGCGACGCTGCCCGAACAGGTCGCTTGGCGCAGGTCGAAGGGCTCGCCCGATGCCTTCCTCGTCGCGCTCTTTGAGAGCCGGCGCCAACAGATCCGCAGGCTGCTGCTCGACGGCAATCTCGCCGGACACGGGTTGCTCGACTGCGATGCGCTGGCGGCATATCTCGACGACCCGCGTCCGGTCCGCGGCTCCGGCCATGTCCGCATCCTGCGGCTGGTCGATGCTGAGGCGTGGAGCCGGTGCTGGCCCGGCTAGCGCCGCGCCGGCACTGCGGGCAGGTTCGGACGTGCGTCCCGCAGCGCGCGCCAGCGCGTATATTGCGCGTGCTTGGCGGGATCGGGATCCTCGCGCCCCTGCAGCCAGAAGCCGAACCAGTCGACATCGCGTTGATATTCGGCGAGCCGGTGCAACGGCTGGGTCCGGGTATGATATTCGCCCGGCGCGACATGCATCTCGACCGGCTTGCGCTTCTCGCGCAGCGCGGTGAACGCCTCGAGCGCGAGCAGATACTCGCTGTCGGCGAGCTGCATGAGGAGCGGCGTCTCGATCCGGTCGGCATTGAGCGACAGCGCCATCGGCTTCCAGAAGGCGGTGCCGTCCTCGCTCGCCAGCGGATAGCGGCGGACCGCGCGATTCCAGTCGGCCCAGGCGGTTCCGCCATAGGTCATCACCGTCTTGGGATCCTCGCAGCAGGTGCTGACCACGGCGGCAGCAAAGCGGTCGGAATTGATCAGCGCGTAGTTCACGGTCGAGGCGCCGTCGCTGAGGCCGGTGATCCCGATGCGCGCGGGGTCCGCGACGCCCAGCGCGATCGTGCGATCGACCCCGGCGAGCAGCGAGGCCAGCACGCTTCTGCGTTCCCCCCAGTCTTTGGTCATGGCGGCGATGATCGCGTCGATCGTCTTCAGCCCGGGATAGGCGGTGCTCTCGACCGCCGGCCGTTCGAAGCTCAGCACCGCGAAACCATGGGCGGCGAGCAGGAAGATCGGGTGCGCATCGCCGGTCCCCCCGCGCAGGAAGCCGTCGCTATGATATTGGACGATCACCAACGGCAGTTTCTCGCCCGGTACCGCATCCGGCGGCAGGACGAGATCGCCCCAGGCGGGCATGCCGGGTTCGCTTTGCCAGGTCAGCCGCTGGACCTTGCCGAGCCGCAGCCGCGCGAAACCCGGATTGGGGTCGAACAGCAGGGATTGCCGGCCACTGGCCGGATCGATCGCTACCACCCGGCGCGGCGTCACCGAATCCTCTGCGACACAATAGAGCTGTGCGTCGCGCCAGGTGCAGCCGGTGAGCCAGGCCGGACTGGCGAGAAGGCGCCGGACGGTGTGGCTGCCCGGGCGCCAGCGGTAGAGTGCCATACGCCCCTTGGCCCAGCCCTCGCGGCGCAGGAACAGCAACGACCCGTCCGCCTGCCACCAGAGATTGACGATGCCGTCGCGGCAGGCCACCGCTGCACAGGGTTGCTTGCGGCCGGTGCGATCGGCCACCCAGATGCGCAACGGGCTGAGCGGCCCCGCATCCTCGCGTTCGGTCCAGGCACGTTGGCCGTCGCGCGACATGGCGACGGCTTCGGCTTGGGATCCGCCGGGCGGGTCGGGCGGTAGTGCCGCTGCCTCCCCGGCGGTCGCCGCGCGGGTCTCGCCACGCTCGGGATCAACCAGGAACACGATTTGCGGCACGTCCGCTTCGCGCAGCTGCGGACGGGGGCCGGGGTTCGGCCGGACCCGCGCATCGTAGAGATAGCCCGACATAGCTTCGCGATCGAGCGCACGGCGCGCCTCGGCGATGCCGGGCCGGCTGGCATAGAGCAGATCGCGGCCATTCGGTGCCCAGGCCCAGCGCTCGACATCCACCGCCGACCGGGTGACCGCAGCGGACCCGCCGCCATCGGCGCGCGCGCGCCACAGCTGGGTGACGCCGTCGATCCGCTTGAGATAGGCGATCCATCGACCATCGGGCGACCAGGCAGGTACCACCAGGTCGGGAAAGCCGGTGTTGACGAACAGCCCGCGCTTGACGTCGATGGCAGTGATCATCTCACCACCCCGATCGACGACGCGCGGGGCCGCCGCGCCGCGCGCGGCGATCACCACCAGCGCCCGGCAATAGCCATTTGTGGCCAGATCGCCCCGGCTGAGCACCAGCGCGATCGACCTGCCGTCCGGTGACACGGCGAGCGGGCTCGGCAGGAAGAAATAGGACGGATCGGGCATGCCGATATCGCGCAGCTCGATCAGGTCGCTGGCTTCGAGCAGGCGCTGCGGCGCGCGCGCTTCGGCGGCGTTCGGCAGCATGTCGGCACAATCAGCCCATGCCGGAGGCGTCGTCACCAGCAGCATGCCGGCGAGCAGCTTGTACCTGCTCACCATTTCCTGGTCACCGACAGGCTGACGAAGCGTCCGAGCGGGGAATAGTTGGTCGAGTCATAGGGGGTGTCGTAGAAGAGCGACGTCGCGATCGGGGACGGTTTGGCGTTGAACAGGTTCTGGACCGACGCGATCAGGTCGAAGCCGCGCAGCGGTCCGCTATCCGCCCGGTAGCGCAGGGTGAGATCGATCGGGGTCATCCCGGCGATGCGGGCCGCGGGCGCCGTCCGGTTGTCGACGACCGGGCCGATATGGGTGACATTGCCGGTGATCGTCACCCCGCCGATCGACCAACCAAGATCGCCGCGCAAGCGCAGGTGCGGCGGGTTGAAGATCGTGCCTGCCAGCTGAGTGATCGGGAGCGCCGGCCCGATCTGCTGCTCGCTGTCGAGCCAGGCGGCATTGGCCGAGGCGGAGAGTCTTCCCCCGCCAAGATCGCCGGAATAGCGCAGCAAGGCATCGATACCGTGCACCGACTGCCGGCCGGCATTGACGCTGGTGTTGCGCACCAAGGCCACGACGTTCGCCGGGTCGTACGCGGCGCCCCCGGTCAGGTTGGTGAATGTGCTGGCGCCGGCGATGGTCGCCGCCTGCTCGGCGGTCGAGGGGTTGAGCGTGACGAAGCTGGCATAGCCCGCGTCGCGCAGCGCCGTCGCAAAGGACGGGATCGGCGTGACGATGCGGTCGCGGTACCGCACCGAGAAATAGGTCAGCTCGAGGCGCACGCCGTCGAGGAAGCGCGGGCGCAGTTCCAGCGTTGCCGACCAGTTGGTCGATCGCTCCGGCGCGAGGCCGGGATTGCCGCCGAGCAGCAGCAATGCCGTTGCCGTGGCGGGATAGCCTTGCCCTCCCACGGTTGCGGTGCGCGTCAGGTACAAGGTCTGGGGCTGGTATTGCTGGTAGAGCGTCGGCGCCCGGAAGCTCTTCCCCCAGCTCGCCTTGAGGGTGATATCGGGATGCGGCGCGAAGATCAGGCCGAATTTGGGCGTCGCGACGTCGCCGATCCGGCGATAGGCTTCGTAGCGGACCGCCGCGCTGAGTACGAGGCTGTGAACGAGCGGGATCGCCTGGCCGGGCGACACCAGCGGCAGGCTCAGTTCGCCAAAGCCGTAGGTGTCGGCCTGGGACTGGTCGATATTCTGGGTGCCGTTGATGCCGGTGAAGCGGCGAAAGTCGATCTGCCGATGGCCAGCGCCAAGCGCGATCCTGACCGGGCCGCCGGGCAGCGCAAACAGCCGGCCGTTCGCCGAGAGCTCGATCGAGCGCGCGCGGTTGATATAGTAGCCACCGGTGTTGACCGACAGCACGCCGCCCTGGAAGCTGTAGCCGCCATAATCGACCCGATCCTCGCCATAGGTGGCGGAGAGCATCGTGCTCCAGCCCTCCGGCAGCGACCAGGTCAGCGAGGGCGAGACGCCCCAGGCGCGCGCGGTCGATTGCGTCTTGCCCCGGGCCACGGAGAGATCGCCGCCGGCGGCGAGCGGATAAGTCAGGTTCGTCCAGCGCTTGTTGAACAGGCCGTCCATGGCGAATCGGAGATCCGGCACCAAATCCTGCTCAGCTGAAGCGAGAAGGCTGTGGCGCCGCTGCGCGGGAAAGAGGGTGAGTCCGGGCGAGCGTGTCGCGGCATAGTCGCGCTGGCGCGCGAGGATCGCATCGTTGCTGCCATATTCATAGGCGAGCAGGGCATTGCCCGACCGCCATGTCGTCCCTGCGGTGGCGCCATAGGTCTGGCTGAACCCGCCGCCATCGGTGGGGATGCCGAGCCGCGCGCTGGTCTCCACGCCCTCAAGGTCCCGCCGCAACAGGATGTTGACGACACCGGCGACCGCGTCCGAACCGAACAGCGCCGACGCGCCGTCGGGAACCACGTCGATCCGGCTGACCGCTCCGAGCGGGATGCCGGAAATGTCCACGGATTGCTTCGCCGCATTGTACGACAGGCGATGCCCGTTGAGCAGCGTCAAGGTCGCGTCGCCGCCGAGCCCGCGCAGATTGATCGAGGCACCGCCGCCCACATCCGCGCCGTTGGTCTCGGGCACGTTGAAGCCGACGCCCGGATTCTGGCCGCCGCCAAAATTCTGGGGCAAGCTGCGCGCGATCTCGACGAGCGTCGCCTGCCCGGCATTGCGCGCCTCCTCGCGCGTCACCTGGATTGTCGTCGATGCGGTGGGCGCTCCGCGAATGCGGCTGCCGGTGATCGTGATCGCCTCCTGCGCTTCGGCCGGTGCCGCGAGTGCCTGCGGCGTGGCCGGCGCGATGACGAAGGCCGCACCTGAGCGCCGTGCCTGCAAGCCCGAACCTGCAAGCAGCCGATCGAGCGCCTCGTCGATCGAGAGCATCCCCTTCAAGGCCGGTGCCCTGTGGCCGGCGATCAGGTCGGTCGGCGCGACGATGCTTTGGCCCGTTGCCGCAACGACTGCCTGAATCGAGCGCGCGAGCGGTTGGGCGGGAAGGTCATAGCTTTGCCGTTCGATCGCCTGTGCGCGGGCAACACTCGAACCCGTGGCGACCAGCACCGTACCGCTCAGGCAAAGTGCCAATAGTCCCGTCATACCCCGCATATGTCTTCCTCCCCATCCGGCATCCTTGCTGGTGCCATTCGGTGCGGAAACGACGCGGGCGGGAATTACCCTACGGCTTTTGCGTGTGCCTAGTGCAGCGAGAGCGATGCGTCGGGCTGGCGGCGAAGATCGAGCTGGAACATTGCCGCCGCTGCTTCGGCGAACCCTGCCGGATCGTCGGCAGCGAAGGCGCCGGTGATCCGGAGGGTTCCGATCCGCTCGGAGCCCAGCACCAGCTTGACGGCGTTGCGGCGGTTGAACCCGGCAACCGCCTCGCGCAGCGGCGTTGCCTCGAACGAGAGCATGGCTCCCGGCCAGGCGGTGTCGGCGGGATCGGCGGCGACCGGCGGCGAAGGCGCCTTGCCAGGTGCATAGACCGATGCTTGGCCCGGCACGAGCATCCGGCCCGGCGCGCCGCGTGCGATCACCGGGTCGGGACGGACCTCGACCGAACCGCGCAACAGGACGACGCGGACAAGCCCCGGGCGGAGCGCGACGTCGAAGATCGTCCCATGCGCGATGACCGTCCCGCCGTCCGCGCGCACCGCGAACGGCCGAGCGCTATCATGCGCGACATCGAACCGCGCACGTCCCTTGAGAAGCTCGAGCTGGCGCTGGGACGCACTATAGGCGACCCGCACGGCGCTGCCCCGATCGAGCGTGACCCGCGAGCCGTCCGCCAGCGTCACGGTCCGAACCGCATCGGCGTTGCTGGCATAAGCGACCGGCGCCGCTGCCGGGTCCGGTTGCATGCCGACCCGCAGCAACAGGCCGCTGCCGACGATCAGCACCAGAAGGGCGGCGACCGCCGCGACGCGCACGATCGGCTGCCGGTGCCAGACGCTGGCGCGGGAGAGGTCGCGACCCCGGCCGAGGCTGGTATTGGCAAGGAAGCTGAATTGTTCCCATTGCCGTGCGAGCCGGTCATAGGTCTCGCTGTTCAGGGCGTCGGCGCGCCATGCCGCGAACGCGGCCAGCTCGGCTTCGCTCGCACCCGCGCGCAGCCGCGCGAACCAGTCGGCGGCCTCCTGCCGCGCGCGTGCCGTAGCCTGATCCTCCCCGGCCGGTACGGTCATCGGAGCGACGAATGGCCGTCGATATGGGCGATGGCACGGCTCATATGCTTCTCGACCGCCTTGATCCCGAGCCCGGTCCGGGCTGCGATCTCGGCATAGCTATAGCCGTCGATTCGATGCGCCAAGAAGATCTCCCGTGTCCGCGGCTTCAATCGCAGCATAGCAGCTTCGAGCCGCGCGAGCATATCCCGCGCTTCGAGCGCGGCGATCTGATCTGGCCCCATGATGGCGACGTCGTCCACGCAGACATGCAGATGCGCGGCATGGCGCGCGGCAGCCTTGGCCTCGTCCTTCAGGAGATTCACCGCGGTCCGGTGCAGATAGGCCTCGGGGCTCTCGAGCCGATCGACGACGTTCTGGTCGAGCGCCGCGAGACGGACGAACGCCTGCTGGGTCAGGTCCTCGGCGGTGTCGTTGGTGGTCCGACGCGACAGGAAGCGGAGCAGCCGCGGCCGGTGCTCGCGAAACAGCGTCTCGAGCCGGCCGGTGACCGTCGGAACGACGCGATCCTCGGGCGGCAGCGGCTCGCTCTCGCCGATGCCGCCGGGAAGCTCGCGCGCCAGCCTCATGCGCTCGAGCATGGTGCCTCCGTCTGCCGACGGAACCGGATTGGAAGCTGAAACCTCGCCATATGCCGCTCCGCTTTTTCGAGGCGGAGCCGGCGAAAGCCGGGTGTTGAGAACATGCTTGAGACACGCGCCGACGCCTTTAGCCGCATGCGGCCTGGACATGTGCGACGGCCACCCGGCAATGCGCCGTGCGAGACCATGGCTTCTCAAGCGAGGTTCTCACGCCTCGGCGCCGTCGTGCCGACGACGCGAACGGAAGGATAAGCCCGTTCAGCGATTTAGCAACTCGGCGCTCGAACTGGAGCGGTCAGCCTTCCCTCCAGCCTATCGCAAGGGCTGTCGGCGCTTGGGTCCCAATCACCATTTGCGGTGCAAACGCGCATCTCAGCGACTCGCTCGGTAACGGATATCGCTGAAGACTCCATCTTCAATGCTAATGTACCACAATTACCTATCCCGAATTTGGGTCATCGCGTGTGTTTCGGTCGAGACAGGAGGTCACCGCGCGCCACTCACTGTGTCAAACTGTTGGGAAGTGCCATTCGCGGAACACCTCCATCAACGGTGCTCGGCGAGGCGGCTGACCGCAGTGGTTCGTCGTGGGAACTCTTGCCACCGCTACTAAATAGCCCAAGATCATGTGCCTCGGCCTGCCCCATCGCCACCAGCAGCCCGAACGCAGCGACATAGGCGTCGCGCCGCGCAGTGACGAGCTGCACCCGCGCATTGAGCAATTCCTGCTCGGCGTTGAGCACGTCGAGCACGTTGCGCGTACCCACCGTCAGCTCGGCGCGCACGCCTTCGACCGCGAGCGTGTTCGCCGCGACCGCATCCTCCGCCGACCGGATCAGTTCGAGCGCCGCTCGATGCCGGGCGAACGCCGCGCGCACCTCGGCGACGATGCGGCGCTCGACCAGCGTCACCTGCTCGAGCGACTGACCGTGCAGCGCTTGGGCGCGGCGCACCTGCGCCCCCGGCAACCCGCCCTGATAGAGCGGGATCGTCGCCGACAGGCCGATCGTCGCGCTGGTCTGGGATTGAAGGAAGGTCCGACCCGGCAGCGAGCTGGTCAGCGACCCCAGATAATTATTGTAGCCGCTCGACCCCACCGCCGAGAGCCGCGGCAGCCGCGCCGCCCGGGCGACGCGCACGTCATAGCCCGCCGCCTGTGCGTCGGTGCGCGCCGCGTCCAGCAGCGGGTTGCCGCCGAGCGCGATCGCGGTCGCCTGCTCGGCGGAACCGGGCAACCCCGGCAGCGGCGCCGGATAGGCGAGCTGGCCGGGTACCAGCCCGACGAAGCGGATGTAATTCTCGCGGCTCGCGATCAGCTGGGCCTGCGCCGCCTGGAGCTGCCCACGCGCCAGCGACAGGCGTGCCTCGGACTGCGCGACATCGGTGCGGGTCAGGTCCCCGACCTCGAACCGGTCGCGCGACGCCTGGAGGTTGGTCGCGAGCACCGTGACGTTGCGCGTGTTGAGCTGGACGATCGCCTCGTCGCGCAGCACGTCCATATAAACCGAGACGATCGCGTTGAAGACGTCCGCCTCGGTCGCGCGCAGATTCGAGCGTCCCGATTCGACCCGGGCATCGGCGGCGCGGATCGAATTGGCGACGCGCCCGCCCTGGAACAACGGGAACGACAGATTGCCGTTGGCGGCAAAGGCACGGCTCGGCGCCGACAGGCTGTTGGCCGAGGTCAGCACATATTCCTGATAATCGGCGGTCGCGCTGAGCGTCGGCCGCGCCGCCGCCTTGGCGATCGGGACCCCTTCGTCGATCGCGCGCAGCCCGGCGCGCGCGGCGGTAAGCCCGGGATTGGTGCGATAGGCATGGCGCAGTGCCGCGCGCAGCGTGGTGACCGGGCCGGAATCCGCGGCGGGCGGCGCGTCCTGGGCGTGAGCGACAGACGCGGGAAGGACGGTCGCGACACACGCGGCCAAGGCAACGAAACGGTGCATGGGATCAATCTCCTGAGCGATGGGAAAGCCGCGCGGGAGCGGCGTCGTACATCGTCAGGCGATCGGCGGTCGCAGCGCTCTGGACGGGACCTCGCCGTGCACGCGGAAGTCATAGCGGGCACAGCCCGGGCTGCGCGACTGTATCACCGGCGTCAGCGTGACGTCGGCGAACACCCCGGCATGGTGATGGTGACAGAGATGTAAATGGGCTGGCAGCTCGCGGCGCTGCCCGTCGGCCTCACGCTGGTCCTGCGTCGCCGACACCCCTTCCTCGGCGCAGCGATCAGTCGCGATCGTCGTCGCAACCGGCATCGGCTCAACGCCGTGCAGCGCCGACTCGCCTACCATGGTCATACCGAGAAGAATTGCGATCAGCAGGCGGGGCATCGTTCCTCGTCCCGGGAAACGTCGGTAATGCGTCGCGGCGCCGCGTGCGATGCGCAGTATGACGCGGCTCCCATTGCAACATTCCTTGCGATCAAACAGGTTCTACTTCAAGATCAAATTCGCACGATCATGTTGAGACATGATATCAGTTGGAAAAATGATGTAAAGTAACAACTTCCATTCTACTTGCGATCGTCATGGCACGAATCGTTCTTGGAATAGAATTGATATATTATATCAACAATTGTGCTTGGGCCAACCTTCATCTGCCTGATTTTACTGGGGTGACAAGCACCTCGCACTGCGATATGGGCACTGTTCAATGCATCGTTTCCTCCTCCTGCTCCTGTGTGCGCTCGCAGCCCTGTCGATGGGCACGGGGGCGGTTGCGCATGCGGCGGAGCGCAGCGTCTGCGCCGAGCAGGCCTCGGACAAGGCCGAGGTCCATTCGGGAAATGAGGAGCCGGGCAAGCCCGCCTCCGACCAGGGCTATGGGCATCAGCATGGTTGCCATGGCCACCACCTCATGGCGATCATGCCCGAGAAGTCGGCCGTCAGCCACGCCCTGCCCTCGACTGCGCCGTTCGTGCGAATGGCGCCGGCGCTGTATGCCGCGCGCAGCGATCCCGCGTTGAGACCACCGCAAGCCTGACAACCACTCGGCCGCGCCTGCGCGGCATGGCTTGGTTTGTCAGGAGTATTTACATGCATCGTATCCTCGCGGCCCTTCTGGCCGCGGTGTCCTGCGCGGGAATCGCGCAGGCGCAGACGTCGCCACCGGCCTCGGCCGGCGACGTCCTCACGATCGACGACGCGCTCGCCCAGGCAGGTGCTGTGTCCCCAACCGGCGACGTTGCCGAAGCTGGGATTCGTGCGGCTGAGGCGGGCCGCGTCGTCGCGGGACTGAGGCCCAATCCCACCGTTACCACCGACGTCGAGAACATTCTCGGCACCGGACCCTATCGTGGCCTCGACGAATCCGAGACGACGGTCAATTTCGCGCTACCGATCGAGCTTGGCGGCAAGCGTTCGGCGCGCATCGCCGTCTCCGAGGCCGAAATCACCCGCGCGCGAATACAGACCTTGGTGGCGGGTGCCGACCTGCGGCTGGGCGTAGTCCAAGCCTATGTCCAGGCCATCGCCAGCGAGCGCCGCCGCGCGATCGCCGAAAGCCAGATTACGGTGACCACGGAAAATCTTCGGATCGCACGCGACCGGGTTGAGGCGGGCGCCAACTCGCCGATCGACGAGCAACGCGCCCAGCTCCAGCAGGTGAATGCCGAGACCGAGCTCGCCCAGGCGCAGCGCGCGGCCGAAGCGGCGCGTGCAACGCTTGAGCGCTATCTCGGCCGGCCGTTGAACGAAAGTCTCGACGCCGCCTGGTATGAGCGCGTCGGCGGCTACGGCCCACAAGAGCCGGTCCGCGCCGACGGCACGCTCGCGTTGGCGATCGCCCGCGCCGACGTATCGGCAGCCGAAGCACGGGTGCGGCTGGCGCGCAGCCAGCGTGTGCCCGACCTCACGGTGAGTGCGGGTACGCGGCGGCTGACCGCGACCAAGGATCAGGCTATGGTGTTCAGCGTATCGGTGCCGTTGCCGATCTTCAATAATGGCCGGGCCAGCGTGAACCAGGCGCTGGCCGAGCGCGACCGGGTCGATGCGCAGCGCCGCGTCGCCTTGTTCGAGGCGGAGCAGGCGATCACCGCAGCGCGCGCCGACCGCGATCGCGCGGCGGCCGCAGTGCGCGCATCGGGACCCGCGCTCGCCGCCGCGACCGAATCCGCGCGCATCGCGCGCCTCGGCTATGGCGAGGGCAAGTTCGACCAGATTGTGCTGCTCGATGCCGAGCGGACCCTGCTCGACACGCGCCGCGCCGCGGTCGACGCGCTCGCCCAATATCACGACGCCGAGGCCCGTCTGGCCCGGCTCACCGCGCCGGCGCCCGTGCCGGCGGCAACAGGGAATTGACGATGAACAAGCTCATCATTGGAGGCGCGACTCCGCTCGCGCTGGCGTTGCTGCTCGCCGGATGCGGCGGCGGCGACCCCGCCGCCAACAACAGCACCGAGGCCGGCCATGCCGAGGGCGAGGCGGGGCACAAGGAAGGCGAAGCCGGGCACAGCGAGGCCGAGGGCGCACACAAGAAAGGCGAGAGCGAAGGCGGCGGCGAGGAGGGCACGATCACGCTCACCGCGCAGCAGATCCGCGCCGCAGGCATTGAGATTGTGCGTCCGGTGTCGCGCGGCGGCGGCACGCTGCAGTTGCCCGCAACGATCGAGGGCGACCCGCAGGGAACGCAGGTCGTCTCGGCGGCGATCGGCGGGCGCGTCGTCGCGCTCAACTATAATCTCGGTCAGCCGGTCACGCGCGGTCAGGTCGTCGCGGTGATCGAGAGCCGCGAGGCCGCCACGATCCGCGCCGAGGTCGAGGCGGCGCAGGCGCGCAGCGCGCTCGCCCAGTCCAACCTCGCGCGCGAGGAGCGGCTGTTCAAGCTGCGCGTCTCGCCCGAGCGCGACGTGATCGCCGCGCGCACCGCCGCCACCGAGGCAAGCATCGCGCTGCGGCTCGCCCGACAGCAGGTTTCGGCCGCCGGGGTCAGCGGCGGCGCGCTCAACCGCATCGGCGTGACCGCGCCAATCGCGGGGCGCATCACCGCGCGCCCGGTGGTCCTCGGGCAGACCGTGGCCGCGGACGCCGAGCTGTTCCGCGTCTCCAACCTGTCGCGGGTCGCGGTGACCGTGTCGTTGTCGCCCGCCGATGCCGCACGCGTCGCGGTCGGCGCGCCGGTCGAGATCAGCTCGGGCGGACGCCGTTCGGCGGCGCAGGTGAGCTTCGTCTCGCCGGTACTCGACGAGACCACCCGGCTCGTCACCGTAATCGCGCTGATCGACAACAGCGCCGGCCAGTGGCGCGTCGGCGAGCCGGTCACCGCGGTGGTGCAACTGCCCGGTCAGGGCGGCGGCGCCGTCAGCGTGCCCGCCTCGGCGCTCCAGACCGTCGAGAATCGTCAGGTCGTGTTCGTACGCACATCGAGTGGGTTCCGGGCCGTGCCCGTGACCGTCGGTGCGCACAGCTCCGGCTCGGTCGTCGTGACCTCAGGCCTCACCGGCCGCGAAGAGATCGCCGGTACCGGCAGCTTCACCCTCAAGGCCGAGCTCGGAAAGGGCGAGGCGGAGCACGGACACTAAGCCATGATCGAACGTATTGTCACCTTTGCGGTCGAGCGGCGCTGGTTCGTCCTGCTCATGACCCTCATCGCCACCGTCATCGGCGCCGTCTCGTTGAGCCGGCTACCGATCGATGCGGTTCCCGACATCACCAACAACCAAGTCCAGATCAATATCCGCGCGCCCGCGCTCTCACCCGAGTTGGTCGAGAAGCAGGTCGCCTTCCCGATCGAGACCGCGCTCGCCGGCGTGCCCGGTCTCGAACATACCCGCTCGCTCAGCCGCAACGGCTTCGCGCAGGTGACCGCAGTGTTCACCGATTCCACCAACATCTATTTCGCACGCCAGCAGGTCGCGGAGCGGCTGCGCACCGCGGAGGAAAGCCTGCCTGCGGGTGCGACACCAGAAATGGGTCCGATCGCCACGGGTCTTGGTGAAGTCTATATGTGGACCGTCCACATGGCCCACCGGCCCGAGGACAAGCACAAGCCCGGCGAACCGGGTATCCAGCCCGACGGGAGCTACCTGACGCCTGAGGGTGAACGGCTGGTGAGCGAAGCCGACAAAGCAACCTATCTGCGCACGACGCAGGACTGGATCGTCGCGCCGCTGCTCAAATCCGTTCCGGGCCTTGCCGGCGTCGATTCGATCGGCGGCTATGTCAAGCAGTTCCAGGTCGTCCCTGACGTGCAGCGGCTGACCGCACTGAAGCTCAGCCTCGGAGACCTCGCGACCGCGCTCGAGGAGAACAACAGCGCGGTCGGCGCGGGCACGGTCGACCGCAACGGCGAGGGTCTGGCGGTGCGTTCGGATGCGCGCATCGCCAACGCCGACCAGCTCGGACGCACCGTCATCGCCACCCGCGAAGGTGTGCCGATCCTGCTCAATCAGGTCGCGACTGTGCGCACCGGCCAGGCGATCCGCATGGGTTCGGCCTCGGAAAATGCCCAGGAAGTCGTCGTCGGCACCGCGATCATGCGGATCGGGGAGAACAGCCGTAACGTCGCCTCGGCCGTCGCCACGCGGCTCGACGAGGTCAACGCCTCGCTGCCGACCGACATCGTCATCCAGCCGGTGCTCGACCGCACCGGGCTGGTCAATTCGACGATCAAGACGGTGGCGAAGAACCTCTCCGAAGGCGCGCTGCTGGTCATCGTCGTGCTGTTCCTGCTGCTCGGCAATTTCCGCGCGGCGCTGATCGCGGCGCTGGTGATCCCGGTCACCATGCTGATGACCAGCTTCGGCATGTTGCGCGGCGGCGTTTCGGCCAATCTGATGAGCCTTGGCGCGTTGGACTTCGGCCTGATCGTCGACGGCGCGGTGATCATCGTCGAGAATGCGCTGAGACGCATCGCCGAACGTCAGCACCATATCGGCCGCACGCTCGACAAGGGGGAACGGCTGTCGGTAGTGGCGGGCGCGGCGCGCGAGATGATCCGGCCCTCGGTCTATGGCCAGGCGATCATCATCCTCGTCTATGTGCCGCTGCTCACCCTGACCGGGGTCGAGGGCAAGACCTTCACGCCGATGGCACTGACCGTCATCCTCGCGCTGGCCTTCGCCTTCGTGCTCTCGTTGACCTTCGTGCCGGCGATGCTCGCGATCTGGCTGTCCAAGCCGGTCGAGGAGAAGGAGGGCCGGATCATGTCCTGGCTCAAGCGCCGCTATGAACCCGGTCTCGACCGGGCGATGGCGCGGCCGCGTGTCACGATCCTCGCGGGCGTCGGCGCTTTCCTGCTCGCGATCCTCGCCTTCATGACCCTGGGTCAGGAGTTTCTGCCTCAGCTCGACGAAGGCGACGCGACCGTCCAGGTGTTACGTGTCCCGGGTACCTCGGTCGAGCAGAGCCAGGCGATGCAGTTCCAGGTCGAAAAGGCGATCTCGAGCATTCCCGAGGTCAAATTCGTCTTCTCAAAGACCGGCACCGCCGAGCTCGCCTCGGATCCGATGCCGCCCAACATCTCCGACACTTTCGTCATCATGAAGAAGCACGCGGACTGGCCCGACCCCAGCCTCACCAAGGCCGAGGTCGTCGCCAAGATCGAGAAGGCGCTGGAGGGGCTTCCCGGCAACGCGTTCGAGATCAGCCAGCCGATCCAGATGCGGTTCAACGAGCTCATCGCAGGCGTGCGCGGCGACATCGCGGTCAAGGTGTTCGGCGACGACACCGACGCGATGAACGATACCGCCAACAAAATCGCCGGCATCCTGCGCGGCGTGGACGGCGCTACCGACGTCCGCGTCGAACAGACCGAGGGACTACCGATGCTCGACATCCGCCCCAATCGAGATGCCATGGCGCGGCTCGGAATCACCGCGCGGGTCATGCAGGATACCGTCGCCGCCGCGATCGGCGGGCGCGACGCCGGCATGATCTTCGAAGGTGACCGGCGCTTCGCGGTGACCATCCGGCTGACCGATGCCGCGCGCGCCGACCTCCAGACATTGGGGCAGGTACCGGTGCCGACTCCCGACGGGGCGTTCGTCCCGCTCGAGAGCGTCGCCGATATCGCGGTGACCTCCGGTCCCAACCAGATCAGCCGCGAGAATGGCAAGCGCCGCGTGGTGGTTCAGGCCAATGTCCGCGGCCGCGATGTGGCCGGGGTGGTCGAAGATGCGCGGGCGGCGATCGCGCGCGACGTTCGCCTGCCCGCCGGCCAGTATCTCGAATGGGGCGGCCAGTTCGAGAATCTCCAATCGGCTAGCGCCCGGCTCATGCTCGTGGTCCCGGCCTGCTTCGCGCTCATCATCCTGCTGCTCTACGGGGCATTGGGAAGCGTACGCGACGCAGCGATCGTGTTCACCGGCGTGCCGCTCGCGTTGGTTGGCGGGGTACTCGCCTTGTTCCTGAGGGGTATGCCCTTCTCGATCTCGGCAGCCGTTGGCTTCATCGCCCTGTCTGGCATCGCGGTTTTGAACGGGCTGGTCATGGTCACCTCGATCCAGGACCTGATGGCGCGCGGCGTCAGCCGGGCCGAGGCGGCCTATCAAGGTGCGCTCGCGCGGTTGCGGCCGGTAGTGATGACCGCGTTGGTCGCCTCGCTTGGCTTCGTGCCGATGGCGATCGCCACCGGATCGGGCGCCGAGGTGCAGAAGCCGCTCGCCACCGTGGTGATCGGCGGCCTGATCTCGGCGACGTTGCTCACCCTGTTCGTCCTACCGACGCTATACGCCCGCTACGGACGTCGCGAGACCGATGTTAGTGAAGTCGAGACGCCGTCGTCGCAGGGAGGAACGCCGCTCCCCGCCCACTAAGGTAACCCGGACCCGCCGCCGCGTGCGGCGGCGGGTCTCCGATCCGGAATGCTGGACCATGGCTCAACCGCAAGCCGACGACCGCCGCGAACGCCGCACCTTATGGTGGGTTCTGGCACTCAACGTGATGCTGGCGGGCGGTTTTCTCGGCGCCGGGCTCGTCGGCGATTCGAGCGCACTAATCGCCAACGGCCTCGACAATCTCTCTGATGCGGCGGTCTATGCGTTGAGCCTCGTGGCGCTCAGCCACGGACTGGCGTGGAAGCGCCGCGCAGCCAATGTGTCAGGCGCAATGCTGCTGCTGTTCGCGGTCGGTATCCTCATCGATGTCGGCCGGCGCTATGTCCAGGGCAGCGAGCCGATCGGCGCCACCATGATGATCATGGCCGCGATCGCCGCCGCCGTGAATTATCTGTGCCTGCGCCTGTTACAGCGGCTCGAGGCGCCTGATGTCAATCTTCGCGCCGCGACCACTTTCAGCTTCAACGACTTCATTTCCAATGGCGGGATCCTCGTCGCCGGCCTCCTTGTGCTGTGGCTCGGCAGCAACTGGCCCGACCTCGTCGTCGGCCTGCTCACCGCGCTGATCGCGATCAAGGGCGGCATCGAGATTCTGCGCGATACCCATCGGCAATCCCATCGCGACCGGGAGGAGACATCATGACCGAGATACTGCGCATTGATATCCCTGTAGTGCTGCCCGAGGTCGCCGACGCGGCCGACGCCTGTGTCGCGCGATTGACCGCTGAACTTGCCGGCCGTCGCGGCATCGCAGAAGCGCATGTCGTTCCTGCGGCCGGCGAGGCGCCCGCGCATCTGTGCGTCCATTACGATCCGGACATCGTCTCGCTGGTGCGGATCCGCGAGCTCGCTACCGCCGCCGGCGCGAACATCACCGAGCGCTTCGGCCATCTTCGCTGGGACGTCGAGGGGATCAGCCATCAGCGCCGCGCGCGCAGCATTGCCGAACAGCTTCAGCGCGTGAACGGGGTGATCGAGGCAGAGGCGAGCGCATCGGGCACGCTGCGGATCGAGTTCGACCGCACGCTGACCTCCGAAGCGGCGTTGCGCAGCTTCCTCGACCAGCTCGGGGTGCATGAGCGCAAGACGCCCGCCAACGCACCCGCTGTCACGCCGGACAGAGGCGCCGGCGACGATCACGCCGGGCATGATCATGGCGAGGGCGAACACGGCCATGCCCATGGCGGCCTGCTCGGCCCCAACACCGAGTTGTTCTTCGCGCTGGCCTGCGGCGCACTGCTCGGCATCGGCTTCCTGCTCGAAACTCTGGCCGCCGTTCCCGAATGGCTGCCACTCGCACTCTATATCGGCGCCTATGGCTTTGGCGGCTGGTTCACACTGCGCGAGGCGATCGACAATCTGCGCCTCAAGAAATTCGAAATCGACACGCTGATGCTGGTCGCCGCGGCCGGCGCGGCGGCGCTTGGCGCTTGGGCAGAAGGGGCGCTGCTCCTGTTCCTGTTCAGCCTCGGCCATGCACTCGAACATTATGCCATGGGCCGCGCCAAGCGCGCGATCGAGGCGCTGGCCGAACTCGCGCCGCAGACTGCGCTCGTCCGCCGCGGCGAAGCGCTCGTCGAGCTGCCGGTCGAGGACCTCGTGATCGGTGACACCGTGGTCGTCAAGCCCGATGAGCGCCTCCCCGCCGACGGGTTCCTCGTCAAGGGCACGAGCAGCGTCAACCAGGCGCCGGTCACCGGCGAAAGCATGCCGGTCGACAAGCGTCCCGTGCCTGATGAAGCTGCAGCGCGCGCGCAGCCCGAAGCGCTCGAAGCCGCCTATCGCGTGTTCGCCGGCACGATCAACGGCAGCGGGCTGATTGAGGTCGAGGTCACCCGCAAGTCGACAGAATCCGCGCTCGCTCGCGTCGTCCAGCTGGTCAGCGAGGCCGAGACCCAGAAGTCGCCGACCCAGCGCTTCACCGAACGCTTCGAGCGGGTGTTCGTGCCTGCTGTGCTCGGGCTGACCGTGCTGTTGCTGTTCGCCTGGGTGGTTGTCGACGAGCCGTTCCGCGATAGCTTCTATCGGGCGATGGCGGTGCTGGTCGCGGCCAGCCCCTGCGCGCTCGCTATCGCCACACCGAGCGCGGTGCTCTCGGGTGTCGCGCGCGCGGCGCGCGGCGGTGTGCTGATCAAGGGAGGTGGGCCGCTGGAGGAACTGGGTTCGCTGAAGGCGATCGCGTTCGACAAGACCGGCACGCTCACCGAAGGGCGCCCGCGTATCACCGACATCGTGCCGGCCCAGGGCATCGATCCCAGTGAACTGCTCGCCGCCGCGGTCGCGGTCGAGCGGCTAAGTGACCATCCACTCGCCCGCGCGATCGCGCGCGATGGCCAGGATCGGCTCGGCGAACGCGAGGTGCCGCCCGCACATGACCTGATCAGCATCACTGGCCAGGGCGTTCGCGCGACGCTGGACGGCGAGACGGTGCTGATTGGCAAGGCCGAGATGTTCGGGGTCGGGGCCATCGCGCCGCTGTCCGGCGAAATGGCGGGCGCGATCGCCGCGCTGCGCGAGCAGGGCCGGACCACCATGGTGGTCCGGCGCGGGGTGCAGGATCTGGGCGCGATCGGGCTGATGGACACGCCACGCGCTGCGGCGAAGGAAGCGATCGCCCGTATCCACGCGATGGGTATCACCCGGATGATCATGATCTCGGGCGATCATCAGAAGGTCGCCGAGTCGATCGCCAAGGAGGTGGGGCTCGACGAGGCCTGGGGCGACCTCATGCCCGAGGACAAGGTCGAGGCGATCCGCAAACTGCGCGCCACCGACAAGGTCGCGATGGTCGGCGACGGCGTCAACGACGCACCGGCGATGGCCAATGCCACCGTCGGCATCGCGATGGGCGCGGCCGGCTCCGATGTCGCGCTTGAGACCGCCGATGTCGCACTGATGGCGGACGATCTCGCGCATCTGCCGTTCGCGGTCGGGCTCAGTCGCGCAACCCGCCGGATCATCCGCCAGAATTTGGTGGTGAGCCTTGGCGTGGTCGCGGTGCTCGTGCCGGCGACGATCTTGGGGCTCGGTATCGGTCCCGCCGTGATGGCGCATGAGGGCTCGACGCTCGTCGTCGTGTTCAATGCACTGCGGCTGCTCGGATACCGCAAATGACCGGGAACGACCCCGCCGGCCGCGCCGGGGCTGCCGCAGTTAACCCCGCGTTCCTCTATATGGATGCGTTACGCGCCGTTCTCGCGCTCGTCGTCGCCTTCGGCCATATCTGGGCGCTGCTGATCGCGGACTACCGGCCGACCGACGACCTTCTCGTCAAGTCTCTCTACCTTGCCGCCGGCTTCGGCCACCCCGCGGTGATCCTGTTCTTCGTGCTCAGCGGCTTCTGGATCACGCGCAGCATCCTGCTCACGCCGCCAGCGCGCTGGACCTGGTCGGGCTATCTCAAGGATCGCCTCGTAAGGCTGCTGCTGGTGGTGGTACCGGCGCTACTGCTCGGCGGCCTGTTCGACTTTGCCGGGGTCGCCACGAGCTCGCCGACCCATCTCGGGCAGACCGGCAGCTATGTCTTGCCGCGCAGCGTCGCGACCTACCTCACCCTTCCCGACTTTCTCGGCAATCTCGTCTTCCTCCAGGGGCTGGTGGTGGCGCCATTCGGCTCTAATGGCCCGTTGTGGAGCCTCGCCTATGAGTTCTGGTTCTATATCTGGTTTCCTGCGCTGTGGTTCGCGCTGACGCAGCGGCGTTTCTCCTTCGCGCTGCTCACCCTCGCGCTCGGCATCGTCTATCCCGACCTGTTCTTCCACTTCCTGAGTTGGCTGTTCGGCACACTGCTCTTCCTCGTCTATCGCTGGTGCGAGGCCAATCGCACCCGAGTCGGCGCCATCCGTGACACGCTCTGGCTGCCCGGCGCGCTCCTGTTCGTGGCAACCCTCGCCTGGGGACGCACAGGCGCGTTTGCCGCCGAGGATCCGGTGCTCGCGTTCAGTTTCGCGATGTTGCTGCTAGGGTTGCTTCTGCGACGCACGCCGGCGCTTCCCGGGATTGCCCACCTCGCGCGCTACGGCCGCGAAACGAGCTTCTCGCTCTACGCGATCCATTTCCCGCTGATGGCGCTGGCGACCGCGGCGCTCATCGCCGCCGAGCGCCTGCCGCCCGACCCGCAAGCGATCGCCTGGGCGCTTGCGATCCTCGCCGCCTCGGCGTTTGCTGCTTGGGGGTTCGCGCGCGGCACTGAATCCCATACCGCAAGGGTGCGCGACTGGCTTGGCCGCGCCACAAGTGCCGGCACCCAAAGGCTCGCCGCGACCGAGAGCGGGATGGTTCTAGGGAGGCGCCGCCATGATCGCCGCTGAGAACGAAATCGCTATTCCTGCCCGCCCCGAAGCGGTCTGGGAGGTGCTGCTCGACTTTGAGCGCTATCCGAGTTGGCACCCCTTCATCGAGCTCGTGGGGGACCCCTCACTCGGCGCGAAGATCGAGTATCGCTACACCGGCAAGATGCTCGGGATGGGGCGGTTGCGCAAGATGCACAGCTTCGCGCGGATCACGGCGCTCGCGGCGCCCATCGAATTCGCATGGCGCATGAGCATGGGCTCGTTCCTGTTCCGGATCGACGAAAGCTACCGCCTTGAGCGGCATCCGACCGGGACCCGGCTTGCGCATCGTGTCGAGTATCGCGGCGTGGTCGCCCGGCTTTGGCGAGCAGGCATCACCAGTCGTGCCCATGTCATGATATGCGAGACCGATACAGCGTTGCGTGCCCGCTTCGTGAAGCGCCCGCCGCCACGCAAGCGAGGGCGTCGATGAACGATCGCGATTCATCCGGCCGACAACGCCATCGCCGCCCGTGGAGCGAGGATGACGACCGCGACCTGCGGCAGATGATCGAGGCGCGCGAGTCCGTGGCGCATATCGCCAGCACTTTGCAACGGACCCAGGACGCGATCCGCGGCCGCGCCGCCCAGTTCAAACTGATCCTGCCATCCGCGTTGCGCCCATGGCGCCGGCATTGGCGTCTCAGGGCGGGCAACGCGTCGCCAGCCACCCATCCGCAGAAAACCCAATCCGGGGACCCGGCCTCGGACGATGGCGGCAAATGAGCCGCAAGCGACATCAGAGCCGCCGTCAGAAGTGCGCTCGCTGTTGCATCCGGGACCAACGGCCGTGGGCCTCACCGGTCTGCTCGAGTACCGGTGATCGCTGCACCGCGACGGGGTCGGCACCTGAGGCTCCTCCTCCCGCGTCGGCTCTCCCGTCACCGCTACATGTTGATGAGGACAAACCCATGCGAGCCCGCACCTTCGCCGCCGCCCTCTTGCTCGCCCCCTTGCTTGTCGGCTGCATGAACGGACGCTTGCTGACCCCGATCATCGAGGCGCCACCACCCCAGCGCTTCGATATCTATTGGGTAAAAGCCTATGCCGCGCGCGATGCGGTCATCGTCACTGGCAAGGTCCGGCGCCCACTCGGACGGACGATGCCGGTGTCCGGGCATCTGCACCTCATTGCCTCATTCGGCGATGGCCAGCCCAAGGCGATTGCCGATACCCGCTGGGGCCCGATCGGCAGCCGCCAACGCAGCGGCAGCTTTTCGGCCCGGATGATAACAACCGACGCCACATCGCTTAGGCGCATCCGCATTGAGTATCGGCCGGGCCCGGCATGCGCGGTCAACCCACGGGCATCGGCCGCGCATCGCCTGCCCCGGCCATGATCGCAGCGATCGGGTTTTGGAGATCTATCATCCTGCGGCCCCCGGCTTTCCGGCAAATATGACCGGCGACGCTGCCGGACCCGACAGCTCGCGCATCGCATGCCGGATGATCTGCGCACCCCCAATGAGGCCGAGTCCAGCCATCACCCCCGCGACAATGAGATCGGGCCACGCGGTACCCGTTCCGAACACGCCTGCCGCGGCAAGCACCACCGCGACATTACCGATCGCGTCGTTGCGCGAGCAGATCCATACCGAGCGCATGTTCGCATCCCCCGTGCGGTAGCGAAACAGCATCAGCGCTACCGCACCATTGGCCACGAGCGCCGCAATACCCACCGCGCCCATCATCTCGGCCTCCGGAAGCGTACCATGCCAGACTGCCCAAAGCGTGGCTACGAGAACATACAGGCCCAGCAGGACGAGCGTGGCACCCTTCAGAAGCGCGGCACGGGCACGCCATGCCAGCGCCATGCCAGCCACGCCGAGACTGATGGCATAGTTGGCGCTGTCGCCCAGGAAATCGAGGGCGTCGGCCTGAAGGGATTTCGATCCGCCGGCGATACCGGCAACCATCTCGACGAGGAACATGGCAGCGTTCACCGCCAGCGCAATCCACAAGGCGCGCCGCCAGTGCGGATCGACCGCTGCCTTCTTGTCGTCGCAGGCGCAGCTCGTGCAGACCATTTCAACCCTATCGAACGAATCGGCTCCGCATTCTATATGCGGACTGTAGCAACTAGAGGGTCAAGCGGTTTTCCCATGCAGATCGGCGAACTGGCACGCATCACCTCGACCAAGGTCGAAACCATTCGTTTCTACGAGAAGATCGGATTGCTTCCCGAGCCCGGGCGCACTGCGGGCAATTACCGCGATTATGGCGGCGACCATCTCGCCCGGCTCTCCTTTATCCGCCGCGCGCGCGACCTGGGCTTCACGCTCGATCAGGTGCGCGAGCTCCTCGCCCTTTCCGACGATCGGGATCGCTCTTGCGGTGCCGTCGACACCGTCGCGCGTGCGCATCTCGCGCAGATCGATCAGAAAATTGCAGATCTCCGCGCACTGCGCCGCGAGCTCGACGAGCTGATCGGCCAATGCCGCCAAGGCGCGATTTCCGACTGCCGGATCATCGAAGCATTGGGACCCGAAACAAGCCATTGACCCTATAGTGACTATAGGGTGCAAAACCTGCTCGCGACTCGCGGAGGTGATGATGAGCGACTGTGGATGTGAGGCCGATACCGAACGTGCGGGCACGGACCCTGCCTATCGGCGGGCGCTATGGATCGTGGTGATCCTCAATGTCGGCTTCGGCGTGCTTGAGCTGGCGGGCGGCTTCATCGCCGGCTCGCAGGCGCTGAAGGCGGATTCGCTCGATTTCATCGGCGACGGATCGATCACGCTCTTCGGGCTGATCGCGCTGGGCTGGGCGGCGGTCGCGCGCAGCCGGGTTGCACTGGTGCAGGGCCTCTTCCTCGCAAGTCTCGGGCTCGGCGTGATCGGCTTTGCCGGGTGGCGCGCGTTCAATGCCATCCCGCCCGAAGCCGGATTGATGGGCGGGATCGGGATCGTCGCGCTCCTCGTCAACATTGCGGCCGCGCTGGTCCTCGCGCGGTTCCGCAACCAGGGGGACGCGCAAGCGCGCGCCATCTGGCTGTTCTCGCGCAACGATGCGCTGGCCAATATCGCCGTGATCGGCGCGGCGGTGCTGGTCGGCTGGACGGGACAGGCCTGGCCCGATCTCCTCGTCGCCGGCGTGATCGCGTTGCTGTTCCTCCATTCGGCCTATGACATCATCCGCGACGCCCGCCGCGAGCTGGCGGAGCATGCGACGAGGGCGCAGGCATGACTGACGGCAGCTACACCCCGCCGCTCGGGACCGGCGACACCGCCGATTACGACCGTGCGATCCGGCGCTGGACCCGCGAAATGCGCTGGCGCTATGCGATGATCGGGTTGCTCGCGGCACGTCCGGGCGAGACCGTCATCGATGTCGGGTGCGGCACCGGCAGCTTTGCCGTGATGCTGAAAGCGGCCGCCCCTGGCATACGGGTCATCGGCATCGACCCCGATGAGGAGGCCTTGGCGATCGCGCGCGCCAAGGGACAGGCGGCGGGCGCGGACATCCAGTGGGAGCGCGGATTTGCCCGCGATATCGGTTCGCGCGCCGCCGATGCGGTGACGTCGAGCCTGATGTTCCATCAGGTCCCGATGGCCGAGAAACGGGCGGGTCTCGCCGCGATGCATGCGGCGCTTCGGCCCGGCGGCAGGCTCGTGATCGCCGATTACGGGCGGCAGCAGGGATTGATGCGGCTGTTACTCCGCCTCACCATCCAGCGGCTCGATGGCGTGACCGACACCCAACCCAATGCCGATGGCGTGCTCCCCGAGCTCGTCCGGGCTGCGGGGTTCGACAATGTCCGGGAGGCGGCCCGCATCCACACGATAACCGGCACGATTGCGTTGATCATCGCGGATCGGCCCGGCTGACGAGGAGCAGCGGATGGTCATCAAGGCAGAGCAGAAGGCGATCCGGAAACAGGCCGTGCCCGCCTTTGCGCTTTGTCTTGCGGTGCTCGCCGGCCGGCTATTCGGCAGTTGAGCCCGGCACGCGGGCGGCGGCCGCGCTGCGCCCACTGTACCAGAAGCCGGCAACCAGCACGCCGATCGCCGCGATCTGCGCAAGCACGGTCTGGGTCGTCGGAAACAGCCCGAGAATCTCGATGCGCGGCACGTTGGCGAGGGGCATCACGCCGAGGATCCCGGCCTCCTGCAGCCCGGCGACGCCCTTGCCGGCGAGCACGACCGCGAGGATCGCGATCAGGATCGCGCTCCACGAGAAGAATTGGGTGATCGGAAGCCGGGCGCTGAACCGGAGCATGACCCAGGCGATCACGGCGAGCAGGCCGGCAGCGGTGGCAGCGCCGGCCAGCATCGCCATACCATTCCCCTCCGCCCAGAGCGCGGCGTAGAACAGGATCGTCTCGAACACCTCGCGATAGACGACGAGGAAGGAAAGCAGGAACAGGAACCAGCCCGACTGGCGCGACAGCGCCGCGGTCACTTTGGCCTTCACATAGCGCTGCCACGCCTCGGCATTGCTCTTGCCGTGCATCCAGATGCCGACGCTGAGCAGGATGATCGCCGCGAACAGCGACCCGAACCCTTCGGTGAGCTCGCGCGATGCGCCGCTCACGCTGATGAAATAGGTCGCGACGAACCAGGTGGCGATCCCGGCGGCGAGCGCGGCGATCCAGCCGCCATGGACGAAGCCGAGCACTTCGGTGCGCTCGGTCTTTCTGAGGAACGCGATCATCGCGATGACGATCAGCAGCGCTTCGAGTCCCTCGCGCAGCAGCACGCCGAACGCGCCGAGGAAGCTCGATGCGCCGCTCGCCCGCTCGGGCGCCAGCGCGGCTTCGGCCTCGCTGAACAGATTTGCCAGCGAACGGTTCGCCACTTCGACTTCGCTGACCGGACGCCCTTGTCCGATCGCCGCGCGAAGCGCGCCCATCGCACCTTCGATCCGCGCCATCAGCGCCGCATCCCGTGCAGCGAGCACCGGCTCGACCGGCTCGAAGCCGTCGAGATAGGCGGACAGCGCGAGATCCGCCGCGGCCTTGCGGTCGCCGGCGCGATAGGCAGCCAGGCTCTGGGCGAGCCGTTCGCGCGTCAGCGCGAGCGAACCATCGACGCGCACGGTCACCGCGTCGGGATGGCGGCGCAGATAGGCAGTGAGCGCGGTCGCTTTTTGCGAACCGATGTCGGCCGCCAAAGCGGCCGGGGTGACGCCGACCAGCGCCGCCAGATTGGGATATCGGGCGCGGATCGCCGCGTCCTCGCGCCACAACCGCTCGCCCTCGCGCGCCGCCGCTTCGGGATAGGCGATTTGGCCGGCATGGAAGGCCAGCGCCCAGCGATCGGCCTCGGGCAGCGCCGCGAAGCTCTGCATCGCCGTGCCGTCGAGGCCCTGGCTGATCACCTGATAGAGGCCGAACAGGCTGCGCTGATCGGCACGCGCCTTGTCGGTGAACGCGATCGGCGGGGGATCGAGCCCGGCTGCGTCGCGTCCATGGCCGTCGCCGTTCGCGCCATGGCAGGATGCGCAATTCTGCGCATACAGCGCGGCAACGCGCGTGAGCTCGGGCGGAGAACTGGGCGCCAGCGGAACCGGATAGGCCGCGAGCAACGCGGCGGCGAGCGCCCGCGATTGCCCGGCCACCGCTTGCGGCGATTCCCTGGCGGCGATTGCGCTGCGCAGGGCGGCCGATCGACGGAGCAGATCGGTCCTGGCCGAGCCGGGTGCCAGCGTCTGGATACGCGTTTCGACCTGGCCCGCGAATTCGGTCATCTCGGCATATTCGGCGGCGCTGATGACCTTGCCGCCAGAGACCGCGCCCGAATAGTCGACGGCGATATAGTCGAGCAGCCGCCAGGTCGTCTGCACCTCGGCATCGCTGGCCCGCGCCGCGAGCGGCAGCGTCAGCATGGTCAGCGCCAACACCAACCACAGCAACAAGGGTCGGCGCGCATCGGCAGGGGTGGGAGCAGCAAGGTGGCCGGGGCGCATCGACGAGTCCCTTGTTAAGAATCGTTCGCGATCTGCACCCTCTAGCAGGTCGAGGGTCAAGGGCTATTTCCAAATTCGGCGATCGGATCGCCAACGGCTGGCCAGGCTTGGGCTCAAAGCCCTGGATCCGCTCAATGGCGCGCGGACAATGTACTGATCAGCGGGCACCCGACCTGATCGCCGGCGCTGCAGGCCCGAACGGTGTCGGCGAGCACCCGCTCCATGCGCTTCAAATCCACGATTCGCGCGCGAACCTGCTTGAGGTGCGAGGCCGCGATCTCGCGGGCATCGTCACAGGAGACAGTGTCGGCGGTGGCTATGCCGAGCAGCGCGCGGATCTCGTCCAGCGTGAAGCCCAGTTCGCGGGCGCGCCGGACGAAATTGAGCCGCGCGACATCGGCCGTGCCGAAACTGCGATAGCGGCCGCGTCGCGCGGCCTTGGGCAGGAGCCCGATACGCTCATAATAGCGGATCGTCTCGATATTGCAGCGGGTGCGCCGCGACAGCTCCCCGATTGCGATGGTCTCCGATGTCGTCATCCGCTGCTCGAAATTGGGGGTTGAGTCTGTAGCGGCTACAGACGGTAGGGTGCGATTCCGTTGATCGCAAGGAGTCGCCCATCGTGTCCGGACCGCCTGATTCCCGTCCGCCTTCGGGCGCGCGCGGCGCCGCCATTTTTACGGCCGGCGGCATCGCGGCAGCCTTTGGCGTCGCGTCGTGCTGCGCGCTGCCGATGTTGCTCGCCACCGCTGGCCTCGGCGCCGGTTGGCTCGGCGGTATCGCCATGGCTGCCAGCCCGTATCGGACGCTGCTGCTGTGCGTGAGCGCGCTTTTCCTGATCGGCGGCGCGGTCCTGCTCTGGCGGCAGCAGCGCATCGCGAGGGCCTGCGGCCCCGATGGTGCCTGTACGCCGCCTGGCGTGCGGGTGGTCCTCCTCATCGGCCTGCTGCTCGGCGCGATCCTCCTCTGGCTCGGCTATTCCTATGTCTGAGGGCTCGTTCATTCCCCAATCGACGCTCACCTGTCCGCTGTGCGGGGTGGCAAAGACCGAGACAATGCCGACGAGCGCCTGCCAGTATTTCTATGACTGCAGCGGGTGCGGGGCGGTGCTGCGGCCAAAGGCCGGCGATTGCTGCGTCTTCTGTTCCTATGGCACCGAGCCCTGTCCCCCGATCCAACTCGCGGGACCGGACGCCGCCTGCTGCCGCTAGCCGGACGAGGCCGGGGCGGGCCACCGCCTTAGCGGCGGCCCGGGAACAGGGTTTGGAACCGTGCCGGCTATTGCTTTGCGATCGCGGTCACCTCACCGGCATTGCCGCGAACGGTCAGGTCGAAGGCAATTTTGTCCCCGACAGCGACGCCGCCCAGCAGTTCGGGCTTTGCGGTGAACGCCATCGTCATCGCCGGCCAGCCGAGCTCTGGAATCGGGCCGTGATCGAGCGTGATCTCGCCGGCCGCCTTGTCGAGCGCGGTCACGGTGCCGACGCCCTTGCTCGACTTCGCCTCGGCGGGCATCGCCATATTGCCCGACATAGCGTCCGTGCCGCCGGGCGCGTCGGCCGTCGCGGTGTTGGCGGGTGCCGCCGTATCGCTCGCGGGCTTCTCGCCGCAGGCGGCGAGCAGCATGGCGAGGCCGAGTGCCGGGGTCAGGTAGAGTGGGTTCATTGGTCGTCTCCTTGCAGGTTGCGGGTTGAAGCGGGCGTCGCGCCGGGCCGGCGCATCAGGAGGTAGGCGGCGGGGATCACGAACATCGACAGGAGCGGCGCCGTGAGCATGCCGCCGATCATCGGCGCGGCGATCCGGCTCATGACCTCGGAGCCCGCGCCCGAGCCGACCAGGATCGGCAACAGGCCGGCGATGATCACCGCGACCGTCATCGCCTTGGGCCGGACGCGCAGCAGCGCGCCTTCGCGAACCGCGTGCTGGACCTCGTCGGCGGCGGGTTCGGGCCCGCGCGCCTCGAGCGCATGCTTGAGATAGATGAGCATCACCACGCCGAACTCGGCGGCGACCCCGGCCAGGGCGATGAACCCGACCCCGGTTGCGACCGACTGGTGATAGCCGAGCAGGTAGAGCAGCCAGAAGCCTCCCGTCATCGCGAACGGCAAGGTGCCCATGATCAGCGCCGCTTCGCCGACGCGCCGGAAGATCAGGAACAGCAGCAGGAAGATGATCGCCAGCGTGGCAGGCACCACCAGCATCAGCCGGTCGAGCGCGCGCTGCAGATATTCGAACTGTCCCGAATAGGCGATCGACACGCCCGGCGAGAGCTTGACCTGCCGCGCCACCGCCGCTTGCAGGTCGGACACCACCGAAGCGAGGTCGCGCCCGCGCACATCGACATAGACCCAGGTCGAGGGCCGCCCATTCTCGGTCTTGAGCATCGGCGGCCCGTCGGCGATCGCGACCTTGGCGACGGTGCCGAGCGTGATCTGCTGGCCCGAAGGGGTCAGCACCGGTAGCGCCCGCAAAGCCTCGGGGCTGTCGCGCAGCTCGCGCGGATAGCGCACGCTGATCGGATAGCGTGCCAGCCCCTCGACCGTCTGGCCGATCGTCTCGCCGCCGATCGCGCCGGCGACGATCGCCTGCACGTCGGCGATGTTGAGCCCGTATCGGGCCGCTGCGGCGCGATCGATGTCGATATCGACGTAACGCCCGCCGGTCAGTCGTTCGGCGAGTGCCGAGCCGACGCCGGGGACGGCCTTGGCCACGCCCTCGACGTCGCGCGCGATGCGGTCGATCTCGGCAAGGTCGCTTCCCGATACCTTGACGCCGATCGGGCTCTTGATGCCGGTCGCGAGCATGTCGATGCGGTTGCGGATCGGGGGCACCCAGATATTGGCGAGTCCCGGCACCTTCACCGCGCGGTCGAGCTCCTCGACCAGCTTCTCCGGCGTCATGCCCGGCCGCCACTGGTCGCGAGGCTTGAAGCGGATCGTCGTCTCGAACATCTCGAGCGGTGCCGGGTCGGTCGCGCTCTCGGCACGCCCGGCCTTGCCGAACACGCTCTGCACCTCGGGGACGGTCTTGATCATCCGGTCGGTCTGCTGGAGCAGCTCGGACGCCTTGGCCGCCGACAGCCCGGGCAGTGCCGAGGGCATGTAGAGCAGGTCGCCCTCGTTCATCGCGGGCAGGAACTCGCCGCCGAGCCGCGACACCGGCCAGGCGGTGGTCGCGAACACGAGCAGCGCGATCACCAGCACCGTCTTCGGCCGCCGGAGCGTCCAGTCGATCGCGGGGCGGTACGCGGCGGTGAGCGCACGGTTGATCGGATTGGCCTGCTCGGACGGGATGCGGCCGCGGATCAGCCAGCCCATCAGCACGGGGACCAGCGTCACCGACAGGATCGCTGCCGCCGCCATGGTATAGGTCTTGGTGAAGGCGAGCGGCGCGAACAGCCGCCCTTCCTGCGCCTGAAGCGTAAACACGGGCACGAACGACAGCGTGATGATGAGCAGGCTGAAGAACAGTGCCGGCCCGACCTCGATCGCGGCCTGGGTGATCACCCGCCAGCGCTCGGTGCCTTCCAGCCGCTCGCCGGGATGATCATGCTCCCAGCGCTCCAGCGCCTTGTGCGCGTTCTCGATCATCACGATCGCCGCGTCGACCATGGCGCCGATCGCGATCGCGATGCCGCCCAGCGACATGATATTGGCGTTGACGCCCTGGAAGCGCATCACGACGAAGGCCGCGAGGATGCCGAGCGGCAGGGTCACGATCGCGACCAGCGCCGAGCGGACGTGCCAGAGGAACAGCGCGCAAACGAGCGCGACGACGATGAACTCCTCGATGAGCTTGTGGGTGAGGTTGTCGATCGACGCGTCGATCAGCTGCGAACGATCATAGGTCGGGACGATCGCCACCCCGGCAGGCAGGCTCTTCTTCAGTTCCTCGAGCTTGGTTTGCACGGCTGCGATGGTGGCGCGCGCATCGGCGCCCGAGCGCAGGATGACGACGCCGCCCGCCACCTCGCCATCGCCATCGAGCTCGGCGATGCCGCGCCGCATTTCGGGACCGACCTGGATAGTAGCGACTTCGCCCAGCGTCACCGGGACCCCGCCCGCGGCGGTCCTGAGCGGGATCGCGCGGAAATCGTCCAGCGACTTCAGATAGCCCGAGGCGCGGACCATATATTCGGCCTCGGCCAGCTCGACGACGGCGCCGCCGGCCTCCTGATTGGCGCGCTGGATCGCTTCGACGGCCTGGCTGTGGGTGACGCCGTAGCCGGCGAGCTTCACCGGATCGAGCACGACCTGGTACTGCCTGACCATGCCGCCGATGCTCGCGACCTCGGCGACGCCGGGCAGGCTCTTCAGCTCATAGCGCAGGAACCAGTCCTGCAGGGATCGTAGCTGCGACAGGTCATGGCCGCCGGTGCGGTCGACCAGCGCATATTCATAGACCCAGCCGACCCCCGTCGCATCCGGCCCGATCGCGCTCTTCGCCGCCTCGGGCATCCGGCCCTGCACCTGGTTGAGATATTCAAGGACACGGCTGCGCGCCCAATAGAGATCGGTGCCGTCGGCGAAGATCACGTAGACGAAGCTGTCGCCGAAGAAGCTGTAGCCGCGCACGGTCTTTGCACCCGGTACCGACAGCATCGTGGTTGCCAGCGGATAGGTGACCTGGTTCTCGACGATCTGCGGCGCCTGGCCCGGATAGCTGGTGCGGATGATCACCTGGGTGTCGGACAGGTCGGGCAGTGCGTCGATCGGCGTCACCCGCACCGCCCAGAGTCCGGCGGCGACCAGTGCCAGCGCACCCAGCACGACGAACAGCTTGTTCGCGACCGACCATAGGATGATGCGCGCGATCATTGCCCTGCCTCGCGCGTCATGCGGCGCAATGTCGGCCCTTCGGGCGGCTGGTCGAAGCCGAACCGCACCCGGTCGCCGACCTTGAACCCGCGCGCGAGCGCGGGCGAGCCGAGCCGGAACGTCATCGTCATCGCCGGCCATCTGAGCGCCGGTACAGGGCCATGATCGAGCGTCACGCCGCTGGCGTCGATCTTTCCGATCCTGCCGACCGCTTCATACAGCGCGGGCTGCGCGGCGGGTGGCCGAGCGGAACCCCCGATCGGCCGCGCGGGCACGCTCGACAGGCTCGCTTCGGAATCGAGCAGGAACTGGCCCGATGCGACAATCTTCTCGCCGTCGGAGAGACCCGCGAGGATCTCGGTCTTGCCGCCAGCTTCGCTGCCGGCCTGGACCTCGGCCGGCTGATAGCGGCCCCCCGCAAGTGCCAGCATGACGAGCGTGCGCTTGCCGGTACGGATCACCGCTTCGGATGGCACGAGCAGCGCGGAGCGGCTCGCGCCTCCAAAGTCCACGCTCGCGAACATACCCGGGCGCAAGCGTCCGCCGCGATTGGGCAACTCGATCCGTACCGTCAGCGTGCGGCTCTCGGCCTGGATGTCAGGCAGGATCGCGGCGACGCGGCCGGTGAACCGCTCGCCCGGCCAGGCGGAGAGCGTCGCCGTCGCGCTTTGGCCGGGGCGGAGCTGCCCCGCCAGCGCTTCGGGAACCGCGGCGTTGAGCCACACCGTTGCGAGTCCATTGACTTCGGCAAGGGTTTGTCCGGCGGTAACGGTCATGCCCTGGCGCACGCCGAGCGTCTTGATCGTGCCGCCGGCCGGTGTCGCGATCGTGATCACATTGTGCGGCCGGCCGCCGCGCTCGACCGCGGCGATCGTGCCGGGCGGCATGCCGAGCAGCGCGAGCCGCTGGCGCGCCGCCTGTGCCAGCGCCGGATTGCCGGTTCGGCGCACCGCAAGATACTCGGCCTGGGCGCCCGCCCATTCGGGAATGAGCAGGTCGGCAAGCGGCGCCCCCGCGCCGATCACATCGCCCGGCGCCCGGGCATAGACGCGTTGCACAAATCCGGCGGCGCGCGCCTGGACGATCGCCACGTCGCGCTGGTTGAAATCGATCGTGCCGGTGGCGGTGAGGCCGCTCGCCAATGCGCCGCGTTCGGCGGTGGCGACACGAAGCCCCAGGCTTTGCACCCGCGCCGGATCGATGGCCATGCCAGGCGCGCCCTGCGCGCCCTCATCGGCGTATTTGGGCACGAGCTGCATATCCATGAACGGCGACTTGCCCGGCTTGTCGAAATGCTGGCTCGGCACCATCGGGTCGTACCAGTAGAGGATCTTGCGGCCGTCCTGGCCGGCCTGTTGCGGCGGCGCATCGGTCCGGCCGAACTGGGCGATGCCGTAGCCGGCGGCGCCCGCGGCAAGCGCAAGAACGGCACCGGCAAGCCCGAGCCGGGCGCGGTGTGAAAGCTGGATGGTCATTGGTCACCCCCATAGGTCAGCACCAGCCGCGCGGCGTCGCGCGCGACGGTGGCTTCGCGGTCGAGCATCTGGAGCGCGGCACCGGCGAACATTGTCTGGGCCTGGATCAGGTCGAGCAGGGTCGCACGGCCGGCGGAATAGCTCACCGTCTCGAGATCGGCCCGCTGGCGGGCAAGCGGGAGCAGCGTGTCCTTCGCGCGCATCCATTGCCCATGGTGCATGACATGGTCGGCAAGGCCCGCTTCGAGCTCGGCGCGCAGGGCGCGCCGGACATCCTCACGCTGCGCCAGGACGGCCCCTTCGCTGGCGACCGCGGCGTCGATCCTGGGATCCTGACGCTTCCGGGTAAACAGCGGAAGGCTCATGGTCGCGCCCAACGAGACCATGTCGCCATAGCCACTGCCGCGCTTCTGATAGGCAAGCTCGAACCCCCAATCGGGACGCTTCTCGGCGCGTGCCAGCGAGACATCGGCCTCGGCGGCACGCACGCGCGCGATCACGGCTGCGAGATCGGGATGCCGGTCGATCGTGGCGCGCAGCGCCTCCGGCTCGATCGCGAAATTCGGGATCGCGCCCTCGATCTCAGGGCTGGGGTCGCCGGTCCAGCGCGACAGGATCGCGCGCGCGCGCGCCACTTCGGCGGCGACCTCGCTGCGCCGGTCCTCGAGCGCGGCGATCGCCTGGCGAATTTCGAGGGTCTGGGCCGGGCGCGCCGAGCCCGACGCGACGCTCGACGCTGCCGGCGCCACATATTGCGCGAGCTCGGCGAGCGCTTGGTCGAGCGCACCGAGCCGCCGTTGCGCATAGGCAAGGTCGATCCAGGCAAGCGCGGTCGCCACCCGCACCCGGCGCAACTCGGCCCCGGCATCGGCTTCGGCGACGCCGATATCCGCATCGGCCTTGCCGCTGCGCGCATGGCGCTTGGCGAGGTTCGGTACGTCCTGGCTGATACCGAGCCGTGCCATCGTCATCTCGTCACGACCAAAGCGAAAGGCGGGCGGCCCCGAGATCGGAACATTGTCGAGCCCGGCGCCGAGGCGGGGATCGGGCAGTTGGCCGGCGGCGGTCGCGGAGGAACGCCGCGCCTCGACGTCGAACGACCGCGCCTTGAGCGACGGCGCCTGCGCGGCCGCGACGGCCAGCGCGTCGTCAAAGGTCAGCGGGTCAGCGACGGCCGCGGTGGGAAGCGTCGCGAGCAGCGACGCCAGCAAGAAGGTGCGCATGGCGATCTCCTGACATGGAAGCCTGCGATGCCGGCGGGGCGCTGCCGCCCCGCCGGCATCGGACTCAGCTAGGCTCGCCGCGCGAGGGCGCCATGCAGCCGGTCGCGTGCGTCGCCATCATCGCGCAGTCGCACGATGCCGCCGGTGTGGCGTCGGCCACCCAGACACGGCGCGGCGGCGCAATCGGCGCGCGCGGCCCGAACTGGGGCTGGGGGCGCCATTCGTAATGACCGGAGGCGGCAGGCGGGTTCGCGGCCTGGGCGGCGGCGGGCAGGATCGTGGCCGCGGCGAGTGTCGCAGCGAGACAGGCAAATCGAGTCATCGGTGTTGTCCTTGAACTGAATTTCGGAGTGGCACGGCGCGGTGCGCGAAGGATCGAAACGATCCATTCAGGCGCGACGCGACGCGGGTCTCGAAGTCAGATCAGGACTGTGGGCGGCTCGGGTTCGGGGCCGTAGGACCGCCCGGCAAGCGGCGCGATATAGGTCGGCAGGAACGGGATCGGCATGGCCGGCGAGAGGGTGGCAGGCGCCGGGCCGTCGCCAAGCAGGACGGGGATGGTGCAGCCCATCTGTGCGATACAGGCGAGCGTCAGCCCCTTGCACGGCTGCGGTCCCTTTTCGGGGGGCTGCGGCTGGGCCGGTGTCATCATCTCGGCGCAGTCCATGCCAGCCATGGCATGGTCGGCCATCGCCATTGGCTGTTCGACCGCGGCCGGTTTTGCCAGCCCCAAACCGTAGGCGAACGCCGCCTGCGCACCGAACATGCCGGTCAGGGCTCCCGCGAGGAGTAGCAAGGCGAGCAAGCGTTTCACGCGATCAGATCCTAGTCGATCTCCGAGGCAGCGACAATCGGTATGACGACGGCCGCCCGGATTGTCCGATCCTCGACCGGTCGGGGAGCGCTTAGGCCCTTCGATCCCGACGCCATTTCGGCAATTGCAAATTCCATATTTCCACAATAGTGGAACTACAGAATCGATTCGCGTAAAGCTTCTTCACGCACGGGAGGATTGGATGACAGGGTTGATCGCGTCGACCGCATTCCTGCTGCTCGTCGCAGCGCCTGCACAATGGGAACCACCCGAGGAAGTGCTGCAAGTACGTATCAACGGCAAAGGCGATTGGGCGGTGCGTTGTGCGTTTCAGGACAGCAGGGGCAAGGCTGTGATCAAGGAAGCACGGCCGGGCACCGACAGGCTGCATCTGAACCGGCCCGCTAGCGGCACCTGCACCTATCGGGCAGCGCCTGACAGACCGATGACGATCCGCCTCAAAAGCGCGTTGTATCGGTGCTCCCTGCCCGGTCCCGAACCCAAGACCTGCCAGCAAACCTTCCCGGCAGGCACGTGGGGTCAATTTCAAATCCAGAGCCGGGACTGATCGCATGGTGGTGGCGGCGAACGGCGCGACGGAGATTTGTCGGATTCGACATTTCCGCTACAGGCGAAACATGGAACTGAAAAATGCCGTCGCCGCCCTGTCCGCGCTCGCCCATGAGGCGCGCCTCGCTGTCTTTCGCATGCTCGTTCAGGCAGGTCCCGAAGGGCTCGCCGCTGGCGAGATCGCGCGGCGGCTCGACGTGCCGCCGAACACGCTTTCGTCCAATCTCAACATCCTGTCGCACGCGGACCTGATCGAGAGCAGGCGCGATGGCCGTTCGATCATCTACACCGCGCGCTACGCCAACATGACCGAGCTGCTCGAGTTCCTGATGCAGGACTGTTGCGATGGTTCGCCTGAGATTTGCGCGCCACTCGCCAGCGTTGCGATCAGCAGCCGCTGCATTCCCGAAGGTCAAGCATGAGCGGGCGCATCTACAATGTCCTGTTCCTGTGCACCGGCAATTCGGCGCGCTCGGTTTTAGCCGAAAGCGCCCTGAATAAGCTCGGGGCTGGACGCTTCCGGGGCTTTTCGGCCGGCAGCCATCCCAAGGGCGAGGTTCATCCTGCCGCTCTCGAATTGCTGCAATCGATCGATTATCCGGTCGAGGGATTACGCTCGAAGAGCTGGGACGAATTCGCCGGGCCCGGCGCGCCCGAGATCGATTTCATCTTCACCGTCTGCGACAATGCCGCAGGTGAAATCTGCCCGGTCTGGCCGGGGCATCCGATCACCGCGCATTGGGGAATCGACGATCCGGCGCTTGTCGAGGGCGATGGCCAGCGCGACGCGTTCAGGCAGGCACTCTATTATCTTTCCAACCGCATCTCGCTGTTCCTCGCGCTGCCGCACGAAAGCCATGACCGCATGGCGCTAACCGGAAAACTCCGCGCGATCGGGCGCGGCGAAGGCGCAACCAAGGCGAGTAGACATGGCGACTGACATCATCATCTATCACAATCCCGAATGCGGGACGTCGCGCAACACGCTGGCGATGATCCGCAATGCCGGCATCGAGCCGCATGTGATCAAATATCTGAAGACCCCGCCCGCGCGCGCCTTGCTCGAGCAGTTGATCGATCGGGCCGGGCTGACGCCGCGCGCGCTGCTGCGCGAGAAAGGCACGCCCTATGCCGAGCTGGGCCTGGGTGACGGGGCGCTGTCGGACGAAATCCTTGTCGATGCGATGATGGCGCATCCGATCCTGATCAACCGCCCGCTCGTGGTGAGCCCGCTCGGGGTCCGGCTGTGCCGCCCCTCCGAGGCAGTGCTCGACATTCTGCCGGCGCCGCAGCAGGGCGCCTTCGCCAAGGAAGATGGTGAGCGGGTCGTCGACGAAGCCGGCAATCGGATCCCGGCATGAGTAGCGGCATTGTGGCGGACGCGCCGGCCGCAGCACCGGCGCGCGCCGGCATCGGCTTCTTCGAGCGCTGGCTGACACTTTGGGTTGCGCTCTGCATCGTTGCAGGAATCGCGCTCGGCGCATGGGTGCCGGGTGTGTTCGCGCGGATCGCGGCGGCCGAGGTCGCACGGGTCAACCTCGTCGTCGCAGTGCTGATCTGGCTGATGATCGTACCGATGCTGCTCAAGATCGACTTCGGTGCGTTGGGTTCGGTGAAACAGCATTGGAAGGGCGTCGGCGTCACCCTGTTCATCAACTGGGCGGTCAAACCCTTCTCCATGGCACTGCTCGGCGCTGTCTTCATCGGCTGGCTGTTCGCGCCGCTGCTGCCGGGTAGCCCGTCCGACTATATCGCAGGCCTGATCCTGCTCGCCGCCGCGCCGTGCACCGCAATGGTGTTTGTCTGGTCGAATCTGTGCGACGGCGAGCCCAATTATACGCTGAGCCAGGTCGCGCTCAACGATCTCATCATGGTGTTCGCCTTCGCGCCGCTGGTCGGACTGCTGCTCGGCGTCGCCTCGATCACGGTACCCTGGGACACATTGTTGCTCTCGGTCGTACTCTACATCGTCCTGCCGGTGATCGCGGCGCAGTTGCTGCGCCGGGCCTTGCTGACAAGCGGCGGCCAGCCTGCGCTCGACAAGCTGCTCAGGGCGCTGGGGCCCATCTCGCTCTCGGCCCTGCTCGCGACGCTGGTGCTGCTGTTCGGCTTTCAGGGCGAGCAGATCCTGTCGAGGCCGCTGGTGATCGTGCTGCTCGCGGTACCGATCATCATCCAGGTCTATTTCAATGCCGGGCTCGCCTATTGGCTGAGCAAGAAGCTCGGAGTCGCCTGGTGCGTCGCTGCGCCAGCGGCATTGATCGGCGCCTCCAACTTCTTCGAGCTGGCGGTGGCTGCGGCGATTTCGCTGTTCGGACTCAACTCGGGCGCGGCGCTCGCGACCGTGGTTGGGGTGCTCGTCGAAGTGCCGGTCATGCTTTCGGTCGTCGGCATCGTGAAGCGCACGCGCGGGTGGTATGAGGCGGGCGCCGCGGCATGACCGACCTGGTGTTCTTCGCGGTACCGCGCGGCGGCTACGACATTTTGCGCAGGGCGCTCGAAGAGGCTGAGCTTCCCACAATCGACCTCGAGCAGCCCGGCCGCCTGTTCTTCGGCCTGTCCGACGCGGCAGGCCCGATCGGCTATGTCGGGCTGGAAGGCGACAGCGCCGACCGGCTACTGCGCTCGCTGGTGGTGCTGCCCAGCCGCCGCGGCGCAGGGCACGGTACAACGCTCGTCCGCGAGCTCGAGACGATCCTGCCTGGGGAGGTGACGCGCCTCCATTTGCTCACCGACTCGGCCGCCCCCTTCTTCCGGCGGCTCGGCTTTGCCGATGCCGACCGAGCCGAGGCGCCGCCCGGCATCGCCGCCACTGAACAACTCGCCTCGCTCTGCCCAGCGAGCGCTTCGTATCTCGTGAAGGACATGCAATGAGCCGGGTTCGCGTACTCTGTGATGCCGATCGTTTCCCCGCCCTCGATCCATCCTATGTGATCGCCCGGCCGGCACTGGGTCTCGGTGCCGACCAGTCGCCGCCGCGCATCCTGTTGCTCTACGGATCGCTGCGCGAGCGCTCCTTCTCGCGCTTCGCAGTCGAGGAAGCCGCGCGCCTGCTCCAGCTGTTCGGCGCTGAGACGCGGATCTTCGACCCCTCCGATCTGCCGCTGCCCGATCAGGTCCAGGGTGACGACCATCCCGCTGTCCATGAGCTGCGCGAACTGTCGATGTGGTCCGAAGGGCAGGTCTGGTGCAGTCCCGAACGCCATGGGCAGGTCTCGGGCATCATGAAGGCGCAGGTCGATCATTTGCCGCTGAACATGGGCGGCATGCGCCCAACCCAGGGCCGCACCCTCGCCGTCATGCAGGTATCGGGCGGCTCGCAGTCGTTCAATGCTGTCAACACGCTGCGCCTGCTCGGCCGCTGGATGCGGATGTTCACCATCCCCAACCAGTCGAGCGTGGCGATGGCGTACAAGGAGTTCGACGAGGCGGGCCGGATGAAGCCGTCGAGCTATTACGACCGGATCGTCGACGTGATGGAGGAGTTGGTCCGCTTCACGGTGCTGCTCCGGCCGCAGGCCGACCAGCTCGTTGACCGCTATTCCGAGCGCAAGCAGGCCGACCGGGTGATCGATCCGGCCACCGACCTCTCGGCGATCGCACTCGGCCAGGGTTGTGGCCGCCTGGGGGATAAGGCGCTCGATCTTTCGTGCGGGGCCGGCAAGCCGGTCGGCTAGCGCTTACGGTGCGGCATGGAGATGGGCCGCGAGATCGATCGGCGTCGGTGGGATCGATCGGCGCGCTTTGGTCGAGCGCGTGCCTGCCGGCTTCCATCTTCGTTGGCATGCCGGTGCCGTGCGAGCATGGCGATGCGGTATGACGCGTCTGGCGGCTGGCCGTCCTATGCCTGTCTCATGCCGCGATCGGCATCAGCGGCACCACCGCTCGCGCGACCAGTTCGTCGAGCCCCTCGGTGATCCAGCGCGAATAATGCCGCTCGATCATCGCGACCGAGGTGTCGTGGAGAGCGGCGACCAGCCGGATCGGCAGCCCGGCGCGCAGGCCGCGCACGATCGAGGAGTGACGCAGGCCATAGGGGATGGTCGCGGCGGGTAGTCCGGCCGCTGTGACGGTGCGCTTCCACATCCGGGTCATCTCGGACGGCGCGCTCCAGGGGCCGCGATCGACGCGCACCCATTCCATCGGGCCGGTCTGCCTGTGGCGCCAATGCTCGAGCAGCGGCGCCGAGAGCGTCCTGCCCTCGGTCACCGGCCGGAGTGCGGCGAGGATGTCCTGCCCGACCTGGACACGGATATATTGGAGCTGGCGCTTTCTGCCCTTGAACGACTGCGGGATCATCAGCCGCGCTTGTTCGGCCTGGACGTCGCCGACGGTCATGCGGGCAAGCTGCGAGAAGCGCGCGCCGGTGGCGGCCAGCAGCGCGACCAGCCGCCCGAAATCCTCCTCGAGGCGAAGCGCCGCGGCGACGATGCGGCGGACTTCGTCGTCGCTGAGGATCTGGTTGTCGCGCGCGACGGTGATCAGCACTTCGGGCGCATCGATCTTGAGCCCGTATTTGATCGTGGTGGGCAGGTCGGCGGGCAGTGCCTTGCGGTGCTCGACGAACGCGGCATTGAGCGCGGCTTTCAGATCGTTGACGACGCGCTGGATGCTCGCGGGTTTCTTGCGGGCAAGGCGCAGCTGCCAGGCGCGCAGGTCGCTTTCGCTGAGGCAGGCAAGGGTGACCGAGGAGAGCTTCTCATCCTCGAGCACGAAGCGGTTGAGCTTGTAATGCGCGTCGGAATTGAGGGTGCGGCCGGCCTGGCTCGAGCGGCGAGCGTCGCGCATGGCGACATAGGTGCGGGTCGCGTCGCCGACGGTCATGGCGGGATCGCTCGCGCTGGAAGCGGGTCCGTTGGTCTCGATCTCGATCCAGTGCAGCGCCGCGTCGAAGGCCTGTTTGTAGCTGAGGATGTCGCGGCCATTGGCGTCGCGCAGGTCGTCGGCTTCGCCAAGCGTGCCGGTGACATAGGCTTGCGTGTCGGCGCAGTGATAGCGGGCGATCCAGGCGCCTTTCAATTTGCCGCGATAATAGCCGAGAAACTGGCCTTGCGAGAGCTGGCGCCAATAGGGGCGCTTGCGGGGCAAGAGCCGCGCGCGGGCGGTGCGGTCCTGTATCCGGACTTCGACGGCGGTACGGGCCATAAGACAAGCGGGACTCGATTATTTCTCTCTTATCCTAGCCGGATTTGCCGGGATCGGCAAGGACGACTTATCTCTAACTATCTGTAATCATTGACGTCCAGGAACGTCCGAACACGTTTTGTTCTATGGCTTTCACGGCTGAAACACGGGTTCGATTCCCGTAGGGGTCACCAATCTGCTTAAAATCGGCAGAATTGGCGGTTTTCCGAACATTTAAGTCTCTGTGGGTACACCTGATGAGTACACCGGAGACGTTCGATGACCAAGATCAAGGGCCTATGGCAGGATCCCCGCAGCGGCATCTTCTACCTTCGCCGGAAGGTGCCCGAGGCGCTGCGGCCGATGTTCAACTGCGGCGAGCTCTACAAGGTGACGCTCGGCACGTCGGATGCGCGTGAGGCCGGGAAGAAGCTGGCGATCGCCAATGGCGAGTTCGAGAAGAAGCTGGCCACCTTCCGTGAAACGCTGAAGAACCAGGGCGGTGGCGCCCTTTCGGCTGAGGAGGCTCAGGCGCTGGTCGAGCGGCACCTTACGCGGCGATCGGGAAGCGGCTTCGCTTCGGGCGGGGTGGATGTCGCGTTCGTGCTGCGCGAGCTCGATGATGCGGTAGCAGATCTCGCGGGTGAGCGCCTGCCGACCGCCCAATCGATGCCGCCAGCAGAATGGATTGCCTATCGCAAGCGCGTGGCGGGCAGCGACACCGATGACGAACTGTCCGAGGAGACCATCGCGCGGCTCGAAGCGGAAATGGCGGCTCGTCATCGCCATCTGGGCGAGCTCTGGTTCGACTATCAACGCCGGACGCCACGTCGGCGCTGGCGGGCGCTGCTTACCGAGCAGGTCGCCGCGCTCAAGCGCCAGATCGGTCTTGCAGAGGGCAACATCCCCGGCATCGACGAGCCGCTGGCCGACGCGATCGCGGCGGCGCTCGCCGCACCTCAAGTGCGAGAACAGTTGCCGCAGGTGCAGTCTCTGCGACGTCGCCCCAACGCGACCCGCGCGCGCCCCGACATGAAGCTGCGCGACCTCGCCAAGGAATGGAAGGCGGCACGCAAGCCGGGCAAGAAGGCCGTTGCGGCGGCCGACAAAGCGGTCGAGGACTTCACCAGCTACATCGGCGACATCGGCATTGGCGAGATCACGGCCGATGACTGTTTCGAGTTCCGCGACGCTGTGGCCAAGATGCCGGCAAGCATGTCCCGCGCGCATCGCAGCCTCGCATTCGTCGATCAATACGCACTCTACGCCCGGCGCGAGGATCTCGAGCGGGTCAAACCCGCATCGGTCAAGAAATATCTGGGCGCGATCCAAGCGCTGCTGGGGTTCGCCTTCCAGGAGCGCTTCATTCCCGCCAACGTCTCGGCCGGGATCAAGGTCGAGGGCTATTCCAAATCCAGCGACCGGCGGCCGTTCACCCATGACGAGCTCTCGAAGTTGTTCGCGCTCCCGCTGTTCACCCAATCCTGGTCGATCGAGCACAGCAAGGCGGCCGTGTCCGATGTGACGCTACGCTGGCTGTTTCTGCTCGCGCTGTTCACCGGCGGACGAATCGAGGAACTTGGACAGATCCTGCTCGCCGACATCAAGCAAGAGGGACAGGTCTGGTATGTCGATATCGACGACTACATCGACCCTGCCAACCTGGAAGCGACCAAGCGGGTCAAGACCGAGGCGTCGATCCGCCTGCTGCCGCTCCACCCCCGGCTGGTTGCGCTCGGACTCATCAAGCGCGTCGAGGCGCTGCGGGCGGCCGGCGAAACCAAGCTGTTTCCCGATCTCACCCCCGATTCGCTCGACGTCCAGACTAAGGAAGCGAGCCGGCGCGCCGGCCGGATCATCGACAAGGTCAGCGTCGATCCACGTCTCGTGTTCCATAGCTTCCGGCACACGTTCAAGGATCTGTGCCGCGACGCCGACATTCCGATCGATGTGCATGATCAGCTCAGTGGTCATGCTCCTGCGAGCACCGGTGGGCGCTACGGTTTCGGGCGCGCGGTCGCCAAGCTCGCCCAGCATTTGGCGCAGCTGAAGCTGGAGATGATCGACTGGGCGGCGATCGAGACCGCGGCAGCGGCGCGCGCTAGCTGATCTTGTGCCAACCGCCTATGCAATCAGGCTGGCGAAACCTAAGATGCATGATCGTTACCTCTCCGATCCGCTCGACGACCTCCTGCAGCGGGCAGGTCTGTCGCCCGTCAAGGTCGATATGGCGCTTGAGCGACTGGCGCGGCTCTGGCGGCCCACTGTCCTCAAGCCCGGCCATGTGTATCTGCGGCAGATCCGCGAGCGAACCGACATTAACGTGGTCGGCATTTCGCGCCGCTACCGGCGGCTGCTCGTCGAAATCGAGCAATTCAAGGATAAGCAGTTGCTCTGGCGCTACCATGAACGGAGCCGATCGGACTGCGCCTTCGCCTGCGCAGGGCAGATCCCGCACACAGTCCGCGACGCTCTGCTCGGACAGCCGCTGCGAACGCTCGTCGTACCCACGCCCGCCATCGGCGCGGTGACCATCGATAGCCTGTCGCGCGACCGTGACGGCTGGCTGGACCTCAAAGTCACCCCCGAATGGCGCTATTTCTGACTCTGGCTACCCTCGCTCTTCCCGGATGCATGCCCGCGCCCTAGCATCGGCGCATGGCAGATCGTTCGCATCACCGTCTCAGCGCAGCCCATCTCGATGATCTGGCAATGGTCATTCTCACCACGCCCCCCGGATCAGACCCGACCGCCACCCATCCTGAACTCGATGAGGAATCGCGCGCGCGCCTGCGCACGCGGCTCAAGCTGATCAGCCGGCACGACTGGCCTGCTAACATGATGGAGGATCCGGCGATTCGCCGTGGCTATACGCTGCGGCAGTGCTTCCGGCTTATGACGGTTTTGCTCCTGCTCGACGCACATGTGCCGCCGAGCGTCGCCGTCCCGATCGTCCGAAGCAATGAGCTGCTCTTCCTCCGCACGATTGCGCCGCGCCTGACCAGCGCGGGACCGAGCGCCGCAGGCGACCCAATCGCGGTCGTCCTGCTCGGCCAACTATGGGAATGGGTCGATGTGGTCGCGTCGGCAGCCGTAGATCCTTATCGCGTCCGCACGATCGCACGTGCCGAACTGAGCAGCCTATGGTCGAGTGATCAGGATCTCGGCTCGGCAGGGCAGCGACTCGTGATCGATATCGGCGGTGCTGGCCGGACGATGTGGCATTGGATGCGGGTCCGCGGCCTCATGCCGGAAGACGCGTTGACCGACCTGCTTACGGAGATCGAGAAGGCATCGGCTGAACCGCCTTATCGGCCTGCCGGTGAACGATCCAGACGCCGTTGACGATCACCAGAAATATTTTGGGGTCACATGACCCCGACAACTTGACATTGCCCTGCTAGTTAAATATTCCTGCCCCAACGCAGGAGGTTCGCCATGTCGCATGAACTCGTTTTGGCGCAGGTGCGCCCCTGGGGCAGCACGCTGCAGCCCGTTACCATCGGACGATCGCACGTCGTGCTGCAGGCGCCCGACGGGCACCTGTGGGACAGTGTGCGGGACGCGTTCTGGGGGCATCACCTCGACATGTGCATGTGCGAGGACCAGACTGATCAGCTCGAGCTGATGCGCGCTACCTTGCGCTGCGTTGCAGAAGAGATGTACAGGATCGATCCACAAGCGATGATCCAGCACCTGTTTGATGGCAGCGAGTTGTTCTTCCGCTGCTACATGCTCGACCTTTCCAATCGCGACCTGCTCGAGCATCAGGGTACCGTGTTCAAGCACGCCCAGCTCTCGAGCCTGGGTTGGTCGGTGCTTGCGATGCTCGAGGCCACCAAGCCCGTCATCATCGATCATGACGATGCAACCCAGCAGCGTTCCGCCGCCATTCAGCGTGGCGAGCAGCGCATCCTCGCCAGCTAAGGAGAAAAGGCATGCCCGATAACACCTTTAATCGCGGGGCCACGCCGGTGGCCGGCGGCACCCTGTTCGAGCGCATGCGGCGCACGATCCATATGCCGGCGGTCGATGTGCAGGACGACATTCCGCGGTTCCTGCACGCGCCGGCGACCGGCACGCGCGATCTCGTGGTCGTCGAGACGGCGGCACCGCCGAGTGACGGCGCGGTGCGCTTCACGCGCGGCGAGATTGATGGTCAGCCGGCGGTACTGATGCAGGAGCGCGGCGCCGACGGCGCCTGGACCGAGAGCTGGTCGCTGCCGACCGACTCCATCGACGCACGCGAAGGCATGATCGGCTGGCTCAACACCCAGTGCCACCGCTGGGAGCGGTTCGCGACCATGCTCCACCGCCGGGGCGCGGACGAGCTCACCCACTGGATCTTCGAGCTGATGGTGGTGCCCAGCACCGATCACGCCACCCCGCCCCGGTTCGAACCGCAACGCTGGACCACGCTCCAGCAATATGCCGCCCCGTCGTTCCGGCAGTCGAGCCGCGTGTCGAGGATCATCGACGATTGCGCGTGCCGGCCCGGCAGCGTGCAATCGACCCGCGATTTCTGATCGTCCGCCATGTTTCACGATCGCGACTGGTTCTTCACCGACGAGCCGACCGTCATGTGGGGGCGGCAGCTCGAATATGTCGATGGCAAGGACAATCCCGATTACGTCGTCACGCCCGACCGCAGGCGCTTTACGACGCTCAGGCGTGCGTTCGCCTTCTACCGTGTCGGCACCGGGTTGCGCGGGCCCGGCGACGCGCAGCTCGAAGTCATGCGCCGGACGATGTCGTGGCTACATTCCGGCCGCTACGAGCAGCCGATCTTCAAGGCCGGTGCCAGGTGCCCGGCATCGTCGCGCCACCTCAAGGTCGATGACCGGCGGGCGGTCTGCGACATCTTCGGCGGTTCGACGGCGCTGTTCGAGCATTATCTTCTTCATCTCGAGATGCTCGGCCTTGCCACCGTGATCGACAGGCACGGCTATGTTCTCACCCGCGAGGGCCAGGCGGCGCTCATTATGCTGGAACTCACCCGTCCCGGGTCGGGGATTGCAACCCATGTCGGCTGGCTTGAATTTCTGCACAGCTACAATCGCTGGCCAAGTGTCGATCCCAATCAGTGGGCCAGCGGGATCATCGTCGCGTCCGACCTGAACGAGGACGCCAGCATCGATTGATCGCAACACGGATTAGGGGTTGCGGCAGCCATGGTCAGGGCACCAGTCGGTTCGCCCAGATCTCAGCTCGCACCATTGACTGCGGAAACAGGCTCCTGAGTTCAGTCTGATCGAGCGCGAGCTTCAGGCCCTGCTTCAAGAGTCGGCGCTCGGCGCGGCTTAGCTTGCGATCGGACCGGGAATTTGGCTGTCCGATGCCACGGCTAAGAATGTGGCGAGCGATACGCCGCGACCGGATGACGAGCGCTGCCCCCAACAGCGTTGCAATGGCTGCGACCAGCAGCCGCGCCATCAGCGGGATCGCCAGGATTGCCGCGGAGACTGCGATGATGGTGATCATGATATTATCTTTTCCCCTTATCCTGAAAGCCTGCCCACTCCTCTCCCCCTGCCCTTCCGCTGACCTTCCTTGATAACCAACGAGGTGGCATCGATGCCGAGGCGAAGGTCGCCGAGGGCGAGGTCACGTTCGGCATGGGTCACGATCTCCTCGCGGATCGGATGGCGCGAGAGCAGCCGGTGATCGATCAGCTCGCGGATGCGGCGTCCCGGGGCCACAGCGATAATCGTTTCGGGCACGTTCAGGTCCACGCAAAATGCGCGCGGAAAGATGATGCAGTGATCGATCTGCAGTGATGTGGTCGCTCTGAAATCGGGTGTAAGCGGCTCCAGTCCCGCGCAGCCGATGAGGTTGACCGGACCGTGGCAGACCCCGATTGGGGCAATGGATTTTAGCGCCGTACATCCTTCCGCGCTAACGCGGTTCACCTCATGCAGACCAGAAGGCAGACGTTTGAGGCTGACACATCGGTCGATGATCAGCGCGCCCCTGACAATCAGCCGCTCGGGGAGCGCTTCAAGGCGCGTGCAGCCGGACAGGTCCAGGCCGCCATCGACCCGCAGGGCATTGCACAGATATTGAATGGTCGGGTCCGATATCGTGAGATCGCCGGGCACATGGATCGCTTCCTGGAACCTCAATCGCCCGTGCCGCAGCCGCGCATGAACGCTCTCCGCGGTCATGCGCAAGAACTTTCCAGCCATCATCGTCCTCCCAGACCGCGTGACCGTGTCGGACGGTCGCAGCATGGCATGTGGGTCGCGCCGCCTTCAGGGCGGCGCGATGTCCAGTTCCTGCGAAGGGATACCGAACCCCAAGCTTATAGGCCGATGAACGGCTAGAACGAAGTCGATCGGGGCTGGATCACGCCGCAAGCGCATAGCTGCGCGGCGCAATTCCGCTATACGCCCACCACTTCTCCGCGAGCGCCTTGCGCGCCTTCTCCGTGCGCACCCAGTTCTGCCGGATACGGCCAAGATCGGGATGGACCGGATCGAACACCCGCATGGCGATCAGCATGTGAACATGCGGCAGGATTTCAGGCTTGTCGTCGCTCGCCGCCCGGTGGTGGATCGCCCAATCGACCACCATGCCCTGCGAGGTCAGATGGTCTTCGGCGAACCCTTCGATCAGGTTGCGCCAGCCGGCCACATCTTCGCCGATCGGCAGCGACCCCACCGCATGCGCGCAAACTGGCTCGTCGGGACGGATGCTCGCGGCATGCCGATCGGCCTCGTCCCACAGTCCGATGCCGTCGAGCGAGGGGTGATTTGCCCGCGCCGGAGCGCTACGGCCGTGCGCCGCTAGGTCGTCACGCCGGGACCAGTCCGGCGTGGGGCCGAACGTATCGATGCCGTGCTGACGATGAATATAGAGCCACGACGCGCGTGCGGTGCGATGCGTGCGCAGCAGCTCGGGCGTGTAACGGCCGCTGTGCTGGTGAACGGCATAGCGGACGTTGAACGGGCGGTCGTGATAGAGGCTATACATGGTATTCTCCCTTGTGTGTTGGTCGTAAGCGGCCATGATCGGCGGCGGACGCCGCTCGACTTTCGTGCAATCGAGATGAGAGGCTCAGGTGCGATGGCGCTGGTGCCAGGTGATCTCGCGCAGCGTTGGTCGGTGGCAGCCCGCTTCGGCAGCGAGCCATGCACGCTCGTCGTCGGTCGCACTTCCGGCAACCTCGATCCACCAGCAGCGGATCTTCGGGTTCCACCGATACCCTCGTGCCTTCAGCCGGTCCTTGACCTCGAACGGCGCGCCATTAGCGATGAGCCGCACGGTCGGGCGTTGCGCCGAGAGGATCATCTCGCTGCAGGCTGTCTTCCCCGATGGCAGCGTCGTGGCGAGCAGCGCGACCAGCGCGGCGACATCGGCATCGGCGCGGTGACGGGTATTGAAGAACCCGGCCACCTCGCCGAGCAGCGCGCCGAGTTGGCGGCCCTCATAGCCATGACCGCGCCAGTCGATGTCCTTGAGCGAGCATACCCACGGCTTGCCCGCCACTGAAGGATAGCGCCGCTCGATCCAGGCGGCATCGAAGCTCGCGTTGTGCGCAACGATCAGGTCGGCGCCCGACAGCAGGTCGAGCGCTGCCGCATCGTCAATCCGCCTGCCGGCGAGGTCTGCGTCGGTGAGCCCGGTCAGCGCCGCGATCTGCGGTGGCAGCGGGTACCCCGGATCCTCCAGCCAGTCATGCACCCGCCTGACCCCAACGATGCGGCCGCGTGCATCGAACCAGACGTGGCAGATCGCCAGCTCGATGATGTGCCCGGTTGCCGGATCGAGCGAGGTGGTCTCCGTGTCCAGAACTGCGGCAGTGCGGACCCGGCCTTCAGCCGCGGGTAGCGGTAGCAGGTCCAGCGGTGGCAGTGAGCGCAGAATGCGGTAGTCGGGATGCGCTTCGAGCAGCGCTGCGGCGCGTTCGGTATCAGGTGACAGCCATTGTCGCATGATCTCGTCTCCACAAACGACAAGGCCCCGCGCTAGCGGGGCCTTGTCGAGGTTGGTGCAGATGTTCAGGTTCAGACGTAGGAGAGGCCTTCCTCGAAGGTCACCCAGCGTGCATCCTCGTCGCCGGCATCGCGCCTGACGCGGTACTCGCGATAGTAGCTCGCGAACGAGCCTGCCCGGCCGAACGGCCGCGAAGTCAGGATCGCCTTCACTTCCGGGCGTGCCGCCTCGAGATCGATCAGCTTCTCGCGCAGCGGCAGCAGCGTCTCGAAAAAGGCATCCGGCAGTCCCGCCAAGAACGATGCGCCATGGGCCCACAGCATCAGACGCGACACGGCGCTGGTCAGTGCCACGCCTTCGGCCGCAGCCGGCGCGTCACGGCGCCACCACTGCGCGACATCTCGGTCGGCAACCATGTTCGCCGCGATGCCGAGGCGGCGGCACAGCCCCACTTCGTCGTGTCCGGAGCCGAACATCGCCACCGCGTCCACGCGCCCCTGCCCGCTCGCCAGCGCGCCGAGCTTGGGCTCGACAAAGAACCGCCGCGCGGCCGCCTCAATGTTCAGCACATTGCAGTCGAGTTCGGTGATGACGGTCGGCGCGCCGGCGAGCAGCGCGTCTTCCACCAGCACCGGCAGCGGGAATTCAAGATCGCGCGCATCGGACATACAGGTGACGGTCACATCGCGGCGCCCGTCATCGCGCATGTGCAGCGTTACCACCGCCGCCGCGACCGGCTTGCGTGCCATTGCGGTGCCGGGTGGCATGTCATCAACGGGCACGCACGCCAGGCCGATCGCCTGGACGACCGGCGGGACATAAGGGGAGTTCATGAGCATTCTCCTTGAAGGAGAACCGGAAAGCCAAGAGCCAGATATCAGCTCTTTTCCTCTACTTCCCAGTTCTCACTCCCTAGCGCTCAGCGCTCTCTCATCGCAGCCGAAACGATGGTCGATCGGTTGCGATAGCCAACGCTGGCCTCGGGCAGCGGGCTGGTTTTCCCACGGCTAAGCCAAAATTTTTTGGTTGACGGAATGACCGAAGCTGGGCCGCAACCGGACTGGCGGCTTGTGGCCGCCGGAGCGGCATAAGCAGACATCGTAGCGGGTGGTGCGCGTACAACTCGAATTAGGCCGTCAGCAGCCTGTCTATTTTCGGGTACGGCAGTGGGCAAAGCCGACGCACGTAAGCCGATTGCGCCAGAACTCCGTTTCTGAACACTGCCGTCTTCCGCTCGATCATCACCTCGCAGTGGGTCTGCGGTCCGAGAGCATGGCTCTCGATCTCGCCCCGATTGCGGACCATGTCGTTGGTCGACCCTTGTGCGTCACGCTCTCGACCGGCCGCACCCGTCGATATGTCAATCATCAATTCCCGCATGACAATCGCCGCGCAGCACAATCTCATAACGATATAAAGATATCTTTATATCAGGATTGACAGCGTAGTTTCGATTGTGTTGAAAGGGCGCGTCGAGGTTCCCCGCCTCAGGCACGACGGCGGGGCTAAGACGGGAAGCCGGTGATGTCCTTCTGGGCAGATTCCGGCGCTGCCCCCGCAACTGTAAGCGGCGAGTGGCGGTTCCATTTTGTGCCACTGAGCGTCCGCAAGACGCTCGGGAAGGCCGGAACCACCGCGACGACCCGTGAGCCAGGAGACCTGCCTCCGACGCGATAACGTTCCTCGGACGGGGGTGTCTCCGGTGGATCGCGCTTGACGCAGGGCTTGCGGCTGTCCGCCGTCGCCTGTCCATCGTGCGCGTTCTTCCTTCGGCCCTCCTGCCCGCACATGCAGTTTGGGGTACCGACCATGACCGACAGCGCCTTCACCTTCACGCTCAAGAGCATTCCGTTCGACGAAGAGTATCGGCCGGCCGACAATACGCGGATCACGACCAACTTCGCCAATCTGGCGCGGGGTGAGCGCCGTGAGGAAAATCTGCGCAACACGCTGCGCATGATCGACAACCGCTTCAATTCACTGGCGCACTGGGACAATCCGGCGGGCGATCGCTACGCGCTCGAGCTCACCATCATCACCGCCGAGATGCATGTCGCCGCCAACGGCGCTCAGGATGCGTTCCCGCTGATCGAGATCCTCAGGACCACGATCATCGACAAGAAGACCAGAGCGCGGATGGACGGCATCGTCGGGAACAATTTTTCCTCCTACATCCGCGATTACGACTTCAGCGTCGTGCTGCCCGAACATAGCAAGGCGCATCCCAACTCGGGCACGCCAGAAGGGTTCGGCGACCTTCACGGCAATCTGTTCAAGCATTTCCTGAAGTCGGAAGCGTATCGCGCAACGTTCAGCAAGCCGCCTGTGATCTGTCTCAGCGTGTCGAGCAACAAGACCTATCAGCGTACCGGCAACGAGCACCCGATCCTGGGCTTTGAATATGAGAATGACGAGTTCTCGGCGACCGACGACTATTTCGCGAAGATGGGGATGAAGGTCCGCTACTTCATGCCGCGCAACAGCGCCGCGCCCTTCGCCTTCTACCATATCGGCGACCTGCTGGGCGACTATACCAACCTCGAGCTGGTCAGCACGATTGCGACGATGGACACGTTCCAGCGCATCTATCGCCCCGAGATCTACAATGCCAATTCGGTAGCGGCGGAACAGTATCGGCCTAGCCTGAAATACCAGGACTATTCGCTGACCCGCATCGTCTATGACCGCGAGGAGCGTAGCCGGCTCGCGTTTGAACAGGGCAAGTTCGCCGAAGAGCGGTTCATCAAGCCCTATCGCGCAGCGCTTGAACAATGGTCGGCCAGTTTCGCCGCCTGATCTCCCCTGAATTCAAAGGTATTTTCGAACATGACGATGTTGTTGCCCACGACGACCGCGGGCAGTCTGCCCAAGCCCTCCTGGCTCGCTGAGCCCGAGAAGCTGTGGGCCGCGTGGAAGCATGAAGGCGAAGAACTTGTCGCCGCCAAGCAGGACGCGCTGCGCCTTGCGGTCGATGATCAGAAAAAGGCGGGTATCGACATCGTCGGCGATGGCGAACAGACGCGCCAGCATTTTGTCACCACCTTCATCGAGCATCTGGAAGGCGTCGATTGGGAAAAGAAGCAGGTCATGCGCATCCGCAACCGCTACGACGCCAGCGTGCCGTCGGTGGTGGGCGCGGTGTCGCGGCCCAGGTCGGTGTTCGTCGAGGATGCCAAGTACCTGCGCGCGCAGACCGACGGGCCGATCAAATGGACGCTGCCCGGTCCGATGACGATGATCGATACGTTGTACGACGATCACTATAAGAGCCGTGAGAAGCTCGCCTGGGAATTCGCCTGCATCCTCAACGAAGAGGCGAAGGAGCTGGAAGCCGCAGGCGTCGATATTGTCCAGTTCGACGAACCGGCGTTCAACGTCTTTTTCGACGAGGCGAACGACTGGGGCATCAAGACTCTGGAGCGCGCCGCCGAGGGGCTTAAGTGTGAGACCGCGGTCCACATCTGCTATGGCTATGGCATCAAGGCGAACACCGACTGGAAGAAGACGCTCGGCTCCGAATGGCGGCAATATGAGGAAATCTTCCCCAATTTGCAGAAGTCGACGATCGATATCGTCAGCCTCGAATGCCAGTGTTCGCGCGTACCGATGGACCTGATCGAGCTCATTCGCGGCAAGAAGGTGATGGTCGGCGCGATCGACGTGGCGACCGACACGGTCGAGACGCCCGAAGAGGTCGCGGCGACGCTGCGCAACGCGTTGCGCTTCGTCGATGCCGACAAGCTCATCCCCGCCACCAACTGCGGCATGGCGCCGCTGTCGCGTGCGGTTGCGAACGGCAAGCTGAGGGCGCTGGGTGCGGGTGCGGAGATCGTCCGCAAGGAACTGGCGGCGTAAGCAAAAATCGGGTCCGGCGATGCCCACACGGCATCGCCGGACGGCGTATCCGGGCGCGGTCGCGTGCTCGATTCAGGAATATTCGATGAACGCTCTTCTGCGCCGCCCGCGGCTCGATCCCTATATCTTCGCGATCATGGCGATGGTCGCGGTGGCCGCGATCATTCCCGCGCGGGGCGTCCGGAAAGAGGTGCTTGATCATGTCGTGCACGCCGCGATCGCGCTGCTGTTCTTCATCTATGGCGCGAAGATTTCGCGGCAGGCGATCTGGCAGGGCATCGCCCATTGGCGCCTGCAGGGTCTGGTCTTTGCCACCACCTTCCTCGCCTTCCCGGTGATCGGGTTCGCGTTGATCGCTCTGGCGGGGGGCGTTCTGGATAGCGGGCTGGTCACCGGCCTGATGTTCCTGTGCCTGTTGCCCTCCACGGTGCAATCGTCGATCGCGCTGACCTCAATCGCGCGCGGCAATGTCCCGGCGGCGCTGTGCTGCGCGTCGCTGTCGAACCTAGCCGGGGTGGTGATCACGCCTGTGCTCGCGGCACTGCTGCTGACCACCAATAGCGGCGGCATTTCGCTCGACGCGGTGCGCGAGATCGCGCTGCAGATCCTGCTGCCCTTCATCATCGGCCAGTTGGCGCGCCCGCTGGTCGGCGACTGGTTCACCCGCCAGAAGACGCTGACGATGCTGGTCGATCGCGGATCGATCCTGCTGGTCGTCTATGCGGCGTTCAGCGCGGGCGTGGTCGCGGGCATCTGGAGCAAGGTGACGCCGCAGAGCATTGCGCTGGTCATCCTGCTCGATCTGCTGCTGCTGTCGATCGCCCTCGTCTTCACGACTGCGGCCGCTCGCCTGTCGCGCCTGCCGGTCGAGGATGAAGTCACGATCGCGTTCTGTGGATCGCAAAAGAGCATGGCGAGCGGACTGCCGATGGCGAACATCCTCTTTCCGGCCAGCACTGTTGGCCTGATCGTCCTGCCGCTGATGCTGTACCACCAGATGCAGCTGATGATCTGCGCCGCGCTCGCCCGGCGCTACAGCCTGCGCCCCGAACAAGCCGTGCCGATGGTCACAGCCGCGGCATGACCCCGATTCATCCAGCCGTCAGTCAAGGATCAAACCCTATGACCATCCTCCGCGATATCGACGACGACAGCGATCTGCGCCAGCTGTTCGGCCGGTTCCCGACCGGCGTCACGGCATTGTGCGCGATGAATGGGGACCAGCCGATCGGCATGACCGCAAGCGCCTTCGTGGCGATCTCGCTCAAGCCCGCATTGGTCTCGGTGTGCATCAAGCACGGGTCGTGGACCTGGCAGCAATTGCGCGGGTGCGACCGGATCGGAATCTCATTTCTGGGCCACGGGCACGCCGCAGTCGCGCGTCAGCTATCGCAGCGCAGCGACGACCGGTTTGAGGGGCTGGATTATGACGTGACCACCAACGGCGGGCTGTTCCTCGCCGGTGCGACAGCCTGGCTCGAATGCGCACTCGAGCGGGAGATACCTGCCGGAGACCACGACATCGTCCTGTTTCGCCTTCATCGCGCATCGGTGGCCAACGCGGTCATGCCTCTCGTCTTCCACTCCAGCGACTTCCACACTCTTGCGCCCGTCGATCAGATGCACTGTTCATTGCCATCTTCAGGGCTCAAGGTCGGAGCCGCTGCCTCGGCAGCGTGCGCAGATCGATGAGCAGCGACCTCGCCGCCGTTGCGCCCGGTACCGTCCAGTTGATCGATATGATCTTCCCCGGCGATGCCAACCATCACGGCACGCTGTTCGGCGGCGTGGCGCTCGCACATATGGACAAGGTGGCGTTTCTTGCCGCCACACGTCATGGCCGCGCACCGTTCGTTACCGCAGCATCGGACAAGATCGATTTCAGGGCACCGGGACGCATCGGCGAGATGGTCGAGGCCACCGGTCGCGTGGTTCGTGTCGGCAACAGTTCGCTCGATGTGGAGGTCGAACTCGTTGCCGAAGCCCTGGTTACTGGTGAGCGACGCACCTGCGCGAGCGGGCGCTTTGCGATGGTCGCGGTAAAGACGGCCGAAACGGTCCTGCCGCTCCCGCCGCTCGACCTGACTGCTTCTGCGCCAAACGACGATCTCTTGCGGATGGTCGAGATCGTATTCCCACCGCAGACCAACCATTATGGTACGCTCTACGGCGGCGACGCGCTCAAGATGATGGGCAAGGCGGCGTTTATCGCCGCGACCCGGCGCGCGCGCGCGGTGATGGTCGTGGCGGCGTCGGACAAGATTGAATTCGAGTCTCCCATCCGTGAAGGTGAGTTGGTCGAACTCGCAGCCAGACCGGTTGGTACCGGCCGCACGTCGGTGCAAATCGCTGTGGACCTGTGGGCAGAAGGCCTTTTGACGGGCGAACGCCGCCTGGCCGGGTCGGCGCGCTTTACGATGGTTGCAGTCGACCGCGAAGGACGGCCCACCGCGTTCGGGTGACATATGCCGCTCACTGCCGTTCTTCTAGGCGGCCTGCGTCTCATCTCCAAGCGAACCGCAAGAGCATGATAACGACGACCGCTTTCGGGAATTAGAGCGAGTTTTGGTTGAGTGAAGCCCAGTTCGAACGGCTGCGTCCGCTGCCGGACAACGTGCGCGGTGTGGCGCGGGTCGATGATCGGCGGGTGATCAGCGGCATCATCCGGCGCGCGGTGCATCTCGAACATCTCAACTTTTCTCAGCGGCTTTGAGCGTCGGATCGCGTTGCGCGCGGTTTGGCTGGTCGCTAGCGAATCGAATGACGCGCTGGTGATCCCGCCACGGGGTTGTTGAGAACCGGTTGCAACTGGTCTAGATCGGCGGGGTCATTTACGAACGACTGGAGTTGATGTGTCGAGATTTCTTGCCGTCGCCGCAACCTTTACGCTCGCGCTGACCACCGCCTGTTCGGACGGCGCCAAGGACAGCGGCGCAGCCGCGGGTGAACAGGTCGTCAACCTCTACACCGCGCGCCATTATGACAGCGACAATGCATTGTATGAGCGGTTCACGCGCGAAACCGGGATCAAGATCAACCGGATCGAGGGGCGGCCCGACGAACTCATCGCCCGGATGAAGAGCGAGGGTGCAAACAGCCCTGCCGACCTGTTCATCACCGCCGATGCCGGCGCGTTGTGGCGCGCGCAGCAGGCGGGCCTGTTCCAGCCGGTTCAGTCCGAAACGCTGACCGCGCGCATCCCCGACAATCTGCGCGAACCCGGCGGAAACTGGTACGGCTTCATGCGCCGCGCGCGCGTCGTCGCCTATGACGCGGCCAAGGTTCAGCCCGAAGAGATTGACGATTACGCCAAGCTTGCCGACCCGCGTTTCAAGGGCAAGATCTGCGTCCGCTCGTCCGACAGCGTCTATAACCTCTCGCTCGTCGGTGCCCTGATCGAGGCCTGGGGGCCGGCACGCACGGACCAGTGGGTCAAGAGCATCGTCGCCAACATGGCCCGCCCTCCGGAGGGTGGCGACCGCGACCAGATTCGCGCGGTCGGCGCTGGCGTATGTGAAGTCGCGCTGACCAACAGCTATTATTATGTGCGGATGGCCACCGGTGAAGACGCAGCGGATCGCGCCATCACGCAGAAGGTGAAGCTCGGATTCCCCAGCCTCGACGGCAAGGGCGCGCATATCAACATCTCCGGTGGCGGCGTCGCGGCCAACGCCCCGAACAAGGCGAATGCACTCAAGCTGCTCGAATTCTTCGCCTCTGCCGACAGCCAGGCGCATATCTCGAAGAACAATAACGAGTACCCCGCGTCGCCCGATGTGCCCGCACCGCCGCCGGTGGATGCCTATGCGACCTTCACCGCCAACCCGATGAGCGTCGCCGCCTTCGCTGCGCGCCAGCCCGAGGCCCAATCGATGATGAGCGCGGCGGGTTGGCGCTGACGGCGCTGCGCCAAGGCGTTCTTCCACGCATCTCGATCCCGGCCGCCCTTGCAGGGGCGGCCGGAATTGCCGTTGCGTTGCCGCTGATCGGTGTGGTGTTCGCAGCGCTGGGCAGCGAGACCGCGGACATCGCCGGGCGCGACGTCGTGCGCTATGCCGCCACCTCCGCCTGGCTGGCGCTGCTCGTCGGCATCGCCACTGCGGTCACCGGCACGGTCGCGGCCTGGCTGGTGGTGATGCACCGTTTCCCCGGGCGCGACCTGTTCGCCTGGGCGCTCGCGCTGCCGCTCGCCGTCCCCGCCTTTGCGCTGGCCTATGGCTATGCCGATCTGCTCGATGTCGCAGGGCCGTTGCGCAGCTGGATGCGCGCCGACCTTGGCTTTGACCTGCCATTCGGGATCCGCGCCAGCGGCGGGGCGGCATTCGTGCTGTCCTGCGCATTCTATCCTTATGTCTACCTCGCGATGCGCGCCGCGTTCGTGAACCAGTCGGTCAACATCCTCGAAGCCGCGCGGATGCTCGGCTGCAGCGGATCGCAGGCGCTGTGGCGGGTGGCGCTCCCGATGGCACGACCGGCGCTCGCCGCAGGCGTCGCGCTCGCAGTCATGGAGACGCTCGCCGATTATGGCGCGGTCCAGTTTCTGAGCGTCCAGACCCTTACCACCGGCGTCGTGCGCGCCTGGTCGGTCTATGGATCGACGGTCAGCGCCGCACGCTTCGCGCTCCCGCTGCTGGCAGCCGCAGCGCTGTTGCTGTGGATCGAACGGCAGGGTCGCCGGGGCAGCACGCATGAATCGGGCCGCGGGCGCTGGCGCGACATGCCGGTCCGACCGCTCGCCGGACCTTCGGCCTGGGCGGCAACCGGATATTGCGCGGTGCTGCTGCTCGCGGGCCTGGTGCTTCCGGTCGGCTGGCTCGCATGGAATGTCGCCGGGGTCACCCCGGACTGGCCGCGCCTGACCCGCGCGGCGGGACACAGCCTGTCGCTCGGCATCGCCGGTGCGATCGTCACCGTGACTCTCGCAACCATGCTCGCGCTCGGAACCCGACGGCTGCCGCTTGCCGGACGGCTGGCAAGCCTTGGCTATGCTACGCCCGGCGCGGTGATGGCGATCGGGCTGCTCGCGCCGGCCGGGGTCATCTGGGGGCTGGTGCCGGGATCGGGCATGGCGGTGGGCATCGTCCTGCTCGTCTATGCCTATGCCGCGCGACTGATGGCGGCCGCGCTTGAGCCGATCGACGCGGGCCTGACGCGGGTCACCCCGTCGATGATCCAGGCGGCCCGGACGCTCGGGCGCAGCGAGAGCGGCGCCGCCTTCGCCGTCGAGCTTCCGGTGGCGCGCGGCGCAATGCTGACCGCCGCACTGATCGTGTTCATCGACGTGCTCAAGGAACTGCCCGCAACGCTGATCCTGCGCCCGTTCGACTTCGACACGCTGGCGGTGATCGCCAGCAACTATGCGCTCGACGAGCGGCTGGGCCAGGCCGGGCTGCCCTCGATCCTGATCGTCGCGCTGTCGCTGCCTGCGGTCGCATGGCTCACGCGCCGGATTGCGCGGGCGCGGCCCGGCACCTAGGCGCAAGCGGATGACCCATCCTGTGCTCGACGTCCGGACTGTCTCGCGCCGCTATGGCGACAGGCCGGCAGTGACCGACGCAAGCTTTACCCTGACGGCGGGGGGCGTCGCCTGTCTGCTCGGCCCGTCTGGCTGCGGCAAGAGCACGCTGCTGCGGATGATCGCTGGGCTGGAGCCGGTCGATGGCGGCGAAATCCACCTGGGCGGCACGATCGCTTCGCAGCCCGGGCGGGCGATCGCACCGGAGGATCGCGGCGTCGGGCTGGTGTTTCAGGACTTCGCGCTGTTTCCGCACCTCAACGTCACCGACAATATCGGCTTTGGCCTGCGCGGGCGTCCGAGCGCGGCGCGGGCAGAGCGGGTTGCAGCGATGCTCGCGCGCTTTCATATCGAGCATCTGGCGCATGCCTGGCCGCACACCCTGTCCGGCGGGGAGCAGCAGCGGGTGGCAATCGCCCGCGCGCTGGCCCGCGACCCAGCCCTGGTGCTCCTCGACGAACCCTTTTCCGGCCTGGACGGCCAGCTGCGCGCCGAGGTGCGGGCGGCGGTGCTGGCCGATCTGCGCGCAACCGGAACGAGCGTGCTGATCGTCACCCACGACCCGCGCGAAGCAATGCAGGTGGCCGATCACCTGATCCTGATGTCGCACGGACAGATATTACAGACGGGGTCGCCGCAGGATTGTTACCGTGCCCCGGTGTCGGTGGGGGCCGCACGATTGCTGGGAGATGCGCTCGTCTTTCCCGCGCAAATTCGGGCCGGGGTCACCCAGTGCGTCATCGGGACGTTCGACGCGGGGGCGCAGGCCGACGGCCCCGCCGAGCTGATGGTGCGCCCCGACGCCCTTGCCCTGCGCGAGAAGTCCCCCATTCGCGCCGAGGTGATCGACACCCGGTTTTCCGGGGACGCAACCGATGTGACGGTACGGATCGCCGAGACCCGCTTCACGCTCTCGGTACGGGGCGACGCCCCGCAATCCGGGCAGCAGGTTGGGATTGCGGTCGATCCGAAGCGGGCGCGCATCTTTCGCTGAGCCTACGCAGGTCGGCGACCTTTCTGCGGAGGCAAGGCGCACCGCTGTTTCGCATCGTTCGGGGCACTTTCGTTCGATCCGCCCGAGCGACTTCGCACTGATTAGCCCTGCCGCGACGGTCATTCCCCGGTGCTAATCAAGCCTCCGACAGCAATCATCAGCGCACTCGCCAGCATTCAAAGCCCGACGGGCGCGAGCGCCTCAAGCCAAACTCAAAGTTGCAACTAATTCGCATTACGATTATTCGGCTCGCGATATTCGCGGGAGAGTGGTTAGTGATTCGCAATACGCTGATCGGCGCGCTGGTTTCCGGCGCGTCACTTGCAGGGACCCCGGCCTCTGCGCAGGGGTCGGACCCTGTCGAGAATGAGGTCGTGGTAACGGGGAAGTATCTGGCCGACCGCCTGTCGACACCGCAGCATACCCAGCCCCTGGTCGATACGCCGCAAACCATCACCGTCGTTGAGGACGACCTCATGGCCGAGCAGGGCCGCCGCACCTTGCGCGATGCGATGCGCAACATCACCGGCATCAGCTTTCAGGCCGGCGAGGGTAATCCGCCAGGCGGATCGGACGCCTTCAATGTGCGCGGCTTTTCCGCGCGGGACGATGTGTTCGTTGACGGGATTCGCGATCCCGGCAACTATTTCCGCGATCCGTTCTATGCCGAGCGGATCGAAGTCACCAAGGGCCCGGCTTCGGCATTTGCCGGCCGCGGCAATGTCGGCGGGACCGTCAACATCGTGACCCGCCAACCCGTGTTAGCAGGTCGGATTTCCGGCGAACTGGGTGTTGGCACCGACAACTTCTTCCGTGGTACGTTCGACGTGAACCAGGTGGTCGACGAAGCGGCCGGCATTGCCGTTCGCCTGACCGCGATGGGACACAGTGCGGATGAGCCGGGCCGCGATCATGTGTTCAACCGCCGCTGGGCGGTAGCGCCTTCGATCGGCTTCGGCCTTGACGGCGACACCAGCTTCATCGTCAATTATCTACATCTGGAGCAGAACGACCGTCCCGATGCTGGCTTGCCCAATGGTCGCAATCCCAGTCTGGCGGGATCCGGCTTCGAAGGTCGCGTAGCGCCCGTCCACCGCACCAACTTCTATGGCTATTCGACCGATTATCGCACGGTGGCCACGGACAGCGTCACCGGGCGGTTCGAACATCGTTTCAGCGACAGCGTGACCATCCGCAATACGACCCGCTTCGCCAGGGTCCATAACGACCAGCTGATCTCATCGCCTCGCTTTGTCGGCAGTGTCACGACGCTGGGACCTGCCACCCAGGCCGTCGGCAATCGCAAGCCGCGCGATCAGGTCGACCGGCTGTTCATCAACCAGACCAGCCTGACGGCGAAGTTCGCGACCGGCGGAATCGACCATACGCTGGTGATCGGCGGCGAACTGGTCGACGAATCGAACGAGAACCGGCGGCGGCTCGATGCCAATGGCCCTGTGACGAACCTGTTCGACCCGGTGCTCCAGGCGGCAGCGCCGATCGCGTACAACGGCACACGTGCACGGACCGATGTGACCACACAGTCGCTCTACATATTCGACACGATCGAACTCGGCGAACAATGGAACATCGTTGCCGGAGTGCGGCATGACTGGGTCAAGACCCGCGCGCGGGGCATCGATGATTCCGGCACCGCGCCGGGATTTGTGGTCGATTTCACCCGCAGCGACAGCGAATGGAGCGGCAATGCCGCGCTGGTGTTCAAGCCGAGCAGCAATTCGAGCATCTATGTCGCCTATGGCACCGCGTTCGAACCGGGCAGCGGGGCGGAGGTCGTTCAGCTGGCGGGCGGTAACAACAATGCTCCCGTCACCGCAGCCAACTTCTTCGTCGATCCGGAAACGAGCCGGGCGTGGGAAGCAGGTGCCAAGATCGACCTGATGCAGGACACTCTGCAGCTTTCGGGTGCGGTGTTCCAGATAACCCGCGACAATGCGCGGACCCCGGGCATCAACCCGGGCGATCCAGCGGTCGTGCTGGATGGCGAGCAGCGCGTCAGTGGATTTGAACTCCAGGCCGTCGGTCGCGTCACGTCGAAGTGGAACCTGTTCGCAGGGTACAGCTATCTCGATGGAAAAGTGACCCGATCCAACCGTCCTTTTGAGGTAGGCCAGCGGCTCGACGGAACGCCGGAGCATTCCGCCTCGATCTGGACCAGCTATGCACTGGCGACGGGGTTTGTCATTGGCGGCGGCGCTCAACACGTGTCCAGCCGGACAAGCAACATCCGTCCGACCGCGACATCGGATTTCGTGATCGTCACGCCCTCCTACACGGTCTTCGATGCCTTTGCCGAATATGACATCACCGATCGGATCGGACTGCGCGCAAATGTCTATAATATCGGCGACGAAAGCTATTTCTATTCCTTCGCCAGCGGCCAGTCCATTCCGGCGGCGGGTCGATCGGCAACGCTTACCTTGACGTTCAAATACTGATCTTTGAAGGCTCGGGCATGATGATCGAGCTCGAAAACCTACTGAACGCGGATGCGGTTCGCCGCATCCGCCTCATTCTTGAACACGCGCCATGGGCGGACGGCAAGGCTACGGCCGGGTATCAGTCGGCGCTCGCCAAGAGCAACGCGCAGCTTCCCGAAGACTGCGCCGAAACCCGTGAAGCGGGTGCCATCATCCTGGCGGCGCTGGAACAGAGTCTCGTATTTCGGTCGGTCGCGCTGCCGCGTTCCATCTTTCCACCGATGTTCAATCGCTACGGCATCGGCCAAGGCTTCGGCTCGCACGTCGATAATGCCTGGCGTCCCAGCAGCAGCGGGGCGACGATCAGGACCGATTTGTCCGCTACCCTCTTCCTGTCCGACCCGGACGAATATGATGGCGGCGAACTGGTGATCGAGGACGGACATGATGGCAAACGGGTGAAGCTCCCGGCCGGGCACCTGTTTCTATATCCGGCGACTACGCTCCACAGCGTGTCGCCCGTCACGCGCGGGACACGGGTGGCATCGTTTTTCTGGGTCGAGAGCTTGGTCGCTGATGCGGGGCGTCGTGACATCCTGTTCGACATGGACATCGCCATTCAATCGCTGAGAGCGCGTGTCGGCGACGCGGACGCCGCACTGATCGCGCTGACTGGATGCTATCACAATCTGGTCAGGTCATGGTCGGCAGGATCGGGTTAACGTCAGCTGCCCTTTGCGCGCGGTCCTTTTACAGCACTCACGAAGCCGAAGGTCGGCGACATGCGCGCCAACCTCTGGGAATATACCAAAGGGGAGGTTGCTACCCACACCCGCCTCGGAAAACTCACCGGTGAGCTCCCGACCGATTCTGCGGACTTCGTGAACCGCCCCGGGTTTGCCGGAGGCTCCAACTCCTGAGAAGGTGGAGCGTGTATGAGCAAAGCGACGAACAAGTTTGCGCCGGAAGTCCGCGACCGAAAGCGGGCGCAGGCTGAGTCGGTTCGCCCGGTCCGGACGTAACGGCGTCTGATCGAACGGCAGGTTTCAGGAGTTCTTGAGGCCTGCCGGAACGACCGACATTGAGGCGCATTGCTGCCGGCACCATTGCAAGCAAACCTACCTCAGAATGCTGAGACCAGGTGTGTCACTGGCGCTGTGGACCGATTTCGACCGTGTCGGGTTCCAGCAAAATGCTTGTGACCGTCCATTGCTGGCGCCTGAGAGCAACCTCGACGGGCCAGGTGACCATTGACCTGATCCGTCGCTGATTGAGCTCGGGCGATCGTGTCTCCACAATCTCGCCGAGCTGCCAGCCCGCTGCAGCGAGCGCGATAATTTCAGGAACCGGAACGTCGAGATCGAGCGTGTCACCCGTATAGAACGCGCCGCCCTCGATCTGCTGCCAGGCCGACAGGATAGGAACGCTGTCGTCGCTTTGGCCAAGGGTCAACATGTGACTGTCGACGTCCAGTTGAACGGTCTCGACGATGTTGCGGCTGAACCACCACTCATCCCTCTTGCCCATTGCGATCACCGCGGCGTGCAGATCGAGGCCTTCTGCGACCAGTGTCGTCTTCTGCTGACGGTCGATCAGCACACGCGATGGGTCGAGATCGGCATGGCGACCGTTGATCGTCAGGCCGAGCCTGGCGGCAGTGGCGTTGCGCCGCGCCTGCAGCACAGGACAGTTCCCGAACATTGCTTTGATGATCGGCATGGCTACCTGTACAGGGCCGCCGCGTGCGCCGCCGGGGATGAGTTTGCGGGCCCCGTGGAGCGGGATGATACCCTTGAACGTGTTGCGCGTAATCGCGGCTGACCAGGTCCGATAGGTGAACCGGATTTGACCCTGCTTATCCATACGGACGCGCGGCCGGTCGGGCAAGCCGGCGAAAAGGCGGTCGGCGGCTCGCTGGAAGCAGGTCGTATAGTCGAGATAGTCATTCGGTTTCATAGGCCGCCTCCCCCAGGTACATTATGCACGGCGGTGCATGAGCTGATGGCGGCCCGGATCATCGTAGCGGCTGTTCGTCGCTGTCCGGCGGCGCCAGGAGCGTTTCGCGCTCGGCGCAGGCCCGGACGGCTGCCGCGCGGCCGCCCCAGGTGTCGTCTTTCCTCACCTTGCAGAAACAGGCGAGCTCTTGGTCAAGATACCAGAGCGACGCGGGGCAAGTGGCGCACGCCGGAAAGGGTACAAGCGGCTTGCGCTCGTGCATTACCGCGGCCAGCTCGTTCATGATCCCCGGGCGCTGCTCGAATGTGGCGAGAACGTCCGCCAAGTTCGGATCATCTTTTCCCAACTGCCTTCTCCTTTCCTCGCTCGCGCCGTGCGCAAGCGGCCGTATAGCTAATCACCGACTCCTCCCCGCTGCCTCAGCGCGGGCTTGGTGCGTTCGGGATGAGGGCAGCGTGCGTTCGACACCGTCCCGCGGACGCTCCCCACCGCGGCGCTTGCTGCTTGCGGCGGCGCGATCGTACTCGCGGGGGTCCCAATCATCCTCGGCAAGCTGGCGAGCGGCCCTGGCGAGGATGGCACGGCGCTGGTGCTCCGACATTGAGCCGGCACTTGCGCGGTGCGGCACAGCGTGCGCCTGGTTCGCAGGGGCGTGGCGCTCAGCTGTGGCACTTGCGACCTCCGGCATCGCTTGCGGGTGACCGGCGGCGGCGTTCGACCGCCGAACTGCATCCCGCCGCTGCTGGATGCGGGACGATCGCCGTCGCGCGGGCGGAACGGTCGTGGCGGCACCTTCCTGCACCTCGATGCCAAGCTCCCGCCCAAGCCGCCGTGCCTGAGCCACAAAGGCAGGATCTCCGTACGCGGCCACGGTGCCATAGCGGGTTCGGGCAACGATCAACGCGGCACGGACAGCGTCATCGGCGCTGTCGTTGATCCAGATGCGATCGCCGCGCTCGACAAAGGCTGGCGCGCTGCCGCGCAGATCATCGCGCCAGTATTGCACCGACGCACCCACCGGAACGGCGACGAACCCCGTCGGCGCGATGCGATCTGCCGGGCACGTCGCCCAATCGATCACAAGCGAGCAGTCCTGAGCTCCCAGATCGTCCGGTACGATGTCATCGAGATTGTCGATTTCGTCAATTTCGCTGCGCAGTTCGCGAAGCGCTGCGATGCGGTCGCGATATTCGGCATTGATCGCAGTGACGCGACGGTTCGCGATCGCGGCAAGCCCTGCCCGCAGCTTTGCAAGGTCGGCAGGATCGCCAGCCAGCTGGCCCAGCTCCGCGCGCCTCGCGGCAAGATCGGCTCTGAGGTCGCTTAGCAGCGACTTGCGCTCGAGCCTCAACCGTTCGACCCGCCCCTGTAGCGCCGCGTGCAGCGTTTCCGCCTTCGTATCGCGCTCTGCCCAGCGGCTCGCGCGCTCAGGATAGAGGACGCGCGGCTCGTAAGGCTCCGGCTCGATCGTCGGCTGTGACCATTCGCCCCAGCGTCGCGTCAGCCTGGCCCAGCTCAGTGCCCGATCGACATTCGACAGTTTGACGCGGTGAAGGCCGTCACCGCTTCGAATCTCGCCGCCGCTGCCGGCCTTGACGACCTGCGCACCGAGCGGTGCAAGCAGGGCTTGCGCTTCGTCCCATGATGCTGCCCGCTCAAGCTGCGGTACGAGCAGTTCCTGTGCATAACGGGTGAAGCTCTCGACGCCCGTCTCTTCCTCCGATTGAAGAACATAAGGATTGATCGCCGCCCGCTTCTTTGCTCGCGGCGGCATCGACGCGGTCCGCTCGACCCTGCCGTCGCGAACCTCATATCTCGCGCCCGCCTCGCGAGCGAACCCATGCGCATGTTCGATCCGTGCCATCGCTCGCTGCATCGCCTCATGTGAGCGGCCATCGCGACCGAACGGGGTAGCCGCGCCATGTTCATCGAGCGTCAGGACCAGGAAATGGATGTGACGATTGTCGGTGTCGCCGTGGAGCGCCCACATGATGATCCCGGCCTTGCAGCCAAGTTCATCGGCGAGGGTCGCCGCAGTATCGGCGCATGCTTCCGGGGTGATGTCCTCCTCGGTGTGAACCGATCCGACCAGGTGGCGCGCGGGCTTCTTCGATCGACTCGACCGCTTGGCCATGCGCTGCTCGAGCTCGAGTAGCGCTGCATCCCAGGCGAGCACCTGGCCGCCGACGAGACCGCCCGTCGCCAGCACGCGTTCGGCTTCTGCTTCGCGCGCAGCTTCCCTGCCGGCTACCATATAGCGCGACAGGGTCAGTCCATATTCCTCGGCAGGCGTGCTGCGTTTCGCCGTCTCCATATAGCGGGCCAGCGATCGCGCGTAACGCGACGCATTGCGTTCCGCTTCCTTTGCCGGCTTTTCGACGATGACCATGCGGGGAGATTATCCGCGCGCAATCGACCGCCCAATGTGATCTTGCGCAAACTTGCCTGACCCGGACGAACGAACCGGGGCAGCCCGTAACATGCGCGACAGCGCGTAACTGGCTGCGAGAAGCGAAGCGCCGAGCGGCCATTCGACGGCTTCACCCTGGTGAAGCCCCATCCTGTGTCAAAAATCTCCCCCTGAGAGACTTTCCAGCACGTCATGTGATGCAAGACGATCGAACGGTATGTGGCACGATCGGACCACACTCGACATTGCGCGCGCCAACATGTCGTGACCTGACATAACAGCTCGATGCGCTATGCGCTCAGGTCGATCTCCGGCACCGGCTCAGCCGGTCGCAGCGATGGCCGGAGCGCATTGGCTAGCCGAGGTTGTTTGAACTTGGTCGCGATCCTGTCCAGCCAAGGCGTCGCGTCCCTGGCCTCAAGGAAGGCGAACATATCGTCAGCGTCTTCAAACCCCAGTGCAGTGGCATAACGCTTGCCGACGCGATCATGCCGGACGCCGAGAATGTCTGGATAATAAAGCACGTGCCGCTCGAAGTCGGACAGCGTGGCGATGCTGCAGCCAACCTTTTCGGCGACCTGTCCGAGCGTCTGGCCCGACGCGCGCCGCGCCAGGCGGGCGAGAAAGCCCCACGGCAGAGCATCGCGCGCAGGGAGATCCCAATCGAGGCCGGGCAAACGGCCGAAGACCGTCGGATGCGTGAGCGCGCGCACGAGCTCCACGCCTGGGGTCGTGCGCCCTTCCTCAAGGCGAATGATCGTCTGGCGGGTCACGCCCACGCGGCGCGCAAGTCCCGTCCGCGTCCACTTCTTATCGTTGCGAGCTTGCTTAACCGCCTCCCCGAATGAGGCGGTCACGTCAGTTCGGGGGAAGCGCGCTGGCGGACACGGCATGACACCGCGATAACAGCGCGGGTCGAAAAGTGTAACATATTTCTACAGATTTAGATGTGCCATCCCAAAACGTCGGGATGAGCAATCCAACGCCGCCTTCATCCCCGCGATCGCACTTGTCGAAGCGCCGGCACCTCGACGGCGCCGCGCTCGAAGCCGCGCTGCGTGCCCAGCACCAACGCGATGCGACTGAGGAGCCGGCCTCGCTGCTCACGACGATGGGCGCGGTCAGACTGCTCAAACCACTCATCCTCGACCGCCGCATGCGCAAATGGACCGATCCAATGATCGCGGCATTGCTCGCCGAGCTGGGCGTCGAGATCAGCGCCGAGACCTTGCGGACCTATCGCAGCCGTCTCGCTCGCGAAGCTGGCGCCGTTGAACCGGCAATTGCGCCGTTCGAGGCGGCCGGACCCGCTGAGACGGCTGCGGCCGCAGCACCAGCGGCCGCGCCACTTCCCGCAGAGTCAGCTGCGCCGACCGTCGATCCGACGCCGGCGCCATCCCCCTCGCCCACCCCGCCGCCGGTGAAAGCCGCGGCGGACGCCGAGACCGGCGCGACCCCGCCCCGGTTCAATCCCGCAGTCGATCTCGATGACTGCGTCTGAACACCGCAAGGAGAAGTAAGTTGTTAAAATACGAACAGCGCAAGGCCATCATCGGCCTCAAGGACAAAGGAGGCGCCAAGCTGTCGACGTCGCTCATCGCAATGGCGACGGTGCTCCGCGCCACGGCCGGCGACAAGTTCCGGGTCCACGTCATCGATGCCGACGGGTTCAATTCGACGCTCACGCAGCGATTGGGTGAGCGCGACGAAGCAGGCCGGCTTTTGTCCGAGCAGGACGCCGGGCGGGGCGTGTTGAAGGCCGACCTGTTCCGGCCGGAGGGCGTCGCTCCCCTGTTCGAAGCCGTTGAATCCGACGCGCGCTTCGTCATGATCGACACCCCCGCCGGCGGCCTCACGAAGATCGACGAACTCAGCGAAAATCTCGGTGCCAGTCAGTTCATCCAGCACATCGTCGATTGCGGGCGGCAGCCGATCGTCATGGTGCCCTTCTCGCCCGACGTGGCTTCGATCAGGGGCGTCGCCAAGGCGGTGGAGCGGTTCGGCGCCAGCGCGCCGATCGTTGCCATGCGCAGCATGGTTGGCGTCAAGGAGAGCGACTACCGTCTGTGGTCGGCTGAGGACTTCCAGGACCAGTACGGGCGTCAGGTCGGCGGCCGCACCCGGGCAGCGTTTGAAGCGGTCGGCGGGCGGATGATCGACATCCCGGCCTTGACCCCCGGCTCCAACGCCATGGCTGAGGCATTGAGCCTCACCTACGCTCAGGCGGCTGCCTACGCCGGTGGCAGCTGGCAGACCTATGACCGCCTGAATGTCCAGCAGTGGCTGCGTGGGTGGGTGTCCGAACTGCAGAAGGTTGCCGACCTCCTCGGGCTGGAAGACGCCGATTGGAGGGCATTCTGATGAGCACGCCGATTTCCGACAGCTCCGATGACGGGGCCCCCTCTGCCCGCGTCTTGCTCGAGCGCTATTGCTATGGGCACACACCCGATGTGGAGGCGATCCTGCGTTTCGCGCACGATCATCGCCTTACCAGGCCGTTGACGTAGTCGCCTTTTCGGCGGCGGGGCTCAATGTTCGCCAGCAGAGGCGGCGATGAGCAGGATGCCTGCTTGGCCTGCCGCCTGGCCGATGAAGGCAAAGAGCAGCGTGTTCT
>NZ_JAIXHL010000020.1 GCF_030145815.1 Sphingomonas sp.
GCACGATCTCAACTTCACGTAGCTTGCCGATAATCTCTTCCGGCTTGTGCTTCTTGCTCGGCATTCAATGTCCCTTTCGTGGTCCAGACTATCATAGCCTCTGGGCCACTCAGCAGGGGGCAGATCAGGTCTGCCAATCGCTCGACGAAGCGCGCGATGCGGCGGCGTGCATCCGCGATCATGCCGCTGCCACCTATCATGCCGAGACCGGACGACCCTGGTCCGCGCCGCGGGGTTCACTGGTGTCGAGCAAACGCACCGCTTCGGTGGTGGCGGCAGCAGACTTTCTCGCCGCCCGGCGTCAGCGCCGGATCGATGCGCATTCCCCGCAGGGGCCGGTGGTGATCTTCTCCGGAGGACAGGTCTGGGAGGATCATCGCCAGCTGACCGAGATGCTCGATGCAATCCGGAGCCGGGTTCCGACGATGGTGTTGGCCACCACTGCGCAGGGCAAGGGCTGCGACGCGATTGCCGCGTCCTGGGCGGCGCGCACGGGGACGCCGCTCATCGCTTTCACGCTCAACCTTCGACTAGGGCAGCGAGCCGGGTTCGCGCGCAACGAGCAGCTGCTCGCGTTGAAGCCGGTTGAGGCGGTCGTGTGCGAGGGGTCCGGGCTACAGTCGCATCTGGCGCGGTTGGTCCGGGCGGCGGGGGTTCCGGCGCACTTCTTCAGACTGGACGGGCAGCGTCGCGCTCTTGCGTGAAGTTCGTGGGGATCGGTCCGGCATGTCCGGGCCGATCCCTTTTTTGTGAGCGAGAAGCCGGCCGCGCTCAGGGACCCCTGGCGGGGCCCGTCGCGCGGTCGGCGCGACGCCGACGGGGCGGCGTCGGCCTCCTGCGCGCGGCTCCGCCGTGCTCGTCGCAGGGACGCCCCTTCGGGGCGAGTTGGCGGTCAGCTTTGGGCTGGTGGGAGTGACTTGAGCGCTGCGATCGCGGCAGGGCCACCGGCGCGGATGGCCTGGCCGACAAGATCGCGGAACTCCTTCTCAGTCATCCGCTCTACGGGAAGGTCGGCGAGGATTGCGCCGTAGCGCGCGCGCAGGTTGCGGCGCACGATGTCGGCTTCATCATCTAGCGCCCGGCGGCGCTTGTCGAGTTCGATGAGTTTCTCGCGGTCGGTCAGTTTGGGCATGTCGGTCGGTCCTTGAGGATCGTCTGCCCGCCGACATCAATTTCGCACAGGTTGGGAGGTGCTGCAATGTGTGCGGTGGAGGGCCGGCTGACGCCGGCGTCAGTAGAAGATGCCCCCTGCGGGGGCGCCACGCCCTTGCCAGGTCGAGGCGGCGCAGCGCGGCAAGGCGCTGCGAAGGGCAGACGCACGCCTGAAGGCGTTTGTAATGCACCGTACGCACGGGTGCTGCGGGCGTGAAACCCGCAGAATTGCGCGATATATTCACGTCATCCGCGTCAGACAAAAGCCGCTGAAATCGCGTCGTTGGCGGACAGATACTCTCGGCTACGCAGCTAACCATCTGATCCGGTTTGTCATCCAGCGTCGGACGGCGTCCGCCACCATAACGCCTTGAGATCGCTAGGCCAATTTGGTAAAATGAGTCGCTTCATCACGCGCCAGCGACGGACAGGATCCGTTATGGCTCGTATCACGATACGCCTGGAGGACGCGATGCTCGACCTGTTGGTCGATCGTGCGCGTTCGTGTGGCACCACCCCGTCAGCCTATATCCGAGACCTGATCGACCGGTTCGAGGGCGCCGATCCGCAAGGCTATCACGCCAGGTTCGACGAACTCCATGCGACCTCGATCCAGACCCTGGCAATATTAGCCTCTTCAGTCGGTACGCGAGCGCCCGAACTCCTGGAACAGGGGCTGGCCGAGGCACGCCGCCTGCTCCGCGAACTGGATTTGCTCGATCCGGAGCAGGACCGACCATGAGCATCTTTCGCAACGATACGCTCGGCTCCTGGACGCGGGGCGGACAGGCGATTGTCCACAATGTCCGGATGACCACGCAGGTCTTCTACCAGACTTGTCTGGCCGGTCTGATCATCTGGATGCTCGGCATCGGCTGGTATGCGTTCGAGCAATCGAGCGCCTATGAGCGGTTCGTGCTGGCAAAGCTGGCTCAGGCCGTTGTGATGGGGGACGCGGTGCCCGGCAACGCGTCCCCCATCCTGTTCGAAGATCCTGCCGGTCGGCGCTACTGGACCAGTCCCGAGGCACTGATCGGCTCGGAGATTGCGCAGACAACGCTGCGTCAGTTCGAAGGCTATCTATTGAACGGTGCCGGCATCTCGGGGGCGTTGACGCTCGCCATGTTGTTCTGGGCCTGGTTCTACTTCACCCGGATGGGGCGAGGGTTGGGCTCGAACCAATTCCTGCGCGGCGCACGATTTGGCACTGCTCGAACCCTCCGCCGCGCGCTCTGGCGGTACGCGCGCGGCAGCTTCTCGATCGGCGGGGTCCCGATGCCCGAGGCGTTCGAACCGGAGCATGTGCTCATTTGCGGAGCCCCCGGAACCGGGAAGACCAACATCATCGTCAAGATGCTCGCCGGCATCCGCGCGAAGGGGCGGCGGGCGATCGTCTACGATACCGCAGGCACGTTCGTGGAAAAATTCTACCGGCCCGGTGTCGATGTCATGCTCAACCCGCTCGATTCCCGATCGGATAAGTGGAGCCCATGGGTCGATGTGCCGCGCGACTATCATTACGACCAGATCGCGGAGTCCACGATACCCGACAAATCGGGCGATCCGTTCTGGGCGAAGTCCGCGCGCGGAACTTTGGTGGCCGTGCTGCGCAAGCTTGCCCGACAGGAGCGTACGCTGATCTCGGTGCTGCTCGACACACTGCTGCGCTCGAAGCTCAAGGAACTGGCGGTATTCGCCCAAGGGACCGACGCTGCTGCGTTCATAAGCCTTGAGGGGGAGCGAACCTCGGCCGGCATCCAGGCCGAGCTCGCCTCGGTCATGCGCAGCTTTTCCTATCTCGACGACACACAGGACGGACTCTCGATCCGCGACTGGGTGGCGAATGAGCGCGATGACAGCTGGCTGTTCGTCACGGTCAAGGCGGACCAGCTCCCCTCCCTGCGGCCCCTGATCACCGTCTGGCTGGATATTGCTATTTCCGCGATCATGAGCCTGTCGGCCGACCGCAATCGGCGGCTTTATTGCGTGATCGATGAGCTGCCGAGCTTGCAGAAACTGCCATCGCTCTCGGATTTTTTGGCACGTGCTCGAAAATATGGTGGATGCGGGATCCTGGGTTTTCAGAGCTACCCTCAGCTCGAGGCGACCTACGGCATTCAGGATGCTGCGGCCATCACCGGCTATTGCTCGACCTGGGTCGCACTGCGCGCCAACGACACGCCCACCGCCAAGCATGTCAGCGAAAATCTCGGGCAGGTCGAGCAGATCGAGGCCAATGAGGGCATGTCCTATGGCGTCAACGACATGCGCGACGGCGTGAACCTCTCGCGGATACAGGTGACGCGGCCGCTGGTCCTGCACACGGAAGTGACCAACCTGCCGAACCTGACCGGCTATCTGCGGTTCGGACGCAACCTGCCGGTCGTCCGGTTCAAGGACCGCTACAACGATGTGCCGACGATAGCTTTGGCCTTTGAAGAGCGGACGGAGCCGCCCCTTCGAATGAAGATCGATTTGCCGGCGCCTGACCAGGGCCCGCCATTGGGCGAAGGCGACACGTCACCGCAGGAGGAGGCTCTCAAGCCCGAGCAGCTTCCGCTCGGCGAGCGATCCGCAGATCCTGTGGCCGAGCTTTCGCCAGAACGGCCACGCCATGGGACGCAATCGCTCGATGAGCCTCAACCAGTGCCGGTCCTCTCCCTATACGGCAAGCCGTCCGGACTTCGGTTACGCCAGCATGATCGCCACGACGGCACCCGCGACGAAGCGAGGCCGGCATGATCCATCCGCGGCGCTTGAAGGGCGCGCCGGATAATCTGGCGCGCTATTATTCGGTCGGCGACTACTATGCCAAAGGTAGCGAGGCGCCTTCCGAATGGGGAGGTCGCATCGCCCCGGATCTCGGCCTTTCGGGCCGCGTCGATCCCGCCACGTTCCGGCAACTGCTGGAAGGGAAAGTCGATGGACAGCAGCTTGGACGGCACCGGACGGACGGCGGGATAGAGCATCACCCTGGATGGGATTTCGCGGTCAACGCGCCGAAATCGGTGTCGATCATGGCGCTGGTCGCTGGTGACGATCGGATCGCCACGCTTCATGAGCACGCGGTCGGCACCGCGCTCGACTATCTCGAGGAGCATGCAATGCTTCGTCGACGGATGGCAGGCGAGATAGTTCACGAGACCACCGAGCGGCTGCTGTACGCGCGGTTCACCGAACATGCCTCACGCGAACTCGACCCGCATCTCCATACGCATGTGGTCGTCCTGAACATGACCAACAGCAACACCGGATCGCCGATGTCGAGCCTTGAAACGCGCGCCATGTACGCCGAGCAGATGACAGCCGGGCAGGTCTATCGTAACGAGCTCGCTCACGGATTGCGCACACTCGGATACGAGATCGATGCAGATCCACGGACTGGCCTGTTCGAGATCGCCGGTGTTCCCAAGACGCTGATCCTGAACATGTCTCAGCGCGCCGAGCAGATCGACGCGCATGCCCGCGAGCATGGACTGACGGGACAGTCGGCGCGACGGGTCTCATTCTACGAAACGCGAGGAGCCAAGGAAAAGGCCGGGCTAGACACATTGACCGAGCGCTGGGCGGAACGCGCAGCTCATCACCTCTCGCAGCTTGCGCAGATCCGAACGGAAGCCGGTCAGCGAGGTGAGCAGACGCTGATCCCGGCCGCAGCGATATCCGCACGCGCCATGTTGTTCGGGCTGCGGCAAGCGGAGACCAAGGAGGCGGTGAGCAACCTCGGGCGCATGCTCCGTCTGGGAATGGCCTCCCATATCGGGGAGGTCCGGCTAGCCGATCTGCGGCCGCATGCCCAGGCACACACTCGGCGGCGCAAACTCCTCGTAACCCGCGAGCCGACCGGTGACGAGACCCAGGTAAGGGGCAGGACGACACGACGTGCGGCAAGGCTTGAGCTTGCGCTTGCCGATCATCTTGCATTGGCCTTGAACGATGCGAAACCAATGGTGTCCGAGGTCATGCTGCGGGAAGCTGGCGCGGAGGCAAAGCTCACTTCCGCGCAAACTGGGGCGCTCCTTCATCTCGGATTGTCAGGGGATCGTGTGACCGGACTGCACGGCGTCGCCGGGGCGGGAAAATCTACCCTGGTTCGCGCCCTGCGCGAGGCGGCCGGCGGTGAGGTCGAATTGATCGCGCTTGCGCCGACTTCGTCCGCTGCGGCGAATCTCGGTGCCACCGCAGGCATCGCGTCGCGGACGGTCGCGAGCCTATTGGCGAGTGGGGGTCAGTTTCTCACGGATCGGCATGTCCTGGTCCTCGATGAGGCAGGTCAGCTTGGAAGTCGCCAGGCACTCCGGATACTTGAGCTCAGCCGCGAATCCGGCGCCCGGCTGATCCTCCTGGGCGACAACAAACAGACGAGTGCGATCGAACAGGGCAAACCCTTCTGGCTCATGCAGCGGCTTGGACTTTCAAGAGCCGATCTCACTGAATCAGTGCGTCAGGAAACGCACGCAATGAAGACGGCAGTGACGCAGGCCCGCGCGGCGGACTATACCGCGTCGATCGCCAATCTGGACAAGGTTACCAGCGGCCAGAGCGCGAATGAGCTTGCCAAGGACCTCGTGCGCGAATGGACGCGGCTCAAGCCGGAATCCAGGAACGGGACCAACATCCTCGTTCTTGAGAACTCCACTCGGTTGGTCGTGAATGCCAAGGTGCGCCAGGTACTCAAGCTGGAGGGCGCTGTCGCTGCAGAAGAAAGCCAACTGGAAGTGCTGACGCCTGCGGGCATGACCGATCAGGAGAAGCATTTTGCGCGCTTCTACTTGGGCGGGCAGGTTGTGACCTTCGCTCGGGCGAACGCCAAACTCGGGATCGCTTGTGACACCGAATATCGGGTGCTCGGGATCAGGCGGCAGGCCCGCGGTCGCCAGGTGGTGGAGTTGGGCGACGGTCGCGGTCGGATAATATGCTGGGACCCGCGCCTGGGGCGGGCCTCACAAGTCCACGTCTTCACGAGCGAGCAGCGCGAATTGGCGGAAGGCGATCGCATCCAGTGGCGACTGGTGAACCGGGAGCTTGGCGTCCGTAATGCCGATCGCGGGACGATAAAGCGGCTGGACGGGGCGCTGGCGTCGATCCTGTGGGACCGGGATGGGCGATTGCAGGAGGTCGATCTAGGCAAGCACAAGACGTGGGACCATGGGTATTCCGAGACGGTCTATTCGGCTCAGTCGAAGACCTACGACCGCGTCTACGTCTTGGCACCTGTGAACTCTGCCTTGGTTACCGGCCAGAACTATTACACCGCAATCACACGCGCCCGGTTTGGCGTTAAGCTCTGGACTGAAGATCAGAAGCGCCTGGTCGAGAAGCTAGAAAGGCGCTCTGGCGAAAAAACCAGTGCCCTTGAAGGTTTGGGTCGCCTTGACCGTAATTCATTGGCGGCGCGGGCGATTCGCAACGGCAGTCGATGGAACAAGCTTCGGGACGAACAAGACCGAGCCCGCGGCGCGCGTGCCGCGCGGCTTGCGACGCGCGAGCGGACAGCAAGCCGAGGAGATGGGAGGTTGCCGGCTGTTCTGGCTGGACGGGCGGCGTCCGGGATTGCCGCTATGGATCGGTGGCTTTCGCGACTGATCAGCCGGCCTAGGAGCCAGCCAGAAATGACGAAATTAGAGCAGTCTACATCCCGCCAATCTAACCGAGACGGAGGCCGCGGCCATGACCGCTGATAGACGCAGAGCGGTCTTAAGCATGCTGACTCTTGCGGCGGCGGTCATGGCGGTACCAGTCGACGCGAAGCAACGGCCAAGGCTGAGTTCGGAGCAGCGGATCGCTACCTGTATCCGGGAAGCAGCAGGTGGCCGGCAGTGGCTGGAGCAAACCTTGTGGGGATTTCGCGACCAGGAGGGGGGCTGGATCGGCGCTGAGATCCTGAACCGCGACGGTAGCCATGACCTCGGTCCTCTTCAGGTCAACAGCTGGTGGGTATCGAAACTGGCAATGCTCGTTGAGCGGCCTCAAGCGAGCGTTCGATGGTGGCTGACGCATGACCCTTGTTTCAACGTCCAGGCTGCGCGGTGGATATTCTTGTCAAGATTGCGGGTCGCTAGGGATTATTGGACGGCCGTCGGTGCGTATCACAGCCCGACTGGCTGGCGGCAGCGTCGATATGCGATCGCAACCGCCGCGAAAATCAAGCGTCGCTTCGGCGCGAGCGCATTCTCGCAAACCTTGCACGGGCACCCAATTCGTTCCCGGTAAAATGGATCACGAGTTCCGGCGAATTGCGAAAAGGGGACGCAACTCAGGTAGACTGTGGAACCGAAAGCAGGGTTGGTCCGAACGGTTGTCCGCGAATGGCAAAGCTGTTCCGGAACCCTACCACAGCGCACGGGAATCCAGCCAAGCGTCGACCTCGCGCAATTTGAACCTCGGGCATCGCCGATATCTGGAAGGGTTGTCGCCCAGTTCATGTTCGGCTGGGAAGCCGGGAGGCCGCTTCTTGCGGAGACGGTCGATCTGACGCCGGGACAAGCGCGCCTTATGTGCGAATTCACTGACGGTGATCCACTCTTCTCCGGCCATGCCAGACCCTTTCGCATCAAAGCCGCGACAATAAGTCGCGCCGAGCGCTCGATCAGTCCAAGGGCAGTGACAAGCCGCTTCGGCGCGACGAGGACGGTATCGGAACCATCGCAGCAGTCCGCGCCCCGTCTTGACTTCGCGCATCTCGGCCTAAGCGCATCGACAGTCCAAATCTCCTGGCAGTTCAAGGACACCCGACTGGGGACGTGCTTTTCGTCTAAAATTGATCCAGGACCTCAGCTTCTATGTCGTCGCAGTCTGCCGCCGGTAGCTTCGCGCGCAGAGGCCATTCTTTTCCCACGTGCGAGACTTGATGCTGCTGGGGAGCGGTGCGCGATCGGTGCGGGAGCACCCAGTGCCTCGGCCACTCCGGCCTCCCGCGCGATGCGAACTATCTCCGTCTCCCATTTTTCAAACCATGTGCGAAGTTCATCTTCGAACTCGTAGCCGTCATAAATGCGCTCCAAACCTCGCTTGCTGTGATTCAACATGGCTTCGGCTGTTTCGAAGTCTGTGTTGAGGCGCTTCGTGTTGGAGCGAGCGGTTCGGCGCAGGTCGTGCGGAGTCCATCGCTCGATGGGCGTGCCCGCAAGCTGCGCCATGCGATGAAGCACGCGGTTTCGGGCTTTGTACCAGCCCGCTGGGGCGCGAGGACCGTCGATCCTGTGCGAGGGAAACACCCAATCTTCATCGCTCTGGATGAGTGAGCGCCCCCATGGACCCAGCGCAATTCTATGAGCTCGACTGTTCTTCACCCGGTGAGCAGGAATGGTCCACACACCCTCCCGATATTCGTCTGATCGGGCGTAGATGACCTCGGAAATTCGCGCCGCAGTGAGCAGCCATAATAGCATTCCACGTTGATAATGCCGGGGTTCGGAGACCAAGGCCTGCAAGAACCAAGAGATCTCCTGAAGGTTCAGTTTGCGAGTCCGAGGGCTTTCCGGGAATTTTAGGTCGGTGAGGCGGGCGGCCGGATTCGTCTGGAGGTTGATCTCCTTCCCGCGAAGCGAGGCAGCCCAGCCAAAGAATACCTTCAATTCCCCGGCCAACCGATTTGCCCGAACCGGGGACGTTCGCCCCTTGGCCAAAACGAGCCTTGTCAGTTCGTCTTCGGTGACGTCAAAGATCAGCTTGTCGGCCAGTTTTGGAGCGATGTCGCATCGGTAGATCGCGAGCTTGTCCGCCACGGTACGCGGCTTGTTGGCCTTCTTGGCGCGGGATGCCCGGCCTTCGCGGACCGCAATCATGTAACGGTCGTGGACATATCCCACCGTCAGACGCGCACGATCGATCAGAGCTTGCTCGATTGATCGAGGGTCAAGTCCGGCGTTGATAGCGCTGTTGAAGTCGGTGGCCCATTTCCGAGCCTCTGCGATGCTGAAACGCGGGTACCGGCCCAATGTGCGCCGGAGCATCTCACCACAACAGCCGATCAATCGCCGGTATCGCCAGGTTTTGACACCCTTGCCGTTCGCCTCGATCCACAATCCAGGTGTTTGTGGGTCCAGCAAATATCCGTCGGTCAGCGAATCAATGGTGGCTGGCGCGAAGGTCGCTCGTCTTGTCATTTCCGACTCCAAGTCGGCTCAAACCCGCTCCTTGAGCAAATCTAGGGGCAAAAAGCCGCCCTCCACGGTGGAGAATACAGGGGCAAAAATAGGGGCAAAAGGGGTGTCAAACCCAGTCCAACCCCGGCTAACCCGGTCTAACAGTCGCTCTTAGATATTGCAGTGAACTTATTGGTTTTACGCCGAATATGAGGATTCGGGTGGTGCCGGTTGCAGGAATCGAACCCGCGACCTTCGGTTTACAAAACCGCTGCTCTACCAGCTGAGCTAAACCGGCGCGGCGGGTTGCACTGGCGCGACCCGCATCTGGATGGCGCTCCTTTGCGTCAAGCGATGCCGAAGGTCCAGCCCTCTGCGCGCGCAATTTCTGCGCACATCGCGGGGGGACGCCACAGCGCCGCCTGATCCGCCGCACGCCGCAACCACGCTGCGGTCAGCAGCGCGTCGGTCGCGTGGTCGGTATAGCGCGCGATCGGCGCATGCGGTTGCGATCCGAGCGCCGCCAGCGCTGTGTCGAGCGATGCCGCATCGCGCAGCTTCGATCGCCCCCTGCGCGCACCGGCCGCCCGCGCGGCGATGGCAGTGTAGATCTCGACGATGCAAGCGCCATGGTCGGGCAGGGGATCGAACGGCCAGATCGGCACGCGCCCGTTGAGCCGGTGGAGCAGCCGCATGCCGGCGAAGCTGGCCTTGGCCACCTGGGCCGCGCCGATCGCGTCGAACACGGTCGACGGCTTGGTGCTGCCGTCATGCGCGACCTCGCACGCCCGCCAGTGCAGAAAGTCGGCCTTGGCCCCGTCGGCGGCACCCAGATAGAAATGCGTGCCGCGCCGCGCATCGATAAACCCGGCCGCACCCAGATCCGGGTCGACGCTCGCGGCATCGACATGCGCCCACAGCGCGCGCGCGTCGTCGCCCTGCGTCTCGCCCGGCAAATGCGCGCCGCGTGACAGGAACGGGGCAGAGAAGCTGAAATCAAACCCGATCAGCATGGGCGCGTCCGCCTGCGCCGTCACCCACTCCAGCACCTCTTCGCGCGACCAGACGCGCCCGGGCGGCACGATCAGTCGTGGCGCGCCGTCCCCGGCCTCGCACAGCGCGACCGCGATGCCGGGATGTCGCACGCCCTTGGCACCGGACCAGTCAATCGCGGCAAATCGGGTAAAGTGGTGGGGCGAAGCCATGGCGACGCCGGCTCAGCCCGGCGTCTCGATCCCCGCGAGCACCGCCAGCCGGATCGCCTCGGCAAAGCTCGACACGTCGAGCTTGAGCATGATCCGCGCACGATGCGATTCGACCGTGCGCACGCTCAGGCCCAGCTTCTCGGCCACTTCGCGATTCGTCAGCCCGTCGACCAGCAGCGCAAGGATCTCGACCTCGCGTTCGCTCAGCGTCTCGAGTCGATCGCGGTCCCGACCCGATTGGTGCACTTCGGCGAGGTTGCGGTCGAGCAGGTCGAATGCGATCTTCAGCGGGCCAAGCAGCTTTTCGAGGGTGAAGGGCTTTTCGATAAAGTCGATCGCGCCGCGCTTGAGCGCCTCCACTGCCGATGTGATCTGCCCCTGTCCCGACACGATGATCGCGGGAAAGCGGCGGTGATCGAATGCCTGCAGCGCTTCATTTCCCGATAGCCCTGGCATGTTGAGGTCGAGCAACACGACCCCCGGCGCCGCACCCTCCTGCGCCGCGGTCAGAAAGCGTTCCGCCGAGTCCCAAGCGCTGACCGAAACCCCCGGCAATGTCGCCACCAGGCTGGAGATCACATCGCGGGCAAGATCATCATCGTCGATGACATGAATGGTTCTGGACATGTTCATTCGCTGTTTGGAACCGGAGCCGGCCTGATAGCGGGAATGCCCCGCAAGTCTATATGATCACGTATTGTTACTACTCAACTTGAAGCGGTCTGGGAACTTGTTTCGATCAGGGCGAGTAGCCCGCGCGCAAGATTCATGCGTTCGTTAGGCGTGGCGTCGATCATCACGCGTTCGGTTTCGCGTGCCTTGTTGCCCAGTTGTTCATCGCCGAAATGTCCGGCGGTTCCGGCCAGCTTGTGAATGTCGGAGAGCAGCGCGGCGATCGTCTGCGCGTCGTCCGCTGCGACCGGACCGAATGCACGCAACGCGTCGGCAAGTGCCGCGCGGCGCTCGGCATAACGCGCCATGAGTGCTGGCGGGATCGGTTCGACGGCGGGAGTCGTGCTTGGCGCGGGAGCGGGTCGCATCATGCCGGGTTGCCGACGCGCCCAGGTTGCAATGGCGCCTTCCAGCGCTTCGCGTCGTACCGGTTTGGCGAGATGCGCTTGCATTCCGGCCGCGAAACAGGCGTCGATGTCGTTCTGATAGACGTTCGCCGACAGCGCAACGATGGGCAGCGTTTCGGCGTCGAAGCCCATGCCGCGCAGCCGCCGGGTCGCGCCAATGCCGTTCAGAACCGGCATCTGGATATCCATGAGGATCAGATCATAGGGCGTGCCTGCCAGTGCCGCCGCTTCGGCCTGGATAATGGCTTCTGACCCGTTGCCCACCACATCGAGCGCCAGGCCGAGCCGCGCAGCGGTTGCCCGGATCAGCGCCTGATTGATTTCATTGTCCTCGGCCAGCAACACGCGGATCGCCGCAGAGGCCACATCATTGCGCGTCGCAGCGCGCTGCGTCTCGGGGTGGTGCCCCGGCGTGGCGGCGCGCTGCGGGTCGGGGTGGGGCACCGGCGTTTCGACCACCGCTGCGGGAATGCAGGGCAGGGTGAAGTTGAAATTGCTGCCTTCCCCGACGCGGCTCTGGACCTTCAGGTTTCCGCCCATCAGACGCACGAGCGAGCTGGAAATGGTGAGGCCAAGTCCGGTTCCCGTCCCAGCCGAACGCTCCGACAGGTTGAGCTGAACGAAGGACTGGAAGATGTCGGCAACCCGGTCCGGCGGGATGCCGGGGCCGGAATCGACGACGGCGAACCGTATCTGCTCACCCACCCGGCTGACTTCCAGCCGGACAAAGCCCTGTTCGGTGAACTTGACCGCGTTCCCTAGCAGGTTGAGCAGCACCTGACGCAAACGCAGCTTGTCGCCGCGCACCACCGGCGGCAGCTTCGGGTCGATCTGGACTTCCATCCACACGTCGCGGCGGCGCACGCTGGGCATCAGCATGCGGATTGCCGAACTGGTCAGTTCCTCCAGCGCGACCGGTTCATCGGCGAGCTCGAGATGTCCCGCCTCGATCTTGGACAGATCGAGCACATCGTTGAGCAGCGCCATCATGTTGGTGCCCGATTCGATGATGATCTGGGCATAGTTGCGCTGTTCGGTCGCCAGCTTCGATTCAAGGAGCAGCTCGGCAAAGCCGATCACGCCGTTCATAGGCGTGCGGATTTCATGGCTCAGATTGGCCAGGAACGTGCCGCGCGCCTGCGCTTCACGCTGCGCCGCATCGCGTGCCTTCAGCAATTGCTCGCGCACCCGCATTTCGCTGGTGACATCCTGCATCACCCCGAACAGGGCGGCGGGTTTGCCGTCCGGGCGGAGCTCGGTCCGGCCCAGATAGGACAGATGACGCGTCTCGCCATCGTCGTCCCGCGTGATCCGCACGCGCAGGTTGAATGGGTCATGATCGCGCACCGCCGTCAGCATGGCCTGCCAGGTCGGATCCCGGTCCTCAGTGTGCAGATAGTCAAGCGCCTCGTCGCGCGTGATTCGTCGCGCCGGGTCGCGCCCATGGATGCGATAGACCTCGTCCGACCACAGCAATGTCCCCGCCGCGATATCGTAGCGCCAATGGCCGACATGCGTCGTCGCTTCGGTCATCAGCAGCAGCCGGTTGGTCTCCGACAATTCGGCGGTGGAGCGCTCGACTTCGCGCGTGACTACCGCCTCGCGCCGGGCCACCACGGCCAGCACTGCCGCCAGCGCGAGATTGATGGTGAGGCCGGTCAACAGGACCAGCAGTGGCTCGACGCTGCGGGTCCGCTCCTCGAACGCTGCGGTGCTGCGCCATTCCAGCGCCCAGACCCGACCCGCGACCCGTATCTGCCGGGACATGACAAAGGCAGGCCGATGCGCCGCTCCGGCCCGGCCGGATCGGGTATCGAACACCGATACCCAGTTGCCCGCGCCGTTGCGCGCGCGGATCGACAGCTCGAAATCGCCGCCCTGGTTCGGGGTCAGGCCACTGAAAAAGCGTTCGGCGGGGAAGGGGTGATAGACCCAGCCGATCAGCGCGCGACGGCGCTCGGCCACGGTGCGCGGGGGCTCCCGCGTTGCATAGACCGGCCGCATCATCGTAAAGCCATAGCCGGGCCCGCGATACTGGATGAATTGAAGCGGTCGGGTAACGACGGCCGCTCCGCTGTCGCGCGCCTGATCGGCCGCCTCGCGCCGTTTGGGATCGAACGTGATGTCCATTCCCAACACGGCGCGATTGCGTTGCAGCGGGTAAATATAGCTGACGACATAATGGTCGCCGTCCGCCGGTGCGCGCGCGATCCGTTCGATCGGCAGGCCGTTGCGCCGGGTTTCCGCCTGAAATGCGGGGACATCCGCGCGGCGAACCCGCTCAATGAACCCGATGTCGCGAATTCCGGGATAGCGGCGCTCGATATCGATTACCTTGGCGTAGGCAACCCATTCGTCCCACGTCACCCGCTCGCCTGCGGTGAAGAGGGCGGATGCCGCGTCGAGGCTTTGCGCGGCGCGGTTGAGTCGTTCGTGCAACGCCTGTTCGCTTTCCGCAGCGAGCATGGCGAAGTTCGATCGACTGCTGTCGACAACCCGCTCGCGCACGTTGATCCAAGCGAACATGGTCAACGCGAGGCCGAGGCCGCATCCCAGCGCGATATAGCCGAACAAGCCACGGATCGGCGCCCCGCGCCATAATGCTCGAAAGCGCCGCTGTGTGCCGATCATCGCAAAGGGCGCAACGGTCAAGATGCCCAGGATATCGCCCAGCGCCCAGGTCACCATGCTGCCTGGCACCCGATCGATCGGAAAGTCGCGCAGCGCCATCAGCGCCAGATGGCCGATCGACGCCGAAACCAGCGCGGGGATCACAATGCCCAGCCCGATCGCCACCGCGACATCGCGCCCATGGGTCAGCTCGAGATGGTCGCCAAAGCGGCGGCGTTGCAGCACGTCGGCGATCAGGACTTGCAGCGTCGCACCGAAAGCAGTCCACACCGCCAGACCACCCGCGCGCAGCATGCCCGATCCCATCGACACGCCCAGGATCGTGTTGAGGAGCAGCGACGCCAGAAACACCGTCGGCAACAGCCAGCGCCCGTAGAGCAGCACCGCCGCTACCGCCACGCCGGACGGAAGCCACAACATGGTGACATTGTCCGGCGGAATCGCCAGCTGCTTGGCAACCCATCCGCTGGCAACAAACGCCAAGATCAGGATCAGCCCGAGTCGGACGCGCGCCACGATCGACAGCGACGCATCGCCGCCCGACGCGTCGGGTGGCGGCGGTACGACAGAAGGGACGTCGCGCACGGGCTCCACAGGGCGATCTATAACAAGCCGCACGGGGGATGCATCCGTTGCAATACCGGGTTGACGCGGGCGCGCAGGCTCGCTCAACTACGTCGCCGCAAACGAGGTGACGGCCGCCGCTGCGCAGAACCATATGCTGTGAAGATGATTGGTCGGGGCGACAGGATTCGAACCTGCGACCCCCACACCCCCAGTGTGATGCGCTACCAGGCTGCGCTACGCCCCGACCGAAGGCAGGCCCTCTAGGCGGGTGCGGCGGGGGATGCAAGGGGGATTGGGCGTGCTGTGGCCAAGGGGCGACAGTTGCATGGTCGCAACACAAGTGGTAGCTCGCGCCGCTTGAACCGGGGGGCTTTGCTCCCCACCATTCAGGCCCAACCTTCTGGCCCCGGGAACCTCATGATCATCACCCTAGCATTCGCACAGGCCGCAGGCGGCGCGGCCGCACAGACCAGCCCGATGGCAGGCTTCGTCGGGATTGCGCCGTTTATCCTGATCTTCGTCGCCTTCTACTTCCTGATGATTCGCCCGCAGCAAAAGCGGATGAAGACGCTGCAGGCGTCGATCAGCTCGATGAAGAAGAACGACACGGTCGTGACTGCGGGCGGTCTGGTGGGCAAGGTGGTGTCGGTCGACGACGTCTACGCCAATATCGAAATCGCGCCGACCGTGAAGGTCAAGGTGGTCAAGGCGACCATCGTCGAGGTCCAGCCGCTCGGCGGCAAACCCGCGAACGACTGACGCCATGCTCGATTTCCCCAAGTGGAAGGTGTGGGCGGTCTGGCTGACGATCGTCGTCTTCGCCCTGCTCGCGATCCCCAGTTTCGTGCCGGAAAGCGCGCGCGAGCGCTGGCCGTCCTGGATCCCGCAGCCGTCGATCAACCTTGGCCTCGATCTGGCTGGCGGCAGCTCGATCCTGCTCGAAGCGGATGTCGACGATCTCGCCCGCACGCGCCTCGCCGCCAAGCGGGATGAGATCGAGACCGAGTTCCGCCGTCAGGATCCGCGGATCGACATCGGCGACATCTCCACCCGTGACAATCGCATCAGCTTCATGGTGCGCAATGTCGCACAGGTCGATGCGGCACGCGAACGCCTGCTCCAACTGACCGGCAGCGGCGTTGGCATGTCGGGCCAGCGCGAATGGACGATCGAGGTGCGCGACGGCACCCGCTTCATCGTCAGCCAGACCGGTGCCGGGCTCGACCAGGCGGTGACGCAGGCGATGTCCGACGCGCGCGAAGTGGTGGATCGCCGCATCAACGCGCTCGGCACGCTCGAACCGACGATCATCCTGCAGGGCCGCAACCGCATCCTCGTCGAAGTGCCGGGGGTCAAGGATCCCGAGGCGCTCAAGCGCACGATCGGGACGACGGCACGGCTTGAGTTCAAGCTGGTCGATACCACCGCCAATCCGGCGGAGATCGCCGCCGGTCGCCCGCCGATCGGCAGCGAGATCATGGCCTATCCGACCGCACCGGGCGGATTGCCCTATGTCGCCTATCCGACCAAGCAGGGTGAGGTCGCGAAGATCGCGCTCAAGCGCCAGATCATCGTCAGCGGCGACCAGCTGATCGACGCGAAGCAGGAATATGACCAGAACCAGCAGGTCGTGGTCGGCTTCACCTTCGACACCCAGGGCGGGCGCCGCTTCGCGCAGGCGACCCAGACCAACACCGGCAAGCCGTTCGCGATCATCGTCGACGGTCAGGTCATCTCCGCGCCGAACATCAATGAACCGATCCTCGGTGGCCGTGGCCAGATTTCGGGTGGTTTCACCGTCGAAAGCGCCAACGAACTCGCCATCGCGCTGCGCTCGGGCAAGCTGCCCGTCGCGCTCAAGGTGGTCGAGGAACGCACCGTTTCGGCCGAGCTTGGCCAGGAATCGATCGAAAAGGGCATCCTTGCCGGTATCGTCGGCACGCTCGCGCTGATCGCGTTCATGCTGTTCACCTATCTGCGGTTCGGCGTCTACACCGCCGCCGCGCTGCTGGTGAACGCGATCATGGTGCTCGGCGTCATGGCGTTCTTCGGCGCGACGCTGACCTTGCCGGGCATCGCCGGCTTCGTGCTCACCATCGGTGCTGCGGTCGACGCCAACGTGCTGATCAACGAACGCATCCGTGAGGAACAGCGCATCCGCGGCCGTGCCGCGATCGCCTCGGTCGAGTTCGGCTACAAGGAAGCGAGCCGCGCGATCTTCGACGCGAACATCACCAACGTCATCTCGGCGGCGATCATGTTCCTGTTCGGCACCGGCCCGATCCGCGGCTTCGCGGTCGTGCTGGCGATCGGCATCGTCACCTCGGTGTTCACCGGCGTCACGTTCACGCGTCTGCTCGTCGCCGATTATCTGAAGCGCAACCGTCCCAAGACGATCAATATTTAAGGCCGCCCAGATATGCGCCCGCTCAAACTTGTCCCCGACAACACCAACATCCCGTTCCTCAAATGGCGGAACGTGGCGATGGGGCTGTCGCTGCTGCTCATCATCGGCTCGATCGTGCTGTGCTTCGTCAAGGGCTTCAACCTCGGCATCGATTTCGTCGGCGGCCAGCAGACCCGCGTGACCTTCAGCCAGCCGGTCGATGTCGAAACGCTGCGCCAGCGGGTCGAAGCGCTCGGCTATGGCGAAGCGACGATCCAGCGCAGCGGTGACACGACCGAATATTCGGTGCGTACCCCGCTGCCCGAAGGTGGCGAAGAGGCCGCGAACAAGGCCGCATCGGCGATCCGCACGACGATCCAGCAGGGCTATCCCGGTGCGCAGGTCGCCGGCGCGCAGAGCGTGTCGGGCAAGGTGTCGGAGGAGCTGTTCCGCAACGGTGCGATCAGCCTGACGCTCGCGATGCTGGCGATCGCGCTCTACATCTGGTTCCGGTTCGAATGGCAGTTCGGTGTCGGCGCGCTGTTCGCGCTGTTCCACGACGTCGCGCTGACGCTCGGCTTCTTCGCGTTGACCCAGCTCGAGTTCGACCTGAACATCGTCGCCGCGATCCTGACGATCATCGGCTATTCCTTGAACGACACCATCGTCGTCTATGACCGTATTCGCGAAAACATGCGCAAATACCGCAAGATGGAGATGGGTGAACTGCTCGACCTGTCGATCAACGAAACGCTGTCGCGCACCGTCGTGACGTCGCTGTCGATCGGCATCGTGCTCGCCGTGCTGCTGCTGCTCGGCCCGGACGTGATCTTCGGCTTTACCGCCGCGATGCTGCTCGGCATCGTCATCGGCACCTTCTCGTCGGTCTATGTCTCGGCCGCGATCCTGCTGTGGCTGCGGCTCAAGCCCGACAGCTTCCTGCCCAAGGAAGCGACCGGGCCCAAGGGTGCCGAGCGCACCGATTCGGTCGACTTCAAGGACATGCCCTGATGCGGGTCGACCGGACCCGGATCGAGGGTCCGGTCGTCTCGGGGTTCAGCGGTCGCGGGTTTCGCGTCGATGACGGCGTGTATGAAGGGCTGTTGCTGACCCCGACCCGCGCCGATGGCTGGTCGCCCCCGCCGCTCGATGCGCTGACGGCGGACGATCTCGCGCCGCTGCTGGCGCTGGACCCGCTGCCGGAATTCCTGATCCTCGGCACCGGAACCACGCTGCGCCGTCCGCCGGCCGCGCTGGAGGCGGCGCTGCCCTTCGGCATCGAACCGATGGACAGCCGCGCCGCAGCGCGCCTGTGGGGCGTGCTGAGGGCCGAACTGCGCGGCGTGGCTGCCGCGCTCTATCCGCTGGATTAGGGACGACTGGCGAGCGTCCAGGCAGCGCGCACCTGCCCGGTGAAGATCGGTGCGAAACTCCGCAATTCGGCGCTCGCCGCGCGGTCATAGTCGGCATGCCGCCCCTGCGCCGCCAAGGCTTCCGCCGCTGCCGTGCGGTACAGCACCCGCGCTTCACCGGCACGCATGGCATCCTCCGCAATCACGCTGGCGAGGCTCCATGCGCCGATCACGCGATCGCGGTCGCCGCGGGGTAGCATCGCCATCTTGATGCCAAGCGCGCGGCGATACAGCCGTTCCGCCTCCTCCCGCCGCCCCAGCGCCCGCTCCGCCGCCGCCAGCCCGTTGAGGCTGTTGGCGGTATCGGGATGCATCTCGCCAAGCAGCCTCACACGCACGCCCAGCGCCATGCGCAGCGCCATCGCGGCGTCGAACAGCAAGCGGCGGCGCAGCATCGCGTCGAGCGGCTCAACCCCACCCGCGCCCGGCATCGGGCGGAACGGCGACAGCACCGCCTGGCGCAGGGTAAAGCTCCGCCGAAACCCCGCCTGCACGCTGGTCGCGCCCGCCATGCGCACCAGATGCGACCCCAGATTGTTGAGCGCGACAGCAAACTCCAACTCAGCCGCCGGACCTAGCCGCTGCAATGTCGCCGCCGCCTCGCGATACAGCGCATAGGCGTCTTCGCCCCGTCCCATCGCCGCAAGGATGCCCGCGCGATTGCCTTGTGCGCGGGTGAGGTCAAGCAGCGCATCCGGCCCGGCAGCAGTCAGGATGGTCACCGCGCGCGCCGACAGTGCCTCTGCCTCTGCCATCCGCCCGGCATCCGCGGCCAGCCCGGCCAACTGGCTCAGGCTGCGCGCGACGGCGGGATGCGCCGCACCATGCCGGGCAAGGCGGATCTCGAACGCACGCCGATAGAATGGCTCGGCCTCACGCGGGCGCGCCTGCTTGGCCAGATTGTCCGCCAGCCGTTCCGCCGCATCGGCGACCGCATCATCGGCGGTCGCGCCCGCATCGCGGACCGCGCGTCGCAGGATCGGTTCCGCCTCGCGATAACGGCCCGCGTCCTCCAGCGCGCGTGCCGGGTCGGGTGGCGCACTCTGGGTCACCAGCAGCAGGGCAAAGGCGGGAGCGATCACCATATACCCACCGTTGCGCGCCCGGACCGGCGACGCAAGCGACACGTGGTCATCTTGCAAACATGGCGCACAGGCGGCCATACCGAATCTTCCAATTGGCTGCGATCGGTGCATAATGGGGGCAGATAACAGGGGAGAGGATCATGCTGACGACCGCCATCGCCATTGCCGCCGCTCAGGTCGCGGCACCCGCGCCCGCCGACTATCGCGATACCGCCAACTGGCTCTGCCGCCCCGGCCGCGAGGATAGCTGCACCGTCAATCTGGATGCCACGGTGGTCGCGCCGGATGGCTCGCGGACCATCGAGAAGTTCACGCCCGCAGCAAACCCGAAATTCGATTGCTTCTATGTCTATCCCACCGTTTCGACCGATCAGACGCCCAACAGCGACCTCAGCATCGATGCCGCCGAGCGCCGCGTCGCGATGATTCAGGCGGCGCGCTTCCGCAGCGTGTGCCGCGTCTATGCGCCGATGTACCGTCAGGTGACGCTCAAGGCGTTGCAGGCGGTGATGGCGGGGCAGACGTCAGGCGCGGACCCGGTGCTCGGCTATCGCGACGTCAAGGCCGCGTTCGACGACTATATGAAGCATGACAATCAGGGTCGCGGCGTCATCCTGATTGGCCATAGCCAGGGCGCGCGGATGCTCTCGCAATTGCTCGAACGCGAATTCGACGGCAAGCCGGATGCGATGAAGCCGATCATCTCGGCCATGCCGATCGGGTTCAACCTCGACGTGGCGGCGGGGCAGCGCACCGGCACGCTCAAGTCGATCCCGACCTGCGCCAGCGCGACCGACACGGGCTGCGTGGTCACCTATGTCAGCTTCCGCGCGACCGTACCGCCGCCCGCCAAATCGCGCTTCGCCCGTTCGGCCACGCCGGGGATGCAGGTCGCCTGCACCAACCCCGCCGCGCTCGGCGGGGGCAGCGCGCCGCTGAACGCCTATCTCCCGACCGGTTCGCTGCTCGGCACCGGTTCCGCCTTTGCGTGGAGCAAGGACGGGCCGCCGGTCACGACCAATTTCGTCAAGCTGCCCGGCCTGATCTCCGGCGCATGCGTGGTGAAGGACGGTGCCAGCTATTTCGAAGCGACGCTAAACGCCGACCCTGCCGATGCCCGCACCGACACCATCCCCGGCGACGTGATGGTCGGCCCGCAGCGGCTGGACGATTGGGGGCTGCACCTAATCGACATGAACCTGGCGATGGGTGACCTGGTGAAGCTCGCAGAGGCCCAATACTCCGCGTGGGCGAAGAAGCAGCGCTAGCGCCCGACCAATCCCGCCAAGTGCGCGTAGAGCGCGTCGCGGTTCGCCTCCCAGGTGAACCCCGCCGCGCCCGCGCGCACCGCGTCGGGCGGGGGAGGGGCCGCGACCAGCGCTCCGATCGCCTCGGCAAACGCCCCTGCTGTCCGCGCGACAATCCGCCCATGCTCCGGCGCGGTCACCAGTTCGCGTGCGCCCCCTGCATCGGGGATGACCACCGGCGTCCCGCTCGCCAGCGCCTCGACCCACGCATTGGCGAGACCTTCCGACGACGACGCCAGCGCCATCACGTCCGCCGCCGCCAGCAATGCCGGCAATTCGCCATGCGCCACGCTGCCCAGCAACATCACCCGGTCGCCGACGCCCAGCCGCGCGATCTGCGCCACCAGCCTCGGTCGCTCCGGCCCTTCGCCTGCGATCATCAGTCGCACGCCGGGCAGCGCCGCGACCGCGTCGATCACGATCTCATGCCCCTTGCGCGGGATCAGCGCGCCGACGCTCGCTACCAGCGGGCCGGTGGCCCCCAATGCCGCCTTCGCCGCCGCCCGGTCACGCGGCGCGAAGCGATCGAGGTCAACTCCAGTGCGATGGACCCGGATCTTGGCCGCATCCATGCCCAGCGCCACCATATCGTCACGCATCGATCCGGCCACGGCGAGCAACCCGTCCGCGGCCTGTCCAGCGCGTAACACCTGCGCCGCCGTACCCGGTGCACGTCCCCAATGATGGATATCCGCCCCGCGCGCCTTGATCGATACCGGCACGCCGAATGCGCGGCCCAGCGCGACCGCCGCAACGCCGTCGGGAAAGAAAAAGCTCGCATCGATCACATCGAACGCAAACTCGCGCCGGATCGCGCGCAACAAGGGCGTCAGTCGCGCGGTCAGCATTGCGGCATGGAGTCGCCCACCGATCCCCGGTACATTGGCAAAGCGCGGACGCCACACCTCCACGCCCTTCCAGACCTCATGGCGGGGCAGGGTGGCAAGCGCGGCATAGTGCCCCAAGCGCGAGAGCGGAAAGGGTGGCAGCCCGATCGGCGCCACCAGCTTCAACTCGACCTGTGGATGCCCCGCCAGCCCCAGGGTCTGCCGCTCGACAAACACGCCGAAATTGGGCCGCGACGCATCGGGAAACAGTGACGAAAGGGTGAGCACGCGGAGCATTGCTCCAGCGCACTACACCCTTTGCGTTAAATTTGCGGAACCGGGATCAGCGGCAGCGCACTTCACCCTTGTCGACCGCAGAGCCGATCGCCGCGCCACCGGCTGCGCCGATGATCGTGCCCAGCGTCTTCGACCCGCCCGGAGCGATGATGTTGCCGAGCACGCCGCCGGCCAGCCCACCGACGATCAGACCCGCGGTGCCGTCGCTGCGGCGGCAATAATAGCGCCCGTCACGACCGACATAGACATTGTCGCCACGGCTCAGGCGCCGCTCCTGATAATTTCCGTCGCGATAATAACGCTGTGCGTCCCATCCGCCGCCACCGCTGGCATAGCCGGGCCGGTCATAACCATATTGGCTGCACGCGCCGGTCAGCGCCATGGCGCCAGCGCTCAGCGCGATCATGCCGGTGCGAAGTGAGAAGTTCATCGGGCATCTCCCTGTTCATGATGCCCCCCGCCGATGTTGTGCCAACGAAACGGGGCGCGGAAATATCCCGCGCCCCGCATCATTTCGCACTGTTTCGCACCGTTTAACGGCAGCGCTTGCCGCTGCGCTCGATCTCGCGACCCGCAACCGCACCTGCCGCTGCGCCCAGCAGCGTGCCGACGGTGCGGTCGCCGCGCGTATCGATCGTGCGTCCGACCAGCGCGCCAGCGACGCCACCGATCACCAGACCGGTCGTGCCGTCGGGCTTGCGGCAATAGCGGCGGCCGTCCCGGCCCTTCCACTCGCGATAGCTGTAGCGCTTCTTCTTGCTTTGCGCCTGCGCCTCGTTCGACGTGTTCGGCAGCATCACCGTTGCGGGGACGGCCAGCGAAGCGGCGCCCAGCGCCAGCATCAGGTTACGCATAATCTCTACTCCATCTTCCTGAACTCGCGGCTAAAAACGCGCGCCGGCGAGGCGGGGTTTCATGAACGTCACATTTCGTGCAGTTCATCTGGCATGCAGGAAGCCCGCACCCTTATCGAACGCCTCAATCTCGCGCCGCACCCGGAAGGCGGCTGGTATCGGGAAACATGGCGTTCTCAATCACTTGAAGACGGTGGCAGGTCCCCCGGCACCGCGATCCTGTTCCTGCTGGAACAGGGGCAGACGTCCCACTGGCACCGCGTCGATGCCGATGAACTGTGGCTGTGGCACGCCGGATCGCCGCTCGACCTGATGATTGCCGATGCGGCGGACGCCAATCCGGAGGCGATCGTACTTGGCGGCGACGTGCTGTCCGGTTACCAGCCGCAGGCGCGCGTCCCGACGAATCGCTGGCAGGCAGCAGATGCGCATCGCGGCTGGGCGTTGGTCAGCTGCATCGTCGTCCCCGGATTCGACTTTGCCGGGTTCGAGCTCGCCCCACCCGACTGGTCGCCCACCCGCTAAATCTCTTCCCGCGATTCACGTTATCCACAGATGGTAACGGTCGATCGCCGCTTCGCCCGACTCGCAAAGCGTGACAGCATGATGGGGCAGGCAGATGAGGCCGCAGCGGGAAACCAAAGCGAAATCAAATGTTTGTCACGGCCTGACCCGTGCAGGTGCCTTCGGGAAACCGCATGGATCGGGACGGGGACGCCACCCCGGGAAACCGCAGGAGCGATGTTCGCATCGTGCTTGCGGGAACGGAACGGACAGGCGTCCAATGGCATCCCGGGCATTCGTGCCGGGGATGACAGGCGGCCGGGAAGCGACCGATGTCTTCGGACAGCGGGAACAGATCGGAAGCCACGGACGCAAAGCCCGTCTTCGGACCGGGTGGAGCGGGTTGCAGCGGAACGGCGGCGCCTTCGGGCAAGGCCGGAACGATGTAGCCACAGCCGCGACGGAGCTGGAAGCCTTCGGGCAACTGAACCGACGCGAGGTGATCGAATGAAACGACCCTTCGGGGATCGTGTCGATCGATGACCGGACCGCGATGCCGGAACGCCGCAAGGCGCGAAGGGATCGCAAGGACATCGAGGCGGGAACGCGGCTCTTCGGAACCGCCCCCGTCCCGGTGACCGGCCAGCGGACGCTTTGCGATCGTTGGAACGCGGGGTTCCACGTCCCTTGCCGGTGAGTGGAACACTGCCTGCCGCCACCGCGGCGCGCCCGTCTCCCGGACGAGCGAGCAGGTCGATGGCGACACCGGGGGGCTGGCGGAAACGCCGGCCCTCTTTTGGTTTTGGGGCGATGCCCCTTCTTCTCCCTCTCCCCTCCGGGGAGAGGGCCGGGGAGAGGGGGAGTCTGCCACTAGCGATTGGCTTGAGAGGACAGCCCCCTCTCCCAACCCTCTCCCCGCAAGCGGAGAGAGGGCTAAGACCCCAACATCATCGTCACCCCGGCCTCGTGCCGGGGTCCACCCCGCCTCACGTCCGGCGCTCCAGCCTCTTGCTTCGCGCCCCGCCTCCCGGTGGCCCCCGGAACAAGACCGGGGTGACGACGTAGGGGACTGGACGGAGTTGAAAGGATTGCTACCCCTCAACCACGATGCCGATCGACTCCCTTCACCTCGCACTCGCGGCCTGCATGTTCCTCGGCGCGCTGCTTTACTCCACCGTCGGCCATGGCGGAGCGTCGTCCTATATCGCGCTGCTGGCGCTGTTCAGCGTGCCGGTGGCGGTGATGCGCCCGACCGCGCTCGTCCTCAACCTGATCGTCGCGACCCTGGGATCGATCCGCTACGCCCGCGCCGGACTGTTCCGCTGGCGCACGCTCTGGCCGTTCCTCGTCGGCGCGATCCCCGCGGCGTTCGTCGGCGGCATGATCCACGTGCCCCCGGAACTCTACCGCCCGGCCATGGGCGCGGTGCTGCTCTTCTCCGCCGCCCGCATGCTGTGGCCGCGCGAGTTGAAGGCCGAGCGCGAATGGCACGATCCGCCGCTCTGGGTGGCGATCCTCGCCGGGATCGGCCTCGGCCTGCTTGCTGGGCTGACAGGCACCGGCGGCGGCATCTTCCTCTCGCCGCTCTTGCTGTTCCTCGCCTGGTCCGCGCCCAAGCCGGCTTCGGGCGTGGTGGCGGTCTTCATCCTCGCCAATTCCGCCGCAGGGCTCGCGGGCAATTTCGCGTCGGTCGGCAAGCTCCCGCCCGAGCTCCCGCTCTACGCTGTCGCCGTCCTCGCGGGCGCGGTGGTCGGCACCACGCTGGGCATCAAACTACCGCAAAAGTGGATCCTGCGCGCCCTCGGCCTCGTCCTGCTGGTCGCGAGTGCGAAGCTGTTCGGGGTCTATTGAGCTGCGCGGATCGGGGCCGAAGCGGTTGGGGCCTTCGGTGCCGGGGACCACGAGTATGAAGGCCAAGAAAAATAGGACGCCGCCGATCTGAAAGAGCGAGGCCCAAAGGGGCAGGTCGGGTAACGTCGATGCTCCATTTAAAGGATCAAAGAATACAAACCGGGCGCTCGAATAGACGCCGAGCGCCATGGTTGGCGGTAGCAACAGCGTCCACCATCCGCTGACGTTCGCATCATGGAGCCGACGCGCGAACAAGGCGAAGATCGGTAGCAGCAACAACAGCTGACCCGCCTGATCCACGATCCAGTCGGTTCGCGGTGACAGTTGATAAGGAATGTGCCGAATGATCGTACCGACGAGCATCGCCGCGATCCAGTAATAGAATAACTCGGATCGTCGAGATCTACCCTTGAACGTCACGATCCCGGTTATGGCGCGGATGACCAGCGTCAGGCCGTTTGGGGTTGCTTGCTGTGCCATCGGCGATCAGCCTAGCTGCACGGCGAAACATCTCAAGAGAGCAAACGGCCGCCATCGTCCTCCCGGCCTTGAGCCGGGGCAGGGCTTCTTCGCCGCGCAAAAAGCCCGGCCCCGGGTCAAGCCCGGGGCGACGGGGGGGAGGGACTCTATCCCCCCACCGCCTTCTTCAGCTTGTCGAAGAACCCGCTCGACACCGGGCATTCCTCACCGGTCTCCAGCGCGCGGAACTGTTCGAGCAGCGCGCGTTGTTCGCCCGACAGCTTGGTCGGGATCTCGACCTCGATCCGCACGACCAGGTCGCCGCGACCGCGCCCCTGCAGCACCGGCATGCCCGCGCCGCGCTGACGCACCTCGCGCCCGCTCTGCGTGCCGGGGTGGAGATGGATGCGGTGCAGCTCGCCGTCCGGGCCCGGAATCTCGATCTCGCCACCCAGCGCCGCGGTGGTGAAGCTGATCGGCGCGCGCGCGAACAGCGTGGTGCCCTCACGCTCGAAGATCGCATGCGGCTTCACATGCAGGAAGATGTAAAGGTCGCCCGGAGGCGCCCCGCGCGCGCCGGCCTCGCCCTGACCCGCCATGCGGATGCGCGTGCCTTCGTCAACGCCTGGCGGGATGTTGACGTTCAACGTCACCGTCTTGTCGACGCGGCCCTCGCCGCGGCAATTGCGGCACGGATCGGCGATCGTCTGCCCCGCGCCATGGCACGACGGACAGGTCCGCTCGACCACGAAAAAGCCCTGCTGCGCGCGCACCTTGCCATGCCCGGCACAGGTGCCACAGCGCTTCGCCATCGTCCCCGGCGCAGCGCCGGTGCCGCCGCACGGCTCGCACGGGCCGGATACGTCGATGGTGATGTCCGCCTGCTTGCCGTGAAAGGCGTCTTCCAGGCTGATTTCCATGTCGTAGCGCAGGTCGGCGCCGCGCGCCTGGCGCTGGCCGCCACCGCCGCGTCCGCCCATGAACTCGCCGAACATGGATTCGAAGATATCGGCAAAGCCGTCGAAGCCCTGACCGCCGCCACCGCCCATGCCACCTGGCCCAGCATGGCCGAACCGGTCATAGGCCGCGCGCTTCTGCGGATCCTTCAGGCAATCATAGGCTTCGTTGATCGCCTTAAACTTGGCTTCCTGCTCCTTGCACCCGCCATGCTTGTCGGGATGGCACTGGATCGCCAGCTTGCGAAACGCCGATTTGATCGTCGCATCGTCTGCATCGCGCGAAACGCCGAGCAGCTCGTAATAATCTACCTGGGTGGTCATTCACTCGGCCCCCGCCCGATCCCCCGCCGCCTTTCCTTGGGAGTGAAAGGGGCGGGGGTGAGCATAAATTACGCCTTGTTGTCGTCCACCTCGGAGAATTCGGCGTCGACCACGTCGTCCGCCGGCTTCTCCGCAGCTGCATCGGCGGAGGGCGAAGCCTCCGACTGCTGCTGCTTCTCGTAGATCGCCTGGCCCAGCTTCATCGCGACCTGCGCGAGGGCCTGGCTCTTCTCGTTCATCTGATCGGCGTCACCGCTCTCGACCGCCGCCTTGGTCGCGTCGATCGCCGACTGGATCTCGCCCTTCAGCGCGTCGTCGACCTTGTCGCCATTTTCGGCGAGCTGGCGTTCGGTGGTGTGGATCAGCGATTCGGCATTGTTCTTCGCCTCGGCGGCGGCGCGACGCGCCTTGTCCTCCTCGGCGAACTTCTCGGCGTCGCGCACCATCTGGTCGATGTCGCTGTCCGACAGGCCACCGCTGGCCTGGATGCGGATCTGCTGCTCCTTGCCGGTGCCCTTGTCCTTGGCCGACACGTTGACGATGCCGTTGGCGTCGATGTCGAACGTCACCTCGATCTGCGGCACGCCGCGCGGGGCAGGGGGTATGCCGACCAGGTCGAACTGACCCAGCATCTTGTTGTCCGCCGCCATTTCGCGCTCGCCCTGGAACACGCGGATCGTCACCGCCTGCTGATTGTCATCGGCAGTCGAATAGACCTGGCTCTTCTTGGTCGGGATCGTCGTGTTGCGGTCGATCATGCGGGTGAACACGCCACCCAGCGTCTCGATGCCCAGCGACAGCGGGGTCACGTCGAGCAGCAGCACGTCCTTGACGTCGCCCTGCAGCACGCCGGCCTGGATCGCCGCGCCGATCGCCACCACCTCATCGGGGTTGACGCCGGTGTGCGGCTCCTTGCCGAAGAACTCCTTCACGACCTGGCGCACCTTGGGCATGCGGGTCATGCCGCCTACCAGCACCACTTCGTCGATCTGCGCCGACTTGACGCCGGCATCGGCCATCGCCTTGCGGCACGGGTCGAGCGTGCGCGTGATCAGATCGTCGACCAGCCGCTCCAGCTCCGCGCGCGACAGCGTCTTGACGAGGTGCTTGGGGCCGTTCTGGTCGGCGGTGATGAAGGGCAGGTTGACCTCGGTCGTCTGCGCCGACGACAGCTCGATCTTCGCCTTCTCGGCCGCTTCCTTCAGACGCTGCAGCGCCAGCTTGTCCTTGGTCAGGTCGATGCCTTCGACCTTCTTGAACTCGTCGGCGAAATACTGAACCAGCTTGGAATCGAAATCCTCGCCGCCCAGGAAGGTATCGCCGTTGGTCGCCTTCACTTCGAACACGCCATCGCCGATCTCCAGGATCGAGATGTCGAACGTGCCGCCGCCAAGGTCATAGACCGCGATGGTCTTGTTGTTGTCCTTGTCGAGGCCATAGGCCAGCGCCGCCGCCGTCGGCTCGTTGATGATGCGCAGCACTTCAAGGCCGGCGATCTTGCCCGCGTCCTTGGTCGCCTGACGCTGTGCGTCGTTGAAGTAAGCCGGGACGGTGATCACCGCCTGCGTCACGGTCTCGCCCAGATAGCTCTCGGCGGTTTCCTTCATCTTCTGCAGGATGAACGCGCTGATCTGCGACGGCGAATAATCCTCGCCGCCCGCCTTGACCCATGCGTCGCCGTTCGAACCCTTCACGATCGTGTAGGGGACCAGCTCGGTGTCCTTCTTGGTGATGGGATCGTCAAAGCGGCGGCCGATCAGGCGCTTGACCGCAAAGACGGTGTTGTCGGGGTTCGTGACCGCCTGGCGCTTGGCCGGCTGGCCGATCAGTCGCTCGCCGTCCTTGGCGAAGGCGACGATGGACGGCGTGGTGCGCGCGCCCTCTGCATTCTCGATCACCTTGGGCTTGCCGCCCTCCATCACTGCCACGCAGCTGTTGGTCGTGCCGAGATCGATTCCGATAACTTTACCCATGAGTCCTCTAAGGCCCCCGTCTGCTAAATCATGTTAAACCAGTGCGTTACCGCGCCCCTCAAGCGGCAACGCGGCCATCACAAGGGGCGATATAGGCGCGCCGCGCCTTGTCGCAAGGCCATGGCGCTCTTAGGAATTTCACGGATGTTCCCGAATCGGGAGAAGGAGTTTCGAAGATGCGGTCTTTCGTGGTGGCGGTGATGGCTGCGGTGACGCTGGCCGGATGCGAGCAGGCACAGCTTGGCGTCGAGGATGCATGGGTGCGCCTGCCCGCCGTTTCGAGCCGCCCCGGCGCCGCCTATTTCACGGTGAAGGGCGGGAGCGAGGCGACCAGCCTGCTCGGCGTTTCGTCACCTGCCGCGGTGCGCACCGAGCTGCACGAAATGAAGCATGAGAACGGCATGATGACGATGTCGCCGCTCAAGGACGTCGCGATCCCTGCCGGTGCCACGGTCAAGTTCGAACCGGGCGGCAAGCATGTCATGCTCTACGACCTCTCCCCCGAACTGCGCGCCGGCGGCAAGATCCCACTCCGCCTCGCCTTCGCCAACGGCAAGACGGTTGAGATCGAAGCCGAACTGCGCGCGCCCGGTCAGGAGAAATAGGCGCGTAATTGTCTACCTAATTGTCTGCGCGGCGTCCCGCCACGTCCCCGGCGCGACCTCATCCAGCGTCCACTCGCCTACCCGCCAGCGCACCAGCCGTAGCGTCGGGTGCCCCACCGCGGCCGTCATCCGCCGGACCTGCCGATTACGCCCCTCGGTAATCGTCAGCGCGATCCAGCAATCGGGCACGCTCTTGCGGAACCGCACCGGCGGGTCGCGCGGCCAGATCGCCGGCGGGTCGATCCGCTCGGCCAGCGCCGGGCGCGTCATCCCGTCCTTCAGCCGCACGCCCGTCCGCAGCGCTACCAGCGCCGCGTCGTCCGGCTCCCCCTCGACCTGCGCCCAATAGGTTTTGGCGACTTTATGCTTCGGGTCCGCGATCCGCGCCTGCAACCGCCCGTCATCGGTCAACAGCAACAGCCCCTCGCTGTCCCGGTCCAGCCGCCCGGCGGGATACACCCCCGGCACATCGATATAATCGGCCAGCGTCGGATGCCCGCTCCCCTCATCGGTGAATTGCGACAGGACGCCCCACGGCTTGTTGAACAGGATCAGCATGAGGAGGGGGTCTAGACATAACCCCTCCCGCAATCCACCTCAGCCACGATGACGCATCGCCGCCCGCTCACCCCCGGAGAGATCGCACTCGCGCGCAGCATGTTCGGCGACGCGATCGACTATGATGCTGCCGCCGTCGCCAACCGCAAATGGATCTTCTTCCAGCCGCGCAACGTGACGATGGCCCCGCTCGGCTGCATCCATTTCCACCCCAAGGGCCATGCCTATCGCGAGGATTTTTCCACCGCTTCGCTCGGCCTCCAGGCGCATTTCATCCATGAGATGACGCATGTGTGGCAGCATCAGCGCGGGATTTTCCTCCCCCTGCGCCGCCACCCCTTCTGCCGCTATGATTACGCGATCAAGCCGGGCTGGACGCTGGAGCGCTACGGAATCGAACAGCAGGCCGAGATCGTCGCCCATGCCTTTCTCCTCGCGCGCGGGGCCTCCGTTCCCGGAGCGCCGCCGCGCGCGGTCTATCAGGCGATCCTGCCCTTCACGCCAGCCTGACCCCGCCTATTGCGGGCGCTCGGACGCGTTGTCCCGCAATGACTGCCCCGGATCGCTGCTCCGCGCCGCTGGTGGAGGCGGCGGCGGGGGCGGGGGAGGCGGCGGCGGCGCAACCCGGACCGGCGGGGGTGGGGGAGCGACCCGCACGGGTGCCGGCGCGGGCTGCGGACGGGGCTGCACCTGTGGCTGCGGTTGCGGGCGCCATTGCGGCTGCGGTTGCGCCTGGGGTTGCGGCGGAGGCGTTGGTGCGACCCGCACCGGCCCCTGCGGGCCGCTCTCGCGTGGAGCGGTCCCTTCGGGCATGCGCCGCCGCCATTCGACCGGGCGATCTCCGAGCGGCCGTCCGACCTCCGGACGCGGGCGCGGCGGGGTCACCGCCGGCGGTGGTGCAGGCTGCCCCGCAACCGGCGGAGGCGGAGGCGTCGGTGTCGGCGTGGTCACGGGCGGACGCCCGCCGCCCCCGCCCGGTCGCGCATCGCCAGGGCGTCCTCCGGGACGGCCCGAGCCGGGTTGCCCGCCATCGGGCTGACCAGCCCCCGGCGTTCCGCCGCCGGGCCGACCGTCGCCCGGTCGCCCACCGGGACGGCCATCGCCCGGTCTCCCATCTCCGGGACGTCCGCCACCCGGCTGCCAACCCTCGGGCCGTCCGCCGCCGGGACGCCCGGTTCCGGGGCGCCCGTCACCGGGCCGCCCGCCGGGCTGCCCGACTTCAGGCCGACCGCCGCCCGGTCCGCCAGCGCCGGGCTGTCCACCATCGGGCCGCCCGGTCCCGGGGCGACCATCGCCCGGACGCGGACCACCCGGCCGCGGCCCGCCGGGCCGTCCAACCTCCGGCCGCCCGCCACCCGGACGTCCAGCCCCCGGCCTGCCATCGCCATCGCGCCACGGCGGACGCACGCCCAGCCCCGGCCGGCCCGGTCGCCCCGGCCCGTCAAAGCGCGGCGGCGGTCCGCGAAACCCGTCGCGCTGCCAGCGCCGGAAGCGGTCGCCGTCCAGCCGCCGCCGCTCGCGCTCACGCTCCAGCCGCAACCGCCAGCGCACCGCATCGGACGTCCCGCGCCAGCGCTGCCACCCCGGATGCCGCACGCGCCCGCTTTCCCAGCGCAGCCGCCATTCGATCACCGTCGCGACCTGTCCGGCCCACCATCCGGCGTCGACCGCATCCCATTGCTCGTCGCCGTCCGCCGCCGCGCGCAGCGCGACGCCGCGATCGTACAGCTCCTCGGCGCGCTCGTCCCACAGATCGCTCTCGCGCTGCGACAGCGCAGCCCCGCCGCTGTCATACACCACCGCCAGCCGCTGCCGCTGATAGGCGAAGGACCGCCGCGCCTCCTGCACCAGGAACGGCGCATCTTCATCCGGCTCGAAATAATAGTAACGCAGCGCCTCATCGCGGTCGCTCTCGGCCAGCACCAGATGCCCGGTCTGCAATTCCCAGCCCCAGACATCGTCGCCACGATAGCGGAAGGTAAAGTCCGGCGGCGCGTCCCCGATCGCCTGCAACAGGCCATCGGCGGCGTCGATATAGCGATAGGTGGCGGCATTGCCCGGCACGTCGAAGCTCGATCCGCGCGACGGCGACCCGCCCGACTGCTGCGCCAGCCCCGGCGTGGCCAGCCAGACAAGCGCACTCGCGCCCAGCACCGCCACGTGTCGCACCCGCAATGTCCGCATCGCCGCCTGCCTTATGTTGTTGTGCGGCCACGGTGAGCCGTGCGGGCTGAACGGCGTATGAAGTTTTTCGGATCGCGGTGGGCCGGTGTCACCCCTAGGGCTGGCTGCGCAGCTTCAGCTCGGTGATCGGCAGCCAGCTGGTCGTGGATGGCAGGGTGCTTCCCTCGCTCTGGCCCAGCGCCATGCCCATCACGAACACATCGGATCGATATTGCTGGAAAAAGGGCGGGATCGGCATCGGGATGCCGCCGGTCAGGTTGCGATAGGCAAAGCTCGGCTCGGCCATCCAGGCGACGCGATAGGTGACGTTCGCGCCATTGATGCGATAGCTGAAATAGAGCGGCTCATGGTCTTTGGTCAGCAGATAGCGCAGCCGATGGGCGCTGAACTTCTGCGTGACGAATGGCCCGCCCTCGTCCGACTGGAACACCATGCCCCCGTCCAGCACAACATCGCGCTGTGCCTGCGGCACCTGGTTGGTGCTGTTCTGGGCGTGGACGGGAAGCGCGGGTGCCAGCAGGGCCAGCAGGGCGGCGAGGTGGCGGGTCGGGCGCATCGTCACTTCGCCTTTACCGGACAGGCGCAGGCCGCGGCCTTGTCCCCCGGGCAAAGTCCCGAAACCGCGCTGCCGGGCACCCAGAACAGCACGATCCCTACCGCGAACAACGCAAGCCAGACCGGCGCGCTGGCGAGGGCGGTGACCAGCCCCTTCAGCGCGTCGATCAGCGTCTGCACCGTCTTGGCCTGTGTGTCCGCGTCGGTGCGTACGGACGCGGCGGTCCGAAACTTCGCGATCACCTCGGCGATCGCCATCGCCGCCGCAGCGACCAGCGAAACCAGCAGAAACCCGATCGACAGCTGGGTCAGCGTCAGCGCATGACCGATATAGGATTGGCAGAATGTCGCCATCATTGCCTCCATTCTCTGGTGGATGCGATCCGCGCATCATTGAAACACGCTGAATGCGGCGCCGATGAACACGCCGAACCGCACCTTCTTGTCGTCCGATCGCCAGCCGCCGCGCACGCCACCGGTCAGGCCCGCTTTGTCATTCCGGAAGAAGTAGATCGGAACATCGACCCCCCAGATGTCGTCCAGCGCGTCGTAGGTCACTTGCGGTGCCGCCGCGAGGGCCAGCGGTGCTCCGTCGCTTCCGAAAAAGCGGTGCTTCAGCCCGAGCGATATCAGCAGCCCATCGCTGCGTTCGGGCGCGCCGGGAGAGCCGCTGACGCACGTAACCGGCCCGGGACCGACCGGTGCGGGGCACAAGGTCACGGCGTCCGCCGCCTCGTACCCGCGCTGATAGGCAATCGATCCCGTGATCGCGGTGGCAACCGGCTTCGGATAATAGGCAAAGAAGAGTTTTGCGGCCCCCTGCACCTTGCCCGTGTCATGGCGAGTCAGCACCAGAGGATCGATATAGTCGAAGCGCTTGTAGCCGATCGAGCCTTCAATGCCCCAATCGAGCGCACCGCCTGGCACCTGCGCATTGAGATACTGGTTGTAGCGCGCTGGCAGATACTGCTGAACGAGCGTCGATGTCGGGATTCTGCGACACCGGTCCTGCGCATCTGCTTCGGTCGGCGGCGCCTTCTTCACGCATTCGGCACGCGCCTCATCGACGATCTGCGCCGCAGCGCGGCTGAGCCATAGCCGCGAGGCACCGCGAAACTGTCCCCAGCGCAGCGTCGCCTTGGTGCCGCTGGCGAGGCCGTCGAGCGTGGCTGGCATGGCGTCGTTCTCGCCGTCGAATGGCGTCGACACGGTCAGGCTCAGCTGGCTGGCGTCCCAGTTCACCCCGTCGCCATCGCTGTCGGGGCGGAATTCGGAGGATTCCCCCGACAGCACGAGGGTCAGGGAGGCCGTGCTGTCGCTCGTGCCCGCGGTCAGTTCGGCGCGGGTCACCGCCTTGTCCGACCGGTCTGCCGGTCCCGCGTCCTGCGCGGCGGCGGGATCGATGCACAGTGCGAGCACGCTCGCGCCGGCGCAGAGCCAACGCGCGCTCACAGCGTGAACTCCACAATGCCGGCGCTTGCCGTGGTGCCGGTGTAGATATCCACCTCGAACGCGCAGACCTCCGCATCGCCACACCGGACCGTCACTGCCAGCGTCTCACCTTCGGGCCCGCGGATGTCATAGGACAGTTTGTGCCAAGAACCGTCGCCGCAGCTTCCGTTGAGTTGCACCTCACCCTTGCCGTCGGTCAAATGGATCACCCAACCGTCGATCGCCAGGATCGGTGTCGGTGGCTTTACGCCCTCGCTCGCCTTCGCTTCGATATGCAGAACAGCCATGTGCGCCTCCTAAATCGATGCACCCATGACTAACCCTTGCTCACCCGGGTACGCGTGACGCCCGTCACGCCCCCGCACTATTTTGCGCCTTGCCCCTTGGCCCACGCACCCCATATCGCGGTCGCGCGTTGACCTCCTTCGCGTGCTCCCTATACTTAGAACAAATCTGGAACGATCGGCAGGTCGATGAGCCTTACGCATATCTCCGTCCGCGGCGCGCGCGAACATAACCTCAAGGGCGTGGATATCGACATTCCGCGCGACACGCTCACGGTCATCACCGGCCTGTCGGGCAGTGGCAAGTCGAGCCTCGCCTTCGACACCATCTATGCCGAGGGGCAGCGGCGTTACGTCGAGAGCCTGAGTGCCTATGCGCGCCAGTTCCTTGAGATGATGCAGAAGCCCGATGTCGAGCATATCGACGGCCTCAGCCCCGCGATCAGCATCGAGCAGAAGACCACCAGCCGCAACCCGCGCTCGACCGTCGCGACGGTGACCGAGATTTACGATTATATGCGCCTGCTGTGGGCGCGCGTCGGCATCCCCTATAGCCCCGCGACCGGCCTGCCGATCGCCGCGCAGACCGTCAGCCAGATGGTCGACCGCGTCCTCGCGCTCCCCGAAGGCACCCGCCTGTTGCTGCTCGCCCCGGTCGTGCGCGGTCGCAAGGGCGAGTATCGCAAGGAACTCGCCGAGTGGCAAAAGGCCGGCTTCCAGCGCGTCCGCATCGACGGCGAAACCTATCTGATCGAAGAAGCCCCCGCGCTCGACAAGAAGTACAAGCACGACATCGAGGTCGTGGTCGACCGCCTCGTCGTCCGCGACGACATCGCCACGCGCCTGGCCGAAAGCTTCGAGACCGCGCTGAAACTCGCCGACGGCCTCGCCTATGTCGACCTGGTGGACACCACGGTGGGGGAATTGGCCGGCAGCCGCGTCAAGGAAGCTCCGCAGAAGTTCGCCGCCGAACCCGTCGCCCCGGCGCAGGCCGGGGCCGCCAGAGATGGCGCAGGGATGGAGCCGGTAGCGGCCCCGGCCTCCGCCGGGGCGACGAAGGGCATGAAAAACACCGGCATCCCCGACAACCGCATCGTCTTCTCCGAACGATTCGCCTGCCCGGTCAGCGGCTTCACGATCGCCGAGATCGAACCGCGCCTGTTCTCCTTCAACGCCCCGCAGGGCGCCTGCCCGGCCTGCGACGGCCTCGGCGAAAAGCTGATCTTCGACGAAGACCTGGTCGTCCCCAACCATGAGCTGAGCATCAAGAAGGGCGCGGTCGTCCCCTGGGCCAAGTCCAACCCGCCGTCGCCCTATTACATGCAAGTCCTCGGCAGCCTCGCGCGCGAATTCGGCTTCAGCCTCGACACCCCGTGGAAGGACCTCCCCGGTGAGGTCAAGCTGATCATCCTCCACGGCACCGGCGGCAAGCCGGTCACGCTCACCTTCATCGACGGCCGCAAATCCTACGACGTGAAGAAGCCGTTCGAGGGCGTCATCGGCAACCTCAACCGCCGCATGCTCCAGACCGAAAGCGCCTGGATGCGCGAGGAGCTGTCCAAATATCAGGCCGCCCACGCCTGCGAGACCTGCCACGGCGCGCGCCTCAAGCCCGAGGCGCTGGCGGTCAAGATCGCCATGCGCGACATCTCGTCCGTCACTCGCCTGTCGGTCGCCGACGCGGTCCCGTTCTTTCAGACGCTCCCCGCCGCGCTCACCCCGCAGCAGCAGGAGATCGCCCGCGCCATCCTCAAGGAAATCGACGAACGCCTCGGGTTCCTCAACAATGTCGGCCTCGATTACCTCAATCTCGATCGCACCAGCGGCACGCTGTCGGGCGGGGAGAGCCAGCGCATCCGCCTCGCCTCGCAAATCGGCTCCGGCCTGTCCGGCGTCCTCTACGTCCTCGACGAACCCAGCATCGGCCTGCATCAGCGCGACAACGACATGCTCCTCGTCACGCTGCGGCGGCTGCGCGATCTCGGCAACACCGTGCTGGTGGTCGAACATGACGAGGACGCGATCCGCAGCGCCGATTACGTCATCGACATGGGGCCGGGCGCCGGCGTCCATGGCGGACAGGTGGTGGCACAGGGCAGCCTGGAGCAGGTGCTCGCCGCCGAAAACTCGATCACCGCCGACTATCTCGCCGGCCGCCGCGAAGTTCCCGTCCCGGCCAAGCGCCGCAAGGGCAATGGCAAGAAGCTGACCGTCCACAACGCCACCGCCAACAACCTCACCGGCGTCACCGCGTCGATCCCGCTCGGCACCTTCACCTGCATCACCGGCGTTTCCGGCTCGGGCAAGTCGAGCTTCACCATCGACACGCTCTACGCCGCCGCCGCGCGCCACCTCAACGGCGCGCGCGTGCTCGCGGGCAAGCATGACCGGATCACCGGCCTCGACCATCTCGACAAGGTGATCGACATCGATCAGTCGCCGATCGGTCGCACCCCGCGCTCCAACCCCGCCACCTATACCGGCGCCTTCACCAACATCCGCGACTGGTTCGCCGGCCTGCCCGAGGCGCAGGCGCGCGGCTACAAGCCCGGCCGGTTCAGCTTCAACGTCAAGGGCGGGCGGTGCGAAGCCTGCACCGGCGACGGCCTGCTCAAGATCGAAATGCACTTCCTCCCCGACGTCTACGTCACCTGCGACGTGTGCCACGGCCAGCGCTACAACCGCGAAACGCTCGAGGTGAAGTTCAAGGGCCGCAGCATCGCCGACGTGCTCGACATGACGGTCGAGGACGCGGTGGAGTTCTTCAAGGCCGTCCCCCCGATCCGCGACAAGATGGCGATGCTCGCCGAAGTCGGCCTCGGCTATGTCAAGGTCGGCCAGCAAGCCACGACCCTCTCCGGCGGCGAAGCCCAGCGCGTCAAACTCGCCAAGGAACTCAGCCGCCGCGCCACCGGCCAGACGCTCTACATCCTCGACGAACCCACCACCGGCCTGCATTTCGAGGACGTCCGCAAACTCCTCGAAGTCCTCCACGCACTGGTCGAACAGGGCAACACCGTGGTGGTGATCGAACACAATCTCGACGTCATCAAGACCGCGGACTGGATCCTGGACCTCGGCCCCGAAGGCGGCGTCAAGGGCGGCGAGATCGTCGCCGAAGGCACGCCGGAAAAGGTGGCGAAGGAGCCGCGCAGCTATACGGGGAAGTACCTTGCGCCGTTGCTGGAGCGGGGTGGGGTGACGGCGCGGGCTGAGGTGGCGGCGGAGTGATTAGGCGCGACAAAGGCGATCCATCGCCTTCCCATGACTTGGATCAACGGTTGCAATGATATTCATTAGACACCGAGCGGCATCTGCGACTTGTTCGAGCGTGTAGGCGGAAAAAGTGATGACATCGCCTATACTTTCTGAATGGGACTCCAAATGAGCAAGCTGCTCCATGGCCTTTACCTGTGCCGCATCTAGACTTGAATTGTCGACAAGCAGTTTTTCGACTTTTGAGCCCAAACCCATCCCCCCGGGAATCTTGAATGCCAAAAATATGTCGAGAACTTTCCGAATCGCGTTTGGCATCAAATACGCAAAGCGCTCAAAGCCGTTTGGATCGTCCGCTAGAGCTTTCACTAAGCTATAGAGATAGTGATACTCTGACTCGTACTCTCGAATGAGTTTTGGCATCTTTACTATATTGGAATACCGTTTCCCGTCTGTGTTTAGGCCGGTTTCGATAAAAAGAAATTCTGAAAGGTCTTCAGTGGCTCGTCGGCCGAGCCACTTTTTCATTTCGCGCATAAAATCTAAGTTATGAGTTAGCACAAATAGCTGGGTGCATTTTTCACATGTCCTTTTAATCATGCTTACGACATGCGTCATTGCGCGGGTGTCCAGGCTAGATATTGGATCGTCAAGTACGACCACAAGATCGGATACCTTTCTCCCCTCGGCTGTCAGGGCTGTTATAAAATAACAGAAAGCGACGGCCGTTTTCTCGCCTTCGCTAAGTGGTTTTAGCGATTCGCTTCCATTTCGGCAGATTCGGTACCCATCGTCTACCGCTGCCAGCGTTATTTGGTTGTGTCCGAGATAGCTCGCGAGCAATTTATTTAATTCTGCCGCCGCAGGTCCGTGTGCTCTGATCTGTTGCCGAATCTGGACGATCTCTCGCCGAATGGCATTCAGCGTCTGATTGGACTTTTCAAAGTCATTTCGGGCCGCTTCTTCTAGGCGCAGTGCCGCCCTATACGCGCTCTGCTCGTCTGCTAGATAGTGATTTTTAAGTTTTATCCGCGCCTGCTCTTGCTCATTGGCGAAATTGTCGATGGCGGTATTGTTATCGTCAATCACACTATGAAGGTTTTCGATTTGCAGATTAATTTTATCGTCTGAGGCGTCTTCCGGAAAAGGTGTCGCCGACATAGCGGCGTCAGGATTAGCACGCTTGTGGTTCAGCTGTTCTAGCCATTTTGTTGCCACGGCCTTTTTCAAATCCAGAGCGTGTATCGTCGATGCGAGTTGGGTGCTTAGCTTTCCGCGGTGGGCCGGCAGCGCCTCCGGTAACATGCGTAATTTGTCAGTAAGTGCACTCCATGCTCGGATTTGAGCCTCCACCCGAGAAGTCGTCGAATCGATTTCGCTTGTCAGCTTTTCAAAGCCGGCCGCGAGAGCATCACGTAGAGCTTCAACTCTTTGCTGCTCTAGATCGTTACCGCAAAATAAGCATTCGGTCTCTTCCCGATGAAGCTGGAGACCTTGATCTACCCACCCAAGAGCGTCTTTCCTCCGGCGTAGGCTCTCGATCGTCACATCCGACACCTGCATCGCGAGGGCTGCCTTTACGGCAGACATAATAACTGAACTTTCTATCGTCTCTTCAAATAATGGTAGCTTGTGTGGAAGTTCGCTACGATTTAGGATTTCCTTCAATCTCTTCCGCTCGTCGTCGGAGATCTTATCTTCAGGTGTGAATTGGCCGCTCTCATAATCTGCCTTCACATTCGTTGCGTTGTATTTTCGACCCAAGTTTAATTGTTCTGCAATGAGACGCCCAACGTCCCGACGAATGGTGTCCAAAGCTTTTTCCGCACTGCTCCATTCCGAAGACTTGAGCAGCTGGTCTTGAGTGGCTGTTTCCGCCTTCGACTCGGCTTCGGTCAGTGACTTTGCCAAGGCCGCCTGATCTTCGCCGATATAGACGATTGGGCGAGCGGCGCCCTCTTTCCACGTGAGAGATCGTTCGACGAAATCCTCGTTGAATACGGCAAGGTACCGCGTGATCGAACTGGCAGGTGCTGCTCCGGAAGGGGAGGACCCGTCGCTCAGAGAAAATGAAAATTCAACTTCTTCTGCGAGATTGGGGCTCAAACCGCTTTCACTTATCGACTCCAGTAGACGCGAAAGCGTGGTTTTCCCGCAGCCGTTGAAACCGTAAATCAAATTATAGCGATTAAACTTGTGCGGGAATTGCCCGACGGGAATGTCGGAAAATATACCTGCGGCTCGTAAATGCCTAATCCCGTCTATCGTCGGCGTAGCCATTTTTCCCCTCAGCGTTCTTTCCCTTAGGATATTTGAGAGTTTTCGATACGCAATGCCTTATTCATGCTGGCGGACGCGCTTCACCGCTGGATTTAGCGTCCGCTAACTCATAGCATCCGCGCTCCATGCCTCACCTCTCCACCCAATTCGCCCATCTCGGTCTCCACGCCACCGCCACCGTCGAACCACCCTTCGACGGCATGGCCTGGTACGCCGGCTACGAACAACGCCACGCCGCCGACGGGATCGAGGGGCGGCTGGTCATGCAATACAGCTTCACCGAAAGCTGGACCTCCTGGGAAGTCCATCCGCACGGCGCGGAGCTGGTCATCTGCACCGCGGGGGAAATGACGCTGGTGCAGGAGCTGCCCGATGGCACCACCACCCGCGCAACGCTCACCCCCGGCGACTATGCGATCAACCCGCCCGGCGTGTGGCACACGGCGGACGTGCCCACCGGCACCACCGCCACCGCCATCTTCATCACCCCCGGCGCCGGCACCGACCACCGCCCGCGCTGATCGGCCCCGCCGTCCACCCGCGCCACATCGCTTGCCCGCGTGTCCCAACCCGGTTCGCGGCGACCGGAAGCTTCGCTTGCTGGGCGACCTGCAATCCTTAAAAGCCTGTGCTGCAAACATAATTTGGGGGGATATCATGGCAATCGCGGCAACCATCCTGAAAGCAGTGGCGAAAGAGGGGCTCAAGGCCATCGTCACCCGTCAGCTCTTCGACAAATATTTCCCCAAGGATTTTGAAGAGCAGATGCGCGACGCGTTGGCGCGGGTCGATGCCAAGATCGATTCGATCGGTCAGGATGCCGCCTTTACCCGCGTGCACCCGGTCCGCCGCGCCTTTTTGCTCAGCGCGACCTATGTACAGGACACATTTTACCACACCATGGAGCAACAGGCGAAGGCAAAGGCGCTCGACCCCGCCGTCGCGGCCAAGCTGGCCGACCGGTTGATGAAGGAAATCGAAAAGCTCGACGGCAATATGGTCGATGCAAAGGAGATTTTCGATCAGCGCGCCGAAAGCTGCGATTTTCCGGTGCGGTTTCTGTTCGAAACGATGCGCGATATGGCCGCGCTGCGCCTCGCGATGATCTCATGGGTCCATGGTCTGTACCGGGATCTGCCGGGCGGAGCCAGCAGCGCGGCGGTGCTGGCCGAGAAATATGTCCGCGCCCGCGCCGACGCCGAAAGCTTCGCGCCCAAGGCCACTGCGCGGCTGATCGCGGCGCGTGAGGCATTCATCAGCTTCGAAAAGAAGATCGACTATAAATCGGGAATGGATGTCGATCAGTTCGGCAATCGCAAACTCGATCACGTCGTCTGCAAATATCAGGACAAGTTCAGTTCATCCTATCGCAGCGATCCCTTTGCCGGCGACCGCATCGATCATGCGGTCGATGTCGAATGGCATTGGTATGATTTCGCCTATCGCCAGTCGAAGGAACTGGCACTCGCCAACGCGTATGAAGATGCGCAGCGGTGGGATCGGGAGCATCGCGACCATGTCGCCGGGGTTGGGCATCTGAACAAGAAGCATCTCACCGACCCCACCGACGCTTATCTGGCGGAGGTGCGTAAGACGGTGCCGACGCTAGAGGAGTGATCCCGGGTTCACGCAAAGGCGCGACGGGGTGAAGATCGGCCCAAGCCGCGTCAGCGGCCCACAGCGCTCCGCCGCCGCCATCAATACCATCCGCTAAAACGGCTGGCGTCGCACCGCGCTGCCTCATCTCTGCGCCTCCGCGCCTCCGCGTGAACCAAACCAAGTCCCTTGCACCTCGCGCGCCGCTCCGCTCTCATCACCATGCCAGGAAGGGAAGGGGCTCCGCATGACCGACCTGCTCGCGCTGCTGATCATCGTCGGCGGCATCGCCTTTCCCTTCATCGCCATGCCGCTGCTCTGGCGCCGCATGAAGCGGGTGCGCGACGCAACCTATCGTGAGGCCAGGGCAAAGGAGCGCCCCCACACCGCATGGGAGGAAAGCGCCCCGCGTCGCGACGGCCTCGCGACCACCCGCCGCCACGATCCGAACGAGGAACTCATCGACCTCGGCGACCGCGCCCGCCACAGCCGCTGGCCGCTCAGCAACGAATAGAGCGGGGAACTGCCGTGCCCGCTCCCGTGTTCTCTCGCCGTTCCCCAAGCAATTTCAGCGAGATCGAACATGGCAACCCGCAGCACCACCCCCAAGACCAAGCCCGCGACGCGCGCGACCGCCAAGCGCACCCCCGCCAAGCGCGCCGCCACGGCCAAGACCACCCAGCGCAAGACCGCCCCCCGCAAGTCCCCGGCCCGCACCAAGGCAGCTCAGGCCAGCGCAACCACCACCGCGCTCGCCACCCTGCGCCGCAACGTCTTCCCGATTGCCGGAGCACTCGCCGCCGGGGCAGCAACCGCCGCCGCCTTGTTCTTCACCCGCCGCAGCAACGTCCTCGCCGAGGGGCATGCCGCGCCGGACCTCGAAACCGGCGCGCATCCCGGCCCGGACGACCGCGCCGCCCCGCACTTCCGCCCCAACATGGACGCGCCGATGTCCGGAGCGGACCGCGCCGCACTCGCCCCCGCACTCGCCAATGGCGACGCGCGCCCGGACGTGCGCCACTGATCTGACCGCGCGGGCCGGGCACGGGGCTGTCCCACACGCCCCCGCCCGGCATCGCAACATGGCCCCCACGCCACTCGCCCGCCGGACAACCCCGTCGCGCCAATGTCGCGCGGGCGTCGCGTCGCGGTCGCCAATCGGTCGCGTCGCGGACCGAAACCCGTCGCTTCGGCCCAAAACCCTTCATTTCTGTCCGCTTCGTCCGGCCGCCGCCGACCATTTCGGCCCGCCCCCTTGTAATCCCCGGCCGGCACCCCATCTCTGTCGGGCTACAGTCGCAAATCGACGGTCTTCGGTGCTTTGCGGCCCCTTCTTCCTTCTTTCCCTGCCTCCGCAGCTCGAGGTCCGCCCGCACGGGGCGCGCCGCTTAAAGAAGGAATATCCAATGAGCATCACCGGAACCGTCAAGTTTTTCAATTCGGACAAGGGCTATGGCTTCATCGCCCCCGACAATGGCGGCAGCGACGCGTTCGTCCACATCTCGGCCGTTGAGCGCGCCGGCATGGCGACGCTGAACCAGGACCAGCGCGTCAGCTACGAGCTGGAGCAGGACAAGCGCGGCAAGATGGCCGCCGTGAACCTGCAGGCCGCTGACTAACTCGCGATGGGCGGGGCGTAACCACGTCCCGCCCGCCGTTCCCGCAGAAAAGGAGCGCCCGATGGCTGCCCAGACGCTGACCTATCGTGACAATGCGGCCAAGTGCCGCGCCGATGCCGATGCCGCGACGCTGGACAATGTCCGCGACCGCAATCTGCGTGCAGAGGCCGCATGGCTCGCCATGGCCGACCGTCAGGAACGCACCGACACCGCCCGCGCCGAGCGTGAGGCGAACGTAATCCCCAGACAGGAAACTCAGTGAAGTCTATTTTCAGTAAACAAGTTCAACACGTTACTACCAATCATTCGCGGCCGGCCCGCCCGCCGCTCACCTTCCTCGCCCGGCGCACCGCCGACGATCTCCGCGCCGCCGCAGTGGCCCGCGCCGCCGTCCTCGAAGTGATCGGCTAGAACAGCTCGGCAATCCCCGCGGTCAGCAGCAACACGCTGACCGCCGCCAGCAACACCGCATTGGTCCGCCGCCCATTGACCCGCAGCAAGACCAGCAGCAGCACCAGTACGCCAAGCGAGGCCAGCACCTCCACCGCGTCCCCGGCCCCGGAAAATGTCTCCTCCGGCGAAGGCGCCACGAATTCCAGCCCGATCGACCCGATCCAGCTCCCGACATTCGCCGCCAGCAGGCCCCCGATCACCATTCGGTTCTGCCGGTCGTACCACAGGTCGAAATCCGGCCAGTCGGCGGGCTCGTCCGGAAAGATCAGCGACGCGGCGAGATAATAGATCCCGACGATCGCCAGCACGCTGACCAGCGTCAGGTAATTGGCGAGAATCTGCGACTGCGCCTCCCAGGCCAGCAGCCAGAATGACGTGAGGTCGAGGATGACCGCGATGCCCAACAAGGGCGTCAACCACCCGACCCGCACCGCCTTGCCACCGCGCTTGAGCTTCAACGCCCGGGCAAAGCCGCCCAGCACCTCGGCAATCGCCAACCCCAGCAGCAGGCCATAGACCGCGAACACCAGCTCGAACGACGTCATCGCCAGCTCCCCAAATTCACGGGCGCGAGCTTAACCCACTAAATCCAAAAGAAAACCGCCGCCCCGGTTGCCCGGGACGGCGGTGTTTCGTTTCAGCTCAGTGCGGCGATCAGAAACCGACGACCAGCGAACCCATGAACGTGCGCGGATAGCCGATCTGGACGAACGGAGCGCTCGACGAGGTGATCGTGCCCGCGCTGTTCGCACCGATGCTCGACAGGTTACCCGAGAAGCCACCGACATAGAGTTCGTCGAAGGCGTTCATCAGGTTGAACTGGAAGTAGGTCTTTTCGCCAAGACCCGCCCAGTTCAGCTTAACCCGGGCGTGGAAATCGACCAGCGTGTAGGCCGGGGTCTTTGCCGGATACAGGATCGACGCCGGCGTCGGGCCGGTGCCGGTGCGGATCGGGCTGTTGTCATCGAACACATAGCGCGAACCGGTGCGCTTCACGTTCGAACCGAACGACACGGGACCGATATCGGCGTTGAAGCCGCCACCGAAGGTGTAGGTCGGGGCACCCGCTTCGCGCTTGCCGGCGGTCATCGCAAAGATCTGCGTGCCGGTCGTGGTGGTCGCCAGAACGACATTGTCCTGGATTTCCGATTCAAGCAGCGAACCGAAGGCGTAGACGCTCAGCTCCGAAATCGGCTGCCAGCTGACGTTGGCATCGACGCCGTACTTCTTCACGCGGCCGAGGTTACGATAGACGGTACGCTCCAGCTCGGGATCATAGGCCGAAGCCAGACGATCGGTGTAGTTGGTATACCAACCCACGACCTGCGCATGGACCGTCGACGAGCGGTAACGCAGACCGGCGTCGAAATTGTCCGTCTTCTCCGGCCGCGGCTGCGCCTGTGCGGCGGTCACCGGGAAGTAGAAGCTGTTGTACAGATTGTCGGTACCCGGTGCCTGCAGACCCTGCGAGAAGTTGCCGAACGCCGAGATGTTCGAGGTCAGGTCATAGACCAGACCGATGTTCGGCAGCGCCTTCTTGTAGTTGAAGATGCGCTGCTGCGGTGCCGAGGTCGCGAAGGTACCGACGCCCGGAACGGTCTGGGTCGGGTTGGCCGCGAGCCATGCCGCCTGCGCCGCCGAATCGCCGTTGAAGCACTCAACGAAGCCCGATGCGGACGAGGTCGCGCAATAGTTGGTCAGGTTGCGACGCATGAACGGCAAGCGGACGCCCGCATTGACGGTCAGGTTGCCGAACTCACCGCGATATTCACCGGCGATCTGGTGCAGGATCGCGAACGACAGACGATCACGCTTCTGCAGCGCGCGACCGTTGCGGTCTTCCAGCGGGTCGTTGACGGGGAACGGATCCCAGGTCGCGCCATTGGCCTGCAGGAAGCCGGTCTCGCCGGTCTGGCGGTGACGCGCGCGGTCATACGAATAGGCCAGACGCAGCGTGTTCGCATCGTCCAGGGTCCAGCGCAGCGACGCGATCACGCCGATGCGATGGGTCTGGGTCTGGCTGGGGGCCAGCACACGGACCTGGTCGAGCAGGTCGCCGTCACCGTTCAGGTCGCGACCGAAATAGGGCGAACCGCCGATGTAACCGGTGATCGGCGTGCCACCGGCGTTGAACGTGCCTTCACGCGCCGTCGCGGTGCCGCCGCCATTCGCCTTAACATACTGGTACGACGGATCGACCGCCAGGACGAGGTTCTCACCGAGGGTGAAGCGCGACGAACCGCGGATGTTGCCGGTGTTCGACGGGTTGATGCGGCGATCGAATTCCGAACCGCAGCTGTTGGCCGAGTCGGCGAGACCCGGGCGCGGGGTCGCGAGCAAACAAGGCGCGATCGAGTAGAAGCGCTCTTCCTTGGTCTGCGGGAAGCGGTTGGGGGTGACCCGGCCGGCGTCGTTGCGCAGCGCAACCGAACCGAAGAAGTTCTTGCGGTTCACGTCATAGGTGCCGGCGATCGAGACGAAATCGCCATTGTCGCCGAGCGGCTGATACAGACGCGCGTTATACTGCTGGCGGTCGATCTTGCCTTCGCGATAGAAGGTCGCGCCGCTGGTGACGTTGCTCGCCGAGATGAACGCGCGCAGGCCCGACGAGGTCAGGTTGCCCGTGTCGACCATGCCGAACACACGGAAGAAGCCATATTCGCCAGCCGAACCGACCAGCTTCACACCGAAGTCTTCGCTCGGCACGCGGGTGCGGTAGTTGACGGTCGAGCCGGTCGCAGCCGCGGTCGGGCTGTCGACGTCGGTGGTGCCGAGGTTGACGCTGACGCGCTCGATGACCTCGATGTCCATCTGCTGGCTGAAATAGAGTGCGTAGTTGCCCGAATCGTTCAGCGGGATACCATCGACGGTCTGGCTGATGCGATCCGACGAGAAGCCGCGGATCGTCATGGTGCCGCCGGCCGAACCGAACGCGTCGTTGTTCTGGAAGCTGACGCCCGGCAGGCGGTTGATCACTTCGTTGATCGACTGACCAGGAGCCGACTGCTGGATCGCTTCCGCGCTCAGCTCGGCTTTCGCCTTGGACGTATCAGGAACGATGGTACCGGCCACGCCCGTCGACACGCTCGAACCGGTGATGACGATTTCGCCTTCGTCGAAATCGACCGAGCCGGTCGACTGCGCGTGTGCCGCGGCGGGAAAGGCGAGCGCAGCAACAGCCGCGCCGATCAGCAGATGGTTTCGCATTATAGTCCCCTTAGGATAGGCTGTTCAAAGCCTACGCGAGCGGTGTCGTTCACCGTCTTACGCTGCCCCATGGGGATGCTTCTTTGCGGAAATGTTACAGTCGTTTCAAGTGATTTGTGCGTTGCAAAAAAGCATCACCTTGCAGCTGTCACAATTGCGTTCCACGCCGCCTCGTCGATCACGCGAATCCCTAGGTCTGCGGCCTTTTTGAGCTTCGATCCGGCACCCGGTCCGGCGACGATCAGGTCGGTCTTGGCCGACACCGAACCCGACACCCGCGCCCCCAACGACTCCGCCTGCGCCTTCGCCTCGTCGCGACTCAGCGTTTCGAGCGATCCGGTAAAGACCACCGTCTTGCCCGACACTTCCGAGTCGCGCGCCTCGACCACGAACGGGGGCGGGGTTACTTCGGCGAGCAGATCGTCCCACACCGCGCGATTGTGCGGCTCGTGGAAGAAGTCAGCAAGCGCATGGCCGACAGCGGCGCCGACATTCTCGATCCCGATATGCTCGGCAATCGCCTTGTCGCGCCGCGCGTGGAACTTCGCCTCCGGCTCGCCCAGCGCAGGGGTGATCGACGCACGCAGCGCGATGATCTCGTCCGCCAGCGTAGCGAGGGCGGGGAGGGTCTCGAGCCGCTTCATCAAATCGCGCGCGGTAATGCTGCCGATGTGCCGGATGCCCAGCCCGAACAAAAGCCGCGCAGCGTCCGGCGCGCGCTTCGCCTCGATCGCGGCGAGGAGGTTGTCGACCGACTTCTCCTTCCACCCCTCACGCCCCAGCAGCGCGTCGCGATGCTGGCTGAGGCGAAAGATGTCGGCCGGCTCACTGATCCAGCCCAGCTCCAGAAACTCGACGATCGTCTTCTCGCCCAGCCCCTCGATATCGAGCGCGCCACGGCTGACGAAATGCTTGAGCCGCTCCAGCCGCTGCGCCGGGCAGATCAGCCCGCCGGTGCAGCGCACATCGACCTCACCCTCCTCGCGCGTCGCCTCGGACTGGCAGATCGGGCAGTGGGTCGGAAACACGAACGCCGGTCGCTCCACGTCGCGCGTCAGATTTTCGACGATCTGCGGGATCACGTCCCCCGCGCGCTGCAACACCACCCGGTCCCCCGGACGCACGCCCAGCCGTTCGATCTCGTCGGCATTGTGGAGCGTCGCGTTGGTCACGACTACACCTCCGACCGTAACCGGCTCCAGCCGCGCTACCGGCGTCAGCTTGCCCGTCCGTCCGACCTGAATGTCGATGTCGCGCAGCGTCGTCTCCGCGCGCTCGGCAGGGAATTTATGCGCAATCGCCCAGCGCGGCGCGCGTCCGACGCTGCCCAGCCGCTCTTGCCAGTCGAGCCGGTCGACCTTGTACACGACGCCATCGATGTCGAAGGGAAGGTCGGCGCGCAGCTTCTCGATCTTGCGATATTGCGCCAGCGCGGGTTCGACCTGCACGCATTCGACGAACAGCGGATGGACCGGAAAGCCCCAGCGCGCGATCGCCTTCATCACCGCGAACTGGCTATCGCCCGGCAGCGCGCTCGTCTCGCCCCAGCCATGCGCCAGAAAGCGCAGGGGACGTGCGGCGGTGACGCTGGCGTCCTTTTGCCGCAGCGATCCGGCGGCAGCGTTGCGCGGATTGGCGAACTGCCGCGCCTCCTTGCCGCTGTCTTCCGCCTCGGCCAGCAGCCGTGCATTGAGCGCCAGGAAATCATCCTTGGCCATATAGACCTCGCCACGCACCTCGAACACATCGGGCGCATCGGCGGGCAGCTCGGTCGGAATATCGGCGATCGTCAGCGCATTGGCGGTGACATTCTCACCCACCTGCCCATCGCCGCGCGTGGCCGCCAGCACCAGCCGGCGGTTTTCATACCGCAGCGAGCAGGACAGCCCGTCGATCTTCGGCTCGGCGGTCAGCGCGACGCGGTCGCCTTCACCCAGTGACAGGAACCGCCGCACGCGCAGCACGAACTCGATCACGTCCTCGTCGCTGAACGCATTGTCGAGGCTCATCATCGCCCGCGCATGCGGCACCTTGGCCAGGTGCCCGGCGGGTGCGGCCCCGACCAGCTTCGAGGGCGAATCCGCACGCACCAGATGCGGAAACGCCGCCTCGATCGCGGCATTGCGCCGGACCAGCGCGTCATAGGCCGCGTCGCTGATCTCCGGCGAATCCTCGGTATGATACAGCGCATTGTGGCGCGCGATCTGCGCGGCCAGCGCCTCCAGTTCGGCGGCGGCTTCGATGTCGGTAGCGGGGAGGGTGTCCATACGCTCCCCGCTACCGCCCGATCACTTCACCTTCAACTGGTCCAGCGCGAACGCCAGATATTCCGCCTGTTCCTTGAACCGCTCGAACCGCCCCGACTTGCCGCCATGGCCGGCTTCCATGTTCGTGCGGAAGATCAGCGGGTTGGTGTCGGTCTTCAGCGTGCGCAGGCGCGCGACATATTTGGCCGGCTCATAATATTGCACCTGGCTGTCCCACAGCCCGGTGCCGACAAAGATCGCCGGATACGCCCCGCGCTTCAGCTGATCATAGGGCGAGTAGCTGAGCATATAGTCATAGCTCGCCTTGTTCTCCGGATTGCCCCATTCGTCATATTCGCCCGTCGTCAGCGGGATCGTGGGATCGAGCATCGTCGTCACCACATCGACGAACGGCATCAGGCTGACGATCGCGCCATAATCCTGCGGCGCCATGTTGGTGATGCCGCCCATCAGCAGCCCGCCGGCGCTTCCGCCCATCGCCGCGACGCGACCCTTCTTCGCATAGCCCTGATCGACCAGATACCGGGTCACGTCGATGAAATCGGTGAAGCTGTTCTTCTTGTTGAACATCCGCCCCTGATCATACCAGGCGCGGCCCATTTCCTGCCCGCCGCGGATATGCGCGATGGCGTAAACCATGCCCCGGTCGAGCAGGCTCGGCAGCATCGGCGAAAAGCCCGGATCGGTCGAATAGCCATAGCTGCCATAGGCGTACTGGAACAGCGGCGCAGTGCCGTCCTTCTTGAAGCCCTTGGCATAGACGAGGCTCACCGGCACCTTCGTCCCGTCGCGCGCGGTCGCCCACACCCGCTCGGTCACGTACTTGCTCGCGTCATAGCCCGGCACCGGCGTGACCTTCAGCGTCCGCCGCTCGCCGGTCTTCATATTCGCCTCGATCACCGTCGACGGCGTGGTCAGCGAATTATAGGTATAGCGGACCCAGTCGGTCGCGGTCTCGGCATTGGTGCTCAGCCCCATGGAGTAGGCCGGCTCGTCCGCCGCGACAAAGCTCGACTTGCCATCATTGCCCAGCAGCCGCAGCCGCTTGTTGCCGCCCGATCGCTCCTCGATCGCCAGATAGTGATCGAACGGCTGCACCCCCTCGATGAACACATCGGCGCTGTGCGGCACCAGATCCTTCCACCCGCCTTGCCCGCGCCGGTCGCGCTGTCGGCGACGGTCATCAGCCGGTAGTTCGGCGCGTTCCAGTTGGTGCGGATCACCCAGCGATTGTCGACATGGTCCGCGCCGTACAGAAAGTCGGTCTCGCGCGGCGCGATCACCGTGAAATTCGTCGGGTTGGCGACCGGCGCGCAACGCTGCTCGTCGCTCACCGTCTTGCCCGAATAGATACAGATGAACTTCTCCGAACTCGTCGTCCCCAGCCCGAGCGAATAGGTGTCGTCCTTCTCCTCATAGACCAGCCGGTCGGCGCTCGCCGGCGTGCCCAGCACATGCGCCTTTACCCGCTTGCCCAGCAGGGTGACCGGATCCTTCTCGATGTAGAAAATCGTCTTGTTGTCCCCGGCCCAGGCGAACCCCGCCTGCACATTGGGAATCGAATCCTCCAGCGTCTTGCCGGTGGTCAGGTCCTTGACCTTGAGCACGAACTGCCGCCGCCCGACCTTGTCCTCGGCATAAGCGAGCAGGCGGTTGTCGGGGCTGACCTGACGGCTTCCGATCTGAAAGAAATTAGCGCCCTTGGCCATCTCCGGCTGGTTGAGGATGATTTCCTCGGGCGCCTCCATGCTGCCCTTGCGCCGCGCGACGATCGGATAGCTGCCACCGACCTCGTAGCGCGTGTAATAGTAATATCCGTTGTCGAGATAGGGGACGCTGCTGTCGTCCTGCTTGATGCGGCCCGTAATCTCCGTGAACAGCGCCTCCTGCATCGGCTTGGTCGGGGCGAGCACCGCATCGGCATAGGCGTTTTCGGCGGTGAGATAGGCGAGCATCTCCGGGTTCTTGCGCGTGTCGTCGCGCAGCCAGTAATATTCATCCTCGCGCACCGCGCCGAACGGCGCCTTCACCTGATGCGGCTTCTTTGCGGCGACCGGCGGCTTTGGCGGCGCGCTCGGCGCATCCTGCGCGGCGAGCGGCGTGGCGGCGAGAATCAGCCCGACCGCGGCGATGCGGTGAAACGAACGAACCATGCGAATCCCCTTGAAATTCTTGGGCCCAAGCCTGCGGCAAAGCCCGCCGCGCATCAAGCTGTCCCGGATTGGTTACTGCCGTATTCTCCGTGCTTGAGCCGTGCTGCCGCGCAATGCTAAGCCCCGTGCACCGGGGAGGGGTTTCTGGTGAATGACCATGCGATGCGTGCGTCCGCGCCGCATTACGATACGACGCTCGACCGTGCGGGCCTGGCGCTGGCGCTGGGCGGCGCATTGGGCGGTATCGTCGTGCTGCTGCTGGTGTTCGCGGCGGGGCAGCGCGAGCTTGCGTCGCTCGGCGCGGCGTGGGTGCTCGGCACGATCTTCTCGGCACTCGGTATCGCCGGGGCAGGGGGGCCGCTGTGGCTGGTCCTCCACCTCGCCGGCTATCGCCGCGCCTGGCACGCCGCCGCGCTCGGCGCGCTGATCTCACTCGTCCTATTCGTCGGCGCGCAAACCTACGGCTTCGGCTTCCTCGCCGTCCCCGCGAGCGATCTGCGTACCACCCTGTTCCGCTGGATCAGCGCGCTCGGCACCAGCGCACTGCTTGCAATCGTCGCCGCGGGGATCGCACTGGCGATGTGGCGCGTCGCGTATCGCCGGGTGATGTGACTTTCTATCCTCCCCCGCCAGGGGGAGGTGGCATGCGCAGCATGACGGAGGGGGAGGAAGCACGACGTCGAGAGGGCGCAGCCGTCCTCGCCCTCCGTCGCCTTCGGCGCCACCTCCCCCTGGCGGGGGAGGATTGCTTAGATGCTACGCCTTCGTCCCCGGACAATCGCCGACCCGCTTGCCGGTCGTCTTCGCCTTGATCTTCATCGTCCGCGCGCCGCCCGGCATCGTCGTTTCCATTTCATTGTCGATCGCAAAGTCGTCGTCGCTGAAAGTCCCGCTAATCTTCATCGTCATCTTCCCGGTGTCGGCGTCGCACACCAGCGTCCCGTCGATCTTCCCACCGGCCATGTTGAATGTCTCATAGGTGCAGCGCCCCTTGCTCTGCGCCAGCACTTCGGCCGGAGGCGACTTGGCCTGTTCGGGCGTCACGCAATTTTTTCCGACCTGCTTCTGCTGAAGCATCAGCTTGGTCATCTCGTCCTTCATCCGCCCTTCAAGACCAGGAATGTCGATCGAAACCGTCTCGACCGTCGTCTCCCACTCCCCTGGATTGAACCGCGCCCCACCCGCCGCATCGACCTTGGCAGCGACCTCCTCGGGCGAGGCATTGGTGACGGACACGTCCCCGCTGCCACAGGCGGCGACCGCGAGCGGGAGGGCAAGGGCGACAATGGCGGCGAAGGCCGGGACACGCATGAGCAGGCTCCTCTCGGTTTCGGAACGATGCTGAACTCTTGCGGGGCAGAGGGCAACAGACAAAACGCTACTTATGTTCTTTATTTGTTCCATCATCCGTGCTAATGGGGATTGGGAGGTTTCATCCATGTGCGCAGCATCATTTTCAGGCTTTCCGGCAAGTCCGATCACGGCGTCCTCAACAAGACATCTGGGTGTTGCTTATGTGTGCGATGGTCGACGCATTCCTGTAGCGTTGGTGTCGCGTCGCCGTTGTCTCGATGGCGCGTCGAAGTCGCGCAGGTGTCGCGTGACCGTCGCGTCCCGGTCGCATCGGCAGCGGCGGCGTCTGGGGAACCGCCCGCAACCCGCGCGTTTTTGTCCGCATCGTCTGTCCGCCTGACAGCCGCGACCCATTTGCACCCCGATCCGAAGGCCCCATATTCCCGCCATGGCGATCCAGATACGCACCAGCCTTGCCGAACCCGAAACTGGCCCCGGCTTCGTTCCCCACCGCCCGAACCGCCCCGAAAAGAGCGAGGGCGGGCGGCCGTTCAAGCTGGTCAGCGACTATGAACCCGCCGGCGACCAGCCGACCGCGATCAGGGAACTGACCGAAGCGGCCTTGGCCGGCGAGCGCGATCAGGTGCTGCTCGGCGTCACCGGCTCGGGCAAGACCTTCACCATGGCGAGCGTGATCAACAACCTCCAGCGCCCGGCGCTGATCCTCGCCCCCAACAAGATCCTTGCCGCTCAGCTCTATGGCGAATTCAAGAGCTTCTTCCCCGAAAACGCGGTCGAATATTTCGTCAGCTATTACGACTATTACCAGCCTGAGGCGTACGTCCCCCGCAGCGACACCTACATCGAGAAGGAAAGCTCGGTGAACGAGGCGATCGACCGGATGCGCCACTCGGCCACCCGCTCGCTGCTCGAACGCGACGACGTCATCATCGTCGCCTCGGTCTCCTGCCTCTACGGTATCGGTTCGGTCGAAACCTATTCAGCGATGATCTTCGACCTCAAAAAGGGCCAGGTCGCCGACCAGCGGGAGATCATCCGCAAGCTGGTCGCGCTGCAATACAAACGCAACGACGCCGCCTTTGCCCGCGGCAATTTCCGGGTCCGCGGCGACAGTCTCGAAATCTTCCCCTCGCACTATGAAGACACCGCCTGGCGGATCAGCTTCTTCGGCGACGATATCGAGGAGATTACCGAGTTCGATCCGCTGACCGGATCGAAGGTCGCGAACCTCGACAGCATCCGCGTCTATGCCAACTCGCACCACGTCACCCCCGGACCGACGCTCAAACAGGCGATGGAGGCGATCAAGCACGAGCTCGCCGAGCGGCTGAAGGAGTTGCACATCGAGGGCAAGCTGCTCGAAGCGCAGCGGCTGGAGCAGCGCACCAATTTCGACCTCGAGATGATCGCCGCGACCGGAAGCTGCGCGGGGATCGAGAATTACAGCCGCTTCCTCACCGGCCGCCTGCCGGGCGAGCCGCCGCCGACCCTGTTCGAATATCTCCCCGAAAATGCGGTACTGTTCGTCGACGAAAGCCACCAGACGGTGCCGCAGATCGGCGCGATGGCGCGCGGCGACCATCGGCGCAAGATCACGCTCGCCGAATATGGCTTCCGACTGCCCAGCTGCATCGACAACCGCCCGCTGCGCTTCAACGAATGGGATGCGATGCGGCCGCAGACCGTCAGCGTCTCGGCAACACCCGGCGGCTGGGAGATGGAGCAGACGGGCGGCGTGTTCTCGGAGCAGGTGATCCGCCCCACCGGCCTGATCGATCCGCCGGTCGAGATCAAGCCGGTCGAGGAACAGGTCCAGGACCTGATCGTCGAATGCCGCAAGACGGCGGAGCTGGGCTACCGCACCCTCGTCACCACGCTGACCAAGCGCATGGCCGAGGACCTCACCGAATATATGCACGAAGCGGGAATCAAGGTCCGCTACATGCACAGCGACGTCGAGACGCTGGAGCGTATCGAGCTGATCCGCGACCTGCGCATGGGCGTCTATGACGTTCTGATCGGTATCAACCTGCTCCGCGAAGGCCTTGATATTCCTGAGTGCGGCCTCGTCGCGATCCTCGATGCGGACAAGGAAGGGTTCCTGCGTTCCGAAACCTCGTTGATCCAGACGATCGGCCGCGCCGCGCGCAACGTCGATGGCCGCGTGATCCTCTATGCCGATCGCATCACCGGCAGCATGGAGCGCGCGCTCAACGAAACCAGCCGCCGACGCGAGAAGCAGGAGGCGTATAACCGCGAACACGGCATCACTCCGACCACGATCAAGCGCAACATTGGCGACATCATCGCCCATGTCGCGTCGAAAGATCAGGTCACGGTGGAGATTGAGGACGGCCCCGCCCACATGGTCGGCCACAACCTCCGCGCCTATATCGAGGAACTCGAAAAGAAGATGCGCAACGCCGCCGCGAACCTGGAGTTCGAAGAAGCCGGCCGCCTCCGCGACGAAATCCGTTCGTTGGAAGCCGAAGAACTCGGCCTCCCCACCGGCGACCGCAAGGCCCCGGTCATGGGCCGCAGCAACGAAGGCAAGCCCGGCACGCGCAAGACCCGCTTCGGCAAAGTGCAGCGCAAATGGGGCGGGGGGAAGCGGTGACCCGGTTGAGCCGCGCGGCCCCTTCGCCCATAAGGCGCGCCATGCGTTTCATTCCCCTGCTCGCCGCGTCGGTCGCTCTCGCCAGCTGCTCCAATGTCGTGCCCCCGGCCCCTGCTCCGGCCCCGCCACCGCCGCGTCCGGTGCCGACCCCGGCGCCGGCCCCGGCACCCGCACCGCCCCCCGCGAGCAGCGACTGGCGCGATTGGCCCGCATCGCCGGGTAACTGGACCTGGCGGCGCGAAGGGCAGGGGACGATCGCGTCGTTCGGCCTGCGCGCCGATCAGCCCGAACTCTCGCTGCGCTGCGACCGCGCGAAGCGCCAGATCCAGATCGCACGTCGCGGCGAGACGCCCGGTCCAGTAACGATCCGCACCTCGACCACTGCGCGCGGCCTCAGCGCCTGGCCAACGCCAGGCGCTCAGCCCTATATGGCGGTGACGCTGGCGGCGAACGATCCGATCCTCGACGCGATGGGCTATAGCCGTGGCCGGTTCATCGTCGAGATGCCCCCGCTCGCGCCTTTGGTCGTGCCGACCTGGGCCGAAGTGCAGCGGGTGGTGGAGGATTGCCGGGGCTGATCGACCAGCCGTCGTTTCGCTTCGACCGACGACGTGTCCTATGCGACCAACACGGTGCATGATCTCCGCTTTGAAGCGGAGGATATATGACCCGTTGGATCGCCGCTGCGCTGGCTATCAGCTTGTGTCCCGCCGCCGCATCGGCCCAGACCGATGTCCAGTCCGCCGTCGCTGCGCCGGGCCGCCCCGCCGATCAGGTCGCGCTGGATGCGGGCCGCAAGCCCGCTGAAGTCCTTGCCTTTCTCGGCCTCAAGTCCGGCGATGTCGCTGCGGACATCATGGCCGGAAGCGGCTATTATACCGAGATCATGGCCCGCGCCGTTGGGCCGAAGGGCAAGGTGATCGCCGTCGAGCCCGAGCAATTCTATACCGGCCAGCCCAAGGCGATCGCCGCCTGGGACGCGCTCGAGGCCCGCGCCGCAAATGTGGAACTGGCGGTCGGCCCGTTCGGCACCCTCGCCGCCGCCCCCGCATCGCTCGACTTCACCCTGATGCACCTCGTCTATCACGACCTCTATTGGGAGAGCGCCAAGTACAAGGTGCCGCGCGTCGATCCGTCGGCGTTCCTGAAGTCGCTCTTCGCCGCGACCAAGCCGGGCGGGATCGTCGGAGTGGTCGATCATGTCGGCGCAGCCGGAGACACCCGTGCCATCGTCGATACGCTTCACCGCATCGACCCCGCGGTGATCAAGGCCGATTTCAAGGCGGCCGGATTCGTGTTGGAGGCCGAAAGTCCGCTGCTCCGCGCGGCGGACGACGATATCGCGAAGCTGGTGTTCGACCCCGCAGTGCGCGGCAAGACCGATCGGGTCGTCTATCGATTTCGTAAGCCCGGCTGAGCGGCGATCTCCGATCTCTTCGCGCCAGACCTCCATCACTCGCGCATTTTTCAAGGCAATACAAGTCTTGTTCTGTTCCCAATCTTGATTCACAGTCACTCGCGTACCCAAATCAGGGTACGCCGTTTCAACAAGCGAAAGGAGGTGATCCGATGTCTCATGGTTCAGCAGTGAGGTCGGTTCAGTTCGTTCGGGAGACGCGCCGCTAAGTATCTGCGTCGGATGGCCGCCGGAGGCGCTCCATCCGATCTGGCGTTCGGGAGGTATTCTCCTCCAATCAACGACGCCGCAGATGTGACACGCGGTCCGCATGGTCTCCCGGGCTGGAGCTCTCCGGCCGCTGACCATGTCGGAGGTCACCGGGTGCCAGAGATGGCCCCGGTGGCCTCTTTCATTTTCAGAGCAGGTAAACGACCAGATAGCGCGCGACGAGCGCCACCATCACCGCGGTGCTCAACCGCTCACCGCGCACCAGCATCGCCGCAACCATCAGCGCTGCGAGTATCACGGTCAGCACGACGGCGAGTGGTCGCATCAGCAGCCCGGTCATCGCCGGCGTCGCAAGGTAAAACCCGATCTGGCATGCCAGCAGCGCCAGCATGACGCCCAGCACGATCCGCCGGACGCGAAAGAAATGGCTGTCCAGTTCGCCATGCTCCGCCGGCTCCCGCGGAAACACCAGATGTGCGGCGAGGTAATAGGCGCTGGCGAACAGGGTGATCGCCATCAATGAATGGCCCGACACGCCGACCACATCCCGCGTCGTCCACGCTGCCTGCCAGAAGGACAACAGGTCGAGCAGCACGAAGATACCGAGCAGCGGCGTCAGCCACCCGATCCGCACCGTTGCTCCGGGCCGCAACCGCGCCTCGATCGCCCGGGCCAGCCCGCCCAGCACCTCGACGATCGACAGGCCGAGCAGCAGCCCGAACAGCGCAAAGATGAATTCAAACTCGCTCATGGATTTTCCCCCGCTACCCACTATCCACGACACCACCGCCCTGTCGAGCGAAAGGCCCGCCGATCATGTCCGACCGCATCCTCGTCCTTTACGGCTCCTACCGCCGCGACCGTCTGGGCATCCGCCTCGCCCGCTGGCTGAACGCGCAGCTCAATGCGAAAGGCTGCGATGCGGAACTGATCGACGCCAAGGCCATCGACCTCCCGATGCTCGACCGGATGTATAAGGAGTATCCGAAAGGCGAGGCGCCCGAGGCGATGGAAGCGCTGGCTACCAAGATCAAGGCAGCGGACGGATTCCTCTTCGTCACCGGTGAATATAATTGGGGCATGCAGCCCGGCCTCAAGAACCTGACCGACCATTTCCTGGAGGAGTGGTTCTGGCGCCCCGCAGCGATCGCCAGCTATTCGGCCGGACGACTGGCCGGCGCGCGGAGCAACTCGATGTGGCACCCGACGCTCAGCGAAATGGGGATGGTCGTCATCTCCTCCACGCTGACGGTGGGCCAGATCGGCCAGGCGATCGATGCCGACGACCAGCCACAGGGGGAAAACGGGGCCGCGCTCACCCGCGCCTTCCCGCGTTTCGCCGATGATTTTCTATGGTGGGTCGAAGCGGCAAAGGCCCAGCGTGCGCGCCGCGATCCGCCTTATTAAGTGAAGTGGAGCAGCAGCCAGATCGACAAAGCGACGACCAGCAACGGCATTGCGAGGATCAGCCCGATCACCAGCATCACGCGAACTGCCTGTCGCCGCCCAAACCCCTCGCGCGAACTGGCATAGATCACCCACAACAGCCCGAAGAACCCGTTGTTGCGCATCATGCGTCACCCAATGCCTTGAGCCGATAGAGCGCGTCCAGCGCCTCGCGCGGGCTCAACGCATCGACGTCCAGCGCCTCCAGCTCCGCACGCAACGGATCAACGGGAGCGGCTTCCTCCGCCACCATCGCCGCAAACAGCGGCAAATCATCCAGCCCCGCCGCGATCCCGCCCGTCTTCTCGCGCCCTGCCTCCAGCTTCGCGAGCACCGCCTTGGCCCGGCTGATCGTCATCGGCGGCAGCCCCGCCAGCCGCGCAACGGCCAGGCCATAGCTGCGGTCCGCCGGCCCCTCCGCGACCTCGTGCAACAGCACCAGATCGCCCTTCCATTCCCGCGCCCGCACATGGTGCAGCGACAGTGCCTCGCACCGTTCCGCCAGCCGGGTCAGCTCGTGATAATGCGTCGCGAACAGGCAGCGGCAGCGATTATCCTCATGGATCGCCTCGACCACCGCCCAGGCGATGGCAAGGCCGTCATAGGTGCTGGTCCCGCGCCCAACCTCGTCCAGAATGACGAAGCTGCGCGGCGTCGCCTGCGCCAGGATCGCGGCAGTCTCGACCATCTCGACCATGAAGGTCGATCGCCCGCGCGCCAGATTGTCCGACGCGCCGACCCGGCTGAACAACCGATCGACCAGCCCCAGCTTCGCGCGCGCCGCCGGGACATAGGCGCCCGCCTGCGCCAGCACCGCGATCAGCGCATTCTGGCGCAAAAAGGTCGATTTGCCGCCCATGTTCGGCCCGGTGACCAGCCACAGCCGGTTGCGTTCGGACAGCACGCAGTCATTCGCCACGAACCGCTCGCCACTCCGCGCCAGTGCCGTCTCCACCACCGGATGCCGCCCGCCCTCGACCTCGAAACAGGCGTGATCCACCAAAGCGGGCCGGGTCCAGCCACCCTCTGCCGCGCGCTCGGCCAGCCCGGCGGCAACGTCGAGCCGGGCGAGCGCATCGGCGGTGGCCGCAATCGCCTCGCGCGTCGCAAGTGCAGCGGCGGTTAGATCCTCCAGATGCGCCGCCTCCGCCGCCAGCGCATGCGCGCCGGCCTGCGTCACCTTGATCGCAATCTCGTGCAACTCCGGCGCGTTGAAGCGCACCACGCCCGCCAGCGTCTGGCGATGGGTGAACCCGCTATCGGCCACCATCAGCGCATCGGCATGTTTTGCCGCCACTTCGATATGATAACCGAGCACGCCATTATGCTTGATCTTGAGCGCGGCGATCCCCGTCCGGTCGCGATACTGCGCCTCCAGCGCCGCGATCGCGCGCCGCCCGCCGGCGCCCGCGTCGCGCAGATCGTCGAGCGCGGCGTCATAGCCCTCGGCGATATACCCGCCATGCGCGGCATCGATTGGCGGGGCGGGGACCAGTGCCCGCTGCAACAGGTCGATCAGCGCGCCATGCCCGCGCAACTGCGGCGCAAGTTCGGCGAGCAGCGTCGGCGCATCCGCCAGCCGCCCCAATTTCTCCCCCAGCCGCCACGCGCCATCGAGTCCGTCGCGCAGCTGGCCCAGGTCACGCGGACTGCCGCGCCCGGCGGCGAGCCGCCCCAGCGCGCGGCCGATATCGGGCAGGCTGCGCAGCGTCCCGCGCACATCCTCACGCAGGCCGGGGTCGTCGTGGAATCGCTGCACCAGATCGAGCCGCGCTTCGATCGCACTGACATCCATCAGCGGCGCGGCCAGATCCTGCCCCAGCAGCCGCGCGCCCGCGCCCGTCACCGTCCGGTCGACCGCGTCGAGCAGGCTGCCCTTGCGCATCCCCGACTGGCTCTGCGTCAGCTCCAGGCTCTCGCGCGTCGCCGCGTCGATCGCCATGCACGCATCCGACCGGGTGATGCGCGGCGGGCGCAGAAAGGGCAGGGCGCCCTTGGCGGTATGGTCGAGATAGGCGATCAGCCCACCCGCCGCCGCCAGTGCCGCGCGCCCGAACTGCCCGAACCCGTCCAGCGTCGCTACACCGAACAGCGCCTTGATCCGCGCCTCGCCCCGACTGCTGTCGAACTCGCCGCGTGGGCGGGTGGTGGTGGCGAGCAATTCCGCCTCGCTCCCCTCCGCCACGACGATCTCGGCCGGGTTGAGCTGCGCCAGCACCGCGCTCACCGCGTCCGCGCTGCATTCCAGCAGCTCGAACCTACCAGTGGAGATGTCCGCCGCCGCGATCGCGACCTCGCCCCCCGCCTCGCCGATCGCCGCGCACCAGTTCGCGCTGCGGCTGTCAAGCAATGCCTCTTCGGTCAGCGTGCCGGCAGTAACGACGCGGATGATCGCCCGCGCAACCAACGCCTTGGACCCGCCGCGCTTCTTCGCCTCCTCCGGCGTTTCGATCTGGTCGGCAATAGCGACGCGATGCCCCGCCTTGATCAGCCGCGCGAGATAGCCTTCCGCCGAATGCGCCGGCACGCCGCACATCGGAATCTTGTCGCCGCCATGCTCCCCGCGCGACGTCAGCGCGATGTCGAGGACGTTGCTCGCGATCTTCGCATCGTCGAAGAACAGCTCGAAGAAATCACCCATGCGATAGAACAGCAGGCAGTCCTGCGACTCCGCCTTGAGCGCCAGATATTGCGCCATCATCGGGGTGGGGGCGGCGGTCATTGTGGGATCATTCTTCGATGGGGCGACGCGCGCCGTGGCGGATGCTGAGGATCGACACGGTGTCGTCGACGACCTGGTAACGTAGGATGTAGGGCGGGACGGTCACGAGTTCGCGGGTGCCATTGCCAGCGGGGCGACCGCGATTGGGAAAGTCGGTCAGACTTTCCCCGGCATTGGCAAACCGCGTGAGAATGCGTTGCGCTGCGGCCTCATCAAACACGCTGATATAGGTAATGATCAGGTCGAGTTGTTCGAGCGCTTCGCTCGTCCAGTCTATCGTCGCCATTCGCGCGGCATCGGCTTCCAGTCAGGGGTGCCCCAGGTTCGCAACCAGGCGGCGACCTTTTCGTGGGGAACGACGCGACCGGCAGCGATGTCGGCGCGAGCGCGCGCGTCCGATGCGGCAATCGCCTCCGCATCCGGTTCGCTGAAAATCTCACGATCATGCTCCATGCCCCGCATCATACAAGCTCGCCCAAAGTTTGCCTAGGTCCGCCTTATGTGCGGAAATTCGCACAATATGCCGGACCTGTGCCGCACAATCCACGGATTCGATCGCATTCCCCAGCGTCAAGGCGCGTTGCAATCCGCGCCCGCTCGCCCCTAAAGGGAAGCCGACCGGGAGAGCGAAATGTCCGAAGAAGCCAATATCCAGTTTTCCGAGCGCGAGGCACTGCTGTTCCACTCGGAGGGCCGGCCCGGCAAGATCGAGATCGTGGCAAGCAAGCCACTGACCACGCAGCGCGATTTGGCGCTCGCTTACTCCCCCGGTGTCGCGGTCCCGGTTCAGGCGATCGCCGATGATCCCGCCACCGCCTATGACTATACCGCCAAGGGCAACCTCGTCGCGGTCATCTCCAATGGCACCGCGATTCTAGGCATGGGCAATCTGGGGGCATTGGCGTCCAAGCCCGTGATGGAGGGCAAGGCGGTGCTGTTCAAGCGCTTCGCCGATGTCGATTCGATCGATCTCGAGGTGAAGACCGAGGATGTCGACGCCTTCATCAACTGCGTCGAACTGCTCGAACCCAGCTTTGGCGGCATCAACCTTGAGGATATCAAGGCGCCTGAATGCTTTATCATCGAGCAGACGCTGCGCGAGCGGATGAACATCCCGGTGTTCCATGACGACCAGCATGGCACCGCGATCATTACCGCCGCCGGACTGATCAACGCCTGCCTGCTCACCGGCCGCAACCTGGCCGATATCAAGGTGGTGGTGAACGGCGCGGGTGCCGCCGCCATCGCCTGCACCGAACTCATGAAAGCGATGGGCGTGCGGCACGAAAACGTGCTGATGTGCGACCGCACTGGCGTCATCACCACCGATCGCGAAGGCGTGAACCAGTGGCAGTCGGCGCATGCCGCCACCACCGATCGCCGCACTCTGACCGAAGCTTTGGTCGGCGCCGACGTGTTCCTCGGCCTGTCCGCCGCCGGCGCGCTGAAGCCCGAGATGGTCAAGGACATGGCCCCCGCGCCGATCATCTTCGCCATGGCCAATCCGGAGCCCGAGATCCGCCCCGAACTGGCCAAGGCCGCACGCCCCGATGCGATCATCGCCACCGGCCGCTCGGACTATCCCAATCAGGTCAACAACGTCCTCGGCTTCCCCTTCATCTTCCGCGGCGCGCTCGACGTGCGCGCGACGGCGGTGAATGAGGAGATGAAGATCGCCGCCGCCCGCGCCATCGCCGAACTCGCGCGTGAACAGGTGCCCGAGGAAGTCGCGCTCGCCTATGGCAAGGCGCACAGCTTCGGCCCCGAATATATCATCCCCGCGCCGTTCGACCCGCGCCTGATGGAAGTCGTGTCGATGGCGGTGGCCAAGGCGGCGATGGACTCGGGCGTCGCGACCAAGCCGATCCTCGACATGGCCGCCTATCGCCACACGCTGCGCGGTCGCCTCAACCCGACCACGTCGGTGCTGACACTCGCCTATGAAGGCGCGCGCGCGCATCCCAAGCGCGTGATCTTCGCCGAGGCGGAAGAGGAAGTCGTGCTGCGTGCGGCCATCGCCTTCCGCGACGGCGGTTATGGCACGCCAGTGTTGGTCGGCCGCGACGACGTGCCGGAACGGCTGCGCGCGCTCGGCGTCAGCGATCCCGACAGTTTCGAACTGCACAACAGCCGCAACTCGCCGCTCGTCCCGGCGATGGTCGACTTCCTCTACAACCGGCTCCAGCGCCGTGGCTATCTGCGCCGCGATTGCGAGCGGATGGTGAACCAGGATCGCAACATCTTCGGCTCGCTGCTGCTGCAGCTGGGGGAGGGCGATGCGATGATCACCGGCGTCACCCGCACCTATTCGCAGACGCTGCGCGAAGTGCGCCGCGTGATCGACGTCGCCGATGGCCGCACCGCGTTCGGCATGCACTTGATGGTCGGCCAGTCGCACACGGTGTTCATCGCCGACACCACGGTCAATGAACGCCCGAGTGCCGAGGAACTGGCCGACATCGCCGAACAGACCGCGCAGGTCGCACGCCAGATGGGCCACGAACCGCGCGTCGCGTTCCTCAGCTATTCGAACTTCGGCAACCCGAAGGGCGCGTTCCTCGAAAATATCCGCGACGCGGTGAAGGTGCTCGACGGGCGCGGCGTCAGCTTCGAATATGAAGGCGAAATGGCCCCCGACGTGGCGCTCAACCCGCGTCAGCTCGCCAACTATCCGTTCGCCCGCCTGTCCGGCCCGGCCAACATCCTGATCATGCCGGGCCTCCAGTCCGCGCATATCTCGGCCAAGCTGCTGCGTGAGCTGGGCGGCGACAGCATGATCGGCCCGATGCTGGTCGGCATGGAAAAGCCGGTCCAGGTCGCCCCGATGACCAGCAGCGCGGGCGACCTGGTGACGCTCGCGGTGCTCGCAGCGGGCGGGATCGCGCGTTAGGCGCGCGCGTCGATCCGCCAGCATGCTGCGGTGAAGCTCACGCAGTCGCCGTCCACGAACGACGCAAACGCATCACGCAATTGCGCCAGGACTGCGGCGCGGGACGCATCGTCAAGTTGCCGCAGGACGATGCCGACCCGCCCCATGTGCAGCAGATAGGCGTCGAGCGCTGCAAGCGGCATCGTGCATTCGGCGTCAAATGGCGTCAGCACCGCGTGCGACCAGCCCGCATCCGCCAGAATAGCGCGAACCCGATCCGGGTCGGCAAAGGCGAACTGGCCGGGCGCATCGGCCTGCTGCGGTGGAAGCGGCGGCAGCATCTCTGCGGTGGCGCGCTCTGCGCAGGTCATGAACGGGTTTTCACCGGGCGAACGCCAGGCAAATGCCGTCAATGGCGCGTCCGGCAGCAGCATGGCACGGATCCGTGCAAAGGCAGCCACCGGTTCGTCGAAGAACATGATCCCGAAGCGCGACACCGCCATGTCGAACGGCGCATCGGCGGTGATGCGCGACGCATCCCCCGCGATGAAGCGGGCGTCGACGCCGCAAAGTCCTGCCCGCTGCTTGGCCAGATCGATCATCGGCACGGACAAATCTGCGCCGGTCGCATGGCCACGTCCCGCGACTGCCCGACCAATCGCGATCGTGGTCGCGCCGGTTCCGCAGCCGATGTCGAGCACATGGCGCGCACCCACTTCCGTTACCGCATCGACCATCGCGGTCTCGAACGGTTCAAACAGCTGATCGAGCGTGCTCTGCATCGTCAGCCATGCGTCCGCTGCCGGGCCATTCCACAATTGCGCCTGGGTCATCGTCTCGATCATCGTTCATCCTTTCGCTTGATTCGGTTGGGTCGAGGCGGCACCTTGCCACTTCAAGTCAACTTGAGGTCAAGCGATGTCTGCGATCGATATCAATGCAGTCGCGCGTCAGTCGGGAGTGCCCGCCTCGACCTTGCGCTACTATGAAGAGCGCGGTCTGATCGCGTCGATCGGGCGACGGGGGCTCAAGCGGGTGTTTGCACCGGGCATTCTCGAACGGCTGGCGCTGATCGCGCTGGGGCGACAGGCCGGGTTCTCGCTCGACGAGATCGCTGCGATGTTCGATGCGCGGGGCATGGCGGTCATCGACCGCGACATGCTGCGGGCCAAGGCGGATGAGCTGGATCTGCTGATCCGGCGGCTCTCGGCGATGCGCGACGGCTTGCGCCATGCGGCGGATTGCCCGGCACCCCAGCATATGGAGTGCCCGACCTTTCAACGGATCGTGCGTGCCGCAGCGTCGGGCGCGCTCAGTCGGCGCGCGCAGCCGATCAAACTGCCACGCTAGCACCTACGCCGAGAGAAACACGACTCCAGCAATCGCCGGACCGCGCTCCGGCTCGCCAAGCCGCCCATTACCCCGAACCCGCAGCACTGCGACATTCCCCGACCGCTCATTGGCGACGAGCAACTCGCCACGATCCTCGCGCAGCAGGAACAGGCGCGGCCAGTGCCCGCCGCAGCTGACATGCTGCAACAGACTCAGCCCCCCGTCGCGCGCGATCGCGAAGACCGCGATGCTGTCATGGCCGCGGTTCGACAGATACAGCCGCGTCCCCGCGCGGTTGACCGCGATATGCGCGCCATAGGATGCGCCACTGAACTTGGCGGGCAGGGTCGAGAGCGTCGCACCCCCGGTGAAGCCGCCGTCGGCATCAGCACGCAGCACCGTCACCGTATTCGCCAGTTCGGCCAGCAGATAGGCGACCGGCAGGCGCGGGTGCCAAGCCATGTGGCGCGGCCCCGATCCCGGCGTCGCACGATACGCGACATCGCTCCCCGTGACACGCCCCGACGCCGGATCGACACGATGCGCGAACACCGCATCCGCGCCCAGGTCCACCGCGTGCAGCATCCGCCCGTCGCGGCTGAACCCCACCCAATGTGCATGCGGTCCGGTCTGCCGCCGCTGGTCCGGCCCGCTCCCGCGATGTGCCACGCTCTGCGCCGCGCCGACCGGCAGCCCCGTCTTGCGATCTAGCCGCCAAAGCGCGACATTGCCGCTCGAATAGTTCGCCACGGCGAGCAGGCCCCCATCGGGGCTGAGCGCCGCATGACACGGATGCGCGCCCAGCGTGGACACGCTGCCCAGCGGCTTCAGCGCGCGGTCATAGATGCCCAGCGTTCCCGCCTCGATTTCGTCAAGCAGATAGCGGAAACGCCCATCGCGCGAAGTCACCCCGAACGAAGCATTGCGGATCGCCACAGCCGGCGCGCCCGCCGACCAGCCCTTCGCCGTTCCGGCCAACGGCACCACCCCCGCACCACCCCGGCTGGCATAGGTTCCCGCAATCAGCCGATCTGGAGCCGCAACCATGGCCGCCGCCGGGCTGCCTGCAAGCGCAAGGGTTCCGGCAACGAAGCTGCGGCGCGACGGCGTAAACGGGAAACTGCTCATCGCCACTTGAAACCCGCCTGCGCGCGCTGCGTCAATGCCGCGATGGGTAAGCAGCGTCGGGAGCCGCTAGCGATGCAAAGCGTTGCGCGGTAGCATCGCCGCACTTCGGCCGAAAATCCCGCAGTAAGATGGAGCAACGCACCACATGACGACCCCGTCGGACCCGACCGCTAGCGCCTTCCCGACGGTTGGCCGCGTCGCCACGATCACCGTCACGATCCTGGCGATTATCGGCTTTGCATGGATGCTGCTCGAACTGTCGGGCTTTCTCATGCTGATCTTCGCCTCGCTCGTGCTCGCCGCGATCTTCGGCGTTATCACGCAAGCGGTGAGCCGCTGGACCGGCATCGGGCGCGGTCCGGCGCTCGGCATTTCGGTGCTGCTGATCCTCGCGGTATTCGGCGGCGCGTTTACGCTGTTCGGCTCGCAGCTCGCCGGCGAGTTCGACACGATCCAGGACAGCATCCCGCCCGCGATCGAACAGGTCCGCGCCTTCCTCGAACGCGCCGGGCTCAGCGAATCGGTGCGCAAGATGGTCGAGCAGGGGAGCAGCGACGTCTCCCGCTTCGCCAGCCAGGCCGGCGGCTATGTCCTCACCGCCACCAACGGCATCGCCAATTTCGTGCTCGTCTTCGTCGCCGCCATCTTCCTCGCCAGCGATCCGGCGGTGTATCGCCGCGGCCTGTTGCTGCTGTTGCCCGACCGGGCCGAGCCGACCATCGCTGCAGCGCTGGACGATGCGTCGCGCGGCCTGCGCGGCTGGATGGTCGGGCAGGCGGTGTCGTCGCTGGTGGTTGCGGCATTCACCTGGGCCGGGCTTGCGTTGCTCGGCGTGCCGGCGGCGGGCGGGCTCGGCCTGATCGCCGGGCTGCTCGACGTGATCCCGATGATCGGCCCGATCATCGCCGGCGTTCCTGCCGTGCTGCTCGCCTTCACCGTATCGCCGATCACCGCCGTGTGGACGATCGTGCTGTTCCTGATCATCCAGCAGATTCAGGGCAATTTCCTGCAGCCAATGATTCAGAAACAGGCGGTCGACGTGCCCCCCGCGATCCTGCTGTTTGCAGTCGTCGCGGCGGGCCTGTTGTTCGGCTTCCTCGGCGTCCTCCTCGCCGCCCCGCTCACCGTCGTCGTATTCGTGCTGGTCCAGCGCATCTATGTCCGCACCCTGCTGGGCAAGGACATCAAGATCGCTGGCCAGACCGAAACCGCTGATTAAGCGTCGATACTGACCGCCAGCGATGCGTTGACCAGCCCGCCGTCTACGACCAGCGTGTCGCCGACGACATAGTCCGACGCGCGGCTGGCGAGGAAGATCGCCGCGCCGGCCATATCTTCGGGTGTGCCGATCCGCCGCATCGGGATGCGCTTGGCCACCGCATCGCCATGGTCGCGCGCGGCGCGGTTCATCTCGCTGGCAAAGGCGCCGGGGGCCAGGCTCGTGACGATGATCCCGTCCCGGATCAGCCGCGCGGCCATGCGCTTGGTCAGATAGATCAGCGCCGCCTTGGACGCGTGATAGCTGTACGTCTCCCACGGATTGAGCCGCAGCCCGTCGATCGAGGTGATGTTGATCACCTTCGACGGCGCATCATGGCTGGCACGCGCCTTGAGCAGGTCGTGCAGCGCCTGCGTCAGGAAGAAGGGCGACTTGACGTTGAGGTCCATCACCTTGTCCCAGCCGCTTTCGGGAAACTCGGTGAACTCCACGCCCCATGCCGCGCCGGCATTGTTGACGAGGATGTCGAGATGGCCCTCGCGTTCGGCCATCGCCGCAGCCAGCGCCTTGCAGCCGTCGACCGTCGACACATCCATCGGGATCGGAATGCAATTCGGCCCGAGCTCGGCGGCGGTTTCCTCGCACGCCGGGGCCTTGCGCGAGGAGATATAGACCTTCGCGCCCTGAGCGATGAAGCCCTCTGCGATCATCTTGCCGATCCCGCGGCTACCGCCCGTGACGAGCGCGACCTTGCCGGTCAGGTCGAAAAATTTGCTGGTGTCCATCATTTCTCCCTCTCCCCTTTAGGGGAGAGGGCCGGGGAGAGGGGCAGTCTCTCCAATCCGGCCCATCGTTTCGACTTAACTGCCCCTCTCCCAACCCTCTCCCCTGAAGGGGAGAGGGCTATTCTTACCCACCCCGCTTGATCGTCTCACGCGCGATGATCAATTGCTGGATCTGGCTGGTGCCTTCATAGATGCGAAACAGGCGCACGTCGCGGTACAGCCGCTCGATGCCGTAATCGGCGATATAGCCCGCGCCGCCGAAGATCTGCACCGCACGATCGGCAACGCGTCCGACCATTTCGGTGGCGAACAGCTTCGCCGCCGCGCTCTCCATCACCACGTCCTTGCCCGCGTCCTTGGCCGCCGCAGTTTCGAGCACCAGCGCGCGCGCCGCGAGCGCCTCGGTCTTGCTGTCGGCGATCATCGCCTGGATCAGCTGATGCTCGGCGATCGGCTTGCCGAACTGCTTGCGCTCGGTCGCATAGGCGACGCAGTCGGCGATCAGCCGCTCGGCCACGCCGACGCTGACCGCGCTGATGTGCAGCCGCCCCCGGTCGAGCACGCGCATCGCGATCTTGAAGCCTTCACCCTCTTCGCCGAGGCGATTGGCGGCGGGGACGGGGACATCGTCGAAGATGACGTCGGCAACCTTCGCGCCCTTCTGCCCCATCTTCTTCTCGGGCTCGCCGATGCTGACGCCGGGCAGGTCGCGGGGAACGAGGAAGGCGGAGACACCGCGTGCGCCGGGTTCGTCGCCGGTGCGCGCCATCACGGTGAACAGCGACGCCTTGTCCGCATTGGTGATGTAGCGCTTGGTTCCGGTCAGGCGGTAGACGTCGCCATCGCGCACCGCCCGGGCCTTCACCGCGCCGCTATCGCTGCCGACATCGGGTTCGGTCAGCGCAAAGCTGGTCACGATCTCTCCCGTCGCGATGCGCGGCAGCCACTGCGCCTTCTGTTCGGGCGTCCCGGCCATGACGAGGCCCTGCGATCCAATCCCGACATTGGTGCCAAAGGTCGACCGGAACGCCGGCGTCGTTCGCCCGAGTTCGAGCGCGACGCGACACTCCTCGACCATCGTCAGGCCCAGCCCGCTATACACTTCGGCAATCGACAGGCCGAACAGGCCCAGCGCCTTCATCTCCTCGACGATATGCGCCGGAATCGCATCCGCCTCCTCCACCTCCGCCTCCAGCGGCCGCAGTCGCTCGGCGACGAAGCGACGTACCGTGTCGATCAATGCGTCAAAGGTCTCGGCGTCGAGGCTCATATCCGGCGATCCTGCTCCATACCCTATTTTCGAAAGCGGATAGCAGGAGCCTTGTTGGAGGTCACGCGGGAATCTGTTATAACATCTGTATGAACAAGCCGCTCAAGCTCATCAAAATCGGGAACTCCACCGGCGTCATCCTGCCCAAGGAGGTGCTCGCGCGCCTGCGTGTAGGGCAGGGGGATGAGGTGAGCATTTCCGAAACGCCGGATGGTGTGACCTTGCGTCGCCATGACGACGGGTTTGAGGAGCAGATGAAGCTGGCGCGGGAGGTCATGGCGCGACGGCGCAATGCGCTGCGCGAGCTTGCCAAATAGCGGATGAGCTGGATCTGGGTCGATACGGCCGTCGCGATCGCTGCGCATGAGGAGCAGCTCGCCGAACATGGCGGAGCCCTCGGTGTTCGCGAGCCAAATATGCTTGAAAGCGCGATGGCTCGTCCGCTCAATCTGGTGGCATATGGTCAACCTGACGCCGCTGACCTTGCGGCCGCATATGCATTTGGCATCGCTCGCAACCATCCCTTCGTCGATGGCAACAAACGGACCGCTGCGGTGGTTAGCGAAACCTTTCTGGTGCTCAATGGCTTCCGGCTGACGTGCGATGATGTCGAGCTCGTTACCGCCTTTCTCGCATTGGCGGGAGGCGAATTGACCGTCGATCAGCTATCAAGCTGGTTCAGGTCGCACATCGAACCCCTCTAGCTCGCCAAACACCCGCCAGGTTTCCCCGGCGGGCATCGTTCCTCCCCAGGAAGGCGGGTCCGCGTCAGCCGAGGCGGCCGAGGCGGTGATAGAGGTTGGCGAACTGGACCGAGCGGGGGTCGTCGGCGATCTTGCGGGTGTAATCGGCCACCGCTTCCTTGAGCAGGGCGAAGTCGGCGGTCGAGAAGACCGGGCGGGCAGTCGCGGGTTCGGGGGTCTTCATGGGCTTGCTCCTGTAAACTGTCGTGCATTCTGTATGACTCGCAAATGGCGATGCTGATAGGCGTGCAAGCCATTCCACGCGGTCATGCTGTATCGATGGGTGACAAGTCGGTGGATGCAATGTAAATAATTCACAAAGGGCGATAACGGGGCAGTAGGATATGGCTGAGCGCAAATTGTTCGCGGGGCATGCGGTGCGGCGGCTGCGGCGCGGGCAGGGGCTGACCCAGGCGGCGATGGCGGAGATGCTGGGCGTCTCGGCCAGCTATCTCAACCTTGTCGAGCGCAACCAACGTCCCTTGTCTGCCACGCTGATGCTCGGGCTGGCGCAGGTGTTCGACTTCGACCCGCGCACGCTCGCCGCGGGCGAACCGGGCGGGGGCGAGGAGGCGATGCGCCGCCGCCTCGCCGATCCGCTATTCGCCGATATCGAGATCGACCGCAGCGAACTGACCGAATGGATCGCTGGCGCGCCTGGCGGAGCGGAGGCGTTCGCGCGCGCCTATGATCGGATCGGCGCGGGCGGCACGGTGGCAAGCGGGGACGCCGAAGATCCCGGTGCGGCAGTGCGGCGTGAGGTCGAACGCTGGCGCAACCATTTCGCCGATCTCGACGCCGCCGCCGAAGCGCTGGCCGACGAGCTGCGCATCGCATCGAGCGACCCGTTCGGCGCGATGGCGGAGCGGTTGCGGGTCAAGCACCAGCTGTCGATCCGGGTGCTTCCGATCGAGGTGCTGGCCGGATTGCGCGTGCGGCTCGACCTCCATGCGCGCCAGCTGCAACTGTCCGAAGCACTCGATCCGCCCAGCCGCGTGTTCGCGCTGGCGCGCCAGTTGGCGAGCGAGGCGCGGACTGAGATCGACGGACTGGTCCGCGGTGCCGGCTTCGCCGATCGCGTCGCCGAACGGCTATATCGCCGCCACCTCGCCGGCTATTTCGCGGCGGCGGTGATGATGCCGTACGCCCGCTTCCTGCGCGCATGCGAGGCGACCGGCTACGACCTCGAACTGCTGCGCCGCCGTTTCGGCGCGAGCGCGGAGCAGGTCGCGCACCGGCTGACGACGCTTCAGCGCGTTGGCGCGCGCGGGCTGCCGTTCTTCATGCTGCGCATCGACCGGGCCGGGCAGGTGTCAAAGCGCTTTGCCGGTGCGAGTGGGTCGCCGCTGGTCGAATCCGTTGTCCCGTGCCCGCTGCTCGACGCCTACGCCGCGTTCGCGCGCCCGGATGAGCGGATCGTGCAGTTGGTGCAGCTGGAGGACGGATCGCGCTGGTTCACCAGCTCGCGCTGCGTCGCCCCGCCGGGCGGTTGGGCCGGGGCGGTGCGTGCGCGGTTCGTCGTGACGCTGGGGCTGGCGGCGGAGGCGGCGACTGGCCTCGCTGCAGCGCGTGGCCTCGATTTCGGTGGAGAGGCGGTGCCGGTCGGCCTCGGCTGCCGCGGCTGCACCCGCGAATGCCCGCAGCGCAGCGCGCCGCCGACAGGTCGCGCCATGCTGGTCAATGAGCGCGAGGCCGGTGTGTCACCCTTCGGCTTTGCCGGAGACTGACCGTTCTGTTTGGAAACGTAGCGTTTCTTCGCAGTCACAATAAGGGCTGACACACTTTTGCGACAAGTTCGTTGGCATAGTTGATGTTCCCCCCGGTTGGTGTAGCGCGTTTCCCCATGCGAATGATTTTTGTCCTGGCAGCTTCGGCTGTGGCTCTGGCATCCTGCGGCGGCGACGCAGCGCAGACAAAGGGCCGTGAGCCGCCGTTGGTGACGTTGGGCGCGGTCCAATCGGCGCGGTTTGTCGAGCGGATCGATGCGGTCGGCACGGCGCGCGCCAATGAACAGGTCACACTGACTGCCCCGGTGACCGAACGGATCCTGCGCCTCAATTTCGAGGACGGCGCCTATGTCGGGCGCGGGCAGGTGATCGCGGTGCTGGCACAGGGGCAGGAAAGTGCCCAGCTGGCGCAGGCACAGGCGCGGGCGCGGGAAGCGCAGCAGCAGCTCAATCGGCTCGAAGAACTCAAAAATCGCGGATTTGCCACGCGCAGCGCGGTGGACGCACAGACAGCGCTGGCAGGCCAGGCGAACGCTCAGGCAGCGGAAGCACGCGCGTCGATCGGCGACCGTGTGGTGCGCGCGCCGTTCGGCGGCTGGGTGTCGCTGCGCAATATTTCTGCCGGAGCGGTGGTGAGCGCCGGGACCGAGATCGCGACGGTCAGCGATATCAGCCGGATCAAGCTCGACTTCACCGTGCCCGAAACGCTGCTGGCGCAGGTCCAGCCCGGGCAGGCGATCGTCGCGGTTGCCGCCGCCTATCCGGACCAGCCGTTTCGCGGGACGATCGCGACGATCGATCCGGTGCTGAACCCGCAGACTCGCGCCGCCACGGTACGCGCGGTGCTCGCCAATGGCGACCGCAAGCTTAAGCCCGGCATGCTGCTGACCGTGACGATCGAGGCCCAGGCACGCACGTCCGCCGCCGTTCCCGAACTGGCCGTGGTGGGCGAGGGCGAGCAAAGCTTCGTCTTCGTCATCGAAAACGGCAAGGCGAAGCGCGTCCCAATCCGCACAGGCCTCCGCCAGAATGGGCTCGTCGAAGTCACGCGGGGCCTGCAGCCCGGTCAGCGCGTCGTGACCGAAGGCGTGGTCAAGATCGCCGAGGGGCAGCAGGTGCGCACCGCCGGTCCCGGCAACGCCGCGACCAAGGGTGCTGGCCAGGCCAAGGGTAACTGATGCAGCTGTCCGATCTCTCGGTCCGCCGCCCCGTCTTTGCGGCGGTGCTGGCGATCCTGCTGACGATCATCGGCGTGGTCGGGTTCCTGAGCCTGTCCGTCCGCGAATATCCCGACACCGATCCGCCGGTCGTGTCGGTCGAGACCGCCTATACCGGTGCCGCCGCCAGCGTGATCGAGGCGCGGATCACCCAGCCGATCGAGGAAGCGCTGTCGGGGATCGAGGGAATTCAGACGATCACCTCGCGCTCGCGCGATGGCGTGTCGGACGTGTCGATCGAGTTCCGCCCCGGCCGTGACATCGATTCCGCCGCCAACGATGTGCGCGACCGCATCGGCAGCGTGGTCGAGGATCTGCCCGAGGAAGTGATCGCGCCCGAAGTGCGTAAGGTTGATGCCGACAGCTCCCCGATCCTGTTCCTGGTCATCTCGCGCCCGGGCTGGTCGCCGCTGCAATTGTCCGACTATGTCGACCGCACATTGGTCGACCGGTTCAGCACGATCGACGGCGTCGCGCGCGTATTCGTCGCAGGCGATGCGCGCCCGTCGATGCGCGTGTGGCTCGATGCGACGCGGCTTGCCGCCTATTCGCTGACCCCGGCCGATATCGAAACTGCACTGCGCAACCAGAATGTCGAGCTTCCCGCCGGGCGGCTCGAATCGCAGCAGCAGAACCGCACGTTACGCGTGGACCGTCCCTTTGCGACGGCGGGCGACTTTTCCAACCTGGTCGTCGGGCGCGGCGCGGACGGCTATCTTGTCCGGCTGGGCGATGTCGCGCGGGTCGAGCAGTCGGCCGAAAATCCCTATAACGCGTTCCGCATGAACGGCCAGCAGGCGGTCGGGCTGGGCATCGTTCGTCAATCGGGCGCCAACACGCTGGAGGTCGCGGAAACCGCCAAGGCAACCGCCGAAGCGCTGCAGGCCGATCTGCCCGAGGGGATGACGATCACCGTCGGATCGGACGATTCACTGTTCATCGGTCGGGCGATCGAGAAGGTGTGGCAGACGCTGGCCGAGGCGGCGATCCTGGTCGTCCTTGTCATCTTCCTGTTCCTGGGATCATGGCGCGCGACGCTGATCCCGGCGGTGACGGTGCCGATCTGTCTGCTCGGCGCCTTCGCGGTGCTGTGGCTGGCGGGCTTTTCGATCAACCTGCTGACCCTGCTCGCGCTGGTGCTGGCGATCGGCCTGGTCGTGGACGACGCGATCGTGGTGCTCGAAAATGTCTATCACCGGATCGAGGAGGGAGAGACCCCACTGGTCGCGGCGTTCAAGGGCACGCGCCAGGTCGGCTTTGCGGTGATCTCCACCACGCTGGTGGTGTGCGCGGTGTTCGTGCCGATCTGCTTCCTCGCGGGGCAGACCGGCCTGTTGTTCCGCGAGCTGGCGGTGGCGATGATCGGCGCGGTCGCCTTTTCCGGCTTCCTCGCGCTCAGCCTGACGCCGATGCTGTGCTCGAAAATGCTCAAGCAGGAACAGCGCGGGCGGTTCACCGGCTGGGTCGACAAGCAATTCCAGAAGCTGGAGAATTTCTATTCGCGCCACCTGTCGCGCGCGATCGACAAGCCGCTGATCCCACTGATCGCGGTCCTGGCCTTTCTGTTTGCGGCGGGTGCCGCGTTTACGACGCTACAGTCGGAACTGGTCCCGGCCGAGGATCAGGGTGTCGCGCAGGTCCAGATCAGCGCCCCCGAAGGCACTGGCTTCGACCAGATGGACCGTTACATGCTCGATACGCAGGGCAAGTTGCTGCCGCTGCTCGATCAGGGCGCGGTGCGCACCATCATCACGCGCACGCCGGGCGGGTTTGGCGCGAGCGACGACTTCAACAGCGGCGCGTTCATCATTTTCCTGAAAACTTGGGAAGAGCGCGACACCTCGACCGCCCAAGTCGCCCAGCAGATCAATCGCATCCTCGCCGACGAACCGGCGGTGCGCGGGAACGCGCAGGTGCGATCGGCGCTGGGGCGCGGGCGCGGGCAGCCGATCAACTTCGTGCTGGCCGGCAACACCTATGAAGGGCTGGTCGCCGCGCGCGACCGCATCCTCGCGGCGGCGGCGCAGAATCCCGGCATCATCAACCTCGATTCCGATTACAAGGAAACCAAGCCGCAAATGCGGATCGAGGTCGATACCACGCGTGCCGGTGACCTGGGCGTATCGGTCAATGCGGTGAGCCAGGCGCTGCAGACCCTGCTCGGCTCGCGCCGCGTGTCGACCTATCTCGACCGCGGCGAGGAATATCGCGTGATCGTCCAGGCGGATGAGGCGGGTCGCTCGACCCTTGCCAACCTTGCCCAGATTCAGGTGCGTGCGCGCGACGGGTCGCTGGTCCCGCTGTCCAATCTCGTCACCACGCGCGAGGTTTCGGGGCCGCGCGATCTTGGCCGCTATAACAAGCTGCGCGCGATCACCCTGTCGGGCGGCGTCGCCCCGGGCTATTCGCTCGGCGAAGCGCTGACCTTCCTGCAGGAACAGGCGGCGCAATCGCCCGAAGTACTGGCGGTCGGCTATCGCGGCGAAAGCCAGGCCTTCGTCGAGACCGGCGGTTCGATCCTGCTGGTGTTCGGCCTCACCATCCTGATCATCTACCTGCTGCTCGCCGCGCAGTTTGAGAGCTTCGTCCACCCCGGCGTGATCATCATGACCGTGCCGCTGGCGGTGGCGGGCGGCATGTTGGGGCTGTTCTTCTTCGGCAAGACGCTGAACCTCTACAGTCAGATCGGTATCGTCATGCTCGTCGGCCTGGCGGCGAAGAACGGCATCCTGATCGTCGAGTTCGCCAACCAGCTGCGCGACGAGGGCAAGAGCATTGCCGATGCGATCCGTATCGCCTCCGCCCGCCGTCTGCGCGCGATTCTGATGACGTCGATCGCGACGGCGGCGGGCGCGGTGCCGCTGATGATCGCCAGCGGGGCAGGGGCGGGCGCGCGCTCGGCCATCGGCGTGGTGATCGTGTTCGGCGTGATGCTGGCGACGCTGATCACCTTGTTCCTGATCCCGATCCTCTATAGCAGGCTTGCCAAGTGGACGGGTTCGCCCCAAGCGGTGAGCCGGGAGCTTGACGCGGCGATCGCTTCGCCGCAACCGGCCGAATAAGCCGGGTCACAGGACTGGGGAGCGGGGAATGGAGATTGCGTCCAAGGGACAGTTGCGGCTGGCGTTTCTGCGCTGGGCCATCGTCACCGTTCCGTTCATCCTGCTGCTCGGCTTTGCGTCGGCGCGCATTGCCCCGACCGGCGCGGAAAATCTCTGGTATCAGATGCTGGAAAAGCCGGCACAGACCCCGCCGGACTGGGCGTTTCCGGTGGCCTGGGCAGTCATCTATGTGCTGATGGGCCTCGCGCTGGCGATGATCATCAACGCGCGCGGATCGACGTTGCGCGGCCCGGCACTGGTGTTGTTCGCGGTGCAGATGGGCGCGAACCTCGCCTGGTCGCCTTTGTTCTTCGGCATGCACCAGCCGTTCTGGGCGTTCGTGCTGATTGGCGTGATCTTGGTGCTGGCACTGGCGACGACCGTGATGTTCGGACGCATCCGCACCGGTGCGGCGATCCTGATGCTGCCCTATCTGGGCTGGCTGTGCTTTGCCGGGTGGCTGTGTTTTCAGATCGACCAGCTCAATCCCAATGCCGAAACCCTTGTCCCGGCGCAGTCGGCGCCCCAGATGAGCATCTGAATTTGGTTCAGCTGCGCTGAACGGGCCGGTACCGCCCAGGAGATAAACAATGCAGAGCGACAACCGCATTTTCGACGATTTCGTCAAGTTCGTGAACGGCGCGGCCGGCACGATGGCCGGCATGGCGCGTGAGGGCGAAAGCGCCGCGCGTGAACGGTTCAAGAGCTTTGTCGGCGGCATGGATTTCGTTGCGCGCGACGAGTTCGAGGCGGTGAAGGCGATGGCGGTTGCTGCGCGCGATGAGAATGACGCGCTGCGCGCACGGATCGAGGCGCTTGAGGCGAAGCTCGGCGCTGCGCCTGCAGCCGCGAAGCCCGCCAAGCCGAAAAAGGCCGCGCCGGGCGCGTAACGCGCGCTTTTCCACATCTATTTCCGCCGCGTTTACGCTATGCTGCTTGTGCGGCGCGGAGTAGATTGGCACCAACTGCGCCAGGCAAGGGCCGGGCGGAGGACGACCGGAATGCTCGATGAGAGCGAATATGAGCGCGACGATGACGCCGCGCCGATCGACATGCTGGAAAGCTACTTTGCGGCGCATGGCTGGAGCCATACGCGCGAGGAAGACGAGGTCGTTGCCAAGGTAAAGGGCAGCTGGACCGAATATGAGCTGCGCGCCATCTGGCGTGAGGATGACGGCGTGCTGCAGTTCCTGGCGTTCCCGGATGTCCGCATCCCGGACGAACGCCGCGGCGCGATCTACGAAACCATCGGCCTGGTAAACGAACAGCTCTGGGTCGGCCATTTCGAACTCTGGTCGTCCAGCGGCATCCTGCTCTACCGCCACGCCGCGATGATCCCCGGTGACGATGGTGCAGCGATCACGCTCCAGCACACCGAATTGCTGGTCGAAAGCGCGATCGACGAGTGCGAACGCTTCTACCCGGTGTTCCAGTTCGTCCTGTGGGGCGGCAAAACGCCGAAGGAAGCGATTGCGGCGGCACTGATTGAGACGCAGGGCGAGGCGTAAGCAGCCCTATCAATGGTCCCGTCGCCCGGGCTCGCCCGGGGGGGGGCATCGTTGGCTGGCCGAGGCAGCCCGACTCCTTCAAGCTAAGCAGCCAGCTTTGATCATTGGCGTCATGCGCATCGCTGCTAACCGATCTGCGCTGGGGCACTGAGGCATCGAGGTCGTGAACCCATAAGCGACCGCTCTCAGCGCGATGGCTGGACGGCTTAAATTGGGTGGCTAGCTGCCGTTTAGGTGGCGTTGTACGGATAGATGGATAATTGCATCAGCGACGCTGCTTCATCGGCTGGAAGGTTCTCGCGCTCCGCCGATTCCTTCACTAGCTCGATCACCGGACTCAAAGCTTGGGCCATCCCCTCGCGCTGACCCATATATTCGGTCAAAGATGCCGAGGCCATAAGGGCTTCGATCATCTTGTTGGTGTAGGGCGTACAAAGAAAATCCATTCTAGGTCCGTCTGAGAACTTCGAGTGGAGGAGGATCGATAAGATCGGCATGGCAGCCTGGCGCTCGACACGAATTACGACTGCGTCTTGGTCTACCGAGACCGCAAGACCGGGCGGCGTTTCAATGGTGTCCATGGCCCAATCTAGCCGATTTAGCGGGCGATAAGCGAACGACCGCAACGGGGTCGTTTGCGGCAGGACCGCTTTTGGGATGCCGTCACAAGCGCCGGAACCGCTGAAACTGGGTGGTCAGTAGCCATCGAACTCATCAAGCCCCCGGCACCAAGTTCGATCCTTGATTCTATCCACGATCGTCTGCGGCAGCGGGCCAACGTCGTCGACCGACTCGACGTAGAATTGCTGTTTGGCAAAGCCGAGATGGCCATAGGATCCCGGCGTTTGCGTTCGCCACCCGGTCAGCCGCGCCGTAGCCCCGCGGACGCAGTACTCCTTCCTAGAGGCCTCGATTTGTTGGTCAAGGCGCGGAAATCCTCGTAATATAGATAGCTCGACAGGCCGCGTTTCCTTGCCTGTAACTACCGATGCCCCCTGGCGATGGGTAAAGATGGTGCCCGTTATTGTTTCACGCTCGCCCAGTATCTCACATTTGAGGACGTCTGCTGGAATGGAGGCGGGGCGCGAGAGATTAGGCAGCCCAAGATCGCAGACGGTAGCCAGAGCCTTGGGGCGATCAGCAATGTAAATCGTGACCGCAGCGAAGGCTAAAAGGCCCGCGCCGATCAAAAGGGCTGTCTTTCGATGCCGTGTCATCAAGCAATCGATGCATCAGCGCTGCAATGTCCGCAATGGGGTCGTTTGCAGCCCGTCTGCTTTACGAGTTTGCAGGCTCGTAGATGATACGGCGCGCGCCCTATCCGACGCGCCCCGCACCCCTCACCCCGCCGGCCCGATCGACTTCACCACCTTGCCCGTATCGTCGAGGAAGTCGATCGCCGCGCCGCCATCGGGTGCGACTTTGAGCATCAGGCGGGGCTTGCCGCTCGCGTCCTGCAGCATCACCACTGATGCCTTGTCGCGCGACTTACCGACGAACAGGCGGCCCGCACCCTTCGACGCGTCGGGTCGGATGGCGGCCTTGCCATCGGCCTTGGTGAACATGCTTTCGGCACCGCGGTCAGAGATGATCAGCGCGGCGCTGTCGCGGCTGCCATTGTCGGTCTGGACGATCTGCACAGTCTGGTCATTCTCATAGCGGTCGAAGGTCAGGCTCGCGCCGGCATTGACCTTGTCGCCATCCTTCTTGCCGGCCCAGATCAGCCCGCCATTTTCGGTCCCTTCGTCGTTCATGAACAACATGCCCGCAGCAAAGGCGCGGTCGGGGCGGGCGATCTCTTCGCCCTTGTAGAAGGCACCGGGGAAGCGGCCCTTGCTCGCGATCACCAGACGCAGCGTGCCGTCGGGCTCGCGGACGTTGATCCGCTCGACGTCGATCGTGCCGAACTTCTGCGGCTTGGCCGCCGCTACCAGCGCCACCGCTGCGATCGTCACCGCTGCGCCCGTCACCAAACCCTGCCAATATGCCATGATCACCCCTGAATATTGCGAAGGTGAAACGTATCGTCTGCGCAACCTTGGTCAACAACTATTCTAAGTGATTGGTATTAAACCAGTTATTCTCAGATAGGAGAAATCGCTTTCCTACAAGCAGCACCTCGGCATATCGCAAAACGGACGGCGCACGGGCCGGCCCGATGGCCACCGCGCCAGCCCGCATCCCGATCCCCGCCGGGATGCGCGATAGTGTAAAGCCAGTGTAAACTTCCGCCCGGCGCCGTCCCGGCGGCCAATGTCCGGAGGCCCCATTGTCCACCCCCAAGACCCTGTGGCTGATCGGATGCGGGAATATGGCCGGGGCGATGTTGCGGCGTTGGATCGCAGCGGGAACGGTGCGGGGGGAGGATGTGTTCGTCCTCAACCGCAGCGACCGGGACCTGCCCGATGGCGTGCGGCAGGGGCGGGTGTTGCCCAACGGTGCGTTGCCCGAGGCGGTAATGCTGGGGATCAAGCCGCAGCAGCTCGACGGGATCGCGGAGCAGATTGCGGGCCAGGTCGCGGGTGTCGGCATGCTGGTGTCGATCCTCGCCGGGGTCGAGGAAGCGGCGCTGGCGACGCGGTTCGATGCGGGGGCGATCATCCGCGCGATGCCCAACCTGCCGGTCGAGATCGGCAAGGGCGTGGTCGCGCTGCACAGCGACAGCGCCAATGCCGCCGCCCGCGCCAGTGCGGAGGCGCTGATGGCGCCGCTGGGCCTGACCGAATGGGTCGATGTGGCGCAGTTCGATGCGGTGACCGCGTTGGCAGGCAGCGGTCCGGCGTTCGTCTATCGCTTCATCGACGCGCTGGCTGAGGCTGGCGCGGCGGTCGGTATTCCGGCGGATCAGGCGCTGCGCCTGGCGCTGGCAACGGTCGAGGGCGGGGCGCTGCTCGCCGCGCAGGCCAGCGACAGCCCTGCGGCGCTTGCCGACAAGGTCGCGAGCCCCGGCGGTTCGACGCGCAAGGGTCTGGACGTGCTCGACGCCGATGCCGCTTTGGTCCGGCTGCTCACCGCAACGCTCGAAGCATCCGAACGCCGCAACGCCGAAATGGCCGCCGCCGCGCGCGGGTAAGGGGGAACGTCCAACCCCCTGAAAACGTTGTCGCGCCAATATCCAACCCATGGAGGCGATGATGGCGACCAAGACGCAAAGCAGAGCGACCCAGGCGGACAATCAGGCCCGCGACAGCCAGGGTCGGTTCAAGGAAGAAGGCGGCTGGGGCGGCAGCTTCGGCGCGATTGCCGGTGCGACAGCGGCCGGTGCAGCGCTCGGCATCTTGGCGATGCTCGGCCGCAAGGCGGCGGTGCAGTCGCCGACGCTATTGGCGGGCGACTGGATGGACGGGCTGATTGCAGAGCATCAGGCAGTGCTCAAACTGCTCGACGCGATCGAGGCGACCGACGACACCGCGACCGCGCGCCGCACGCTGATGCTGACCCAGCTCAAGCACGCGCTGGCCAAGCATGCGATCGAGGAAGAAAATGTGATCTACCCCGCACTGCGCGAAGCCGGGAAAGTTGCAGAGGCCGACGAGCTCAACAGCGAGCACGGCTATGTGAAACAGCACCTCTACGAACTCGACAACATGCCCGCCGCCAGCCCGCAATTCCTCGCCACGATCCGCAAGCTCCGCAGCGAGCTGGAGGAGCATATGAAGGACGAGGAAGAGCGCCTGTTCCCGCAGCTGCGCGCCAGCCTGTCGGATGAGAAGAACGCCGTGCTGACCAAGGCGATGAACCGCGAAGGCTTCAAGGTCGCCTGATCTTATCGCCCCAGGTCTGATACCCGCTTGCGTTCGTCGGCGGGGATTAGTCCTTCGAGCACGGCCCAGAACCCCCCGACCGCCGCCTGTCCCGCCGAGGAATAGGCGGCGGTCATCTTTTCGCGCAGCGCGTCGAACAGCTCCGCCTCCAGCTGCGTGCCCGCCGGGGTCAGCCGCAACAGGCGCTGCCGCCGATCCTCGCGCCCCGGCCGTGTCTCGATCAGCGCGCGCTCGGTAAGGTCGGTCAGCACCCGGCCCAGCGATTGCTTGGTGATCGCGAGAAGTGTGATCAGCTCACCCACACTAATGTCCGGTTGCCGCGCAACGAAGTAGAGCGCGCGATGGTGCGCGCGGCCAAGGCCCTGCGCTGCCAGCCCCTCATCGATCGAGCGGGTGAGGTTGCTGTAGCCGAAGTACAGCAGTTCGACGCCCCGCCGGATTTCGGCCTCGCGAAGAAATAGTGGGGACGCAGTTGGGACAGCCATGTTGACCTGTTTTGCCATCGGGCTTAGGCCTGCGCAACGCCCAATTCCGGGGCCATGCGGGAGAGTGAAGTGAGCAGCACCACGTTCCAGATCGAAGCCAACCCGGCTCCTGTCGAAGCGAACGAGCGGACGCGCCTCCTCGCCGATCCCGGTTTCGGCAAGCTCTTCACCGATCATATGGCGATGATCCGCTGGTCGGATACGCAGGGCTGGCACGATGCCAAGATCACCGCGCGCGGCCCGCTGATGCTCGATCCGGCGACCGCCGTGCTGCATTATGCGCAGGAGATTTTCGAGGGGCTCAAGGCCTATCGCCTCGCCGATGGCGGCACCGCGCTGTTCCGGCCTGAGGAGAATGCCCGCCGCTTCCGCGAATCCGCGCGGCGGCTGGCGATGCCGGAACTGCCCGATGAGTTGTTCATCGGTTCGCTCGAAGCCTTGGTCGCCGCCGACCGCGACTGGATCCCGAGCTTGGAGGGTGGGTCGCTCTATCTGCGCCCGTTCATGTTTGCGAGCGAGGTGTTTCTGGGCGTGAAGCCGGCCAGCGAATATCTCTACCTCGTCATCGCGTCGCCCGCCGGGGCCTATTTCAAGAGCGGGGCCAAGGCGGTTACGATCTGGGTGTCCGACGATTATACCCGCGCCGCCCCGGGCGGCACCGGCGCGGCCAAATGCGGTGGCAATTATGCCGCGAGCCTGGTCGCGCAGGCCGAAGCGATCAAGCAGGGTTGCGATCAGGTCGTGTTCCTCGACGCGGCCGAACGCCGCTGGGTCGAGGAACTGGGCGGCATGAACCTGTTCTTCGTGTTCGACGATGGCAGCATCGTCACCCCGCCGCTGGGCGGCACGATCCTGCCCGGCATCACGCGCGGGTCGATCCTGACGCTGGCGCGCGAGCAGGGAATTACGGTGCGCGAAGAACCCTATGCGATCGACCAGTGGGAAGCGGATGCCAAGAGCGGTCGCCTGGTCGAAACCTTCGCCTGCGGCACCGCGGCGGTGGTGACCCCGGTCGGACAGGTGAAGAGCAGCAAGGGCGGCTTCACCATCGGCAGTGGCGGGCCGGGACAGGTCACCGAAGCGCTCAAGGCGCGCCTGACCGCGATCCAGCGCGGCGAAGCACCCGACCCGCATGGCTGGGTGCATCGGTTCGCTTAAACCCTCTTTTCACCGGCGGCGCGGCGCTTTAAGGGCTTCGCTTCCGCACGATGTTGGGGCGTAGCCAAGCGGTAAGGCAGCGGTTTTTGGTACCGCCATGCGCTGGTTCGAATCCAGCCGCCCCAGCCATCGCAACTTCCTGATTTCAACGTGAACAGCGTTGAAGCGTTCCGATGGCGCCAGTCGTGGCGGCTCGGGGTCAGTTGCCTGATCCCCGCGGCCGCCACCGCACGGCGCATCCATCACGCCGTTCCCGGCCCTAGAAGCGAGCGCCCAGGCGCAACCCGATCGTCCGCGGTGCGATCGGCACGATATACGGACGCTGATCGCAGGCGCCGCATTGCTGGAACCGGGTGATCTGACCGCGTTCGTCCCAGATATTCTGCGCGAACAGTTCGAAGGTGTAATCCGACAGCTCATAGCCGATCGCCAGATTGCCCGTGGCATACGGCGCAAGCCGTCCGAGCGCCGCCGCCTTGGCGACGCGGATGTCGGACGATGCCGAACTCTGATAGGCGATCAGCCCCTGCAGATAGCCGCGTCCCGATCCCATCGGCACCGCATAGCGCGCCGTGCCGGCGAGCTTGACCCGCGGCGTGACCGGCAGTCGCGTCCCCTTTGGTGCCAGCACATCGGTGCCGGTGCCGCTACAGATCTGGGTCGCGCACAGATCCTGCCGCGTCTTGGCATCGGTGAAGGAACCCGACACCGTCAGGTTGAGCCCGCCAAAGGTGGCGTTGGCATCCATCTCAACGCCATAGATGCGCGCATCCGGCCCGTTCTGGATGATCGTGAAGCTGTTCGGGCCGAGGAACGAGAACTGGAATGCCTTCCACTCCTGCATATAGACCGCGCCGTTGAAGCGCAGGCCAGCGATCGGCGTCGTCTTCCAGCCGAGTTCGTAATTATAGAGTTTGTCGGCGTCATAGGGTGCCACGTCGCCACGCCGGTTGATGCCGCCGGGGCGGAAGCCGCTGGAGGCGGAGGCGTAGAAGAGCAGCGCGTCCGTCGGCTTCCACGTCATGTTGAAGCGGTAGGTAACGCCTTCGCCCTCGGTCTTCTTGGGAAGCAGGCGGCCGCTCGCGTAGGTGGCGAGATTGGTACACGGGCTGCCCGCGACCGCCGCCGGAAGCAGCGTGTTGGTGGGACTGCCGGCGAGATAGGCGTCGCGTAGCGTTTGCCCATTGGCGAGATAGCAGCCGGCCACGCCGGTGCGTGAGCTTCCCGCGGCGTTGAACGGCGACGCGGTGAAGGGACGCCCATCGCCCGGATCGACCCCGGGATTGCGGCCAAAGCCGAAGAAGCCGATTAGCGAGTTGTCGTAAATGTATCCGCGCGCGCCCGCCGTGAAGGTCAGCGTCGGCGTCAGGTCGAAGCTCGCCTCACCGAACATCGCATAGTCCTTATCGACGCGATGCTGCTGGGTCAGCCACAGCGTGCCGGGCGACCCGTTGACCGAAACGGCGCTGCCAAGGCCGGGGATCTGATAGTCCTGGTGGATCAGGTTGGACTGGCGCTGATAGAACAGGCCCGCGACGATGCGGAACCGATCCGTGGCGGGGGAGGCGACGCGCAGTTCCTGGCTGGTTTTCTTGAAGTGGTCGCTGCCGATCACGACCTGGCGCGGGTCGATCGTGTTGCCGGCATTGTCCAGATAATAGAAATAGCCGGCGAGCCCGCCGACCGAGGCGTAGAGATTGTCGTAAGCCTCCGAATAATCGGTGTAATCGCTCGACGAGGCGGTCTTGCGGTCGAGATAGGCCCCGGCATAGGTCACGTCCCAGTTGCCGATCTTGCCCTCAATCGTCAGCGCACCCTGAATGAAGCGGTCGCGGCGATATTCGGGGTAGAAATGCTGCACCTGAAGGTCGCCGACGCGCGGGTCATAGGCATAGGTGCCGTTGCCGCGCATCTCCTGGTACAGCACGGTCGGCGTGACCGTCCAATCCTCATCGAGATCGACCTTCAGCGCGGCGCGCCCGCCCCAGGTGTCGGTATCGTTATAATTGTCCTCGACGAACGCGCTGTTGTTGACGGTGATGCCGCCGGGCGTGGGCAGGAAGCTGCGCGTGCCCGGCACATTGTCGATATAGCCCGCGTCGCGCTGATAGAAGCCGACGACGCGCAGCGCCATATTCTCGGCGAGCGGCATATTGACCATGCCCTCGACCTTGCCGCCCTGACCCCCATGCGCGACGGTGTTCACCTCGGCATCGATCCGGGCATCGAACCCGGCGGCATCGGGCTTATTGGTGATGATGCGGATCGTGCCCGCCTGGCTCGAAGCGCCATAAAGCGTGCCTTGCGGCCCGGCGAGACTTTCGATGCGCGCAATGTCGTAGATATGGACGTCCAGCGTGCCGCCGATCGTCGTCACCGGCTGCTCGTCGAGGTAGCTGCCAACCGATGGGAGCGACCCCGAATGGTTGCCGTCGCCACCCGATGCGACGCCGCGCATATAGACGGTGGTGACGCCCGGCTGCGACGTCTGGAACGCGACCGAGGGCAGCAGCTGGGTATATTCGTTGAAGTTCGAGATGTTCAGCTGATCGAGCTTGCGCGTACCGATCGCCTGGATGCTGATCGGGACCGACTGGATATTCTCGTCGCGCTTCTGTGCGGTGACGACAATCTCGTCCTGATCGGGGGGCAGGTCTGGGGAACTGCCGTCCTGCGCCCGAGCGGCTGCAGGCAGGATCAGCGCCGTCGATGCAAGAAGCCCTGACAGCACGGCGCGACGCATTGAAATAACCATTTCAGCCCCCTGATTATCACTTTGTCACGTCAGACTGTGGTGCGGCGCAACAAAGGTCAATTACCCCGCGATAGTGTCCGTATAATCTTCGGTGACAGTGACGTTTCTGCAACGTTACGAATTTGCGGGGGCGTCCGGGTAGCGGTCGATGAGGTCGCCAAGCGCTGCGTCGAGCGGGGCAAGGTGCCGGGCGAACGGCCACCATGCGCGGTCGCCGCCGGTAAAGATCGGCTGGCGCACTTGCTCGGAGCTGGCGGTGCGCACCGCGCGTTCGGTCTCATGAAAGGCGAGGCAGGCAGGCTCGAACCCGACGCCGCAGGCATCGAGCAACCGGCGCACTTGCGCTTCTGTATCGTCGACCAGCGCCTCATGGATCACGCGGTGGACGCGACCGGGCTGAACGCGGTCGAGATGGGTCATCAACCGCACATAGTCGCGATAATAGCGGCCCATATCGTCGAGCGCGTAGCTGAACGCCTGACCCCGCGCGAAATGTTGCTTGAAGTTGGAGAAGCAACAGGCGCGGGGTTCGCGGCGCGCATCGATGATCACGGCATTGGGCAGGATCAGGCGGATCAGCACGACATGCGCCCAGTTGTTGGGCAGCTTGTCGATGAAGCGCGGTCGGTCGGTGCGGCGCTGGACGGCGGTGCGTCGGAGATACTCCGCACCCAGTTCGCCGGCGCGTTCGGCAGTCAGCGCGGCGAGACCGTGCGGATAATCGGGAATGCGCCGCGCCAGCGCGGGCAGGTCGGGCAATTCGGTTGTGCCCTCGATCGCGCTGTGGCTGGCCAGGATCTGTTCGATCAGGGTCGATCCCGCGCGCGGCATGCCCAGGATGAAGATCGGATCGTGCGCATCGGACCCCCAGCCTGCGCGGTCCGCGAAAAAGTCCGGGGTGGCGAGCGCGATGCAATCGTCGACGAACCGATCGGTTTCGTCGGCGTCATAGACCAGCTGCGTCCGGCGCAGCGCATTGCCCGCCGCATAATGGCCGAAGGCGCGATCCGCCTCGCCGCGATCCTCGCATGCCTTGCCCAGTGCGAAATCGAGATGAAACCGGTCTTCGTCGCCGAGGTCGGGCGCGGCGCGGGCGGCCTCCATCGCGGCGACTTCGGCGTCGTCGAACCCCACCGTTTTCAGGTTCGCAAGGCTCCACCACGCTTCCCCCAGTTCAGGCCGCAGCGTGATTGCGCGGCGATAGGCGGCGATGCCGTCCGCCTGCCGCCCGACCGTCTTGAGCATATGGCCATAGCTCATCCACAATTTGGGCTGCTCGGGCGCTTCCGCCAACACTCGCTCGTACAGCGTGATCGCCTCCTCGAACGCGCCAAGGCGTCCAAGCGCGGCGGCCTTCAGATTAGCATGCCCGGGATGATCGGGCTCGGCATCGATCAGCGCGTCGAGTTCGGCCAGCGCCTCATCCGCGCGGTTCTGGCGATAGAGCACCAAGGCAAGATTGGCGCGCGCGGCGGTGAAGCCTGGCGCCAGCTCGACGGCGCGGCGCAGCAGGTTCTCGGCATCCTTCAGCCGCCCGATCCGGCCGGCCAATTCGGCGAGCATGCGGATCGCGCGCGCATCGAACGGGTCGCGCTTGAGATAGGCTTTCAACCCGCGCTCCGCCTCCGACAGGCGGTTGTCGTGCAGCGCCAGCGCCGCGTCCATGAGTTCGGGTGAAAAGCGCATCGCGGTCATCGCATATGAAGACCATGCGGCGGTGCAGCGATCAAGCACCGTCCGCATTTTTCGTGCTGGACGAACGCCGCCGTGCTCGCGACAAAGCAGCATGGCCGATGCGATCCCGCCCATGCCACGTCGCGCGCTCGGCTTCTGGCCGACGCTGGCGCTGGTCGTGGGGAACATGATCGGATCGGGCATCTATCTGTTGCCCGCCACACTCGCGCCGCTGGGGAGCAACGCGCTGATCGGCTGGGGCGCGACGATTGCCGGGGCCATGACACTGGCGTTTGTGTTCGCCCGGCTCGCGGCGAAGCTGCCCTGCGCTGGCGGCCCCTATGCCTTTGCCGATGCGGCGTTCGGGCCGGTCGTTGGCTTCGCGGTCGCGTGGAGCTATTGGATCCTGATCTGGGCCGGCAATGGCGCGCTGGCGATCGCCGTGGTGAGTGCGCTCAGCGTGCCGTTTCCAGCCATTGCGAGCGGGGCTCCGGCGTTCGCCACCGCGTTGCTGCTGATCTGGGCGCTGGTCGCGGTCAACATGCGCGGCGTGGTGCTGGCGGGGCGGATTCAGCTGGTGACGACGCTGGTGAAGCTGGTCCCGCTGGTCATGGTGATCCTGCTCGCACTGTGGCTGCTGATCGCCGATGGGACGGGGACAATCGTCGCCAATCCACCGGTGCCGCTCAGCGCGGGGGCGATTTCGGCCGCAGTGGCGCTGACCTTCTGGGGGTTTCTCGGCGTTGAATCGGCCACGGTTCCCGCCGATCGGGTCAACGACGCGGCGCGGATCGTGCCGCGCGTCACGTTGATCGGTACCGCGCTTACCGGGCTGGTGTATCTGCTTGTCGCCGGCGCGATCGGCCTGATGATGCCGGCGGCACTCACCGCCGCGTCGCCAGCGCCGCTCGCCGCATTTCTCGGCCGCGCCTGGGGCAATGGCGCGCTGGAGATCGCCGCGATCTTCGCCGCGATCAGTGCGCTGGGTGCGCTCAACGGCTTCATTTTGCTGCAGGGTGAGGTGCCCCGGGCGATGGCGCGCGGCGGCGTCTTCCCTGCCTGGTTCGGCCAGGACAGCAGCCGTGGCACGCCGACCCGCGCGCATTGGGTGTCGGGCGCGCTGGTCACGATCGTGATGGCGCTCAACTACACCGGAAGCACCGGCACGCTGTTCGCCGACATCGCGACGATCAGCCTGGCGGCGGGCATGCTCGCCTATTTCGTGAGCGCGCTGGCCGCGCTGAAGCTACTTGCAGGCGACCGCACGGCGGTGCTGGCGGCGATCGTCTCGGCGCTGTTCGTGCTGTGGATGATCTATGGCCTCGGCCTGCGCGCGAACCTCTGGGGTCTTGGCCTGCTCGCGCTCGGCCTACCCGTCTATCTCTGGGTGCGACGGAGCCGCTAAACCGGCAGCAACCGCCGCACGAACGATCGGTCGCGCAGGATCTCGTGTGCCGCATTGTGCCCCGGAGCGCCGGTGACGCCGCCGCCTGGGTGGGTGCCCGCGCCGCACATATACAGCCCCTTGATCGGCCCGCGATAATCGCCATGCCCCAACATCGGCCGCGACGCCCAGAGCTGGTCGAGCGACATGTGCCCATGCATGATATCGCCGCCGATCAGCCCGAACTTCGCCTCAAGATCGGCGGGCGAGTGGATCTGGACGCCCAGGATCGACTTGCGGAAATTGGGTGCGTGTTTCGTCACCGTGTCGATGATGACGTCGGCCGCCGCATCGCGCGCATCGTCCCAGCTACGCCCGTCGGGCAGCACCGGCGCGAATTGCTGGCAGAAGAGTGAGGCAATGTGCATCCCCGGCGGGGCGAGGCTGTCATCGACGCTGGTCGGCAGCTTCATCTCGACGATCGGTTCGTCCGACCAACCCTTGGCCTTCGCGTCGGTGAATGCCTTGTCCATATAGTCGAGCGTCGGCGAGATGATGATGCCCGCCGTGTGATGCTCAGCCTTCTCCTTGCCCGGCAGCACGGTGAAATCGGGCAGTTCGCTCAGCGCGACATTCATCCGGAACGTACCCGATCCGGTCTTGTACCCGTCCATCCGCCGCGCGAACTGAGCGGGCAGGTCGCTGCGATCGACGAGCTGGCGGTAGAGCAGGGCCGGGCCGGCGTTCGATGCGACGATGGGCGCTGCAATCTCTTCGCCGCTTTCCAGCCGTACCCCCGCGACCTTGCCGCCATCGACCAGCAGCTTCGCGACCGGCGCCTCAACGCTGATCTCAACCCCGGCTTCCTCGGCAGCTTCGGCCATATAGCGCGTGATTGCGCCCATCCCGCCGACGCTGTGACCCCACATGCCCTTCTTGCCGTTGATCTCACCAAACACATGGTGGAGCAGGACATAGGCCGATCCGGGCGTATCGGGGCTGGCATAGTTACCGACCACTGCGTCGAAGCCGAACGCGGCCTGGATATACGGGTTCTCGTACCAGCGGGTCAGGAAATCGCGCGCGGACTTGACGAACAGGTCCATCACGTCGCGCTGCGCATCGACGTCCATGCCCGCGAGACGCTTGCCCTGCGCGGCGGCGGCGAGCAGCGCGCGCAGCCCGCCCCCGGCATTGGGCGGGGTCATGAGCGACAGGTCGCGCAGCACTTCGGCAACCCGCTCCAGCGCTTCCTCATAGTGCGGGAAGATCTCGGCATCCTTCTGCGAAAAGCGCGCAAACTCGGCCTGGGTCCGCGCGGTGCCGCCGCCCAGTTTCAGATAGCCGCCCTCATGCGGGAAGAAGTTGCTGATCGTCCGCTCGATAATCCGCCAGCCGCGTTCGTGCAGGCGCATGTCCTTGATCACCTTGGGCCGCAACAGGCTGACGGTGTAGCTCGCGGTCGAGTTGCGGAAGCCGGGGTGAAACTCCTCGGTCACCGCCGCGCCGCCGACGATGTGGCGCCGCTCCAGCACGCGCACCTTGAGCCCCGCGCGGGCCAGGTAGAAGGCGCAGACCAGCCCGTTGTGCCCGCCGCCGATGACGATCGCGTCGTATCGCTTCATGGCTTCCCCCGATCAGACACTGTGCGGACGGCGCGACCAGCCGGGCGCGGGGGCACGCTGCAGCCGCGCCTCCGGAATGATCGCGCGGACCTTGGCCGCAAAGCTGCGCAGGCACACTTCGCTCGCGCCGATCGGCCCGGCGGTGTAGCTCTGCGATGCCATGCCCTGCTGCACGCGTTCGATCAGCCAGGTGTCCTCGGCATTGACCACGCGGTTGATCCGCCAATTGGCGTAGCGGGTCAGCTTCATCTCCCGCCGATCATCGGGCAGCGCAAACGCCATCTCGCGCAGCACGCAACTGGTCGGTGAGACCGGCAGCCACTGCATGAAGTCGATCTGGTCGGCATAGATGTCGAACGCCATGTTCGGCCACAATTTGTAATAGAGCCACAGCCGCTGGTTCGCCTCGGGCAGGTGATCGACGCGGGGGAGGTGGCGCTGGTAAAAGGCTTCCCACGGGTTGTCCGAAACGCGGTCGACCAGCTGGCCCGACATCTTGTCGATCCACCCCGCCGCTTCTATCGCATAGGATTTGCCGAACAATCGCGTCAGCCCGTCATGCGCGACCGGGATGTGCAGATTGTCCGAATAGTTGTCCCCGACATTCTTCCAGTTGACCGCGCGGTCGCGGATCCGGACGTCGCTGATCCGGCGCATTTCCTCGAAGCGATAGGGTGCGACCTCATGGTCAAAGGGCGCCATCATCTGCGCGGGCGAGGGGCCGCCATCATCCTCTAGCCGCACGAATACGAAGCCGCGCCAGGTGGCGAGATCGACCGGAACCAGGCCGCTCGCGTCGATATCCAGCGCCGGATAGTCGCTGCGCATCGGTACGCCCGACAGCCGCCCGTCCAGTTCATAGGCCCAGGCATGATAGGGGCAGACCAGCTTCTTCGTGCAGCCCGCATCGCCCTCGACGATCCGCATCGCGCGGTGGCGACAGACATTGTGAAAGGCGCGGATCGCCCCGTCGCGCCCGCGCACCACGACGACATTCTCCCCCAGATAGGAAAGCGTCCGCCAGTCGCCCGGCCCGGCAACGTCGCTCTCATGGCAGACGATCTGCCACGACGGCCGCAGGATGCGCGCCGTCTCGACCTCAAGAAACTCGGGATCGGTATAGATCCAGCCGGGCAGCGACCAGTCGGCGTCCGGATCATGGGCTGGGTCTGGACTGGGGGCAGAGTTGGCCATGATCGGCTCCGCGATTTGCTTGTTATACGATCGTATAATAAGATCGCGCGATGAGCAAGCCAGGCTTCACCCGTGCCGAACCCGATGCGCGACGGCTATCGCTGATCGCGGCGACGGCGCGCGTGCTCGCCCGCGACGGGGCCAGCGGCGCATCGGTGCGCGCGATCGCGGTCGAGGCCGCAGTCTCGCCGGGACTGGTCGCGCATCATTTCGGTGGGGTCGATGCGTTGATCGCGGCGACCTATGCGCATGTCGGGGAACAGGTCGCGGCGGCGCTCGACGCGGCGGTCGCGGCAGCCGGAAGCGACCCGCAGGCGCGGTTGATCGCGTATGTCACCGCGAGTTTCGCGCCGTCGATTGCCGATCGCAACCTGCTCGCGACCTGGACCGCCTTCTGGGGGCTGGTGATCGCACGCGGCGAGATCGCAGCACTGCATGACACGCAATATGCCCGCTACCGCGCTGAGCTCGAACGGCTGCTGGCGGCGTGCGGGCTGCAATCGAGCGCGCGCCGTCGCGCCGCGATCAGCATCGCCGCATTGGTCGACGGCCTCTGGCTTGAGCTGTGCCTGTCGCCCGCCATTCTGGATGCCGACGAAGCGCGCGCCATCGCACAGGCACACATCGCCGCCCTGTTCCAGTCGCACCCGGCGCCGCCCAACTGAAACCCACTCTACTCGATCGCCAACACCTTGGCTGGCGGTGTGTCGATGAGCAGTCGCCACGGCGTCGGCAGGTAATCGAGCGACATGTAGAAATAGAAGGCGCACGACCCGTCCGACCGAAAGGTTGCGCCCTTGACGATGCCGAACGCGGTCGTCCCGCTGAACACCGGGCCGCCGCTGTCGCCCTGTTTGCAGGTCGGGCCCGATACGGCGACCCATGTCGGCAGACAGTAGCCGCCGCATAATTGGCCCGACGGTGCGAAGTCGAGCAACGTGACCTCCGCGCAGCTATAACCGGTGCTCTCGCCGCGATGACACACGAAATCCCCAGCGCGGGTGCTGGTCTTGGCGCGCTGCGCCGCGACCGGGCGGGTCAGGCTGCGCGCGGTGTCGGCGAAGAACAGCGGGCGGGCGAGGGCGGGGACGGTGTGGATCTGCACGTCGTGATAGCCCCAGCCCCATTGCCCGACAAAGCCGAGCGGCGTCGCCTGACGTGCCGGATCGATATAGGCCAGGTCGTCGAGGCAGTGTGCGGCGGTCGTGATGCCGACGCGTGCGCCATCACCGACCAGAAAGCCGCTGGTGCAGCGATAACGTCGTCCGCTCGCCGGATCGGTCCCATCGAGCCGTCCGCCACCTTGCGGACCGAGATTGCGGTCGACCAGATCAAGCATGCGCACCCGCACCGGCACCCCGGTCAACTGGCTCAGGCGCGCAGCGACCGCTGCATCGCCCCCAGCGCGATCGACCACCGGCTTTGCGGCAATCACCACCGACTCGCCGGTGCGCGGATCGATACCCATCGATGGCGTATCGGCGAGCGCCGCGCGGATCGCCGGCTGGTGGTTGGTGAGCGCCCACAGCACGCGCTCGCGGCTGGCTTTGGCGCCGGTGCGGAACTGCACGGGCACGCGCATCGCTCCGGCCAGCACCTGCGTTGACGGGACCGGCCGATCGCCGGTGAGATAGACGATGAACCGATAATGGGGGTGATGCTCGACCGAGATGCCGGCAAGGCGGTCGCGATAGCGCTCCGCAATGGCGTCGATCGCGGGCACGCTGTCCTGCTGCGCGATCAGGCGGCGCATCGCCTCCGGCCCCGGCACGCCATAGGCTCGCGCATATTCGGCGGCGTCTTGCGCCAGGGCTTCGGCGCGGGTCTGCGCGATTTGCGCACTGGCGGGCGGCGCTAGAGTGAACGATGCGAGCAGGAACAGGAAAAGAGAGAGCGGGCGCATGGCACTGATCTAAACGCCCCCGTGCCAGACGCCAAGATCGTCGGCTTGCGGCGTGATTGGCGCGGTGGTAGCGATCGGCAATCGATTGCAGGCGTGTAAGCGCCCGACATGGCGCCGGAGGGGTTGAGTGAAGAGCAGGACAATCATGCACGGATGGATCGCGCTGTGCGGCGCGGTCGCGCTGACCCTGTCGCCCGGCGCGCGGGCCGAAGATCGCTGGATCAGCGCTTGGGGCACCGCACAGCAG
>NZ_JAIXHL010000021.1 GCF_030145815.1 Sphingomonas sp.
AGTTGTGTTTCAGCGACCGGGGTATTGACGATCCACCGCCCCTCCCCTTCTGGGGTGGGGTGGGGGGTGGGGCAGCGAAATCTCACCGAGACCGCTCGCCCAGTGTATAGGCCCCACCCCACCCCCTCCCCTAAAGGGGAGGGGCTTAAGGAGGAATAATGACCGAAAAACGCGCGGAAACCGCTGCCGAGCAAGTGACCCAGCTGATCGACCTGCTCGACGTCGAAACGATCGACGTCGACCTGTATCGCGGTGCACGCCAGCCCGGCGGGGTCGGGCGCGTGTTCGGCGGGCAGGTGATCGCGCAGGCGCTGCAGGCGGCACAGCGCTCGGTCGAGGGCAAGGACGCGCACTCGCTCCACGCCTATTTCATGCGGCCGGGCAATGAGGATTTCCCGATCATCTATCGCGTGGTGCGCGATTATGACGGGGGCAGCTTCGCCAACCGCCGCGTCATCGCGCTGCAACAGGGCGTGCCGATTCTCAACATGATCGCATCGTTCCAGCGGCCCGAGGACGGCCTGTCGCATCAGGCCGACATGCCCGACGTGCCGGGGCCGGACGATTTGCGCTCCGAATTCGACCTGCGCGAAGAAATCCGCGACCATGTGCCGGAGCGGTTCCGCCCGTTCTTCCTGCGCCCGCGGCCGATCGAAATCCGCCCCTGCAATCCGCGCAACTGGTTCAAGCCGGAAAAGCGCGAACCTGTCCAGCATAGCTGGTTCCGCACCGCCGCCGCCCTGCCCGACGATCCCGCGCTGCACCGCGCAGTGCTGTCCTATGCCAGCGACATGATGCTGCTCGGCACCGCGACCATGCCGCACGGCGTCAACTGGATGACGCGCTGGCTGCAGAGCGCGAGCCTGGACCACGCCGTGTGGCTGCACGAACCGCTGCGCGCCGACGACTGGCTGCTCTACACCACCGACAGCCCCTGGGCCGGCCATGCGCGCGGGTTCAACCGTGGGCGGATCTACAGCCGCGACGGGCGACTGGTGGCGAGCGTAGCGCAGGAAGGGCTGATGCGGATGCGCGAGGGGTAAGGGCTGCAAGTCCCCCTCCCGTTTGCGGGAGGGGTTAGGGGAGGGCCTGTCCAAACAGGCCTTCCGATGCTGTGACAGGCCCTCCCCCGGCCCCTCCCGCGAGCGGGAGGGGAGACGTGGCCTCACTGTTTCGGCCGGATCACATAGGCCGCCGGCAGATACAGGAATACCTCAGTCAAACTCGCGCGCGACCATTCCACAGGGCGATCCAGCCCACGAACCTCGACGCCATAGTCCGAACCGAACCGTGCGCTCGTCGCAGCAGCATCGGCTGCGATCATCTCGATGATCTTGTTGCGATACTGATCGGGGTTGAGCACCGACAATGTCATGTCGCCGCTCTTCTCGATCTGCGCGCGCCCGGTCGGCGGCACCGCCTTGATGAACTTCGCGATCCGGTCGAGCGCCGCGCGCGCGTCCATGCCGGGCTCCAGCTTCACCTTGATGATGAAGCTGGTCCGCTCCGAATCCGGGCGGCCATCGCGGCTGAGCAACAGATCGCCATAATTGGCGAGCGTCAGCGCCTCGACGACATAGTCGCCGGTCGCCAGCTCGACGCCATGCTTCCCCGCCTGCTCGATCGCGCTGCGCACCATTGCGTAGATTTCCTTGCGGCGCAGCGCCTCATCGCGCGTATCGCCGGTGATCGATACGCGCTGAACCGCGAAATCCGCCGTGCGGCGCAACGTGATAATCGGGATCGATGTGCCCTGAAACCCGTCGCGATTGCTCGACGATCGCGTGGCAGTCACCACCACCTCCTGCGCTGGCGCCGGCAGGATGCTCGCCACCATCAATGAAGCCGCCGTCAGTGCCCGAATGATCCGCATCGCCCTGCTCCCTTTTGTTTCGGATGCAGGGTCGGACTTTGCTCCGGCCGGGTCAATCGCATGTCAGGAGCCGTCAGAAACCCGGCGCATCGTCGTCGGGATCGTCGACCGCGGCCATGCGATACTGCACGCGGGCAATGCACCCCTGCGCGCCGCTGGGTGAGGCCTCAGCGCGCGCCGCGATGATCATGCGCCGCGCCTGTTCGCCAAAGTCCGCCGCCGGCTCGCTGGCCAGCACGGTGACCGCCCCGGTCGCCCCCCAGGGGGCAAGGTCGTAGCGGACGATCGCCCAACCCTCGATTCCCCGGCGGCGGAACGCGTCGGGGAATTCCTGTCTGAGCGGGCGTGCCCAGCGAACCGGCTCAGGGCAGTTGCCAGCCGGATACTCCGCCTTGGGCGGCATCGCGGGGGCGGGAACCGGCGCGGTCGCGGCGCGGCGAAACGGGATGGTACAGCGCGTGCGCGGCGCGTTGCCGACATAGCGCCCGCGGCTCGCCGCATCGCTCGCCGCCGCCTCCAGCACGCGGTTGCCATCGCTCGCGACGATGCCCAGATTATGCGGCACGCCATCGGCATCGACATCGAAACTGGCGACGGCATAGGACGGCACGCCCGGCGTCTGGGGGATGCGGCGATCGTCGATGTACGCGCGCAGCAAGATGCGCGGACGCCCCGGCCCAGCGCAATCGCCCGACTTGCGGATTTGCTGCATCACCGTCGTGAACTCCGACGGGTTAGCCATGCGCAGCGCCGCCACCCGGTAAAGATCGGCCGGTGCCGCGCGGTCCAGCGGAATGCTGCGCGGGGTGAAGGTCATGGTGCAGGCGGCCCCGGCAGCGCTCGCCGGGAAGCGCCACAGGCTGAGCGCCGGGGCAAGGTCGGTGGCTTGAACATAGCCCTTGCCCCCGGATACCGCGACCCGCTGCGTAATCCCGAGCGGACGGCCATCGTCGCCGATGGTGAACCCCATCTCATAGGAACGCGGTGCATCGACCCCCAGCCGGGCGACCTGAGTGAAGGGGGCGACGGCCGCAAGCGGAGTCACGATCTGCCCGCCGCATTGCGCGGTGGCGCCCTCATAATCGACCAGATGCGGGCGATAAGGCGGCGTCTGAATGGCCGGCGGGGCCAGATGGGTGGGAGACCGCGGCGGGGGCGGCGGCACGAGGATGGTGGCGGACTGGGCGGCGGCGGCGAGGAGCGTCAGCATAGCCGCAGCGTCCGCCTTTTTTGTTACCGGATCAAGGCATTAGGCGGTCGATACCGAGAGGCGGCGATCAGCGGAGCGTCCAAACGATAGAAATTGGGTGGGATTCGGACGCTCGAGCTCAGCGGCCCCGCCGAGTTCAATGTTAAATCACATCGCTATCGGTGCGGCGAGTTGAGATGCTTAAACCCCATGCCCATGCAAACAATGACGGCTGGAAAATAGGATGCCGCCAAAGTGACCCCAAAAAACGGTCCAAGTTCGATGCTTGTGAAGGCAATATTGTAGATCAACCATGTAAGCCCGATCGATACAAGCGGGATAATGGCCAGAAAATAAGGTCGAATCCGCAGCCGGAATACCAGCAGCGTCGCCATCAACACTATCGATAAACCCGATGGGAGGATTAGCGCGATTTCTGCCACATGATCTCGCAGGGTGTCGGTCGGAGTTCATGATGGACGTAGCTCACGCCGGAAGCAAGTTCAGGGCGAGGAAATTGGAGGGGCAGGAACGACCACGATGGGGTCGCGAGCCGACAGGCAGCTTCCCCGACGCCTAAACCGCCGTCTTCCCAAACTCCTGCCGCGTCACGGGATGGCTCGACGACAGCCCGCCATCGACCGCCAGCGCCTGTCCATTGACGTAGCTCGCGTCATCCGACGCAAGGAACAGCGCCGCCCGCGCCAGTTCCTCCGGCTGAGCACCCCGGCGCAGCGGGTTCAACCGGCCGACGCGATCCATCTTCCCGGCTTCGCGCGCATAGTCGAAGGTCGGCTTCGTCATCCCGGTCTCGGTCAGCCCTGGGCAGAGCGCGTTGACGCGGACATTCGATCCCGACAGCTGCTGCGCGGCGACGGCGGCGAGGTTGATGACCCCGGCCTTCGACGCCGAATAGGCTGGACTGCCCGCGCCGGACCGGATGCCGGCGACGCTGGCGGTCAGAACAATGGCGCCCTTCCCGCGTTCGGCAATCTTCGGCGCGCCATGCTTGATCGCGAGCAGCGGCCCGATCAGGTTCACCCGCAACACTTCGGCCATCAGCTCCGGCGTGGTGTCGAATAGATTGGCCATGCCGCCCGAAATCCCGGCATTTGCGAACAGGATATCCAGCCCGCCAAATTCGGCGACGGCAAGATCGACCGTGGCGATCACGTCGGGCTCGCTCCCCGCATCCATCCGGATCGCCTTGGCGGTGCCCCCGGCGGCGGCGATCAGCGCGACCGTCTCGTTCGCGCCTTCGGTCTTGTCGGCAACGATCACCCGCCCCCCTTCGGCGGCGAACAGGATCGCAGCGGCGCGGCCGATGCCGCTGCCCGCGCCGGTGACGATGATCGATTTGTCGGTGAAGCGCGCCATCAGATCGTCACCCCGCCATCGATCACCAGTGCCTGCCCGGTGGTGTAGCGCCCCGCTGCCGAAGCCAGGAACACGACGCCGCCGGCAATATCCTCCGGCTCGCCGAGGCGGCGCAGCGGCGTCTGCTTGTTCACCCGTGCCTCGGCTGCGGGGTCTTCCCACAGCGCACGGGCGAAGTCGGTCTTGATCAGGCCCGGCGCGATGCAGTTCACGCGGACATTGTCGGGGCCATATTCCACCGCATAGTTGCGCGCGAGCTGGAAGTCCGCGGCCTTGGACACGTTGTAGGCGCCGATCACCGGCGACCCGCGCAGGCCCCCGATCGAGGAGATGATGACGATCGCCCCGTCCTTGCGCTCGCGCATTTCGGGGGCGACCATCTGGATCAGCCAGTGGTTGGACAGGACGTTGTTGTCGAGGATCTTGCGGAACTGCTCGTCCGCGATCCCCGCCAGCGGCCCGTAATAGGGGTTGGACGCGGCGTTGCAGACGAGGATGTCAATCCGCCCGAACACGCGGCGGGTTTCGTCGACCAGATGCTGGAGCGCGTCCTTGTGCGAAATGCTCGCCGCGACCGCGATCGCCGTCCCCTCACCATGCTTGGCGTTGATTGCGGCCGCAACCTCGTCGCACGCATCCTGATTGCGGCTGGAAATCACCACCCGCGCGCCCTGATCGGCGAGCGCCTCGGCGCTGGCCTTGCCGATCCCGCGCGAGGATCCGGTGACGATGGCGACCTTACCGGCCAAATCGAACAGGCTCATCTAAACTCCCTCTCCCCTTCAGGGGAGAGGGTTGGGGAGAGGGGCAGTGCAATGCCCTCTCCACTCCTGCCCCTCTCCCAACCCTCTCCCCTAGAGGGGAGAGGGCTATTACTTCTACGCACCCGCCTTGCGGGCAAATTCCCACGCACTCGCCGCCAGCCCCGGCACGCGCGCCGCGGTCTCCTCGGCATGGGCATTGCTGGCATTGCCGTCGAGCAGGCGGCGCTTGATCCCCTGCACGATGCTCATCAGCCGGAACTGGCCGAATGCGAAATACCAGTTGAGATCGGGAATCCCGTCGCGCCCGGTCGCGGCGCAGTAGCGTTCGACCATCTGCTCCACGGTCGGAATACCCGTCTCCGCCCCGGTAATGCCGCCGATGCCCGATGCGCCATTGGCGGGGATCATCCAGTTCATCAGCAGGTAGCTGAAATCCGCCATCGGATCGCCCAGCGTGGACAGCTCCCAGTCGAGCACCGCCTTAACCCGCGGCTGTTCCGCGTCGAAGATCATGTTGTCGATGCGATAGTCGCCATGGACGATACTGGTGCGCGTCTGCGGCGGGAGGGTGCGCGGCAGCCACTCGATCAGCTTTTCGACATCCTCCAGATCATCGGTCTGGGCGAGCCGATATTGCTTGGTCCAGCGCCCCACCTGCCGCTCAAAATAGCTGCCCGGCTTGCCGTAATCGCTGAGGCCCGCCGCGACGTAATCGGTCTCGTGCAGCTGCGCCAACCGGTCGCAAATCTCGTAATAGATCGCGGTACGTTGCGCTGGAGTCTTGTCCGGCAGCGCCCCGTCCCAATAGGTCGCGCCCTCGACCAGCTCCATGATGTAGAAAGCCGACCCGACAACCCCGTCGTCCTCGCACAGCCCATAGGGCCGCGCGACCGGGAAGCCGGTGGGATGCAGCCCCGCAATCAGCCGATATTCGCGATCCACCGCGTGCGCCGATGGCAGCAGCGGCCCGAACGGCTTGCGCCGCAGGACATAGGCACCGCTCGCCGCATCGATGCGATAGGTGGGATTACTCTGCCCGCCGGGAAATTTGGCGTAGGTCAACGGGCCGGCGAACCCGGCGACATTGGCCGCCATCCATGCGGTGAGCTTCGCCACGTCGAGGTCGTCAACCTGCTCCATCGGCTGTCCGCCGCGATGCCCCGCCGGCGGCGTCATGCGAACTCGATCACGGAGCGCACCGCGTCCCCCTGGCGCAGATTGTCGAAGGCATGGTTGATGTCCTCCAGCCTAATCCGCTCGGCTACCATCGTGTCGAGGTCGAGCACGCCGTCGAGATACATCTGGACGAGCCGCGGCAGGTCGATCGGGAATTGCATCGACCCGGCGAGCGACCCTTGCAGCTTCTTGCCCGACAGGAAGGTCGGACCCGGGATGCTGACCGACTCACCCGGCTTGATCATGCCCAGGATCGTCGCGGTCCCGCCCCGGCGCAGCACGTGCCATGCGGTCTCCGCGGTCTGCGGCCGTCCGACCGCCTCGATCGCGTAATCCACACCGCCATCGGTGAGTTTCAGCACCTGCTTGACCAGATCGGGCGCCATCGCGTCGAGATCGTGCGTCGCGCCCATTTTCCGCGCCAGCGCGCGCTTTTCCGCCACCGGATCGATCGCGATGATCTTGCCCGCACCCGCAATCTTCGCGGCGTTGATCGCCGACAGGCCGATCCCGCCGCACCCGATCACCGCCACCGTCTCGCCGGGCGTCACCTTGCTGTCGCGAAAGATCGCCCCTGCCCCGGTCAGCACGGCACAGCCGAGCAACGCGGCGCGGTCGAGCGGCATATCCTTGCTGATCGCGACGCAGGCATTTTCGTGGATCAGCATCTGTTCGGCGAAGGCCGAGAGGTTGAGGAAGTGGTTGACCGGCGTGCCATCGGCCAGCGTCAGCTTGGGCGCGGCATCGGCCGGACGACGGGTCGAATTGTCCAGACACAGCGACGGGCGGCCCGAAACGCAAAACTCGCACGACCCGCAGAACACGGTGAAGAAGGTGATGACATGATCGCCGGGCTTGAGCCGTGTGACCTCGCTCCCCACCGCCTCGACCACGCCCGCCGCCTCATGCCCCGGCACGGTCGGCATCGCGTGCGGATAGGCCCCATCGACGAAGTGCAGGTCCGACCGGCACACGCCGCACGCGGCGGTGCGCACCAGCACCTCGCGCGGGCCAGGCTTGTCGATGCGGATGTCGTGGATTTCGAGGGGTTTCCCGGCCTCGAACAACACTGCTGCTTTCACTTGAGCTCCCCAAACCTCAATCGTCACCCCCGCGAAAGCGGGGGCCCATCTCCTGCGCTATCCAAACACCTCGCCGGGCGCAGTTGCCGCACGTCCGGGAGATGGGCCCCCGCTTTCGCGGGGGTGACGGCGGAGGATTACCGCGTCACCGCCATGTCGCCGCTGCTCGGGCGATCGGCCTTGAACTCACCGTATTTCCCGAACTCGCTGCGCGCGATCGCACGGTTGTGCACCTCATCCGGGCCATCGGCAAAGCGCAGCGTGCGCATGCTCGCCCAGGCACTCGCCAGCGGGGTGTCGCCCGACACGCCCGCGCCACCAAATGCCTGGATCGCGTCATCGAGGATCTGCAGCGTCATGCGCGGCCCCATCGCCTTGATCATCGCGATCTCGCCCTGCGCTGACTTGTTGCCCGCCTTGTCCATCATGTCGGCGGCCTTGAGGCACAGCAGGCGCATCATCTCGAGGTTCGAGCGTGCCTCCGCGACGCGCTGTTCCCAGATCGAATGGTCGGCGATGCGCTTGCCAAACGCCACGCGGCTCAGCAGCCGCTTGCACATCAGCTCCAGCGCCATTTCGGCGACACCGATCGATCGCATGCAATGATGGATGCGCCCCGGCCCGAGGCGGCCCTGCGCGATCTCGAACCCGCGCCCTTCGCCGAGCAGGATATTCTCGACCGGCACGCGGACATTCTCCAGCATCACCTCGCCATGGCCGTGCGGCGCGTGATCATACCCGAACACCGAAAGCATGCGCTCGACCCTGACACCGGGCGTGTCCATCGGCACCAAAATCTGGCTCTGCTGCGCGTGACGCGAGGCATCGGGGTTGGTCTTGCCCATTACGATCGCGACAGCGCAGCGCGGATCGCCCACGCCCGACGACCACCATTTGCGGCCGTTGATCACATAATGATCGCCGTCGCGAACCATCGACGTCTGGATATTGGTCGCGTCGGACGAAGCCACGTCCGGCTCGGTCATCAGGAAGGCCGAACGGATCTGGCCATTCATCAGCGGCTTGAGCCAGCGTTCCTTGTGTTCCCGCGTGCCGTAACGGTGCAGCACCTCCATATTGCCGGTGTCGGGCGCGGAGCAGTTGAACACCTCACTCGCCCAGCCGGCGCGGCCCATCTCCTCGGCGCACAGCGCATATTCGAGGTTAGTGAGCTGCGTCCCCTCGAACTCGAAACTGTCATCGACGTGGGTCTGGCCCGAATGCGGCGGCATGAAGAAGTTCCACAGCCCCTGCGCACGTGCGACCGGCTTCAGTTCCTCGATCACCGGCAGCACCTTCCAGCGCTCGCCCTCATAGGCCTGGCGGCGATACTCGTCGTTGCGCGGGGTGATATGCTGGTCGATAAACGTGCGCACGCGGTCGCGGAAATAGGTCTCGCGCTCGGTCAGCGTGAAATCCATGCGCCCTCTCCTTCTCAAATCCGTTTCGAGTCGATTAGGCCATACCCGATATTCGGTAAAGTGGGGCTGACCGCATTTTTCGGCTACGGTTTGCTGTGCATGGCCGAATGCGCGTTTAGGACTGTTCGTTCGAATCAAATTTGCTAATCTGGCGCGATGAACGCCGAAGACGCAGCGCCCGAAGAGGCGCGGGGGGAAACGAAACGGTTCCGCGCCAAGCGCGACGCGATCCTCGCGGCGGCAGCGGACGTGATCAACGATCAGAGCGCGAAGGGCATGACCTTCGCCGATGTCGCGCAGCGCGTGGGCCTCAACACCACCAGCGTTACCTATTATTTCAAGCGCAAGGAAGACCTGGCGGCCGCCGCGTTCGACGTGACGCTGGACCGGCTCGACGCGATGCTGGACGAGGCGCATCGCGAAGCGACGCCCGAAGCACGCGTTGCGCGCTATCTGTCGATCAACATGGCGCGTCTCGCCAGCATCCATCGCGGCGAGGAAAAGGCATTCGCGATCCTGTCAGACCTGCGCGCGATGGAGGGCGATCTGCGCACCCGCCTGATGCAGCGCTGGCAGCAGATTTTCCGCAAGACCCGCGCCCTGTGGGGCGAAGGCGGCACCCGCGCCGAAACCGATTTGCGGGGCGGGCGCGCGCATGTCCTGCTGGAAAACACCTTCTGGTTGCCCGCCTGGATCACGCGCTACGAGGTGGACGAATATCCCCGCGTGGAAAGCCGGCTGATGGACGTGTTCCGCCACGGCATCGCCACGCCGGGCGATGTGTGGAAACCGGCAATGCTCGACCTGACGCATGACGAGGCCGAGCCGGGGCGTGAGGCGTTCCTGCTCGCGGCGACGCGGCTGATCAACGAACTGGGTTATCGCGGCGCGTCAGTGCAGAAGATCGCGAGCGAGCTCAACGTGACCAAGGGCAGCTTCTACCACCATCTCGACGCGAAGGACGAGCTGGTGATCGAATGCTACAAGCGCAGCTTCGACCTGATCGCCGACGCGCAGCGGTTGGCTGAGGAAGGGCCGGGCGACCATTGGCGCAAGCTGACCAGCATCATCGCGACCCTGCTCGACGTGCAATTCTCCGAACGCGGGCCGCTGCTGCGCACCACCGCCCTGTCGGGCCTGCCCGCGCGCGTGCGCACCGCGCTCATCGACCGATCGAACCGCATCGCGCGGCGCTATGCCGGCATGCTGTCCGACGGCATCGCGGAGGGATCGATCCGCGCGATCGACCCGTTGGTCGCCAGCCAGACGATGATGGCGCTGCAGAACGCAGCGTTCGACATGCGCAAATGGGCCAGCACCATGCCCCGCGACCGCGCGGTGGCGTTCTATGCTTCGACCATCGTGTTCGGGTTGTTCGACGACCGGGTGCTGGAGTTCTGAGCCGGGGCTAGGGCATCGCCCGCGCCAGCCAGGCCATCACGTTACGCACGAAACGCTGGTCGTCGGCGACGTCGAGTCCGACCTCCGCGCCCGACTTCATCTGTTGCGCGGTGAACATCGCGGCCTCGCCCGCAATCACGACCCGCCCCTTGCCGAGTTCCAGCGCTACGGCCTGGGCACGACCGCCGACGCGCTGCCCCGGAGCGCTTTCCCCGCGCCGCAGGGCATCGACTTGGGGCGGGCCCGCAACCTCAAGCGCATCTTCCGGCAAGGTCAGCAGCGCTGTCGCCCCTGCGGGCACCGAAAGCGACTGGCCGGTAAAGGTTTCGACCCGCCGGACGCGCCCGCCCGGCCCGGGTCCGGTGACGATCGGGTGCGTGCCAAGCAGCCGACCGGAAAAGGCGATCCGCGACGTTACCTTGCCGTCCTGACGCACCGCTACATAGCCATTTCCCATTTCGACCCCGAACGCCGCAGCGAGCGGCGTCGTGGCGGTGCCGAAGGGCGTGTGATCGGCGATCAGCAGCAGCGACCCGCCCTGCTCCACCCAGCCCCGGATTACGGCGATTTCAGGGGCTGCATAACACTGGCGGGCGTTGGCAATGACAAGGACCGCCGTGCCTGCAAGCGATGACGCCGTAACAGCCTCGGTCAGCGCGCGGGGACGATAGCCATCGGCGCGCACCAGCGTCGCGAACGGCGCATAACGCCCCTCGATCGTGTGGAAATTCTGATGCGCGCCGTCGATCGCGACGACCGGCCCCGGTCCCGCAAAGGCCGGCGCAGTGATCTTGGGATCGTAGTCCGAAAGCGCCACCTGCTGCGCGGCGGCCATGGGCGACAGCAAGAACAGCGTCGAAACGAGGACGCGTGAAATCGAACGCATGGGGATCACTCGAACGGTTGCTGTTGGCACATTCCTAGCGCGCGCAATCCGGTGCGCCAAGCGCGCCGGGCGGACCTAAGCCGCCGCCCCCCGCTTCAACCACACCCCCGCGCGCCAGTAATGGAACAGCGCCCATGGCGTGGCTGCGGCAAAGGTGAGCATCGCCAGCCGCAGTGCCTCCGCCTCGCCATAGCTGGGCTTGAGCGCGTCGGAAATGACCCCGATCATCGTCGGACCAAGGCCAAGCCCGATCAGGTTGATGACCAGCAACGTCACCGCCGCCCATAAGGCCCGCATGCGCAGCGGCGCGAGCCCCTGGATCAGCGCGAAGCTTGGACCGAGATAGGAGTTCACCAGCAGCAACGACACCCAGTAGATCGGGATCGCGATCCACGGATCGGACGAGGCGAAGAACAGGAAGGACAAGGGCAGCCCCACCCCCTTCATCACCAGCACCAGCCACGCCTGGCTGTGCAGACCCCAGCGTACCGCCGCCTTGTTCGCGAGCCACCCGCCGAGCACCGCCGACAACGTGCCGCACACCGCGCCCACCGGCGCGACGATCGACGCGATCTCGATCTTGGAGAGCCCGATCGTGCGGATCAGGAAGCTGGAGCCGAACGCGGTATGGCCATAGCCGATCAGCGAGGTGATGGTGACGCCCAGCACCAGATGCACCGCGGCGCGATTGGCGAACAGCGAGCGGAATCCGTCGCCAAGGCTCGGCATCGCGCCCTGCGCGGCGGGAACATGGCTGGGGTCGGACAGGCCGCGGCGCGGCTCGACTACGAACAGCTTGATGATGATCGCCAGCAATATGCCGGGAATGCCGACCGCGAACATGGCGACGCGCCATCCGAAATAATGCGCCAGCGTCCCCCCGATGATCGTGCCGCCCGCGGCGCCCAGCACGACGCCGAGTGAGTAGATGCCCATGGCCCCAGCGCGCTTTTCGGGCGGGTAGAGGTCGGCGATGATCGAATGGCTCGGCGGACTGGATCCCGCCTCGCCAATGCCGACGCCGATCCGGGCAAGCAGCAATTGCACGAAATTCTGCGCCAGCCCGCACACCGCAGTCATCGCGCTCCACAGCGACAGCGCGATCGCGATGATGTTGACGCGGTTGCTCCGGTCGGCCCAGCGCGCGACCGGCAGGCCCAACGTCGCGTAGAAGAGGGCAAAGGCAAAGCCCGCAAGCAGTCCGAGCTGCGTGTCGGACAGCAGCAGCTCTTTCTTGATGTCCTCCTGCAGGATCGCGAGGATCTGCCGGTCCATGTAGCTGAAGAAATAGGCGGCGGTGAGCAGGATCAGCGTGGCGGTGCGCCGCCGGATCGCGAGCGCGTCTTCGGGGGACGTCGCGGGGATGGTCGCCATCGATACGCTACTCCTTCAAGCGGCCAGTGTGGCCCGATAAAATCGAGGCCCCGCCGCGTTCCCCGCGCGACGGAGCCTCGTAAAGTGCCGGCTTCAGAACTTGGCGGACACGCCAATCTTGAAGTTGCGGCCCAGAGGATTCCCGACGAACGGCTCGTAGTTATAGTCTTCGCGCGCGAAGGGCGGATCCTGGTCGAAGATGTTGTAGATGCTGCCCGACAGCGTCACGTTCTGGGTGATCTCGAACTGGATCGTGAAGTCCGCAGTGGTGAAGCTGTTGATGTTCGCACCCTCGGTCACGCGTGCCCCGCCGAGTGCGGGATTGGGACCATAGACGCCCGCCGCCGTGATGTCGGCGCGCTGGTCGTACAGCCCGTCGATATAGGTCACGGTCAGCCGCGCATCGACCGGCCCGGCACCAAGCTCCAGGAACGCCTGCCCCTTCCACTCCGGCACCGGATACAGCGTCGTCTGGTAATTGAGCAGCCCGACCCCGTCATAACCCGCCTGCACCAGCGTACCTTCGACGAAGATGTCGCTGATCCGGTTCTGCAGCGTGTAGGTGACGTTGCCGCCGATGCCGAAGCGCGAGCCACTGCCGAACATGTCGGTTCCGCGATAGCTGGCGGTGACGTCGATGCCTTCATTGGTGATCGACGCGCCATTCTGGTTCTGGGTGCGGACGCGCGAGATCGCGGTGCGCGCCGTCGTCGCGGTGCACGGTCCGGTCGAGAAGGTGAAGCGCGCCGCCAGCCCGGCATTGGTCGCACAGGTATTGCCGCCCGTGCTGGGGAACAGCGTATTGACCATCGAGATCAGCGGATCGGACACGATCACATCCGCGATATCATAGCGGTAATAATCGATGCTGGCGCTGAACCCGCCCGCATTGAACAACACGCCCGCGCCGTAATTCTTCGAGCTTTCCGGCACCAGGTTCGGGTTGCCGAACACGTCGATCGGGCGGAAGGTCGTGTCGATGATCTGCAGCGCGGTGATCGATCCGGGCGCCAGCTGGTTGAGCGTCGGCGCGCGGAAGGTGGTGCCGAACCCGCCGCGCAGCGCGAGCCAGTCGGTCACCTGCCAGCGTGCACGGATCTGGGGATCGAAGGTCGATCCGGTCGCCCCGCCATAATCCTCGAACCGCGCCGCGAGCTGCAGGTTCAGCGTGTCGAGCACCGGCAGCTGCGCTTCGGCATAGACCGCCCAGACATCGCCCGACAGGTCATAGTCGAGATTGGTGCCGAGGAAGCCATAGGCACCCGCCGCCGCGCGCCCGCCCGAGCAGGCCGCCGGATTGGTGTTGCCATTGAGCGGGGTTTCGCGGCACGGATTGACCGCCAGGTTGCTGGCCGCGCCATAGCGCCCCTTGATCGACGTATCGCGATATTGCGCGCCGACGCCAAACTGCACTTCGCCGCCGGGCAGATTGAAGCCGGTGCCGCCGCTCAACGACCCTTCGAACACGAGCAGATCGGTCGTCACCCGCGTGTTCGAGCGGACGAAGAACCAATCGACCAGCTCCGCGCTGTTGCTCGGGCCATTGGCGACTGGGTTGGTCTGGCCGGTGGCCGGATTGACCGAGACGGCGTTGCCGAACGGGTTGAACCACTGACAGCCATTGGCGCCCGGCGTGCTGCCGGTGCAGTTGGGGCCGCCGAAGCCGAGCAGCGCGCGCTGCACCCGGTCACCGAACGAGTCGTACCCGTCGGTGTAGCGATAGTAATTATGGTAGGTGGCGTTGAGGTTGTAGTTGAGACCATCCGCCACTTCGCCGCGCAGTTCGGCGGTGAAACGCGACGATTCCCCCTTGCGCAGGCCCGTCGAGGAGCCAGGCGCAAATTCATTGTCCAGCGTCGAGGGATTGCCACCCAGCAAGAACGGCCGGAACAGCAGCGTCGGGAACAGCACGCCCGCGCCAGCCGGGGTCGTATTGATCGCACGATACGCGACCAGCCCGGGGTTGGCACTGGGCACGAAGTAACCACTGTTGAGCAGCGCCGCGAATGGCGCGAACGGCGTTCCCGCGATCGCCACAGCCGAAGGCGGCTGTGTCAGCAGATAGGAGGGCGAGGTCAGGTAATTGGGAACCGTGGTGCGGCCGTACAGCGCAGTCACCTGCAGCGTCGTTTTCTCACCCACGTCCCATTCGAAATCGATAAACGCCTGACCGCGCGACTCCTTTTCGACCAGATTGTCATAGATATTGGTTGTAGCAGCGCGCATCCGCGCCGACGAAGCCGCCCAGCGGGGCGCAGGCGGTGTCCGCCGCGATGCCGCTGACCGGCGATCCGGTGGCACCCAGGAACAGGAAGTTCGCCGGATTACCGCCGCCGGTCCAGCCGCCCTGCGGGTTTTCGGCATAGGGCCGGATCGCCCAGTCGCGCTCCTTCGCCATCAGCTGTCCGCGCTGCTGATATCCCGCGGCGATCAGCACGCGGAAATTCTCGCCGACATGGCCAAAGCTCAGCGACGCATCGATGTCGCCGTCCGACCCGTCGATGAACCGGTAGCTGCCCGATCCCTGGAACCCGCGCTGATTGGTGCGGGTGATGAAGTTGACCACGCCGGCAATCGCTTCGGAGCCATAAGTGGCGGCGGCGCCGTCCTTCAGCACTTCGACCCGACCGATCGCAGCCTGGGGCAGCAAGTTGATGTCGACCGCCGGCACGCCGTTGCCCGACGTGGCGAGGCGCTTTGAATTGAGCAGCACCAGCGTGCGCTGCGGGCTCAGGCCGCGCAGATTGACCGTCGCGATCCCCTCGGCCCCCTGCGACCGGCTGTCGAACTGGTTGGCGTCGCCCAGCGACGCGCTCGAGCTTGGCAATGCCTTGACCAGATCCAGCACGGTCGGATTGCCCTGCTTGGCCAGTTCCTCGGCGCCGATCACGTCGACCGGCAACGCCGCATCCTCGGGCGTACCGGCGATCAGCGATCCGGTAATGACGATTTCGGACTCTTCTCCGCTGTCCTGCGCAAAAGCAGGCGCCGCGCCCCCCAGGACGAGCGCCGACACACCGCACGCCGCCAAAAGCTGCTTCTTCATAGATCCACTCCCGTTCGGCCGGAACACTTTGCGGCTCCATACCGTAAACTCGAATAGAGCGAGTTCCGGGTTCGCGGTCAAGGCGAGAAAAGCGTTGCGAAACGCCACTTATCCGCAGCGTTAGGAGGGGTGCCGGCATCTTTGCGGTGAAGAGTAATAATACAGGGGTATGTTGAACCGATCTTCGAAGTCGGCTGCTTTATACCGCAGATGCGAAAAGGGGGCCCAGGAGTTGCGCCCGACCAATCCCCCTCCCGCTTGCGGGAGCGAGGCAAGAATGCCTGCGTCGAGCAATATAATTCCTCCCCTGCCCCGCAGGGGAGGTGGCAGCGCGAAGCGCTGACGGAGGGGCCGCCGTCGTCAGACGGCGGAATTTTGCCGAGCTGCGCACGACCGTCTGCGCGACCGCCCCTCCACCACCGCCTTCGGCGGCGGTCCCCCTCCCCTGAGACAGGCTCAGGGGAGGACTAGTATGCCTCTAAAACCCGCTCAACCGCGCGAACCGGTCGCGGTGGTAGGCCGCATTGCCCCACATCTGCTCGAGCACACGCATGCGCTTGAGGTAGAAGCCGGCATCATATTCGTCGGTCATACCGATACCGCCGTGCAGCTGGATCAGCTCGCGGCTCATCAGATGGCCGATTTCATTGGCCTTGCCCTTGGCCAGCGATGCCGCCTGACGCACATCGCCGCCCCGGTCGATCGCGGCGAGGCCAGCCTCGACCGCCGAGCGCATCTGCTCGATCTCGCTGAACAGGTTCGCCATGCGGTGCTGCAGCGCCTGAAAGGTCGCGAGGATCTGCCCGAACTGCACACGCTGCTTCAAATAGGCGAGCGTGGTGTCGAACGCCTGCCCCGCCATGCCGAGCATCTCGGCAGCCGTCAGCACGGCGGCGCGGTCGAGCACCGCGTCGAGCAGATCGGCGCCGCCCGACGCGAGCTTGTCCGCCGGCGCACCGTCGAACGTCACCTGCGCATGGCTGCGGAAATCGACCAGATGACGGCGCGAAACGCTCACGACCTCGCCCGCCTCGACCAGATACAGGCCATCGGTGGCCGCAACGACGAACAACCCGGCGCTGTCGCCCTCAGCCACGAACGCCTTGGTGCCGCTGAGCTTGCCGCCTTCGACCTTCGCGGCAATCGCCGCCGGATCATGGCGCGGCCCTTCATCGACCGCGAGCGTCGCGACCAGTTCGCCGCTGGCGATGCGCGACAGATATTTGTCCTTCTGCGCGTCGCTTCCGCCCAGCAGTATTGCCGATGCAGCCACCGCGGACGCCGCAATCGGGCTGGCGGCAAGCGTCTTGCCCAGTTCTTCGATCACCAGCCCCAGGCTCAGCCACCCGAAATCGCTGCCGCCATGCGCTTCGGGGATGATCACCCCGGTCCAGCCCATTTCGGCCATCGTCGCATAGGCAGCGGGGTCGTATCCCGTCGCGTCATTGGCATTGCGGATCTTGCGCCATGCGGTGACCGGGCTCTCGTTGCTCGCCCAATCGCGCGCCATGTCGCGCAGCATTGTCTGTTCTTCGGTCAGAACGGCCATTGTCTTCGTCCTCGTCGCCCCGGCGAAGGCCGGGGCCGCTAGAATGGTGCGCCACGCCCCGCCACGGGGCGGCCCCGGCGTGCGCCGGGGCGACGCGGCTTACTGATGATCCAGCATCCCCAGGATGCGCTTGGCGATCACATTGTTCTGGATTTCGGTCGAGCCGCCATAGATGGTCGTCGCCTTGCCGAAGAGCCACGCGCGCACGCCGTGGATCTGTGCTTCGGTAAAGCCCTCGCCTTCCCAGCCGAGCCCTTCCATCCCCTGAATCTCGATCATCAGCTCGGCGCGTTCCTGGCCGAGCTTGGTGCCGACGGTCTTGAGGATCGACGAGACTTCGGACACGCCGCCGCTCTTGCTTTCCGCCTGCACGCGCATCGCGGTGAGCAGGAAGGCGCGCCAGTCCATCTCGAACTTGGCGATCCGCGCGCGCAGATCGGGGTTGGCGATGCGCCCCTCGGCATCGACGCCGACATATTTCTTGGCGATGTCGGACAGCGACGGGCCGGACATGCGGAAGGCAGAGCCGCCGCCCGACAGGTTCGTGCGCTCATGCTGGAGCAGGCGCTTGCCGATGGTCCAGCCCTGCCCTTCCTCACCGACGCGGTTTTCCTTGGGCACCTTCACATTGGTGAAGAAGGTTTCGCAGAAGGGCGACATGCCGCTGATCATCTGGATCGGCTTCACTTCGACGCCGGGCGAATCCATGTCGATCAGCAGGAAGGTAATGCCGCCCTGTTTCTGGGTCTTGTCGGTGCGGACGAGGCAGAAGCATTTGTGCGCCCATTGCCCGCCGCTGGTCCAGGTCTTCTGCCCGTTGACGACATAATGGTCGCCCTTGTCCTCGGCAAAGGTCTGGAGGTTGGCGAGGTCGGAGCCAGCGTTGGGCTCGGAATAGCCCTGGCACCAGCGCACTTCGCCCTTCGCGATCGCCGGGATATGCTCGCGCTTCTGCGCCTCATTGCCATATTCCAGCAGCGTCGGGCCGAACATCATCACGCCCATGCCGCCGATCGGATTCCATGCGCCGACGCGCGCCATTTCCTCCTGCAGCACCTTGGCCTGCGCCCGGCTGAGGCCGCCACCGCCATATTCGGCGGGCCAGGTCGGCACGCCCCAGCCCTTCTCGCCCATCGCCTTGCGCCAGGCGGCCTGTTCGGGGGTCTCGTTGGTCGGCCCCTCGACCGCGGACATGCTGTTGTCCTTGCCCTTGAGCGAGGCGGGGAAGTTTTCCGCCAGCCAGTCGCGGACTTCGGTGCGGAAGGTGTCGAGATCGACCCTTACATCCTCCATTACAGACATCTTCTCTCCTCAAAATTCACAGCGGCCCGTGGCTCCACGGCGCATTCTTCAGCGACATGTTCACTTGTGTTCACGTTGCGCGAAATTCTTCGACATGTTCGCTTTCGACCATTTCCAACCTCTCGGCCTTGGGCCGTTTGCATGCACCGTCAAAGCGACTCCCACGACCATCAATTTGAATTTGCGGTATGGCTCGATGCCCGTCAATACCCCCGATCACCGCGCCGGGCCGAGCAATGCCGAATTGTCCATCTCCAACGCCCGCGCCTCGGCTTCGCGCGCCTTCAGCGCGGCTACATTGGCTTCATGTTTCGCCTTGGTGATCGGGTAGAAGAGCAGGATCAGCGCGCCGAGCGTCCACAGGCCGATCGAACAGGGGATGTAGTGGATGACGAGGCTGCGGATCGCCTCCTCGCTCACCGCCCCCGGCGCGGGCTTGGCGGGGAAATCGGACCAGACCAGCAACCGGCCGGCGAGGAAGATGCCGATCGCGGTCGAGCATTGCTGCATGAAGCTCGACGCGGCGAAGAACACCCCCGCCTCATGCCGCCCGGTCATCACCGCGCTGTCCTCGACCACGTCCGCCAGCATCGAGCTGGTGTTGATCAGCGAGATCGCCACCATCGCGCCGTAAATCGCGCCGATCGCGAACAGGGTCGGCACCAGCAGCGCATCGCCGGGCACGAAGAACCAGCCGAGATAGGACAGCAGCAGCGGCGACAGCCCGATCGCGACGCCGACGACGGCAAAGACCATCGAGCTCGCCCGCTTGCCGATCCATGCCGACATGATCGGCGCAAGCGGCGCGGCGATGGTCGCGGCGACGAGGCTGTCGATCGTCAGGATCGCGAGCTGGGTCGCGGTGAGTTCGAAGAGGTAGGTTCCGAAGAACAAATTGGTCGCGCTGTAGAGCCCGATCGCGGAAAATTTCAGCACACCGAAGCCGAAGATCGCGAGGAATGCGCGGTTCTTGAGCGCGGTCCCCATCTCGCGCAAATGGCCGAGCAGCGGCGTGCGCTCGGTCCGCACCTCGGCCTGGCGCAGATAGGGAATGCGGTTGTGCGTACCGATGCCGCAGATCAGGATCACCGCGAGGATGGTGAGCGCGCCCGCAATAGCAAAGCCGGGATAGCCATCGGGGTTGAGCTGGCCGCGTGGATATTCGGGCGTCGCGGCAAAGAAGGTCAGCAGGCAGAGCGTGGTAAAGCCATAGGTTCCGGCATAGCCGAACCACCAGCGCAGGCTGAATAGCTTGGTGCGCTCGCGATAATCGTCGGTCATCTCCGGCGTCATCGCCGAGGTCGCGATCTCGAACGCACTGATCGACATGCGGGTGAGCGAGGCAGTGGCGAAAATCCACACGCCCATCTGGAAATCGGTGAGGCCCGCGGGCGGAAACCAGGCGAGCAGGAAGAACAAAGCGGTCGGGAATGCCGCGCCATAGATGAACGGATGGCGACGGCCCCAGCGGCTGCGCGTCAGGTCCGACCAGCGCCCGATCAGCGGATCGGCAACCGCATCGACTAGCAGGGTCAGCGCGACTGCGGCCGAGACGATGCCTGCGGGAACGCCGATGATCTGGCTGTAGAAAAAGAGCAGATAGGTGGTGAAGGCGGCGTTCTTGATGCCATTGGCGATGGCCCCGGTGCCATAGCTGACCCGCGTGGCGAACGTGATCCGCGGTGTGCCGCGCTCCGCGCCCACGCCTCCATCCAGCATCGTCGCCATCTGCATCCCTCCAACCGCCGTCTGCTGCGGCTGTTTAGAAGGTGCGGTATGGGCGACGCTACGTCAAGCCGCGATCGCGAATCGAACATGTCGCGGGACTTCGCGCCATTTGTCGCAACATGATGAGGACATTTGCGCAGCGGGAATGGCAGCAAGTGCATCGTGGTGGCCGGGACGACGAAGGGTTGAAGCAACATGCTTCCGTGCTGCCGGGATCGGTTCTACAAATACGTCGAACGGGGGACAGGGGCATGAAGTTCGGACATCGCGCGGTTCCGATCGCGCTGGCGGCGGTGCTGATCGATGCGATCGGGTTCGGTATCGTGATCCCGGTGCTGCCGAAGCTGATCGTCGAATTGAGCGGGGCGAGCCTGACCGATGCGACGCGGATCGGCGGGGCGCTGGCGATCGTGTTCGCGCTGGCGCATTTCTTTGCCGCACCGATCCTGGGCAATCTGGGCGACCGTTTTGGGCGGCGGCCGGTGATCCTGGCGGCGATGCTGATCTTTGCGATCGATTATGCCCTGATGGCGTTTGCGCCGACGATTGCGTGGCTGTTCGCCGGGCGGCTGGTCGCGGGGATCGCCGGTGCGGTTTATGGTCCCGCCAATGCGATCCTGGCCGACGTGACCCCGCCGGAGAAGCGCGGCGCAACCTTTGGCCTGATGGGCGCGGCGTTCGGGATCGGTTTCGTGGTCGGCCCGGCGATCGGGGGGCTGCTTGCCGATTTCGGCCCGCGCACGCCGTTCATGGTCGCGGCCGCGCTGGCGGCGCTCAATGCGACGTGGATATTCTTCATCCTGCCCGAGACACTCGCGCCCGAGAACCGCCGCCAGTTCGACTGGAAGCGCGCCAATCCGCTCGGCACCTTCCGCCCGCTGTTCGCGATGACGGGGGCGCTGCCGCTGCTCGCGGTCGCGTTCATTTGGCAGCTGGCGCATCAGGTGTACCCGGCGACTTGGGCCTTTTATGCCGAGCTGGCGCATGGCTGGGACAGCCGCGCGATCGGCTGGTCGCTGGCGGCGTCGGGCACGGCGATGGCGCTGACACAGATTTTCGTGACCGGGCGCGCGATTGCCAGACTGGGTGAAGCGAAGACGCTGATGATCGGCCTGATCGTCGGCACGCTCGCCTACACCGCCTATGGCTTCGCGACGCAGGGGTGGCAGGTTTACGTGATCCTGATGTTCGGGGCGTTGCAGATGCTGGCCTACCCCGCGCTCAACGCGATGCTGAGCCGAAGGGTCGACGCCGCCAATCAGGGCGCGTTGCAAGGCGGGATGGCGAGCATCGCGAGCATCGCCGCGATATTGGGGCCGCTGAGCCTGACGCAGACTTTGGCCTATGGCGCCGAGCATGGATTTCCGGGCGCGGCGTTCGCGCTGGCGGCGGTGCTGACGACGGTCGCGGCAGGGATCGTGCTGGTCTTCGTCCTGCGGCGACCCCGCGCTGCGGAGCCGGTTGCTTAAGCGACGCGCCACCCCATTTGTGCGGCTTCACGCTGGAGACCCGCGCCCATGATCGACCTGCATTACTGGCCCACGCCGAACGGCCACAAGATCACGCTGTTCCTGGAGGAGGCCGGCCTGCCCTACACCATCGTGCCGGTGAACATCGGGCAGGGCGAGCAGTTCAAGCCCGATTTCCTGAAGATCGCCCCCAACAACCGCATGCCGGCGATCGTCGACCATGATCCGGTGGATGGCGGCGAAGCGATCAGCGTGTTCGAGAGCGGGGCGATCCTGCTGTACCTGGCCAACAAGACCGAGCGTTTCTTTGGCCCCGAGCAGCGCGACAAGATCGTGCAGATGCAGTGGCTGATGTGGCAGATGGGTGGACTTGGCCCGATGGCGGGGCAGAACCACCATTTCAACCGCTATGCGCCCGAGCAGATCCCCTATGCGCAGAAGCGCTATATCGACGAGACCAACCGACTGTACGGCGTGCTCGACCGGCAGCTGGCGGGCAAGCCGTTCGTCGGGGGCGAGGACTATTCGATCGCGGACATGGCGATCTATCCGTGGATCGTGCCATACGAGGCTCAGAGCCAGGATCTGGATGACTTCCCGCATGTGAAGCGCTGGTTCGAAGCGGTCGGCGCGCGGCCGGCGACGGTGCGGGCCTATGCCAAGGGTAAGGAGTTGCAGTCCGGAGCTCCGGTGATGACCGATGAACAGAAGAAGGTGCTGTTCGGGCAGACTGCAGCGGTGACGAAGGGGTGAGGCAACGATCCTCCCCGGAACGGGGAGGTGGCAGCGCGCAGCGCTGACCGAGGGCGCCCTCCTCGAAGCGATGCCGTTGCCTCGGGCCCCCTCCACCACCCGCTGCGCGGGCGGTCCCCCTCCCCGTTCCGGGGAGGATTTAGAAGACCGTCGCCCACCCCTCTCCCGCGAGCGGGAGAGGGCTAAGAAGAAGCGGGACTACGCCAACGGATCACAGGCCGGCCTTTTCGATCGCGATGGCGAGTTCTTTGGCGGCCGACAGGTCGTCGGCGGGACGGAGCCGGTTGAGCGCGGTCTGCACGCGGCTCTGCGCGACCTGCAGCGTCTTGTAGCGCGTCTCACGCGCGAGATTGGTGCGCCAGGACGGGCTTTGCCCGAGCAGTGGCAACCATTTGGCTTCTTCGGTTGCGAGAATCTCGAGCGCGAGGCGCAGGCCGTCGCGTCTGCCACGCTCATAATCATCGGCCATCCGCTGCCCCTTTCGCGCGGCACCGGTCGGAACAGAACTTCACCTGTTCCCAGTCGCGCTCCCATTTCTTGCGCCAGGCAAACGGGCGGGCACAGGCGACGCAGATCTTGGTTGGCAGGTTCAGTTTCTTGTGGGCCACCGTTACCCTTTACCCGGTCTGCGCGACAATCCCACATCAAGATGGGCACCGGCGTCGAGCAGCACAATTTCTCCGGTGATCACGCGGCTGGCGGGGTCGAGCAGGTTGACGATCGGGCCGGCGATATTTTCGGCATGCGCCGCCAGTTGCATCGGGGTCTGGCTGGCGATGAAGGCTTCGAATTTCTCGAACGCTTCGGGGGTCATGCGCTCGCTGAACCAGCCGGTGCCGACATAGCCAGGCGCGACGGCGTTGACGCGGATCGCGGGGGCGAGGACGCGCGCGAGGCTTTTGGTCATCGTCGCCAGCGCGCCCTTTGACGCGGCATAGGCGACCGAGGAGCCGTTGCCGAACACGCCCGCGACCGAGGCGATGTTGACCACCGCGCTTGCGGGGCCTTCGCGCATGGCGGGGGCGCAGGCGCGGATCATCTGGAACGGGGCGATGGTGTTGAGGCGGTAAATGTCGAGAAAATCGTCGGCGGACAGCGCCTCCAGATCCTCGTGATTGGCGAATTTGGTCTTGCCGGCATTGTTGACGAGCAGGTCGATGCGACCGAACGCGTCCATCGCCGCGGAGGCGAGCGCGCGGCACTGGGCGTCGTCGGCGATGTCGGCCTGGACCGCGATCGATCCGTTGCCGAGTTCCGTCGCCAGAGCCTCGGCCGCGTCGCGGCTGTTGGCGTAGTTGATGACGCAGCGCACGCCGCGTGTCGCCAGCCGCCGCACCACCGCTGCGCCGATCCCGGTGCCGCCGCCGGTGATGATCGCGGCCATGCCCTCCATGCTCATGCTGCAGCACTCGGGCGCGCGGTGACGCGGCGGTGCCAGTTGTTGAGGCGGGCATGCTCCTCGGCAATCGTCAGGCCGATAAAGGTGCCGAAATCGATCGTGGTGAGCAGCAGAATGTCAGCCATCGTGTAGCGCTCGCCCGCGACATACGGCGTCTCGCCGAGCGCCGCGTCGAACAGCGCGTGGGCGCGGGCGACGAGCGGGCGGTTGCTCTCGCCGAACTCCTTATACTGGTTCGGGTTCACCCGCGCGGTGAAGGGGTGGGTGTGGATCCAGATCATGCCGGTTGGGACCATCAGCCGCAGCTCGACCCGGCGGCTCCACATTTCGACTTGGGCAATTTCAGTGGGGGTCGTGCCGAACAGCGGCGGTTCGGGGTGCAGCGCGTCGAGATAGCGACAGATCGCGACGCTTTCGGACAGGCAGGTTCCGTCGTCGAGCTTGAGCGCTGGCGTCTGCCCGAGCGGGTTTACTGCCTTGAAGTCTTCGCTCTTGTGCTCGCCCTTCATGATCGACACAGGCTGGGTCGGCAGGGTGATCCCCTTTTCCGCGGCGAAGATGCGGACGCGGCGGGGATTGGGGGCGGGCATCGCCGAATCGTAGAACAGCATCGACCTCTCCTCGTCATTTTTCGAAGATCGCGTATGGCAGCGAATGGCGGTTTCGCATAGCAGTTGATCCGAATCGAGGAGTGGGGATGCAGACAGCGGCGGAAATCCTGGCCGGGCCGTTCGGGACGATCCCGGAGTTGATCGCGGCCCATGCGCGCGAACGCGGCGACAAGCTGGCGGTGGTGCATGGCGAGGATACCCTCACCTATGCGCAGCTCGACGCGCGAATGGACGCGATCGCTGCGGCGTTGCAGCGCGACGGGCTCACGAAGGGTCAGGCGGTGGCGATCGTCGGGGCGATGGGCGTCGATTATGCCGCGATCTTTCTGGGTGCGATCCGCGCGGGCGGGGCGCCGGCGCCGATTGCGCCGTCCTCCACCGGCGAGCAGATAGCGGCGATGGTCGCGGACAGCGGCGCGGGGGCGGTTTTCCTCGATGCCGATGCGGCAGCGACGTTGGGCGACCGCGCGGTGGCGGCGCGGCGGGTGATGCTGACCCCGGACGCAGTGGATGTGTGGCTCGCGGGCGCAGGGACGCCCTCCCCCGTCGACCTGCGGCCCGACGATCCGTTCAACATCATCTACTCCAGCGGCACGACCGGCACGCCCAAGGGGATCGTGCAGCCGCATGCGATGCGCTGGGCGCATGTCGCGCGCGGCGATGCGGCGGGATTTGCCGATGCCGTGACGATGATCGCGACGCCGCTTTATTCGAATACGACGTTGGTCAGCTTCATCCCGACGCTCGCCTGGAGCGGGACGGCGGTGCTGCTGGGCAAGTTCGATGCGCGCGGGTTTCTGGAGGCGGCGGAGCGGCATCGCGGCACGCATGCGATGCTGGTGCCGGTGCAATATCGGCGGATCATGGCGCTGCCCGATTTCGATCGCTTCGACCTGTCGAGCTTTCGCCTGAAGACCTGCACCAGCGCGCCCTTTTCGGCGGCGCTGAAGGCCGATGTCGTGGCGCGCTGGCCGGGGCTGCTGATCGAATATTATGGGATGACCGAGGGGGGCGGCACCTGCATCCTCAACGCGACCGCGTACCCCGACAAGCTGCACACCGTCGGCCAACCCGCGCCGGGGCATGACATCCGCCTGATCGACGACGAAGGCCGCGAGGTGGCGCAAGGCGAGATGGGCGAGGTCGTCGGGCGCAGCGGGGCGATGATGTCGGGCTATCACGGGCGCAGACAGGCGACGTCGGAGGCGGAGTGGTTCGATGCGGACGGCAATCGCTTCATCCGGCATGGCGATGTCGGGCGGTTCGATGACGACGGGTTCCTGATCCTGATGGATCGCAAGAAGGACCTGATCATCTCCGGCGGGTTCAACATCTATCCGAGCGACCTGGAGGCGGTGCTGCGCCAGCATCCCGGCGTGCGCGATTGTGCGGTGGTCGGCGTGCCGTCGGAGCAATGGGGCGAGACGCCGGTCGGCTTTTACGTCCCCGGCGATGCGACCCCGGCGGCGGAGATTCTGGCGGCGGTCAATGCGACGCTGGGCAAGACGCAGCGCTTGGCCGACCTGATCGCGATCGACGAGTTGCCGCGCAGCGCGATCGGCAAGGTGCTGAAGCGCGAATTGCGCGACCTCTATGTGGAGAAGACCCCGGCATGACTTCGCTTATCGACCTGCTGGCATCGGCGCAGCGCACCGCGACGGGCTTCACGACCGAGATTCCGGCGAACTGGTTGCAGGGGCGCACCGCCTATGGCGGGCTGTCGTCGGCGCTGGCACTGGCGGCGGCGAAGCAGGTCGAGCCGGACCTGCCCCCGCTGCGCTCGGCACAGGTCGCGTTTGTCGGGCCGCTCGCAGGGCCGGTGACGGTGACCGCGAGCAAGCTGCGGCGCGGGCGCAATGCGGCGTTTATCCAGGCGGATATCGTGAGCGAGGCAGGACTGGGGCTGCGCACCAATTTCGTGTTCATGAGCCGGCTGGAGTCGGCGATCGACCATGATGCGACGGCGCGGGCAGTGCATGCGCCGCCGCCTGCCGATGCCGAGCTCTATACCGGGCCGAAGGAGTTTTTCACCGGCAATTTCAACTTCTTCGACCTGAAGGCCGAGGCGGGACCGACGGAGTGGCTGCGCTGGGGGCGGCTGATCGACCGGGCGGGGCTGGACCCGGAGGTCGAGTTGATGGCGCTGGGCGACGCGCTGCCGCCGGCGGCGTTCAAGCTGTTTGCCAAGATGACGCCGCTGTCGTCGCTGACCTGGCAGGTCAATGTCCTTCAGCCGGCGCCGGTGACGACTGATGGCTGGTGGCTGCTGGAGGCCGAGACCGACAGCGCGCGCGATGGCTATTCGAGCCAGACGATGCGGATGTGGGCGGCGGACGGCACGCTGGTGGCCGAGGGGATGCAGGGCGTGGCGATTTTCGGGTAATCCGACACAATTTGCGACAATCTCCTGTCGCGCTGACAAACACGTGCGACAGGCGGGGTTCAGAAGGGCATCACTGCGGCGCCCCCTGCCGCGTGACAGGAGCCCGTATGAAGAAACTTCTCACCACGGCAGCGATCGGCGCGATGCTGGCCGCTGGCACCGCAATCGCAATGCAGAGCGAAGCCCCGGCTGCGCCCAAGAAACCGATTTCGAAGGCCGAGATGCTCGCCCGCGCAGATGCGCGGTTCGATCGACTCGACACCAACAAGGATGGCCAGCTGAGCGCGGAAGAGCGCAAGGCGGGTGCCGAGGCTGCACGCGCTGCAATGGCCGAGAAGAAGGGCGGCGAGCTGCAGGACTTCATGCCCGGCGCACGGCGCGGTGGCGGCGGCATGGGTGAGCGGATGCTAGCGCGCGTCGACACCAATGGCGATGGCCTGATCAGCAAGGCGGAGAACCGCGCGATGGTCGAGGCGCGCTTTGCCCGAATGGATGCCGACAAGGACGGCAGCGTCGAGGCGGGCGAAGGCCGCAAGGGCATGGGTGAAGGTAAGCGCGGCGGCAAGTGGAAGCGCGGTGCCGAGCGGCGCGGTCCAGGCGGCCCGGGCGGCCCGGCGATGGCGATGAAGAAGGCCGACACCAATGGTGACGGCGCGATCAGCCGCGCCGAATTTGACGCGCAGTCGGCCGAGCGCTTCGCCAAGCTCGACACCAATAAGGACGGCAAGATCGACGCGGCCGAGATGAAGGCGCAGCACGACAAGGCGCGCGCGAAGATGAAGAAGATGCGCGAGCGCCGCGGAAACACACCGCCGCCCCCGCCCTCCCCCCAGGGCGCGTGACGGCGATGCCGGGCGGGATCAGCGACCTCCTCCGCGCCCGCCCGGCACTTCCCGAGCGGGTGGAATCTGCTAACCCAATCGAGATGACCAACGAGACCCCGCATTTGCTGCTCGTCGATGACGAGCGTTCGATCCGTGAGCCGCTGGCGCAATATCTGACCAAGCAGGGCTTTCGCGTGACCCAGGTCGCCGATGCGGAAGCCGCGCGGACGCGGCTGTCGGCCTATGCGATCGATCTGGTGGTGCTCGACATCATGATGCCGGGCGAGGATGGCCTGAGCCTCTGCCGCCATATCCGCGCGACCAGCGAAGTGCCGGTGATCCTGCTGACCGCGCGGAGCGAGGAGACCGACCGCATCGTTGGCCTTGAAATGGGCGCGGACGATTATGTCGTGAAGCCCTTCAGTCCCCGCGAACTGGCGGCGCGGATCAAGGTGGTGCTGCGCCGGATGCAGGCGGGTGGCACGCGCCTCACCGCGCCGGAGACGGGCAGCTATGCCTTTTCCGGATGGGTGCTCAAGACCGGCGAGCGCGCACTGGTCGACCGCGAGGGCGTGTCGGTGCCGCTGTCGACCGGCGAATATAATCTGCTGCTCGCGCTGGTGATGCGCCCGCGCGCGGTGCTGACGCGCGACCAGCTGCTCGATCTGACCCAGGGACGCGAGGCGGCGGCCTTCGACCGCGCGATCGACAATCAGGTCAGTCGGCTGCGCAAGAAGATCGAGCCGGATGCCAAGAACCCGACGCTGATCAAGACCGTGTGGGGCGGCGGCTACACGCTGGCGAGCGACGTCACCAAGCTGTGAGACGGTTCGTCCCCAGCAGCCTGACGGGGCAGATCGCGTTGCTGGTCGCACTCGCGCTGTTCGTGGCGCAGGCGATCAATTTCGGTCTGATCCTGCGCGAACGGCGTTCGCTCCGCTTTGAACAGGTGACCGCGCCCGCGATCACCCGTGTGGTCGATGCCGCTGAACGCATCCGCGACGGACGCTTCCGCGAACCGCCGGAAGGGCGCAAGGCACGGTTGCGGCTGGAGCCGACCAACCCGATCCCCGCAGGCCTGCGCAACAAGCCCGATGTCGAGGAAGGCATCCGTACCTCGCTCGCCGAAGCGGGGATTCCGGTCGGGCAAATCGTCACCGGGGTGCGTGGGCTGTCGCCGACCGACCCGCGTTTTGCGCGGATGAACGCGCTGCGCGCCGAGCGGATGAAGCGGCTGGGTGGCGAGCTGATGGTCGCGGTCGAGCTGCCCGGCAAGGGCTGGCTGGTGCTGACCTCGGCCTGGCCGCGCAGCGATGTCGACATCATCTGGCGGCTGATCCTGCAGACGCTGATCATTTATGGCATCGTGCTGGTCCCGGTGTTGTGGGTTGGGCATCGCGTCAATCGGCCGCTGCGTTCGCTGGCAGCGGCGGCACGGGAATTCAGCCCCGGCGCGGCTCCCGAGCCGATTGAAGAACGCGGGCCGGGCGATGTGCGCGCCGTGATCGCCGCGCACAATTTGATGCGCAGCCGCGTGACCGCGATGCTGGACGAAAAGGACCAGATGCTCGGCGCGATCGGGCATGACCTGCGCACGCCGCTCGCCGCACTGCGCGTCCGGATCGAATCGGTTGAGGATGACGAGGATCGTGCGCGCATGGCCGACACGATCGACGAGATGAACCGCACGCTCGACGACATCCTGTCGCTGGCACGGCTGGGGCGGCCGAGCGAGCCGCCGACCGAGACCGACCTGTCGGCGCTGATCGATGCGGTGGTCGACGATTTCCGCGATCTGGGCGCGGCGGTCGAGTATGAGAATGGTCATCGCCTGATCCGCCGCATCCGCCCGTCGCTGATGCGCCGCGCGCTGCGCAATCTGATCGAGAATGCGATCAAATATGCCGGCGCTGCCGAGGTGAAGCTGATCCAAGATTCCGGCGGCGTGCGGATCGAGGTGGGCGATCGCGGGCCGGGCATTCCGGCGGAGCAGATCGCGGCGGTGTTCGACCCCTTTACCCGGCTTGACCCGTCGCGCAACCGGACGACGGGGGGCGTTGGCCTTGGTCTGACGCTGGCGCGCGCGATCGTGCGTGAGGCGGGGGGCGATATCACCTTGGCCAACCGCGACGGCGGTGGGCTGTGCGCGACGATCACGCTACCGGGGCGGTAAGATTTGACTATTCCTCCCCGAGCTTGTCTCGGGGAGGGGGACCACCGCCGCAGGCGGTGGTGGAGGGGCCGCGCCAAGGGCGCGGTTACGTTGCCTCAAGCGACACCGCCGCGTCTGCGCGCAGCGGCCCCTCCACCACCCGCTGCGCGGGCGGTCCCCCTCCCCCAGCAAGCTGGGGGAGGAATTTCGGTCGGGGGACGTGCCATGAGCGGCTTTGAATTCATCTTTTCGCTGTTCGGGCTGATGCTCGGCCTTTCGCTGGCCGAAGGGCTGGGCGGGTTGACGCGGGCGATCAAGCGGTGCGGGCTGAGCGGGATCGGCTGGCCGACCGGCCTGCTCGGTCTGTTCGTGTCGTGCGACGTGGTGACGTTCTGGATGTATGGCTGGGCGATGCGCGACCAGTTGCCGCTGAGCTGGCCGGTGATGTTCGGCGGGTTTGTGGTGACGGCTGTCTATTTCGTCGCGGCGTCTTTGGTATTTCCCGACAATATCGATGCGGACAGCGATCTCGACGCGCATTTCGACCGGTATCGCCGCACGGTGATCGGTGCGGTGCTGCTGTGCAATGTCGTGCTCGTCGGGACCGCTTACGCGCTGGTCGAGCTCAATCTCGATCTGCGCAGCTTCATCATCACCTTTTCCTTCTTTCCGGTCAGCCTGATCGCGGTGCTGACGCGCGACCGGCGCGTGGTGATGGCGTGCCTGATCTGGCTGATCGCACTCTATCCGCTGTCGGCGGTGTGGCATTGAGTGATTAGTTCCTCCCCGGAACGGGGAGGGGGACCGCCGCGAAGCGGTGGTGGAGGGGGCCCGAGGCAAAGGAATCGCTTCGAGGAGGGCCCCCTCCGTCAGCGCTGCGCGCTGCCACCTCCCCGTTCCGGGGAGGATTGAACCAAAACGGGCCGGGGTTGCCCCCGGCCCGCTTCGTTTATTCAGGTAATCGGGTCGATCAGCCGACGATTTCTTCCGGCTTGAAGAAATAGGCGATTTCGATCGCCGCGTTCTCGTCGCTGTCCGAACCATGGACGGTGTTGGCTTCGATCGACTCGGCCAGCTCGGCGCGGATCGTGCCCGGCTCCGCGTTCGCCGGGTTGGTCGCGCCCATGATGTCGCGGTTGCGCTGCATGGCGTTCTCGCCCTCGAGCACCTGCACGACGACCGGGCCGGAGATCATGAATTCGACCAGCTCACCGAAGAAGGGGCGCTCCTTGTGCACTGCGTAGAAGCCTTCGGCCTGTTCGCGGGTCATGTGGATGCGCTTGCTGGCGACGACGCGCAGGCCGGCTTCCTCAAGCATCTTGGTGACCGCGCCGGTCAGGTTGCGGCGGGTGGCATCGGGCTTGATGATCGAAAAGGTACGGGTCACGGCCATGGCCATGCGGCTCCTGTCATATGGGGGATGGGATTGCGCGCGCCTCTAGTCGGGCGCGGGCGTGGTGGCAAGGCCGTTCAGCCCGCACCACAGCAGCAACCGTCCTGCGCTAGGATTTGGGCCTGATCGCATCGCGCACGAAAATGAACGCGAGGATCACGATTATGCCGAACGCGATGCCCATGATCGCCAGCGGAAACAGGTAGATCGACAAGCCACTCATGAAGGGCTCTTCGGGGTGGCGGCTGTGCCAAATCGCACCACGGATGTCGAAGACCAACGCAGCCAGCCACAGCAAACCGGGAAGTGCCACAGCGGTCGTCAGCATCGACCGCCATGTCGGCCAGCGCCGAGCCACCTTTTCGATCGCGACGAACAGGATGAGGTTCAGGCTGGCGAGCGCGACAAGAATCCACAGCATTGGAGCGCCCCTCCTCCTCCCGCTAAGCCGCCTGTGCCCAGCGGCCGTTTTCGTCCTGTTTCCAGTAGCGGCGTTCGACGCCGTCGCGGTCGGCCAGGGTCTTCCACGCGATTCGCGCCGCGCCGATGCTGTCTTCGCCGAAGAAGTGGAAGGCGCGGTCGAAGGTCAGGGCCTCGCCGCGCCACTCGCCGTCTATCAGCGCGACGTGGCGCGCGCCGTTGGCGGGGGCGACCGCTTCGCCGATCAGGACGGGCTGAAGACTGTCATCCCCTGCCCCGGCCTGGGCATGGGGCAGGAAGCTGTCGGGGCGGAAGGTCCACAGCAGCTGGTCGATCCGGCGACGCTGTTCGGCGTCGGCGGAGACGATCAGCAGCCTCTGGCCGGTTTCCACCACCTTCGCCGCGATCTGCGGAAGCGCGCGCTCCAGCGGAGTCGCGGTGAGGTGGTAGAAATCGACCTGCATCGCCCGATCAGCGCTCGAAATTGTCGCGGATATAGCGATCAAGCAGGCGGACGCCGTAGCCGGTGGCACCCTTGTCGTAATTCGGGCCGGGCTTGTCGGCCCAGACCATGCCGGCGATGTCCAGATGCGCCCAGCGCACGCCGGGGTCGACGAAGCGCTGGATGAACTGCGCGGCGGTGATCGATCCGCCACCGCGCGGGCCGACATTCTTCATGTCGGCGATCGGGCTGTCGATCAGCTTGTTGTACGCGTCGCCGAGCGGGAAGCGCCACAAATGGTCCCCGGTCGCGCGGCCCGCCGACAGCAATTCCTCAGCCAGACCATCGTCGTTCGAGAACAGACCGCCATGCTCGTTGCCGAGCGCGATGATCATCGCGCCGGTGAGGGTCGCGAGGTCGACGATCGTCTTGGGGTTGTGCGTGCGCTGGACCCAGGTGATGGCGTCGCACAGGACCAGACGCCCCTCGGCATCGGTGTTGATGACTTCGATCGTCTGGCCGGACATCGAGGTGACGACGTCACCCGGACGCTGGGCGTTGCCGTCGGGCATGTTCTCGACCAAGCCGCACACGCCGATGACGTTCGCCTTGGCCTTGCGCAGCGCCAGCGCCTTCATCGCACCGGCCACGGCACCCGCGCCGCCCATGTCCCACTTCATGTCTTCCATGCCGGCGGCCGGCTTGATCGAGATGCCGCCGGTGTCGAAGGTCACGCCCTTGCCGACCAACGCGACATCCACGTCACCCGCACCCTTGCCGTTCCAGCGCATCGCCAGCAGCCGCGCCTCACGCACCGAACCCTGCGCGACGCCGAGCAGCGCGCCCATGCCAAGCTTTTCCATGTCGGCGCGGTCGAGCACGGTAATCTCGACGCCCAGCTCCGCAAGATGGCGGCAGCGTTCGACGAAGCTTTCCGGGTAGATGATGTTCGGCGGCTCCGACACCAGCGTGCGGGTCAGTTCCATCCCCTTGGTCACCGCTTCGAGGCTAGCATAGCTCGAATCGCTGTCGGCGGGGGTGTTGGCCAGGGTGAGCGTGTCGAGCGTGGGCTTCTGTTTGTCGCTGAGCTTGGTGCGATAGACATCGTGACGCCAGCTGCGCTGCACGGCGGCGGCGGCGAAGCGGGCGACGGCGCGGGCGGTGGGGGCACCGCCGAGTGCTGCGAAATCGACCGCGATCGCGGTGACGCCCGAGGTGAGGAAGCGCGCGGTCAGCGCACCACCGGCGCGCTCATAATCCGCCTCGCTGCCCGCGCCGACGCCGAGCAACAGGACGCGGTTCGCCGCTTCGCCGCCGGGGACGAAGATTTCGGCGATGCCGCCCGCCTCACCCTCGAACCGGCCGGCGCGCGCGGCACCGCGCACCAGCGCCAGCGTCGCATCGTCGAGCGTGCCCGCGGGCATGCGATCCAGCCCGTCCTTTTCGACCGGGAGCGCGAGCACCGCCGCATCGGCGGGGCGGGTGGCGGAAAAAATGACCTGCATGAAGCTTCCTGTTCCTGTGGGCGTTAGCGGTTCGGTTCGGCCGCGATTCCGATCTATCTAGGCGCGGCACCCCAGCGGGGCAACGCCGGGCGATTGCGAAGCGGGCCGTGCGGTGCGATAGGGCAGGTTCAAGCCCTGCGCGGGCGAGTGTTGGTTCAAAGGGGTTATCGAGAAACGTGACGCGCAAGGCTCTGCTGCTCGCCGGGGTCGTCCCGCTGGCCCTGTGTCTGGTCCCAGGGGCCAGTGCGACCGGCATTCAGGACCTGCAGGACCGCGCGGTCGAACCGCCGCCGCCGTCCGAAACCCCGCTTCCCGACGATCCCAACCAGATCCAGTTTTCCGCCGACCTCGCCGAATATGATTCGAACGGCGATGTCGTGACGGTCAGCGGCGATGTGCGCCTGTTCCGTGAGGGCAACCGGCTGCGCGCCGACAAGGTGGTGTGGAACCGCAAGACCGGGCAGGTCGTGGCGAACGGCAATATCGCGGTGACCAATCCCGAAGGCGACACCGCCTATGGCGACCGGATCGAGCTGACCGATTCGCTGAAGGACGGCGTGATCGAGAATATGCTCGTCGTGCTGGAGCAGGGCGGGCGCATCGCGGCAGAGCGCGGGACGCGTGAGGCCGGCGGCGTGATCCGGGTCGATCGCGCGGCCTATACCCCGTGCGCCGTGGTCGATTCGGGCAATTGCCCCAAGGAACCGTCGTGGAAAATTACTGCGGTCCGCGTCGTCTATGATCCGGCGACGCAGCGCATCCGCTATACCGGCGCGCGCGTGTCGCTGTTCGGCATCGCCAGCCTGCCGCTGCCAGTATTTTCGCATTCGGTCGGCGACGGCAATGCCAGCGGCCTGCTCGCGCCCGAGCTGCGCTATGACGCGGTCAACGGGTTTGAAGTCGCCCTGCCCTATTATTTCAGCCTGGCACCCAATCGCGATCTGACGGTGACGCCGCGCCTGTTCACCGGCGCGCTGCCGATGCTGCAGGCGCAGTATCGTCATCTGCTCGACAAGGGTGCGTTCAACGTCACCGGCTATGGCACCTATAGCCGCCGCAGCGACGATTTCATTTCGCCGACTCCCGGCGTGTCGAGCGAGAACGCCTTTCGCGGCTATATCGACGCGGTCGGGCGCTACCAGTTCGACGAGAATTGGAGCACCAGCGGATCGGTGCGGCTGGTCAGCGACCGCACCTTCCTGCGCCGCTACGATATCTCCAGCGACGACCGGCTGCGCAACAATCTGCGGGTCGAGCGGATCGACCGCGATTCCTATTTCGCGATCAATGGCTGGTTCGTCCAGACGCTGCGCCCGACCGAAAGCCAGGGGCTGCAGGCGGTGGCGCTGCCCGAGATCGATTACCGGCTCCGCTTCGGCCAGGACCTGATCCCCGGCGGACGGTTCGAGCTGCAGGCCAACAGCCTGGCGATCGGGCGCAGCGCGGGACAGGATACGCAGCGCGCCTTCGCCTCGCTGCGCTATGATCTGCGCAAGCTGACCGCATGGGGGCAGGAGGTCACGCTGACCGCTTACGGCCGCGGCGACGTGTACAACACGCAGGACACCGCGGCGACCAGCGTCCCCAGCTATCGCGGGCTGGAGGGGTTCCGTGGGCGCGCGATCGGTGCGCTGGCGCTCGACATCAAATGGCCGCTGATCGGCGACGCGTTCGGGGGCACGCAGCGGATCACGCCGCGCTTCCAGATCGTCGCCGCACCGCAGATCGAGAATATCGACGTGCCCAATGAGGACGCGCGCTCGGTCGATCTGGAGGATTCGAACCTCTTCGCGCTCAACCGCTTCCCCGGTTACGACCGGTTCGAGGATTCGACCCGCTTCACCTTCGGCGTGGATTACGCGCTGTATCTGCCGGGCATTTCGATCGAGGCAAATGTGGGGCAGAGCTACCGCCTCAATTCGCGCGCCTCGATCCTGCCGGACGGGACCGGATTGGATGGCCGCCTGTCGGACATCGTCGGGCGGACGGTGGTGCGGTATCGCGACTTCCTGTCGTTCACCCACCGCTATCGCGTGGACAAGGACAATTTCGCGGTGCGCCGGAACGAGATCGACGCCACTGTGGGGTCGCGCACCACATTCGTGACGCTCGGCTATCTGCGGCTCAATCGCAACATCCCGTTCGCGCTGGAGGATCTGCAGGACCGTGAAGAAGCGCGGGTCGGCGCGCGGGTTCAGATCTCGCGCTTCTGGTCAGCATTCGGGTCGGCGGTGATCGACCTGACCGATGCCGAGGAGGATCCCGCATCGATCGCCGACGGGTTCGATCCGATCCGCCACCGGCTGGGCGTAGAATATGAGGATGACTGTATCCGCATCGGCGTAACCTGGAAGCGCGATTACCAGACCACGGGCGATGCGCGGCGGGGCAATTCGTACCTGATCACGCTGGCGCTGAAGAATTTGGGGCGTTAGTTTTAAGGTGGGGTACGGGCTCGCTCCGCCAATCATGACCATTGCGGCAACAGGTTACAGGCCGTAAGCCCCAGTTCAGGCACAATTGGCTAGTACACGGCCCCGATCATGGGTTCGGACAGGTTTCAGGCACAGGTGAAGATGACTTCGAAAGTCGCGCGTTTCGGCCGGATTGCGGCCCTTGTTCTGGGTATTGCGGGCAGCACCGCCATGGCGGCGCAGACCGTCGATGACGCGGCAGTGCCATCCACGGCAAACCTGAACCTGCCGGAAAATCTGCAGCTGTTCAGCAAGGCCGATCCCAATGTGCGCAAGCCGACGGCGATCGTGAACGGCTATGTGCTCACCCGCACCGACGTCGATCACCGCGTCAACCTGGCGATCGCGCTCAACCAGTGGAAGCTGTCCGAGGAAGAGAAGGACCAGCTGCGCATGCAGGTGCTGCGCCTGCTGATCGACGAGACGATCCAGATCCAGCACGCCAAGGCCGAAAATGTGTCGATCGCCGCCGAGCAGATCGAGCGCAGCTTTGCCGGCATCGCACGCCGCTATGGTCGCTCGCCCGATCAGATGCGCGCCTGGCTCAAGGAAATCGGATCGTCGGAGCGCTCGTTCCGCCGCCAGATCGAGGGTGAGCTGGCGTGGCAGGCGGTGATCCGCCGCAGCGTCGGCCCGTTCATCAACGTTGGCGATTACGAAATCCAGCAGATCATCGACACGATCGAAGCGTCCAAGGGCACCAACGAATATCATCTGCGCGAAATCTATATCTCGGCGACGCCCGAGCGCGCGGGCGAGGTGTTCCAGGCGATGCAGCAGATGATCCAGCAGATGCAGCAGGGTCGCCCGTTCGAATATTTTGCGCGCTTCTCCGAGGCGACGACGAGTTCGCAGGGCGGCGATCTCGGTTGGGTCCGCACCGAAATGCTGCCCGCCGCACTGTCGCAGGCGGCGCAGCAGATGCAGGTCGGTCAGGTCGCCGGCCCGATCGAAGTGCCGGGCGGCTTTTCGATCCTGTATCTGGTCGACAAGCGCCAGGTCGGCATGCCCGACCCGCGCGACGCGAAGCTGAGCCTGCGTCAGCTCACCGTGAAATTCCCGGAGGGCATCACCCAGGCCCAGGCCACCGCCAAGGTCGCGGAATTCGCCGCGGTGCTGAAATCCACCAATGGCTGCGGCGCGGTCGGCAAGGCGGCCGAGACGCTGGGTGCCGATGTGATCGACAATGATTCGGTGGTCGCGCGCGACCTGCCGCCGCAGTTGCAGGACCTGATCCTCAACCTGCAGGTCGGGCAGGCAACGCCGCCGTTCGGGTCGCCGACCGATGGTATCCGTGCGCTGGTGCTGTGCGGCCGCGACGATCCCAAGGTCGCCGCCGCGCCCTCGCCCGACCAGATCCGCGACGGGCTGGAAGAACGCCGCACCAATTTGCGCGCCACGCGGCTGCTCAAGGATCTGCGCCGTGACGCGATCATCGAGTATCGTTGAGCCGTGAGCGGCGCGCTGCGCCCGCTTGCGGTCGCGATGGGCGACCCGGCCGGGATCGGCCCGGAGATTATCGGCAAGGCGTGGCGCAACCGCGAGCTGCATGCCCTCGCGCCGTTTTTCGCGGTCGGTGAGCCCGGTGCGATTGCGGCGGTATGGGACGGGCCGGTGGCGCGGATCGGCACTCCGGACGAGGCGCTGAACGCGTTCGATGATGCGCTACCGGTGCTTGCAGTAGACTGCTCGGCGACGGTGCAGCCGGGCGTTCCCGATGTGGCGGGCGCGCGCTGTGCGCTGAGCAGCCTGGAGCTGGCGACGGGGCTGGCCCGATCGGGCGCAGCGGGCGGGCTGGTCACCGGGCCGGTGTCGAAGGCGCAGCTCTACGCGATCGGCTTCACCCATCCGGGACAGACCGAATTCGTCGCCGAACGCTGTGGCGTCGCGCCCGAAAATGCCGTGATGATGCTGGCCGGACCGACGCTGCGCGTGGTGCCGGTGACGACGCATATCGCGCTGGCAGAGGTCGCGCCGACGATCACGATTCCGCTGATCCTCGCCAAGGCGCGCGCGACCGCACGCGGCCTTGCGCGCAATTTCGGGATCAGCGCGCCGCGCCTCGCCTTTGCCGGCCTCAACCCGCATGCGGGCGAAGGCGGGGCGATCGGGCGCGAGGAGATCGACCTGCTGATCCCCGCGATCGAACAGCTGCGGGCCGAGGGGATCGACGCAACCGGGCCGTTTGCCGGAGACACGATGTTCCATGCGCGGGCGCGCGCGACCTATGATGCGGCGATCTGCCTCTATCACGATCAGGCGCTGATCCCGCTCAAGACGCTGCATTTCGATGAGGGGGTCAATCTGACCTTGGGTCTGCCAATCGTGCGCACCTCGCCCGATCACGGCACCGCGTTCGGCATTGCCGGCAAGGACATGGCGGAACCCGGCGCGATGATCGCGGCGATCCGCATGGCGGCACAGGCGGCGGAACATCGCGCCGCTTACGACGCCGAGCAGGCCACGACCGCGTGACCAAACTGCCCCCGCTGCGTGAAGTGATTGCGAAACACGGGCTCTCCGCCAGCAAGGCGTTAGGCCAGAATTTCCTGTTCGATTCGCAATTGCTCGACCGGATCGCGCGGGTGCCGGGGGATCTTGCCGGGCAGGAGGTGTTCGAGGTCGGCCCGGGTCCGGGCGGCCTCACACGCGCGCTGCTGGGTGCGGGGGCGCAGGTCACGGCGGTCGAACGCGACCGGCGCTGCATCCCGGCGCTCGAGGAACTGGGCGAGGCGTTTCCGGGCCAGCTCAAGGTGATCGAGGGCGATGCGCTGGAGGTCGATGCCCCCGCGCTGTTTGCGGGCAAGCCGCATATCGCGTCCAATCTGCCGTACAATGTCGGCACCGCGTTGCTGGTCGGCTGGCTGTCCGCCGAGTGGGAGCCGTGGTGGGCGAGCCTGACTTTGATGTTCCAGAAGGAAGTCGCCGAGCGCATCGTCGCGACCACCGACAGCGATCATTATGGCCGCCTCGCCGTGCTCGCCCAGTGGCGCAGCAGCGCGCGGATCGCGATGCCGGTGCACCGCAGCGCCTTTACCCCGCCGCCCAAGGTGATGTCGGCAGTGGTGCATATCGTGCCGGGCGATGAGCCGCGGGGCGTGAAGTTTCGCGTGTTGGAGAAGCTCACCGCCGCCGCCTTCGGCCAGCGGCGCAAGATGCTGCGGCAGAGTTTGAAGGCGGTGCCGGGCGCGGTCGAAGCGGCGGAAGCGCTGGGGATCGATCCGACGCGACGCGCCGAGACGGTGAGCGTGGCGGAGTTTGTCGCGCTGGCGCGGGCGCTCAGCTAATTTCTCCCCTGCCCCGCAGGGGACGTGGCAGCACGCAGTGCTGACGGAGGGGCGGCTGCGCAGACAGCCGGGAACAGCTCGGCAAAGTTCCGCCCTCTGCGGGGCGGCCCCTCCACCGCCCGCTTCGCGGGCGGTCCCCCTCCCCTGCTGCGCAGGAGAGGAATTAGGTTAGTTCTTCTTCTCGTCCTTCGCCGCCGGAGCGACCTGCGCGGTCGCGGTCGCCGGCGGACCCTTGGCGATTGCCGCGGCCAGCTGCGTCGCGTCGGCGCAATTGCCGCACAGCGTCTTCAAGCGCGCGAGATTTTCCTTGGCGCGTTCGACCGCGCCCTTTTGCACCATCGCCTCGCCCTGCCCGCGCAACGCCGCCTGGTCGTTGGGTTCGAGCGTCAGCGCCTCGCGGTAAAAGCGGATTGCCTTGCCCGGCAGCCCCTGGGTGCGCGCGATCTCGGCAAGCGCGAGATAGGCCGGGCGGTTGCGCGGATCGACCGCGAGCGCGCTTTCGATCAGGCCATTGGCGGTGTCGAGGTCACCGGCGGCGCGTGCCGCCTTGCCGCGTTCGAGCAACGCGATCGAGCGGGCGTCAATCTGGTCGTCGGCGCGCTGGGCATTGAGCGACGTCGAAACGCTGAGCAGCGCGAGTGCTGCAGCGGCCGACACGAGCGAGATACGCATGACAGTCTCCGGACGTGGAATGGGTAGGGCTATCATGCGCGCACCAGCCGCGCGACAAAAAAGCCGTCGGTCGCATCGCTGAGCGGGGTGAGGCGCATGCCCGGTCCATGCGGCGTGCCGAGCGGGAGTGCAAGCGGCTCTGCGCGGAAGGCCGGATTGCGGGCGAGGAAGGCGGTGACCTGATCAGACCCCTCGGCATCGAGCAGCGAACAGACGATATGGACCAGCGCGCCGCCGGGCCGGACCAAAGCCGCGCCGACATCGAGCAGACGCGCCTGCGTCTCCACCAGCCGCGCGAGCCGCGCGGGGGTGAGCCGCCAGCGCGCCTCCGGGTTGCGGCGCCAGGTGCCGGTACCCGAGCAAGGCGCGTCGATCAGCACGACGTCGGCGCTGTCGGCCCAGTCGGCCAACGCCTCCGCCTCCCGGTTCGGGTTGAGCAGGCGGGTCTCGACGATCTCCACCCCTGCCCGCTGCGCGCGTGGGGCGAGCCGCGACAGGCGCGCGCGGTCACTGTCGCTGGCGAGGATACTCCCCTGCCCCGCCATCGCGGCGGCGAGCGCGAGCGTCTTGCCGCCCCCGCCCGCGCACAGATCGACCACGCGCATGCCCGGCGCGGCGGCGGCGGCGAGGGTCACCGCCTGGCTGCCGGCGTCCTGCACTTCGAACCAGCCGTGCTGATAGGCGTCGCTCTTCTCCACCGGCGTGTCGCCGGGCAGGCGCAGGGCGAGGTCCAACCCAGGAATCGGCGCGGACTCGGTGAAGATGGCGGCAAGCTGATCGCGGGTCGCCTTGAGCGGATTGGCGCGCAGGTCGAGCGGGGCGCGGTCGAGCAACGCGGCGGCCTGATCTCCGTCCACACCCGATGCGGCGAGTGCGTCAATCAGCCAGGCCGGGGCCACGCCCGGCGTTGCGGCGGGTTCGCCGGGTGCGATCGGCGCGGGTCCGTAGGACGATCCGTCGAACATCGCGGCGAGATCTGGGTCCCGTGCGGCCAGCGCAAGCAGTGCCGCGCGGCCGCTCGCCGGGACTTCGCCGCACAGCCGGATCGCATCATAAACCACGCCGCGGATCGCGCGGCGGTCCTTCGACCCGGCATAGCGCCGCGCGGCGAGTTCGCGTGCGATCAGCACGTCCGCCGACGCGCCCCCGTCGCGCGCGGCGGCGATGATTGTGTCGAGCAGTTCGATGGCAGTCCGAGTACGCGCGGCGGGAGTCATTCCGGCGCTTTAGGGGATGGATAGCGGTTCGGCGAGAGTCTGCGGGAATGCTCGGATGATCGCGGGCGCAAGCTTGGCGGCAAGCGTCGCGGGCACATCGGCGCGGGTGCCTGCTGCCTGCGCCGTCAGCGCGCTGCCGCGCCACACGACCTTGTCATCGGCGCGGCTGACCAGCTCGACCGTCAGTGTGGTGACGATGAGGCCGCGCAGCTGGCGCTTGTCGGAGGGCAGTGCGACACTGACCCCGCCGCCCCAATTACCAAGGCCGCCCGACGCGCCCGGCTCGCGCCCGTTCGATGCCACCGCGCCACGCTCGGCCCGGGTCACGCCGATCCGCGCGATGTAACGCCCACGCGCCTGCGGCGGCAGTGCGGTGAAGCGTGCGTCGAGCAGCGCCTGTTCGACCGCATCGACGAAGGCCTGACGCGCCGCTGCGGGCATCGCCTCATCCTTGACCGCCTCGACCGTCACCGTGCCCGGCGTCAGCGCCGGAGCCTCCTGAACGCCGGAGGCCAGTAGCGCCAAAGCTGCCATCCACATCATCGTCATTCCTTCCTGAAAGCTACCGGACGCGTGTTGAGTCGATTTCATAGTCGATGCGGATCCGCACCCATTCGCCCACCTGATACTGCCCGCGCAGTCGCGGAGGGCGGACGCGGAACTGCCAAGCGGCAGCGAGCACGGCGCGACCGATCTGCGCGCCGTCCGGATATTCGTCGAGCAAGGTGCAGCTGTCGATGCGATACTCCTGCACCGTCCGGCACGCAATCAACGCCCAGCCCGGTGGACGCGCGGTCGAGAGATAGCCGCGCAGCTCGCTGTCATAGGGTTCGCGGAACCACGACGCGGCGTAGAGCGGCTCGCCATTCGGCCCGCGCCCTTCGACGCGGCGCGAATCCCCGGGATCGGGACCGGGCGCAGGCGGCCCCGCAACGCGGCGCGCGGGCGCTGCCGGTCCGGCGGCAGGGCGACGCGGGATGCTGCCGATATCGGGCATGCTGTTCAACGGGATGTCGAGCAGTAAGGGCGGGGCGGGCGGTGGGTCGGTCACCACCGGGGCGGGCGCTGGTGGCGTATCCGCATCGCGCGGCTGCGCGCGCATCGTCGGCTGAGGCTCGGTCGCGGCGGGGCGGGCTTCGGACGGCGGCTCGGGCGCGGACTCGGGTTCGGGACTGACGCCAAAGGTCTTCATCGGCACCGTCTCTTCGGGCGGAGTCAGGATGTCGGGCGCGAGCGTCAGCAGCAGCAGCGCCAGCAGCAGCTCGATCAGCAGCGCCAGCGCGATCGCAATCGCACGCGTGCCGAACCGCTCACGCGCGCGCTGGAGCAGCGGGCGTGAGTCTTCGGGTTGGGGCGGGACGGCGATACTCGACAAGGCGGGGTCGGATTGCCCATGCATTGCGTCGAAATGATGTCGTCCTGCAATCCTCTCCCTGGCGGGCGAGGATCGCTCCCCCTACACCCGCTGCAGCATCGCGTCCCCGACGGCGCGCTCCAGATCGGCCTGGGTGAAGGGCTTGTTGAGGCGGAGCAGATGTGCGGCCGCTTCGGCGGGGGTTTCGCCATAACCGGTGGCGAGGATGATCGGCAGCTCCGGACGCCGGGCGCGGACCCGGGCGATCAGTTCGGTGCCGGTCATGCCGGGCATCGCCTGATCGGTGATCAACAACCCGATATCGTCCCGTGCCGACAGCTGATCGAGCGCGGCGGGACCGGATTCGGCTTCGATCGCCTTATGCCCGAGGTCAGTGAGCAGATCGGCGGTGTTCATCAGCACCAGCGGGTCGTCATCCGCCACGAGCACGACGAGCGACCGGGTCGCGGCACGGCCCACGACATCGCGCGGCGCGGCGCGCGGCGCGCGCGCACAATCGCCCGCGACCGGCAGCCAGATATGGGCGTGCGTCCCCTTCCCCGGCGCACTCTCGATCTCCAGCATCCCGCCATTTTGCCGGGCAAAGCCGTGGATCATCGACAGGCCAAGGCCGGTGCCCTTGCCGACGCCCTTGGTGGTGAAGAAGGGTTCGGTCGCGCGGGCGAGCGTCGCGGCGTCCATGCCGGTCCCTTCATCGCTCACCGTCATGCGGACATAATGGCCCGACGTCAGGCCGCGCACCTCCCCGATGACCTCGCGCTCGACACCCTCGATGCGGATAAGGCCGCCATCGGGCATCGCGTCGCGCGCGTTCACGGCGAGGTTGACCAGCGCCATCTCCAGCTGATTCACGTCGGCGGAGACGGCGGGCAGGCGATCGGGAAAATCCATCTCGATCCGCCAGGACGGGCCGATCGTGCGTTCGAGCAGCCCGCGCATATCGGCGACCAATGCGGGGACGTCGATCCGTTCGGTCTTCAGCTCCTGCCGCCGGGCAAAGGCGAGCATGCGCTGGGTCAGCGCGGCGCCGCGGTCCGCCGCCTGCATCGAATTGTCGATCAGGCGCGTGATCTGTGCGTCGCCCTCCGGCAGGCGTTTGCGCAGCAATGTCAGGCCGCTCATGATCGCCATCAGCAGATTGTTGAAATCATGCGCGACCCCGCCGGTCAGCTGGCCGATTGCCTCGATCTTCTGGCTCTGGAACAGCGCCTCGCGCGCGACTTCCAGCTCGCGCTGCGCTTCTTCGCGCTCGGTGATGTCGCGGGTGATCTTGGCAAAGCCGATCAGCCTGCCGTCATCGTCATGGATCGCGTCGAGCACCACGCTGGCGCGGAAGCGCACGCCGCCCTTGCGCATGCGCCAACCCTCGGCGGCGAAGCGCCCTTGTCGTCGCGCGGTTTCGAGGGCGCGCTGCGGCTCCCCGGCGGCGCGATCCTCCTCGGGATAGAAGGTCGAGAAATGGGCACCCATGATCTCGTCCGGGGTATAGCCCTTGATCCGCTGTGCCCCGGCATTCCAGCTGGCGACGATGCCGTCGGGGTCGAGCATGTAGATGGCATAGTCGGTCACGCCCTGCACCAGCAGGCGGAACTGGGTACGGCTCTGTTCCAGGGCGGCGGCGCGCTCATCGGCGCGGTGTTCCAGCTCCGCATTGAGCTGGCGCAGCTGTTCGGCGGTCTTGCGCAACTCCGCAGCGGCGGTGGTGCGCTCGACATGCGCCCAGCTGCGATCGGTCACCTCGCGGATCAGCGCGATCTCGTCCGGCGTCCAGACATGCGGCTCGGCATGGTGCGCCGCCATCAGCGCGATCAGCCGCCCGTCCTTGACCAGCGGCACGCAGCACGTCGCGGCGATGCCGATGGCATTGAAGGACGCGGCTTCATGCGCGGGAAGCTCATGCGCGATGTCGTCGAGGATCAGCGGGCGACCGGCATTGAGCTCACGCACCGCCTGTTCGCCGAACGCTGCAAGGCTGTAATGGCCGACGATCGACCGCAAACCGGGCCGCGCCCAATCGCCGCGGATGGTGAAGCCATCGCCGTCGGCGTCCATATCGGCATACGCGCAATTGGCGGCTCCCAGCTGGTTGGCGAGCATGCGCGTCGTGGTTGCGAGAATCTGCGACGGGTCGGTCGCGCTCCCGGCTTCGCGTGACAGCGCATCGAGGAACCGCAGCCGCGCCTCGCTTTCGCGCAGCGACACTTCGGCCAGTACGGAGTCGGTGGTTTCGACGACCACCGCCATCACCCCGCACGGACGCCCGGAGTCATCGAACACCGGGGAGTAATCGAGGTCGAGCCAGCAATCCTCGAACGTACCGGTGCGGTTGAGCTTCAATTTGTGATTGCGATAAGCGAGCGTGCCGCCGGCCAGACCGACCTGCATCACGTGCGAATTGAAGTCAGCGACTTCGGGCCATGCCTCCAGCACCTTCATGCCGAGCAACCTTGGATGGCGCCCACCAGCAACGACCGAATATCCGCTATTGTAGATGAGGTGACCGTCCTCGCCCCACAACATCACCATCGGCACGGGCGAGTTAACCAGGAACCCGACAATGCTGCGCAGGCTTTGCGACCAATCTTCGATCGCACCGACACTGGTCGTGGACCAGTCAAAGGCGGCGATGCGTGCGCCCATCTCTCCGCCTTTGGCCAGAAATGCGGGTACGTCCGCCACCCGAATTGCGCTGGATTCCACGCTTGCTCCGCCATTCCCCCGCCGATGCACGTGCATCGAGCCGGAGGATTGAACGCGTGCGCGAAACGATCGGTTCCGGCGGCGCTAAATTTTTGAGATTGCCGGCATTTGAAGTTGCCGCCGCTGCTTGGCAGCCCCCTCGCCCCTCCGCAGGAGGGGAGCGGATAGTCCGGTCCGATGCCTTACCGCGTCGGGTAGTTCGGCGCCTCGCGCGTGATCGTCACGTCGTGGACATGGCTTTCGCGAAGACCCGCATTGGTGATGCGGACGAACTTGCCCTTCTGCTGCAGCTCGGGGATCGTCGCCGCGCCGGTATAGCCCATCGCCGCCTTGATGCCGCCGATCAGCTGGTGGATCACGTCCTTGGCCGGACCCTTGAACGCGACCTGACCCTCGATCCCCTCGGGGACGAGCTTGAGTTGATCCTTGATATCGCCCTGGAAATAGCGGTCGGCCGAGCCGCGGCCCATCGCGCCGACGCTGCCCATGCCGCGATAGGATTTGTAGGCGCGGCCCTGATACAGGAACGTCTCGCCCGGTGCTTCCTCGGTCCCGGCGAGCAGCGACCCGACCATGCAGGTCGAGGCACCCGCGGCAAGCGCCTTCGCAAGATCGCCCGAGGTGCGCAGGCCGCCATCGGCGATCACCGGCACGTCCGACTTGGCGGCTTCGTTGGCGGCATCCATGACGGCGGTAAGCTGCGGCACGCCGACGCCCGCGACGACGCGGGTGGTGCAGATCGATCCCGGGCCGATGCCGACCTTCACCCCGTCCGCGCCCGCGTCGATCAGCGCGCGCGTGGCGGCGGCGGTCGCGACGTTGCCGGCGACGACCTGAACGCGGTTCGACAGCTTCTTCACCCGCTCGACCGCGCGCGCGACGTCCTTGTTATGGCCGTGCGCGGTGTCGATCACGATCAGGTCGACCTCGGCATCGACCAGCGCCTCGGTCCGCTCAAAGCCCTTGTCGCCCACGGTGGTCGCGGCGGCGACGCACAGGCGGCCCGCGCCATCCTTGGTCGCGTTGGGATAGTTCACCGCCTTTTCGATGTCCTTGACGGTGATCAGGCCGACGCAGCGGTAATTTTCGTCCACCACCAGCAGCTTTTCGATGCGGCGCTGGTGCAGCAGGCGGCGCGCCTCTTCCTGCCCGACGCCGATCGACACGGTGGCGAGATTGTCGTGCGTCATCAGCTCGCTGACCGGCTGGCCCGGATTTTCGGCGAAGCGCACGTCGCGGTTGGTGAGGATGCCGACCAGCTTGCCGCCCGCTTCGGTGATCGGAATGCCGCTGATCTTGTGGCGCGCCATCAGCGCCTGTGCCTCGGCCAGCGTGCCGGTCGGCGACATGGTGATCGGGTTGACGACCATGCCGCTCTCGAAGCGCTTGACCGCACGCACCGCCTCGACCTGTTCATCGATCTCCAGATTGCGGTGGAGCACGCCCATCCCGCCCAGCTGCGCCATGACGATCGCCATGTCCGCTTCGGTCACCGTGTCCATCGCGGAGGACAGGATCGGGATGTTGAGCGCGAGCGACTTGGTCACCCGCGTCCGCGTGTCCGCCATGCTCGGCAGCACCTCCGACTCCCCCGGATAGAGGAGGACGTCGTCGAAGGTGAGACCGAGAGGGATATCCATGAGGTGCGCCAATGTCCTGAGTCGGAGGTTGGCGTGCCATGTAACCGCGCTATGTGACGTGCGCTAGGGGGGAGGTCAGGTGATGAAGATTGCACGACACCTCACGAGCCGCCAACGCTCTCCGGACTTCTTGACTTCGCAGCGATCGGATTTCAGAAAGTGCGGCGCGACGAAGGTTGTGGTTTCGATCGTCGCACTCAGCCGATCGACGGCATAGGTGGGGCGCGAAAAATAGAAACCGGTCCGGGAGTTTTCGCCGCCAATTCGGGGAGCTGCGACGCCCAAAGCTGCCCAGTTGCAACGGTATGTATAGATTTTGCCGGGAGCGATATCGAGTTCGGGGTAGAAAAGACGTCGAGGCGGAACCCGGCCCCAGCCAATCTCACTCCAGCCCGCCGCCGCAAGCATTACCTCGCAGTCCTCGCGCGATGCAATTTCGACATTCGACGCGACACCAAACAATAGCAGCAACGCTGAATGCATTTGCGCCCCTCCTACCCTTGCACAGTTATGCGATATGCCCCGCCCGCGCGAGCAGCGCCTTCGCCTGATCGACATGCATCTCCTCGATCATCGCGTCCTTGTAGCGTTCCGCGCCGCCGGTGAACGCGGCGACCAGTGCGCGCGCCTCCGCCAGTTCCGCCTCGGTCGGATCGAACGCGGCGCGGGCGATGTCGATCTGGTTGGGGTGGATCAGGCTCTTGCCGTCAAAGCCGAGCAGGCGGCCTTCGGCGCATTCCACGGCCAGCCCCTCGGGATCGTCCAGCCGGTTGAACACGCCGTCGAGCACCCACAATTCCCGCGCCCGCGCCGCCAGCACGACCAGCTGGAGCGACAGCGCCATCTGCGCGCGGCCCGCCGCTGGGGGTAGTTTTAGCGATGCCGCAAGGTCGTTGGTGCCGACGATCAGCCCGGCCAGTTCGACGCCCCAGCCGGTGGTGCTGGCGATCGGGCCAACATTCATCACCCCCGCCGCAGTCTCGATCATCGCCAGCACGGGGCGGTCGGCATAGAGCGCGGCATAGGTGATCGCCTCCGCCGTCTCGACCTTGGGCACGATGACATGGGTCGCGGCGGATTTCTTCACCGCCTTGAGGTCGGCCTTCCAGTGATCGCTGTCCTTGGCGTTGACGCGGACGCCGAACGGGCGGTCGCCAAAGCCCTCGACCGCCTTGACCGCCTCGCGCGCGGCTTCCTTGTCCTCGGCCTTCACTGCGTCCTCAAGGTCGAGGATCACCATGTCGGCGGCGAGGCCCCTAGCCTTCTCGATCGCGCGCGGGTTCGAAGCGGGCAGGAACAGCGCGGTGCGCGGCGGGGCGTAAATCGCTTTGCTCATGCAGCCTCTATGCTAGGATAATCGACGATACGCGAGGGGAACCAAGATGGAACTGACGGTCGGCGCATTTTTCATCCTGATGGTGCTGGTGCTGATGTACCTGTTCGCCAGCATCAAGATCGTCCGCCAGGGCTATCACTACACGATCGAGCATTTCGGCCGCTTCACCACCGTCGCGCAGCCGGGGTTCAACCTGTATCCCGCATTCTTCTATCGCGTGGGCCGCCGCGTGAACATGATGGAGCAGGTGATCGATATTCCGGGTCAGGAAATCATCACCAAGGACAACGCCATGATCTCGACCGATGGCGTGGTGTTCTTTCAGGTGCTCGACGCGGCCAAGGCGGCTTACGAGGTGTCGGACCTGTATGTCGCGTTGCTCCAGCTGACCACGACGAACCTGCGCACCGTGATGGGGTCGATGGACCTTGATGAGACGCTGTCGAAGCGCGACGAGATCAATGCGCGGCTGTTGTCGGTGGTCGATCATGCGACGACGCCATGGGGGGTCAAGATCACCCGCGTCGAGATCAAGGACATCCGCCCGCCCGCCGATATCGTGAACGCGATGGGCCGCCAGATGAAGGCGGAGCGCGAGAAGCGCGCCAACATCCTCGAGGCCGAAGGCAGCCGCGCGTCGGAAATCCTGCGCGCCGAAGGTCAGAAACAGGCCCGCATCCTCGAGGCCGAGGGTCGCAAGGAATCCGCCTTCCGCGACGCCGAGGCGCGCGAACGTGCCGCCGAGGCGGAGGCCAAGGCGACCGAGCTGGTCAGCCAGGCGGTCGAAAGCGGGTCGGCGCAGTCGCTCAATTACTTCATTGCGCAGAAATATGTCGAAGCGGTCGGCAAGTTCGCGACCAGCCCCAATGCCAAGACGATCCTGTTCCCGGTCGAGGCGACGCAACTCATCGGTACGCTGGGTGGCATCGGCGAACTGGCCAAGGAAGCGCTGAGCGGCAAGGACACGCCGCCCGCGCCCCCCGCCCCGCCCGCGCGGGTGCGTCAGTCGCCGTTCGGTGGCACCCAGGAATGAGCGACTGGCTGTCCGACCAGGCGGGGTTCGTCTGGCTGATCGTCGCGGCATTGCTCGCGATCTGCGAGCTGATGATCCCGGGCGTGTACCTGACCTTTCTCGCGCTCGGTGCGGCGGCGACGGGCGTGCTGGCGCTGCTCTTTCCCGAGCTGGGCGCAATCGGGCAGTTCATCAGCTTCGCCGCCTGGTCGACGGTCGCGGTGCTGGTCGGCAAGCGCTGGTACGGCGCAAACCCGGTGCCGAGCGCCGACCCCGACCTCAACAACCGCGCCGCGCGGATGATCGGGCAGAGCGTCACCGTGGTCGACGCGATCAGCGGCGGCAGCGGCCGGGTCCGCGTCGGTGACGGTGAATGGCCGGCGGAGGGGCCTGACCTGCCCGCTGGGTCAAAGGCGCGGGTCGCCGATGTGCGCGGTGGCGTGGTGGTGGTCGAGGCGGTCGCAAGCCTGCCTGCGGACTGAGCTCCGCGCTTACCGGATTGAAGGAATTTCGCCGCTAACCCTGCGTCAGGGAGCGGATCGATGTACGTTGAGCGGATCGACTGGGCGGAGCAGCGCAACGGGGTCGCGGTGGCGCGGCATTCCGGAATCGCCCGCGCCATCGATGCGCTGACGCCGCGGCTTGCTCCGGAGCATCGCTTCCTGCGCGCCGCGTGGTTCGGTGCAGCCGATGGCGGCGACGCTGCGACGCTGATCGCCTATCGTGGCGACGACACGCCGGTGGCGGCGATCCCGACGATCGGGTTCGGTCCGGCGTTGGTCGGCGCGCAGGCCGTGCCGGGCAGCTATTGGCCGTTCCGCGCGCTGCCGATCGCGGCGGATGCCAGTGCCGAAGAACTGGCCGAGTTCCTGTCGCATCCGGTGACGCTCGGCGCGCTGGGGCAGGTGTGGCGGCTCGGCCCGACCTATGCCGAAGATCCTGCGACACAGATCTTCTCACGCGCCGCGGCGATGGCCGGGTGGACGGTGCTGTCGCGCCCGCTGGGTCGCACCTTCATCTTCGTTCCGGCAACGGGCTGGCCGCGTGCATCGACGCGGCGGCGATTGGCCAATTATGCGCGGCAGCTGGACCAACAGGGCGCGGTCACGATCGAATGCGTGCGCGGCGCCGGATGGAGCGCGGCACTGCTCGACGATCTGGGCGCGATCGAGCAGGCGAGCTGGGTCGGGCGCGCAACCGACGGCACCGGTGCCAAATTCCTGTCCGAAACGCGCCGCGCCGACTGGCGCCGCGTTCTGCGCGATCCGGTGCTGGCCGAGATGCTGATGGCAACCGTGCTGCGCGTCGATGGGCGACCGATCGCCTTCTCGTTCGACCTGCTGACCCCGCCGGTCCAGTACAGCATCGCCAGCAGCTATGACGAAGCCTTCGCCGCCTATCGCCCCGGCAAGCTGGTCACCGCGCATCTGGTCGGGCAGGCGGAAGCGCTGGGCGTCGAGCGGATCGATTTCGGCTCGGGTGACTCCGGGTACAAACGCGAGATGGGCGCGGAAGCAGGCTCGCGGATCGTCGACCTGTTGCTGGTGCGCAACCGCGCAGCCTCGTCGCTGCTCCAGCTGCGCTGGGGCCCGGAATGCGCCATCGCCGCCGAAGCCTATCGCACCGCCAGCCTGCTCCGCCACGCCGCCCGCGCGCGCAAGGGGCGCAGCCGGATCGACATGCTGATGGCGATGGGCGCGATTGCGGCGGCGGCGATCAGTTTCGGGGAATAGCGCGGGCCTGCAGTTGGTCAGCCGCTACGCCTCACATAAGGCCGTACGAACAGATACATGCCGGTGACGATCAGCAGCGCGAGCGGTGCCAGCGGCGCATAGGTGATCGCGGCGGGCGGCGGGCCGAAGACCATCGCGATGAAATTGGCGGCCACGCTGAGCGTCAATGCGAGGCCGAGCCAGCGATGGCTCGCGCGGATCCAGTGATGTCGCATCATCGCCCCCCTCAGCGCTCGACCAGCTTCCAGCCATTGCCGGACGGATCGCGAAAACTGGCATCGACCGCGCCGTAGCGCTCGACCGGCTCCTGGGTGAATTCTACGCCGCGCGCCCGCATCTCGGCATAAGCGGTGCGACAATCCTTTACCGACAGCACGAGCGGCGGCATCGCGCCCTTTGCCACCGCCGCGTCCAGCATTTGCGCCGTCGCATCGTCGACCATCGGCGCGCCGGGCTTGAACAGACCGAGCTGGAAGCCGTCCTGCCCTGGATATTGCACGGTCAGCCAGCGGAAATTGCCGTTGCGCACATCGCTGTGCACGCGAAAGCCAAGCTTGCCGACATAGAAATCCAGCGCCTCATCCTGATCGCGCACATAGATGCCGACGACCTGTACCCCTTCCATCGTCATGTCTCCTCAACGAGTGACGCCGGGGTAACGCCAGCGGCACGGCGGCGCTTCTCCGAAACTGCTATCTTCAAGCCGGGGCGCTCGGCGGCGCGCAGATAGCATTGCGGCATCGCGGGCCGGGCGACGGTCTGGGCTCGCAACTCGGTCGGCGTCTTGCCGGTAATATCGCGGACGGTGCGGCTGAAACTGCCCAGGCTGCTCCATCCGGTCTGGAAGGCGATATCGGTGATCGACGCATCGGTCTCGCGCAGCAGCGCCGCCGCCCGCTCGACCCGCCGCGTGAGCAAATAGCGATGCGGGGGGACGCCGAATGCCTGGCGGAACGCCCGCGCGAAATGGGCCGGCGACACCCCGCTAATCCGGGCGAGCCGCGCCACTGGCCACTCCTCGTGCGAGGCAGCGTCGATGCGATCCCGGGCGCGCAACAGCCGGCGCAGCAGGCGGGGGGCCTGAATGATCGAAGGAAGAGCCTCAGTCGGTTCGTTCATTGCCGCACGATGATGCCCGCCCGCAGGGCGATGCACAACGCGCGCTGTTCCAGCGAGGGGGTGGCATGGCGCAGGGCGCGCGCTAAGGTAACGTCAGCAACCACCCTCCCGCGTATCCGGAGCCCGCATGACCCCCAGCCGCCGCCAGTTCCTTGCATCGACCGCCACGCTTGCTGCATTTCCCGCCCTGCCCGCCTGTGCGAAGGGCGCGCCGTCGGCGGATAGCGCCGCCGATGCGTTGCTGAGCGCGACCGCCGAGCAGCTGCTGACCAGCGCGCCCGAAAGTGCGACCTCGCTCGGCATCGACAAGGGGGAGCGCGCGCATCTGCGATCGATGGTCGAGGATCGCAGCGTGGCGGGCCGACAGAAAGTGGCCGAGGGGCTGCGCGCACGGATCGCGCAGCTCGACGCGCTCGACCGCAACGCGCTGTCGCCGGTGATGCAAACCAATGTCGATGTCGTGCGCACCGCGTTCCAGAACGGGCTGGACGGGTTCGCGTTCGGCTATGGCGATGTCGCGGTCGGCGGGTGGCGCAACACGCCCTATGTCGCGATCCAGAATGTCGGCGCCTATCTCGACATGCCGCGCTTCCTCGACAGCGAGCACAAGGTCGAGAGCGCGGCGGATGCGGCGTCGTGGCTGGCGCGGTTCGAAGGCTGGGCCGGGCAGATCGACGGCGAGACCGAACGGCTCAAGATCGCCTACGACAAGGGCGTCGTCGCGCCCGACTTCCTGCTCGACAAATGCCTGCGCCAGATCGCGCTGACCCGCGGCACCGATGCCGGCAAATGGGAGCTGGTCGAGAATTTCACCGGCAAAAAGGTCGTGACCGGCGATCAGGCGGTGGCGGCGGCGAAGCTGGCGGCGGGCAGGATCGCCCCGGCGCTCGACCGTCAGATCGCCGAACTCAAGCGCCATCGCGCCAAGGCAACCAGCGACGCGGGCGTGTGGAAATTCCCGGACGGTGAGGCCTATTACGCCTGGGCACTGCGCGCCGCGACCACCACGACGATGACCCCGGACGAGGTCCACAAGGCGGGGCGCGAGGAGCTGAAGGCGCTCCAGTCGGAGATGAACACGATCCTGCGCAAGCTTGGCTACAGCAAAGGCAGCGTGGGCGCGCGCATGACCGCACTCGGCAAGGATCCCAAGTTCCTCTACCCCGACAATGACGCCGGGCGGCAGGAAATCCTCGCCTACATGACCAAGACGATCCAGGACATGAAGGCGAAGATGCCGCAGGCGTTCCACACGCTGGTGCGCGGCAATGTCGAGGTGAAGCGCCTGCCGCTGGCCGAGGAGCCGGGCGCGCCGGGTGCCTATGGCGGCGCGGGGTCGATCGACGGGACGGTGCCGGGGCGCGTGTGGCTGAACCTGCGCACCACGCATCTGCACACCCGCTACAGCCTCGCCACCCTTGCCTATCATGAGGGCATTCCGGGCCATGCGTGGCAGGGCGAATATACGTTCAAGCTGCCGCTGGTCCGCTCGCTGCTGGCGTTCAATGCCTATAGCGAAGGCTGGGCGCTGTACGCCGAGCAACTGGGGGCGGAGCTGGGGGCGTATGACAACGATCCGGTCGGGCGGCTGGGGTATCTCCAGAGCCTCGCCTTCCGCGCGTGCCGTCTGGTGGTCGACACCGGGCTGCACGCCAAGCGCTGGACGCGGCAACAGGCAATCGAGTGGTTTGCGACAGCCAATGGCTCATCGGTCGAAGAGGTTTCCGGCGAGGTCGACCGCTATTGCAGCTGGCCCGGTCAGGCGTGCGGCTACAAGCTCGGCCACACCGCGATCAACCGGCTGCGGACCAAGGCGCAGCGCGAACTCGGCCCGCGCTACGATTTCCGTGGGTTCAACGATGCGCTGGTGCTGGGGGGCGGGGTGCCGATGAGCGTGCTGGAGCGCGTGATCGACCGGCATATCGCCGGGCGGAAGGCCTAAGCGCGCCCGTCTTCGGGGATCGCGCCCGCCCCGCCGCTGGAGCCTTGCTCCCCCGGCGCGGGCGGCACGGGCAGCGCGACGGGTTCGCTCCAGCCGGGTCGGCCCAGCTCCAGACGGCCGCGCGGTAATGCTTCCGGCATCTCGTCGCGAATGAACGCCAGCATCCCCTCGCGAATGTCGCAGCGCAGATCGAAGGCATTGGCCGCGTCCCGCGCCGTGACCAGTGCGCGCACCTCGATCGCGTCGGGTCGGGTGTCGGTGACCTGAAGCACGAAGCCGCGCCCGTCCCAGCGCTCGTTGGCGCGCACCAGTTCCTCCAGCCGCGCGCGCAGTCGGGGGATATCGGCGGTAGGGTCGAGCCAGAAAAAGGCCGTGCCGTGCAGCTGGCTGGAGTTGCGCGTCCAGTTCTGGAAACTCTCTTCCAGAAATTTCGAGACCGGCACCACCAGCCGCCGCTCATCCCAGATCGCGACCACGACATAGGTCAGCCGGATTTCCTCGATCCGCCCCCATTCGCCGTCGATGATCACGACATCGTCGATCCGGATCGGTTCGGTGAAGGCCATCTGGATGCCGGCGATGATATTCTTGAGCGCGGGTTGCGCCGCCGCACCGACGGCCAGGCCGATCAGACCCGCCGACGCCATCAGCGTGACACCGACCGAACGCACGCTGGGGATCGACAGCAGCATCAGGCAGATGGTGATGAAGCCGACCACGAATACCGCGATCCGCGTCAGGATCGCGCTGCGCGTCCGCCGGCGGCGCGCGCGCAGATTGTCGGTGACGCTGATGTCGGCGCTGAGCTCGACCGCCCTGCCCCCGGCGCGGATCAGGTTGATCGCCAGCCAGCCGAGCAATAGCGGCACGATCATGCCAGCCGCCTGCCCCCATAACGCGCGGGCACCGTCGTCCAGGTGGAGCAATTGCCACACTGATGCGAGCGCCAGGGCGACGAGAATCCAGCGCGCGGGCCGTGCCGCCGCATCAACGAACACATCGTCGATTGAGTCGGGCGTACGTGCGGCGATCCGGCGGGCGATCCGCATCGCGACCCAATGGATCGCCAGCGCGATCATAATCGCGGCGGCAATGGTCAGCGCATCGACGACCTGCACCGGGACGTCCCAGTGCGCGGGAAATATCTGCTGCATTGCAACAGGAACCGGCCACACCCGGGCCGGTTCCCCGATAGGGTCATTTCTTGCCGAAGAACCCCGATGCCATGCCCGTCAGGTCGTTGAGCGGATTGCCGTCGCCATCGCGGTCGAGCGCGCCGAGGATACCCGCTGCACCATCGGCCTGCAGCATCGTCGCGAACTTGCCGAGCGCGCCTTCGCCGCCGATCTGGGTGATCAGCTCCTGCATCTTGTCGAGCGGCAGGCCGGTGGCCGCCGCCGCACCCTCGGCGGTGTCGCCCTGCATCTGGTGGTGCTTCGCCAGCGCCTGCACCGCAGACTCGACATGTTCGGGCGAAAGCCCGACCTTGGCCGCAAGATTGGTGAGGCCGTCGGTGCCGCCGACCTGGCCGAGGATCGAATCGAGGATGCTCATCTGCGTCGCTCCTTGAATGGGGAAATGCCCCGCGCGATCCTACCCCAGCGGGTGGAGCACGTCGAGGCGGGCGAGCACCGCGCGCGCGCCTTCGTCACTGGCGACGGCGAGGTCGATCGGACGCCCGCCCAGCCCCTCATCATGGCTGTTGAGAAAGCTGCGGGCAGGGTCGCTCTCGCGCAAGCGCTCGAACACCAACGTGGCGACGCGGCCCTGTCGTGCCGAGGCTTCGGGCGACAAACGCGGCTTGTCATTGTAGCGACGGAACTGGCGCGTGCGCGGCTTGCCCGTTTCAGCGACGGGCGGCGTTTCGGCGCGCGGCGGGGTCAACATGCGGCGCGCGTCAGCGAACCCTCTTCACCCAGCGCACTGCGGAGCGTGCTGATCTGCGCGGCGTAGCCGCGTGCGAGGTCGCGGTGCGCACTGCGGGCGCTTTGGCAATCACTTGCCTGAACGCGCATCAGCGAAACCTGATGGCGATAGAGAAGGTAGTTGAGGTCCATATGGCGGCTCCTGACCAGTAAGCGGGAGCACGAAGAATCTCTCAGCCGTCGGCGCCTACGGAGCGATCTGCCGACGATATCCTCTATGTAGGAACGCCGACCCGCGATTGCCAGCGTGATGCCCCGCCGACGCGTCTGCCGGCGGGGGCTGTGCACTGGGTCAGGCGGGTTCGGTCGCCCTGCTGCGGCTCTTCGGTGCAGCCTGACGGACGCCTTCATCGACATGCTCGGCAAACTGAGCGAAGTTGGCGACGAACTCGTCCAACAGTTTGGCGGCGGTCGCGTCGTACTCGCCCTTGTCGGCCCAGGCGGCGCGCGGGTCGAGCATGTTGGGGTCGATATCGCCGACGGCGACCGGGACCATGAAGCCGAAATTGGGGTCCTGCCGGAACTCCGCATCCTTCAGGCTGCCGTCGAGCGCGGCGTTGAGCAGCGCGCGGGTGACGCGGATCGGCATGCGCTTGATCCCGGGCATCGTCGCCTTGCCACCGCTCCAGCCGGTATTGACCAGCCAGCAATCGACCCCGCCCTTGGCGATCCGCTCCTTCAGCAGATTGCCATAGACCGAGGGGTGGCGCGGCATGAACGGCGCGCCGAAGCAGGTCGAGAAGGTCGCGCTCGGCTCGGTCACGCCGATCTCGGTCCCCGCAACGCGCGCGGTATAGCCCGAGAGGAAGTGGTACATCGCCTGTTCCGGCGTCAGCTTCGCGATCGGGGGCAGCACGCCATAGGCGTCGGCGGTGAGGAAGATGATGTTCTTCGGCACCGGCCCGAGATTATCCGCGCTCGTATTCGGGATGAAGTCGAGCGGGTAGGAACCGCGGCTATTCTCGGCGAGGCTGTTGTCGTTGAAGTCGAGCTCGCGCGTCTCCGGGTCCATCACGACATTTTCAAGCACCGTGCCAAAGCGCTTGGTGGTCGCGAAAATCTCCGGCTCGGCCTCGGGCGAGAGGTTGATCATCTTGGCATAGCAGCCGCCTTCGAAATTGAAGACCGCGGTGTCCGACCAGCCATGCTCGTCATCGCCGATCAGCGTGCGGCTGGCATCGGCCGACAGCGTCGTCTTGCCGGTGCCCGACAGGCCGAAGAACACCGCCGTGTCGCCGTTGGGGCCGATATTGGCCGAACAATGCATCGGCATGATCCCCTGCGGCGGAAGTAGATAGTTGAGCAGGCCGAACACGCTCTTCTTCATCTCGCCAGCGTAAGCGGTGCCGCCGATCAGGATCAGCTTTTCGGTCAGGTTGACCGCGATCACCGTCTCGCTGCGGCAGCCATGCTTGGCCGGATCGGCGCGGAAGCTCGGCAGATCGATGATCGTGTATTCGGCGGCGAAGTCCTTAAGCTCATGCGCTTCCGGGCGGACCAGCAGGGTGCGGATGAACTGGCTGTGCCAGGCGAGCTCATTGACCACGCGCACCGTGACGCGATGCTCGGGCTGCGACCCGCCATACAGGTCCTGGACGAACAACGTGTCCTTGGTGCCGAGGTGCGTCAGGAAATCGGCCTTGAGCGCTGCAAAATGCTCGGGCGTCATGCCGACATTGGTGCTGCCCCACCATACGGTGTTCTCGGTCTCTGCATCGCGGACGATGAACTTGTCCTTGGCGCTGCGCCCGGTGTGCTTGCCGGTTTCGACCACCAGCGGCCCGTCCTTGGCCAGCCGGCCCTCACCGCGACGCACGGCATGCTCGACCAGTTGCGCGGGCAGCAGGTTCCAATGGATGGCGGTGTCCGCCCCGACGCCCAGCGCGTCGAGGCCGATCTTCGGGGTACGATCGGTCACGTCTCTCTCCTCAAACCGCGCCTCTCCGCACGGCATTGCATTCGTATGCGTAGGAGTCGCGCATAGGCAGCGGCGGAAACGGGGGTCAACGCCAGTAACCGGTGTCAAAAGCGCGCTAACCCGCTATTTTTGGGTGACAACGCTGACCTGTTGCATGGTTGTGCGCACCGAACCGATCACGCCGAGCTCCAGCCAGTGATTGAGGATCGCTCCCGCTGCCGCCGCTGTCGCTTCCGGGGCGAGGCGTTCGGCCATGCGGGTACAGATTTCGCCGAAGCTTGCGCCATGCAGCGCGGCGTTCAGCGCTTCGCCCTCATGGTCGGGGAGTAGGGCGAACACCGCTTCCTCGCCTTCGCGCCAGACCAGCAGCCAGTGGCGCGCCTCAAGCCGCTCAACGGTCGGCTCATCCTCCTCGTCCGCCAGCAACTGCCACAGCGCGGGCATATGGTAGGTCACCGGTCGCAATGCCGTCCCTGCGACCGGCACGGGCACGAACTGCTCCCAATCCGCAGCATCGAAGGCTGCAGTCGCAGCGGCGAACCCGGCATGGGTCAGCGGCGCTTCGTCGGCGGCAGTAAATGCGCATTGCATCGCCCATTCGAGCCAGGCGAGCTCCGCTACATCGGGGTCGTTGGCGAACAGCGCGGCGCAGGTGTCGGCGAAACCCTCCCCCGCCCGGTCGATCGTCCAGGCCGAGGGGGGATGCGCGATCAGGTGATGCGCCGCCGCCTGATGAAACGCCCCAGCGCCGACCAGCCGCGCGGTGCGCGCATAGCTGTCGGCGAGCACGTCGAGCAGCCGCGCGCGATAGCCGTTGCGATAGACCGCCATGCCCGCCGCGCGCGTGGCGTCGAGGTCTGGCGGCAACGGCGCATCATCGTCGTGCAGGCAGGCGAGAAACGCGTCCTGCAGCGCGGCGAGCGCGGTCATGCCGCCGCCTCCAGCCGCGCGGTTGCGGCGATGCTGCGCGCCTGATCCAGCTCGGTGAGCAGCTCGGGCAGCGGCGGGATCGCGTCGTCGCGCTCGATCATCACCGCGACCGGGCCCAGCAGCGCCATTGCGCGGGCGAACAGCGCCCAGACGGCATCGCACACCGGCCGGTCATGCGTGTCGATCACGATCTCCCCCGGCGTATGCCCGGCAAGATGCACCTGCCGCACCCGATCGGCAGGGATGCCTGCGAGATAATCGAGCGGGTCAAAGCCGTGGTTGAACGCGCTGACATGGATGTTGTTGACGTCGAGCAGCAGGTAGCATCCGGTGCGGCGGCTCATCTCCGCCAGAAACTGCCATTCGGTGAATTCGTCCTGCGGAAAGGACAGATAGCTCGACGGATTCTCGAACAGCAGCGCGCGGCTCAGCACGTTCTGGGCATGGTCGATATTGTCGCACACCAGATCGAGTGCATCGCGGGTCAGCGGCATCGGCAACAGGTCATGGCTGTTATGCGCGCTGGTCCGCGTCCAGCACAGATGGTCGGAAACCCAGAGCGGGTCGATCCGGTCGGCCAGCGTTCGCAGTCGCGCGAGATGATCCGGGTCGAGGCCGTGCGCCGATCCGATCGACATCGACACCCCGTGCAGGATCACCGGCAGCTTCGCGCGCACCTGTTCCAGGATGCGCAGCGGACGCCCGCCATCGATCATGAAGTTTTCGGAGATCACCTCCACGAAATCGACCGGCACCTCGCCTTCAAGGAAGTCGCGATAATGGTCGCGGCGCAGGCCGAGGCCGAAGCCGCCAAAGGGCGGTACTGAATGCATTGCTTCGCTCCCTGGCGGGCAAAGGTGGATCCGGCGGGCCGGCGTTGCGGGGGGAACGGCCCGCCGGATCTGGGCAGGATCAGCCGAGGTCGCCGATCGTCCCACCCTTGGAGAGGCATTCACCGGCCTTCATCGCCTTGAAGCCATGGCCCTTGCACGCATTCTGGCCCTTGCACTGATGCTCGGCGGTGGCGCAGTCGGACTGGCCCTTGCAGCTGTGCAGGCCATAGCAATGGACGGTATCGTTCGCGCTGATCGCGCGACCCTTGCTACCCGCAGGCGTGTCGGCGGCGAAAGCCGCGACCGATCCCAGGGCGATGGCGGCGGCGGTGGCGGCGATGGATGCGGCGGTGCGCGTGGCGGTCTTCATGTCGCTAGTCCTTTCAGGCGGATCGTCGTGCGAAAGCGCACATCGGTGAGTTCGCCGCACCTGCCGCCGGGGTTACACCCGAAACAATTTTTCATCCGCTGTAACGATTGCCGACACGCCGCCGAATGAGCCGCTGTGCCGATGATGATCCCATGCATCGGCATCGCACCCACATTTGGAGACGATGACGATGACCGCTTCCACGATTGCCCGCCTCGCCGGGCTCGCCGCCACCGCAGGCCTTGCCGCTGCCCTGAGCACCGCCCCCGCCGCCGCGCAGAAGCCCGAGATGGAAAAATGCTATGGCATCGCCAAGGCGGGCAAGAATGACTGCGCGGCCGGCCCCGGCACCAGCTGCGCCGGCACCTCGACCCGCGACTATCAGGGCAATGCCTGGAAGCTCGTCGCCAAGGGCACGTGCGAAAAGACCGAAACGCCCAAGGGCAAGGGTTCGCTGACCCCGGTCCAGCGCTGATCCCTTCGCACAGACAGGAAATCGACATGCAGCGCATCGCATCTTTGTATGGCCGGGCCGTCACGCTGGTCGGTTCGCGGACGGCAGAGGGCGTTGCGCTGCTGCTGGTGCGGGTCGCGCTCGGCGGAGTTTTCTGGCGCGCGGGCCGCAGCAAGGTGGTGGAGGGCAGCTGGTTCGAGCTCAGCGACTCCACCCGCTATCTGTTTGAAAATGATTACAGCGCAGTTCCGCTGCCGCCCGAACTTGCGGCACCGATGGCACTGATGGCCGAGCATCTGTTTCCCGCCCTGCTGCTGATCGGCCTGGCGACGCGCTTCTCTGCGCTCGCGCTGCTCGGCATGACGCTAGTCATCCAGATTTTCGTCTACCCCGATGCCTGGTGGGCGACGCATATCCTGTGGGTCGCATTGGCCGGCATCCTGATCGTGCGGGGCGGTGGTATGGTGTCGCTCGACGCGCTCCTCGCCAACTGGCACCGTCGGCGCGGCTGACACCAGCTCGGACGGACGGGGACGTCGATGATTGCAGACGAAGGCAGCTTCGTGCGCCTGATGATCGCGTCACAGGCGGGCGACACCCGCGCCTATACCGTGCTGCTGACCGAGGTGCAGCGATGGCTGGAGCGCTATTTCCGCCGCCGCGTCGCACCGGCACAGCTCGACGATCTGGTGCAGGAGGTGCTGCTCGCACTCCACGCCAAGCGCGCGACCTGGGACGAGACGCGGGCCTTTCTGCCCTGGCTCGCGGCGATCGCGCGCTATCGCTGGGTCGATCATCTGCGCCGGGTGTATCGATCGGGCGAGGATGCGCTGGACGACCATGACGCGGCGGAGGATAGCGACGAAGAAGCGGTGATGGCGCGGGTGAGCCTCGACCGGCTGTTCGTCCACCTGCCGCAGGGCCAGTGCGAGGCGATCGAGCTGGTGAAGATCAAGGGGCTGTCCGTGACCGAGGCAGCCCAACGTAGCGGTCAGAGCGAAAGCCTGATCAAGGTGAACATTCATCGCGGATTGAGGAAGCTCGCCGCGCTCGTCGAAGAGGCCGATTGACCATGACCCGCCCGCCGTCCCCCCTGATCGCGCAGCTCGCGAGCGAGCTGGAGCCGGTGCGCCCGCTCCGCATGGCGCATGGTATCGCACTGGCTGCCCTGGCCGTCCTGGCAACGATTGGCCTGATCGCGCTGACGATGGGGCTATGGTCCGGTCCGATGCGCGGCGAGGCGGCGGCGATGTTCTTCGTCGCCAATGCCCTGATCGGGCTGGTCGGGTTAGTCTCCGCGCTGGCAGTCATCCGCATGGCTGGCCCGCGCGTCGGTGCACGGCAGGATGGCGCGCGCTGGCTGCTCGCCGCGCTCGCCATCCTGCCGATGGCCGCCGTACTGCTCGCCATGATCGAAGGGCAGATCGACTGGCATGAACATGCGACCCACGGCCTCGAGTGCTTCGTTGCCGGCACCTGCAGCGGATCGCTGGTCGCCGCGGCATTGATCATCTGGCTGCGCCGCGGCGCGCCGGTCGCGCCCAAGGTCGCCGGATTCTACACCGGCGTCGCCGCAGGCGCGCTGGGCAGCTTCGCCTATGGCCTGTCCTGCCCGATCGATACGATCGCCCATCTCGGCATCTGGCACGTTGCCCCCGTGGCGGTCATGGCGGCGCTGGGGCGGATTTTCGTGCCGCGCTGGGTGCGGTGGTAGGCGGAGTGCCCCTCCCCCGTTGAGCCCCGCCCCACATTCCGCTACCTCGCGTGCATGACCGCAACGATTGCGCTGGTCGATGATGACCGCAACATCCTGACGTCCGTGTCGATCGCGTTGCAGGCCGAGGGGTTTGTGACGCGCGTCTATTCGGATGGGGAGGCCGCGCTTAAGGCGCTGGTCGACAATCCGCCCGAGCTGGCGGTGCTCGACATCAAGATGCCGCGCATGGACGGGCTGGAGCTGCTGCGGCGACTGCGCGAGAAGAGCCAGATCCCGGTGATCTTCCTGACCAGCAAGGATGACGAGCTGGACGAGGCGCTGGGCCTGGCGATGGGCGCGGACGATTATATCGCCAAGCCGTTCAGCCAGCGGCTGCTGATCGCCCGCATCCGCGCGATCCTGCGCCGGACCGATCTGGTCGCGGCGACGGCGCAGGGCGAAGAGGCGCCGGCGGCCGAGGCGCAGCCGGTGATCGAGCGCGGCCCTCTGACGATGGATCCGGCGCGGCACAAGGTGACGTGGAAGGGCGACAATGTCACGCTGACCGTCACCGAGTTCATGATCCTCGAAACGCTCGCCCAGCGGCCCGGCATCGTCAAGACGCGCAACCAGCTGATGGATGCGGCGTATCAGGACGACATCTATGTCGATGACCGCACCATCGACAGCCATATCAAGCGCGTGCGCCGCAAGTTCCGGCAGGTCGATCCCACATTCGACGCCATCGAGACGCTCTATGGCGCCGGATATCGCTTCTCCGACGAATAGGCCCTCCCCCGCCCGGGAGGAACGCGACCTGTCGCTGCGCTGGTCCGGCCGGGTCAGCCTGACGCCGCGCATCCTGGCGGTGAACATCTTTGCGCTGGTGATGCTGGCGGGCGGGTTCTTCTACCTCGACAGCTATCGCGCGCGCATCGTCGACAGCCGCGTCGAACAGGCGAGCCGCGAGGCACGGTTGATCGCGCAGGCAGTGGCGATGACCCCACCGGACGATCGCACTGCGCTGATCCAGCGTGTCGCGAGCGAGGCGGATATCCGGATCCGCCTGTACGATCGCACAGGGCGGATGACGCTGGATACCCGCGCGCTGGGCCTCAACAATTTCGTGCTGCGCGATCCCGACAAGGATCCGTGGAACCAGAGCGCTGCGCGCTTCCTCGACGCGGTGATCGACACGGTCGCCGGCGCGGATCGCGACCAGCAGTTTCGCGAGCGCGCGCCGACCAAGGGGCTGGACTGGCCCGACATCGCCGCCGCGCTGCGCACCGGGGAGGCCAGTGCGACCGTATGGCGCGCGCCCGATCGCACGCCCGTCATCACCGCCGCTGCGCCCTATGGCCCTGAGGGGGCGGTGTTCACCAGCTCCAACGCGCGCGACATCACCCAGCGGGTGCGGATCGAGCGGTTCCGGCTGGGGCTGGTGCTCGCCTTCACCGCCGGGCTGTCGATCTTCCTGTCGCTGTTCCTCGCGCGCACCATCGTCCGCCCGCTGCGCCGCCTCGCCCGCGCCGCAGTGCGGGTGCGGCTGGGGCGTGCGCGCGAAGTGGTGGTGCCGCGCCTGCCCGAACGGCGCGACGAGATCGGGCACCTCGCCCGCTCGCTGTCGGACATGAGCCTGGCGTTGCGCGCACGCATCGACGCAACCGAGGCGTTCGCGGCAGACCTGGCGCATGAGATCAAGAACCCGCTCGCCTCGCTCCGCTCCGCCGTCGACAGCCTGATGGCGGTGCGCGATCCCGAACTGCAGGCGCAGTTGCTGGCGGTCGTGCGCGACGATGTGCTGCGGCTCGACCGGCTGATCAGCGACATTTCGGAGGCATCGCGGCTCGATGCCCAGCTGTCCCGCGCGAAGTTCGATCCGGTCGATCTGTCCGCGATGCTGGCGGCGATGGTCGAGCAGCGCACCGCGCGCGGGGTCGAGCGCGACATCCGCCTGCGCTTCGACGCGCCGATCGGGCCGATGCCGCGCGTGATGGGCGAAGGCGCACGGCTGGAGCGGGTGTTCGCCAATCTGATCGACAATGCCATCTCCTTCTCCCCCGATGGCGGGACAGTGGCGCTGTCGCTGATCGCTGCGGGCGACATGCTGGAGGCGCGGGTCGAGGACGAGGGGCCGGGCGTGCCCGAGGAAGCGCGCGAGGCAATCTTCCGCCGCTTTCACACCGACCGACCGGAGGGCGAGGAATTCGGCAAACATTCGGGACTGGGGCTTGCGATCGCACGGACCATCGTCGAAGGTCACCAGGGGACAATCGGGGTCGAAACGCGCGAGGACCGCATGCGCGGCGCGCGCTTCGTGGTCCGCCTGCCATTCGTGCAAGCGGGTTGAGCGTACGGGGAGTTAGAAGCGTGGCGATCCTGTCTTCCGAAACGCTGCACGCGTCCTGCGTCGCGATCAACGGGCGCGCTGTGCTTATCGAAGGGCGATCGGGCGAGGGCAAGTCGGACCTGGCGCTGCGCCTCATCGATCGGGGTGCGGCGCTGGTCGCCGACGACTATACCATCTGCACGCGGCGTGACGGCATGCTGCACGCCAAGTCCCCGGCAACGATCGCGGGGAAGATCGAAGTGCGCGGCATCGGCCTGGTCACCCTGCCCCATGCCGACAGCGCGCCGATCGCGCTGCTCGTCACCATCTTCGACGATCCGCCGCGCATGCCGGAAGGGCCGCAATCGCGGAAGATCGCCGGTGTCGACGTGCCGGTGGTCGCTCTCCCCGCACTCGAACCCTCCGCGCCGATCAAGGTCGAGCTCGCGCTGCGCCACATGACGGGAGCGGCACGATGAACAAGCGGCGACCGAAGCAGATATTGCTGGTCACCGGCATGTCGGGCGCGGGCAAGTCGACCGTGCTGCGGACGCTGGAGGATCTTGGCTGGGAAGTGGTGGACAATTTGCCGCTGCTGCTGCTCAACCGCCTGCTCGACACCGACCCGCCCGAGGGCAGCGATGGCGATGATCGCCCGCTCGCGCTCGGCATCGGCACGCGCACCCGCGGCTTCGACGCCGACAGCATCGTGCGCCGCATCAAGAAGCTGCGCGACGAGCGCGGCTATGACATGGGCACCTTGTTTCTCGACTGTGCGGGTGCGGAGCTGGAGCGGCGCTATTCAGAGACGCGCCGCCGCCACCCGCTCGCGCTCGACCGGCCGGCCGGCGACGGAATCGTGCGCGAGCGTGAGTTGCTTCAGCCGCTGCGGCGCTGGGCCAACCGCGTAATCGACACGACCAGCCTGTCGTCGAACGAACTGGCGCAACAGATTCGCTCGACCTTTTCCGGGCGGGGCCTGGGCGAAACGGTGGTGTCGGTGATGTCGTTCGGCTTTGCGCGCGGCGTGCCCACCAGCGCGGATCTGGTGCTCGACATGCGCTTCCTGCGCAACCCGCACTGGGTCGAATCGCTGCGCCCCGGCACGGGCAAGGATGCCGATGTTGCCGATTATGTTGCCGGCGACCGCGCCTATCCCGAAGCGATGACGCGGATCGAGGAGCTGCTGCTGCTGCTCCTCCCCCGCTATCAGGCGGAGGGAAAATCCTATGTTACCATCGCCTTTGGCTGTACCGGCGGGAGACACCGGTCGGTGCATGTCGCCGAACGCGTCGCTGCCCGGTTGCGCGACGCGGGTTTTTCGCCCACGGTGACGCATCGTGACTTGCAAACCGCGCCGCAGGACTCGCTAGAAGGCCCGCCGGTCGGCAAATGAACCGCATGGGACAAGCGTAAAGACATGATTGGACTAGTACTCGTGACGCACGGGCGGCTCGCGGAGGAGTTCGTCGTCGCGATGGAGCATGTCGTCGGCAAGCAGGATCGCATCGCGACGATCTGCATCGGCCCCGAGGACGATATGGAAGAGCGGCGCGCGGACATCGCCAAGGCGATTGTCGCGGTCGATGGCGGACGCGGGGTGATCCTGCTCACCGACCTGTTCGGCGGCACCCCGTCGAACCTGGCCATTTCGCTGCTAGAGGCAGGGAGGGTCGAGGTGATCGCCGGCATCAACCTGCCGATGCTGATTCGCCTGGGCGGCGCGCGCAAGACGATGAAGGTGACGGAGGCGGTCGCCGCCGCGCGTGAGGCGGGGCGCAAATACATCACCGTCGCCTCCGAAGTGCTCGGCGAGGCTGCCGCTTGAGCCGCGTCAGCCGCACCGTCCTGATCGGCAACCGCCGCGGACTGCATGCGCGGGCGAGCGCCAAGTTCGTCACCCTCGCCTCATCGCAGCCATGCGAATTGACCGTCGAGAAGGACGGCAACGCCGTCACCGGCACGTCGATCATGGGCCTGATGATGCTGGGCGCCGCAATGGGCGACACGATCACGATCAGCGCGACCGGCGACGGCGCCGAGGACGCGGTGCTCAAGCTGGTCGAACTGGTCGAGGACCGCTTCGGCGAGGATTGAGTCCGTCGCCCTTTGTCACTATGTGTATCAAAAGGTATAAGGATACACATCATGCGCACAAACATCGTGATCGATGACCAGTTGATGGCGGACGCCATGAAGGCGAGCGGCGCGAAGACAAAGAAGGAAGCCGTTGAAGAGGCCCTCCGCACGATGATCCGTCTGCGCAATCAGGCAGAAATTCGCAAGCTTCGCGGCAAGCTCACGTCTTGGGAGGGCGACCTTGAGGCAATGCGCCTCGACTGATGATCGTTGTTGATTCAAGCATCTGGATTGACTTTTTCCGGGGTGCGGTGACGGATCAGACCGAAACGCTCGACCAGCTGCTGGGCACGGAGGATGTCGCTGTCGGCGATTTGATCCTGACCGAGGTTCTACGTGGCTTTACCAGCGACATGGAATTCGAAAAGGCAAGGCACAGAATGACCGCGCTGCCGGTCGTCCAGATCACCAGCCCAGATATCGCGTTGCAAGCTGCCCAAAACTATCGCGCCCTTCGCAAGCGGGGCATCACCGTGCGCAAGACGATCGACACCCTGATCGCGACGCGCTGTATCGTCGATAACATCCCGCTTCTCTATTCCGACCGGGATTTCGACCCGTTCGTTGAACATCTTGGATTGATCCCGTGCCCCGCGAAATAACCGCCTTTTCCAACCCGCTGGTCAAGCGGGTCCGCAGCTTGCGCGACAAGAAGCATCGTCGCGACGAGGGGCTGTTTCTGGCCGAAGGGCTGCGCATCCTGACCGAGGCGCGGGAGGCGGGGCATCTGCCGACCTATCTGTTCTTCGCCAAGGGGCATGACGGCCATCCGCTGGCACAGGAGCTGATCGCGGCGACCGAGGCATCCGGCGGCGAGGTCATTCAGACCGACAGCGACATTCTCTCCAAACTGTCGGGCAAGGACAATCCCGGCGCGGTCGTGGGCGTATATCGCGAGCTTTCGACCGACCTTTCCCGCATCGACCGCACCGCAGCCCCGCTGTGGCTGGTGGCGGAGCGGCTGCGCGATCCGGGCAATCTCGGCACAATCCTGCGCACCGCCGATGCGGTCGGCGCGGGCGGGCTGATCCTCGTCGATGACTGCGTCGATCCGTTCAGCGTCGAGGCGGTGCGCGCGAGCATGGGCGCGCTGTTCACGATTCCCTTGGCGCGTGCGCCCTGGGCAGAGTTTCACGCCTGGCTGCGCGGCGGTCCCGGCCAGCTGGTCGGGCTCGCGCTGGAGGGTGCGGTCGATTACCGCGCGCCAGACTTTGCCGCGCCGGTGTTTCTGCTGACCGGCAACGAGGCGCAGGGGCTCCCCGCCGACTATGCCGCGGCATGCGATGTGCGCGTGAAAATCCCGATGCTGGGCAAGGCCGACAGCCTCAACGCCGCGGTCGCGACCGCCGTCATGGCCTATACCGTGCTTGACCGAATCCGTCCGTTGGACTGACCGCCCGACCGTTGCACAATCGCAACACGGGCGATCCGCTTCGCTACGCGCTTGGAACAAAACCCTGATTCCGTGCGTCGAACCGGGCAAGTCTGGAGACGAGCCGATGTTTTACGACACGACCCCCTTCACCGCCGAGAACAGCGGCTATCGCATTGCCTTTCGCCCCGGCGAGCAGAATGTGTGCCCCGGATGCGGCCAGTCGCACTGGACGATCGGGCGGATGACCGCCGAATGCGCGTTCTGTGCCACCGCGCTTCCGATCAACAACGGCGGCAGCTTTGGCGCGGGGCGCTTCACGGTCAAGTCGCTGGCGGCCTGAACCCGCTCGGCGGTTTGACCGCCGCCGCCGCCGCGCTATGGCGGGGCCATGACCTCGGCCCCGCTCACCCTCTACAACAGCCTCACCCGCGCGCTCGAACCGTTCGCGCCGATCGACCCCGCCAAGGGCGTGCGCGTGTATTCGTGCGGGCCGACGGTCTATAGCGACCCGCACCTGGGCAATCTGCGAGCTTATGTCTTCACCGACACGCTGAGCCGGGTGCTGCGGTGGAAGGGTCATGCCCTGACCCATGTTGTCAACATCACCGATGTCGGCCATCTGACCTCCGACGCCGATGAGGGTGAGGACAAGATGGAGGCGGCGGCGAAGAAGCGTGGGCTGAGCGCGTGGGACATTTCGCGCCATTATGCCGATGTGTTCCGCCGCAATTTGCGCGACCTCAACATCCGCACCCCCGACCATATGCCGCTGGCGACCGATTATGTCGCCAAGATGATCGAGTTCGCCAGGGGCATCGCCGACCAGCATTGCTACCAGCTCGATAGCGGCCTGTATTTCGACAGCAGCACCGTGCCGGACTATGGCAAGCTGTCGGGTGGGCAGGACGACGCCGGCGAGGGGCGGATCGAGAGCGTCGAGGGCAAGCGCCATCCGCAGGACTTCGCGATCTGGCGCGCCACCCCGCCGGGCGAAACGCGGCAGATGGAGTGGGATTCACCCTGGGGCCGCGGCGCGCCGGGCTGGCACCTCGAATGCTCGGTGATGAGCGCCGAGCTGCTTGGCCTGCCGTTCGACATCCACACCGGCGGGATCGACCATCGCGAGATCCACCACGTCAACGAAATCGCGCAGAACCAGGCGCATTGCGGATGCGCGAACTCGGGCGCGAAAATCTGGATGCACAACAACTTCCTCGTCGATCGCGGCGGGAAAATGTCGAAGTCCAAGGGCGGCATCGCCACGCTCGACGCGCTGGTGGCCAAGGGCGTCCACCCGCTCGCCTATCGCTTGATGTGCCTGAGCGCGCATTATCGCAGCGAGCTGGAGTTCAGCGGCGAGAATCTGATGGCGGCTTTGGTGCGGCTACGTCGGCTGGTGCTCGCGGCAGAGAAGTTCCGCGCGACCGAGGGCAAGGGTGGCGGTAACGCGGCGAGCTATCTCGAACGGCTCGACGCGGCGATGTCCGACGACCTCAACACCCCCAAGGCGCTGCCGGTGCTGGAGGAATTGCTCGCCGACAAGCAATTGGGACAGGAAGCGCGGCTGATGACGCTGGCGCAGTTCGACACCGCGCTCGGCCTCAACCTGATGGACCTGTCCCGCGCCGACCTGCGCGTCCGCCCGGCGGATGCACAGGTGACCGAAGCCGAGATCGAAGCCCGCCTCGCCCAGCGCAAGGAAGCCCGCGCCGCGAAGGACTTCGCCCGATCCGACACACTCCGCGACGAGCTGATCGGCGCCGGAGTCGAGGTGATGGACGGAGACCCGATTGGGTGGGACTGGCGGGTGGAGATTTAGCCTGTTTCTGCCCCACCCAGCGCAAACGTCTGCCATACGTCGTTATTGGAGCAATACAAAAATGGTGGAAGACAGACTTCTCCGCTTGTAGTCTCAAGCCATGTATAGAGTGACCGCCTGTTTACTCGCGCTCCCCCTGCTCGTCGGCTCCCAAGGATTGTCGCGCCCCGACAGCACCACGCGAGCCGGTTTGACCTCGATATACCAACTGATCTTGGAAGCACACGACAGCGATGGCGACAAACGGCTGAGCAAAGGTGAGGTTGAAACAATGATTGACTTATCATTGTCCGGCCCGCAACAGGCATCGAGCCGCCGAGAAATGCGTGTGTGGCTTGTTCAAGACTATGCGGATCAAGATTCTAATCGCGATGGTTACGTCGACCTGACTGAACTTCTCAAGAAACCTCTGGAGACGTTTGCCTGCATGGACGCAAACAACGATGGCTCTTTGAGCCAACCAGAAATCAGAGCCGGAATGGCACGCTGCGCTTCGGGCCCAGCCTACATAGCTTCTTAGGTCCGCAGTCCGGCTAGCAAGCCAGTTGCTTCTTAAACGCTTACCTCAAACAAACCCCAAATTGGTCGTCGAATAATTCCCGATATTCGGCAGCACCGTCGACATATTCCCCGCCGACACCCCGAACCAGCTCGCCAGCGTCGCGGCATATTGGTCGACCGAGGTGGTCGGCAGCAGCCGCCCCTGCCCGACATCGCTCGGCGTATTGTGCCCGAAATCGGGGGCGGTGCCATAGATGCGCCCGCCCTGCACCGCGCCGCCCAGCACGAAATGCATGCTACCCCAGCCATGGTCGGAGCCGTCGTCATTCTGGACCAGCGTGCGGCCGAAGTCCGACGCGGTGAAGCTGGTCACCTTGTCCGCCACGCCCAACGCGGCGGTGGTGTCGTAAAAGGCACGCATCGCGTCGGCGACGCGACCGACCAAAGTCGGGTGATCGCGCACGAGGAAATCATGCATGTCCCAGCCGCCAATCGAGACGAAGAACACTTGCCGCTTCGCTCCCAGTTCCTGTGACACCGAGATCAGCCGCGCGACGATCTTGAGCTGGTCCGCCAGCGAATTGCCGGTCGGGAACAGCGTGAAGTTCGCCGCCGGCGCGCTGGCCAGTGCGCCGTTGACCTGGGTGTAGAGATCGAGTGCGCGTTTCGACACGGTGGCGTGTTCGTTGGCGATCAGATTCGCCTGCGCCCCGCCCATCAGCGTGCGCAGCGTGCTCGCGGCGGTGGCCGATCCGAACAGGGTAGATGCGCCGTTGAGCAGCGCGGTCGGCCCGTTGGTGCCGGTTACATATTGGATCGCGCTGCGCCCCGACAGATAGGTCGCATTGCCCGACGCGCTGATACAGGTCAGCGCGCTGGTGCCGTTACCGCTTTGCAGCAGGTCGCCGATGCGCCCGCCCCAGCCCGATGTCGCGCCCTCCGCGCTCGATGCCTGCCAATAGCTTTGCTGGTCATTATGGCTGAACAGCTTGGGCGGCAGCGCGACCGAGGCGGCCTGATATTGTGCCTTGGTCGTCGGACGCACTAAAGTGCCGACATTGAGCACCGGGGCCAGCTTGCCCGCGTTGAACAAGGGCAGCAGCGACGCCATCGTCGGCGCGAGCGCGAATTGTCGCCCGCCCAGAGAATTGCCCGGGTTGAGCAGCGTCGCGGTCAGGCTGTCGCGCGTGTGCCCCAGCGTCGGGCGCTGCGCCAAATAGGCGGCGTGCGTCGCGCTGTCATAGGGCGGCAGCGTGTTGGCGTAATCATTGCCGCCATAGAGGAAGATGCACACCAGCGCCTTGTAATCGCTGGCGACCGCCGCCGATGCTTCGCCGATCGCGGCAAGCTGGGTGACGAAGGGCGCGGCGGCGCCCGCTGCACCGAGCGCGGCGGTGCGCTTCAAAAAGGCGCGGCGCGATTGGTTCTGGTCCATGTCCCGGCCCCTCACTTCAACGTCAGAAATTCGGGCGACGCCATCGTCAGCAGGACGGCGATCGCGATGCGGTTGTTGGTGTTGGTCGAACTATCGACAGCAGTGCGGATCGCCGTCACCGTGGCGCTGGAAAGCTGTCCAGCGGCGAGCCACAGATTGATCCGGTCGACCAATGCCGCGCTGTCCCCGGCGATGCCGCTGATCGACCCGTAGTCCGTGCGCAGATCGGTCGTGTTGTTCACCACCGATTGCATGTAATTCACATATCCGACGACGCTGATTTCATTGGTGATTTGCAATTCCGGCGCGACCAGTCCCGCGCTCGCGATCGGGGTGTTGGGCGGGGTGTAGCCGGGGCGGAAGAAGTTGAACACCGACGGGCTGCGGCCCATTGCCTGCGCCAGCCGGTTGGTCGAGTTGCTGGTGTCTCCCGTCGTCCAGTTGCCCGAGTTCGATGTCGCCCCGAACGCGCGCGCCCATGCCGTCAGGCGCATGACCGGTTCGCGCAGCTTGCCCGCGCTGGTCGCTGTGGGTTCGGTCCGCGCTTCAGTGTCCATCAGGATCGCGCGGATCACCGCCTGCATGTCGCCGCGCACGCCCGATCCGTTATCGGCGAACTTCGCCGCGACGCGCCCGATATAGGCCGCTGAAGGGTTACTGGTGACCAGCCGCTGGATCAGCTGCTTCGACACGAACGGCGGCACATTGGGATGCGCGAAGATCGTGTCGAGCGCTTGGCGGATCGCATCTGCGCCCGATGCTCCGGCGGCGACGGTCGTGCCGAGGAAGGTCGACGCACCGGTTTCATGCTGCCCGGTGTTGAAGATCATCGCGCGGCGATAGCGATCGGGGGTCGTGTTATCCGACCCGTCGAGCACGAGCCCCGTGAACACGCGCGCCAACCCCGACACGTCCGCCGGCGTGTAGGTTTCGACCGGCTGTCCGCCCGATGTCACGACGCTGCCATCCATGTTCAGCCGCACCAGCCCGATGGTGAACAGCTGCATCAACTCACGCGCATAATTCTCGTCCGGGACCGATCCGGTGCTGGCATTCGCCTTGCGGTTGCCGAGGAAGGTCAGGAACGACCCCATGGCGGCGTTATAGGTCACGCGCTCGATTAACGTCCGGAAATTGCCGAACGCATTGTCCATGAGGATGTCGACATAGGCGGCCATGGAAAACTGCCGCCAGCTCAGGTTCACCCCGCCAATGCCGACCACCAGCATTTCGAGCAGCGCCATGCCGACGCGCTGGCGCAGCTGGTCGCCCGCCCCGGTCAGCTGGCTCCACATCGCATTGTCGAAGCCGCTTTCGTTATTCATGTTGGTGGTGACGTTATAGCCCTTGCTCACCAGCCAGTCCCACAATGTGGTCGGGCGCGGCTTGGCGAATTCGGCGGTGATCCACGCGTCATAGCCGCGCGCCTGAACGTCGGCGATGTCGGCAGCGGTCGCGCCCATCGTTGCCTGCGACAGGAAACGGCTGGCCTGCGCGGCGGTGGGCGGGGGCGGCGTGGGGCTCGGCGTCGGCGTCGGGCCGGGGGTCGAGACAACACCGCCGCCACCGCCGCCCGAGTCACACGCGGCGAGCGCGAGCGCGAGCGCGCTGACCCCGACTGCGGTAAAGCTGCCGCCCACGCGTGCGACATCGCCCGCGCCCGCCGGTTGCGGCGCGAGCGGTTCATCCACCGCGATCAGCGGCGATTCCAGTTTGTCCATCGGTCCCACCCCGGACGCACGGCACCTCCCGTGCCACGTCGCCCAAGTGAAACATCCCCCGTTCCGCTGCCGGACACCAGCCGAAAAGAGTATCAATTTGTCGCAAACCACCTTCTCGCGCCGCGATTGCCCCGGCGCGCGGATCGCGCCATCCTGCATACATGAAAGCCGTCCTCCCCGCGCTCGCCCGCCCGTTGATCGAACCCGGCCTGCCCGCCGGGATCGACGCGCATTGGTTCACCAGCCGCGAAGAGGCGCTGGCGCTGATTGGAGATGCGGACATCGGCTGGGTCGACATGAACCGCCCGGGCTGGACCGGGGAGATCGCAGCGGCGGGCGAACGGCTCAAATGGCTGTCGACGATCTATGCCGGGATCGACGCGTTCGACATCGACCTGCTCAAGGGGCGCGGCACAATCCTGACCAATGGCGTCGGCATCAACGCCATCGCAGTCGCCGAATATGCGGTGCTCGGCATCCTCGCCGCCGCCAAGCGCTTTGACGAGGTGATCCGCACCGCCGACCGCCGCGAATGGCCAACCGACGCGCCGGGCAAGATCGAGCTGTTTGAGACCCGCGCGCTGGTCATCGGCTATGGCACGATCGGGCGGATGATCGGGGATCGGCTCGCCGCGTTCGGGGTCGAGGTGACCGGCGTCACCCGTTCAGGCCGTGACGGCACGCTCACCCCCGACGCCTGGCGCGCGCGGATCGCCGACTATGACTGGATCGTCCTCGCCGCCCCCTCGACCGACGCGACGACGGCGATGATCGGCGCGGATGAACTGGCGGCAATGAAGCCCGGCGCATGGCTGATCAACATCGCGCGCGGCGACATGGTCGATCAGGACGCGCTGATCGCGGCGCTGCACAAGCGGCGGATCGGCGGCGCGTTTCTGGACGTGGTGACGCCCGAGCCTTTGCCCGCCGACCACCCGCTCTGGACCGCGCCCAACACCATCCACTCGATGCATCTATCGGGTCGGTCGCAGACCCGGATGTTCATGCGCGCCGCCGCTTTGTTCCTCGACAATGCCCGCGCCTTTGCGGAGGGGCGGCCCATGAAGAACGTCGTCGATCTCAACGCCGGGTACTGACCTTCCAACCGTCACCCCCGCGAAAGCGGGGGCCCATCTCCCGGACTGTCCGCCTACCACGCCGGATGTTATCGTTGCGCGCTTCGGAGATGGGCCCCCGCTTTCGCGGGGGTGACGAAGAAGATGTATGGATGACGACCGCTCCGCGAACCGCTAATCCCCCCCCATGATCCTCGTCATCGACAATTACGACAGCTTCACCTGGAACCTCGTCCATTACCTGATGGAGCTGGGCGCGGAGGTGAAAGTGGTGCGCAACGACGCGCTGACCGCGCAGGAGGCGATTGCCAGCAACGCGCAGGCGTTCCTGCTCTCCCCCGGCCCGTGCACCCCGAACGAAGCCGGGATCAGCCTCGACCTTGTCGCCGCCTGCGCCGATGCGGGCAAGCCGCTGCTCGGCGTGTGCCTGGGCCACCAGTCGATCGGCCAGCATTTCGGGGGCAAGGTGGTGCGCGGCGGACTGATGCACGGCAAGACGTCGCCGGTCAGCCATGACGGCACCGGCCTGTTCCAAGGGCTGCCCAGCCCCTTCACCGCCACCCGCTACCACTCGCTGATCGTCACCGACATTCCCGACGCGCTGGTGGTCAACGCCACCGCATCGGACGGCAGCGTCATGGCGTTCCGCCACCGCGACCTCCCGATCCACTCGGTCCAGTTCCACCCGGAGAGCATCGCGACCGAGCACGGCCATGCGATGCTGGCGAACTTCCTCAACATTGCCGGGATCGGGTCGAAAATACTGGCGTGATCCCTCGCGAGCCGCAGTCAATATCGGCTTAACCCTTTGGCGCTACCGTCCTCGCACAAGTCGTAATTGCGGGACCGCAAGCACGCGGAACCAGCAGGTCAGCCATGGACGAAGCAGCGATCCGCGAAACCCTCCCCCCGCGCCAGCCACGCCAGCAGGTGATGCTGAGTGCGGAGATCTGCGGTTTTGGGGGCGGAGCGCCGAGCAAGCATCGCATCAAGGACCTGTCAGTGTCGGGCGCGCGGATCGATCGCGCGGACGGGCTGCGACCGGGCGCAACCGTGCTCGTCTCGGTCGGAGTGCTCAAAGCGGTTGGCGCGACCGTGATCTGGGTCAAGGATGGCGTGGCCGGACTGCGCTTCGCCGAGACAATCGATCCCGATGCGGCGCGATCCAAGGCGATGATCGCTCCGCCCAAGCCGCGCCCGCCCGTCACGATCGACCGGGGTGCGACGGCGGGGTGGATTCAGGATCTGCACAGCCCCTATCGCCGCTGACCGCCTGCGCTCCGGCTTGCCTCGCCGATAACAGGAATTGCTCGACTCGCGCCGCGTGCCCCGGAATAGAGGCGGCGTGACCAGCTTCAGCCTCCTCCCCGACCCCGCCAGCCCGCTCGCCCGCGAAAGCGCGGCGCAGGCATTCGCCGACATCCTCGACGGTCGCGCCGCCGAGGAGGAGATCGAGGCGTTCCTGATCGCCCTCTCCGATCGCGGCGAAACCAGCATCGAGATTGCCGAAGCCGCACGGGCGATGCGCGCGCGGGTGATTCCGGTCAGCGCGCCGTCCAACGCGATCGACGTGTGCGGCACCGGCGGCGACGGGCATCACACGCTGAATGTATCGACTGCCGTCGCGATCGTCGTCGCGGCAGCGGGGGTTCCCGTCGCCAAGCACGGCAACCGCGCCGCCAGCTCCAAATCGGGCGCGGCGGATACGCTGGAGGCGCTCGGCCTCGACCTCGACCGCGCGGCCGCCAATGCCGAAGCGCACCTCAACGACCTCGGCATCGCGTTTCTGTTCGCGGCGAAGCACCATCCGGCGATGGCGCGCGTCGCCCCGATCCGCAAGCGCATCGGGCGGCGCACGATCTTCAACCTGATGGGGCCGCTCGCCAATCCGGCGGGGGTGCAGCGCCAACTGATCGGCATTGCCCGCCCCGATTATGCGCCGATCTATGCCGAGGCGCTGGCGCAGCTGGGCGTCAAGGGCGCGGCAATCGTCGCGGGTGAAGAGGGGCTGGACGAGCTGTCGCCCGAAGGCGGCTCGCTGGTGGTCAGCATCGGCGATGTCAGCCTGCCCGCGCGCGTGACGCCCGCCGATGCCGGCCTGTCCGCCCATCCGCTGTCCGCCCTGCGCGGTGGCGATGCGCAGGAAAATGCCGCTGCGCTCCGCCGCCTGCTCGATGGCGAGCGCGGGGCGTATCGCGACGCGGTGCTGCTCAACGCCGCTGCGGCGCTGGTCGTGGCGGGTGAGGCCGCCGATCTGAGCGAGGGTGCCGAGGAAGCGGCGGAGACGATTGACAAGGGGCTTGCCAAAGCACTGCTCGACTGCTGGATCGCCGCCGCATGAGCACGATGCTGGACGAGATCATCGCGGTGAAGCGCGGCGAAGTGGCGGAGCGCAAGGCGACGGCGTCGCTTGCGGACCTTCAGGCGCTGGCGCTGGCGCAAACCCCGCCGCGCGGCTTCCGCGCCGCATTGGATGCCAAGGCCGCGAGCGGATACGGCCTGATCGCCGAGATCAAGAAGGCATCGCCGTCGAAGGGCCTGATCCGCGCCGATTTCGATCCCCCCGCCCATGCCCGTGCCTATGCCGCCGGCGGCGCGGCGTGCCTGTCGGTGCTGACCGATGCGCCATTCTTTCAGGGGCATGAGGACTATCTGATCGCCGCGCGCGCCGCCTGCAGCCTGCCGGTGATCCGCAAGGATTTCATGATCGACCCGTGGCAGGTGCTGGAGGCGCGCAGCATCGGCGCCGACGCGATCCTGATCATTGTCGCCGCGCTCGATGACGCGCAGATGGCGGAGATCGAGGACGCGGCACTCGGCCTCGGCATGGACGTGCTGGTCGAGGTCCACGACGAAGCCGAACTGGACCGCGCACTCGCGCTCAACTCCCGGCTGATCGGGGTCAACAACCGCAACCTCAAGGACTTCACCGTCTCGTTCGACCGAACCTATGAACTGGTCGGGCGTGCGCCCGATGGCTGCACCTTCGTCGCCGAAAGCGGGCTGACCAGCCGCGCCGACCTCGACGCAATGGCGGCACATGGCGTGCGCTGTTTCCTGATCGGAGAGTCGCTGATGCGGCAGGATGATGTCGAGGCGGCAACGCGGGCGATGATCGGGTGAGCGACCTCACCCATCTCGACGCCAGCGGCGCGGCGCGCATGGTCGATGTCGGCGCAAAGGCCGAGACCGAGCGCGTCGCCATCGCCACCGGGCGGATCACCATGTCCGCAGAGGCCGCCGGGGCGATCCGCAACGGCCTGCTCAAGAAAGGCGATGTCATCGCCGTCGCGCGCATTGCCGGGATCATGGCGGCGAAGAAGACCAGCGACCTGATCCCGCTGTGCCACCCGCTGGCGCTGAGCAAGGTCAGCCTCGACCTCGTCCCCGATGACGGCGGCGTCACCGCCACCGCCACGGTCGGCCTGACCGGGCGCACCGGGGTGGAGATGGAGGCGCTGACCGCCGTCACCGTCGCGTTGCTCACCGTCTACGACATGGCCAAGGCGCTCGACCGCACGATGGAGATCGGCGCGGTCCGCCTGCTCGAAAAGCGCGGCGGCAAGTCCGGCGACTGGCACGCGGGATAAAACATCATCCTCCCCCTGGCTGGGGAGGATAATCGCGCAGCCACACAGGGTTAACCCGTCCCTTACCGCGCTCGCTCAGTGAATCTTGACGCCGCTGGCCGCACATATTTTCCGTTCAGTTGTGGGGCGTTATGTCGGGTTCAGGGCGGTCGGCCATCTTTTCGCTTTCGGACGGGCTCGACCCTGTAGCGCCGGGTAACGGCGAAAATGCCGCGCACGGCCGGCTGACCGGCAGCACCGGCACGCGCGACTGTTTCGTCCATCGCATCACCTCCGCCGGCGCAACCCTGACCGTCACCGGACCGGTCAGCAATGGCGATCGCGGCCGGATCGAGCTGCCTTTTGGCGTCAGCGCCGAAGGCTCGGTGCTGGGCGACGACCCCGCGGCCTTTACCTTCTGCTTCGACGAGCCGCTCGATGTGGTCGCAGCGCTCGCGCGTTGCCTTGCCGCGCTGCCCACCGAGCGCCGCCAGATGCCGCGCGTCGAGCTGCGCCAGCGGCTGTGCATTCGTCACGGCGATCAGGTCGATTTCGCTTGGACCCGCAACCTGTCGCCGGCAGGCCTTGGCGTCGAAACGCGCGCGGCATTGCGCGTGGGCGAGGCGGTCGAGATCACGCTGGACGGCCTGCGCCCGATCGCGGGCGAGATCCGCTGGACCGAGCGCGGTCAGGCCGGCATCGCCTTTGCCGAAGAGCTGGGCTGGCAGATCCTGATGCCCTGGCTGCGTCAGGTCGCCAATCGCCGCCCACCCGTGGCGCACGCGCCGATGGCCGGAAGCGCGTCACCGCTGGGCGCGGTCAAGAACGCGATCAAGCTGGATGCCGCGACCCATGTCCGGTCGGGCAGCAGTTGGTGGAACGCCCAGATCACCTCGCTCAGCAACGCGCTGGTCGAATTCGAGAGCGATACCGAATTCGCGCCCCTGTGCGGCCTGTGGCTGTCGCTGCCGCAGATCGGCGGCTGGCCGATCCGCGTGATCGAATGCCATGGTGCGCGTCACGTCGCCGAATTCCGCCTGCCGCTGCGTCCGCATGAAATGACGCGGCTGAGCGAGGCCGCGCGGCCCCGGTGAGAGCCTGTTTGGGAATGCGCCTTCCGGCGCATCGCGGCACCGGCCCG